>CAWARK010000014.1:0-1173008 GCA_963784415.1 uncultured Alphaproteobacteria bacterium
GCCGCTCCGACTGCCGCGCAAGAGGCCGGGCAGGCATCCACGCCGCGCTCGCCGTGGCGGGCCGCCGATGGCGTGACCGTGGACGAGGCCGGCGATCCGCAGTACTCGACCTTCTCGCTGTGCGCCATCGACCCGGCCACCGGACAGTCGGGCGCGGCGGTCACGACCCGCGTGCCGTTCGTGGGCCGGGCCGTCCCGTGGGTGCGCGCCGGCGTCGGCGCCGTGTGCACGCAGGCCTCGACGATGGTCGAGTACGGCGTGCGCGGGCTCGATCTGATGGCGAAGGGCGTCGAGCCGGCGGCGGCCATCGCGCAGCTGCTCGCCGACGACGCCGGCCGCGAGTCGCGCCAGCTCGGCATGATCGACATGCAGGGCCGCGCCGCCGCGCACACCGGCAAGAACAACAACGCCTGGGCCGGCAGCCGCCAGGGGAAGCACTACACCGTGCAGGCCAACATCATGGTCGGCCCCGAAGTGGTCGAGGCCGTGGCCACGGTGTTCGAGGCCACCGAGGGCACGGGCATGCCGCTGGCCGAGCGCATGATTCTCGCGCTCGAGGCCGGGCAGGCCAAGGGCGGCGACAGCCGCTGGGGCAACCTGCAGTCGGCCGCCATCCGCATCGCCGATCCGAACGATCCCGGCCGCGGCAACGACTTCATCGCGCTGGCCATCGAGGTCGGCGAGCACGTCGAGCCGGTCGGCGAGATGAAGCGCATCTACTACACGACGCAGCGCCGCCTCGGCTACCGGACGTTCTCGCAGGTGGAAGGGCCTGATGTGGTGGAGCTGAAGCGCATGCTGCACGCCACCGGCTACTGGCGTCCGTCGCTGGCGGCGTTTCCCGAGCCGCCCAAGGCGCCGAACGCGCGCGAGATGCAGGCGCTGCGGAAGACGAACCCGGCGCAGGCCGACGCCCTGCAGGCCGAGCGCCCGCCGCGCGGCCGCGGAGTTCGCCCGCGACTACGCGCAGTTCGACGCCGAGACCGTGGCGGCGGTGGACAAGTTCCGCGCTCGACCGGAAGCTCGGTCTACTCCGGTAATCCGCCCGGACTGGTGGACGAACGCCTCGTCGCGGCGCTTCGGGCGGCCTACCTCGAGAGCCGGAAGACCGCGAAGTAGTCGAGCTGGTTCGCCGGATTCGTGACGCCGGCGGTGGCGCCATCGCCGTCACGTTGGCGTCCCGTGTCGGTGTCGCGACCGGTTCGTTCCAGCTAGGCGCACGAATCGCTTCGATCTGCACTGAACGGCTGCCGTGCGTCGGTGCAATTGCGGCACGGTTCGTGCGAACGACGTGGCCGCATGGCCCGTCCGAGCAGCGTCGCGTTCGCCGTCGTCGCGACGCTCGCCATCTGCAGTTCAGCCGGAGGGAGCGCGAGTGTCCTGCGCGGCGCCGCGGCGCCCAGCACAGCCGTTCCCGACACGTCGGCGCCGGACGTGCCGACGGGGCTCCAGGTGCTGGCGCGCCAGGACTCGACGGTCACGCTGGCCTGGAAGGCGGCACTCACCGGCCCCCGCGCGTCCGGCTATGTGATCGAGGGCGGTATCCTGCCCGGTGAGGTGCTCGGCAGCATTCCAACGGGCAGCACGGCCACGGTCTTCACCTTCGACGCCCCGCCGGGCCGGTTCCTGGTGCGCGTGCACGCCGTGGGCAGCGGTGGCCGCAGCGCCGCGTCGAACGAGATCGCGCTCGTCGTCGGTGACCTCGCGGCGACTGGCCGCGCCGTCCGCGCCCGCGCACTTGCTGGGTCTCGCCGCCGGCGACTCGCTCGCACTGTCGTGGACGTCGACGCTTGCGGGAGGCGGCCCTCAGCGCCTGTGGCTGTCGGTGTCCGGCGCGCTCGACGGCGTGCTGCCGCTGCCGGTCGGCGAGTCGTTCACGGTGGCCGGCGTGCCGCCCGGAACCTACACGTTCGCGCGTGCGCGCGGCCAACGCCGCCGGACCGAGTGCGCCGTCGAATCCCGTGACGCTCACCTTTCCGGGCGCGTGCGCCGGACCACCACAGCCCCCGGAGGACTTCCACGCCTGGGAGGCCGACGGGCGGCTGACGATTGCGTGGAATCCGCCGGCGAGTGGCCCGGCGGTGTCACGCTACACGGTGCAGGTGAGCGGCGATCTCACGCTCGCCTTCGACACGACCGTCCGGCAGGTGTCAGCGCCCGCTGCCTGCGGGGCACTACGCGGTTGGCGTCGTTGCGGGCAACGCCTGCGGCACGTCCGCGGACGCGTCGGCGGCGCCGGTGTGGACGACGGCCATCCGGCAGCCGCAATCGCAGGTCGTCCACTGGCAGATGCAGGCCGGCATCGAACGCTACCGCGTCTACTGGTCCACGTCGGCCGCCGACCTCGATCCGCTCGACCCCGGGGCTGCCCTTCGTGGACGCCACGACCTCACCGGCCATCGCGCCGCTGGTGGATCCCGGCGAGAACGTCTACTACCGCGTCTTCCGCGTTCACGGGCCGGTCGTCACCGGCGGCAGCCGCGTCACGAGCGTGCCGGCCTTCGACGTGACCGACTACGCCGACTGGCCGGGCAACGTGACGCCGGCGCTGTGGGACATCGACGGCGACGGTTGTCTCGACCTGATCGGCGCCTGGGGCCGATGCGACGGCACGTTCGCGACGTATCCGCTGGCGCCGGCGGGGCTGGACGGCTTCAACGCGGATGGCCCGCGCAAGGACTCACGCTTCGCCGACTTCACGGGCGACGGGCTCGCCGACATCTTCACCAACGTCTACGTGCCGGCCAACGAGCCGTGCGTTCCGACGTCGGTGCTGCACGTCGGCCAGCCGCAGGGCGGCTTCACCGAAGACCCGGCCATGACGGCGCTCGGCGTGCGCGGCTGCGGCGAGACCATCCTGGCCGCCGACTTCGACAACGACGGCGATCTCGACATCTTCAATCCCGCCTACACGCACCTCGGCGACGGCGGCCACAACTGGCTGCTCATCAACGACGGCACCGGCCACTTCACCGACCTCTCGGCGTCGGCCGGCCTCGCCCTCAACGCCCACGCGCCGCCCGAAGCGCGCGCAGGCCCTCGACTTCAACGACGACGGCTGGCTCGACATCCACGTCGGTTCGCAGCTGCTTCATCAACAACGGCGACCTCACCTTCACCGACGTCGCCGGCACGCCTGCGACCTGCCGACTCGCTTCGACGAGGGCATGCGTCTCTTCGATGCCGACCTCGACGGCGATCTCGACCTCGTGCACCACGACACCAACGTGACGCGGTTCTACCGCAACGACGGCGGCGACGTTCGACGCCGGCACGATCGTCGACGGCAGCGACGAGCGGGCGACACGTTCGGCTTCGGTCTCAACGTCTGCGACGTCAACGGCGATGGCTTCGAAGACGTCGTCGTCGCCAAGCAACGACCGCCTGACGTCTCTCGGCGTCGCCGCATCTGCTGGTCAACACCGGCGGGACGCTGCAGCCATCCCACTTCGCCGCCGGCCCGGCCGTCGCCAACGACCTGCTCGCCTGCGCCGACCTCGACCGATCGGGCACCCCGGATATCGTGAGCCGGTGGACCGTCGGGGGCACGTCTCCGGCCGGCAACCCGGTCCGGCTCGTGCAGTTCCGCACGCTGCGCACGCGCGCCGCGGCCGCCGACACCATCACGCTCCGCATCGTCGACGCCGAGGGCCGGATGAACCAGCAGGGCCGTCGGTGCGCCTCCGCCCGGCCGCGGGCCCGGACGTGACGATGCTCCGCATGGTCGAATCGGGCTCGGGCTACCTGGCGCAGAACGGCTACGACCTGCTCGTCGCGGCGCCGTGGCCCGGCGTCTACGACGTCGAGGTCCGGTTCGCCGACGGGTGGGTGCGAACGACGGCGAGGCCGGGCGACGCGCTCACCATCCGCGCCGACGGCACGGTGGCGCACCGGCCTGCAGTAAGCGCCGCCGCGCGGGCCGGCCGCCGCTACTTGAAGAGGCTCTTCGGCACCTTCACGTGCACGCCCATCGTGGGCCGGTCGACCAGCTGCGTCACGGCGACGTGCCCGGCCACGCTCACGAGCTGATAGGCCTGATGCTTCGTGAGGCCGCGCGTGCGCGGCCAGGAAGTCGACCATCTCCTGGACGGCGATGCGCGTGGCCACGGTCGAGGTCCGGATCGGCGCCCATGCTGATGTAGTCGGTCGGCGTCTCGGCCCGCGGCCAGTTGAGCGACGTCGCCCTTGCGGACGGTGAGCCTGAGACGGCCGCGCAGCGACGTCTCGATGCCGGTCTGACTCACTTCGCCGTCGCCCTGCGCCGCGTGTCCGTCGCCCACGGCGAAGAGCGCGCCGGGCACGAACACCGGGATGTAGAGCGTGGAGCCGGCGGTGAGCTCGCGGTTGTCCATGTTGCCGGCAAAGCGGCTCGGCGGGTTGCTGCTGACGCGGCCCGACGGCCGCCGGCGGCGCCACGCCCATGCTGCCGAAGAACGGCCGGAGCGGCACGACGACGCCGGGGAAGAACTCCGCCGTCATCGCCGCGCGGTCGAGCGGCACGATCTTGATGGGCACGCTGCGATCGCAGTTCTCGGGCAGGAAGCCGCTGCAGCCGTTGTAGCCGTAGTCGAGCGGCAGGTCGATCGGACAGCACCTGCACTTCGAGGACGTCGCCGGGCAGCGCGCCCTCGACGTAGACCGGACCGGTGAGGATGTGGCCGCCGGGTCCGCGCCGGTCGCCGGTCACTTCGGTGACGATGCGGCGCAGCGACGCCTGCACCTTGTCGGGCGCGCACGCCGGCGCGTTCGAGTCCGGCCGGGGTGTTCGTGAGCAGCGTGTCGACGTCGATGACATCGCCCGACGCGATGCGCAGCGCCGGCGCCGCCTCGGCCCAGTAGTAGCCGTAGGCCACGGTGGACGGCGTGGCTTCGAGACGGTGCGTGCGCGGGGTCTGCGCGAGGAGCGACGGCGCCGCCAGTCCAGCGGCCAGGCGCGCAGGGCGCAGCCGCGCGCGAGCGCGCCGGTGTCATCGGGCGTCCGGACGCTCGGCCGTCGTCTCGGTGGTCGCCGGCTTGACGAAGCGCTTGAAGAAGCTGGCGTCCTTCCACTGCGGACGGGCGTCGCGGTTGGCCACCCGCACGCACAGGTCGCCGATCATCTGCGTGAAGGCGGCGGCGGCGCCGCGGTCGATCGGCTGGTCGAGATCGTCGGACGGCGCGTGGTAGCGCTCGCGCGTCCAGTCGGCGGCGATCTTCGCTTCCGGCGATCCTTCGTCGTAGCCGACCTTCATCGCCAGCGCCGGCACGCCTTCGCGGATGAAGCTGTACTGGTCGCTGCGAATGAAGCGGTTGCGCTGCGGCTCGGGATCGGCCTGCACGCCGACGTTCATCGCCGTCGCCACCGCCCGCACGTCGTCGCCGAGGTCCGACTCGTCGAGCCCGAGCACCATCAGCGTCTTCAGCGGGAAGAGCGGCAGGAACATGTCCATGTTGATGTTGGCGACGATGCCGTCCTTCGGCACGGTCGGGTTGAGCGCGTAGTAGCGCGAGCCGAGCAGGCCCTTCTCTTCCGCCGTGACCGCCACGAACACCACCGACCGCTTCGGCCGGGCCGCCACCACCGCCTTCGCCGACTCGAGCAGCGTGGCGATGCCCGAGGCGTTGTCCATCGCGCCGTTGTAGATGGCGTCGCCGGCGATCGAGGCGCCGATGCCCACGTGATCGAGATGCGCGGTCAGGACGACGAACTCGTCGGCCAGGTCGGGGTCGCTGCCGCGCACGATGCCGGCGACGTTCTGCGATTCGACGTTCTGGCTGTCGACGGCCACCGTCGCGCGCACCGACGCGGGCAGCGCGAAGTGCGGCAGCGCCTTGCCCTCGTCGGCGATCTTCAGGATCTCGGCGAAGGTGTGGCCCGAGCCCTCGAACAGGCGCTCGGCCTTCGCGGGATTGAAGGCCACCGAGAGCTGCTGGCCGGCCGTGTCGTCGAGCGACGCGTCCGCCAGCGCCATGGCGGGTTCAGGCGGTTCGGCGCCGAGCGCTCCCACGGCACGTCCATCGACTTCGGGTTGGCCACCGCAATCGTGCCGACGGCGCCGAGGCGGCTTCAGCGTGGCCCAGCGTTCGCCGGCCGACTGGTAGTGCGCGCTGAGCGCGCCCGGCACGTTGCGGGGGCTGCCCGCCAGGTAGACGACCACCTTGCCCTTCACGTCGAGGCCGGCGAAGTCGTCGTGGTCCACTTCGGGGATCGACCAGCCCGTGGCCGGCGAAGACCAGCGGCGCGTCCACCTGCGGCGCCGGGTCGATGCGCATGCCGAAGGTGGCGTCGTCGCCGAGCACGACGGCGGCGTCTCCTTGCCGCGGCGCACCAGCGCCAGGCTCGACTTCGACTCGTCGATCTTGCGCGAGCGGAAGGTCACCGGCTGCAGGAAGCCGTTGCTGCCGGCCGGCTGCACGCCGGCCCGCGTCGAGCTGATCGGCCACGTAGTTGGCGGCCTTGCGATGCTCGGGGCTGCCGGTTTCGCGGCCGCGCATCTCGTCGGTCGGCGAGGAACGACACATGCGCCCACCAGGCGGCGGCCTCTTCGGGGCGCTCGGCCGCGCGCCGGCCGGCGGCGTCGGTGCCGGCCGGCGCCGGCGGCGGCGGGGGCGCAGCCGGTGAACGACGGCGGCCACGAGCAGAGTCGAGCAACAGGCGAACGGTCATACGTGGCTCCCGGAATCGGTGTCGCGCGCAGGCCGTAGGCTCGCTCCGGTCTACCGCGACGTGGTCGGCGGCGATGTGCTCCCTGAGCACGTCGCGTCCGAAATCGCCCTGGAAATCGCGCCACACGGCGTGGATGTGATTGCCGTCGTTCTGCGTGTTGTCGTACTCGATGAGGAACGTCGGGCCCTGCAGCCGATAGTAGTGCTTCGCGCCCCGCGCCGTCGGTCCGGCCCACGCAAACGTCACGCGCGTCGAGGCCCGCGGCGGTCAGGCGGCTCATCCGCTCGGCCGCCAGGTCGGCGCCATCATCGACGTGTAGGCGCCGATGCAGGCGCATCACCGCCTCGCGTCTGCGGCGCGGTGAGCCGCGCCAGCGGGATGACCGGCCGGGGTGAGCGGCGCGATGTCGCGCTTGTTGGCCGACACGATGTCGTTCGGCGCGATGCCGGCCAGCACGGCCGTGGCGCGCTGCGCGTCGGTCAGCGATTCGACCACCGCGCGCCCGGCGTCCTCGAGCGGCGCCAGCACGCGCAGGCCCTTCGCGCGGGCCGTCCTTGACCTCGGCGGGATTGGCGCCGGTGAAGAGCGGCGAGGTCGACACGACGCGGCCATCGCTGATGGCGAAGTGCAGCGACAGGTGATGGCCCTCGACCCGCCAGCCCCACAGGCCGCGCGGCCCCGGCGTGCCGAACACCGTGAACTGATAGTCGAGCGGCGAGCGCGCGAAGCGCGGGCTGCTCTCGATGGCGCGCAGCACGTCTTCGAGGCCGATGATGGCGGTGGCGGTGAGATAGCCCTTCTGGCTGAGCCCGGTCTTGAGCAGGGCGTGGGCCTTGTCCTTCTGCGCCGCCGACATGGCGCGGAACGCCAGCCCCTTGCGGGGGAACATCTCGTTGGGGATGAAGTGCCAGTGCAGGCGCTCGTCCGACGCGTAGTCGAAGACGGCCTTCGCGCGCTCGTCGGGCGAGAGCGACGCGACCAGGATCGGTGGCGGCCGCGGCCATGCGGGCCGCGGACTGCTCGGTGGCCACGACGGCTGGCCCACGCGGCGCTCACGACGATGGCCACCGCCACCCCGGCGCGAATCGATGACGCTGTTGCCGCATGGCTCCTCAGCCGCTCCGTTGTGCTGACGTGCGCGCCTAGCCGAGGGCGATCGACACGTACTTGAGGTCGAGGATACTCCTCGATGCCCCACTTGCCGCCCTCGCGGCCCAGGCCCGACGCCTTGACGCCGCCAAACGGCGCCTGCGGCGTGGAGGGCACGCCGTCGTTCACGCCGACGATGCCGAAGTCGAGCGCCTCGGAGACGCGGAAGGCGCGCGACAGGTCGCGCGTCCAGAGATAGGCGGCCAGGCCGAAGGGCGTGCCGTTGGCGGCGGCCACGGCCTCGGCGTCGCGTTCGAAGCGCACGAGCGGCGCCACCGGGCCGAAGGTCTCTTCCACGAGGATGCGCATGCCGGGCACCACGCCGGTCAGCACGGTGGGCTCGAAGATAGAGGCCCTCGCGCGCCTGCCCGCCGACCAGCGCGCGGGCGCCCTTGGCGAGCGCGTCGGCGACGTGCGCGGCGACCTTGTCGTGACCCTGCTGGTCCACCAGCGGGCCGACGTTGGTGGCGGCGTCGAGCGGATCGCCCATCCGCAGGCCCTTCACCGCCTCGGCGAGCCTGGCCGCGAAGGCGTCGTGGATGCCGGCCTGCACGTAGATGCGGTTGGCGCAGCACGCAGGTCTGGCCGGTGTTGCGGAACTTCGAGGCCACCACCTCGCGCACCGCGAGGTCGAGGTCGGCGTCGTCGAAGACGAGAAACGGCGCGTGGCCGCCCAGTTCGAGCGACACCCGCTTGACGGTCCTGGCCGCCTGCGCCGCCAGCAGCACGCCCACTTCGGTGCTGCCGGTGAAGGTGAGCTTGCGGATGGCCGGGTCGTCGAAGAACACCGACGACACCAGCGCCGGCTGCGAGGTCGTGAGCACCTGGAACACGTCCGCCGGTCCGCCGGCCTCGCGCCACAGCTCTTCCAGCCGGATGGCGGTGAGCGGCGACTGCTCGGCCGGCTTCAGCACCACGGTGCAGCCGGCCGCCAGCGCCGGGGCGGCCTTCCTCGTCACCATCGCCGCCGGGAAGTTCCACGGCGTCACGGCGTAGACCGGGCCCACGGCCTGCGGCCGCACCAGCAGCCGCTTGTGCGTGAACTGGCTGGGCACCGTCTCGCCGTAGACGCGCTTGGCCTCTTCGGCGTACCACTCGACAAACGCCGCGGCGTATTTCACCTCGCCGCGCGACTCGGTGATGGGCTTGCCCATCTCCTCGGTCATCAGCCGGGCGAGCTGGTCTTCGTCCTGGATGATGAGGGTGAACCAGCGGCGCAGGATCGCCGAGCGATCGTAGGCGCTGCGATCGCGCCACGCCGGGAAGGCCTCGATGGCGTTGGTCGCCGCGACCCGCGCCTCCGCCAGGCCGGCGTCGGGCACGCTCTGCACGCGCTGGCCGGTGGCCGGATTCTGGACGTCGAAGGTCGCGCTCATGCGAAGACCTCGCGGCACGCGCCCGCGAGGATGTCGAGGCCGCGGGCGAGCTCGTCGGGCGGCGTCGTGAGCGGCGGCAGCAGCCGGATGACGTTCTTGGCGGTGCCCGACTTGAGCAGCAGCAGGCCACGCGCGCGCGACAGGTCCACGATCTTCTGCGCCGACGCCGCGTCGGGCGCCTTGTCGGCCGGCTTCACGATCTCGATCGCCTGCATCGCGCCCAGGCCACGCACGTCGCCGATCTGCGGATGCGCCGCCTGCATCGCCGCCAGGGCCGCCGAGGTCTGCGCCGCCTGACGCGCCGGCCTGCACGAGCACCTGCTCGTCGGCGAACACGTCGAGCACGGCCAGCGCCGCCGCGCACGCCACCGGGTTGCCGGCGTAGGTGCCGCCGAGGCCGCCCACGGCCGGGCCGTCCATGATCGCCGCCTTGCCCACCACCGCCGACAGCGGCAGCCCGCCGCCGAGGCTCTTGGCCATGGTCACGAGGTCCGGCTCGATGTCGTAGTGCTCGTAGGCCCACATCTTCGCGGTGCGCCCGAAGCCGGTCTGGATCTCGTCGACGATGAGCACGATGCCGTGCGCGGTGCAGAGGCGGCGCAGCTCGCGCATGAAGGCGGCCGGCGCCGGCACGAAGCCGCCTTCGCCGAGCTGCGGTTCGATGATGATGGCGGCCACCTGCGACGGCATGACGCGCGTGTCGAACACCTGCTGCAGGCCCTTGAGCGCATCGGCCGTGCTCACGCCGCGGTATTCGTAGGGAAACGGCGTGTGGTAGACCTCGGACGCGAAGGGCCCGAAGTTCTGCTTGTAGCCGGTGCTCGAGGCCGTCATCGACAGGCCCAGCAGCGTGCGGCCGTGGAAGGCGCCGTTGAAGGCGATGACGGCCGGGCGGTTGGTGTAGCCGCGCGCGATCTTGACGGCGTTCTCGGTGGCTTCGACGCCGGTCGTGAGCAGCAGCGTCTTGTTGGGGCCCCCGGCCACCAGCCCGTTCAGCCGCGCCGCCAGTTCCACGTAGACGTCGTAGCTGGCCACCTGGAAGCAGGTGTGCATGAGCCCGTCGAGCTGCCGCTTCGCCGCCTCGACCACCTTCGGGTGGCGGTGCCCGGTGTTGAGCACGCCGATGCCGCCGATGAAGTCGAGGTACTCGCGGCCCTCGGTATCCCACACGCGCGTGCCTTCGGCGCGGGCCACGAAGAAGGGGTGGGTCTCGGCCACGCCGCGCGCGACGTGTTCGGCCCGGGCGGCGGCGGTGGCAAACGGGGTGGCGGCGGCAGGACTCGTGCTCATCGTGTGACCTCGTGCTGCATGACGGCCCAGAGGCGCTCGACATCGGCGCGCTCGGTCTGTTCCGACCCGATCGAGACGCGCACCATCCAGCGTCCGTCGAGCGTGGCCGGGGTCAGGTACGCCTGGCCCGACCGGTTGATGCGATCACACCATGCCTGCGTGTGCGTGTCCATCGCTTCAGGGGTGAGATTCGGGGGCTCGTGCCGCACGCACACCGTCTGGAGCGGCACCGGCGCCAGCACCGCGCCAGCCCGGGGCCGCCGCCACCTGGGCGGCCAGCCAGCGCGCGTTCTCGAGGTCGCGGCGCAGCCGCGCCTGCAGGCCGCTGACGCCCTGTTCGCGGATGAGGAACCACAGTTTCAGGGCCCGGAAGCGGCGCCCCAGCGGGATGCCCCAGTCGCGGTAGTTCTTCACGCGGCCGTCGGCCGACGACTGCAGGTAGCTCGGGTTGGTGGACATGACGCGCACGAGGTGCTCGGGGTCGCGCACGTAGTAGACCGTGCAGTCGAAGGCCGCGCCGAGCCACTTGTGCGGGTTGACGACCAGCGAATCGGCCGCCTCGACCCCGTCCCACATCCACCGGCATTCGGGGAGCACCATCGCCGAGCCTGCCATGGCGGCGTCGACGTGGAGCCAGATGCCGGTGCCGGCGACGACCTCGGCAATCGCCCGCACGGGGTCGAGCGCGGTGGTGGTGGTGGTGCCGGTCGTGGCCACGACCGCGCACGGGATGCGGCCGGCGGCGCGGTCTTCGGCGATGGCGGCCGCCAGCGCGTCGGGGCGCATGGCAAAGGCGGCGTCGCAGGCGATGTGGCGGATGTTGTCCTTGCCGAACCCGGCCAGCAGCGCCGCCTTGTCCACCGAGCTGTGGCTGTAGGCGGAGGCGTAGATGACCAGCGCGTGCGGCTCGGCCTGCAGGCCGCCGCGCGCCAGGGCGTAGCTCGTGACGCGCTCGCGCGCGCAGATGAGGGCCAGCAGCGTGGAGGTGGACGCGGTGTCTTCGATGACGCCCTGCCAGGCGTCCGAAAGCCCGACCATCTGACGCAGCCAGTCAGTGGCGACTTCCTCCACTTCGGTCAGTGCCGGGCTCGACTGCCACGCCAGCCCCAGCACGCCGAGGCCGGTGGAGACATAGTCGCCGAGCACGCTGCCAAGTGTGCCGTTGCAGGGGAAGTACCCGAAGAACGCCGGCGACTGCCAGTGCGACAGCCCCGGCATGACGATGGTGTCGAGGTCGGCGAGCACCGCGTCGAACGGCTCCGGGTCCGCTTTTTCCGCGAGGCGACGTGCCATCTTGACCATTGCCTCTGTCGTATCGGCAGGTAAAATCAACGTGGGACGATGAATGATTTGATTACAATCGTAAAGACGCCGTTCGTCACATCGACGATGCCTTCAGACTCCATCGTCAGCGATACTTTTTGATGTTGCTGCGCTCGAGCATCGCGGCAAGCGTTATGATGTAGCAGGTTGCGGCTGCGCCGAGTAACATTTCGTCCGGATTCGTCCCGACGCCAGGACCGTCCATCGCTTCCGGAATCGAAATCTTCGTTTTTAAGTCACCGGTCTCAATGTCGCCGATGTCATTTCGGTTTCCGGCCAGTCTGCTGTTAAGTGAAAATGATGTTTCATTTCAAAATCGCCTCCTCTGTTGTTATCATACGTGTTGTCTTTTTGATTTTCGCGCTATTTGCTCATGAACAAGCCCCCGGTCGTCGGCGCTGGGCGGACCGGCCCATGTGGCGGTGATGTTGGCGGACTGCAGCACGGTTTCGGTGCGGCGGCGCTTGATGTGCGGGACCAGAAGAACCGAAGCGCCCTTCTTGCCGGCGCGGCCGGTACGGCCGGAGCGGTGGAGCAGGGTGGCCTTGTTGGTGGGCAGGTCGGCGTGGATCACGAGGCTGAGGTTGGGCAGGTCGAGGCCGCGCGCGGCGACATCGGTCGCGACGCAGACCTTGGCGTGGCCGTCGCGCAGGGATTGCAGCGCTTCGTTACGCTCGCGCTGGCCCATCTCGCCGGACAGGGAGACGGCATGGAAGCCGCGCTCGCGCAGGGCGGCGTGCAGGTGGCGCACGGCTTCGCGCGTGTGGCAGAACACCAGCGCGCGCTCGGGATCGTAGAAGCGCAGCACGTTGACGACGGCGCGTTCGACGTCGCCGGGCATGATGCGGATGGCGCGATAGTCGATGTCGCCATGCGGCTGGGTCGCGCTGGTGGTGTCGATGCGCAGCGCGTCGCGCTGGTAGTTCTTGGCGAGCAGGGCGATGCCGCGCGCGATGGTGGCCGAGAACAGCAGGGTGCGGCGCGATTCCGGCGTGGCCGTCAGCAGCGTTTCGAGTTCTTCGCGGAAGCCGAGATCGAGCATCTCGTCGGCTTCGTCGAGCACGGCGACGCGCAGGTCGGAGAGGTCGAGATAGCCCTTGTCGAGGTGGTCGTTGAGGCGGCCCGGCGTGCCGATGATGATGTGGGCGCCGCGCTCGAGCTGGCCCTGTTCGCCGCGCACGCTCATGCCGCCGACGCACTGGACGATCTTGGCGCCGGTGTCGGCGTAGAGCCATTCGAATTCGCGGCCGATCTGGATCGCCAGTTCGCGGGTCGGGGCGATCACCAGGGCGAGCGGCTTGGAGGCGCGCTCGAAGCGCTGGGCGCCGCCGAGCAGGTTGGAGGCCATGGCGAGGCCGAAAGCGACCGTCTTGCCCGAGCCGGTCTGGGCGGAGACCAGCAGGTCCGCATTGGGACGATCCGGGTTCTGGTCGGCCTCGACGACGGCGAGCTGGACGGGCGTGGGCTCGGCATAGCCACGCGCGGAGAGGGCGCGGTCAAGCGCGGGATGGACGGCAGGGAAGGGCATGGGAATCGTTTCGTAGCGTGGGGCCGTCCCGCAGGGGAGCTGGAGGGGAGGCCGGGTGTGGCGCTCCCATACAGCAATTGTGGATAAAAGCCACTGGGCAGGGGGCCGGCGGGCCGCCCCGGTGACGCAGGCCGGGAGGCCGCGATCCGGGGCGGTTTCCGCAGACGTGATGAGCCCGGAGACGCAGATCGGGGGTCGCCCGACGCCAAAACCTCGGTTAGTTAACAGTCTAACCCGACTGTAAATCTTAGGCATGAGGGACGGGATGAAACTGGGTTTCCTGCAGGCTGGTGTGCTGGCCGTGATGTCGGCTGGCTTTTGTGGTGCGGCTCATGCCGAGTGGACGAAGACCTATGTGGTCGACTGGTACGAGCCGGCGAACTATTTCGGCGCCAAGTCGGGCCTCACAGAGCCGGGCACGGATTGTCCCGCCGGCACCAATCCGGAGATCAACTGGGTCAAGGTGCTGATGCGCGCGGGCTATACCGAGGCCGAGGCGCGTTGGCTGCGCGATCCCTCGAACCCGAGCCGCGAACCGAACCACGGCCAGAACCAGATGGCGTTCCGCGGCGAGCATCGCGAGAACGTCTACATGCAGCCGTGGACCACGCCTGATCCGGGCATGGTGGAAGTCTCCGGCAAGATCGGCGAAGGCTTCGATCTCGACGGCAACAAGACGAACGGCTTCACCAGCCCGACCGGCGAGACCGGCATCGACAACAATTTCTACCACGCCCTCGGCTGCGCCAAGAGCTATCGTGGTCCACCGCGTCTGTCGTCCGGAGCGATCAGCACCAACGACACCATGCGCAATGGCGCGTGGACCGTCCTCGTCGTGCTGCACGGCGCGGGCAATGATCCGATGAACGACGATAATGTCGATGTCGGCCTCTACATGAGCGGCGACAAGGTCGTGAAAGACGGCAATGGCGCCATCTCGCCGGACTACACATTCCGCATCAAGCCATCGAAGCTGGAAGGTATCTTCAAGGCGAAATCGTCAAACGGCGTGATCACGTCGAAAGCACCGATGGCCGAAGTCTGGACCCGCGATCCCGGCGGCGCGCGCGATCTGCAACTGCTGCAGGCGCAGGTGAAGCTGACGCTGAAGCCCGACGACACGCTGGAAGGCTATGTCGGCGGCTATCGTCCGTGGAAGACGGTCTACGATGCCTTGGTCAATGCACGCGGCACGGTCGTCGAAGTGCTCGGCTGGATCGAGCTTCCGGCGGTCTACTACGCGCTGAAGCGCAATGCCGACTACAGCCCCACGGGCCCGGCAGGCGAGAAGACGCATATCTCCTATGCGATGCGCATTAATGCGATCCCGGCCTTCGTGCTGACGCCGGATGCTGCCGGGCAAGTGAACTCCGTGATCAGCTACCGCGCCAACTATCCCGAAGTCGGAAGACGTGCCGCCAGCGCCCGCCTTCGGCGCCATCGATGGGTTGATCCAGCGTCCGGGCCTGCCTGTCGGTGATGCGCTGGTGAAGTTTCCCGTGCCCGCAGAGTTTCTGGCGAAGTATCCGAACACGCCAACGGGCGCTCAGCAGGGCGGCCAGTAACGCGCCTCAGATAACCGCGTCGAACAGCCGCCCGATGCCGGCGGTGACCGCCATGGCAATGGCGCCCCAGAAGACGACGCGCACCGTGGGCTTCAGCGGCTTTGCCTGTCCGGCCCAGGCGCCGAGGTAGCCGAGCAGGGCAAGGGACAGCACCGACGCAATCCCGACCGGCCATTCCGTGCCCGGGCTCGGCGCCAGTGCAGCGACCGCGAGCGGCAGCGCTGCGCCGATCGAGAACGAGAAGGCCGAAGCAATCGCCGCCTGAATGGGCTTGGCGGCGGTGAGATCAGAAATGCCAAGCTCGTCGCGCGCATGCGCCGCCAGAGCATCCTTCGCTGTCAGCTGGTCCGCAACCTGTGCGGCAAGATCCGGCGTAAGGCCGCGGTCCATATAGATATGGACCAGCTCCTGCCGCTCCATCTCCGGCATGTCGCGAAGTTCTTGACGCTCGCGCGCGAGGTCGGCCTGTTCTGCGTCCGACTGAGAACTTACGGAGACATATTCTCCTGCGGCCATCGAGAGAGCGCCGGCGACGAGCCCCGCACCGCCCGAGATCAGCACCGCATTGCGATCTACGCTTGCAGCCGCCACGCCGATGATCAGGCTGGCCGTCGAAATGATCCCGTCATTCGCGCCAAGCACGGCCGCGCGCAGCCAGCCGATGCGTGCGACTGCGTGATGTTCATTGTGCAATTTTCTGCGGACCAAGGCGCGTGTCTCCGATGCAGGGCGATCAGCCCGCGTGCGGTCAATAGCGCATTGAGCTGGATCGGGCGAGCTACTGAACTTCGTCAGCGTCCCAGACACCGCGCACGGCGATGTCGTTCTCGACGCCGATATTGTACCAGGCGAGCCGGTCCTTCGACGCATTCACGATGATGAAGTGCTCATGCGGCTTAACCGCAAGGGTCAGCTGGCTGCGGAGTTGCTGGATCGTCTGGCGTGAGCGCAGCACCCACATGTCGCCGGCGGCGCGGGTCATCTTGCCGGCTTCGCGCAGCACGCGCTCGAAGCGTTCATTGCCGGCCAGCAGGCGCGCGGCGATGAAATAATTGCAGACCGGCACTTCGACCTCGCCGGCGTCGAGCCGGGGATCGCCAAACTTGCGCTTCTTCGGGCCCTTGAAGTCCCAGCGCAGGTTGGGGTGGTGGTCGGCGCGGTGATATTCCGTGTCGGTCCCGCAGGCGATGAATGTGCCGGCCTGGACGCGGCCTTCTTTCAGGAAGTCGATGAGGCGGGTGCGCGGGTAGGGGCCGTATTCCTTGTCGGAAATCTTGATTCGCCACTTCACGCCTTCGAACGGGGGCGGAGCGAGCTCCGTCCCGGTCTCATCGCCTGTATCCACAGGCTGCCGGAGTTCCAGCGTGTCGGTCATAGAGACAGCGTGTTCCGCAATCCGCCCAATGGGTCTAGTTGTACGGGAAAGCACCTTGTTCAAAGGTAAACGAAAAGCTGCAGGAGGGATTGCATGAGCGCCTATGAGTTCATCACGACCGAGACGGATGGCCGTCTTTTCATCGTCACGATCAACCGCCCAGACCAGCTGAATTGCCTGCATCCCATGGGAAATGCGGAGATGGGCAAGGCATTTGACGATTTCGCCGCCGATCCGGACCTGTGGGTCGCCATCGTCACCGGGGCCGGAGAAAAAGCGTTCTCGGCCGGAAACGACCTGAAATTCGCAGCCTCGGGCCAGAAATCGCCCGTGCCGATGCCGGCCTCGGGATTCGGCGGGCTTACCTCGCGTTATGACCTCTTCAAGCCCGTCATCGCGGCCGTGAACGGCTTTGCCATGGGCGGCGGGTTCGAGATCGCGCTGGCGGCGGACCTCATCATCGCGGCCGAGAACGCCAAGTTCGCGCTGCCGGAGCCCAAGGTGGGGTTCGCAGCGCTGGCGTCCGGCATGCACCGCCTGCCGCGTCAGGTGCCGCTGAAAAAGGCCATGGGCATGATGCTGACGGGCCGCGTCGTCGGCGCAGCAGAAGGCAAGGAGATCGGCTTCGTCACGGACGTAGCCCCGCAGGGCAAGGCGCTCGAGGAAGCCAAGCGCTGGGCAGGCATGATGATGGAATGCTCCCCCATGGCCATCAAGGCGACCAAGGAAGCCGTCCTGACCGGCCTCAACACGGCTGACCTCAAGACCGCGTTCGATCACAAGGTGCCGGGGATCGCGAAGCTGATGGCGTCGGCGGACCACAAGGAAGGCCCCAAGGCGTTCGCCGAAAAACGCAAACCGGTCTGGAAAAACGAAGCCTGATCATGTGAGTGTGAGCGGGCTGGGGGATACGGAGACCCGCTTTGGCGACTGCACCTGACTTCAAGCAGCTGGCGGCTGCGCACAATATCGAGCTCGACAAGGATGCCTCGATGTTGCGCGTCAGCGGCAGCGATGCCGAATACTTCATGGCGACCGCGCGCGATGTGCAGGGCTCATACTGGGTCCTGCGCGCGCCGCGCCGGGGCGACGTGCAGGCGCAGGCGCGCAACGAGAAGCGCGTGCTGGATCACGTGCGCGGCAAGGTCCCGACCGTTATCCCCGACTGGCAGGTCTATTCGGACAAGCTGATCGCCTATCGTGTGCTGCCCGGCATTCCGGCGGCGGAGATCGATCCGCTGCTGGGCGAGCTGATCTGGCGCCTGCCGCAGGCAAGCGTGCCGCAGACACTGCCGGAAAGTCTCGCGCGCATCCTGGCCAAGCTGCACGCGCTGGATATCGGCGCGGCGGCGGCGGCCGGCATTCCGATTGTCACGGCTGAGGAAGCCCGCAAGCGGATGCGGCAGCGGATGGACGAGTGCAACACGCTCGCCCCCGTGCCGGACAAGATGTGGGGCCTGTGGCAGAAGTGGATCGACGACGACAGCTTCTGGCCCGAGCACGTCTCGCTGGTGAATGGCGACATCTATCACCCGCACATCTTCGTCGATGCGGACTACAAGGTTGTGGCGCTGGACGACTGGTCGAATGCCGAAGTGACCGACCCGGCGACGGATTTCACGCTCTACTTCGCAGCGGCGGGGCGTGAGGCGCTGGAAGATCTCATCCGCCGTTACGAGTTTGCCGGCGGCATGACGTGGCCACGCATGGCCGACCAGGCCGAGATGTACTACTGGGCCAGCCCCGTGAAATTCGCCGCCTATGCGATGCGCACTGGCGACCTCTCGCACCTGATGAACGTCAAGAACATGGTGCACCGCTATGCGAGCATGCTCGAGGATAGCGGGTACGAGTAGGGCATGGCAGCGGGGGACGTCGATCGAGGTGGGCAGCAACCGAACCGGCGCGTGATGCCACGCGACAGGTTCCTTCTCGTTGCCTCCGTGGTCATGACGTTGATCGTCTTCGCGGGATTTCTGCCGAGCTTCTATCTGCGCTTCCAGTTCCGCACTGAACAACTGCCCGCCTACCTGATCGTCCACGGGCTGATCATGACTGCGTGGCAGTTGTTGTTTCTTGCGCAGACAATTCTGGTCGCGGCGCAGCGTACCGATCTGCATCGGCGCCTGGGGATGGCCGGAGCAGGGCTCGCGGTCGCCGTGATTCTGGTGGGTGTCTATGCCACTTTGAACCAGCCCGCGCGTCTTGCGGAAGCGGGCATTGTCTTGCCGTTTCCGGTCGAAGACCTCGTCATCGGCAATCTCTTCGGCTTTGTCTTTTTCGCGGGGTTGGTTGCGACCGCGATCGCGAAACGGCGCGATACGCCCACGCACAAGCGGCTGATGTATTGGGCGGGCATTGTCACGATGGGACCGGCGCTGACGCCCGCTCGCAGTCTTGGCGAGATGATCGTTCCGTATTTTCCGACGCACTTCCCACCGGAGATTGCGCTGGGCTGGATTGCATGGATCACGCTGCTGACTCACGACTGGCGATCAACGCGCGGCTTTCATCCGGTTACGATCAGCGGCGGCGTGTTGCTGTTGTTCGTCATGCCCGCGTTGCTGGACTGGACGTTGCTGATCGAAGGTGTGGGCGCGTGGGCGCGCTCGCTTGCGGGCCAATGACCGTGCAGTGCGGTGTATGGAGGCCCACTGCGAAACCGTGGTTTTGGAAGGGTGGCATGCGGATTGTCTGGGTCGGGCTGTGTCTTTTCGCTGCGGCGTGCGTCGCGCTCAAGCCGGATGCGGATATTCCCGATTTCAACAATACGATTGTTGGCGGCGACCCGGGACAGACGATCGCCTTCATCGGTGAAAAGATTGCGGTGCAGGAAGTCGGCTATGTATGTCCGGATGGCAGCATCTGCATGGACGCGCGTTTCCATGCACGTTACCGGCTCATTGAGCTTCTGGAGGGGAAGTTCGATGGCAAGGTCATCGATTTTGTCGTGTACGACCACTACGGTTACCCGCGTTTTGCGGACGAAAGTCCCGTCGTGCTCTATGTCCTTCAGATCGGGGACCAGCTTTACCATGACAAATACGCATTCGATGCGCTTCACCCTGTCCGGGGCGGAGGCTACGCAACCTGCGGAGACCCATACACCGAATACGACCCGGCGCTCGTCGAGAATCTGGGACGGAAGGATCTTACACCCTATGCGTTCGATCCGCCGGTGACATTCAAACTTTCAGACTCGCTGCTTCAACAGGAAGACATGGAAGGGGTGTCGCAGGACGACATCCGCGAGGATTTTCTTGAAACGATGCGGAGGTTTGCGTCGCCCGCTTTCCACATCAACGGCGACATTGCGACTTGCAGGATGGGCATGAGCGCGAAGGACGCTGCAGCGGTACGTATGAGGTTCAAGTATACGCCAAGTCGGTTGGAGTCCGAACGCCGCGACCGGTGCTGGAAGGAGGCAAAGCTTCCCAGCGATGGAGCGACCGTTCGGCAAATGTCCGAAAGCGGTTTTGATGCCTGCATGAAAGACAGCGAGTAGGACTGCGGCGCTAGATATCCGTCCCGTGCAGTGTGCGGAAATCGACTGCGAAGCCGCCGTCGATGTAGCGGACGCAGGTGCCGGCACGTTCGCCGATCTGGACGCGGTCGCCGATCATCGGGCGGGGGCCGGCGGTCTTGAGCGCGACGCCGAAGAGCGAGACGTCGGCGATGGCGCAGGCGATTGAGACACCTTTGCCATGGGTCGCGATGATCTGGCCGGCAGACGGACGGCGCTCGGCGATGCGTTCGTCGACGAGGCCGAGCTTTTCCTTGTTGATCAGCCAGGTGAGTGCGTCGGCGATCTTTTCGCGCTTGCGCGGCGGCACTTTGAATTCGATAGCGTAGCCAATCTCGTTGAGCACGCGGGCGACGGAGCCTTCGACGCGGCCGACGCCTTCGATGTAGAGAACCAGGTTGTCGCCCTTCTCAAGCGGCCGCGCGAGATTGATACGCAGGCCACCGGCGCAGACATCGACCGTCGTGCAGGAAAATTCCTCGCCCGTACCGGTGAGGCCGCGAACCGGAACCTGCCACATCACACGGCGGAAACGGCGGCGATCAAGCCCTTCGGCGCGGCGAAGGGAGGGTCGTTCGGTGGCTTGAGCCAGATGCATCCGCGACCCCACTTTGCGCAAATGGGGTTTCCCCCTGCCGAGGCAAGGTTAACGGCCAATGGTTCATAAAATCTTGCGCGCGCCGGTTCCGTGCGAGATGCAATCAGCGTGATGCGACGAGGCGAATTGCGGCTTCGCGATCCGGCGCCGGGGGATAGATCGCCAGCGCCTGAAGGCGGCTGACCGGGCGGCCGTTAAGAACTTCTTCCGGCGTGATCGTCTGGCAGAGGCCGAGGAATCGAACCGAGGCGCTGTCCTCGCGAACCAGCGGGGCCAGCGAGAATTCGAGGTCGATGCGCTTGCCGGCCAGCGTCTCGCCGCGCGCGTGGATCAGGGTTGCCCCACTGTCCTGCACAGCCACGGCGAGGCCGGCGGCGACAAGGTGACGGTCGGCTTCGCTCCAGATCGACAGGAAATTGTGGTCGATCAGCTGGCGCCCGAACAGTCGTTCGATGGATGCGCCGGCGCGACGGAAGGCGAAATCGCGCTCGCTGATATGGTTAAGGACGAACAGGCTTCCGACGAGGCTGGCGTCGTCGTCGGTCGCGGGGCCTTCATTGGCCTGCGCGCCGTCGCTCAGACGCTTCCACGCGTCGAGCACGACGCGTGTGTTCGGATGGATGTTCATCGCTTCCATGCGGCATTTCTTAAGATGAGCAGACCAAAAGCCCGACCTGCGTGAGTATTGTTGCAGCGCACGGGCCATACCGCCCGGCACGGGAATCGCGGTCCAAAACGGCCGATTTCGCCTGTGGGGCGTGGCGCGTCCTGCGAGGCGGCATACCCTGGCGCGCGAAAAGGCGCGGGACTTGCAGCCATCCACGCGAGACCAGACGGAGGCTCCCGATGAGCGTTTCATGGCGACACATGCTGGCAGGCGCCGGCATCGCGACAGCACTGGGCGCAACAGCGCTCACCGCCGTCGGCCAGTCGTGCAACACATGCAGCCCCGTGCCGTCACCGCCCCCGCCTCCGCCTTCGAGCGGCTGCTGCTCAGCGCCGCGGAATCTTGTCGTCAATGTGCCGGGCGTGAACGTCGCGACGGCGAATGTCAGCGTGGGCGCGACATCGACGGCTGTGGCATCGGCCAGTGCATCGAGCTCGGCGTCGGCCGGCGCTTATTCATCTGCAGGGGCTTCGGGTTCTGCGGGTAGTTATTTCATCGGCGGTGGCGGTGGCTATTACAGCAACCCCGGCGTGTCGCAGAGCACGATCAGCAATCTCTCGGTCGATGGCGGGTATGAGACGCGCTTCGTCGAGGAGAATGTGATCGGTTCGGAGAATTACTGCATCGACAAGCTGACCGAGGAGCTGCGCACGCGGCCGGTCGAGGCGGTCTGCATTGACGACAAGAACACGCCGCATCCGGCGTCGCGCGTCGATGGCGAGATGGCGGTCGATGGCAAGTACAAGGGCGAGATCTATCGCTGTGTCGCCGGCACGCACATGCAGGTGACGATGGGTGAGATGGTGAATGGCGCTGCCAGTTTCGAGACGGGCGAGACATTCTCGTGCGGCAAGGGCGAGGCGCTGTGGCATGGGCCGGGCGGCGTGGTGCAGTGCCGGACGCAGATCCCGGAGCGCAACTGCAATGAGCGCTCATTGCTGCGCAAGTTTGGTCCGGGCGTGAAGCTGGTGAAGGTCGCGACGAAGAAAACGATCTGCGAACCGGCGACGCGCCAGACAATGACCAAGGTTGTCAAAGAGGTGAAGGTTCCGCGGCCCGTGGCCGCCGGCAATCTCGTGCTCGATGGCGGCGTGGGGCAGGGTTACTAGGCTCTAGGTATTGTCAGTCGACGGTTCGCTTGCGGCGGGAGCGTCGCGGCGGCGCGTCTTGGCGACACCGGTGATGACGCCGATGCCGAGCAGGACCATGCCGATCACGGCAATCCATTCCATGCTGACGCCGAGGATGTTGGCGCCGAACAGGATGCCGGCGGACAGGATCACGAAACCAAGCAGATAGAGAACGAATGAGGGCATGTCTTGGCTCCGCGCCAAAAGGGTCGGGTGGAGAATGCCTGGCGAGGCGATGTGTTCCGCGCTAATGCGCGCTCCCTAATGCGTACGGGGGCCGCGAACCTTGTTCATGACCCATGATACGGCGATGACGACCAGCAGAGCCGCGATGCCGAAGCCGATCAGCTTGAAGGCTGCGCCGATGATCAGACCGGCGGCCAGGATTGCGGCGACGATGAACAGGATGAGATAGACAAACTGCATGTGCGGCCTCCGCTGGGTCTGGTGGAGAAAATGCGCGAACGGGTGGTCGGGTTCCGAGGGCTAGGCGCGCGGGCATGGCGGTGCGATCTCGCAGGTGGGATCTGCGAGGTGGGTTGGGGGTTGATTTTCGGAAATTTGGATTGAGCGGAGGGCCGCGTGCGCGTGCGCACGCAGCCCCCTCCGTCCGCGACGAAGACGTCGCGCTGCCACCTCCCCCGCCTGAGCGAGCGAGGAGGCGGACTTCGAGGCGTTGCCAGCATGGGAGCGCGCGAACCGGCGCGCGTTCGCGATGCCGATGCGGCTTCGCGCTGGTTGATGCCGTACTGCGCACGCAGGTGGTCGACATAGGCGCGCACGGTGGCCTCGAGGTTCATGTTGGCGCGGCGATAGGCTTCGAAGCGACGCTCGGTCTCGGGCCAGTCCGCGGGCGGTGCGAAGGCGGTGAACGTCACAAGGCGGTGGCTCCAGCCGAGGCGGCGATAGGCTTCGCGCCAGAGAGCGAAGTCGAGCCTTGCTTCGGCGTGGGCGAGCAGGATCGGGATGACGTCGAAGACGGATTTCGGAACCTTCTCTCCGCGCATGGCGGCAAAGCCGCTGCGGATCACGAGGATCATCAGCGGCCAGAAGCTGAACATGACACCCAGCAAGGCCGGGACGTCACGCAACAGCCAGAGGGGAAGGCTTCGGCGTTTCATGGGCGCCACTATACGTGCGTCCGGAGCCCGGCCGATTTGCCGAACGCCAATCCACCCTATTTTTCGCGCAAGTCATTGAGATTGCTGGAGGCGCGGAAAAGCGGGCTGCTGGATAAGTGCGGATCTCATCCAACAAAATGGGGTGTAACTCTTGGCCCAGAGCGCGGTTGTCATCCCGGCCGAGCGGAGCGGAGAGCCGCTTCGCGCTTCCGGGATGACAGGCGGGGGCGTTGCCGAAGAGGTTTGCGCTGCGCGCAAAGACTGGATCCCCGCCTTCGCGGGGAACGCGTGCCAAGGGGCACGCTTCCAGATTTGTGCGCTTGGCTCCTGGGTTCCGGCTCGCGGCTTTGCACGCGTCCGGAATGACAGGGAGAGGTGCTTAGGTCTTGCGGCGGTAGAGTTTCAGGCCGGACCAGTCGGCGTCGACGGCGCAGACTTTCACGTCGACGAGGCCCATGGGGAGGCAGATCTTGCGGATGCCGTCTTCGGTGAGGTCGACGAAGAGTTTTGAGGTCTTCTTCGGCCAGCTTACCCAGATCATGCCGCCGGTGGCGAGGCGGGATTCAAGTTTGGGGAGGTCGCGGGCGAGATCGGCGGTGGTCTTCACGAAGAGATGGATGAAGTCGAAGCTGCCGGTGGCGGGGGCAGACTTCTTTGGCGTGATGGCGGCGTTGTCGGTGAGGTCTGCGTAGTTGGCGGGTGGCGCGATGACGATGGCTTTCGCGCCATCCTTGAGGCCGAGCTTGTCGATGAGGCTTTTGCCTGAGTAGCCGGCGGAGGCAGAGGGCGCGGCGGATTTCTTCATGGGGTTCAGACGAACCGGATGGATTTCGCGATCAGCTCGGCCTGGTGGACTTCGCGCTGCGCGGCTTCGTCGTCCGGCCTCTCGCTCGTGTAGGTGGCGAAGGCAAAATTCAGTCCGTCGGAGACGTACCAGACGCCAATGAGCTGAACCGCGCCTGCGCGTGAGCCGCCGGTTCCGAAGATCGTGCCGCTGGTCCATGCGGTCGGGTCGATCGCCAGGCGATGGCGCTCGCAGAACGCATAGAACATATGTTCGATGTCCGTCGGCGTTGCGTTGGGCAGCTTCCCGTCCGTGTAGCGGTCGACGGAGAATTGCAGGGCGCCAACCCCGTCTGCCATGCGCCAGCGTCGGCGGGCCGGAGGCGCCTACGTTGGTCATGTCAAACCAGTCTCCCGGCAGATCCAGGATGAGCGCCAGCAAACGAAACGACGGAGGACGGCGTGCCTGACATCATGCCCTCAGGAGTTCGTTGACGCTGGTCTTGGAGCGGGTCTGCGCGTCGACCTGTTTCACGATGACGGCGCAGTAGAGCGAGGGCGTCCAGTTCTGGCCGGGCATCGGCGCGGCGCCGGGGCGGTTGCCGGCGACGACGACGGAGTAGGGCGGGACTTCACCCAGCAGCGTCTCGCCGGTGGCGCGGTTCACGATCGGGGTCGACTTGCCGAGATAGACGCCCATGCCGATGACGGAGCCTTCGCGGACGATGACGCCTTCAGCAACTTCCGAACGCGCGCCGACGAAGCAGTTGTCCTCGATGATGACGGGGTTGGCCTGCAGCGGTTCGAGCACGCCGCCGATGCCGACGCCGCCCGAGAGGTGGCAGTGCTTGCCGATCTGGGCGCAGGAGCCGACCGTGGTCCAGGTGTCGACCATGGTGCCTTCACCGACATAGGCGCCGATGTTGACGAAGCTGGGCATCAGGACGGCGTCTTTCGCGATGAAGGAGCCGCGGCGAACGACGGCGCCGGGGACGACGCGGAAGCCGGCCTCGGCGAATTCCGCGTCGCTCCAGCCTTCGAACTTGGTCGGCACCTTGTCCCAGTAGGGACCGGGTTGACTGGCCGTCGAGGCCCATGCGCTGGTTGGGGTTGAGGCGGAACGACAGCAGCACGGCCTTCTTGAGCCACTGGTTCACGACCCAGTCGCCGGATGCGGATTTTTCCGCCACGCGCAGCGCGCCTGAGTCGAGCTGGGAGAGGGCGCTCTCAACGGCCTTGCGAACGTCGCCCTTGGTGGAGGGCGAGAGCGAGGCGCGATCTTCCCACGCGGCGTCGATCGTTTGTTCGAGCTCTGTGGTCATGGGCCGGTCTCCTCGTGTGCACCATCGTGCGTGCAGGAGGCGGATTAACGCGAGAACGCTGGGGCGCCAAACGGATTTCTTCGGTGTCTGTCGTCGCGTCACGGCTATGCGGGCGTTTGCGGTGTGTCACGGTGATTGCCGGGCCCGGGGCGACGGGCCATTGGGGAGTATCGTGGCGGAAAAATTGGGGTTTGCGGGAGTTTCGGCGATCATCGCGACGTGGGTGGGCGTGATCGGCGCAGGCGTCGGCGGGTGGACCGCCATCGACCAGCAGCACAAGGCGATCGAGGCGGAACAGGCGCAGGCCGACAAGGACTACGCGCTGCAGGAACGCCAGATCAATCAGGACGTGAAGGCGACCTATATCGAGACCTTCAAGATGTTCGAGATCTTCAATCGCAGCGACCAGCTGGCGGCGCGTGAGAAGATCTACAATGACGGGACGGAGGGCGTTTCGCCGGACGCGCTGAAGCTCAACGATGTCTTTGTCTATTTCGATTTCTTCGATGCGCTGCAGATCTGCGTGCTGAGCGAGACATGCGATGCGTATGTCGCATCGGAGCTGTTCAAGCCGTATGCGGTGGATGCGTGGAACAAGCTCGCCACTGAGGTGACGGCTTATCGCGAAGCAGAAGGCAAGCCGAAGTTCGGACTGGGCGTCGAGTGGATGGCGGGTCTCAAGGTTGATGCGGAAACCGCAGCTGCGACGCCGGAGGCTGAAGGCGCTGCGCCTGAGCCCAGGCTGCGGCGGTTACGCCTAGTAGGCCGCTAGTCCAGCTGCGCGGGCCCGAACGCGGTGTCGAAGAATTCGTAGACGAGCTTGCCTTCCTCGGGCGGGGAGGTCTCGACGAATTTTTCGGGGCGGTAGCGGCGGCCGTCGCAGTTCTGGTTGCCGACGATGGCGAACTGCGCGCGCGAGGTGCAGAAGATGGTCGCGGCGTTCTTGAGGCGGCGGATGCCGGCGTCGGTGGTCATTTCCGCGAAGACGTAGTGCGGCGCGGTGATGAGGCTTTCGTCGACGGCGCGGACGCACATGTTGGCGTCGATCATCCACCAGCCGCGCGATTCAAGTCCGTCGGGACGCGAGCGGGCGATGGCGGCGAGGATGCGGCTGCCGGTGCGGTTGCACAGCTCCATGCCGACCTGGCGGGCGCGGCGGTTGGCGACGTCTTCGAGCACGTCGATCAGTTCGGCCTGCGTGGTGGTGAGCGGCAGTTTGCGCTCGGCGAGAAAGGCGTTGATGGCGGCGCGGCTTTCGCGGCCGAGATAGCCGTCGACGACGTCCTGGAAGATGCCGGCGTCGTTGAGCAGGCGCTGGATGCCGGCGTTCTGGGGCGACTGGTTCGCCTTGTCGTAGAGATCGGTCTCCTTGAACGACATCGAGCCCGAGCGACCGTCGATGCGGACGGCGGCGAAGTTGCGCTGTTCGAGACCCATGGACTGGCAGGAGGACGGGTTCTCGACGGCGAAGGAGCCGTTGGTGTCGATGCAGAGCGGGGTCGCGCCGCTCCAGTCGCGCTCGCCGCCGCGATGGGCCTTGGAGGTGCGGGCGTAGACGAAATAGACGCCGTTCTTGAGCGGACCGGGAAGGGCGATCTCGCACTGGCCGGGGCGGATGCGGGTCCAGCCTTCGACGATGACGTCCTCGCCATCGGGGCGGCCGGTTGCGGATTCGATGACGTAGCTGGTGCTGTTGCACAGCCGCCAGCCGCTGTCGCCGCCTTGGGCGGATGACGGGATGATGAGCGCGCCGGCGAGGCCGAGCAGGCAGACGAGGCGCAGCAGCAAGTTAGCTGCGCGGCTTCTGGTTGTGAACGAGCGTACCCGCGCCATGTTCGGTGAACAGCTCCATCAGAAGGGCATGGCGTTGCCGCCCGTCGAGAATTACGGCGGCGCCGACTCCCTTTTCGACTGCCTGCATGGCGTTTTCAAGCTTGGGAATCATCCCCCCTTGAGCAGTTCCGTCTGCGATAAGACCGCGCGCCTCCTCGATCGACAGTTTCTCGATCAGTTTGCCCGATTTATCGAGCACGCCGGCGATATCCGTAAGGAAAAGCACGCGTTCTGCCTTGAGAGCGCCGGCAATGGCCCCGGCGGCGGTGTCGGCGTTGATGTTGAAGCTCTTGCCGTCCGGGCCGATGCCGACCGGGGCGACGACGGGGATGAAGTCATCGTCCGCCTGGGCGGCCAATGCTTGCAGGACCGAAATGTCCACCTTGTCGGGCTCGCCGACATAGCCGAGGTCGACCACGCGCTCGATATTCGAATCAGGGTCGCGCTTGGTGCGCGTGAGCTTGGTGGCGGAGATCAGGTTGGCGTCGATGCCGGACAGGCCGACGGCTTTCACTTTCGTGACGCGATCCGGGTCTGCGCCGTCGATCTGGAAGGCCTGGTTGCCGGCCGCGTTGATGGCGCGGACGATGGATTTGTTGATGCCGCCCGCCAGCACCATCTCGACGATCTCCATCGAGGCGGCGTCGGTGACGCGCAGGCCGTCCTCGAATGTCGAGACGATGCCGAGCTTTTCGAGCATGCGGCCGATCTGGGGGCCGCCGCCATGGACCACGACCGGATTGATGCCGAGCAGCTTGAGCAGGACGACATCGCGGGCGAAAGCATCCGCCAGTTCGCCATTCTCCATGGCGTGGCCGCCGTATTTGATGACGATCGTCTGGCGGTCGTAGCGCTGGATATAGGGCAGGGCCTCGGAGAGCAGTCGCGCGGTGGCGAATGCGTCTGCGTTGGGGTCGAGCATCGAGGCCGGGATCTTGTTCATGGCGCGCGGTCTAGCGGGTTTTGGCGGCGGGATGAAGAGGCCGCCGCCGCGACCGTATTTCACCAGCCTATTTCACCACCGGCAGCACAACGGCGCTGGGCTGGGCGGCGGAGCGGTAGATGCTTTGCGTGGCCTTTTTGTAGTCCGCTGCCTTTGCGTAGAAGATGTTCGGCACGAAGGTCTGTGGGTTGCGGTCGTAGAGCGGGAACAGGGTCGACTGGACCTGAACCATGATCTTGTGGCCCTTCCGGAACACGTGGTCGACGTTCGGCAGGCCGAATTTGAACTCCTCGACCTTGCCCGGTTTCAGGGCTTCGGGCTTGGCGAAATCCCTCACATAGCGGCCACGGAAGATCTCGAAGCCGATGCCCATCTGCACGCCTGCCGTCTCCGGGGCGTAGGTGTCTTCGTCAGGGTAGACATCGATCAGCTTGACGACCCAGTCGCTGTCCGAACCAGACGTGGCGGCGAACAGGTTGACCTGCGGCGCGCCCATGATGTGGACGTCGGCGCCGAGCGCGGGCGTCGTGTATTCCAGAACGTCGGGGCGTCCAGAGACGAAGCGCTGGTCTGCGATGAGCCAGGTCGTCCACGACAGGCGGTCACGCAGGTGGACGGGGCGGGGCACGTACGGCACCGGCTTGGCGGGATCGGATACGTATTCGTCATGCGCGGTGGCGGCGGCTGTCGGCTTGGTCCAGCCGAGTTCGCCGTTTGCCTGCAGGTAGAGCGGCGTCGCCACGCCGCCCGGCCATTTCTGCGTTTCGTTCCACTTGTTGATGCCGGTCTGGTAGGTGAGCACCGGCGGTGTCTTCGGATCCGGCGCGCCTTTCAGATAGTGGTCGAGGAAGGGCTTCATGTAGCGGCTGCGGAAGTCGAGCCCGGTGTCGCCCGGCAGCTTGTAGAAGCCGAGTTCGGTCGCCGGATAGTTCACGCCCGAATGGCGCCACGGGCCGATGACGAGGTGCAGCTTGTCGTTGTTGGTGTCCTTCGGTTCCAGCATCTTGTAGGCGGCAGGCGCGCCATAGCTGTCTTCCTGGTCCCACTGGCCGACGACCAGCATGGTCGGCACGGTGAGCGGCTTGTCCTTGAACCATTTGTCGACCGCCTGGTCCGACCAGAAGGACGTGTAGGCCGGGTTCTGGAACAGCTTCTGGACAAACGGGTAGCTGTCGAGGCCGAACTTCTTCGCATAGTCGCCGGCCGAACCGGCGGCGAGGAAGGTGGCGTAGTCGTCGCCCGAGCCGTTGGGCACGTTGTTGCTGTCGCCGGCATTCGTCGTCATCGAGGTGACGTAGTCGAAGTTGGGCTGACGGAAGGCGCCGTTGTGGAACCAGTCGTCGCCCATCCAGCCATCGACCATCGGGCTCTGCGGCACTGAGGCTTTCAGCGCCGGGTGCGGGTTGATGGTGGCGACGAGGGAGGTGAAGCCGAGATAGGACGAGCCGGTGATGCCGACCTTGCCGTTCGACTCCGGCACGTTCTTCACTAGCCAGTCGATGGTGTCGTAGGCGTCGGTCGATTCATCGACATTGGTCTTATTGAGCGCGCCGATGATCGGGCGGTTCATCACGAACTCGCCTTCGGATTTGTTGCGGCCGCGCGCGTCCTGATAGACGCGGATATAGCCGTCGTTGACGAACTCGGCGTCCATCACCGGCAGAATGTCGACGAGGCGCTGGCTGCCCATGCGCGATGTCGCCTTGCCGGCATTGTAGACTGTGCGGGTCAGAAGGATCGGCGCGTTCGCCACGCCCTTGTGCATGGCGATGACGGTGAAGAGCTTCACCCCGTCGCGCATCGGGATCATGACTTCCTTGCGGACATAGTCGGCGTCGGGCGCGCGAAGCTGTAGGTCGGGTTCATCTCCGGCGTCATTGGGGTGACGACAGGCGGCTGCTGCGCGAGCGCCATTGCGGAGAGGCCGAGATGGCGGCGAGACCAGCGGCAAATGAGAGTCGACGAAGCATAAGGCAGAACCTCCGAAAACGGACGATCCTCCTTATCCCATCAGTTCTTGAGCCGGTAGCCCGTCTTGAACATCCAGCCGACGACCGTCAGCAGCACGAGGATGAAGCCCGCCGTGACGCCGAGGCTGAGCAGGACGTTGTCGCCGGAGAGGCCGAAGAAGGTCCAGCGATAGCCGGAGATCAGGTGGACCACCGGGTTCAGCTGGGCGATGCCGCGCCAGCCTTCAGGGAGCATGTCGATGGTGTAGAACGCGCCGCCGAGGAAGGTGAGCGGCGTCACGATCAGCATCGGGATGAAGTTCAGCTGCTCGAAGCTCTGCGCCCAGATGCCGATGATGAAACCGAACAGGCTGAAGGCGAAGGAGACGAGGATCAGGAACAGCACCATCTCGACCGGGTGCAGGATGGTGACCGGCACGAAGAGATAGGCGGTCGCGAGAATGACGAGGCCGAGGATCACGGATTTCGTGGCGGCGGCGCCGACGAAGGCGATGACGATCTCGAAGTAGGACACGGGCGCCGAGAGCAGCTCGTAGATCGTGCCGGTGAATTTCGGGAAGTAGATGCCGAAGCTCGCGTTGAAGATCGAGTTGGTGAAGATCGACAGCATGATGAGGCCCGGCACCAGGAAGGAGCCGTACTCAAGGCCCGGCACGATGGGCGCCATGCGGCTGCCGATGGCGGAGCCGAAGACCACGAAATAGAGTGCGGTGGTGATGACGGGCGTCGCGAGGCTTTCGCCGATGGTGCGGAAGAAGCGCACCATCTGGAAGCGGTACATCGCCCAGACGCTGTGGCCGTTGAAGGCCGGGACGTTGCGGACGATGGGGGCGTAGGTGGGCTGGGTGGTCGTTGCGTCGGCCATGGGATCAGCTCCTGACGTCGGCGGTTACGGCGGGCTTCGCCGAGTGCACGAGGCTGACGAAGATGTCTTCGAGCGAGGATTGCTTCGTCTCGAGATCCTTGAACTGGATGCCGAGCTCGCTCATGCGGCGGATCAGGGAGGCGACGCCGGTGCGCTCGGCCGTGGTGTCGAACGTGTATTCGAGGCGGTGGCCGCTGTCGGCGAGCGCGAGGTCCCACTCTTTCAGCGTATCGGGGAGGGCGCTGAGCGGTTCGGCGAGTTCGAAGTTCACCTGCTTCTTGCCGAGCTTCTTCATCAGTGTCTTCTTGTCTTCGACGAGGATGAGTTCGCCCTTGGCGATGACGCCGACGCGATCGGCCATCTCCTCGGCTTCTTCGATGTAGTGCGTGGTGAGGATCACGGTGACGCCCCGGTCGCGCATCTTGCGCACGAGGGCCCACATGTCGCGGCGGAGTTCGACGTCAACGCCAGCGGTGGGTTCGTCGAGGAAGAGGATTTCAGGCTCATGGGCGAGCGCCTTGGCGATCAATACGCGGCGCTTCATGCCGCCGGAGAGCGCCTGGATTTTCTCGTCCTTCTTCTCCCAGAGGGAGAGGTCTTTCAGGACCTGTTCGACATGGGCGTTGTTCGGCGGAAGGCCGAAGAGGCCGCGCGAATAGGTGGTGACGGCCCAGACGGTCTCGAAAATGTCGACGTGCATTTCCTGCGGCACGAGGCCGATCAGGGAGCGGGCGGAGCGGTAGTCTTTCCGCGTGTCGTAACCGGCGGCGGTGATCTGTCCGGTGGTGGGCGTGACGATGCCGCAGACCGCGTTGATCAGCGTCGTCTTGCCCGCGCCGTTGGGGCCGAGCAGGGCGAAGATCTCGCCGCGCTGGATGTCGAGGTCGACGGTCTTCAGCGCCTGGAGCCCGCCCTTGTAGGACTTGCTGAGGCCGCGAATGGACAGGACGGGTTGGGTCAAGAGGAGATCCCCGAGGTCGTATCTATGATGGCTCTTGAGGCGGCCACCCGCGATGTGGGGCCTCAACCGGCCCATGTCCAGTAGGACGGGCCAAGGCTTTCGGGCCCGACATGGCGGTACGAGTTTATTTCGTCGCCTGCGCGACCGGCGGCAGTGTGATCAGGGTGTTGTGGCGTCGATCATGGCGATGCCGCGATCGATATACTCGGCGTTCTTGCAATTGCCCCCGCAGTCTCTCTGGAGTTTCACGAGATCGTCGCGTTGCCGCTTTGCGCCTTCCGCGTCGCCCAGCTTGATCAGCGTGACGCCGAGCCGGCTCTTGGGGTCAGGGTCCTTCGGCTTCTTCTGGACGGCGATATCCAGATAGGGCTTGGCTTCGGACCATTTGCCGAGGCTCATCTTGGCGACGCCCATCATGAAGTTGGCTTCGGGATGATTGCCGTTTTCGCGCAGCACATCGGCGAAGATGGCTTCAGCCACTGCGAAGTTCTTTGCCTTGAGCGCGTCGACGCCGTCCTGATAGCGGCGGGCGCTGAGCGCGGTGTTGTTCTCGAGCTTCTGCATATCGGCGGATTGTTGCGTGTAGCCACGCGGCACCTGGGCCGAGGCAGGACCGGCGACAGCGACGAGAGCGAGCAACAAGGGCAGCGTATTTTTCACGACGTTTCCCCATAACGCATTGGGGGTAGTCTAGGAGACCCGATGGGCTCAGGCCAATCCACAAATGGTTGCGCGCAGCTCGGCAATGCCGAGGCCTTTTTCGCTCGAAGTCGCTATAACGCTGGGGTAGGCGGCCGGCTGTTTCTTCAATGTCTCGGTCGTTGCGGCGATGAGGTCCGGCACTTCCGACTTCTTGATCTTGTCGAGCTTGGTCAGCACGACCTGATATTGCGCCGCTGCGGTGTCGAGCTGTTTCATGACGCTGAGGTCGATTTCGCCGACGCCACGACGCGCGTCGATCAGCATGAAGACGCGGCGGAGTTTCGAGCGGCTGCGGAGATAATCGAGGTTGAGACGGCCCCAGACATCGACGTTTTTCCGGGGCGCCTCGGCGAAGCCATAGCCGGGCAGGTCGACGAGGTAGAACTTGCCTTCGGCGAGATCGAAGAAGTTGATCTCTTGCGTGCGGCCCGGCGTGTTGGAGGCGCGCGCGAGATTCTTGCGATTGCAGAGTGCGTTGATGAGGCTGGACTTGCCGACATTGGAGCGGCCGGCGAAGGCGATCTCGGGACGGTCGCCGGGCGGCATGGCATCGATGGCGACTGCGCCCATCACGAACGCGACTGGGCGGCCGAAGAATTTCCGCGCGGCTTCGATCTGGTCAGGGGTGAAGGTTACGTCGGTCATGCTCGTTGCCAGTTCCGTAAGCGCGCCCTCGTGGTTCGACGGACGCTTCCTTCGATCGCTGCTCACCACAAGGGCTGCGCGACCAGTAGTGGAGTAGCCCTCATGGTGAGCAGCGCGGCAAGGCCACGCGCCCGTCGAACCACGAGGGCGTAGGTCCGAACGCTCGCTACGCCGCTTTCTTGGCGCTCAAACGCTTCTTGATCCACTTGTCGAGTTCGGTCTCGACGCCGGTGCGGCGCATGATGATGTACTGCTGCACGATCGAGATCAGGTTCGACCAGACATAGTAGATCACGAGGCCGGCGGCGAAGCCCGCGAAGAGGAAGAGGAAGAGGAGCGGGATCCAGCGCATGATCTGGCGCTGCATCGGGTCCGTCGGCGGCGCGGAGAGGCTCTGCAGGCCGAACATGGTGAGGCCGTACAGGAGCGGCCAGAAGCCGATGCCGAGCATGCCGCCGATTAGCGGAATGGTGCGCGGATCCCACGGGATAAGGCCGAAGAGGTTGAATATCGTCGTCGGGTCAGCCGCCGACATATCTCTGATCCAGCCAATAAAGGGCGTGTGGCGCATCTCGATCGAGACGTTGAGCACCTGGAACAGCGAGTAGAACACGAACATCGTCGGGATGAGCGGCAGGCAGCCCGCCACCGGGTTGACCTTCTCGCGCTGGAACAGCTTGGCCTGTTCGGAGCGCATGCGCGCCGGATCGGCTGCGAAGCGTTCCTGGATGACCTTCATCTCGGGCTGGATCAGGCGCATCTTCGACATCGATTTGTACATGTTATATTGCAGCGGGAAGAACACGATCTTCACCACGACAGTGACGGCGAGGATGGCGAAACCGAACGCGCCGAACCAGCCCTGGAAGGTCATCAGCAGCCAGAAGAACGGCTTGGTGATGAAGAACAGCCAGCTCCAGTCGACAGCATCAGTGAAGGCGGGGATGCCGCTGGCGTGTTCGTAGCGGTCGAGCACCGAGACACGCTTGGCGCCGGCGAAAATGCGCGCCTGCTTGGTGATCGATTTGCCCGGCTCGATGACATAGGGGGTGAGGGCGTAACCGGCGCTGAACGTGGTCTGGCCGTTCAGTTTTTCCGAGCCGACGATCATCTGCACTTCTTCGTTCTGTTCCGGGATCGTCGCGGCCATCCAGTATTTCGTGGTCAGCGCGTTCCAGCCGCCGGTGACGTTCTTCGAGACCGCCTTGCCCTGGTTGAGGTCGTGGTAGTTGACCTGCTGGTTCTTGTCGGGGCCATAGACGCCGAGCGCGCCGCGATGTGCGCCAGCTTCGGCGTGGGGCGCGTTGATCAGGTCGTTGGTCTGCAGCTGGCGCAACTGCACCTTCTCGGCCAGCGTGACGGCCGCCGTGCCGGTGTTGGTGACGGTATCATTGACGGAGAACATGTAGTCGGCGTCGATGGTGATCGTGCGCGCGATGTGAACGGCTTCGGCGACGTATTCCAGCTTGAGTGGGTTCTCGACAGTCAGCGGTCCCGTGCTGGTCTGCTTCCAGACGACGTCATCGGTGGTGGTGCTCGGCGTGGTCCACGCGACGGTGGCGTAGAAGGCGTTGGCGGTGCCGGCGGGCGCGAGCAGCTTGATCTCGCCCTTGGGGTTCTTCGCTTCCTTGTCGCCGATCGTCTCGTAGAAGTTCTTGAGCGACACGTCGTCGATGCGCGCGCCGAGCAGAGAGATCGAACCGTCGATCGCCGGTGCAGTGACCGCCACGCGCTGACCGGACGCCAGTTCGGCCGTGACGATTTCGTCGCGTTGGCGAAGGGTCGGCGTCGGAGACGTGACCTGTTCGACCGCGTTCTGCTTCGCTTGTTGTTCGGCGACCTGGCGCGCCTTCTGCTGGGGCTCCAGCACGAAGATGTTGTAGATCATGAAGAGGCCGAAGCACAGGACGAGCGCCAGCAGTAGATTGCGCTGCTCTTGCTGTTCCATGGGGATCAGGTCCTGGTTGCGGAGGCGCCATCGCCTGCGGGAAGCAGGCGGCGGCGGAGGCTTATCAATGCGATTTCCATATCGTCAAGCAAACGCGCCCAGGGCGCTTCTGCCGTGTCCTGGCGCGCGATGAAGACATAGTCGGCTCCGGCGACCCCGAGATGGGGCAGGAGCATGCGGGCGGCCTCGCGCAGGCGGCGACGCGCCCGGTTGCGGGTGACCGAATTGCCGATCTTCTTGGTGGTGGTGAAGCCTTCTCCGGCGACGGGGCGGCCCGCCTCCCGGCGGCGGCCCTGGACCACGATCAGCTTGCGCCGTTCGCTGTAACCATTTGCCACAAAAAGGAATTCACGCCGTAACCGGAGGCGTTGGACCTCCAGCGGCGGCGTGTTTTTGTCGGTTGGGAGGGGGCGGGGGGGGCGGCGGAAGACGCGCTTAGGCGCTCAGACGCTTGCGGCCCTTGGCGCGACGCGAGGCCAGGATTTTCTGGCCGTTCTTCGTCGCCATGCGCGCGCGGAACCCGTGGCGCCGCTTGCGCTTCAGGTTGCTCGGCTGGAAAGTCCGTTTGGTGGCCACGGGTCACTGCCCCTTATTCCTTCAGGAAGGCGGGGGAACTACATGGCCGATCCGGCCTAGTCAAGCGCGTGGCGAGCGTTTTCCCCGAGGCTCGCCCCCTGCGACGGGATTGCAGCTGTTCCCGGAACCTGTCATCTGCAAAAGATGACGGCGCCGTTAGGGAAGCAGGACGACGACGGCAGACTAATATAAAGAGATGCGGCCCGCACTCTCCAGTTTCCACTGAAACTGGGCTCCGCAGGCGCCGCCACAATGGAAACGCCCAGGGGACGAAAACTGAGCGAGGCGAACGACCTTCACGGGGTGGAGGCCCCGGCGGACGCGCCGGCTGGCCCGAAGAAGCGATTCTTCTCGGGGCTGCGCGGCCGACTGCTGCTTTTGACCACAGGTTTCGTGCTGTTCGCCATCCTCATGGCCTATCCGGTGCTGGCCGCAGGGTTCCGCACGACTTGGTTGTTGCAGCGCGGACAGGCGGCGCAGATCGCGGCCCTCGCCGTTGAAGCCGCCCCGGATGGCCGTGTCAGCGAGGAATTGTCGCGCCAGCTGCTGGAGAGCGCTCAGGTCGTGTCTGTCGCCGTGCAGGCGCCCGACTTCAGGGGCGAGATCCTGCCGCCGTCCGTCGATATCGGCCGCGACCTGGTCTCGATCGACATGCGCAACCAGTCGCTTGTCGACGGCATCGTCGGCGTGTTCGATCACCTGCTGGCGCCGCGCGGGCGCTTCCTGCGTGTCATCGTGGAGCCGGCGCTGACGCGGGACGAGACGATGGAGGTCATCGTGCCCGAGGCGGCGCTGAAGCAGGCGCTGATCGCCTTCTCGCGCACGCTGCTGGTGTTCTCGCTTCTCGTTGCGGTGGTTGTCGGCGGGCTGGTCTATTTTGCGATTTATCGCCTCGTCGTGCGGCCAATGGACCGGCTGACCGACGGCATCGTGCGTTTCGCGAATGCGCCGGAAGGCGGCGACATTGATCCGGGGCCGGGCGGATCGGACGAGATCCGGCGCGCCAACACAGCGCTGCAATCGATGCAGATGACCGTCTCCGCAGCCTTCAGGCAGCGCAAGCGGCTGGCCGAACTCGGCGAGGCGGTGGCGAAGATCAACCACGACCTGCGCAACTCGCTGGCCGCAGCGCAGATCGTCTCCGAAGGTCTGGCCCAATCGGAAGATCCACGCGTGAAGCGCGCGGCCCCGCGCCTCGAGCGCGCGATCCAGCGTGCCGTGAACCTCGCCGAAGCGACGCTGAGCCATGCACGCACGGAACCGTCGCTGCCAAATCTCGGTCAGGTGAATCTCGTCGCGACAATCGATGAAGCGGCGAGCGAAGGTCTTGCCGGATGCAGCAATGTGGCGTGGAGCGTCGATGCGCCCGCGCCTGTGGTTGCGATTGCGGATGCCGAGCATGTTCACCGCATCGTCGCCAACCTCGTGCGCAATGCGGGCAGGGCCATCAACGAACAGAAAGAGCGCTCCCAGCCGGGCAGGATCGCAGCGCACATTTTCCGCAATGGCGGCGATGCGGTGATCGAAATCATCGACAATGGGCCGGGCATACCAGCGAACCTGGTGAAAGGTCTGTTCCAGCCCTTCGCCGGATCGGCCTCGCGTGGCGGCGCAGGCCTTGGCCTTGCCATCGCCCGCGAACTGGCGCGCGGCATGAAGGGCGAGCTCGAGCTGGCCTCCAATGGCGAATGCGGCGCAGTTTTCAGGCTGAGAGTGCCTGCGGCGGCGTAGGTTTTTCCGCCGGCGGCTGTTACAAGCGTGGCGCTGCTGGACCGTCACACATGATCGACCTCTATGGATGGAGCGATGCGCTCCAGGCCTCATTCGCGCCTCACGCCGCCGACGGCCTCGCTCCGGCGCGCGTGCTTGCGCAACATCGCGGCCTGTGGCGCGTGATGACGGTCGAAGGCGAGCGCAATGCCCGGCTGAGCGGGCGCTTCGCGGCGGATGCATCGCCGGGCGAGCATCCGGTCGTCGGTGACTGGCTTGCGGTCAGCGGCGAAGGCGTCGACGAAGTGACGGTCCACGCGCTGATTCCGCGACGGAGCGCTTTTTCGCGCCGCGCGGTAAGCGGCGGCGGGGTGCAGGTGATCGCCGCCAATGTGGATGTGGTGTTCCTGGTGGCCGCGTTGAACGCCGATCTCAATCTTCGCCGGCTGGAGCGCTATCTTGTGGCCGCGCGCGAGAGCGGAGCGGCGCCCGTCATCGTCCTCACCAAGACGGACCTGAGCGCAGAGCCGGAAAAAGAGATCGGTCATGTCGCGGAGGTCGCAGGCGGCGCGCCTGTGGTTGCGTTGTCGGCGCGGACCGGCGTTGGCCTTGACGGATTGGATCCCTGGCTCAAGCCGGGGCTTACTGCGGCGCTGCTGGGCAGTTCAGGAGCGGGCAAATCCACGCTGCTGAATGCGTTGGCGGGCGCCACGCTGATGGATACGGGCGCGATCCGCGACAGCGACGATCGGGGTCGCCATACGACGACGCATCGCGAACTGTTCCGGCTGCCGAGCGGCGCGCTGCTTGTCGATACGCCGGGGATGCGCGAATTCAGCGTGCTCGCCGGCGACGCCGCGCTGGAGGCGAGTTTTGCCGACATCGTCGAGCTGTTCCCGCACTGCAGGTTTGGCGACTGCAAGCACACAACCGAGCCGGGCTGCACCGTGCTGGCGGCGCTGGCGGACGGCTCTCTGACGGATGAGCGCTGGCGCGCCTATCTCAAGCTGCAGGGCGAACTCGCGTTCGATGCGCGCAAAGGCGACCCCGCCGCCGAGGCGGCGCACCGCAGGCACTGGAAGCAGCTCAACAAGTCGCAGCGCGCCAGGAACAAGATGCGCCGGGACATTGAAGAAGATTAGGGAAGAAGATTAGGCGGCTCCAACAGAAAGAGGGCCCGCGCGGTTCACGCGGGCCCTCTTCTGGACGCTGTTGGTGTCGGGCTGGTCAGCGTCCTCTGGAGTTGGATCAGCTCGGCGCTTTCGTGACATCGTCAGCCGGCGACTTGTCGAGCGCACGCACCTTGTTGAGGTGCTCGTCGACGGCCATCGCCGTCTTGGCAGCGAAGGCGCGCAGACCAGCGTCCTTGCCGTTGATCGCGAAGTCTTTCATCAAGCCAAGCGCGTTCTCGTGCACTTCGGTTTGCTGGTCGATGTAGACGTCGTCGAAGTCTTCGACCTTGGCGTTGCGCAGCGCTTCGAGCTTGGCCGTGTAGTCAGTGTTGAGCGCCGTTGGCGGCGTGACGGCGGCCGCAGTGGCGAGAGACTGAAGTTCGCTGAGGCCAGAGGTGTGGGCGTCCACCAGCATCTTGGCGAAATCCTTCACAGGCTGAACCTTGGAGCGTTCGAGCGCGAGCTTGCTGGCTTCGATCTCGAACATGTTCGAGAGCGTGGCTTTTTCAACGAAGTCAGTAACGCCGGTATCGACGGCGGCGGTTTCCACCGGACCCGTCGCTGGCGTTTCAGTCGGCACAGCCTGGCTGGCGGTATTTTCCGGGCCGGAGCAGGCAGCGGTCGCGACGGCCATGACGGAAGCGGCGAGCAGCATGGAGAGCTTGGCGTTGATCAAGGTGTGTCCTCACGTGATACGGGGCGGCCCCAGAGTGGCGCCGCATCGCAGTCACAACGTGAGGTATTCTGACGAGTTCCGTGGAACCCGCGCTCGCTACATGACGATGCAGTCAGGTTCCCTGCTTCCCGACGTGCCTACTTCACGGCTTCGATCGCAACGCCCTCGCGGCGCGGATCGGCGCCGCCTTCCAGGTGATCCTTGCGCGCGACGATGAGGTTGAGGCCTGACACTTCACCGGTGACTTCCTGCGTCTTGAACCCGGCGGCGGTGAGGGCATTGAGCCACTTCTTGCCGTTCGGGTTCACGCCGGCGGTGGCGTCCGATGTTTCGACGCGCACGATGGGGCCGCGCGCGACGATGTTCGGGAAGGCGCTGGCTTCCTGCGCGGTGGCGCCCCAGTCGAGCACGGCGGCGAGAGTCTTCGCGACATAGCCGACGATGGAGTTGCCGCCCGGCGAACCGGTGACCATGAACACGTCGCCCGACTTGTCGAACACGATGGTGGGCGACATGGACGAGCGCGGGCGCTTGCCCGGTCCCGGTGCGTTGGCGACCTGCTTGCCGCCGAGCGTCGGCGGTCGCGTGAAGTCGGTCAGCTGGTTGTTGAGCAGGAAGCCATTGGTCCAGCGCTGCGAGCCGAAGGGGCCTTCGACCGTGGCGGTGAAGGAGACGGCGTTGCCTTCGAAATCGACGAAGGACATCTGCGTCGTGCCGGGCGCAGCGGCATTCGTATCGCGGCCCCACATGTCGATGATCGGTTTGTTGTGTACGACGGCGCCAGGATCGCCGGGCGCCGGCGCGTCGCCGGGCTTGAAGCCGCTGGTGGCGCGCGACTTGAGGTAGGCCGGGTTCAGAAGATCTGCGACCGGGACTGTCACGGCGTCCGGATCCGCGACGTAGTGATCGCGGTCGGCATAGCCGAGCTGTTCGGCGATCACGAAGTCACGGAGGTTGGCTTCAAGCGTGGCGTCCGGGCTGGCGGTGGAGATCAGGTCGTAGAGCGACATGATCTGGTTCATCGCAACGCCGCCGGAGGACGAGGGCGGGGCGGAGCAGATACTGTAGTCGCGGAAGGGGCCGCAGAGCGCGGGCTTCTGCAGGACGCGGTAGTCGGTAAGATCCTTCAGCGAGAGGTCGCCCTTGATGTCGCCGACATGGACCGCATCGACGATGTTCTGCGCGATGGCGCCGGCGTAGAACGCGGCGGGGCCGTCCTTTGCGATGGCGCGCAGCGAGGCGGCGTAGTCCGGATTGGTGCGCCTGTCGCCGATGGCGAGCGCCTTGCCATTCGGGAAGAAGTAGGCGGCGCTGGCCGGGCTCTTGCCGAGCGGGCCGGCCTGGAAGCGCGGGCCGAGCGAGTTGGCGAGGCGGGGTGAGACGATGAAGCCTTCGTCCGCGAGCTTGATCGCGGCATCGAAGTCGGCGCCCCAGGGTAGCTTGCCGAACTTCTCGTGCGCCGCCTTGTAGAGCGCGACAGCGCCGGGTGTGCCGACGGACTTGCCGGAGAGGATAGCTTCAACGAAGCCGAGGTTCTTGCCATTGATTGTGAAGTAGTCAGCGGTCGCGGTGGCGGGCGCGGTCTCGCGGCCATCGAAGACGGTCGTGGTGTTCGACTTGCGGTCGTAGACGACCATGTAGCCGCCGCCGCCGAGGCCGGAGCTTTGCGGCTCGACGAGGCCGAGCACGGCGTGGGCGGCGATGGCGGCGTCAACCGCGCTGCCGCCGGCATTCATTGCGGCGATGGCGGCGTCGACGGCGCGCTTGTCGGCGGCAGTCGCCATGGCGCGGCCGGACAGGCGCCACTCAGTGCTGTGCGACGTGGCAGGAACATTGGTGCAGGCGATCGCCATGCCGATGGTGGCCAGGCAGGCAAAGCCGGCAAGCAGGGTCTTGCGCATACAGGGGCGCTCCATATTGCGCTGAGCGCGTTCGCTCGTCATAGAGCCCCATATAGTGTTGGATGGCGACGGCAACTCATCCCTCTGTTAAGCCCTGTAAAATGATGGATCCTGCTGGATGAGTGCGCGCCCCGGCCCCCTGAATCTCATTACCGACGTTGGCGGCCTGCTGGTCGGATCGGCGCATGATGCGGGCGTGGCCACGGGTGTCACCGTAATCCGGCCTACGGCGCGGGCGGTGGCGGCTGTCGTGGTCGCGGGCGGAGGGCCGGGAACGCGGGAGACTGACGCGCTGGCGCCGGACACGCTGGTGGACGCGATCGACGCTATCGTGCTGTCGGGAGGGTCGGTTTACGGCCTCGCTGCTGCGGATGGCGTGACGGCCGCCTTGGGGGCAGCGCGGGAAGGCTATGCCCTCGTCCAGAATGCAGCCGTGCCGGTGTCGCCCGTCGTGCCGGCGGCGATCCTCTATGATCTCGCGAATGGCGGCGACAAGGCGTGGGGCGAGACGCCACCCTATCGTGCGCTGGGCCTGGCGGCGCTAAAGGATGCGAAGACCAGCTTTGATCTTGGACGTGTCGGCGCGGGCTTTGGCGCGCGTGCGGGCGGTGAGGCGGGCGGGCTGGGGTCCGCTAGCGTGGTGACTCATGATGGCGTGACAGTCGGCGCCATCGCGGCGGTCAATTCGCACGGGTCGGTGAAGATGCCCGGGTCGGATGCTTACTGGGCGTGGCCGTTCGAGCAGGATGGAGAGCTCGGCGGCGCGCGTCCCCCGGCGGATTACACGCTCGACCTCGATGACTGGGGCGGCGCGAAGAGCAATCCCGGCATGTGGTCTGCGGCTCCTGCTTCAGGCGGCAGGACCAACACCACGATCTGCTGTGTCGCAACCAACGTCGTGCTGACGCCGCCGGAGGCGCAGCGTGTGGCGAAGATGGCGATGGCGGGTTTGGGGAGAGCGGTGCGTCCAGCCTTTGCACCGTTCGATGGCGACGTGGTGTTCTGCCTGTCGACGGGGCAGGTGGAACGCGCCGAGTTGCGGCCGTTCGTGATTGCGCGAATTGGCGAGCTGGCGGCTGGGTGCCTCGCGCGAGCGATTGCGCGTGGGGTCCACGCGGCGCGGGGTTAAGCTACGGCGCGTTTGCTGGCGAGCGATGAAGGATCGTTTGCAGGCGGGGCGTCGCCCGGTGGCGAGGCTTCGGTTGCCGGGACCTCAAAAGTCATCCTGAAGGTCGCGCCGGGCGTGGGTGCGCGCACCAGTTCAACCGTGCCGCCATGCGCTCTCATGATCCGGCGGACGATGGAGAGGCCGAGGCCTGCGCCCGTGCCATCGCCGAACTTGCCGCGTGAGTGACGGTTGAAGATCTTTTCGTCCGCGCCCGCGGGAATGCCAGGGCCTTCGTCGGTGACGGAGATGGCGGCGGGGCTGTGGTCGACATGTACGGTGACGGACTTGCCGCGCGGTGTGTATTTCAGCGCATTCTCGATCAGGTTCTTGAGCGCGTGGCTGATCGCATCGGCGTCGCCGCGTACAGTAGCATCTGTGCCATTGTCTGAATAACCGAGATCGATGCCGGCGCGGATCGCCAGCGGTGTCATGTTCGAGACGGCTTCGCGGGCAATATCCCCGAGATCGGCGCGCGCATCCGACGGCAGAACGAGACGTTCGGCGTTGGCGGACGCGAGCAGCTGGCTCGCGAGGCGGATAAGGCCGTCGACCTCCTCGACGATGGTGTTCCTGTCGATCTTGTCGCCGTCGAGTTCGAGGCGCGCCTTCACGATGGCGAGCGGCGTGCGCAGGGCATGGGCGGCATCCCGCAGGAACTGCTTTTCCGACTCGATCGAGGTGCGCAGTTTTTCCAGCGCGATGTTGAGCGCCTTGACCAGTTCGGCGACTTCCTGCGGCGCGTCCTTGGGATCAAGGGGACGAATGTCCTCCATCGTCTGAACGCGCTTGGCCTGTTCCGCGAGTGACTGAAGCGGAAGAAGCGTGCGGCGGACGGTGGCGGACACAACGAAAGTGACCAGGAAAGCGAATGGCAAGAGCGGCAGCACGATGTGGATCAGCGCTTCGCCCATGATGAGGCCGAACAGCAGGCCGCCGGGATCGGTGTGGGCCACGGCAATGACGTGTCGGGTGACGCCGTTCTTGACGAATGTCTTGCCGGCAAGCCATCCGCCCTTGCGGCTAGGCGCGTCCCATTCGGCTGGCGGCAGGCCGGGTGGGAATTCAGCGCGGTCGATGCGTTCGGGCGCCGACGACACCAGCAGCCTCCCATCGTCGTCAAGGATGAACCACTCATAGGCGTCGGGGAAGCGGGTGAAGAGGGTGTGGCGCTGGTTGATCGCGGTGCGCAGCTCTTCAGGGCCGGCATCGAATGGCATGTCCTGCGCAATGTCGCCAGCGAGGCCGAAGACGGTGCGTTGCTCCAGTTCCGGAATGTCGTAGCCGTAGTGCATCGTGACCGAGCCGGTCACCATGACCGCCATCAGCAGCGCGATACCGATGATCCGGGACTTCAGCCGTTGCGCCAGCGACCATGTCGTGGCGCGGGTGAGTATCGACCACGGCTTGCCCGGCTCAAGCATTTTCCGAGGCCACCAGCACATAGCCGACACCACGCACGGTACGCACCTCGACGCCGGAATCGGCTGCCGTGAGGAATGTGCGCAGGCGATAGATGCTTGCCTCGAGTGCGTTTGGCGTAACTTCTGCGGTCGCCTCGTAGATGGAATCTTCGAGGTGGGTACGGGTGCAAACCTTGCCCGGCCGGCGCATCAGCGCGGCGAGCAGCTGGCTCTCACGGCGGGGAAGGGGCGTGTTGTAACCTTCGGCGGTGACGAGGCCCGACTTCTGGTCGAACAGCAGGCGGCCGACGCGGATGGGTTCGACATTGAGGCGATCGGGGCGACGCAGCACAGCGCGGCAGCGCGAGATCATCTCGCTGAGCTCGAACGGCTTCACCAGGTAATCGTCAGCGCCGTCGTCGAGACCGGCGATGCGATCGTTGAGGCCGCCGCGCGCCGTCAGCACGATCACCGGTGTGTGGATGCGCGCCGCGCGAATCTTGCGCAGGAATTCGAGACCGTCGCCATCCGGCAGGCTGAGATCGAGCAGGATCAGATCATAGGGCGATGTCGCCAGCAGCGTGTCGGCTTCTTCGATTGTTGGCGCCAGATCATTGACGAACTGGGCGCGCGTCATCGCTTCGCGAATGGCAGCGCCAAGCTTCGGGGTGTCTTCGATCACCAGGACTTTCACGGCACGGTCTCACTTCGTCAGCTGGTCGTAAGTTTGATGGCCCAGTCTTTTCAGCTATCGACGTTGGCGCCGGTGTACGGACGCTGCGGTGCGACGCCTGTCTGGACAGGGCAAGTGTGCCTATCTACCCCATTTGCATTAATATCGCCCGCATCCGAATAGGTAACGTACCGCGCGCCAACCGGGAAATCTGGCCGATCTGCGCAAGAAACGTATTGCTTTCAGGACTTTCGGGCGGAACCGTCAGATTCTCATCAGCGCTAAATGGTTCTCTAAAGGCTCAGAGATGCGACTGTCGATTCGCTACAACGACCTCAGTCGCAGAATCTACCCGTGACAGACGGGTGACCAGCCTTCTGTTACGAAAGCGGCGCTGACCGGATCTCCCCACCAGATCCAGTCAGCGCCGTATCGATTCTGGGGCTTACTTTCCGGGACGCCTGCGCGGCGCGCGATCAACGCGCGGCCTTGATCCTTTGATGCGCCAGTTGTGCCTTGCGATGTGCAAGCTGGGCAGGGTCTGCGCCGGCGGCCTGCTCGGCCATCAGTGCGAGGAAGTCGTCGAGCGGCATCGGCTTGGCGATGTAGTAGCCCTGGATCGTGTCTGCGCCCATCGCCTGCAGCATGGCGAGCGCTTCGGCCGTCTCGACACCTTCCGCCGTGAACTTCATGCCGAGGCTGTGGGCGAGGTCGATCGTGGATTTCACCAGCAGCGCGTCGCAATTGCCGTGCTGCATGTTCTGTACGAACAGCTTGTCGATCTTGAGTTCCTGCGCCGGGATGGCGCGCAGGTAGGACAATGACGACAGGCCCGAGCCATAGTCATCAATCGAAACGCCGACGCCCGCGGCGCGGAATTCGTTGAGCACATCGAGCGCGAGTTTCTGGTTGTCGATGATCGCCGTTTCCGTGATCTCGAAGCAGAGCTTCGCGTCAGAGTTGCGCACCTGCTTGAGGGCGCTTTCGGCAAAGGCCTCGTTTGCGATCAGGCGGCCCGACACGTTGACCGAGACGGTGACATCGTGGCCGGACTTGCGGAACAGGCGCTGGTCGGCGATGGCGCGGTTGATCACCCAGTCAGTGAGCGGGCGGATGTGGCCGGTCTCTTCGGCCATGCCGATAAAGCTGTCCGGGGCAATCATGCCGCGCAGCGGATGGCGCCAGCGGAGCAGAGCTTCGGACGACTGGATGCGGCCGGCGCGGATTTCATACTTTGGCTGGTGGGCGAGGAACAACTCGCCGTTCGACAAGCCATTGATCATCGAGCTCATCAGCGAGAGCGCAGCGGAGGGGTCGCCATAGGCTACGCGGTCGAAGCGTGCGACGGCGGCACGGCGGGCGCGCGCCTGTTCCACGGCAACTTCGGCGCGCTCCAGCAGGGAAAGGCGCGTGTCGGCGTCATCGGCGTCGCAGGCAAAGCCTGTGGTCACGATCAGGTCGACGCGGTCGTCGCCGAGGTGCATCGGCTGTGAGGCAAGTTCGGTGACGGCCTGAATGGTGCGCTCGCCAGCGTGGGCGCTGTCGGCGACAAAGATAAGGGCGAGCGCGTCGGTTGTCGCGCGCCCGACCATCAGTTCCGGGTGGCGGCTGGAAATGCGTGCGCCGATCTCGGCCATGAGGCGGGCGGAGAGGGCGTGGCCGATCGCGGCGCGCACCTGATCGAAGCGGTTCACGCCGAGGATCGCGCCGAAGATATGTTCGGGCTCGGCTGCGACCCGCATGACGGCAAGACGGCCGTTGAGCGCGCGCAGGTTGGGCAGGCCGGTTTCCTGATCGTGTTCAGCGAGATGGAAGATGCGCTGCTCGCGCGCCGCGATCTCCGCCGACATGATGTTGAAGTTGGCCGCCAGTTCGGTGATCTCGTTCCGGCCGGTGACCTGCACGTCGGCCAGCTCGCCGCGTGTAAGGCGCGTGGTGGCGGCGCGCAGGGCGGAGATGGGGCCGGTGACGCGGCCCGAGACGAACCAGCTGCCGATGATCAGGGCGACAAGGCCGACGATGCCGATCAGCATGATCGTCGTCAGCATCTCCTGGTAATGCGCCTGGTTGGCGGTGAGCGAGTATTCGAGCAGCAGGACGGGCGTGACGCCTTCACTGAATGCCTGCAGTTGCTTGACGCCCGCGATGGAGTTGCGCTCCGGCATATTGATCAAAATGTCGCCTGAATCGCGCACGACGCGCTTGGCGAGTTCCTCGCCGCTGATGGCGATGCGTTGCGACGGGCGGTCTTCGATCGTGGCCCAGGGGCGGTCTGTGGGCTTTATGTAAAGGTGCGCGGACAGCGGGATGGCGGACAGGCTTTCGAGTTCGCCGAGTTCGCCGCCGCCGAGGCGTCTTCCGAAAACGACCCATCCGATCAACGTCGGCGCATTCACGGGCGCGGCCACGGCCTGATAGCTGCCCTTGCCGAGCAGTAGCACGCCCGATGCATCCGGCTTGGCCTGAACCGCCGCGAGCAGGTTCGCGTTGACCTGATCGTTGAGGGCGTCGTCGAGCGAGATGACCGTGCCATCGAGCCGGACGATCAGCGCCGTATCGAAGCGAAAGCGCGACTGGATATTGTCCAGCGCCGACAGCATCGTTTCATCGTCGCCGGTGGCGACGGCTTCGCGGAAGCCAAAATCCTTGGCGAGAACCTCGGCGGTTTGCGACAACTGGTCTGCGCGCAGCTTCCAGATCCGATCAAACACGGCGGATGATGCCGCCATCTCCGCACGCACGGCCTGGCGCGAATTCTCCTGCACAGCCATCCACACCGCGCCCGAAATCAGCAGCAGCACGGCGCCGAAAAGGGCCGCGTAGATCAGCGTGAGTTCGGTTGAGAGGCGCTTGAACATGGCTGCGTGAGGTCAGGATTACGTTGGCGGCGCGAGGTCGAGCACGATGGTGACGCCGCCGCTTGCATCAGGGGTTATGTCCTGCACGACGGTCTGGTCTTTCGCTTTGGCATAGGGATGCCAGACCGACAGGCGGACCTTGCCGCCGGGAATGGCTTTCAACGTCGCGGTTCCGTCTGCGCCGGTTTTCTCAGCCCACGGCGTATCGACGACGCGGATGAAGGCGACCATCTGGTCGTGGATGTTGCATCCGATCGCGGCGATGCCGACGGTGCTGAACGTCACGACGCGTTTTTCTTCGCGGCCAAAGAGTTCGAGCTCGAACTTGTTGCCTTTCGAGAAGGAATAAACGTGGTGGCGGAACTTATCGAGGTTCGGAAACGTGACCGTGGCGCCGACGGGCACGACCAGCACGAAGGGCGTGAACTGCTTGTTCTTCTGCGCGATCTCGAGCTTGCCGGATGCGACGGGTTTCGGACTGCCTGCGATGGCTGGCAACATCACGACGGCGTCGGCGACCGGCTTGCCATCAGAAGTTGTGACACGCACGACGAGATCGCCGGCCCAGGCTTGCGCGCTGAAGCAAAGAGCGACGATGGCCGGTAGCAAGGATCTGGCGAACATAGTCGAGGCTTAGCAGCCCGCCCTGAATCCCACGTAAAGGCGCCGCGCCTTACCCGCCAACATTTCGGCTTGCTTAACCATCGTCTGCGAAAAAGTTCCTGTTCGTCGCGGGGACGGTGGCGAACGATTGTTCGTGTAAGGAGGACCTGCGTGTTCAAGGCAGGAGCATTATGTCTGGCGGTCGTTGTCGGTGTCCCGTACGTCGCCATTGCCCAAGAGAATTCCCCTGACATCAGTGTGGAGACTGGAGGCAAGCTGCGGCTAACGCGTGGTATTTCAACGGTTGAGGGGCAGGGTGGCGGTGGACTGACGCCTTGGGCTGTCATCACCGGCAACGAGACAGATCGCGGCATTGGCGGCACGACGCATGTGACGGCGATCGATCTTCCCGACTATTCATTCCTGTCCTACGGCGCGGCGGTCGGTCTCTTCGATCGCTTTGAGCTGAGCTACACGCGGCAGGAATTCGACACCGAGGATGTGGGCGCAGCGCTCGGCCTCGGGCAGGGTTTTACCTTTGCGCAGGATATCTGGGGCGCAAAGGTGCGCGTCGCCGGCGATGCAGTCTACGATCAGGACACGTGGATGCCGCAGGTCGCGGTCGGGGTGAACTGGAAGCAGAACAATCAAGGTGCGGTGATTTCCGCAATCGGCGGCAGCGACGATGAGGGTTGGGAAACCTACGCTTCGGCGACCAAGCTTTTCCTCGACTCGTCGCTTCTTCTGAACGGCACGCTGCGCTGGACGAACGCCAACCAGACCGGCCTGCTCGGCTATGGCGGCAACCTGAACGATGATCACGAGCTGATGGGCGAGTTCTCCGCCGGCTACATGCTCGCGCCAGACATCGTCGTTGGCGCTGAGTACCGGATGAAGCCGAACAATCTCGGCATCGCCAAGGAAAACGACTGGCTAGATCTCTACGCCGCGTGGGCGGTCAATCACAGTCTAACGCTCACCGCGGCCTACGTGGATCTCGGAACTATCGTGACGTTCGAAAGCCAGCGCGGCGTTTACCTCTCGCTTCAGGCAGGATTCTGATCATGCGGCTGTCTGCTATCGCATTTGTGATCGTCCTCGGCGTTTCCACACCGGCCTTCGCGCAGTCGACCGCCACACCGCCCCCCCCGGGCGAAGAGGCCGTCGATCCGTACACGGTCTCGAACGAGAACGCAGGAGCGCGCCCGTTCGAAGGCAAAGAGATGCTGGAAGCCTTCCACGGCCATGAAGGCATCGGGCGCATCGTCGATGATCTCGTGGAGCGCGTGCAGGTCGACAAGCGGACGTCGGAAATTTTCCACGCGTCGGACTTCGTGCGCCTGCGCCGCACGCTGAAAGAGCAGTTCTGCTACATTCTCAATGGCGGTTGCGACTATACCGGCCGCGACATGGCCAAAGTCCACGAGGACCACGGCATCGTCACAGCGGAGTTCAACGCGTTGGTTGAGTTGTTGCAGGAATCGATGGCCAAGGAAGGCGTAGCCTTCGGCGCGCAAAACCGCTTCCTCGCCAAGCTTGCGCCGATGAAACACCCGACGGTGACGCGCTAGGGTCTATTGCGGCTTCGGAGCCGGCCGCTGGTACAGCTCGATCGTGTAGCCGTCCGGGTCCTTGATGAAGTTCGTGCCGTCCACGATCGGGCGAGCGGTCTGATAGCCAGCAGTGACGGCGCGCTCGGCCATCGCGCGACCATTCGGCACGACAATGCTGATGCTGCCGAACTCCGTCGCGCCGGGCTTCACCTCGCCCTTGCGAATGACGATCAGATTGTCCGCCCGGATGTCGCCTGTCATGCCGAGCAGGTACTCCTTCGCATCGCCCTGCGCCGGTACGCGGGCGCCAATCTTGAGACCAAGCACCTCCGTGTAGAATTTCAGCGACCGGTCCAGATCGCTGACCCGCAGGCCGACGCCGGAGATGCGGAGCGGACGCTCGGCATCCGCCAACGCTGGCGGGGAGGCGGGCGTCTGCGCGCAAGCGGCGGGAATGGCGCTGAGGCCCGTGGCAAGGCAAAGTGGGGCGAGGCAAAGCGCGAGGAGCTTGAAATTCATGTTTCGCATCAGGCCATGACTTCCGAGATCGGGCGCGACGTTTTCATGGTGCCCGTGCCGAATTCGCCGACCGGCGCGCCTGCCAGCTGCATCGCGGTGAGTGAGACGCGCGTGACCGACTCGCCCTTCTCGGCAATGTGCTGTCCGGCCTTGTGACGTCCGCCGGCACCGCCAGCGAGAAACATCGGGATGTTTTCGATCGAGTGGATCTTGGCATAGCCGGTGTCGCTGAACGCCATGACCAGCGAGTTGTCGAGCAGAGTGCCGCTGCCTTCCTTGATCGCATCAAGCTCGTTGAGGAAATCGCCGAGACCCTGCATCACCATGCTGGCGATCTTGCTGGTTTCCGGCTGGTAGCCGAGCTGCGTGTCGGTCGGCTCGTCGTGCGTGATCTGGTGGTAGATCTTGCTGTTGCCGGCGACATAGGTTTCCGACGCGCCAGCCGTGTGAACGAAGTTGAACACACGCGTCTGGTTGCATGCCATCGCCATGGCAAGCAGCTTGGCCATCGCCCTGGTATTGCTGTTGACCACATCGACGGAGGCTGCGCGCTTGGGCTCCTTTGGGGGAGTCGGGATCACGCAAGACTCGCACTTCTCAGGACGCTGCAGCTGCACCGAGAGCTGGTTCTCCATTTCGCGGAGCGAGGTAAAGTACTGGTCGAGCTTGACCTGATCCGCCTTGCCGACATTCGCCATCAGGGCGATGCGCTGTTCGGTGATCGCGGAGAGCACACTCTGCTTCAGCATGATGTTGGGATCCGGCTTCCAGTTGTCGCTGTTGGGATCCTGGAAACCTTCGCCGAAGATGCGCTCGTAAAGCGACAGCGGTGTCGTCTCAGGCGTTGCGAACGCGCCGCCGGAACGCGTGGAATAGCTCACGCCTTTGCGTGACATTGAGGCGTCCATGTCGAGCGACTTGAACCGCGTCGAGGAGCCGATGGCGTCGGCGACTTTGGTGTCGAGCGTTGCGCCATCAAAGCGCGTCGAGATGGCAGGCGCGATGCCGGACAGGATCGAGCCATGCCCGCTCCAGTGCACGATGTTGGCTTTTCCATCGCCGATGGCGCGGAAGCCGGAGAACACCGAAACCTTGTCTTTCACTTTCGCCAGCGATTCCAACTCGGGCGTGATCTCGTAACCAGCGCCAAGCTTCTTCGGCACCCAGCGTGTGCCGCCCGTTGGCGTGTCGGTGAGGCCGAGGCCCCAGAAGTAGGTGCCGAACCGCACGGGCAGCTTCGCGCCCTCCGCGTAAGCGGTGCCGTTGCCGTTCAGAAACTGGTCCAGCGTTGGCAGGCCAACGCACACAGCGGCGCCGCCGAGCAGGCCGCGCAGCATGGATCGACGGTTGAAAGGCAGGCTCATGGGATGTCTCCTACTGCTTTGCGGGAGCGGAAATGGGGGTGGCGGCAGGGCGTGCTCCCGAAGGGATCACGGCCTTGAAGAATTCGGGGCTGGAGGCGATCTGCATCATCAGGTTGGGCAGGCGATAGCCGTTCGCGGCGAACGCTGCCGACTGGTCGGCGATGTAATCTTCGTCGCGCTCGTCGGTGTTTCGGCCCGTTCCGTACGAATAGACATTACGCACGAGGCAGGACGGTATCCGAGGATCATCGCGCAAATAGCTGGCAAGGCCCTGAGCCCCAGTGAACTTCTTGCCATCGAGATCGGCGCTGACATCGATCGGCGCGCCATTCTCGGTCTTGCGCAGCTGGCCCAGCCCATCGAAGTGCTCGAGCGCGAGGCCAGGCGGATCGCTGCGGCGGTGGCAAGAGGTGCAGCCCGTGTTCTGCATGTGATCGAGCAGACGCACCCGCACCGTGCCATTGGCCAGCGCCTGCACCTTGGAGAAGTCGACATCGGCAGGCGGGTCGGGCGTCGGCTCGCACATGAAGATCTCATGCACCTTGATGCCGCGCCGCGTCGGCGAGGAGCTACCCGGGTGTGCGAACAGCGACAGGAAGCTCACCTGCGTGAGAATGCCGGCACGTTCGGACGTGTCAGGGAAGGTGAAGCGCGTCCACTCTTCACTTGAGGCGAACGGCACCTTGTAGATCGCGGCGAGGTAGCGGTTGATGAATGTCTCGTTCGAGGTGAACAGGTCGCGATAGTCGCGCTTCTGGGTCACCAGCAAATCGAGCGTGGTGCGCAGCGTCTGTTCCTTCGCGCTGTCCGAGACGGACTGGTTGAACTTGGGATAGCTCGCCGGATCCTTGATGAGGTTGTCGAAGCCATCCAGTTGAAGCATGTCGATGAAGAAGGCCCGTGCACCATCCTGGAAGCGGGGCGAGTCTGTCATCCTCGTCAGTTGTTGCTTGAGCCCGGCCTGCGTGTGGATCGCGCCTGACTTCGCCGCTGCAAGCAGGGCTTCATCCGGCGCTGTATCCCACAGCAGGTAGGAAAGCCGCTCGGCCTTGCTGTAGGCATCAAGGCGATAAGCGCCTGCCTTGGCAGGATCGGGCTCGGCCGTTTCGACCCGGAAAAGATACTCCGGCGCCATCAGCATGCTGGTCAGCGCCAGCTTGAGGCCGCCATCGAAACTGTTGGTCTTCGCGGCGCCGTTGCTGGCGGTAGCGAGGAAGGTCTTGCGCTCGGCATCGGACAGAGGCCGGCGGAACAGACGCTCGCCGATCCGGTCGATGAACTTGGCCGCGCAGGCCGCATCCGCCTTCTTCGCGTTGGCCGGTTTGCAGCCAACGGTTTCATCCCGGCGCTTGGGATCCACGACCTGCTCGGAGATCGCTCCCGCCATCGCGAAGTACTGCTCGAACCCCGACGAGGTGAGCGACAGGTTGGCGGACCCCAGCGCAAGCAATCCGTTCTCGCGCTTGTCCGGTTCGAACCGTGCATTGATCGCAATGTCCGGCCCGAACAGATCCGCAATCGTATGCCGGTATTGCGTCTCGGTGATCCGCCGCACGCTGACCTTGATCGGCGCCGCGCCAGCCGCTCCCGGCGCCTTCGGCTGCGCCCATGCCAGCGACGGCTGCGAGGGAATCACTGCGGTCACGCCGACCATGCATGCACCTAGCGCCAAAGCGCACAGCAATCCCGTAGTTGCTTTCAAACGCTGTTCCTCCCGGGAACAAATGGCTCGACACTGCGTCTCGGGCTTGCGCCTCTTTTGCAGTCCACATAGACCGTAACGCAGGATTATAGTCAACGCGCGGCTGGTTCAATCTAACGTCAACATCGGCGGGTTTTCGGTAGAAAAGCATGAAGCTGTACGCATTTCTCCTTGGCGGTCTCGTCGGCGGCGGCGCAGCGATTCTCGCCGCAGTTGCGGCGCCAGCAATTGGCCAGGAAGCGCCCGCGTCGGCTCCGCTGGTCGGAGATGCCGATGTTGGCGCAGAGATCTACGGAACGGAGTGCAGGGGGTGTCACGCTGTCTCTATCGCGCCGACCTTGCGCGGATTGATCGGCCGCCCGGTTGCGAGCGTGGCGGGTTTCGCGGGTTACAGCGACGCCCTGAAAGCGAAATCGGACATGGTTTGGAGCGAGGCGGCCGTCGATACCTTCCTGACGGCGCCGCAGGATTTCGCTCCCGGTACGCTGATGGTCAAGACGATCCCCGATCCCCAGCAACGCGCCGATATCATCGCCTACATCGCCTCGCTCCCGCCGCCACGGCAGTAACGCCCGGCGGCGACACTGGCGACGCGAATTCGCTTTACCGCGCTGGACAGAGGCGAAACTCTCTCCCATCGTCCACAGGCGTCCTCGAAAGGGCGCGAGTTGCGACACCAAAGGCAGGGCAGGATGGCGGGCAAGCGTGGTGCGCGAAGCAAGGACGGCGACAATGTCGTCGCGATCCGCGGCCCCCACGCGGAGCGCACCGCAGCCATGCGCAAGCGCCTCATCGATGCGGCCATCGAATGCCTGACCAAGTCTGGCTATGGCGCCACAACGCTGCAGACGGTGACCGACGCTGCCGGCGCCAGTCGCGGCGCCATTCTGCACCATTTTCCCAGCAAGGTGGATCTGATGATCGCGGTCGCCGAGTACGCCGCCGAGAAACAGAACCGCCACGTCGCCCGCACGCTCGTCAACACGGCAGCCCGGCATGGACCGCTATCTCGCTATCACCATGGCCACGTGGGACGCGATGCAGCGCCCGCCCGCCATCGCCCTCCTCGAAATCATGATGGGCTCGCGCAGCGACCCGGAACTCGGCGCACGTTTTCCGGCCGTGAACGAAGCGCTCGAGAAATACCAGCGCGAAGGCGTGTGGGAGCAGGCGCAAAGCATCGGCATCACCGACAAGGCGCAGGTCGAAGCGATGGCCTGGCTTCACAACGCCGCCATGCGCGGCCTCGCCATGGAGCTGATGTTCTCCAAGGACGTCCGCCGCGCCAACTCCGCCATGAAGCTGCTCAAACGCTACAAGGGCTGGCTGACCGGCGAACTGGTCGTCAAGGCGTTCGACTAGGCGCGGATTACGCCGGCAGCTTCGTCGCCCATGGCGTGAGAACGCTGACGAACTTTTGCGGATCAGACTGGTGCATCGCGTGAGCAGCCGTCGGCAGCGACACGTATTCGAAAGGCTGGCCCGCGCCTTCCACCAGCGCCTTCACGTTCTGCGCCTGCAGGTCCGAAATCGCGCCGATCAACATGCCGGTCTTGGCGTTGATCGTTCGGCCGTGATGCGTGAACAGGACGGGGACCTTTACCTTCTTCAGCATCCGCATGTGGTCGCAGCTTTGCGCGACGGTTCCTTCGTAGAAGGCGCGGCCCCATTCCGGATCGTACTCCTTGAGGTTCTGCGGAGGTTCGCCGCCCGGTCCGTTGGCGCCGGGGAACGGGATGCCACTCGCCGCAGCGCGCTTGAACCCTGCCCAGTCGCCCACGCTCCACTGGTCGCCCAGATACCGGCTCATCTGGAAGAAGATCGGGCCGACGATCGATTGCCGGATGCTGTGGCCGATAGCCGGCGTCAGTTCGGAAGCGAACAGTGGCGGGTCTTCATAGTGCGAGCCGCGCACCATTCCGGGCGGCGCATACGCCGACAGCCAGGCGGACAGTACGCCGCCGGACGAACAGCCACTGGTGATCACCGGCCGCTTGATGACGAGGGTAATAAATCGAACGAGATCGTTCCCCATATTGTCGAGCGTGTAGCGACCGGGCGTCTGCGTGCTGCGGCCCTGGCCGCGCAGGTCAACTGCGAAGACCTGGAAGTCAGGGGCGAGCAATTTCATAGCGGCTTCAAAGCCCCACCAGGATTCCGTCTGGCCAGGGATGAGCAGCAATGCGGGTTTGTTCGACGATCCTGTGGTTGCGTAATTCATCACGACTTCGCCAAGGTCGACCTGATGCTCGTCAAAGCCATGCTTCACGAAAATTGACTCCGGAGCAGCGGCCGCAGGCGGCGCAGGTTCGTCAGCGATGGCGGTTTCGGCCAACGCGGCCAGCAATGGCGCAGCGGCAATCGCTTTCAGAACCGACCGGCGGCCGGTTCCCGCGTCATTGGAGAGGGTGTCGGTATCGTTTGCATCCTTGGACATGGATTCCTCCGGGGCTTGCTGTTCTTTGCTTCCGCTTGCTGAGGCCCGATCAACGTGCGGTGGGTGTGACTTGAGCGAAGCGATCAGCTCCGCGCGAATTTCGGGAACAGGCGCTCCGCATTACCGCGCATGATGGTCTGTATCTCAGGTTCGGACAGTCCGTTCTGCGTGGTCAGTTGTATCAGCGCGCGGGCAACGCCCATCTCCGGCGTGAACGGCCAGTCGCTGCCGAACAGAATCTGAGTCAGCGGCGCGATGTTCCGCAGCGCCGATAGCGCGGTTGGATGCGCCGACAGCGCGAGGTCGTAGTGCAGCTTCGCAAGCGTCTCGAAAACTTCCTGCTCGGACGACGGTCGGTGTTCGATGAACGGGACATTCGCGAATGCTGCGATGCGGGACACGAGCGCCGGCAGCGCCGCGCCGCCGTGCGGGATGATGAACTTGATACCCGGATTGATCTGGATGGTGCGGTTGTAAAGCATGTCGACAATCGTCCGCGTCGTATCAAGCGGGAATTCGAGCAACGGCGCAGGCCGGGTGGGCGACAGGACATCAAGACAAGCAGGGCTGGTTGGATGCAGGAAGACGACAGCCTTGCGGCGGTTCAGTTCACTGAACACGGGTGCGAAGCGGGGCGAGCCGAGGTATTCGCCGTTGATGTTGGTCTCGAGAATGACGCCGTCGACCTGCAGCGTGTCGAAAGCGTAGGTGATCTCGCGTAGGGCCGCGTCGATGTCGGGCAGGGGCAGGGTCGCGAAGAAGCCGAAGCGATCGGGGTGCTGAACGGTGAGGGCGTGGCCAGCGAGGTTCACCTGCCGGGCAAGGTCCGGCTTTTCCTGCACGGGCAGGAAGTGCGTTGAAGGCGAGGACAACGAGATGATCGCGGTCTCGATTTCCAGCTTGTCCATGGTGGTGAGTGCGAGCGCGGTGTTCCACGCCGGGATCGGCATGCCGCCATCCAGCCTGGTGAGGCCGTGCTTCGCGAGCGCGTTGGCATAGACCTCAGGCAGGAAGTGAGCATGAACATCGATGCGCCCGCAGGCGCAGACCGGAGAATTTTTCATTTTCTTGTCCTCGGCCGTGTTGGGTGGAGTCAGGGGATCGGCATCCGTGGTTGCGCACGCGGTCATCGAAGCGAGGAGAGGGGCTGCCATCATGGCTTTCAGAATGGCGCGGCGCAGGGCGCCATCGGCTGTGTTCTCAGTCATGCTTCGTCCCTCCCACTCACCCATCATGCGGGTCTGCGCCCGCTCGTCAGTTCAGAGTCGTCACGCAATCAAGGCGATTGCTCAGCCCACGCCTGCGCCAGCGCATCTGTCGAGCCCGCGCCGAACACGTAACGATCAGGGCGAACCAGAACTGCTTCTGAACTGTACTTGGTCAGCCAGCTTTCAAGCTGCTCGCGGAATGGCGCCAGCGCAGCGTCGTCCAGATCGGCAGACCTTACATTACCCCGCGATGATGCCGTCGCGCCTGATCTGGCAATGAGCCACGCCCCCTGACCCAGCGCATCGTCGAGCTTCACGGAAGGATCCGCCCCGAGAACTTGCGCAAAATAATCGCCTGCGGCGGTCGCGCCCATGAGAATGCAACCGCCTGCCAGCGGCGGATTGGCGAGCGCGCCGCTCGGGCCCGGCTCGGCAGCGCGGGCGGCGATCATCTGTTCATCGCGTGCGCGGGCAGCAACGGGATCGGTGATGCAGACCGTGCGTCCCATCATCATCGCCATGCCGATGATTGAGCGGACAAGCGGCTCCCGTTCGGGTTGATAACTGTCCAGCAGCGTCTCGCTCGCGCCGCGCTTTATGGCGATCAATTTCCACGCAAGGTTTGCCGCATCACGAATGCCCGAGCACATGCCCTGTCCCGCGAACGGCGGCATGAGATGCGCGGCATCGCCAGCAACCATCAACGCGCCTTTGCGCCACGCCGTCGCGACCTTGGCGTTGAAGCGATAGACCGCCTTGCGCTCAATCGTGACCGCGCCCTCGACATTCCATGGCTTCAGGAGCTCAGCGACAAACGCATCATCCACAACCTGCTCGGGCGTTTCGCCGGGCTTGAGCATGAACTCCCAGCGATGGCGCCCCGATCCCATCAGAACGCATGTGGTTGGACGCGCCGGATCGCAGATTTGCAGGTTCGCCTTGGGCAGACGTTCAGCGTCATGGACAAGAACGTCGATAACCAGCCAGGGTTCGTCGAACTGGAGATCGTCGAATTCAATGCCTGCCGCCGTGCGGACTGGACTGCGCGCGCCATCGCATCCAACGACATAGCGGGAATGAATGGTCCGCTCGCCATCAGGCGTCTGCACTTTGCTGATGACATCGCCATCCGCCCGCTCGCACGACAGCCACGTCCAGCCCGTCTTCAGCCCGAAGCCTTCTTGCCGGGCGGCCGCACGCCTTAGCGTCGCTTCGATAGACGGCTGGTGGATCATGTTCGCGGCGGGCCACCCGCCGGGGCCAATCCGATCGTGGCCTTCAAAGCGCAGCAGAACTTCGCCAGTCGCTGTCAGGAAGTCATAGCGTGTGGCGCGCTGGGTGGTCGCCATGATTTCGTCGGCTACACCCAATTCCTGGAAGATGCGAACGATCTCGTGGTCGATGTGCGCGGCGCGCGGCGCGGGATAGATGTCGGCTTCCTTGTCGATCACGAGAGCGTTCACGCCGCCACGCGCCAGCAGCAAGCCCAGCGTAACGCCGGTCGGCCCACCGCCTACAACCAGGACATCACACTGAACGGGCTCTGACATCTTATGCGCCTGCGGCGATGGTTCCCTCGATGGCGCCGAGGCCATCGATCTCGCAGCGCACGACATGGCCCGCTTTCAGGAACTGCCGCGGCTCCATCGCAGCGCCGATGCCGCCGGGCGTACCCGTGAAGATCAGGTCGCCCGGCTCCAGTGTCATGGCCTGCGACAGATGTTCGATCTGTTCCCAGATATTGAAGACAAGGTGCTTCGTGTTCGAGTCCTGCCGCTTCTCGCCATTCACAAAACAGCGCAGCGCGAGATCATGCGGATCGCTCACTTCGTCGACGGTGGTGATCCACGGTCCGATCGGTGCGTGAGTGTCGAACGATTTGCCAAGGCTCCACTGCGGCGTGCGGTGCTGCCAGAAGCGCTCGGTGACGTCGTTGCCGACGCAGTATCCAAAGATGTGAGCGGCGGCGTCAGCCTTGGCGATGTTGCGTCCGCCCCTGCCGACGACGGCGACCAGTTCGATTTCGTAGTCGACGAACGGGCCGTTCTTCGCAATCTCGATGGGGTCGAACGGGCCGTTCACGGATGTAACCGCCTTGGTGAACCAGACCTGGTTCGCCGGCGTCTCCATCTTGCTCTCGGCAATGTGGTCCGCGTAGTTGAGCCCGATCGCGAAGATCTTGCCCGGACGCTTCACGGGCGCGAGCAGGCGCACGGACGATAGCGGATATGTCTCACCCTTCGCCGCCGATTGTTCGACGACGGATTTCATCTCGTCCCAGCGCGCGATCAGGTCGATCATCGACCCCGTGAAGGACGTCGCCGAAATCGTCTCGCCGGATACAACGCCGATGCGCGGACCTGCGCCGCTGTCGAAAGCCGCCAGCTTCATGGCTTCGCTCCCGGCGACATTGGATGGTACGGGCCCCACTGCACGTTGAGCAGGTCCTGGATCGTGGCCTTGCGCGAACCGTCCGCGGCATTGAAGAGATCACCGTCAGTCCAGTGCTCGAGTTCGTGGCCCCACGGATCCTTCCAGTAGTCGAAAATCTGGCTGCCGAGCACGTGACGGCCAACGCCCCACGCGGGCGTCCGGTTGGCGCGTTTGAGATGTGTGTGGCCGCACATCAGGTCGTCGAAGTCCGCCACTTCGAACGCGGCGTGATTGAAGCGCGCCCCATTCGGCACCTGCAGCAGGAAGAGCGTGTGGTGATCTGTCGGCGTGTCGCCGCGATCGCAGCGCATGAACGCGCCGATCGAAAAGTCTGGCCCCAGCTCAATCTCGTCTGACGTGATGAAGCCGAACCGCGACTTGTACCAAGCTTCGGACTCCCGGAAGTTGTTCACCTCCAGCACGGCATGGCCCAGCCGCACGACGTGCGCAGGGCCCTCCGCGACACGCAGTTCGGCGCGCAAGCGTGGCTTGCCATGCGCATTATTGTGCGGCGCGTCTGCGCGAACCGCGATGGGCGCACTCGGCGTTTGCCCCGCAACCACTTCGACCGCATGGCCGTTGGGATCGGTCAGTCTGGCGACGAACCCACCCCCGGGCGCATCCAGCGGCTCAACCGCAATTCCTTCCGCCGCAGCCAGTTTTTCAAGGTCAGCCACGCTTTCGGCGCGGAAACCAATGCCCCTGAACCCGGCCTCGCCCTGCGTAGTCGCGTGCACAAACGGCTGCGGGCCAGCGCCCCGCGCGTAGAGCGCGCCGTCGGAATGCATAAATGGCGTCAGGCCGAACTCGATGAGGAACGCCTTCATCGCGTCCAGGTCGGGCGCGGCAAAGCGCACATGAGCGATATCCTCGATCTTGATGAGACTCATGGTTTCTTCCGCTTTGCTGAACGAGACGAGGGAGGCGGCGGCGGCGCGAGCAGCGGTAGCTCAGTACGGGAAAGGCGCCGGGCTTCTGCGACGCTGACACCGCCTGCGCGCAGGAAGAGCTCAGCTGTCGCGCTTCCAGCCTCGCGCCACGCCTGATCGCCGCGGACCACGGCGTTCATCGCCGCCATCGTCGCGCCCGCAAGCATGGTGACCAGCACCGGAACCTTTACGGGTTCCGACTTGAACCGGCCTGTCGCCATCGCCTGCTGGATGTCTCGCGCGGGCGGCTCCGACATCATGCCGCGCAACGCGGTATGGCTGAGCGAAAATCGCACGAGGAAACGTCCCCAGTCATGTTCCTCGTGAGCGCGCCGCAGGAACAGGCGAAGACCCGTCGCAATCCGCTCCGCAGGATCCGCGACATCGCGCATCGTCGCTTCTGTACGCACGATCATCTCGTGCGACAGCGCGGTGGCGACCTCGCCGAACAGGTTTTCCGGATCCTTGATGTTGTTGTAGATCGTGCCGCGCGCGATGCCTGCGGCCCCTGCGAGGTCGCTGACGTTTACGTCGCCATCGCCATTCTCGGCGAAAAGGCGCACGGCTGCTTGGTAGATTCTTGTTCGCGCCGTGGGTCGCGCACCGGAGATTGCCTCGATCATCATGTTGTGCAAGGTTGAACACGTGTGTTCAATTGTCAATCTTGCGCTGCAGCGCGAGCCAGGCGGTTGAAATGCTTGGCGTGAGCAGCAAACACCAACTGGAGGAAATCACATGGCAGTCGATGGCGTCTGGAACATAACGGTCAACTCGCCGATGGGTGCGCAGAAAAGCACGGTCACGCTCGCGGCCAACGGCGACACGCTCACCGGAACCGGTTCTGGCCCCGATGGCGTCAAGGACATCACGGACGGCAAGGTGAGCGGCAACGCTGTCTCGTGGAAGGTGACTGTCACAAGCCCGTTTACGATGACGCTTGAGTTCTCCGGCGCCGTGGCCGGCGACAGCATCAACGGCAGCGTAAAGGCCGGGACGTTCGGATCGTTTCCGTTCTCGGGTAGTCGCGGCTAGCGCAGCTCCCATGCCGGACGGCTGGCGAGCGCATCGCCACCCGTAGCATCACGTACAATCACGATTTCATTGAATGAAATTGGCGCGCCCGAAGAGATTCGAACTCCTGACCCCCAGATTCGTAGTCTGGTGCTCTATCCAGCTGAGCTACGGGCGCGGCCTGTCGATGGAGGGCGGGTTGTATAGTCGGGCCGGGCGGGGCGCAAGAGGGATTGGAACGGGCCGGAATCTAGCGATTTTTGCAGGAAATGAAGGAGTTTAGCGGCCCGCCAACTCGTCGCTGATCTTCTTCAAGTTCTCGGGGGGTTGAGGCCGGCGCCGATCGCCATCGGATTCTGGGCCAGCGCTGTCACACGAATGTTTGAAGGCTACTCGCCGTCTGACACGTCAACGCCGGCAAAGATCGGCAGCTCGACCGGTTGCGGCCGCCCCAGGCGCTCGAGTTCCCGCGCCCCGGCAAGAATGGCGGGCAGGGCGTAATTGCCTTCGTGGCACGCATACTCGTAGACCGGCTTGGACGAGACGCGCAGCGACATCTCTCCGCCCCACGGCTCGGTGTAGAGCGTCGGGTCCTCGACGCGGAACTCGTAATAGAGCTCGTCGTCCGACCAGCGCGTGTAGCGCTCGACCACACGGCCCGTGGGGGAAATGTACGAGCGTTGGTGCGGGTGCGAGTTGATGGTCTCGACGACCAGCGTGTTGCCTTCATACCAGCCGATGCTGTCACCGCCCCATTTCGGAATCGCGGTCGGCCCGTGCTTGGCGCCGATCGGGATCACGCGCACGTCGTGGATCATCTCGGTGAGGATCATCACGGCGCCCGGCGTCTGCACGATCTGGTACGTGTTGTTGTACATCCCGTTGTTCATCACGGGGCCAGCCCCGCCGGTGAAGCTCATGATGCAGCGTTCCGACAGCGGCCGGATCTCGAAATCATCGAACGTGTTTGACCGGGTGTTGGCGCGCAGGCCGGCGTCGGTATAGGGGATGCGCCCGTCATTGGGATAAGTGATCCAGGACGAGCGGTATTCACCCTTCACCTTGGCATAGCTCTCGCCGGGGTCCATCCAGAACCGATTGTAGGCGCGCGAGGCGTTGCCATCGGACAGCAGCTTCTTGGAGGAAGCCTCGTCCACTTTCGACGCACCGGCCTCTTCGCGCTGGGCGCCGGAATAGACGTTGTGGCGCGTCAGCTTCTCGGCGTCTGCCTCGCTCAGTACGAGCGTCCCGGCGCCCGCCGGGCGCTGCATCGCAGTGAGCGATGTGTTGCTCCAGAAACCACCAAGGTCCGGCGCGCCCCAGCTGGTGTGTGGCGTTTCAGCAGGCGCTGCCGCCTGCGCGTAACAGGCTGGCGACAGGACGCAGGCTCCAGCGACAACCATCGCCAACATCACACTGGTCCGCATGCGCCTCTCCCTCGATCCTGATGAACCGCTTCCGACTTATGGCGTCGGATTCCGGCTGCCGCGCGCCGACGCCATGATCTCTCCGAAGTATTTCATGGCGGCGGGCAGTTCCGAAACGTCGAGCACCGAATCCTTGTTGGCGTCGATCTCGTCGAAGTGCGGACCCAGCGCTGCTTCGACGCGTCCGTGCAGTTCGTTGCGCTGCACCTTGTCGTCGAGGTTGGTATCCAGCGCGCCGATCAGGCGACGCGGCATCTTCATCATGCTCGGCGTTTCGTCGGCGGGATGCGCGACGGTCTCGTCAGCCCACTGAAAGTACAGCGACGTATAGTGCATCTCTTCCCACGACTGCGGACCCCACACGATTGTCTTGGTCGGATCGGGGTTGGCCGGATTGCGGACCGAGTTGTCGTACCAGTAGGTCGCGACGATCTTCGAGCCAGCCGGGATCTTCACGGGGTCGGTGAAGCCATAGGTCCGCTGCCAGTTGAAGTCATACCGCGGCAGGCTAATCAGCATTTCACGGCTGCCATCCGGGCGCACCAGTTCGAGGCTGCCTGCGCGACCGCGATAGTGCGTGTGCAGGAACACGGACGAGAGCAGGGCGTCTTTCGGGAAGACGGTGTAGGCGACTTCCTTGTGGTTGTCCTCGCCCGGCGGAATCTCGATCAGGTTATTGGCGATCACGAGGTGCCGCATGATCCGCTCAGGCTCCTGGCCCTTCGGATAGAAGTAGAAACCGATCTTTGATTTATCGACGGCTTCCTTGCCGTACGGCGTGTAGTGCATCTGGAAGCCCATGCCGCCGCCGGCAGGCAGCATGATGCCGACCTTTTCGGGCAGCGACAGCGACTCGCCGCCGACAGCGTATTCGCCGTAGGACGCTTCCCACTGCATCGTTGCAGCAGCGCCCGTCGTACCCAGCTTGGACATGTAGCCGGAGAGAATATGGTGCGTGCCCTGGCGGTCGCCGGGCAGGATGGTCGCCGCTTTCACCCAGCGCGCTTCGGTCTGCGGGTTCGCGGCGACTGGATACTGATAATCCACCACGCCCGACGCCGGGACGGTGTAGGCCGGGACGTCGATCACGAGGTCGGGCGTACCCAGCGGCCAGTCCGGCGCCGTGTGGACGGTCGCGGCCAGCGGATCGGCGCCATCGCCGCGCGGCGCGCCAGCCTCGACCCAGTGAACGATCGAGCGCACCTGATCGGGCGACAGGCTGCCATCATGCTCGAACTTGCCGATCGTGGGATCGGGGTGCCAGGGCGGCATGGTGCGCGTGCGGATCGCCTCGCGGATCATCGGCGCGAACTGCTTCACCTGTTCGTAGTTCGACATGGCGAACGGCGCGATGCCGCCCGTCTGGTGGCAGGCAACGCACTTCTCTTCCAGCACTGGCGCGATGTCCTTGGCGTAGGAGATCGAAGCAAACGTGGCGCGCTGGTCGCGCTGCGGGAAGGCGATGGTCGTGCCCTTGCCGGAGACGCTGGCCGAAGCAATCGTGCGGCCCCCGAGCACATCGCCCAGCGCTTCTGCGAGGTAACCGCTGGCCTTGGCGCTCGCGCCGCTGGCATCGACCGGCCCATGGTAAAGGATCTTCAGCGTCTTGGGCTCGATGATGAACGCTTCGCCGGCATAGCTGACGCCAAGCTGCTCGCCCGCAAGCTGCAGGTTGTCATGCAGGATGGGCACGCTGATCTTCTGCGCTGTCGCTTCGGCGGCAATCTCCGCGCGTGTCTTCGCCGTTGAGTTCAGCATCAGGAAGGCGACGTCCGGGTGGCTGGCTTGCAGCGACTGCAGCGCCGTCGCCGCCTTGCGGGAACCGGCATCGCCATTCACCTGCGTTACCAGCACGATGGCCTTCACATCGACCAGCCGCCGCAGGTCCTGCGCGAAGCCATTATTGTCATTGAGCCGGAAGTTGTCGGCGCGCGCCGGGGTCAGGTTCGCGGGAACCGTATTATTGGCCAGCGCGACGCCGCCCGCCGTGATCGCCAGCGCCAGAATGGCCGCGCCAGCCAGCATCACCTTCGATTTCATCGCGTCTTCTCCCGCCGACTTTTCAGCTGCGCCATCATGGGCGCTTTTATTCCGTGTATAGTACACATATGTTCGAATCCGGATTTCGGAGTCAATTCACATGACCGAGACACAGCGTTCGCAACAATTCGCGGCTCTCGCCACAGCGTTCTCTGATTTGTCAGCGCATCTCAACCAGCCGCTGCTGAACAATCGCGTTCTGGAAGATGCCGGCGTTGCGCTTGACGCAGCGTTGGCAAGGCTTCTCGTCGGCATCCATCGCCACGGCCCCATAGGCGTCGTCGACCTGAGCGATCGCAGTGGGCGCGATCACACCACGGTTTCACGCCAGGTCGCCAAGCTGGCTGAACTTGGCCTGGTCGAGCGCAAGGTGAGCGCCGAGGATCGCCGCGTCAGCAAGATCGCGACGACCACACGCGGCGCCCGGGTCGCGCACGCAGTTTCGGACGCGCACCAGAGACTGGTGCAACCCGTGCTGGATGACTGGAAAGACCGGGACGTCATCGAACTGACGCGACTCATGCGGCGTCTCGCTGACGACGTTGCAAACCTTCGCACCACGCTGGAACCTGTTTGATGCGCCGCAGCACTCACGTGCGCGACATGCAGATAGTGGAATTGATTCACGCTTTCATTCCGCATCGGTATTGATCCCCCGCAACGCGAGGCGCACGATCTGAGTCCGGGCCGTGGTACGGCCCTCTGAGGCGTGACTTTCTCCGCGTCCCCTAGGACCGGCCCGTGGCCCTTCACCCCATGCGTGAAGGAACAAGACATGAGCGGAGGAAAGGCGGCGACCGTAAGAGCGGTCGCCTTGAGCGGACCCTGCGGGACCGGAAAAACCACGTTGCTCGAATCCATGCTGCATGCAGCCGGACGCGTTCAGCGAAAAGGCTCCGTGTCCCAGGGAACAAGCGTTGGCGATGCGACGGAGGAGGCACGAACAAGAGGTCTGTCGACTGACCTCAACGTCGCCGGCTTCGACTACATGAACGACCGCTATGTCGTCGTCGATTGCCCCGGGTCCATCGATTTCCTGAGCGAAGCGGATGCTGTCCTGCCAGCGATGGATCTTACCATTGTGGTCGCCGATCCCGATCCCGCCCGCGCCGGCCTGCTGCAACCCTTGCTGCGCCGTCTCGACGAGCTGCAGGCCCCGCATTGCATCTTCATCAACAAGATCGACAAGGCGCGTGGCCGCGTACGCGACATGATCGCAGCGATCCAGCCTTTCAGTCTCGAGCCGCTCGTCGCGCGCCAGATACCGATCTGGAATGGTTCGGGCGCCAAAGGCTATATCGATCTCGCGATGGAGCGCGCCTACACCTACGAGTCCGGCAAGCCATCGAAGCTCATCCAGATTCCGGAAGAGGAAAAAGCGCGCGAGATCGAAGCGCGCTATCGCATGCTCGAACAGATGTCCGACTTCGATGACGATCTGATGGAAGAGCTGGTCAACGAGCACGAACCGACGCGCGATCACGTCCTCTCCGATCTCGCCGACGAACTCGGCCGGGTGCAGATCGTGCCCGTATTCCTAGGCTCGGCGGAAAACGGATCAGGCGTGCACCGGCTCCTGAAAGCTCTGCGCCACGAAACACCAGCGCTGACCTATGCAGCGCAACGTGTCGGCGCGGATGGCTCTGCCGCCGCTGTGCTCAAGACGCGCTATGCCGGGCAGGCCGGTCGCCAGACCATGGTGCGCGTCATGTCGGGCGGCACGCGCGGCCTCATCGATGGCGATATCCTGACCTTGCCCAATGGCGGGACGGAGCGCACCGCCGGCGTCTTCACGATCTACGGCGAGAGCCAGGCCAAGGTTGATAAAGCGCCGCCGGGCGACATCGTCTATCTCGGCCGCGTCGAGAAAGCCGCGCCGGGTGATCTGCTCGGCCTGAACGGACAGAAGCAGGTAGCAGCAGCGCCCAAGGTCGATCGGCCGCCGGTCTATTCGCTGGCCGTCGAGCCGCAGAACCGTGCCGACGACGTCAAGCTCGCCACCGCCATGGCGCGCCTTGTCGACGAAGACGGCGCGCTGACCTTCGGTCCCGACGCAGAGACGCATGAGTTCCGCCTGTCAGGGCAGGGGGAGATGCACCTGCGCGTGGCGCTTGATCGTCTGAAGCGCAAGTTCGGCGTCGCGGTTGAATCCCGTACGCCCCAGACCGCCTATCGCGAAACCATCCGGCAATCCTCGACGCAACGCGGCAAGCACAAGAAACAGTCCGGCGGCCACGGCCAGTTCGGCGACGTCGTGCTGGAGGTGCGCCCCGGCGCAAAGGGCAGCGGCCTTGTCTTCGACCAGAAGATCCACGGCGGTGTCGTGCCGAAGCAGTATTTCAGCGCGGTGGAAGACGGCGCGCGCGATGCACTGATCAAGGGGCCGCTCGGCTTTCCGGTCGTTGATGTGGAAGTGACGCTGCTCGACGGTTCCTATCACGCCGTCGACAGTTCGGAGATCGCGTTCCGAACCGCGGCGCGCATCGGCGTCAACCAGGCGCTGGAGGAATGCGATCCCGTCCTGCTGGAACCGGTCCACCACGTCACCATCCACACGCCATCCGAGCACATGGCGCGGATCACGGCGCTGGTTCCGGTCCGCCGCGGCCAGATCCTCGGCTTCGAACCACGCGAGGGCTGGTTCGGATGGGACTCCATCCGCGCCTGCATACCGGAGGACGAGCTGCACGATCTCATCATCGAGATCCGCTCCGCCACGCAGGGTCTCGGACACATGACCACGGCTTACAATCACATGGCCGAGATCACGGGCCGGGTCGCATCAAAGGTCGTGGAAGCTCGACAGATGTCGGCGGCGAAGTAATAGCGGGCGCTTGCATCGCGGCGTTCTCTCCCCGAAGAGAGATGATCGCAGCGATGCAAGGACGCCTGACATGAACAGACGTGAAATCCTGACCGGGGCAGGCGCGCTGGCCCTTGCCTCCTGCACACAGCTCCCCACCGCGTCTGCTGATCCATTCAGCGGTGAAAAGCTGATGGCCGATGTCGACGCCTATGTCGGCTTCGGCACGCACCGCACGGGCAGCACTGGCGATCTCGCCACGTCCGACTGGTTCGCGAAATACTGGCGCGGACTCGGCTACACAATCGAGCAGACCGACGTCACGTGCCCGAACGCAGACACCCACGTTGCAAAACTCCGCATCGGCGACCAGGCCTTCGACGGTTTCGCGCAACCGCCGCTGACCTTCACCGCGGAGGGCGGTCTCAGCGCCCCGCTGGCGTGGTGGCAGGCGGACAAGCCCGCCGATGTGTCCGGCAAGATAGCGCTCGTCTATTTCGATCGCCCGCCCGGCCTGCCATCGCCCAGCGCCGCCTATCGCGACGCCTTCCAGAAATGCGCGGCAGCGGGGGCGCTCGGCGTTGTCGCTGTCGTGTCTGGCCCATCCGGCGAAGTCGTCGCGATCAACACGCCGGTAAAAATGACGCTCGGCATCCCTGTGCTTCAGATCGGCGAGAAGGAACGCCAACGCCTCGAAGCCGCCCTTTCTACCGCACCGCCCGGCAAGCTGATAATCGAAGGACCCGGCGGCACGCGTACTGGCCGAAACACCATCGCGCGCAGCGGAGATGCCGGCCCATGGGTCATCATCTCCACGCCTCAGAGCGGCTGGTTCACCTGCGGCGGTGAACGTGGTCCCGGCATCGCCATGTCACGCGCCCTGTCTGCATGGGCGAAGACAACGCGCTATCCTGTGCGCTGGCTGTTCGTCGCGACCTCCGGCCATGAGTGGGTCGATCACGGCGCAGAGATCTTTCACAAGACGCAGGCGCCTGGCGCCGCCAACACCGCCCTGTGGTTTCATCTCGGCGCCAGCTTTGGCGCGCGCGCGTATGAAGAGACGCCGAGCGGCCTTGTCGCAAAATCGTCGCCGAATCTCGTGCGCTCGCTGATGGCGACGCCCGATCTCGCGCCGCTGTGTGAAACGGCCTTCGCCGGACAGCCCGTGATCGACAAGCCGTTGCCCGCTGAACTTGCCAAGGCGCTCGGCGAATATCGCCTGGTGCTGGAGGAGGGCTACGCGCCATCCGCCGGCTTCTGGGGCGGCAACGCGCACTTCCACACGCCGATCGATGGCGCGTCATCAACGACGCCTGACATCATGGAGCCGATCGCCCGCGCCATCGCGCTGGTGATCGAGAAGCGCCTCGCCCAGCTCTAGCCGTGGCAACGTTCCCAGAGATACTCGACCGGCCGTGACCCATCGAGCTTCGAGATCGTTGCGCCAAGGCCATCCTTGGTCGCGCGGTATTCGATGCGCTGCGGATAGTCGTGATCGCCATTCTCGAACACCACCGACGTCGCCGGACCCGCCGCGGACGACGCCTTCTCGATGAACGTGATCGGCCGCTGTCCTTCGGGCGAGGCGGTATAGTTCGCGCGCGACGGGCGGATATCGATGCGCGACTGTTCCCACGTCGTCACCGCGCCATCATGCGTGGTGGTGGCATAGCCGAACATGATGCCGCCCTCAGGGTAGGACCACACTTCCTTGTTCACGCCATCCGCCGATTGCCAGCACCCCACCATGAACGGGAAGCGACCCGGATCCATCTTCGGATTGCTGGCGCAGGCGCCCAGCGCAAGGGCGACGGCAAGAACGGAAACGGCTTTCAGCGACATGACGGCTCCCCTGGAATCCAGACGTGTCCAGACCTAGCCCAGCGCTACCCGGCCACACAAGTCATCCAGATGTAGTGGCGTGCGCGAGAGGCTACGGACGCGCAGTCCCGTCGCGGGTTTCCATCGGCGCTGCTGCGGCAACCGGCACGGCGCTATAGCCCGGGCCGGTCGGCGTGGGCGCCGGCGTTGCCTGCGCCACCATCCGCTCCGTGATTTCCGCATCCCGCAGCGCTTCGATCCGCGCCCGTTCGGCCTTGAAGGCTTCCAGTTGTTCGCCCGACAGTGCCCGCCCCGTGGGCAGTTTCAGCGTCATGGCGTTGACCGGACGGTTGTTGATATAGACCTCGTAATGCAGGTGCGGGCCGGTCGAGCGGCCGGTGGTGCCGACATAGCCGATCACCTGGCCCTGCTTCACCATGCTGCCCTTGTGTAGGCCCTTGGCGAAGCGGCTCATGTGTCCATAAGCCGTGACATAGCCATTGGCATGCTGGATCTTGGCGTAGTTGCCGAAGGTTCCGAACGGACCATATCCGACAAGCCGCCCGTTACCCGCAGCATAGATCGGCGTGCCGGTCGGGGCGGCGAAGTCGGTGCCCTTGTGCAGCTTGGTATAACCGAGGATCGGATGCTTGCGATTGCCGAAGCCCGACGACAGACGCGCGCCGTTGATCGGCGTCTTCATCAGGAATTTCTTGGCGCTCTGTCCCGTCTCGTCGAAATAGTCGACCTGGCCATCGTCGGAAGGCTTGAAGCGATAGAACGTCTTGGTCAGCGCCGCGCCGTCCATCTCGGCCATCAGCACATTGCCGGTCTTCACCGTCTCGCCGCGCTCATCCTCAAACGTCTCGTAGAGGATGCCGAAGTGATCGCCGGTCTGCACTTCGCGCTGGAAGTCGATGTCGTAGCCGAAGATGTCGGCGAAATCGACGACCTGCTGATCGCTTGCGCCAAGCCCAAGCGCAGTCTGGTAGATCGACTGGTCAACGTCGGCGGAGATGTAGTCGATGCCCGGTGAAAGTTTCGCCTTCAGTTCGTGCGGCGTCCACGTGCCGTCTGCTCCGAGTGAAACCAGCACCTGCGTTTCTGCGGCAGGGCGGAGCGACACGCCGGTAAGACGCACGACGCCATCAACGCCGGTCTCGAGCCACGCCGTCACATCATCGCCGGGGCGCATGTCGCGCAGGTCGAGCAACTGGCTCGCCGCAAACACCGCGCTGTTCGCTTCCGCACGCGGTGCGCCCATGCGATCCAGCACGGACGACAACGTCTCGTTGCGCAGCACGGAGACACGTTTCATTTCGCTTGTGAGGCCGTCCATGTCGCGCGCACTCGTCAACGAGGCGACTGCAACACGCGGATCCGGCAAATTGTCGTCGAGAGGTTTTGCATCAACTGAACGAGCGCTGACGCCCGCTGCAACAAGCCCCGTCCCGATAAGCACCGCCGCAGCCGCACCCATCCCCCAATCAAACCAGCTGTTTTTCATGGGTGCTCCGAAAGGTCCTCATGGAACCGATTGTTTGGTTCGTCGTAAGGTTCGCCGCGCCCCTTCGGTAATCTTGTCGAAGCAGCGGACCAGAACAACAAATAAAAACGTTCAGGTGATAATGCACAAGCTCGAATGCATATCATGACAGTACATGACTGAAGAAAAGCTTTCCCGCGCACCCGTAAAGACGCCCATAGGTCGCATCATCGGCCTATTTGTCGCCGCAATCGCGATTCTGGCCCTCGGAATCTGGTTCCTCCGCCAGCCCATCGCCGAGGCGATTGCGCATGGCGTGTGCGCAGAACAAGAGCTTTCGTGCAAATTCACGATTTCAAAGCTCGACTTCGGTGGCGTAACATTAACGAGTGTTGATGTTCGTGCGCCGGGTTCCAATGACGCAGCCGTGACCTCGCGCGAGATAGATATCGGCCTCGCCTGGGACAGTCCTTTCGCGCCACGTGCTGCTTCTGTCGCAGGCGACGCACTGACCCTGCGCCTCGATCTCACCGGCAAGCGACCCATCTTCGGCGATCTCGACAAGGCGATCACCACATTCACCAAGCCTTCGGACAAGCCGCCCGGTCCCAACCCGAGGTTGCAGCTCGCCAACCTCACCATCATCGGCGACACGCTGTCGGGACCTGTCGTGGCAAAGGGCAGGATCACAGCGGCAGATGCAAAAGCGTTTGTTGTTGAACTCACAGCCACGCCGACATCGATGGGCCTATCCGGTGCGACGGTCGACATCACCGCTGCAAACCTCAACGCCACTGTCGCCGGCGAAAACATCTCCGGTCACGTGAAGCTCGATGTTGCAAAGTTCTCCGCGGCCGATGCGAAGCTTGCCGACATCAAGATCGATGCGACGCTCGAACAGTCCGCAGGCAAGTTGAAAGGCGAGGGCACGGCAAGCCTTGGCGACCTTCAGGTCGATGACGTCTCACTCTCCGACGCACAAGCGACAGCTTCGCTCGAGGCGGGCGCGCTCGGCAGCGGCGCTGCAACGCTCAGCGACTGGCTCGCGAATGTGCGCCGCCTGCAGGTCGACGCCAGCACGGGAGAAGGGGAGTTCGCCGGAACTTCGTGGAAGCGCTCAAAGCTCACCACCCTGATCCAGCCCGTGGCGGACGTCGGCTCGGGCGGCGATCTGGCGCTTGTAGTGGATGATCTCCGCGCAACAGGTTTCGCAGCCGGTCAGACCAGCGTCACCGGCAAGATCACGATCGCGGCTGGCCGTGTCGGGTCGGCCGACGGGGTCATCGCCGTGAGAGCCGGGCTGCTTCCGGCGCAGCAACGGCAGTCCGTCGTCAACGCCATCTCAGGCCCGTTCACATCCGTCCTTCCGCCCTATGCTGAAGTCCTGCGCCGCACGGTCGACCGCGCCGCACAGAATTTCGACGCCAATATTCCGTGGTCCGCGCGCAGCACCGCCGAGGGCCTAACGGCCTCACTCAAATCCGGCGCCGTCGTGAAAGCCGCCAGCGGCCTCACGCTCACCGCCAGCGCAACCGAAGGTCAGACCGTCGTCGCCTCCTACACATCCGCCGCCAACAATGGCTGGACCGCCGCAGCCAACGTCACCTTGCAGGGCGGGGGCGGTCCAACGCTTGTGCTAGACATCGACCACGCATCCGGCGCCGGCGAAAAAATGTCGGCGGCAGGCAACGCCTATGTGCGAACGTGGAAAGTCGGCGCCGACGTGTTCTCCGCCGATTTCAAGGGCCTCAATCTTTCTGCCGATGGGGCGACAGGCGCAGCGGCCGGCAGTCTGCTGGTGCAGATCGATGGCGGCATGGCGGGCGGCGTCTGGAAGGCAGCCCGCGCCGAGGCGGATGTCAATGCCAGCTGGGACGCCAACACGTTTGTCGTCGACGCTGCACGGGGCGCGCTGCTGCAATGGAAAGAAGCGCGCTTCGGCGGCTCTGTCTTCGGCGCCAGCACGCTGCGCTACGCGCCCATCGGCCACCTCGCAGAACGATCGGGCGAAGGCTATGTCGGCAAGGGCCAACTCGCCGCCGTTACTGTGCCCGTGAAGGGCGATGGCTACGCAGCCGCGGTGCAACTCGGCGCCATCGGCGTGAACTGGCGCGCGCAGGAGGCCGTCCGCGCCAACTTCAACATGGCGCCGTCCAAGGTCGATCTCACACTCGACGCCCGCAAGATTCCGATCCGCGTTGGCGACGTCACCGGCGAGATTGATCTTTCCGGCGGCTGGAAACTCACCGGCGCCTTCAAGGACGCCAGCGCCGAAACCGACGAAGGCCATGTCGCAGACCTTCAGGGCGCGTTCGATCTTGCGGGCTCCGGCGGGTCTCTCTCCGGTTCGCTCTCCAGCATCACCATGCGTCTGTTCGACCCGCTGAAAGAGGAGGGCCGTCGCTATGAGGACGTCAACTTCCGTGGCGAGGGGCGTCTCAAGGACAGCCGGGTCGATTTCACGGGCACGTTCACGATGGCGAAGTCGGGCATGCAGGTTGCGCACGTCATTGGCCGGCACAATCTCGCCGGCAATGAAGGCGGTCTCACCTTCGAGCCGACGCCACTGATCTTCAAGCCGCGCCAGTTCCAGCCCAGCGATCTCTCGCCCTTCCTCGTCGGCCCGGCCAACGTGACCGGGCGCGTGGACATCGCCGGCGCTGCGACCTGGACATCCGGCGACATGAAGGCATCCGGCGTGCTCGACCTGAAGAAGCTCGGCTTCGCACTGGCGTCAGCCGGTGTGTTCGAAGGCGTCTCGGGCCGCATCGAAGTCGCAGACCTCCTCAACATGAAGTCCGCGCCGGGCCAGAAACTCACGCTCGACAAGGTGACTTTGGGGCTCCCCATTGAACAGGGTGAGATCGCGTTCACGCTCATCGGCTACGAGGCCATCCGTCTTGAATCCGCGCAGTGGCCGTTCGGCGGCGGCTTTATCCGCGTCGACCCGCAGGACTTCAAATTCTCCAGCGAAGCCGAAAACCGCATCGTCGCGCGCGCCGTGAACTGGGACCTCGCCAAGCTCGCCGAGCAGTTCAAGCTGCCGGATATGAAGCTGCAGGGAATCGTGGGCGGTGAGTTTCCTGTAATGTTCACAACCGGTTCAGCCACGATCGACCATGCTACCCTCAAGTCGGTGAAGCCTGGTGTTATCCAGTATTCAGGTTCCACCGGCGATGCGGCGGCGCAGGCCGACGAGAATTCGAAGATGCTGTTCGATGCGCTGAAGGATTTTCACTACGAGGTGTTGCAGGTGGGACTCGACGGAAACCTCACGGGCAAGATGCTGCTGACGCTCAGCATACTGGGACGCAATCCTGACGTACTGTCCGGACAACCTTTCCAGCTGAACATCGGCGTCGACAGCGCGTTGGTTCCTTTGCTGACCTCGACGATGCAACGCCCCGACGTCCGCACAGCAATCGAGCAGGTGCGGGAGCAGCAGAAGTGACGGCCACATTGACGCCGACGGTTGAAGAGGCAAGGGTCGCAACAACGGTCGCGAACCCGGCCGCAGGTAAGGAGCAGGCAATGCCTGGAAGACTTTCCACATCCGCCCCCGCTGGCCAGCCAATGGCCGCGCAGCTGATGGCAACCAGCCTCGCGCTGGCCGTCGTCGCCGGCGGCGCTGCGGCATGCACGCCGACCATTCGCATCGAGGCATCGGACAGGCCGATCACGATCAACCTCAATGTGAAGATCGACCAGGAGATCCGCTATCGCCTCGATAAGGATCTCGAGGACGCGATCGCTTCGAACCCCAATCTGTTCTGAGGCAGGAAAAAGGAGCCTGTCATGAGCATGTTCAAGAAAATTGCAGTCTGGTTCGCCGCCATGTTCGCGGCCACAACCCTGATGACCGCCTACGCCGCTGATCCGGTGATCGAGCAGGCGAAAGCCCAGGGCATCGTCGGCGAACAGTACGATGGCTATCTCGGTTACGCCAAACTGAGCAGCGCGTCTGCCGAGGTCAGGCGCAAGGTCGATGAGACCAACTCGGGCCGCCTCGCCGAATACACCCGCATTTCCCAGAAGACGGGCGATCCGGTGGCGACGGTTGCTGCTGCGATGGCGCTGAAGCTTTTCGCCAACGCCAAGCCCGGCGAAGTGCTGAAGTCGGGGCCGAGCGATCCGTGGAAGCAGCAGCCCTGACCTCGCTGGGCTGATCCAGGTCGTTAATGAATCGTAAACGCCCGGCGGCTCTGGTAGCTGCCGGGCGTTTCTTTTTGGCGTCCGCGTAGCGGGTAAGCCAATGAACAGGACTCGGATGAGCCATAAAAACCGGCTTGGGTCGCAGAGTCCAAATCAGCTAGCTTCTGATTCGAAACTGGGACCGCCCCTCACGCAATTACTCACGGGGGCAGGAGAGGCTGCTGCAATGATGGAATCGTCCAGACTGGCGTCCTATGTCGCCTCGCGCCTGTGTCACGACATGGCTTCGCCCCTCACATCGATGATGCAGAGCATGGAGCTGCTGTTCGACGATAGCATGGGCGCCGCCATGAAGGCCGAGGGTGAAAAGGCCCTGCGCGCCGGCCTCACGTCGCTGGAAGCAAAAATCCGCTACTCACGTTTTGCTCACGGCAGCCAGATCCTCACCATCAACGAAAATCTCGCCAACGTTGCCGAGGCCAAGGATCTCGTCGTCAAGCTGTTCGCCACCAACTCGCGCACCGAGCTCGACTGGAAAGTCGAAACCCAGCGCATCTCCTACCGCCAGATCCGTCTCCTGTTGAACATGACCCTGATCATGATTGACCCGGCAGCGCGGGGCGTCTGCCGCGTTTCGGCGACAGAGCAGGGCGACATGCTGGTGCTTGATGTCGAAGCGCGCGGCCAGTTCTCCAACTTCAAGTCCGAAGTGCTCGACGCCCTCGCGGGCAAGGAGCCCGGCGGCGGCTGGGGGGGCGGCGCAATCCAGCCCTACTTTACCCGCGTGCTGGCGGAAGAAGCCGGCTTCAGCCTCGAGCCGCGCACCGTTCCCCAGGCGGCGGGATTGTCGGCTGTGGGCAAGCTGGCTGCGACGTAGTCGTCAAATTTTTGCAGCGAAATCTTAACCCTGAGCAGGCTTATTTGCCGAAAGCACCAAATTTCAGGTGCAGCGGAAACCTGCTATGGACGATTTGCTCAGTGAATTCCTGACCGAAACGGCTGAAAGCCTCGACGTGGTCGACGTCGAGCTTGTGCGCTTCGAGAGTAATCCGAGCGACAAGGCGACACTCAACAACATTTTCCGCCTGGTTCACACCATCAAGGGCACGTGCGGCTTCATCGGCCTGCCGCGCCTTGAATCCATCGCGCACGCCGGTGAGACGCTGCTCGGCAAATTCCGCGACGGCGCGCTGCCCGTCACGCCCGCCTCCGTCACGCTCGTGCTTGCCTCCATCGACCGCATCAAGGTCATTCTCGCTCACCTCGCCGCCGAGCAGGTGGAGCCTCCGGGTGATGATCGCGACCTGATCGCGCAGCTCGAGCATGTCTCGCAGGGCGGCGCCATCGCGTCCTCCGCGCCTGCACCCGCACCCATCATCGTCGCCGCGCCAGTCGTCGTCGAAGTCGCGGTCGAAGCCGAAACGCCTGAGGGTGATGGCCGTTGGGATGCCGACCAGGGCCGCTTCCTGCGCCCCGGCGAAGTATCGCTCGCCGATCTCGAAGCCGCCTTCATGAATACCGAAGGCCCCGAAGTGCAGGCGGCCCAGCCGGTTGCCCCCGTGATGTCCGCCGCAGCCGAGCACGATGACGAGAAGAAGGGCGCCATCGGCGCCAACACCATCCGCGTCAACGTGGATGTGCTCGAAGGCCTGATGACCATGGTTTCCGAGCTGGTGCTCACCCGCAACCAGCTCATGCAGATTCTGCGCAACTCCGCCGACAGCGAGTTCAAGGCGCCGCTACAGCGTCTTTCGGGCGTCACGGGCGAGCTGCAGGAAGCCGTGATGAAGACGCGGATGCAGCCCATTGGCTCGGCATGGAAGAAACTCCCGCGCATCGTCCGCGACGCCAGCCAGGACCTCGGCAAGAAGATCGACCTTCAGATGGAAGGCGAGAACACCGAGCTTGACCGCCAGGTGCTCGAGCTGATCAAGGATCCGCTGACGCACATGATCCGCAACTCGTGCGATCACGGCGTCGAAACCACCGAGAAACGCCTCGCCGCCGGCAAGTCCGAAACCGGCGTGATCAAGCTGCGCGCCTATCATGAAGGCGGCCACATCATCATCGAAGTCTCGGACGACGGCGCCGGCCTCAACACCGACCGCATCCGCCAGAAGGCCGTGGAAAAAGGCGTCATCGACTCCATGGAAGCCATGGCGATGACCGACGCGCAGATCCACCGCCTCGTCTTCGCGCCCGGCTTCTCCACCGCCGCGAAAGTCACCAACATGTCCGGTCGCGGCGTCGGCATGGACGTGGTGAAAACCAATGTCGAACAGATCGGCGGCACGATCGACCTGCGCTCGACGTTTGGCGCGGGCTCCACCTTCATCATCAAGATCCCGCTGACGCTCGCCATCATCTCGGCGCTCATCGTCGGCGTCGAGGATCATCGCTTCGCGCTGCCGCAACTCTCGGTCATCGAACTCGTGCGCGCGGGCAAGCGCTCCGAGCACCGCATCGAGATGATCAACATGACGCGCGTCCTGCGCCTGCGTGATCGTCTCCTGCCGCTCGTGGCGCTGTCGGACGTGCTCGGCCTCATGGTCGACGATCGCCCCGATGATCGCAGCGCCTGCATTGTCGTCATGCAGGTTGGCGAAACCCGCTTCGGCCTCATCGTCGACGAAGTCTTCGACACCGAGGAAATCGTCGTCAAACCGCTTTCCAAGCGTCTTGGCGCCCTGTCCGAATACTCCGGCGCCACTATTCTTGGCGACGGCTCAGTCATCATGATCCTCGACCCGAACGGGGTCTCGCGCTCGGTCGCCAATGTCGAACGTTCGGTCAACCGCATGCTCGACGAACAGATCCGCGCCGCTGCCGCCGAAAAAGCGGCAAAGGGCACAGAAACCCGGATGAGCATGCTGCTCTTCACGGCTGGCGGATCCGAGCCGCGCGCTTGCCCGCTATCGCTTGTGACGCGCCTCGAAGAGATCGATGCCTCGACCTTCGAGATGACCAGCCGTGGTCTCGTCGTCCAGTACCGTGGCCGCCTGATGCCGCTCGCCTCTGGTGGTGGTACGATCCGCAGGGAAGGGCGCCAGCCCATGCTGGTGTTCAGCCAGGGCTCGCTCGTTGTTGGTCTCGCGGTCGACTCGATCCTCGACATCGTCGAAGACGTGCTCGACTTCCAGCTCGCCGACCAGGCCCCCGGTGTCCTCGGCACGGCAGTCCTCAAGGGCCGCTCGACAGAGATCGTCGACGTCAGCCACTATCTCAGCCAGGCCGAGCCCGGCTGGGCTTCGGCCGCCGTGCAGGTCGATCTGCGCGCCAACCGCAAGCGCATCCTGCTGATCGAGGCCCACCCATTCTTCCGGAACCTGCTGGCGCCGATGGTCTCGGCCGCCGGTTATGACGTCACTGTCGCTTCAGGTCTCGAAGAGGCGCGCGCGCGTCTTGCTGCCGGCGCGACCTTCGATGTCGTTCTCGCTGATGCTGATGGCGCGCCGCTCGGCGAAGTCGAAGGCGCCCAGGTCATCCCGATGTCGAGCCGCCGCGACAGCGCGGCTGTGCCCAAGTCCGATCGTAACGCGCTGCTGGACGCCATCCAGCGCGCGATCCACCGCGGAGAAGCCGCATGAGCACGCGTGAATTCGTCACCTTCACCATCTGCAACCAGCTCTTCGGTCTCAGCGTGACCGAGATCCACGACGTCTTCCGTCCGACCAACATGACCGCGGTCCCGTTGTCGCGCTCGGAAATCGCGGGCGTTCTTAATCTTCGTGGCCGGATTGTCACAGCGATCGACGCCCGGTCCCGCCTCGGCCTGCCGCCCCACGAAAAAAGAGATTCAATACAAAGACTTGCGATCGGCGTCGAACATGCCGGCGAGAGTTTCGGGATGGTAATCGACGCCATCGGCGACGTGGTCCGGCTCGACGATGCCGACCTTGAGCAAAACCCCGTTAACCTTGACGCGACATGGTCGTCCGTATCGCGCGGAGTCTACCGCCTGGGCGATCGCCTTCTGGTCATCATGGACATTGACCGGATGCTGGCGATCGCAAGCGTGGATACCGCTGCAGCAGCCTAACGTGGGAGGGTTGGCATGAAACGTTGTCTGATCGTCGACGACAGCCGTGTCGTTCGCAAAGTTGCTCGCCGCATCGTCGAGGACCTTCGCTTTGAAGCCGATGAAGCCGCCGATGGCGCGCAAGCGCTGGAGGCCTGCCGCAAGATCATGCCGGATTGCATCCTGCTCGACTGGAACATGCCGGTCATGAACGGCATCGACTTCCTTCGCGCTCTCCGCCGCGAGCCGGGCGGCGACCGCCCCACCGTCGTCTTCTGCACCACCGAAAACGACATGAGCCACATCGCCGAAGCCATGCGGTCCGGCGCCAACGAATACATCATGAAGCCGTTTGACTCCGAGATCGTCGAATCCAAGTTCTCTGAAGTCGGCCTCTGCTGATCGGATCCCGTGACACTCGCCGCGCGCCATTCTGAAGCCGATCGCCGCGTCCGGGTCATGCTCGTGGACGACAGCGCGATCGTGCGCGGCTTCATGCGCCGCTGGATCGAGGAAGAACCGCGCGTCGACCTGGTGAAAGTCTGCTCGGACGGCGCCCAGGCCGTCGCCGAAGTCGCCACCATCCGTCCCGACGTGATCGTGCTCGACATCGAGATGCCGAACATGGACGGCCTCACCGCCCTGCCGCTGCTCCGCAAGCTCGTGCCTCAAGCCCGGATCGTGATGGCCTCGACGCTCACATCGGCCGGCGCCCAGCAGACCGTCAAGGCGCTCTCCCTTGGCGCCGCCGACTTCATTGCAAAGCCGCAAGCCAGCGCCATGGGCGGCGTCGACAGCTACCGCCGCGATCTCATCGAAAAGATCATCGCCCTCGGCCCCCGCCTCGCCCGCACCCCCTCCACCCCCGCCCCCTCCGCCCCCCTCCGCCCCCGCTCAATGCAGATGGGCAACCCGTCCATCATGGTCGTCGCGGCCTCCACCGGCGGCCCGGGCGCATTGCCGGTTTTCCTCGGTCCGATCGCCCGCCGCATCGACGCGCCGATCCTCATCGTCCAGCACATGCCGGCTACTTTCACGCCGGTCTTCGCCGAAAAGATTGAGTCCGCCATCGGCAAGCGCTGCCGCGAAGCCGTTGATGGCGATGTGCTTGCGCCCGGCTGCGTCTATCTCGCGCCCGGCGACTACCACATGCGTATCGCGCGCTCCCCCGCCGGCCGCATCGTCACGCTCGACAAGACACCGCCCGTGAATTTCTGCCGCCCTGCCGCCGATCCGCTGTTCGAATCCGCCGCCGCTGCGTTCGGCAATCGCGTGCTCGCCGTCGTCCTCACCGGCATGGGTCATGATGGCCGCGACGGCTCTGGCCACATCGTGAAAGCTGGCGGCCGCGTGCTCGTGCAGGACGAAGCCTCGAGCGTCGTCTGGGGCATGCCGGGCGCCGTCGCCCAGGCTGGCCTCGCCGAAGCCATCAAACCTCTCAGCGACCTTGGCTCTACAGCGTTGCGTATGATGAACGGAGAAGCTGCGTGAACAGCCAGGATTTCGATTTCATCACCCAGCTCCTGCGCAAGCGCGCGGGCATCGTCCTCACGACCGACAAGATGTACCTGCTGGAAAGCCGGCTCGCGCCGCTCGCCCGCAAGGAAGGCCTGCCGTCGATCGACGATCTCATCCAGGTCGTGCGCTCGCGCCGCGACGAACGCCTCATCACGCAGGTCGTCGACGTGATGACCACGAACGAGACATTCTTCTATCGCGACAAGACGCCGTTCGATCACCTGAAGGAAGCAATCCTCCCCATCCTCGGCCAGGCCCGCCGCGGCAGCCGCATCCGCATCTGGTGCGCCGCCTGCTCGACAGGGCAGGAGCCGTACTCCATCGCCATGATGCTCGACCAGATGCCGCAGCTCACCGGCGGCGTCCCCGTCGAGATCGTCGCGACCGACATCTCCGACCGCTGCCTCGACCGCGCCCGCCAGGGCCTCTTCACGCAATTCGAAGTCCAGCGTGGCCTGCCGATCCAGACGCTGATGCAATACTTCACCCAGCAGGACGATCACTGGCGCATCTCGGAGCGCATGCGCCAGATGGTCAGCTACCGTAAGCTCAACCTGATGGATCCCGCCTACAATCTCGGCAAGTTCGACATCGTCTTCTGCCGCAACGTGCTGATCTATTTCGACGGCCCGACGAAAGCCGAAGTGTTCGAGCGCATCTCGCAGACGATGAACCCCGGCGGGTTCCTCCTGCTCGGCGCCGCCGAATCCGTCATCGGCATCACGCAGGCCTTCGAAAGCGCGCAGGACCGCCGCGGCCTCTACAAGCTGGTCAACCGCGTCGCTAAGGTCGCGTAGGGCGCGTTCCGCCCGATTTCGCCATCCCTTGCCCAAACGGCATGTGACAACGCGCGACAGCGCCTTGTCATCCATCTGACGTGTTAGCGTAGGACCGTATAATCCAGTCGGCCGGATTCGCGGAGCCTTCCATGAAGCGCCTCATCATATGGCTTCCCGCCGTCGCCATCCTTGTCGTGGCGTTGGCCGCCGCCTCGTGCAGCATGACGCCTCCCGCCGCCTGCAACCTCTCCGCTGCGAGCGCCTCCGAAGCCGGCGCCAATTGCGCGGCGAAATGGATCGACGCCAACGTTGCCATCAACCAGCTGCAGTCCTTCGGCACGCACAATTCGTACAAGGAAAAAATCCCCGACGTCGAAATGGCGCTAATCAATGAGCGTCTCCCGAAGGTCGGCCCCACGCTCGACTACGAACACCGCCCCTTCGCCGAACAGCTCGACAAGGGCGCCCGCCAGATCGAGCTCGATCCGTCCGACGATCCGCAAGGCGGCCTCTATTCCACGCCACTCGCGCGCAAGATCCTCACCGAGCGCGGCGTCGCGTTGCCCCCGTTCGATCTTTCCGTCATGGCGAAGCCCGGCCTCAAGGTCATCCATGTCGCCGACATCGATTATCGCTCGCACTGCCTCCTGTTCGTCGATTGCCTGAAACAGGTGAAGGCGTGGTCAGATGCGCACCCGAACCACACGCCGATCCTGATGATGATCAATCCGAAGTCGTCAGGCATCCCGTGGGTTGGCGCGGTGAAAGTGCTGCCGTGGGTCAAGGAATCCTTTGACCGCATGGATGCCGAGATTCGCACTGTCTTCTCCGAAGACCAGCTTATCACGCCGGATGATGTGCGTGGGTCCCACGCCACCCTCCGCGAAGCCGTCCTCGCGGGCGGCTGGCCAAAGCTGGGGCAGGCGCGCGGCAAGATCATCTTCACGATGGATCTCTCGCCCAGGGACAACGCCCCCTATGCGGAAGGCCACCCGTCGTTGAAGGGCCGCGTCGCCTTCATGACGACCTTCCCCGATGCGCCCGAGGCCGCTTACTTCACCATGAACGATCCTGAACCGCAGTTTGCCGAAATCCAGTCGCTGGTGAAGCAGGGCTTCCTCATCCGCACGCGCGCCGACGCCGACACGAAAGAAGCCCGCGAAGGCACAACTACCCGCCGCGACGCCGCCATCGCCTCCGGCGCCCAGTTCATCTCGACCGACTACCTCTGGCCCGATCCTCGCTTTGGCACAGGCTACACCGCCGCGCTCCCCAACGGCGACATCACCCGCTGCAACCCGATCAACGCCCCCAAAGGCTGCGACGCGAAAGCGGAGTAGGTCTCTGGACCGCCGGGCGCCTGCCCGGCAATCGCTGCGAAGCAGTGAGCCGTCACCGCACGCCTTGTTGGAAAGAGCCGGGCAGGCGCCCGGCGGTCCGCAGCCCTGCGAGTTACACCCCATTTTGTTGGACAGCCCTGCTCTAATCCAACAGCTCCCTTCCGCCGACCTCGAGCAATCTCAATGACTTGCCAGCAAAATATGCTGGATTGGCGTTTGGCAAATCGGCCGGGCTCCGGGCGCACCTATAATCGCGCCCATGAGCCTCATCCGAGCGCCTCTTGAGCAAGACGATACCGCGAGCCAGCACGACTGGTCCGCGCCCTTCGCCATGTTCATCGCCTGGCTCGTCCGCATCTTCGAGCAGATCACAAGACTCAAACGCATCCGCCACACCACGCGCTTCAAAGCCAACTGGCGCGACCACTGGCAAGGCCTCCGGCAGCTCGAATGGCTCCGCGATCAGATCCTCGCCGACTGCGCCAGGCGCCTCCTCGCCGGTGAGACGCTCGACGCCGAAAGCGACTTCATTCCCTCAACCGAACCGCCCGCCGACTATGGCGGCCCATGCCCGCGCACGCCGTTCGAGATGAACCGCCGCTTCCTCGCCATCGCGCGCTTCAACGCCGATCCCGAAGCCGCAATTCGCGAACACGTCCGCCGCATCGCGAAGCGTGAGGGCATCAACCTGTCCGTCCCCTTCGGGGCCAGCCCCCTCCGTCTCGCTGCGCGAGCCACCTCCCCCGGCTTCGCCGGTGGAGGACTTCCGCCATTCACGCCCGCTGAGTCCTCCCTCGCCGTCAGGCGGTGGGGTCAACGCGCAGCGTTGACGCGCGCGACGTCTTCGTCGCGTGACGGAGGGGGCTGCGCGCGTGCACGCGGACCTCCCTTTCGACTCGCGGAAACTGAAACCCACTCACCTCGCAGGCGCCACCTGCGAGGCCGCACCCGCATGCCCCTGTCCATCCGCTCCCACATTCGCTAACTTGGCCCGGCCGAACCCAGAACGGAACAGCATCATGACCGCGCGCACGCTCCGCGAATTCCTCGCCGATCCGAACGGAACCGGCCAATGCGCGCCGCGCGACCTGTCCATCCTGATCGAAGCGCTCGCCGACAGTTGCCGCACCATCTCGTCGCTTGTTTCGCGCGGCGCGCTCGCCGGCGTCCTCGGCTCGGCCGGAACCGGCAACGTCCAGGGCGAAGAACAGAAGCAGCTCGACATCCTCGCCAACGACGAACTGATGGCCATGGCGAAAGCCTCCGGCGTTGTCGCCGCTGCTGCCTCCGAGGAAGAAGAAGACGCCCGCCCGATCAGCCCCGGCGCGCCCTACCTCCTGCTGTTCGATCCACTCGACGGCTCGTCCAACGTCGAGGTCAACGTCTCTATCGGCACGATCTTCTCGATCCTCCCGACCAAGGAAGGCGAGGGCGCCGCACCCTTCCTCCAGCCAGGCCGCAACCAGGCCGCCGCCGGCTATTGCGTCTACGGCCCGCAGACGACGCTCGTCCTCACGCTCGGCAAGGGCGTCGCCGGCTTCACCATGGACCCGCCCACCGGCCAGTGGGTGCAGACCGCCGCCGACGTCCGCATCCCCGAACAGACAAAAGAGTTCGCCATCAACATGTCGAACATGCGCCACTGGGCCGAACCGGTGCGCGCCTATGTCGACGAATGCCTGTTGGGCGAGATCGGTCCGCGCGGAAAGAACTTCAACATGCGCTGGATCGCCTCCATGGTCGCCGATGTCCACCGCGTCCTCACGCGCGGCGGCGTCTTCATGTACCCGTGGGACAAGCGCGAACCCAACAAGCCCGGCAAGCTCCGCCTGATGTACGAAGCCAACCCGATGTCGCTCCTCGTCGAGCAAGCCGGCGGCAAGTCCTTCGACGGCCAGCACCAGATCCTCGACATCCAGCCCACCGGCCTCCACCAGCGCGTCTCCGTGATGCTCGGCTCGAAGGAAGAAATCCAAGTGCTGGAGAAGAAGCACGCGGCGGATAAGTGATGGCACTTTCTCCGACCGACAGAATTAGAAGAGTGCAGCGCCTCTGTTGGCACTTCGCAAGAAATCTCGCTTACTATCGTGCGGCTAGGGGAGAAGACGGGAAGCTCACGACGCCGGAGACAAATTTCTGGAGGGTGATCAATAGCGACTTTGTGGATGTCGCTGTACTTGAGTGGTGCAAGCTGCTTGGCGACAAACCCTCGTGGCTAATGAACAGCAAGCCGAAATCGCCAAGTAGGCACGGTTGGGAATACATCACCGGGATAGTTCTGGACGAGAACCCCGCGCTATTCCGTGATGCTCTGTTGAAGCATCTTGGTATGAACGAGGACGAATTTGAGAAGCATAGAACTCAAGTCAGGGTGTTTCGAGACAAGTTCGTGGCTCACCTCGATGACGAGAATACGATGCACATTCCTCAGTTTGACGTCCCTCTGAAAGCTCTGGTGTTTCTGTTCAACTACGTCACGTCCTGGGCGGAAAAAAATGGTTTGAATATTCTCGGATCTGGAATCGAAGCTGCATATGAGGCGTGCTTGACTGAAGCCAAACAAGCCTACGCAAAAGCAACTTGAAGGCCGACATTATTCCCATGAAGCAGAAAGTCGGACTCAATAGTCGCAACTACTGGCGCATCGCAGGTGTCACGCTCGCCTTCATCTGGTTCTTCCTCGGCGGCATCGGTCACTTCGTTATCACGAAGACCTTCACCTCCGTCGTCCCGCCCTACATCCCGTTCCCGCGCGAGATGATCTATTTTACCGGCGTCTGCGAAATCGCCGGAGCACTCGCTCTGCTCTACAAACCGCTGCGCAGCATCGCCGGCATCCTGCTCGCGCTCCTTGCGGTGTGCGTGACGCCTGTCCACATTCAGATGCTGATCGAAGCCGACAAGTACGCCGCCCTCGGCCCCGCCATTCTCTGGGGCCGCCTGATTATCCAGCCGATTTTCATCTGGATCGTGTGGGCGTCTACGCGCCCCGTGCAGCCTTCGCAAACCGCTCCAGCATAGCGGTTGCCTCGTCGAACACCGCTGCGCTCGGCTGCTTGCGCGGCATCCGGTTCCACGCATCCAGCGCCGCGATCTTGTAAGCCTCGGCCAGCGTCGGATAATTGAACGTGTTCTCGACAAAATAGTCGAGCGTGCCGCCAAGGTTCAGCACCGCCTGGCCGATATGGATCAGCTCCGTCGCGCCTTCGCCAACAATGTGCACGCCCAGCAGCCGCCGCGTCTCAAGCGCGAAGATCATCTTCATGAAGCCCGAGCTGAGCCCCATGATCTGGCCTCTCGCGGTCTCGCGGAAACGCGCAATGCCGCTCTCATACGGAATGCCCTTGGTGCGAACCTGCTCCTCGGTCATCCCGATGGTCGACATCTCCGGCACCGAGTAGATGCCATACGGGAAGAATTCCGGCGGCGATTGCAGCGGCGCATCGAACGCGCTGCACGCCGCGATCCGGCCTTGCTCCATCGATGTCGAGGCAAGGCTCGGGAAGCCGATCACATCGCCCACAGCATGAATGTGCGGCTGCTTCGTGCGGAAGGTGGACTTGTCGACCTCGATCTTGCCGCGATCATCAGCCGTCAGCCCGCAATTTTCCAGCTCCAGCGCATCGGTCGCGCCCTTGCGGCCGGCGGCGAACAGAACCATCTCGCTCCAGATCTGGCGCGAGTCTTCGAGCTCGATCAGGCACGCATCGTTCGAGGGCCGGCTGACACGCTTCACCCGGCTCTGCAGCCGAATGCTCATGCCCCGGTCGCGCATTTCGTGGATGAACTCATCCACCAACTCGCGATCGAGGAAAGGGAACAGGATTTCGTTTGGCTCGATCACCGTGACCTTGACGTCGAGCGCAGAGAAGATCGTCGCATACTCGATGCCGATGACGCCCCCGCCGATGACAGTCAGCGAACGCGGCACGCGCTTGAGTTCGAGGATTTCGTCAGGATCGAGAATGGCGTCGCCGTCGAACGGAATGTTGGAGGGACGATACGGCGCCGTCCCGACCGCGAGGATGAAGCGCCCCGCCGTGAACCGCTGCGGCCCGGTGTCTGTCGCCACCTCGATATGCAGCGGATCGATGAACCGCGCTTCGCCCGTCACCCACTGCACGCTATTGCGCGAGAACTGGTGCTCGAGAATCTCCACCTCATGATCCAGCGTAATCGCGAGCCTGCGCCGCAGATCCTCCGCCGTGATGCTCTGCTTGTTCTTGTGCGCGCGCCCATAGACCCCGCGCTCGCGCCAGCCCGAAAGATTCAGCACCGTCTCGCGCAGCGTCTTGGACGGGATCGTCCCCGTGTGCACGCAAACCCCGCCAACCCGCCGGCCCTTCTCGACCACGAGCACGGATTTCTTGAGCTTCGCCGCCTGCACAGCCGCGCGCCTTCCGGCGGGGCCGGAGCCGATGACGATGAGATCAAACGCCTGCATTGCGGGCACAATCCTCCAACCACCAGACTGCCGCTGATTTGGTTAAGGAGCGTTAACTGCTCGTATTCGGGCGTTTATCAGCCTACCTGGGCGATGCCCGTGAGCACATCCAGCGGCTCGCCGACGCACAGGCCGGTCAACGCAGTCCAGTCGCTCGGGAATTTGTCCTTCACGAATGTGAGAGAGATGCGGCCCCAGTTCTTGCTGCGCGTGCCATCGGGCCCGACCAGTTCCGCCGAGCAGATCGGCTCGCCGCCCTGCCGGATCCAGTAGCCCTCGTAGTGGCTGCGGTCGCCATTGGTCGTCAGGCCTTCGACATAGTACCGCGTGAAATCGCCCTTGCCGGTCTGCAGCTTGAAGATGGCGCCGCCATCATAGTCTTTTTCCCACTCAATCACGCCGAAGCCGGTCTTCCACGTCTCATCCGCAACAGCAGGCGTGGCGACCATCATTGTCGCCAGCAGACAAGCAGCCAATTTACGCATCCGGTAATCCCCTCACGACCAATCCCGCGTCGACCTTAGCACTGCGCCCCGCTGGCGCCAGTCGGGCAGGTCAGCATTGCTGCTGCTAAAGCGCCTTCACCATGAACACGAGATCGAGCGATTTGCCGAACTTGCGGCCAACGCCCTTCAGGTTGCCTTGAACCTCGAAGCCTGCCTGCTCATGTAGAGCAATAGAGCCGCTGTTCGCGCTGTCGATGCCGCCGACCATCGCTTCCAGGCCTTTCTTCCGGGCCCGTTCGACAAGCTCCGCAAGAATGGCGCGACCGACCCCCTTCCGCTGTGCCGCAGGCGCGACATAAACCGAGTGCTCGACCGTCTTTGCGTATCCTGGAAAATCACGGAACAAGCCAAAGCTGCCATAGCCCAGCACATCGCCTGCGCTGTCGACCGCCACGATCACCGGGAAGCCCGCGGCTTTACGCGCCTGCATCCATGTGCGGCGCAGGTCGAGCGTGGTTTCGGTCTCCGACCAGATCGAGAACGTCTCCCGCACCGCGTGATTGAAGATCGCCGTGATGCCGGGCAGGCGGCTCTCATCCGCGTCCAGAATACTGATGCTCATAGGCCCTCCCGTGCTGCGCCGCAGCGTTGCATGCAGTCTTTCTCGCGTCCACTTGCGTGAGGAGGCACTAGCCCGAAATCACGGGGCGTGCGATCTCCGACCAAAGCCTAGAAGACTGCAGGGAGCCTACGTCATGTCCACCGAAACCGCCGCCTTCCCGGTGCTGACCATCCCGCAATGCAATGCGGCGATGACGGCCCCCGGCGCCAAATTCGAGATGGAAGAGAAGCTCATCAACGGCCTCTCCTTGCGCACCTACAAGCAGGCGCCGCTGACCCTTCGCGACATCGTGATCGCTTCGAAAGAGTGGGGCGACCGCGAATACATCGTCTACCAGGACGAGCGGATGACGTTCGATGCTCACCACAAGGCCGTCGCTCATTTCGCCAACAAGCTGCGCACCGAGTTCGGCGTGAAGAAAGGCGACCGCGTCGCCGTGGTGATGCGGAACTATCCGCAATGGGCCGTCGCGTTTTTCGGCGCGCTGGTCATCGGCGCCATCGCCACGCCGCTCAATTCCTGGTGGACAGGGGAGGAGCTGGAATATGGGCTGGCCGATAGCGGCGCCAAGATCGCCATCGTCGATCCGGAAAAGCTGGAGCGGATCCGCGAACACCTGCCCAAGCTGACGCAGCTTCAAACCGTCATTGTCGCGCGTGGCGCGGATGACGAGGCGGACAAGCGCATCGTCTCGCTGGAAAAGCTTATCGGGCCGGCGAAGTTATGGGCCAGCCTGCCGGATATCGCGATGCCGGACGCCGACATCGGTCCTGATGACGATGCAACAATCATGTATACGTCGGGCACCACCGGCAAACCCAAGGGCGCGCTCGCGACGCATCGCGGCATCGTCTCGAACGTGTTCAACGGCATGGCCTGCCAGGCGCGCCACTTCGTGCGCCAGGGTCTTGCCCCGCCGGTGCGCGATCCCAAGGTCGATGCCCCGCGCGTCGCCCTGCTGGCCATCCCGTTTTTCCACGCGACTGGCGCGTTCTCGAACCTCGTTCCGTCGATCATGAACGCCGACAAGATCGTCACGATGTACAAATGGGATCCGGGCGAGGCGCTGGGCATCATCCAGCAGGAGAAGGTCACGACAATCGGCGGCGTGCCGGCAATCGCGTGGCAGGTGCTCGAACACCCGGACCGCGATCAGTACGACCTCTCATCGATCCTCTATGTCGCCTATGGCGGCGCGCCGTCCGCGCCTGAACTCGTGGCGACGATCAAGCGCAAATTCCCGAACGGCCTTGCCTCCAATGGCTGGGGCATGACGGAAACCTGCGCCGCATCGTGCGTGAACTTCGGCAAAGACTATGAACTGCGCCCGGACTCATGTGGCGCGGCCGCCCCCGCGATGGATTTCAAGATCGTCGGCGCCAACGGCGAAACGCTCGGACCGAACGAAGTGGGCGAGTTGTGGGTCAAGGGGCCGAACAACTGCAAGGTCTACTGGAACAAGCCGGAAGCCACGGCCAAGACCTTCATCGATGGCTGGGTCGTCACCGGCGACGTCGGCCGCATCGATGAAGATGGCTTCGTGTTCCTGATGGACCGCGCTAAAGACATGCTGATCCGTGGCGGCGAGAACATCTACTGCACCGAAGTCGAGAACGCCCTCTACGATCACCCCGCGATCATGGACGCCGCCGTCGTCGGCATTCCGCACAAGGTGCTCGGCGAGGAAGTCGGCGCCGTTGTTCAAGTCAAACCGGACATGGACGTGACGGTCGATGCCCTGCGCCACTTCGTTGCGACGAAGATCGCAGCCTTCAAGGTGCCGGTTGAAATCCAGATCCAGCGAGACCCGTTGCCCCGCAATGCCAATGGCAAGATCATGAAGAGCGAATTGCGTGGGCGATTTACCCCGCGCGCTTAGCCCCCAGTCGGCTGCATAGTGAAAATGGCGACGATCGCGAACGCCACGACGACCAACGCAATGCCGATGCCGAGCATGTAGCGCACGCCATGGCCCGTCTCGCCCTGGCGAACTTCGTCGATTTCAGGCTTCAACTGGTCGGTCATGGAATAACCTCGCTGCTCAATTCGTGGGAGCGCAGCCATCGGCCACATGAATTAAACTGCTGGTTTCTCAGTGAGTTCCGCGATTCACTGTGAACCGCGGAAACTCTGCCTCCCTCAGTGCGTTCCATCCCTGCAACTAGCGAGGGATATCATGAGCCGTGCAAGCCTCTGGTCAGTTATCGTCTTCACGGTTTTCGCGTTTGCGACCGTGGTCATATTCTTCTGGATCCGCGACGGGTCGCTAGGCCGCGCGGGGCAGTCGATGGATCATTTCCTCGGCCAGACCGGCGAGAATGTCGCCAAGACAGCTGACAACATCGTCGCGAACACCGGTGAGGCGATCAACAACGCCACCGACGGCGACGATCGTACCTGATCACATAATTTTACGGCTGGGAGTTTGGACATGCGCGTCATTGGCGGCTTGATAATTGCGATCGGCGTCGCATTCATCGCGGTGCTGGGCTTTTACTGGATGCGCGACGGATCGCTTGAAAGCGCCGGTCGTGAGATGGACTCGAACCTGTCGCACATCGACAAGACGACTGAGCCTCTTCAGGATTCGGTCAAGGGCGTCGGCGACGGCGTGAAGGAAACTATCGAGAACGCCACCGACGGCAACGACAAGACCTAGATCCAGCGCCGCCATTTCAGAAGGCCGAGCAGGGCGGTGCTTACGACGACCGTCATTCCGACAACGGCGCCGAACGACCACGGCTCGTCATGATAAGGAATCCCGGCGAGGTTCATGCCGAGCAATCCGGTGAAGAACGTCAGCGGTAGGAAGAAAGCCGAGATGATCGACAGCGTTAGCAAGCGGCGGTTCAGCTGCTCCTGGCGTTGTCCCGATAGTTGATCCTGCAGCACGGCGGCGCGGTCCCGGATTGAATCCAGTTCCTCCGAAATGCGCGTGATCCGGTCCGCCGCCTCGCGCAGGTGCATCCCCTGGTCAACCAGCAAAACCTGGCGACCTTCACGCTGCAGCTGAACCATGGCGTCGCGTTGCGGCAGGATATAGCGGCGCAGGATCAGGATCGTGCTGCGGAATTCGGCCAGCGGGATCGCAGGCAGGTGCTCCTTCGAGGTCAGCAATTGCTCCTCGAACTCGTCCGCCTCTTCCTTCAACTGCTCAACCACCGGCTCGATCTTGTCGATCAGCTTGTCGGCGATTGCGACCAGCAGACCGCCGGGCGAAAGATTGTCGAGCTCACCGGACGCGATCTCTTCGCGTATCTCGTGGATGGCTTTCACCGGATAGGACCGCATCGAGATCACGAGATTTGCGGTCGCCCACATGCGCACCGAAATCATGTCTTCCGGTTCGGCGCCCGGGTTGTGGTTGATGCCGCGAAGGTTCAGCAGCACGCCGTCTTCATAGGCGGCGCAGCGTGGCCGGGTTTCGGATTGCAGCAGGGCCGAGATCACCGTCTCGTCGAGATCGCTCGACGTCTCCAGCCAGTCGCGCGTTTCCGCCGCAAGCCGGTTGAAGTGCAGCCAGCGCCAGCCCGTGGTGGGGCAGGCGGCCGTCGGCTTGATGCTCGACCAGTCTATCTTCTCGATCGCGCCATCGGACTTGAACTCGAAGCCGAAGATAAAGGCTTCCGCGTTCGGCTCGGCATGGTCGTTACGTTCGATTGGTGAAACGGGCATCGGGCGGCTTTATTTGCTGGCGTGGGCTTGTTGTCCGGGAGTTGGTCCCCGGGTTCTAGACCGGTTTCGACGGGCTGGGCTAGCGCCGCGCTTGAATGAACGCAGGTGCTGGCATCTAAGGGGACATGAGCGGAACTGAGATGTCCCAGCGACTGGACGTGGAACTGGTCCAGCGAGGCCTGGCGGCTTCGCGGGCGCAAGCGCGCGAGGCCATCGAAGCCGGCAATGTCACCGTGAACGGCGTGCCCGCGACGAAAGCTTCGCAGGTCGTGCCTGCAGACGCAGTCATCGCGGCGATTCCGCTGCATCCGTGGGTTTCCCGCGGCGGGATCAAGCTGGACCACGCGCTCGACGTCTTCGGCATCGACGTAGCCGGGCGCCATTGCCTCGACATCGGGTCGTCCACCGGCGGCTTTACCGACGTGTTGCTGTCGCGCGCCGCGCGGCGGGTGGTGGCGGTCGATGTTGGCGTCGGCCAACTGCATCCGCGCCTGCGGGCAGATTTGAGAGTCATCTCACTGGAATCGACTGACGCGCGTAATCTCGACGCGGCCATGATCGTTGAGCCGCCGACCCTGCTGGTCTGCGACGCCAGCTTCATCGGTCTGGCCAAACTGCTGGCCGTGCCTTTGTCGCTGGCCGCCGCCGATGCCCGGCTGGTGGCGCTGTTCAAGCCGCAGTTCGAAGTCGGCCGGGAGAATATCGGCAAGGGTGGAATCGTCACCGACACCGCAGCGACTGATGCAGCAGCGCAGGCTTTGGAGAGCTGGTTGGGGCGGCAGGGCTGGTCTGTGAAAAAGTGGACCGACAGTCCTATCGCCGGAGGCGATGGCAATCGCGAGCGGCTGTTTTTCGCCGCCAGATCCTGAACCCTGGCAGTCGCTTCGGGTCAAATTCCTGATGCCAGAATCAGACGAGCCGCGCTGCTTGCGCAACGCGGCTCACCCTTACAGGCCCTGGGTTGGGGGGACGGGCCTGTCCTTTGAAGGCAGCCCAGATCCCCCGAAAGCGATCGCAAGCAGCCTAATCTCTTACCCGCCAATCGCCGTAGTAAGCGTCTCGGCAGACTTCAACCGGTCTGTGAACTTCTGACCCGTCCGGCAGGCGCGTAACCTGCGTCGCTTCCGAGCAATCAGACCCCGCAAATTGATCGTCACGATTATATGACGACCTGTCGGAAGGGTAAAGGTCAGGGCGGTATCGATCGTACGAAGAATCGTTTCCGCCATATCCGGAGCGATACGCAGAACCGCCCGCATCATAAGGATAAATTCCCTGCGGCGTGCGATCGTATCCGTAGTCATTATATTGTGAACCGCCGTAGTTCGGATTGTAGGTGCCCGGAACGGCGCCGAAGCCCGAACCTGTCTGGTACGGCGGAGCGCAACGCGTCGTGTCCTTGCCGATGCCCTGGCCGACCAGACCACCGAGCACGGCGCCAACTGCGGTGCCATCGCCGCGATGGCCGCTGGCGGCAACGTTGCTGCCGAGTACGCCGCCGAGGATGCCGCCGAGAATGGCGCCGCCGACCTGGTTATCCCGTTGCGCTTCGCCGCAGCCGCGGACGCGATACCCGCTTTGGGCGGATGCCGGCATGAGCGCGGGCAGGGTCGCCACGGCGAGGGTGGAGAGAACGAGAAGAGCCTTGATCCGCATTGGAAGTCCTCCGGGACAAACGCGATTGAAGTCTACCCTGAGCTTTCCAACCTGAACGGAAGCTGAAGCCTTTGTCCGGTGGTCAGCGGCCCTGCTTTTTGCACTGGTCGGCGCTCAGGTCGCGGCTACAGGCGTAAACGGCGCCATCCGGGGTGATGGCAGTCCAATAGCTGGTGAATATCAATGCGTAGCGGTTCCGGATCTTGATATTCTGCGCTGAAAAATCGCCATCAATCTGACCGGCCGAGATCTGCTGGAATTCGTCGACAGAGCCGACGGATTGGCCGGTCGCGCACGACGCCAGCATCAATGCCATCATCGCCAGAGCCGTTGTTCGCATCGAGACGCCCAACCTTGACGCCTGACGCTAACAGATCGCGTTCCCTTTGCCGCAGGTTAAAAGCAGCGCCGCCGCAGCAGCGGCAAGGCTCAGCGGCCGGTTTGCCCACGATGGCGGAGCATCTGGTCGGCCAGAACGCAGGCCAGCATTGCTTCCGCAACCGGAACAGCCCGGATGCCGACGCAAGGATCATGGCGGCCCTTGGTGCGAATATCAGTGTCCTCGCCCTGGGCGTTCACTGTGCGGCGCGGCGTGAGGATCGATGAGGTCGGTTTCACGGCGATCCGCGCGACCACCGGCTGACCTGTTGAAATCCCGCCGAGCACGCCGCCATTGTTGTTGGATAGGAACTCGACGCCATTCCCAGATCGGCGCATCTCGTCGGCATTGTCTTCGCCAGAGAGCGCAGCCGATGCGAAGCCCGCGCCGATCTCGACGCCTTTCACGGCATTGATGCTCATCATCGCTGCGGCGATCTCGCCATCAAGCTTGGCGTAGATGGGCGCGCCCCAGCCGGGCGGAACGCCTTCGGCGACAACTTCGATGATCGCGCCACAGGATGATCCGGCCTTGCGGGTGGCGTCGAGGAACTCCTCCCACTTCGTCGCCATCTCCGCATCCGGGCACCAGAAGGGGTTCTGCTCGATAACATCCCAGTTCCAGTTGTCGCGATTGATCGCGTGCGGACCGATCTGCACAACGGCGCCGCGGATGGTGATGCCGGCGCCCAACACCATGCGTGCAACCGCGCCGGCTGCAACGCGCGATGCCGTCTCGCGCGCCGACGAACGGCCGCCGCCGCGATAATCGCGCACGCCATACTTCTGATCGTAGGTGAAGTCCGCGTGGCCAGGGCGATAGCTGTCGCGGATCTCGCCATAGTCCTTCGAGCGCTGGTCCGTGTTCTCGATCATCAGCGAAATCGGCGTGCCGGTCGTCACCGGTCCGCCCGTGCGATCATCCTCGAACACGCCGGAGAGAATCTTCACGAGGTCTTCTTCCTGGCGCTGCGTGACAAAGCGCGAGGTGCCCGGTTTCCGTTTGTCGAGAAACTGCTGGATGTAATCCGCCGTGAGCTTCAGCCCCGGCGGGCACCCATCCACCACACAGCCGATCGCCGGCCCATGGCTTTCGCCCCAGGTCGTCACGCGGAAGAGATGGCCAAAGGTATTGTGCGACATGACTGCGGTTTAGTGGGAGGGGCCGGGGAATGCAAATCCATGCTGGTGCGACGCGAACCTGCGCGTCGTTAACCCTGCCGCTAGCGCGAGCCGAAACGCGTCGATAGTCTCCGGCAAAAATCGGGAGGCAAACGCCATGACATACAACTTCAAAGGCAAGACCGCCGTCGTCACGGGCGCGAGCCGTGGGATCGGCGCGGCCATTGCGCGGACGCTGGCTGCGGATGGCGCGAAAGTCGCCCTCGTGGCGCGGACGGCGGACAAGCTGAAGGCGCTGGCGGCGGAAATCGGCAATGGCGCTGTCGCGATCGAAGCTGACATGGGATCAGCGGATGGCTGGCGCAAGGCGGCCGACGCCTCGCTCGCGGCGCTGGGTGATATCGACATCCTTGTCAACAATGCGGGCGTTAGCGCGGCGCAGGGGTTGGGCAAGGTGACGCCCGAAGGTCTCGACGAAACGCTGAACGTCAACGTGCGCAACCTGATCCTGCTGACCGACGCGCTATCGGCGTCGCTCATCAAACGGAAGGGGAATGTGGTGAACATCTCGTCCGTCTCGTCCTTCTCCGGCGCGCTGGGGCAGATCGCGTATTCGACCTCGAAGGGCGCCGTAAACTCGTTCACGCGCAATGCGTCGATCGATTTCGGCCGGGCCGGCGTTCGGGTGAACGCGATTGCGCCCGGCGTGATCGACGACGGCATGTGGTCGACCGCGTTCAACAAGGGTCTTGATCGCGACAAGACGCTTGAGCGCATGGGTCGCCTCGTGCCGCTCGAGAAGCGCTGGGGCTCGGCGCAGGAGATCGCCGATGCCGTCGCGTTCCTTGCGTCCGACAAGGCCGCCTACATCACGGGGCAGGTGCTCCGCGTCGATGGCGGGATGATCGTCTAGCTGATTGGCTGGCAGCCGTCGCCGAGAGGCGTAGCGACGAAACCGTCGGGGCAGAGCGTTGGGTCAGCATCGCCTGACAACGCCGCGACCACGCTGACGACAGCGACGGCGCCAAGGCCATACCACAGCCAGTCGGCCGAGCCGGTGTTTTCAGCCAGCGATAGCGCGCCGGTCTGCGGCGACCAGTTCACGAAGTCGATGCGCCGGCCGGCGCTGCCGAACGAAAGAGCCCATGGTTCGCCGCTGAAGCCGGTCGAGAACTCGAGCGAGCGGACGGGAAGCGCATCACAGGCGTCTCGGTTGCGTTCGGACGTCAGGCCAAACGATGCGCCGCATCCGGCGAAGAGCCCGAAGCCAAAACGGGGGCCTTGCTCTTCCCTCGGAGATTCACCCAGCGGAATATGGAGGAACATCATCGCCGACGTTCCCGGGCCGGCAAGCCGTTCCGATCCCTGAATGCTGGATGAGATCTGTGCAGATGCAGGAAGCGCGAGAAGGCCGGAGGCGGAAATCGCACTCAGAAGCTGGAATACACGTCCCATGTTGTCCCCCCAATACTGATCGAGAGCAGCTCACGTCGAACCGCATCGTAGCACGGATTGAGGGAAGGCCAGGCAGCTAGTCCAGCGGCCCTTCAAGCGCAGGCTCCGACAGGACCGGGCCGAACTCGCGCACTGTGCCGAAGCCATCCGGATACAGGCGGGCGATGCCGACCCAGCGTTTGTCGTTGGTGAAGGAGAAGAGCCAGTTGCGCTCGCTCAGGTGTCGCGTCACTTCCAGCGAGCGGATCGGCTGGCTCTCGCAGGAGGAGCGTTGCTCGGAGGAGAGGCGGGCGGCGGTCGAGTGGCAGTCGGAGAAGACGCCGAAGCCAATCCTGGGTTCCTGTTCCTTCTGTCCGCCGTCGCCGAGCGGGATGCGGATGAAGCCTGTCACCTGAAGGTCAGGCGCGTTGGGCAATCCTGCGTCATATTGGCCGGATGGCCCTTGAGCAAAAGCAGGCGCGGACAACAGGCAGGCGGCGGCTGCGAACAGCGGCAATGCTGGCTTCACGGAAAACCCCTTTACCAGATGGCGTTTAGGCCATCTCCCTAGGTTCAACAGTGGTGCGTGCAGCGAAGCGACTGTATCACTCATCGCCCCGCCTCTACAGAGCAGGACTCTGCGACATGGCCGACAAATCGATCCCGCCATCGCCCTCCGCCGAGGACTATGCGAACGCCGCCGCCAACTCGCCGGATGACGGCGCGTGGTTTGCTCGCACCGATCCGTTCGCGCTGTTTGGCGAATGGCTGGAGGACGCCAAGAAGAAGGAGCCGAACGACGCCAATGCGATGGCGCTCGCGACGGCCGATGAACATGGCGCGCCGGATGTGCGGATGGTCCTTCTGAAGGACGTTTCGAGCGACGGGTTCGTTTTCTATTCCAACGCCGAAAGCCGTAAGGGAACGCAGGTTACGGAGAATCCCCGGGCGGCGCTTTGCTTCCACTGGAAGAGCCTGCGCCGGCAGGTGAGGGTGTCGGGCAAGGTCGAGCTGGCTTCCGATGCGGAAGCTGACGCCTATTTTGCCAGCCGGGCCAAGGATAGCCAGATCGGGGCGTGGGCGTCGGATCAGTCGCAGCCGATGGAGGAGCGGTTCGAGCTGGAGAAGCGGATCGCGCAGTTTGCGGTGAAGTATGGACTCGGAAAGACGCCGCGTCCGCCGCAGTGGAAGGGCTGGCGCATCGTGCCGACCCGGATCGAATTCTGGCGCGACCGGCCGTTCCGCCTCCACGACCGGCTGGAATTCACCCGCGAGGCCGGCGGCAAGCCGTGGATGACACGGAGGCTTTACCCTTAGGCGTGCAGGCTTCCAGTTGGATGGCCTGAATCGGTGTGGCAGGTTCGCCAACAACGAGTCAGCTGAGCTGGCCGCAGGGAGTCGTGCATGTTTGTGCTGAAGCGGTTGCTGCTGTGCATGGCGCTGTCGGCGTGTTCGGAAAGCGCGATCGCGCAAGAGACGCCGCAGCCGACGGAGCACAAGGAGGCCTGGTGGGATTCGCCGTGGGGCGAGCAGGACCGGCTCGGCAACGTCAATAATCTGAGCGCCGATGGCGTGAAGAAGGCGGTTGACCTCGTGAAGACCGGCAAGGTCTATGCGCTGGGCATTCCGACCGGGCCCGAAAGTGCGGCCTATGGATCGCGGGTCTATTCGGTTGAGCGGACGCCGGGGCCGAACGCGGACTTTACGTCCAATGGGTCGCAGAGGGTGACGTCGTTCGACGAAAAGGTCGTCTCGTCGATGGGCATCGGCACGCAGATCGATGGTTTCGGCCATCTCGGCGTGGACCATCACTATTATAACGGCGTGACCGGCAAGGAAGTCGCGACGTCGCGGGTGTTCCAGCCGGCCGACATTCCGCCGATCGTGACGCGGGGCGTGCTGATCGACATGACGAAGCATTACGGCAAGCCGATGCTTGAGGTCGGCGACACGTATAACCGCGCCGAGATCCAGGCCGCGATGAAGGCGCAGGGCGTGAGCATCGGGAAGGGCGACATCGTGCTGTTCCACACCGGCTGGATGGCCGGGATGATGACGAAGGACAAAGACACCTACCGTTCGAAGGAGCCGGGGCTTGGCGAGGACGGCGCGATCTTCCTGGCTGATCTGGGTGTCGTTGCCGTTGGGTCAGACACCGTGGCGCTCGAAGCGTTGCCATCGCCGCCGGGAAAGACGTTCATCGTGCACCAGACCTTCCTCGCGAAGCGCGGCGTCCATGTGCTGGAGACGATCGACACCAATCAGCTGGCGGCGGACGGGGTGAAAGAGTTCCTTTTCGTGCTGGGCATCCCGCGCATGGTCGGGACGGTGCAGATGGTTATCAACCCGGTCGCGATCAGCTAGGCGCATGCGGGTACGGTCTCGCTGGCGAGGGCCGGCGAGGTGGGTTGGGGCTGATTTCCGGAATTCGAGATTGAGCGGAGGTCCGCGCGCGCGAACGCGCAGGCAGCCTCCTCCGTCACGCGACGAAGACGTCGCGATCGTCAACGCTACGCGTTGACCCCACCGCCTGACGGCGAGGGAGGACTTCGTAAACGTTGCGAGGGGAGCGCGAACCGGCGCGTGAGCGGTGGCCGATGCGGCTTCGCGTTCGCTGATGCCGTACTGCTGGCGCAGGTGCTCGACATAAGCGCGGGCGCAGTCTTCGAGATTCATGTTGGCGCGGCGATAGGCTTCGAAGCGTTGCTCGGTTTCGAGCCAGTCCGCGGGCGGTGCGAATGCGCTGAACATCACGAGGCGATGGCTCCAGCCGAGACGGCGGTAGGCCTCGCGCCAGAGGGCGAAGTCGAGCCTTGCTTCGGCGTGCGCGAGCAGGATCGGGATGGCGTCGAAGACGGATTTCGGAACCTTCTTTCCGCGCATGGCGGCAAAGCCGCTGCGGATCACGAGGATCATCAGCGGCCAGAAGCTGAACATGACGCCCAGCAAGGCCGGGACGTCACGCAGCAGCCAGAGGGGAAGGCTTCGGCGTTTCATGGCCGCCACTATAAGTGCGCCCGGGGCCCGGCCGATTTGCGAAACGCCAATCCACCCTATTTTGCGCGCAAGTCATTGAGATTGCTGGAGACGCGGAAAAGCGGGCTGCTGGATAAGTGCGGATCTCATCCAACAAAATGGGGTGTAACTCTTGCGCCCAGAGCGCGGTTGTCATCCCGGCCGAGCGGAGCGCGAGCCGGGACCCATTCATCGACGGGTCCCGATGAGCGATGAGTCCCGGATAGCGCCTCGCGCTTCCCGGATGACAACCTGTTGGCGTTGCTCCTGGGTTCCTGCTCGCGCGCTTTGCGCGCGTCCGGAATGACAGTGGCCGTGGGTGCGGAGATGGCTTGTCCGCGCTTTGCGCAGTGGTTGGAGTGGCCGATGGGCCTGGGGGCGAGCCCCAAAGCGTGGTCCCAAACGTGTTCGTGCCCGCCCGGGTGACCGGACGGGCACGAGGAATACACTAGTCTCTGGGAATTGGGCGGCCTCAGAAGTTATGAGGCGCTGGCCAAGGACTGGCTGCCCAATGCGAAGAGCTTAGCTACTACTTCTTCTTCTTAGCAGCTTTCGCCGGTTTTTTGGCGGCGGCTTTCGCCGGCTTCTTCGCAGCTTTTTTGGCAGTGGCCATTCTAAGTCTCCTTGATGGTCCCTCGGGTGTCTGCTCGCTAGCGAACTCGCACCCACTGAAGTTGAGCCATATCCGATCGGAATTCCGACTCAACGAATCTGTCATACACCAGACTCGCGCGAGAGTAGAGTGCCTCTGCGAAGACGATCGTTGATTGCTTCACCGAGTCCGCTCGCGGGAATCGTCTGCACCGCGATCGAGTCGTGACTCACATCGAGCGTGCGCAGCATCGCGAAGAGGTTCGACGCAGCCTCGGTGAGGTCACCGCGAATCGATAAGTTGAGAGAAGGTAAAACACCCGCGGGCGGCGCCCCGAAGGCGAGGAAGGCCTCTCCCTCGGCGGCGTCGATGGCGTCGAGTCGGAGGTGCGCGCGGGGGGCGTAGTGACGCTTCATCATGCCCGGCGCGACGACCCCTTCGGAGGCGTCGGGAGAGGCCAGCGGGCCTGTGAACAACTCGATGTCGGCGCGTGCGATGGCGCCTGGACGGAGGAGCACGGCGCCTGTTTCACTGACCGCGATGATGGTCGATTCAACACCTGCGGAGCACGCGCCGCCATCGACGATGAGGTCGATGCGCGAGCCGAGACCAGCCGCCACATGAGCCGCTGTCGTGGGGCTCAACGCCTCCGATGGATTGGCTGATGGGGCCGCGAGTGGGCGACCCACGCGGCGAATAATTTCAAGAGTTGCAATGTGTTGTGGCACGCGAAGGCCGATCGAAGGGAGACCTGCAGTGGCGAGGTCAGAGACGGGACACTCCGTCTTGCGCGGCAGTACGAGCGTGAGCGGGCCAGGCCAGAAGTGCACCGCGAGGCGGCGCGCGAGGGGACTGAAGTGGGCGAGCTCCTCGGCCATCGCGAGGCTCGCGACGTGACTGATGAGCGGGTTGAAGGAGGGGCGGCCCTTGGCTGTGTAGATGGAGGCGACAGCGGCGCCGTTGGTGGCGTCGGCGGCGAGTCCGTAGACGGTCTCGGTGGGCACCGCGACGAGTCCTCCGGCGCGCAAAATGGAGGCCGCACGATCGAGCGATGCGGGGTCCACGCCGACGATCGGCGCGGGACCGCGCGGCGCATTATGTGAATCAGAGTTCATGTTTTTTCATGCCCGCTGAGAGCGCGATGCGGCGCCCGCGAAGGCGCGTGAGAGGTCTCGCGTGGCGCCTCGCGAGCACCTTCGCGCGTGACTCACGCGGGCCGATTTCGTGATCGCGCTGTGACATGAGGGTCACACTTTTCTGTGAGTCAAAGTGCCTTCGCGCGCTCTCGACCGAGTCATTCACGCGCTTCGAGCGGGCTCGTGCGCGCGAGTCGGCGCCGTGAGTCGCGGGTCTCATGCATGACTCACGCTCGCTCACTGGCGAGTCGCGACCACGTCGATGACGACCTTCACGTCGGGCGCCACCCACTCGGCGTCGCCCTCGCCCTTCGACGCGGTGCCCTTGCCGATGCCGAGGTCGAGGCGATTGAGCGTGACCTCGCCGTGCATGGTGGCGGTTGTTCCCGCAACGTTGAGGGTGAAGGGGAGGCGCACGGGGTGGTCGACGCCCTTGATGGTGAGGACGCCGGTGGCTTCGTAGGCGGTGTCGGACGTCTTGAAGACGCCGCCTTTCACTTCAAAGACGGCCTCGGGGCTCTTGGTGACGTCGAACCAGTCGCCCTGCACGACGTTCTCGTCGAAATAGCTTTGTCCGGTGGAGACTTTGCCCAGCGGGATGGCGACGCGGACATAACCATCCACAGGGGTGTCGGGATTGGCGGGCGCGTCGGTGTCGAGCTGGATCTTCGCGGTCCATTCGGGGAATTTCCCCTCATAGTCCTTGCCCATGTAGCCGAACTTGAAGGCGAGCGTGCTCTTGGCGGCGTCGACGGTCCAGGCCGGGGCCTTCGATGCGGGCGCCTGCTGCTCTTCTTCTGCGACGACGGGGCCCGGGGTTGGCGTTGCGGTCGCCATCGAGGTCAACGCGATGGCGGTGAAGACCACGAGCGCGGCGCCGAAGGCCCAGATCGCGCCGTGTCCGCTGTCGGGCGGACCTGCAGTGCGGCCGAAAACGCCGGGAGCGATGCGGGCCATGAGACCATCCTTGTCGATGAACTGGTGTTTGACTGCGCCGGCGACGTGCAGGCCGAGCAGGGCGATGATGACCCAGGGGAGGGTGTGATGGATGCCCTCGAAGGTTTCGGCGAGCGGTTCGCGCGTGGCTTCGGGCAGGCCGGGGATGCCGGGGACGTACATCTCGAACGTGCCGAAGAAGCGCGTCTCGTGCTGGCCGATCTCGGCGGAGGCCATGATCCAGCCGGTGAGCGGCATGGCGAGCATCAGCACGTAGAGACCGATGTGGACTGCGGAGGCGAGGAATTTCTGCGGCGGCGGGCATGGGCGGCTCGGGCGGCGGCGGGTTCATCAGGCGCCATGCGATGCGGACGATGGTCAGCAGCAGGACGGTGATGCCGAAGGATTTGTGGAGCTGGATGATGGCGGTCTTGGGACTGCCGGGGCCGCCGGCGATGGCGTAGTCCATCAGCCAGCCGACAGCGATGAGGCCTACGATAAGAAGTGCGATGGCCCAGTGCAGGCCGATGGCGACGGCGGTGTAGCGCAGCTGGGCAGATGTCGGTGGCGGCGCGGCCGGGGCAGCTTCGGGTGCAGGGGCGGCGTCGGTCATGGTATGTCCTCTTTCTGAGGCAGAACTTGGGGTGAGCTATGCCACGGAAAAGGGCGCGCGTCGAAATCGGGGTTACGGCGGGGTTACTGGCGGGCTCACTCGAGCGTTGAGAGAGTCACCCCCGCCTGTCCTCCCCCTTTCAGGGGGAGGGACCGTGTTGAGACGACTTGCCTTGCTTTGAAGGATGGTGATGCAGCGCTGGTTCTTCCTGCTCAAAGTAGGCAGAAGAGACAAACGGGGGGTGGGGTGGTTCAATGTGGCTGGGGCTTAATCCTACGCAGATTGTCGTGTTCGCTAGCCTATGCGGGATGATCATCGCTCTGATGTACTTTGAGGGCAAAGACCCGAACAGTGAAACAGATTGGTTTGCGCTGTTCTGCATCGGAACGAGCGCCGGAACCGTTGTGGAGCTGATCTGGCAGGGCGTCGCCTATCTAAAAGATGGGCGCTTCGAGGACCACCTGATCCACCAACTTACTCCTGAGGCTCCTCCGTGGATCACCGGTTGGATCGGCCTCGATCAAACTACGGAATATCTCGCGCAGACACAGGTCATCGTTTGGGTAGGCATACCCACCCTGATCCTTATTGTCGCGCGGCCCCTCCGCTGAATCTAGCGAACGATCTACCTCAGTGCTTCGTGAATTCTGCTTCGATGACGATCTCGACGTCGTCGCTGACGGCGGAGAGGTAATCCGAGAAGCCGAAGTCGGAGCGTTTGAAAGTGCCGTGGGCGGAGAAGCCTACGGCTGCGCGGCCGCCATACATGACGGCCGAGTCCATCCCGCCATTATAAGTGACGGCGAGCGTGACCGGCTTGGAGATGCCGCGGAAGGTGAGGTTGCCGGTGACTGTGCCGGTGAACTGGCCGGTGGCGGCGGCGCTGGTCGAGTCGAAGACGATCTGCGGGAATTGCGCGCCCTTGAAGAAGTCCGTGCCGATCTTCTTGTCCCAGCCGGCATCCGTGGGGTGGTCGGCCTGCACCGAGAGGGGATTGATGATGGCGTGGACCTTCGAGGCGGCTGGGTTGGCCGGGTCGAAGTCGAGCGTGGCGTCGAAGTCGGTGAGGCGGACGGTGTAGTTGGAGAGGCCCATGTGCTTGACGCGGGCCAGCAGCGAGGCGTGCGGTTTTTCCATCTGGTACGCGCCGGTCGGGAGCGCTTGCAGGGATTGCGGGGTCTGCTCGGCGGTGAGAGCGCAGGCGGAAAGCGTGAGGGGGAGGAGCAGGATAGCCAAGCGCATGGGAGGGCCTCCGTGTGTACGGTGTCTCTTATATATACGTATGAGGAGCGGATGTCCGTTGTTTGGGGGCGCGTCCGGTTGCTGCCCCCTCCGTCTCGCGGCTGCGCCGCGATCCACCTCCCCCAGTCCTTCGGACTGAGGGAGGAAAAGAGCGCGACTACTTCTGTTCGAACTCGGCGTTGATTTCGATTTTGACGTCGTCGGCGATAGGGCCGCCGGTGGGCATGCCCCACTGGGTCTTGTTGATGGAGCCGACGGCGCGGAAGCCAACTTTGGATTTGCGCGGGGCGGGGAAGGATTTGAAGCCGTTATAGGTGATGTCGAGTGTGACCGGCTTGGTGACGCCGAGGAAGGTGAGGTTGCCGGTCATCTTGCCGGTGGTGGCGGTGGTCTTGGTGACGGCGGTGGAGGTGAAGGTGATGGTGGGGAATTTGCCGGCGTTGAACCAGCGGTCGCCGGTGGCGAGTTCGGTGTTGAAGTCGGTAGTGTTGCCGGCGGGGCGGGTCTTGAGGAAGTCGGTCTCGATCGATTTGGGATCGATGGTGGCGGTGACTTTCGACTTGGTGACGTCGGCGGGGTCGAAGTTCAGCTGGATGTCGAAGGCGGTGAAGCGGGCGGTGTACCAGGAGAGGCCGTTGTGGAGGCCCTGCCACTGGATCGTCGCGTGCGTCTTGTCGACGGCATAGGCACCTGCGGGGGCTGCGCCCTGAGCGGCGGCGGGACCGGCAAGGAGTGCCATGGCGGCGAAGCCGGCAAGGATGTGGCGCATGGGAGTCTCCGGAACGTCAGGGGCGTGATCGCCCGTTCGGCGGGAAAGTGTGACGCGCCCGGCAAGGCGTCCAGTGGTCAAAGGCTGCGAATGGCGCCCGCAGACGGTCGCCTGACGCGAAATTGATCTTTTTGTCAGTGGCGAGGGGGCGGGTGCTGGCAATGCACCGGACGCGGCGTTAGCGTTGCAGCACGAGATCTGGCGACGGGGGTCGCAGGGAGCAGGGGACATGTCTTTGCACAAAATGCGCGCATGGACCGCGAGGGCTTTGCTTTCGACCGCCCTGATGACGAGCCTTTCCGGTTTGGCGCCGGCGGTGGCGCAAGACAAGCAAGTGCAGGACCAGAGCCTCGACAGCGTGATGACAACGCTGGAGCCGGAATTCTACTGCGTCTTTGACGTGCTGTCGCAAAGCGGCGGTTTCCAGGACATCGCCGCCGTGTGGGTCGCGCCTGAGCCGGACCAGGCCGACGTCGATGCCGCTGAAGCGGTTCTGTCCGACGCTGTAAAGGAGTGTGCGGACTCCTATGACTGGCCCGAGGACGTGCAGGCGTTCGGCGCGACTGTCGGCATCCACGGTTCGGTGGTGCAGGTCGTAACCGACGAGATGATGACGGCCGGCGTGAAGGAAGCACAGCTCCAGGGCGTGTTCGACATGCTCACCGACCTCGACGAGGAAGACACGCAGGCTTTTGTCGATGCGAGCTGGATCGAAGACCACGCCTTCAAGAAGAAGATGTATCGCGCGCTGGTGCGGTTCGGTCTCCCGAACGAGGACGAGGCGCTGGAGAACTCCATGCTGGTATTGGAGTCGTCCGTCGTGACGGCGGACGCGATCGCGAAATGGCTGGATGCGAAGAAGGTCGATGTCTCGGCCGCCGCCGCTGAGATTCCTGCGCCGCGCCCCTCCAACAAGTCGGCCAAGAGCGCCAAGGCCGCGCCGCGCCCGCCAAAGCTGGAGCTCGCGGCGACGGGTACGGGATGGTATGTCGCGCCGGGCGGATATCTCGTGACGAATGCGCACGTGGTCGCGGACTGCAAGATGGTCACGCTGAAGGGCGGTGCGGAGCTGCAGGTGCTCAACGTGCAACCGGACGAGGATCTCGCGCTGCTGAAGGGCGCGACGGAGGTGGCGCCGCTGTCGCTTCGTGATGGACGCAGTGCGCGTCTCGCCGAAGATGTGCTGATCGCGGGCTATCCGCTGGGCGGCATCCTGTCGTCGGGCATCAATGTGACGGTGGGAACTGTCTCGGCGCTTGCCGGCATGGGCGACGATGTGCGGCGCTTCCAGTTCACCGCGCCGGTGCAGCCGGGCAATAGCGGCGGGCCGGTGCTGGATACATCGGGGCATGTGATCGGCGTGGTGGTGTCGAAGCTCAACGCGATGAACATCCAGGACCAGATCGGCGACATTCCGCAGAACGTGAATTTCGGCATCGCACTGCCGAGCCTGATCGCGTTCCTGAAGGGCAATAACGTGCCGTTCGCGCCGCAGGTGTCGAGCGCGCATATCGACAAGGTTGACCTCGCCGAGCTGGCGCGCGAGTCGACCGTGCTGTTGCAGTGTTACCAGTAGAGCGGCGTGGCCGCTGGAGGACTTTCTGATGTTCAAGATGTTTGTGGTCGCTGCGGGCGCCGCGCTGGTTGCGCTGGCTCCAGGCGTTGCGAGCGCGCAGGACGCCAATGATGGCATTCTGTGCGTCTACGATGCGGTGTCACAGGACTATGAAACCGTCGCTGAAGCGTTCCTCTATGGCGACGAAACGGATACCGCAGACGCCTTGCTCGACAAGGCGGCGCAGTCCTGTTCGGATCAGTTCAAGTTTTCGGAAGACGAAACGTCGGCTGCGCGTGACCTGGCTATGTACGGCGTCTCGATCGATTACCTGAGCGAGGCCCTGACGTTCATGGACGCTTCGGACGAGGCCATTGATGGCGTGTTCGATATCTACAATGGGCTGGGCGCTGACGAAATTGACCTGCTGTATGACGCCGACTGGCGCGACGATGCGAACTTCCTCGCGGGCTTGAAGGCAAAACTCCTGCAAGCGGGATTTCCCGACGATGAAGAAGGGTTGTCCATGGCCTACGACATCTTCGAGATTTCCGCGCTGGCGGACGACGCCATGTTCTCTTTCGCGCTCGGTGACGAATAGGTTTTTGGGGGGGCGGCGGCAAGCCAGGTTTGTGGCCGGGCCGTTCGGGCGTAGGGTAGCGCCGACGCTCAACTGAAAGGTCCGCCCATGGACGGCTTTGAAGGCAAGACCGAAAAGGCGCGGTATGACTATCCGTTCGCCGAGCCGCCGGTTCCGGGCACGGTGCGGGAGGTCGCGCCCGGCGTGAAATGGGTGCGGATGCCGCTGCCCTTCTCGCTGAAGTGGATCAATCTCTGGCTGCTGGAGGATGGCGACGGGTGGACGGTGGTCGATACCGGCATCCCGAACTCCGAGACCAAGGCGCACTGGCGGACGATCTTCGACAAGGAGCTGGGTGGGAAGCCGATCAAGCGCGTGATCGTCACGCACATGCATCCCGATCACATCGGGCTCGCCGGATGGATGACCAAGAAGTGGCAGTGCGATCTGTGGATCTCGCGGCTGGAATACATCTCGTGCCGCATGCTGGTGGCCGACACCGGGCGCGAGGCGCCGGAAGCGGGTGTGAAATTCTATCGCGCCGCCGGGTGGGAGCAGGAAGACCTCGACAGGTATGTCGACAGGTTCGGCGGCTTCGGCAAAGCTATCTCTCAATTGCCCGACGCGTTCCATCGGCTGAGCGATGGCGACGAGATTTCGATTGGCGGGCGTGCGTGGCGGATTGTCACGGGATGCGGTCACTCGCCAGAGCATGCGTGCCTCTGGCAGCCCGACATCAACGTCTTCATTTCAGGCGACCAGATCCTGCCGCGCATATCCTCGAACGTGAGCGTGTTCCCGACCGAGCCGGATGCCGATCCGCTGAAGGACTGGATCAACTCGTGCAAGAAGTTGAAGGGCATCATCCCCGAGGGCGTGCTGGTGCTGCCGTCACATAACGAGCCGTTTTACGGCGCCCACAAGCGTCTGGACGCCCTGGTGAACGGTCACGAGACAGCGTTGGGACGTCTGCTGACGAAACTCGAGGAACCCCGGAAAGTGCTGGACCTGTTCACCACCCTGTTTGCCCGGGCAATCGAGAAGGACAGTCTGGGCATGGCGACGGGCGAAACCCTGGCGCACCTCAATTGTCTCATAAAACGCGGGCAGGTTGTGTCCGTACAGCAGGGTGGGACAACGCTGTACAGGCGGGCGTCTTGACGTCCGAGGCAGACGCATAACGTATAGCCCCACATTGCCACGTACTAGGCCCGCAGGGGCCATTTGCCTTCCAAAAGGCCTCAGGGACCGCTGTTATGAGTGACACCTCGACTGACCAGGCGGCGAGCGAGAAGCCGCCCGTCGAGGGCGCTGACGGCGCTCCCGAGAAGGGCCTGAAGAAAAAGCTGTTCCACGAGTTCCGTGAGACCGCGATCACGATCGCGATCTTCGTGCCGTTCTGGCTGCTGTTCTCGACATTCTTCTACGAGCTGCGTTCGATCCCGTCGGAGTCGATGGTTCCCGCGCTGCAGGTCGGCGACCGGGTTGCGGTGGCGAAGTTTGCCTATGGCTATAATCGCAACTCGATCCCGTTCGGCTTTGGCCTGATGTTCATCGGGGATGATCCGAAGAATCCGGAAGAGCGGATCATGGGCTCGAACCCGCATCGTGGCGACGTGATCGTGTTCCAGCATCCGCATTCGGACCGCGTGATGATCAAGCGCCTGATCGGCCTGCCGGGCGACACGGTGCAGGTGAAGGGCGGCAAGCTTTATCTCAACGGCAATGAAGTGCCGCGCGAGAAGGTGCGGACCACCACTTATATCCCGGATGACAACAGCCGCCTGACGACTGCCACTGAATATCGCCAGACGATTCCGACCGGCGAGGGCGAAAAAACCAAGACCTTCCTGATCCACGAGTTCTCGGATTCGGATTCGCTGGACGAAACGCCGGTCTTCAAGGTGCCGCCGGGCCACGTCTTCATGATGGGCGACAACCGCGACAACTCCGAAGACAGCCGCGCGCCTTCGGGCCATCGCTCGATGGCGGCGCAGTTCCCGGAATACTGGCCGTACCGCCAGTCGAGCTTGCCGGAGGATACGCGCGACGACGCGATCGGCTTCGTGCCCATGGATTACCTGATCGGCCGCGCCGAGACCGTGCTGTTCACACTGCACGGTTGCAAGCAGGCGCCGGGTGCGGAATGCCCGGAAGGGCGTCTCTGGAAGGGTCTGTAGGAGCGAGCGCGAGGACCAGCGCGAGCTTGGGGTGATTCCCCATGGTTCGCCGCCCAGCCAGATTGCGGGCGGGGTGGAACCCGAGCGGCCTGAATTCGCTTGTATTGCTGACGTTTGCGGTCGGCCCGCACAACCGGGTTTGGAATTCCGGCGCGATGCTCTAAGGACCGGATAGCAACGCGGGCGGCGCCAGCCGGTCGTGGAATGCAGCCCATTGAGGACCATGGACGCAGTCGTCAAACCAGCGGACCGGCCGCAGAACGCTGCGCCTCCCGGGCGTATCATCATCGTGCGCCATGGGCGCCCGGTCGTGATCCCGAAGGAAGGCCCGCGCATGGGCTGGCGCGACTACAAGGACTGGTGGGCCAAGTACGAGTTGAGCTCGCTGAAGGAAGGGCAGAAATGCCCGGACGCGTTGCTGAACGAGATTTCGGATAACGCCATCATCCTGTCGAGCGCGCGGAAGCGGGCGATCGAGACGGCGGGACACCTGGGACGCGGACGTCCGGTGAAGCACGACGCGATGTTCAACGAAGCGCCGCTGCCGCCGCCAAAGCTGCGCGGAAAGATGGGCCCGAAGAACTGGAACAAGATTGCCCGCCTGCTGTGGATGATGGGTCATTCCGGCGGCGAAGAGCATGTGCGCGACGCCAAGCGCCGCGCATCGGCGGCTGCCGAGGTTCTCGTTCGCACGGCGCAGAACGGCGAGGGGCGCGATGTCGTGCTGGCGGCGCATGGCTGGTTCAACCGCATGCTGCGGCCGGAACTGCGGAAGCGCGGTTACGCGAACGTGCATGATGGCGGCGACAAGTACTGGTCGTTCCGCGTGTACGCGAAGCGGTAGTCATGAAAATTCGGGCGTATGAAGCGCGCGATGCTGATGGCGTCGCGCAGGTCTTCCTCAATTCGGTGCGCGGTGTTGGCCCGGCGCACTATTCCGCCGCGCAGGTGGCGGCGTGGGCAAGCAGGGCGCCGGACGCTGCTGCGGTTCATGCGCGGGCAAGCGATGGTCGGCTGATGCTGGTTGCGGCGGATGACGCCGACCAGCCGGTAGCATTCATCGATCTGGAGCCGGACGGGCATATCGATCTGTTCTACTGCGCGCCTGAAGTCGCGGGGACCGGCGTGGCCGCGCTGCTTTATGATGCGGTAGAGTCCGCCGCGCGATCGGGCGGTATGGTGCGTCTCTATTCGGAGGCCAGCGAGGCGGCGCTGAGGTTTTTTGCCAGGCGCGGGTTCGTGACTCTGGCTCGCCGGGACCTGAAAATCGGCGAGGTTGCAATCCACAATTATGCAGTGGAAAAGCCTCTGAATTAAGGATTTCAGCCCGTATCAGATGCGCTTGCCTCGACGGGCGATGCGCCTATGGTGGCCCACCTTTTGGAGACCCTGATGGCTGAAGCGAAGGCCGCCGATATTGCAACGATGAGCTTCGAGGACGCCCTGCGCGAACTCGAAGGGATCGTGCACAAGCTTGAGGCGGGCGATGTGCCGCTGGATGACTCCATTCGTATCTACGAGCGTGGCGCTGCGCTGAAGGCTCACTGCGAGACGCGGCTGAAGGAGGCCGAACTCAAGGTCGAGAAAGTCGTGCTTGGCGCGGACGGTCCCAAGGGACTCGAGAGAGCTGATGATCTCTAGCCACCATAGCCGCACGCTCCTAGAGGCGGTGCATGTCGACGGCGCAGGAGTATTGTCTTGATCATCGTGGTTGACCCTGCCTTCGAGCAACGGCTGAACGAGGTCGCAGACCGCATCACGGTCGCGCTCGACCAGCTGATCCCGCCCGCGTCGGGCCCGGAGGCGCAGTTGATGCGCGCGATGCGCCATGGCGCGCTGAGCAAGGGCAAGCGCCTGCGCCCGTTCATCACTATCGAAGTCGGCCGCATGTTTGGTGCGCAGGAGAAGGCGCTGCTGCGGGGGGCCGCCGCCGTCGAGTGCATGCACGCCTATTCGCTGATCCATGATGACCTGCCGTGCATGGACGATGACGACTATCGCCGTGGCCAGCCCACCGTGCACAAGGCGTTCAACGAGGCGACGGCGGTGCTGGCGGGCGACGCGCTGCAGGCGCTGGCGTTCGAGATCATGGTGTCGCCGGAAACGCACCGCGATGCGTCCATGCGCTGCAAGCTGGTCGAGCGGCTGGCGTTTGCGTCCGGCGCGCGCGGCATGGTCGGCGGCCAGATGATCGACATGCATCCAATTGCCGACGGCGAGGAGCCGCTCCAGGTGCTGACCCGGATGCAGCGGCTGAAGACCGGGGCTCTCATTACCCTGTCCGGAGAGGTCGGCGCGCTGCTGGGCGGAGCGCTGGAAACCGAGCGGCAGGCCATCGCCGGCTATACAAATGACCTCGGTCTCGCCTTCCAGATTGTCGACGACCTGCTGGATGTGGAGGGCGACCCCTCCATTCTGGGCAAGGCGACCTCCAAGGATGCCGACGCCGGCAAGATGAATTTCGTTTCGCTACTGGGGGTTGAGGGCGCCCAGGACCGGGTGCGCTATCTCGCCGCACAGGCGAAGCAACATCTGGCGTCTTTTGGTTCCCGGGCGACATCTCTCCTTCATACGGTCGACTTTGTGCTCAACCGTCGCCACTAATGGGGCGGACAAGCGCATGATCGAAGTAACTGGGGCGAAGATCCTGGCATGAACACGCCAACGCCATTGCTGGACCAGATTGCCAGCCCGGCCGACCTCAAAGGGCGGACGAAGGCTGAGCTGCGCCAGATCGCGGACGAAGTCCGGGCCGAGACCATCAACGCGGTTTCCGTTACAGGCGGCCACCTTGGCGCCGGCCTTGGCGTGGTCGAGCTGACCGTCGCCATCCACGCCGTGTTCGATACGCCGCGCGACAAGCTGGTGTGGGACGTTGGCCACCAGGCCTATCCGCACAAGATTCTCACCGGCCGCCGCGACCGTATCCGCACCCTGCGCCAGGGCGGGGGCCTCTCCGGCTTCACCAAGCGCGACGAGAGCGAATACGATCCGTTTGGCGCAGCCCACGCGGGCACGTCGGTTTCTGCCGCCGCCGGTTTTGCCGTGGCGCGCGACCTGCTGGATGCCGACAACCGCGTGATCGCCGTCGTGGGCGACGGCGCGATGAGCGCGGGCATGATCTACGAGGCGATGAACAACGCCGGCGCCATGCACGCGCAGATGATCGTCATCCTCAACGACAACGACATGTCGATCGCTCCGCCGGTTGGCGCGATGAGCCACTACCTTTCCCGGACGGTGTCGTCCAAGGGTTATCGGCAGGTGCGCAATCTTGCCAAGCGCGTGACGCGCAAGATCGGCATCGAAGGCCTGGTGAAGAAGGCGGAGCATTCGATCCGCAATTTCAACCTGGGCGGCGAACTGTTCGATGCGCTGGGCTTCTACTACATCGGCCCGATCGACGGTCACGACATGAACGCGCTGGTCGATGTGCTCGAGAACGCGCGCGATCACGAGGGCGGGCCCGTGCTGATCCATGTGGTGACGCAGAAGGGCAAGGGTTATGCCCCGGCTGAAGTCGCGCCGGACAAGTATCACGGCGTCTCGAAGTTCAACGTCGTCACGGGCGAGCAGGCGAAGGCGAAGGCCGGGCCGCCGTCCTATACGAAAGTGTTCGCGCAGGAATTGCTCCGCGCCGCCGAGAAAGATCCCAAGGTCGTCGCGATCACTGCCGCGATGCCGTCGGGCACGGGGCTCGACCTGTTCGCGCAGAAATTTCCGGAACGCTGCTTCGACGTCGGCATTGCAGAACAGCATGCGGTGACGTTTGCGGCCGGTCTCGCAGCCGAGGGCATGAAGCCGTTCGCCGCGATCTATTCGACCTTCCTGCAGCGCGGCTATGACAGCGTGGTCCACGATGTTGCGATCCAGCGCCTGCCGGTTCGCTTTGCACTCGATCGCGCAGGCCTCGTTGGCGCTGACGGCCCGACGCATGCCGGTTCGTTTGATGTCGGTTTCCTCGGCGCGTTGCCGGGCTTTGTGCTGATGGCTGCGGCGGACGAGGTTGAGCTGCAACGCATGGTGGCGACGGCGCACGCGATCGATGATCGCCCGTCTGCTTTCCGCTATCCGCGCGGCGAAGGCATCGGCCTCAAACTGCTCGACGATCCGCAACCGCTGGAGATCGGCAAAGGACGCGTCGTGAAGCAGGGTTCGGCTGTGGCGATCCTGTCCTACGGCACGCGCCTGCAGGAATGCCTGCTCGCGGCGGAGATGCTGGATAAGCAGGGCCTGTCCACCACGGTCGCTGACGCGCGTTTCGCCAAGCCGCTGGATGAAGTGCTGCTGGCCGATCTCGCCAAGAACCACGAGGTGCTGATCACGATCGAGGAAGGCGCACGGGGCGGCTTTGGCGCTTTCGTCCTGCATTCGCTGTCGGATCGTGGCTTGCTCGACGGCGGCCTGCGTATTCGTACGCTGACGCTGCCGGACATTTTCCAGGATCACGACAGTCCGGACAAGATGTACGAACAGGCAGGCCTCGACGCGCGTTCTATCGCCGCCAGCGCCATCAAGGCGCTCGGCCGCGGCGACGAACGCGCGCTGAAGCTGATCGCGGGTTAGGTCGCGTCAGGCTAATTTGCATCAATGAAAAAGAGTGGCTGCCCGTCAGCGACTCGAACGCCAATTTCCGGAGCCAAATTCCGGCGTCCTACCATTAGACGAACGGGCATCGTTCACTCGTGAGAGTGTCAGATAGTCCGCTGTCGATGGTGCGCCGCGAATTTCATGCGGGCTCGATACTATAGCCTCGGCGTTTCGTGAAGTGACAAACTGCTAAGCTGCTGGCGCCTGCTTCAGTTTCTTCACCAACTCTTCGCGGACCTTCCACGGCTTGAAGCTCGCGTGCAGGCGCGAGAGCCAGTGGCTGTTCACGGCCAGGTAGGGCTTACCCAGTTCGCGTGACGACGGCAGGATCTTGCGCGACAGGATGTCGATCACGTGCTCGATCTCTTCGTGCGAGGCGAAGACCAGCGAGCGGCCGCGATGGTCGATGAACCAGACCGGATAACCCTTGCCAAGCACTGGACGCGGCGTGGGTGGATCGAACACAGTGGCGGTCCAGTACGGGCCGTCGACGGCGCGGTGCACCCATGGGGTGATCGGCGTGCGCATCGGATGGTCGCGGTATTCGATGCGGATCTGCATGTGGGGAGAGATCACGATGCCGAAGCTGTCCGTCAAGCAGGCCGAACAGAGGTTGATCAAGTTCGCGCTGACTTACCCGGAGGCTGTGCTGGAGCATCCGTGGGGCCATGACGCCGTGAAGGTGAAAGGCAAGATGTTCGCAACCTTTGGCGGGGAGGAAGGGATCAAGGGCGAGTTCTCGCTGACGGTGAAGTTGCCCATTTCGTCTGAAATGGTGCTGACGCTGCCGTGGGTGGAGTCGACGGGGTATGGGTTGGGCAAGTCCGGCTGGGTGACGGCGCGACTGAAGGCGGGCGCGGACTTTGACCTGGAGACGATGAAGGGGTGGATCGACCAGAGCTATCGCGCCGTCGCGCCCAAGACGTTGGTGAAGTTGCTCAGCTAGGAATGCGGGCTGCGATCGCGACCGGGTTACCGGCAACGGAGTCCGGCACAATGCCCGGTGGTTCGGCCTTCGGCGCGCGTTCGAGCGGCGCGCCGATGAGAATGCCAATGGCCTGCAGCGGCGGCGTGTGATCGCAGATCACCTTGAACATGATCAGCAGCGGCAGGGCGATGATGCCGCCGACCGGTCCCCACAGCCAGATCCAGAAGCTGACCACGAGGATGATGGCGAGCGGGTTCAGCGTCATGCGGCGGCCGACAATCGTTGGCGTGACGAGGTTTGCCTCGACGAAGCTGATCGCCATGAAGGCAAGGAGCGGGAAGCTCGCCTGCAACAGCGTGTCGAACGTCGCGAGGCTGGCGAGGCCGAGCAGGGCCATCATGATGACAGGGCCGAGGAACGGGATGAAATTGCAAAGCATGGCCAGGCCGCCCCACATCAACGGCTCGGGGAGGCCCAGTTGCCAGCAAGCAAGTCCGGTGGCGGCGCCGACGAAGAAATTGATGGTGGCGAACGTCATGATGTAGCCGGTGACCCTTCGGCTTACATCTCGGAAAACGCGCGCGGCCCGGACTCGCCGGGTGAGTGTTGGCTGGAAGGCCAGGAATTTGATCCGGAAGTCTTCTCGCGTGGTGAGGAGGAACAGCGACAGGATGAAGACGAGGCCAGTCTGGGCGAGGGCGACCTGCGCCGACGCCATCAGGAATTCAGCGAGCCCCGGTTCCTGCATCACGACGGTTCGGCTTGGCGGCGTGGCAGGTGCGCCAAAGTTCAGATCTTCGACCTGACTTGAAATGTCGGTTAGTGGCTTCAGCGGCGCCTGAAGTTCATGAAGGTGGCGCGACGCACGCTTGATCAGCTGCGGTGCGTCAGCCATCCAGCGGGAAGCAGGCTGTGCAATTGCGGAAAATGCGAGCCAGACGACGACACCGGCGGTCGCGAGCGCGAGGAAGGCGGCGAGCGGCCGGGGGATCCAGACGCGTTCGATCAGTTTGCAAAGCGGAGCGAGCAGGACGCTGAAGACAAACGCGACGGCGATCGGGAGCAGATAGTCCTTCGCGGCCCAGAACGCGACGCACAGGGCCAATCCGACGAGGATGGCGAGACTTACGGCGGCCACCAGCTGCGGGTTACGCTCCACGATCAGGAACGGCGCCCGGGGAGCGATCCCGGTCATGAGAGAGACACGTTCGCGGCGTTTCATTGTGTGGGTCTACCCGGGTCCAACACGCTGAACGTGGCGAGGGCGCCAAGGTTCCATGCTAGCCGCAGGGTTTGGGCAGGCGCTTTTGACCTGGAACAGGTTTATAGTGCCGTTCACTTTATTGTACCGTTCACTGGGCGTTCAGGCGGTCCGAACCAGCCTGACGGCTCCGCACAAGAGGGAATGCTCATGACGACCAATCCGAAATTCATTCTCGCGGCGTGCGCGACGATCCTGTTCGCCGGCTGCACGACGCCGCCTGCCCAGACGGAGGCCCAGCTGGCCGAGGCCGCAAAACCTGATCCGCGACAGGGCGAGGAAGTTCGCAATATCTGCTTCACGCAGCAGATTCGCGGCTGGCGCTCTCTGGATCGCGACTCGGTCGTCGTCGAAGCCGGTGGCCGCGACGAATACAAACTTGACCTGGTCGGCGGCTGTCAGCCCGACAATGCCTTCACCTCGATCGGCCTCATCTCCCGCATGGGCGGTGGATCGTGCCTCGAATGGGGTGACAAGCTGGTGACGGACGAGCGCTACAGCTCAGGCGCGTGCATGATCCGCAAAATCTACAAGTGGAACAAGGACGCCGCCAAGCCCGCCGCCGCCGCAGGCTGAAAAATGAGGCCCGGAAAGCATCGCTTCCCGGGCCTCTTTGTTGGGCCGAGCGGGCTGCACGTCCGCCCGGCCCGCCGGATTACGGTCTAAGTTGGACCCAAGGACCGCAAACCGGTAACCGGGATGGCTACTGCCAGTAACGCGGGGCCTTGTAGTAATCGTACACGTCGTCGCGCATCTGGCCGTCGTCGAGCGTGAGCTGATCAATTGCGTCGGACGGAGCTGCCTGGAGCTGCTCCTTGGTGACGTTCACGACGTAGCCGCCCTTTTGCTTTTCGTAGTCGAGGGTCGACCATGGCAGCGGGTGGAACTTCTCGTTCACGCCGAGGAAGCCGCCGAAGCCGACGACGGCGAACAGGATGTTGTTCGATCCCTTGTCGAGAACGACGTCCTCGACTTTTCCGATCTTGTCGCCGGTCGCGTTGAAGACGCTCGATCCGATGACTCTGGAGGCGCGAATTGCGCTGGTGTGACCGCTAGGTGTGGGCATGAGATAACCTTCCGTGCTGGGGTGCCCAAGCGTAACGTCGGAACGTGCAGAGGGTTGCGACGGAACCTCACCTGGACGGCGTCTTTCGGCGTTCTTCGCTCACAAGGGCGATCGCATAAACGCTGTCGATAGTTTGGTGAATCTGGTTCCCTCCATGGCGCACGGCTTGCAGACTTGCCGTCATGGGCGACCCGGCTGCCAGTGATAAGGATCGGCGAGATGTGGACGTGTGCGTCTGCACCTTCCGCAGGCCGTCGGTTGCGGACCTTCTCGCTTCGCTGGCGAAACAGGATCTGGGCGACTTGCTTCGCGTCCGCGTGATCGTTGCGGATAACGACGATACGCCCAGCGCGCGCGAAATTGTTGAAACTGCATTTGCGGCCAATGGGCTGGACGGCGTTTACCTTCATGCTCCGGCGCGGAATATTTCCATCGCGCGCAATGCCTGCCTGCAGGCTGCGAGCGCATCGCTGATCGCCTTCATCGACGATGACGAGATTGCGCGTCCCGGCTGGCTGGCTGGCCTTGCGACTGCGATGGCCAAGGCGAAAGCCGATATCGTGTTCGGCAAGGTAAACGCGACTTATGCGGCGGACGCGCCTGGCTGGATGCGGACGGCGGACCTGCATTCGACGCCGGCGCCGTTCCGCAATGGTGTCATTGATGGCGGCTATACCTGCAATGTGCTGATGCAACGGCGCGCCGTGGGGGCGCTGCGTTTTGATCCGAAATTCGGGCGTAGCGGGGGAGAGGATACGACCTTCTTTGCCGCCCTGCGTGGCATGGGCGCCTCCATGACCTACACCGCCGATGCGATCGTTGATGAACCGGTGACCGAGACCCGTGCGAGCCTCGCCTGGTTGACGCGGCGCGCTTACCGTTCCGGGCAGACGTATGGCTTGCTGCGGCTTGGCAAGGGCGAGAGCCCGGTCAAGATCGCGGCCGTATCGCTGACCAAGGTGATGTGGTGTTTCGCGATTGCCGGACTGACCATCTGGTCGCCAGCGCGTTGGCGCAGGTCCGCGGTGCGCGCTTATCTGCACGCCGGCGTGCTGGGCGCCGCTCTGGGGCGTGCGCCTCTGGAACTCTACGGAGCCGCCAATGGCTGACGAGACACCGATTGATCCGCCGCCTTCGCCGGACGAAAAGCCGGGTCTGGACCCGCGCCTATTCCATGTGGCTGGCTGGTTTGGCCTGATGGCGCTCGGCGCTGTCGCCATCGTGCCGATGCTGGGCTTTGCGTGGCAGAACGCTGCGACCTGGTCACTGGTCAACTCGGCGCCGGCGGATACGCGTGCGGCGCTTCTTGGCGACTGGTCGGAATCGAATTCCGCCGACTATCTCGAAGCGGTGGCGGAGCTGAGCCTGCAACAACCGACGGTGGACGAGGCTTCGGCGTTTGTCGCGGCGCGGCGTGCGACACAGCTAGATCCTTCGCGCGCCTTTGCGTGGGCGATTCTTGCTTATCTTGAAACGCGCCAGACGAAGGGCAAGGCTAATGGTGTGGCGCTCGATGCGCTGACGAAGTCGATGGATGCGTGTCCGCTGTGCGATCAGGACCTGATCCGCTGGCGGTTCAACTATGTCCTGACCAATTGGGACGCCATGCCCGAAGCGATTCGCGCCCGTGCTTTCGAGCATGCCGACTTGCTGCGCTGGATCGGCCCGAACGCAGAGTTTCTGGCGGAAATGCGCTACAAGGCGGGGCTTAAAGGCATCCCGTTCGATGCCTATCGCGCGCAGGTGAAGACGCCGGCGCCCGCGTGGGATATCGCTCCCAACGCGGAACTGCGCAGCATGCGCCAGTCGCCCGCGTGAGCAGGGTTGCTGGAGATACGCTGAAACGCATGGACGGAGCGGAAACCCCGAGCGCGAGCAATGCGACTGCCGGCCAGGTTGCCGGCGGCGCGGTGACCGTCGTAATTCCAGCGCTGAACGAGGCCGAGCATATCGAGGCCTGCATCCGCTCGCTGATGACGGGCGATATGCGCCTGCAGGCAATTGAAATGGTGGTGGCCGATGGCGGCAGCCGGGATCGTACGCGCGACATCGTGCTGGGCCTGCGCGGCGCGTTTCCGAACCTGCGTTTGATCGACAATCCAAAGCGACTGCAGTCCGCAGCGGTCAATCTTGCGGCGCGTGAAGCCGGCACCGGGCGCAGCATTCTCGTGCGGTGTGATGCCCATGCGATCTACCCTGAAAACTATGTGATGCGTGTCGCAGACAGCCTGGTCCGCCATGGCGTCGCTTCACTTGTCGTGCCGATGGATGCGGTCGGAACCAGCTGTTTCCAGCGCGCCAATGCCTGGATCGTCGATACGCCCCTGGGCTCGGGCGGATCGGCGCACCGGGGCGGGAGGACGTCCGGGGAGGTCGATCACGGGCACCACGCCGGGTTTTCGTTGGAGGCTTTTCGCGCGATTGGAGGGTATGACGAGACCTTCTCGCACAATGAGGACGCCGAATACGACACGCGCCTGCGCCAGTCGGGCGGGCGTATCTACCTCGATGCGGATATCCGGCTGAGCTACCTGCCGCGTGCGAGCGTTGGCGGGCTGGCGCGGCAGTATTTCAACTACGGCAAGGGCCGCGCGCGCACGCTGATGAAGCATGGCGAGCGGCCGAAGCTGCGTCAGCTGATCCCGCCCGCGACGCTGCTCGCGTGTGTGGCTGGATTGGCGATCGCCCCTTTCAGCCTGTGGGGCCTTGTGCTGCCGGGGGGCTATCTCGCGGCTCTGGTTGCGGCATCGGTGATGGTGGCCCTGAAGCATAAATCGGTGTGCGGGCTGCTGGCGGGTCTGGCGTCGGCGACCATGCACATGAGCTGGTCGCTGGGCCTGATCCGGCAGCTGCTGAAAGGCCAGCGGGCCTAGGGTTCGTACTCAATTAGGTCTGGCTCTGTCGCGTGTTGGATGATTCAAGGTTCCGGAAGGAGCTTTGGTCATGACGAAGCGTGTTTACTGGCTGAGCGAGGCGGAGTGGGCGAAGATAGAGCCGTTGCTGCCGAAGGGGCGGCGCGGGGCGCATCGTGTCGATGATCGGCGGATCATCTCAGGCGTCGTCCACATGCTTCGCTGCGGCGCGCGCTGGCGCGATTGTCCGCCGGAATACGGGCCCTACACGACGGTCTACAATCGCTTCAACCGCTGGAGCAAACAGGGGGTCTGGAACGATATCTTCTATGCCCTGACCGGATCGAGCGGCATCTACTCATCGGCCGCCATCGACGCCACGCACATCAAAGCTCACCGCTCGGCCTCGGGCGCAAAAGGGGGGACTTCGCGCAGAGCGTAGGCCGCTCGCGCGGCGGACGGACCAGCAAGCTGCATGGCCTCTGCGATCATCTTGGGCGGCCGCGCGTACTTCTCCTCAGCGCCGGGAACATCAACGATATCAACCTTGCCGCACAGCTCGTGGAGGCTGGCGGACGGATGCAGAAGCTGATCGCGGACAAGGCTTATGACGCCAACAGTCTGCGCCATCTCCTGGCGGAAAAAGGCGTCGAGGCTGTCATCCCGTCCGTGGCTTACCGCAGCACCGTCATCCCCTACAGCAAGCGCGCCTACAAAGGCCGCAACCGCGTCGAACGCATGTGGTGCAGGTTGAAGGACTTCCGTCGCGTGGCCACCCGATACGACAAGCTCGCCCGAAACTTCCTGTCCGGAGCCCTGCTCGCCGCCACCGTCGCCTTCTGGCTAATTGAGTCCGAACCCTAGGCCGGTTTGGCTTCCGCCTCGTCGCGCTCCTTGATTTCCTGATCCCGCGCGAGGCCGCAGGCGATACCGAGCAGCATCGCGTAAAGCCATGTCACCGAAGGCAGATTCAGCGAAGAGTCCGTCACACCATGCAGCAACAGCAGGCCGCTGGCGGCGAAGGCCATGCGCGTAAACGTGCGCGGCGCACGGCGCGAGGTCATCGTCGTCATGATCCTGAAGTGAGCCGCAGCCAGGAAGAGCAGCAACAGGGCGAGGCCGACAAAGCCCGTTTCGACAAGCCAGGACAGGAACACGTTGTGTGCGCCGCCGGGGGCGAGCATTACCTTGGCGTTGTCCAGCGTTTGCACGGTCGCGCCGGCAACGCCCAGCGAGCCGAGGCCGTGCCCGGTAGTGGGGCTCTGCAGCCATAGCGATGAATAGGCGTCGAAACGCTGCATGTTAGGCAGGGCGTCGGTCAGGCCTATGCCCGGCGTCACCGTTTCATCGTGCAGCCAGCCATCCGCCACGCCCCAGACTGCAAGCGCGCAGGCCAGCACCGGCGCGGCAACCACCGCGATACGAGCGAGGCGGCCGCGATGCGGGCGCGTCATGATCGCGAGCGTATCCCACCAGACATGTCCCAGCAGCACGCCCAGCGCCATGAGGATGCCGGGCAAGGACTGTGTCAGCAGGAGGCAGGCAAGCGCCACGCCGAGCAGGAGGAACCCGCCCAGGGCGTCGCGCAGGAGGCGGTCCAGCAGGCGCAGGCCGAGCAGGGCGTCGGCATCAACCTGTTTCAGGACGTGCAGGACGCGGCCAAGACCGAGCATCGCCAGCAGGCCGAACACCACGGCGGCGTTGGCGGGCGTCTCGAAGGCGTCTGCGATGAGACGGTTGCCGGCGCCCGCGGAGGTGCTGGCGATGAACATCCAGGCGCAGTAGGCGGTCGAGGTCCAGATGAGGGTGGTCCAGCCAGCCGCAAGCGCGGTGCGGCGGCCGGCAGCGAGATAGCCAATTGTCCACATACCGCCCGCTGCGAAGAGCACGGCCAGCGGTGCGCTGGCGCGGGTGAGGGGACCGGCGAGGCCCGATACCGCTGCAATGGCGACAATGGCGGCGCCGATCAGCATTCCGGGCGTCATGCCACGCGGCCCTGCGACGGCGAGTGAGGCGATGGCGATGGCTGTGATGCCGGCAGAAAGCGTGAGCGCGGCGATGGGTTGCACGGCGCCGAAAGCGAGGTTGGCGAGGGCAAGCGCAATCGCTGCCGCGATTGCGGGAAGTACGTCGCGCAGGCGGGTGCGCGGCTGGTCGTAGGACGCACGCCGCCGCTTGTCCCAGCCCATGGCGGCCTGAGCGGGTATCTCGTTCATGCTGTCCGTCCTGCGCGGGGGCGCTTTGTGGCTTCGATCAGGCGCGCAAGCTCGCCACGCTCGGCCACGAAGGTGGAGGCCGGAAGGGCAAGCAGGCGGGCGCGGCGGTCTGCGATGGGCGATTTGTTGGCGCTGAGTTGCGCGAACAGTTGCGGCAGAGTGGCTGCGAGGTCTTCAGGCAAGGTGAAGCCGACATTGCGTGCGTCGGCCCACGCCGCGGTCTGCGTGCCTTGCGGCGCGATGGACGGCACACCGTAATAGCCGCCTTCATACAGACGATTGGGCAGCAGCCAGACCGAGTTGTGGCCAGCCTCCATGAAGTCGCCCGCCCACACGACGTCGAGCCCGGCGTAGACGGACGCAAGGTCTTCGGGCGAACGATAGCGGCCGTGGAAGCGGACGTTGGCGACGCCCTTGATCTGCTCATGGAAGTCGGGAATTTCCGTCAGCGCGGGAATGCCATGCAGGTCGATGGTGATGGCGGCTCCCAGTTTGCGCGCGGCGTCGAGCAGGAGGCCGAGGCTGCGCTTGCAGCGGAGCACGCCGACCCAACCGACGCGCAGCGCGTTGGAAGCGGGGGCATCGGCGGCGGGACGAGGGCCGTAATCGGCGCCGGCTGCGAGGCGGTTTTCGATGATGGTTGCGGTATAGCGGCCGCGATGATGCTTTTCGAAATGATGGGTCAGGAAACCGGGCGATGACACGACCAGCTGTTGTGTGTGTTTCAGCAGCGCGCCTTCGAGGCGGCGGAAAGCAAAGCCGATCGGATCCTTGCGGGTGAGCAGGCGATGCACGTCGAGCGATTCATAGATCACCGGCGTTTTCAACTTTGCCTTGCGCCGCGCCAGCAGCGCGGTGGCCAGCATGTCGAGATTGCGGGCGTAGATCACATCGGCCGAAGCCAGCTTGTCGCGCTGGGCTGCGGCGAGCCGGGCGCCCCGGAAAACCGACGTGACCCGCTGGGCGTAAGCAGCGTCGAAAGTGCGGCCCAGATCGACATTGTCCCAGTCCACCGAATAGTCATCCCGGCGGTGCATGGTGAATCCGATGACTTCAAGCCCATCGTCTCGGAATCCCTGCACGCGCCGGCGCACGGCGGCGTCGGCGGCGTCATGTCCAAAAAAGGCAATCCGCGTCATGGGAAGATGGCTGCAAACAACGCGCCCAACGGCTCAGTTATGCTGGCGCAACGGTGAAACTGTATTAACCATACACGCCAGAAGTGAACGACGTTGGCCAAGTCGCCTGACAGGCGCAGTCGTCTGGCTCGCCTGTTGCGTAACTCCGTATCTCAATTCGCCCTACAGGGGTGACGTGCATTGGAGCGAAGGTTGAAGGTTCCGCAGCTGCGGATCAAGGAGCTGGTTTCCAGCGTTCGCCGGTATGCTGGCGACGCGCAGGCGAAGCTTGCCCCGCACGCGGCGAAGTTGTCCGAGCATGTGGCGCGGCTGCGTGACCGGGTAGATGCCCTGCTGGAGCGCCATATGCCGACCGCGGGGCGTCCGAAGGCGCCGCCTGCTGCGCTCGTGCCGACCACTCCCGCAGCGGTTCCGGACGGGCAGCGGGTCTATGCGATCGGCGATGTCCATGGCCGGGCGGACCTGCTGAAAATCCTGCTCACCAAGATCCAGGCAGACGCGCTCGGCGGCGACTACAAGGGGCGGCCGAAACTCGTCTTCCTGGGCGATTATATCGATCGCGGATTCCAGTCCCGGGAAGTAATCGATATCCTGCTGGGCGACCTGATGTCTCCCTTTGATACATACTTCCTGAAAGGCAATCACGAAGCGGCCATGCTGCAGTTCCTGTCCGAGCCGGGCATGGGTCCGCGCTGGATCGAGCATGGCGGCGCCGAAACGCTGGTGTCGTATGGCGTGCGTCCGCCGCGTTCGCGCACAGCCACGGACGACTGGGCGATAGCCTCGCAGGAGCTGAAGCGCGCCTTGCCCCGCGAGCACCTGCAATTCCTGATGGGCCTGCAGGTCAGCCTTCGCATTGGCGATTACATGTTCGTACATGCCGGCGTGCGGCCGGGCGTCGAGCTCGATCAGCAGTCGGAGTACGACATGCTGTGGATTCGCGACGCGTTTCTTAACGATACACGCCCGCTTGGCGCCGTGGTGGTTCATGGCCACACGCCGGCCTCGCAACCGCATCGCGATTCACGCCGTGTCGGCCTCGATACCGGGGCCTATATCAGCGGGCAGCTGACTGCGGCCCGATTTGAGCATGAAGCAGTCGAATTTCTATCGACGGGGGTCGTCGCCGCCAAGGCTGCGACTGTCAGAGGTTAACAGGAGACACGTATGAACCCGATCCGGGCGACGGTGCAGGCAGTCCTAGCTCTTGGCGCGCTCGTGCTTTCGGCGTGCGCGTCCGGCCCGGCCATGAGTGGCCCCGACGATGCGACGCCGGCTGCCGCTGGCATGAACAGCTATCGCCTCGGTTCGGGCGACGAGATCAAGGTCACCGTCTATGGCGAGCCGGATCTCTCCGGACCCTTCACCGTCGATGGCGAGGGCCAGATCACCATGTCGCTGATCGGCCAGGTCGAAGTCGGCAAGATGACGCTCGGCGAGGCCAGCAACGCGCTACAGACCAAGCTCAAGGACGGCTATCTCAAGGATCCGAAGGTCGCGATCGAGCTGGTCAAAGGCCGCCCCTATTACATCCTCGGCGAAGTGAACAAGCCGGGCGAGTATCCCTTCTCCTCGGGCCTTACCGTGATGAACGCCATCGCGAGCGCCGGTGACTTCACCTATCGCGCCGACAAGGGCCGCATTCTCATCAAGAGCGTGGACAGCCCGAACGAGCGTGAGGTCGAGCTGACGCCATCGACGCAGGTTCGCCCCGGCGACACCATCCGCATCCGCGAACGCTTGTTCTAGAAGGGCAGGCCGGCTGGCCATGACACGGGCAAGGCACACGGCGACGGTACGGCAGATTTTCGCCACAGGCGCCGTTGTGAGTCTGCTAACCATGTCTGGCGTGTTTGCGCCGATTGCGGCTGGGCAGGACGTAAATCTCGTTGCAAAGCTGAAGGCCGGAGTTGCCTGCGTCGAGCCGGATGCAGGCAACCAACTGCTGCGCAATGCCGACGCGAGCGCCGCCAGCCTGACCGACCTCCTGATGGCGCTCGACAGTATTTCGATCGACGATACGGCTTGCGTGCCGATCAGGGATGCAGCGTCCAGTCTTGCCCTGGAACTCAGCGACGCCAACCCGGGGCTTGATCCCGCCGAGGCGACTGCCTCGGTCGAGCGGATGGAACAGGCGCTGGCCGAAGCGGACAAGCGGGCGGCGGCCATGCGTTTCGAAGTGGCTCCACCGCCACGGAACCTGACCCGTAGTCGGCCAGCGCCGTCATGACTCTCATGGTGAATGCCCAGTTAAACGCCGCAATTTCAACCCTTGGGCGAGGCTGTCCCGCTTCCGGCCCTGATCTTGCTACCTGTCTCGCGAATTCGAAATGCCCCCCGAAAGGTGAACTCCCATGAAAACCGGTCTCAAAGGTCTGATGCTGACCACCGCCCTTGTTGCGCTAACTGCGCTGCCGGCCTTCGCGCAGGACAACGAAAACCCCTTCCTGCGCGGCCGCTATGTCGCCGTCACGGATCGCGACCAGCCGGAATTCGACCCCGAGCCCATGCACGTCAGCACGTTCGACGTGTTGGCCAGCATCGGGCTTTCGGCCGCCTACAACGACAACATCTTCGCTACGCCGAACAACGAAGTGAGCGACACGATCCTGCGCGCGCAGCCAGCCGTGGAAGCGCGTTCCAACTGGTCGGTGCATGAAATTTCGGGCGGTCTTTCGGTCGACCACAAGGAATACCTCGATAACGGCAGCGAATCCGCGACCGACTACGACGGCTTCGCGAATGGCCGTCTCGATGTTTCGCGCAACTTCGTGATGAGCGTTGGCGGGAATGTCGGTCACCGCACGGAAGAGCGTTACGAAGCCGCTTCGTTCGGCGTCGCCGAGCGCGCTGCCTACGACTACACCGGCGCTTTCGTTCGCGGCCTTTACCGCATGGATCGTTTCCAGGTTGAAGGCACTGTCGGCGTCACCGACGACAGCTTCGACCAGGCTACGCAGGCGCTGATCCGCGACAATACCACGACCTACGTGAATGGACGCGCCTCCTACGCCATCTCGCCGGACCTCGCCGTCTTCGTGCAGGCCCGGCATAGCGACCTCGACTATTCGGACAACACCCGCGACGGTACGCGTACGACCGTCGACGCTGGCGTGAACTTCGAGCTGGCAGCTCCGTTCCGTGGCGAGATCGCCGTGGGTTCGTTCCAGGAAGATCGTGATACCTTCGGCAAAACGAACGGCCTTAACGTTTCCGCCAACGTGCAATGGTTCCCGACCCAGCTCACCACTGTAACGTTCGCGGCCAACCGCGGCGTCGCCGACGCTGGCCTCGCCGCAGCCGCCAGCTCGGTCAACACCGGCTATGGCGTGCGCGTCGATCACGAACTGTTGCGTAACGTACTGCTGTTCGCTCGCGTCCGTCAGGAAAAGAACGAGTATCAGGGCATCGACCGTGACGATGAAGCGCTGAGCGCTGGCATTGGCGCGGCGTGGAAGCTGAACAAGAATGCACGTGTTGAAGCGGAATATTCGGCCCGTTCGCAAGACTCGAGCGGCCTGAACTCCGGCCCGAGCCTTGACCAGAACGTCATCAGCGTCGGCCTTCGCCTCTTCCCGTGATCTTAAGCGCCGTGCGGTTACCGCGCGGCGCCTGGAGCTAAACCGTTGAACCAGGTCCATCCCTTCGATGCGGCGACCAGCTATCCGCGGGGCGCCGGCTCTCTGCCGCCGTCGGGCGGTGAGGGCGAGAACGTCATCACCATCCAGCGTATCGTGCGCGCCGTGCGCCGGCGTCTGGGTGTGATGCTTGCGGTTTTCGCGCTGACGTTCGCGTTCGTGGCGATCAACACGTTCCAGCTGCAGGCGTCGTATACGGCGACGTCGCGGGTCATCATCAACTCGCACGCCCAGAACATCGTCGACATCGGCGCGGTCATCTCCGGCATGCCGGCGAACGCGGGAATCGTGGACACGGAAGCGGAGATCCTGCGCAGCCGGACGCTGATCGAAAAGGTCGTGACCAAGCTCGACCTGGTGAACAACCCGGAGTTCAACTACGCCAAGGCCAAGCCCAGCGACTGGGCGAACTTCATGGCCGGGACGAAATCCTTCATCAAGGGCCTGTTGCCGTTCGGCAAGGGCGATGCCGGTCCGGCACAGGCCGCTGATCCGGCGGAAGCCAAACGCGCCGAGCTTGATGGCGTCATCACTGCCGTGCGCAACGCGATCAGCGTCAACCGGTTGGGATCGACGTTCATCATCGAGATCAGCGCCAACAGCCATGATCCGAAGATGGCGGCCTTGCTGGCGAACACGATGTCCGAGGTCTATCTCGACAACCAGCTGGACACGAAATTCAAGGCGACACGCCGGGCGCAGGACTGGCTCGATGAGCGTGTCGGCGAATTGCGCACCGAATTGCGCGACGCCGAAAGCAAGGTCGAAGCACACAGGGCCGCGACAGGCCTGCTGCGGTCGGGCGGCGACACGCTGGCCGAACAGACCATTCGCGAGACCAACGCACAGCTAACGACCGCCCAGTCGGAATACGCGACCAAGGCCGCTCGCCTGCGCAACCTCAACGCACAAATGCGCGCCGGCGCGGGCATCGACTCGATCGCCGAAGCCCAAAACTCGGCGACGATCTCGAACCTGCGCGCCGCTCAAAGCGCGCTCACGGCCCGCAAATCGGACGTGGTGCGCCGCTACGATATCAAACACCCCGAGTACCAGAAGGTGCTCGCCGAGGAGCAGGACAACGAGCGTCAGATCAACGCTGAACTGAAGCGGATCGCGTCCTCCCTTGACCAGGAGGTGATGATTGCACGCGAGCGGGTCAATAGCCTGCAGGGCAGCCTGAACTCATCCAAGGGCGAGCTGGCGCAGAATAACCGCGCCGGTGTCGAACAGGCAGCGCTTGAACGCGATGCGCTGGCGACGCGGACGTTGTTCGAGGAGTTCAACAACCGCTTCAAGGAGACGAACGAGCTCGACGGCATCACCGAGGCTGACGCCGTGGTGGACAGCTATGCGCCGGTTCCGGGCGCGCCGAGCTTCCCCAACACCAACCTCAACCTCGCGCTTGGCTTCATGCTTGGCCTCGCGCTGGCCGGCCTTGTTGGCCTCGTCCTGGAGTTGATGGACAACTACATGTCCACCGCCGAGGACGTGGAGCACGTCGCGGGCGTGCCGTATATCGGCCAGATCCCGCTGCTGCCGACGGTCGGGTCGTTCAACAAGACCAAGATCCTGCCGGCTGAGTATCTTGTCGAGAAGCCGCATTCGGGCTTTGCGGAAGCCTTCAGGCATCTGCGCGCGTCGATCATGTTCGCGGACATCGACAAGGCCGCCAAGACGGTCGCGGTCGTGTCGTCGCTGCCGGCGGAAGGCAAGACGAGCATGACGTACTGCCTGGGCCGCATGGCTGCGATGTCCGGCACCAAGACGATCGTGATCGATGGCGACATTCGCCTGCGCCAGCTGACGGAAACGTCTGGCGCGCCGGCGGAGGCGGGCCTGCTGGAGTATCTCTTCGGCGAGGCGGCGCTTGAAGATGTCGTACAGGTCGACGAGCGCACCGGGCTGCATATCCTGCCGCTGTCGGACCGCAAGCATACGCCGCGCGACGTCTTTGGCAGCCGCGCTTTCGATTCGCTGCTCAAACTGTTGCAGGCGAAGTACGACCTCGTGATCATCGACACCGGCCCGATCCTGCTGATGGCGGAAACGCGCGTCGTGACGTCGAAGGTCGACCAAGTGGTCGTCTGCACACGCTGGCGCAAGACGCACCGCAACACGCTGCGCGATACCATGAAAATCCTGCACGACTTCCACGCCAACGTGGCCGGCGTCGTGCTGACCTTTGTCGATCTGCGCAAGCGCGCGCATCACGCTTATGCGGCCGCGAGCTACAGCGCCTACGCAAAGTACTATCAGGAAACCTAAGCATTTATGGAATGGCCGGGGGGCCAGCGCCTCGCATCTTCGGATGCGGGGCGTTTCTGCGTTTGGGGTGCGTGCGCGACGCGGCTTGGCAGTCGGACCAGCGTGCGCCGTCCGGGATGCTGTCGTTTTGGGTCTCCAATCAGGTGGAGGGCCCGGGGACGCGGGATGCCCCGCGTGGTTTGGCAATCGCCGAAGCGATCTACCGGCAGAAGAAGAAGGTTCGCGGATCCCGCGTCCCCGACAGATGTTATCCGGCCACGGGGGAACAGCGGGGTGTTTCAACCGCCTGACCCTATTCTCGTCGCCGGCGTGCAGGTTGCGGATGTTCAGCCGCAATCCCTCGATCACTCCCGTGTTTTCCAGGGCTCCGTAGTCTGGTCCCTGGCTCCTCTTCGGCTCACACAGGCTTTCACGCTCATCTGCGTCCGACCCCGCGCCGTTGAACAGTGATCAGCTGCCCTCCTGCGGGATGGATGTGGGCATCATACGCCGGGGCGGAGGGGTGTAGGATTGGGATATACAGAATCGGCTGGTCTGATCCGCGCAAGCTGTTGAGATTGTTCAGATCGGGCTGAAAATCCGATGTGCAGAATCGGCCGATCTAAATGTGGCGGAGCGACTGGCGCCTGCCCGGCCACGCGACGCGTCAGCGGCGCGACTGGGGCCAATTCGCTGCTACGCAGCGACTGCCGGGCAGGCGCCCGGCGGTCCAGAGACTGGATCCCGGCCTGCGCCGGGAACGCGTGCCAAGGGGCACGCTTCCAGACCGTCCTTGTGAGCGCACGTGGCTTTGCCGTGAGTGCCGGCGCTTCGAGACGCCGCCTGCGGCGGCTCCTCAGGGCAAGCGGTCCGGCGGTCCGAGGGTCAGATTTTGTCGAACGCTTGCGCGAGATCGGCGATCAGGTCGGCGGGGTCTTCGAGGCCGATGGAGAGGCGGAGGAGGGGGCGGGTGGCGCCGGGGTCCGACGCGGTGCGTTTGAGCTGCGGGTTGCAGTGGATGATGAGGCTTTCGAAACCGCCGTAGGAGAAGCCGAGGCCGAAGAGGGTGAGGGCGTCGAGGAGGGCGTGGACTTTCGGTGTGGGCGTGGCGTGGAGTTCGATGCCGAAGAGGCCGGACGAGCCGGTGAAGTCGCGTTTCCAGATGGCGTGGCCGGGATCGGATTCGAGGGCGGGGTGGAGGACGCGGGCGACCTTGGGGTGGTGTTCAAGCCAGCGTGCGACTTCAAGGGCGGAGGACTGATGGTGGTCCATGCGCATGGCGAGTGAGCGGGCGCCGCGCAGGACGGCGTAGGCATCGTCCGGAGCGACGTTGACGCCGAGGTCGGTGATCGTCTCCTTCATGCGCGTGGCGAGGCGTTCGTCATTGACGTGGATGGCGCCGTTGAGCGCGTCGGCGCCGCCGCTGACGTATTTGGTGTTGGCCTGCACGGAGACATCGAAGCCGAGGTCGAGCGGTTTGTGGAAGACGCCGGCGCTCCAGGTGTTGTCCATGACGCTGATTGCGCCGGCTGCGCGGGCAGCGGCGGCGATGGCGGGGGCGTCGGAGACTTCGAACGTCATCGAGCCGGGGCTTTCGGCGAAGATCAGCCTTGTGTTGGGGCGGATCAAATCAGCGATGCCGGCGCCGACCAGCGGATCGAAGTAGGTCGTCTCGACGCCGAGGCGCGTGAGCATGCGGTCGGCAAAGCGGCGCGTGGGACCGTAGGCGGTGTCGGTGAGCAGGACATGGCTGCCGGCTTCAGCGAAGGCGAGGAACGGAATGGTGCAGGCCATCAGGCCGGAGGGCGCGAGCAGGCAGTGTTCGGCGCCTTCGATTTCGCAGAGTGCGTCGATGAGGGCTTTGTGCGTGGCGGTGCCGTGACGGCCATAGGTCCAGCCGCCGGGTTCGAACAGCTTGCTCGCGCTTTCGACGATGACGGTGGAGGCGCGTTGCACGACGGGGTTGACGCCGCCCAGCGTGAGCTTGCGGTCGCGGCCTGCGTGGGTGAGGCGCGTGCCGAGTTTCTGCTTGCCAGGTTTGTCCGGGTCCTTGGCCATCAATCAGCCCGTAACGACTTTGCCGCCGCTGTCCGGCATGCCCCATTCACTCCACGAGCCATCATAGACCGCCGCATCGTCATGACCCAGCAGCGATTGCGCGAGGGTGAGGATGGCGGCGGTGACGCCCGAGCCGCAGGTGTTGATGATCGGCTTTGCGAGGTCGACGCCGGCCTTGTCGAAGACGGCGCGGAGGTCGGCCTCGGATTTGAAGGCGCCGTTGGCGAGAAGGTCGGCATAATAAACGTTGATCGCGCCGGGCATGTGACCCTTGCGCAGGCCGGCGCGGGGCTCTTCGACCTCGCCACGGAAGCGGGGGCCGGAGCGGGCATCGACCAGCTGGGCGCTGCCGGCTTCCAGCGCGTGGCTGACCTGATCCAGCGTGCGAATGATGTCGCGGCGCGGGCGGACGGTGAAGTGGCGGTCGGCCACGAAATGGGGCGGCAGGTCTTCGACTTCGCCGCCGGCGGTGCGCCAGGCTTCAAAGCCGCCATCGAGCACGGCGACGTCGGCATGGCCCATGATGCGGAACATCCACCAGGCGCGGGCCGAGGCGAGGAAGCCGTTCTGGTCATAGCAGATGATGCGGTGGCCATCGCCGAGGCCGAGGCGGCGGACGCGCGAGGAGAACTTCTCCGGCGGCGGCAGCATGTGGGGAAGGTCAATCGTCGTGTCGGCGATGTCGTCGATATCGAAATAGCGGGCGCCGGGGATGTGGTGGGCGTCATAGGCCTGGCGGCCGGTGCGCGGGCCGTCCGGCATGAACCACGAGCAGTCCAGCACACGGATATCGGGGGCGGTGAGGTGGGACTTCAGCCAGTCGGCCGAAACCAGCGGCTTGTCCGGCGTAAAATGGGCGACCATGGCAGGCCTGCTCCGTGGGCTGGCGGGTGAGACGGCTGGCGGGTGAAACGCGCGATTCAACTAGCCATAGCCGGGGGCCCCGGCAAGGCGACGCGGAACTCTCAATCCGTCGCAATTAACCGTTGGGCGCCGTAGGGGCCCCCGCAGGCGTGCTGCGGTGCAACGTACACGTGCTGTCCGCGAAAATCCGGACACGCCGCAGGGTTTGTGCAGAGCAGCAAACCGTCCAGATTCGCTACACGCGCAAGACAGGAATCCGTTGGGCGTATGGTTACTTTTTCCGCTCGCTTCTAAGGCGAAGTCGGTTGTTTGCGGCGCAGTAAAAGCGTTTTTTCGGTGAACAGGCTCACTTCACCCCAATGGGGAGAGGAGACGCCGGAAAATTCGCCTACCCGGGACGGTAGAGGGCGAGCCGACGGAGCCTGAGACAAGCCACATGACCCTTGCGGAGGGGGGTTTATGGACTTGGCCCGGCCAGCTCAGCTGGTCCGGGGATTGCGTAACGTTGGGGCCGGCTAGCGCCGGCTAGGGCAGAGTGGGTATGGACAAGAGTAGCGCAGACGCGACCGGATTCGAGCTCTGGAGCGATGCTTCGGGCGCACGTGCAGCGTACCCCGTGGGCACGAGCTCGCTGAAGCGCGTCATGGACCTTGTCTTCGTGTTCCCGGTGCTGGTGTTTACCTCGCCGCTGCTGATGCTGATCTACGCGCTCATCAAGATTTTCGATCCGGGTCCGGCGCTGTTCACGCAGCTGCGCGTGGGCCGCAATGGCGAGCAGTTCATCGTCTACAAATTCCGCACGATGCGCGTCGATGCCGAGGAGCGCCTGCAGCAGGTGCTGAAGAGCGATCCACGCAAGGCGGCGGAATGGGCGAAATACCAGAAGCTGCGCAACGATCCGCGCGTGACGCTGATCGGCCGCTTCCTGCGCAAGAGCAGCCTCGATGAGCTGCCGCAGCTGCTCAACATCGTGCGCGGCGAGATGTCGGTGATCGGGCCGCGCCCGGTGACGGCGCTGGAAGTGCAGCAGCGTTATGGCGCGGCGTATCCGTTCTACACGGCCGTGCGCCCCGGCGTGCTTGGCCTGTGGCAGGTGATGGGCCGTAATGCGTTGACCTATCCCGAGCGCATCGCGCTGGACGTCCAGTACGTGAAGACGTGGTCGATCTGGCAGGACTTCAAGATCGTGTTCATGGCGATCCCGGTCGTGCTGCTGGCGCGCGGCGCTTACTGATCGACGCCGGTTCGCTTTTCCCAGCGGAACCCGTCAATCTTCCGATAAGCATGAATTGCCGCTGAAAGGCTGGCTCAAAGGCTTTGCGCGCGTCGGGAACTTCGCCTGCAGGTTGTATTCAGATCCCTGAATCCAAACAGCTTCTGCACATTGAACAATTCTTAAGACGCAACATCAAAAGTGCCCTGCTAGCGTGCTCATGCGTTGTTCCTGCGTGATCATTTGTTTGCCTGGGAGAACCTCTTGGCCGCCACCGATAGCCGCACGGGTTGGGTTACGCCCACGCGCCGCGTTGCGGATGTCGATATGGGCTTTGGCGACGTTCGCCGCCAGGTTACGGACGACGCCATGATCGCGGACCCGATGGCCGACGAGCCGAAATGGGCGGCGTGGAAAGTGTCCGTTGCAGTTGTGATTTTCTGCGGCGCGTTCTGGAGCGGGATAGGCTATCTCGCGGTCCGCTTTCTGGCTTAGCCCTCGCTCAGCTTCGACGCGCGCGATCCAGGTATCGCTCTGCTTGCGAGAGCGCGATTCAAGTATCGCTTAGCCTTCATACCAGCTCGGGACCGGCAGGCCTTTTTCCTTGAGGAAGGCGCCGTTGTAGAGCTTGGACAGGTAGCGGTTGCCGTAGTCGCACAGGATGGTGACGACGGTGGAGCCCGGCCCGAGCTTCTTCGCCATCGCGATCGCGCCGGCGATGTTGATGCCGGATGAGCCACCGAGACACATGCCTTCTTCCTTGGTCAGGGAGAACAGCGTGCGTAGGGCGTCGGCGTCATCGATGCGCCAGGCGTCGTCGACCACGACGTCCTCGAGGTTTGCGGTGATGCGCGACTGGCCGATGCCTTCGGTGATCGAGGTGCCTTCGGATTTCAGTTCGCCGGTCTTGTAGTACGAGAACAGTGACGCACCGCCCGGATCGGCGAGGCCGATCTGGACTTTCTTCGAGCGCTCTTTCAGCGCCATCGAGATGCCGCCGAGCGTGCCGCCAGACCCAACTGCGCAGATGAAGCCGTCGAGCTTGCCGTCGGTCTGGGCCCAGATCTCGGGGCCGGTGGTTTCGTAGTGGGCGTTACGGTTGGCGGTGTTGTCGAACTGGTTGGCCCAGACGGCGCCGAGCGGTTCGGTCTGCGCCATCTCTTCGGCTAGGCGCTGGGAATACTTCACGTAGTGATTGGGGTTGGCGTAGGGGACCGCGTCGACCTCGACCAGCTTTGCGCCGAGGGAGCGGATGGCGTCCTTCTTCTCCTGGCTTTGCGTGCGCGGCATGACGATGACCGTGCGATAGCCAAGGGCATTGCCGACGACGGCGAGACCGATGCCGGTGTTGCCGGCCGTGCCTTCGACGATGACGCCGCCGGGCTTGAGCCGGCCGGACTTTTCGGCGTCGCGGATCATTCCGAGGGCGGCGCGGTCTTTTACCGACTGGCCGGGGTTCAGGAATTCCGCCTTGCCGTAGATATTGGCGCCGGCCATTTCCGACGCACGCCGCAGCTTGATCAGGGGCGTGTGGCCGATGGCGTCGACAACATTGGCATGGATGCGCATCGGTGACCCCTCGGATCCGGCACGGGCCGGTATTCTGCCCTATCACCTAGGGAGAATGGGGTTACGGATCAACACCGCTGGCCTGATCCGGTGAGGCGCGGCGTGCGTAACGGCTGATGGACAAGCCATCACAGGCCCAAATGACCCCGCAGGACAACGCCTACGCCGCCTTCATGCTGGATCACGCGGCGGGGCGTCTGGCCCCCGCCGAATCGTTGGTGGCCGACCTGCACCGGGCGCTTTCGCCGGCCGGAAGCCGCTATGCCGGCATGCTGGACAGCGCGGGCGGGGCCCTACTCGAATCTGTCGAACCCGAATTCATCGGCGTGGGGCCCATGGAGCCGGGCGGGCAGGAAGCGCCAGCCGCGAATGTCCCCCCTCCGCGGCTGGCGCCGTATCTTGAGGGCGACCTGCTGGCGCTGCGCTGGCGAAAGGACCTTGTCGGCGTGCCGACTTTCCGGACGGCGATACCGATGGCGCGCCTGCTGCGGCTTGATCCCGGTGAGCGGGCGCCGGGGCATTGTCACGGGCGGCGCGACGTTACGGTCGTCCTTCAGGGCGCTTTTGCCGATGAGGAAGGCGTCTATCAGAAGGGCGATCTTGCGTTCGCCATGCCGGGGCTTCGGCACCAACCCCGGGCTGTAGGCGTTGAACCTTGTGTCTGCATGGTCGCGACTGAGCGCGGCCGACCGATACGCGGCCTGCTTGGCCTGTTCGGGATTGGCGTGGGCAAGCTGGAGGAACGCAGATGAGATTTCTCGCAATGCTCGCCGTCGCGATCATGACGCCGGTGATGGCGACGGGGCAGGCGATGGCCCAGCCGTGGCAGCCGGCGGACGGCGACAAGCTGGCGTTCGATGTGACGCGTGATGGCGGCGCGCTCGGCACGCATGTCGTCTCGTTCAAGCGGGACGGCGACACGCTGACGGTGAAAACGGCGGTTGCGCTGAAAGTGGACTTCGGGCCGATCACCTTTTTCGATTACGCGCATGACGTCACCGAGACGTATCTTGGCGACAAGCTGACCTGGGTCGGGTCGCGCACCAAGAAGGACGGCAAGTGGAAGACGCTGTCGGCGGCGGCGGGTGAAGGCGGGCTCGACGTGAAGGGCTCGGCGTTCAAGGGCTTGCTGAAGGGCATGGTGATCCCTTCGACGCACTGGAATGAAGACGAGATGAAACAACCGGCGATGTTCTCGACCGAGACGGGCAAGATGCTGCCGATGAAAGTGGTCGATCGTGGTGTTGAACAGATCAAGGCGGGCGGGACGACAATCTCCGCACGACGGTTCGACGTGACGTCGGAGCTGAGTGCGAGCTTCTGGTATGACGACAAGGGCCGCTGGGTGAAATGCGCGTTCACCGCGGAGGGCTCGAAGATCGATTACGTGCTGCGGAAGTTGCCGGGGTAGCGTGCGGAAACATTTGTTCCGCAACCTTGCTGTCTTTTCACGTCATCACTTTGCAGGAACCGCCTTTGCGCGCGGCACGTTTCCTCGTGGAGCGATCGGAACCCTTCGGCTGGGTCCGGTCAATTCCCGAGTGCGCCTTTGCGGGCGCACGTTGAAATGGAGACTTCCAATGCCGAACAGGATCGGACTGATTGCAGCTGCCCTTGGCGCATCGCTGATGGCTGCAGCGCCTGCGCATGCCGCGGGTGTGAAGGTAGGTACGCTGACATGCGATGTTGCCGCGGGTTGGGGCTATGTGCTCGGCTCGCAGAAAGACCTGAACTGCGTGTTCAAGTCCGCGACGAATGGCATGATCTCGAAATACACCGGCGACATCACCAAGCTCGGCGTTGATGTCGGCTATACGACTGCAGGCGTGATGGTCTGGGGCGTCGTTGCTCCGTCCAGGGACATGCAGGCGGATGCGCTTGAAGGCACCTATGCTGGCGCAACTGCCGGCGCCACGGCGGTCGTTGGCGGCAATCTCAACGTTCTGATCGGCGGTCTCGACAAGTCGATCACGCTTCAGCCGATCAGCGTCGAAGGCAATAGCGGTGTTTCCGTCACCGTTGCGCTCGGCGCGATGCAGCTGCGTCACGAGAAGTAACGCAACACTTCCCCCGCGCGACTCCCGCGCATAACCCGGCGGATCTCCTGATGGTGGAGGTCCGCCGTTTTTGTTGACTACAGGCGCCGTTGACTGGTTTTGCGCACAGGTATTGTCTCGCCCGCAAGGTGACGTCTGATCGCCGCATCGGGAGAGAGACATGGCTTCGCATTCGAGTGCATTGAACCGTCGCGTCCTCATGAGTGGGGGGCTGAGCCTTTTCGGCGCAGCGGCGCTCGCTGGGCCAGCACATGCGGTGAAGGAGGCGGAGCTGTTTCCGCTGGCCGAGACCCAGTACGGCAAGATCCGCGGCATCACATGGTCGGGCATTCATGCTTTCAAAGGCGTGCCCTATGGCGCGAGCACGGCGGGCAAGAATCGCTGGATGCCGCCCAAGGCGCCGGCCGCATGGAAGGGCGAGAAGGAATGCTTCGACTATGGCGTGATCTCTCCGCAGGTCACGACTGACCGGCGCTCGGAATACTCATCGCTCATCATGTGGGACCGGCATGTCGGCGGCATGGGCGAAGACATGCTGACGCTGAACGTGTGGTCGCGCGTGGTGAAGGACGATGGCGGCAAGCGGCCGGTGTTCGTGTCGTTCCACGGCGGCGGGTACACGACGGGATCGGGCAACGCGCCGGGGTTCGACGGCGACCCGCTGGTGCGGTTTGATGATGTCGTCGTGGTGACGGTGAACCATCGTCTTGGCGCGATGGGGTATCTCAACCTTGTCGATGCAGGCGCGCCGAAGGAATTCATCCATGCGGGCAGCGTGGGGCTCTATGACCTTGTCGCTTCGCTGAAGTGGGTGAAAGCGAACATCGCGAATTTCGGCGGCGATCCTTCGCGCGTTTTCATCTTCGGACAATCGGGCGGCGGGGCGAAGACATCGTCGGTCTATTCGATGGCGTCGGCCAAGGGTCTGTTCTCGCGGGCGGCGATCCAGTCGGGGTCGAGCATTCGCGGGGCGACGCGCGAGACGTCGGTGGAGACGACGAAGAAGATGATGGCGGAGCTGGGCGTCACCAAGGCCGAGAAGCTGGTGGATGTGCCGTGGCGTGTTCTGCTGGCGGCGCAACAGACCGTGCAGGGCGCGTTCTCGCCGGTAGTCGTGGAAGGGACGGACTATAATCGCCATCCGTTCGATCCGGATGCGCCGCCTGCCTCGAAGGACGTGCCGGTGATCATTTCGTACACGGCGGATGATGCGGCGCTACGGCTGACCAATTTCGATGTCGATGCGGCGGGCGTGAAAGCGGAGATGGCCAAGAAGTATGGCGCGGCGAATGCGGAGCGGATCTACGATGCCTATCGCGCGGAGTATCCGGAGATCACGCCGTTCCTGCTCAATGCACGGATGCAGACGGATACGGCGAATGCACGGTCGGTGGCCAAGCAGCTGGAGTTGAAGGCGGCGCAGGGCGGGGCGGCTTGCTACCAGTATATCTGGGAGTGGAAGTCGAAAGGCATGGATGGCAAGTTCGGCGCGGTTCACGGCATCGACGTGCAGTTCTCCTTCCACAATTCGCGCGGGCCTCTGGAGGGCGGCGCGCCGCTGGAAGCGCGGATCATGTCGGACAGGTTCGCGTCGGCGTGGGTGGCGTTCGCGAAGACGGGCGATCCCAATAACAGCGCGATCCCCGACTGGCCGAAATGGGACAAGGACAAGCGCACAGCGATGATCTTCGACATCAACACGCGCGCCGAGGTGAACCCGCACGCGCGGTTGAAGGAGCTGTGGGATCAGGTCGGTCCGGCGCAGGGGGCGTGAAGATCGGGGCTCAGGCGTCCGAGGCAAGCTTGAGCCCGACCATGCCGGCGACGATGAGCAGGGCGGAGCCGATTCGCATCGGCGTTGCGGCTTCGCCCAGCACGATGATGCCGAGGATGAAGGCGCCGACAGCGCCGATGCCGGTCCAGATGGCGTAGGCGGTGCCGAGCGGGAGATCCTTCATCGCGAAGGACAGGACGACGAAGCTTGCGATCATCGCGATGACGGCGATGGCGGCTTCGACGGGTTTGGTGAGGTTGTTCGAGACTTTCAGCATGTAGGCCCAGAGGACTTCGAGAAGTCCGGCGGCGCCAAGAAATACCCAGGCCATGCAGCCCTCCTGCGATATGTCGGGCCGTCCCGGATGATTGCCCAGATTGGGGGAGGTCGTCCTCGCAGGTCTGCGATGTGGGACAGGCAGACGCGAAGGTCAACGGGCGCTTGGACTTGACGGCGCATGGGCCTATGCCTCGCGCATGGCCGAATGGACGGACCGGGCGATATCGCTGGGCTTGAGGCGCTTCGGGGAGACCGGGGCGATCCTCGACGTGTTCGCGCGCGAGCGCGGCCGGCGCAGCGGGATGGTCTATGGCGGATCGAGCCGGACCAAGCGGGCGCCGATGCAGCCGGGCAATACGCTGGTCGCGACGTGGAAGGGGACCGAGGGAAATCTCGGTTTCTTCACAGCGGAGGCGGAAGACGAGCGCGCAGCGCGCCTGATGGCGAATGCGGAATCGCTGGCGGGGTTGTCGGCGATCACGGAGTTGCTGGCGGCGGTGCTGCCCGAGGCCGAGGCGAAGCCTGCGCTGTTCGACGCCACCGAAACATTGCTCGACCTGTTGGGCGAGGACGAGATCTGGCCGGCGCTGTTCATTCGCTGGGAGCTCGGCCTGTTGACGATGATGGGGTACGGGCTCGACCTCGAGCATTGTGCCGTGTCCGGATCAAATGATGGTCTGACCCATGTGAGCCCCAAATCCGGCAAGGCTGTGCGTGGATCGGAGGCTGGACAGTACCTGGATCGCCTGTTGGTGCTGCCGCAATTCCTGATCGATCCGCGTGCGCCGGCAACGCCTGTGGATATCCATGCGGGTTTCCGCCTGACCGGTCACTTCCTGATCGAGCGGTTGTTCTCAGATCTTAACCGCGCGGCGCCAGAAGCCCGCTACCTGATGATTGACCGGTTGGAGCGGGCGGGGCGACTGTCCGCTGGTTGATTCGCGTTTCGTGCAGGAATTGGAATGTCCAAAGACAAGACCATGGATCCGTCCGACAATGGCGGAGAGATCATCGACGAGCCGATGAACGAGGCGCTGTCGCGGCGCTATCTCGCCTATGCGATGTCGACGATCACTTCGCGGGCGCTGCCCGATGCGCGCGACGGGCTGAAGCCGGTTCATCGGCGCGTTCTGTATGCGATGAGCCAGCTGGGCTTGAACCCGCAGGGTAGCCACCGGAAATCCGCCAAGGTCGTCGGTGACGTCATCGGCTCCTATCACCCGCATGGCGACCAGTCCGTCTACGACGCAATGGTGCGCCTGGCGCAGACGTTTGCGATGCGCGCACCGCTGGTCGACGGGCAAGGCAACTTCGGCAACATCGACGGCGATTCAGCGGCTGCGTTCCGGTACACCGAAGCCAAGCTGACGCCGGCGGCGATGCTGCTGCTGGAAGGGCTGGAAGACGACGCAGTCGACTACCGCCCGAACTTCGACGAGACGACGCGGGAGCCGGTGGTTCTCGCCTCGGGCTTCCCGAACCTGCTGGTCAACGGATCGTCGGGCATTGCGGTCGGTATGGCGACGTCGATCCCGCCGCATAACCCGGCCGAGTGTATCGATGCTGCGGTCTACCTGCTCGACCATCCCAAGGCGGGCGTCGATGACCTGATGAAGATCGTGTCGGGGCCTGACTTCCCGACCGGCGGCGTCATCGTCGAAACCAAGGAAGGCCTGCGCGAGGTCTATGCGACCGGGCGGGGCGGCATTCGTCTGCAGGCGCGCTGGCGCAAGGAAGACCTCGGGCGCGGCATGTGGCGGGTGATCGTCACCGAGATTCCCTACCAGGTGCAGAAATCGAAACTGATGGAGCGGTTGGCCGAGCTGATCGAGACCAAGAAGGCGCCGCTGCTCGAAGATGCGATGGATGAATCCACGGAAGACGTTCGCATCGTGCTGACGCCAAAATCGCGCACGGTGGAAGCCGATGTGCTGATGGCGAGCCTGTTCCGCATGTGTGAGCTGGAGACGCGCTTCCCGGTCAACATGAACGTGCTGGACCATGGCGTGCCGCGCGTGATGGGCCTGCGCGACTTGCTGAACGCTTATCTCGACCACCGCCGCGAAGTGATCGTGCGGCGGGCTAAGCACCGTCTGGGCAAGATCGAGCATCGTCTCGAAATTCTCGACGGCTTCCTGAAAGCCTATCTCAACATCGACGAAGTGATCCGGATCATCCGCTATGAGGACGATCCGAAGGCCGTGATGATGAAGCGGTTCCGCCTGAGCGAGATTCAGGTCGACGCCATTCTCAACATGCGCCTGCGGGCTTTGCGCAAACTCGAGGAAATCGAGATCAAGCGCGAGCACAAGGAGCTGTCGGAAGAGAAGTCGAATATCGAGAAGCTGCTTGGATCGACCGACCGCCAGTGGACGGAAGTGAAGCGGCAGCTGAAAGCGGCGCGCGAGGTTTTCGATCCGGGCAAGGCGCTGGGCAAGCGGCGCTCGAACTTCGACGTCGCCAAGGACATCGACACGGACGCGGCGCTTGAGGCGCTGATCGTCAAGGAACCGGTGACGGTGGTGCTCTCCAGCATGGGCTGGATCCGCGCGCTGAAGGGTCACAACCAGAAGCTCGAAGACCTGAAGTTCAAGGAAGGCGACGAGCTGGCGATGGCATTGGAATGCCAGACGACGGACAAGGTCGTGCTGATGGCGACGGGCGGTCGGGCGTTCACGATTGGCGCGGACAAGCTGCCGGGCGGGCGCGGGCATGGCGAGCCGATCAGGCTGAACCTCGAAGTGCCGGAGTCCGAGAAGATCGTCGACATGTTCGTGCCGGAGGACAAGGCGCGGCGCGTGGTGGCCTCGAACAAGGGCTATGGCTTCATCGTGACGGACGCCGAGCTGATCTCGTCGACGCGCAAGGGCAAGATCGTGCTGAACGTCGGACCGAAGGAAGCGCTGGCGGTGTGCGTGAAGGTCGAGGGCGACCTGATCGCGTCGATCGGCAAGAACCGGAAGCTGGTGATCTTCAAGGCGGAAGAGTTGCCGGATATGGCGCGCGGCAAGGGCGTGAAGATCCAGTCCTACGCCGACGGTGGATTGCTCGACCTTACGACGTTCAAACGCGCCGACGGCCTCAGCTGGATCGACACGGCTGGCCGTCAACAATCCGCTGACGACTGGAAAGACTGGATCGGCAAGCGCGCACAAGCGGGCAGGCTGGCGCCGCGCGGCTTCAACAAGAACGGCAAGTTCGTCGGCTAAGCGCCAAATGGCAGAACCCCCGCGACGGCGTCGCGAGGGTCCGGCAGTTGCGTGGTGGAGGCCGTTTACGGTCTCATCCGCCGACGTGATGGTCCTTTGGTGGGGTCAGGCGGGGCACGACCATTCCGACATTGTTCCTGTACGTCTCGTAGCGCTCGCCAAACTCGTCCACCAGATCGCGCTCTTCGAGGAAGATGCCGATGAAGATGTAGGCGGTGCAGGCGATCGCGAAGGCGAGGTGGCCGAGGCTCATCTGCGGCGCCGCCCAGAAGGCGATGATGAAGCCGAGATAGAGCGGATGGCGGACCCAGCGGTAGAACAGCGGCGTGGTGAAGTTCGCCGGCTTTTCCTTGATGCCAAGCAGGCGCGTCATACCCTGCGTCAGGCCGAACAGGTGGAAGTGGCTGATGAGGTAAGTGCTGAGCAGGACGATGGCCCAGCCCGCCCACATCAGCGCCGTGATCGCGCTCGCCATCATAGGGTCGGTGACCGACCACACGATCTGCGGCAGCGGCCGCCATTGCCAGAGCACAAGAGCGAGCGCGGCGCTGGCGAACAGCACGTAGGTTGAACGCTCGATGTCTTTCGGAACGAGGCGTGTCCACATACGCTTGAAGGCCGGGCGCGCCATCAGGCTGTGCTGCACGGCGAAGACGCCGAGCAGTCCGGCGTTGATCAGCAGGGAGGGGACCAAGGCTTCGACAGACCCGGAGTTGATGGTCTTGGGGACGAGGAAATCGCCAACGAAGGCGATGGCGTAGCTGAATACGCCGAGGAATATCACATAGGCGACAAGGCTGTAGGCGGCGAAGAGGAAGGTCCTCATGGGTGCGGCTCCTGTTTGAGCTTCTGATGAGGCCGAGATAGGATGAACCGGCGTTCCGCGTCTTTGCCGCGCGGCCGGAAAACTTTGCAGGCTGAGACCTGTTGCAGGCACAGACAGGGTGGGGATCGTCGGCGAATGGATGCGCTGTCTCATGTCTTGAGCGCGGTGAGGGTGACAGGCGCGATTTATTTCGACGCCGAGTTCTCCGCGCCGTGGGGCGTAGATGTTCCGGAAAGCTCCACGATGGCGCAGAAACTCTCGCCGGGCACCGAACATCTGGTCAGCTATCATCTCGTCGTTGAAGGCGAACTGACCGCGAAGGTCGATGGCGCTGGCGAGCTTCACCTCAAGCCGGGGCACCTGCTGGTGATGCCGCACGGCGACCGGCATCTGATGTGGAACGGCGCCAACCCCGAATTCTCCGACACGGGCGATGTGCTCGGCGGCTATCTGGCGGGCGATCTCATCAAGCTGAAGTTCGGCGGCGGGGGAACACCGACGCGGATCATCTGCGGCTTTTTCGGATGCGATCGGCAGACGCACGATCTTGTGCTCGCGGGCCTGCCGCCTGCGCTGGGAGTCGATGTGCGTGGCGATAGCACGGGGGCCTGGATCGAGAGCTCGATCCGCCATCTTGTTGGCGAGGCTGGATCGCAAAGGGTCGGCGCGGCGGCGCTCATGTCGCGCATGGCCGAGGCGCTTTTCGTCGAGAGCCTGCGGCGGTGGGTTGATGGCTTGCCGGATGGACAGACCGGCTGGCTCGCCGGTGCGCGCGATCCCGTGGTTGGGCGTGCCCTCACGCTTATCCATCGCGATATCATGCGGACGTGGACGTCGGACGATCTTGCGCGCGAAGCGGCCACCTCGCGTACCGTCCTGGCCGAACGCTTCCAGCGCATTCTCGGCGAGAGCCCGTCCACCTATCTCGCGCGCACGCGCCTGCAGGCAGCGGCGCGGCTGCTGGAGACGACGCGTAAGCCCGTGGTGCAGGTGGCGGCCGATGTCGGCTACGAATCGGAAGCGGCGTTCAACCGGGCTTTCAAACGCCAGTTCGGTGAGCCGCCCGCGCGGTTCCGCAGGAAGCAGCAGGCAGCGAACGCGTAGAAGAATGCGCAGCCTGCCGTAGAGGCGCCGGTTGTTATTGCGGCGCAGGTTGACCTAGCCTTGCTGAAAAGGCGGGGAGGCCATCATCGCAACTGACTCGCCATCGCTGGGCACGAAGCTGCTTTACGGTTTCGGCTCGGCAGCGTTCGGCATCAAGGATGCCGGGCTGCAGATCTTCCTGCTTGCCTTCTATAGCCAGATTGTCGGCGTGCCGGCGCCGATGGTGGGGCTGGCGTTGACGATTGCGCTGGTCGCGGACGCGATCATCGATCCGATTGTCGGCTACTGGTCGGACAATTTCCGCTCGAAGTGGGGGCGGCGGCACCCGTTCATGTATGCGTCGGCCATTCCGGTCGCGGTGTCGTTCTTCCTGCTGTGGACGCCGCCCAAGGGGTGGAGCACCGACGCGCTGTTCTGGTACCTGCTGGTGATGGTGCTGGCGGCGCGCACGACGCTCGCGTTTTTCGAGACGCCGAACGCGGCCTTGGCGCCGGAGCTGACGCGCGACTATGACGAGCGGTCGAAGCTGCAGGGCTGGCGCGGCTTCTTCGGATGGACGGGCGGCAACGCGATGACCGTCCTGATGTACTTCTTCGTTTTTCGCGCTTTCACGACTGCGGAAATTCCCAACGGACAGTTCAATCCGGCTGCCTACGTTGTTTACGGCTCGGTCGCGGCGAGCGTGATGTTCATCGCGATCGTGGTGTCATCTCTGGGCACGCATGGCCAGATTTCGCGGCTGGTGGCGCCGCCGGTGCGGAAGATTTCCCTTGGCACCGTGTTCACGGAGATGTTCGAGACGCTGGCGAACAAGTCGATGGGCGCGATCTTCCTGACCGCGATCATCGCCAATACGGCGTTGGGGTTGGGACAATCGCTGTCGGTCTACATGTCGGCGTTCTTCTGGCGGCTGTTGCCGGAACAGATTGCGTTGATCACGCTGGTGATCTTCGTATCCGCGACGATCGGCGCGTCACTCGCGCCGGTGATGACGAAGCGGTTTGGCAAGAAGCGCGGCGTCATCATCATGGGCGTGCTGGGGCTGGTGACGTTTCCGGTCGCGACGACGCTGAGACTCACGGGTGTCCTGACGCCGAGCACTGACGCGGCATTCTGGGCTGTGATGGTGCAAGGGCAGGTCGATGTGATCCTGCTGGTCTGCCAACAGATCCTGCTGATGTCGATGGTCTCGGATCTTGTCGAGCAGGGCGAGGTCAAGACAGGGCGTAGGTCTGAGGGCGTGTTCTTCGCGGCCAATACGTTCATCATGAAGGTGACGACGGGCGTCGGGCTGATGGCGGCAACGGTCGTGCTGGGGCTCGCGAATTTCCCGACAGGCGTTGCGCCAGACCAGGTGCCGGACAGCGCGTTGATCACGCTGGGGTGGTGGTATGTGCCGGCGATCTGCTTGCTGCGGTTCCTGATGATCCTGTCGATCCTGCCCTACGCGGTGACGCGTGAGAGCCACGCCGAGAACCTGCGCAAGCTGGACGGTGCGGCCTGACCTGAGGCCACAGCTGGACATCGGTACTGCGCAGTATCATGGTGCCGCCCGGTCTGGTTGGAGATTTGCGATGATCCGGGGATTGGTTGCGGTGCTCGGTGTCGTGCTGCTGTCGTGGGCGCCGGTGGCGAGCGCGCAGGTGGCGAAGACGTCTGCCGGGCAGGTGTCGGGCGCGACCAGCGGCGGCGTGTCGTCGTGGAAGGGCATTCCGTTTGCAGCCCCACCGGTGGGCGATCTGCGCTGGGCGCCGCCTCAACCGGTCAAGGCGTGGAGTGGCGTGAAGCAGGCGACGGCGGTTGGGCCGGCCTGCCTGCAACCGGAGCGCGGAGATGGCGGTGGCGTGGGCGCACCGACATCGCAGAGCGAGGATTGCCTGACGTTGAACGTCTATGCACCGGAGGGGGCGAAGGACCTCCCGGTGATGGTGTGGATTCACGGCGGCGCATTCCGGCTCGGCTGGAGCGGCGCGGCGCTCTATGACGGGACAGAGTTCGCGAAGCAGGGCGTCGTGTTGGTGACCGTGAACTACCGGCTCGGCCTGCTCGGCTTCTTTGCGCATCCGGCAGTGACGGGCGCGGCGAAGCCTGGCGTGCCGCTGGGCAATTACGGGCTGATGGACCAGGTCGCTGCACTGAAATGGGTGCACGAGAACATCGCTGCGTTCGGAGGCGATCCGAAGAACGTCACAGCGTTTGGAGAGTCTGCCGGGGGATCGTCTCTGATATACCTGCTCGCGAATCCCAATGCGAAAGATCTGTTCGAGAAGGCCATCGTGGAGTCCGGCGGGGGTATGCAGCGACCGATCGATCTCCAGGCGAACGAGGCTCGCGGCGTGACGTTCGCCGCGAATATCGGGCTCGGCGCCACGACGGCGTTGGCGGACATGCGGGCGAAGCCTGCGCAGGACTGGATCAAGGCGCAGGGCGCGTTGGAGGGCGGGCTGGGCTTCGGACCGTTCATCGACGGGCGCTTCGTCACAGAGGCGCCGATGCGGGCGTTCATCGATGGACGCGCACACGACGTGCCGCTGATGATCGGGGCCAATTCCAACGAGGCAAGCGTGCTCACGACGCTGGGCGTGCCGAAGGCGGCTCTGGCCATGGCGGTGGGACCGCGCATGGCCGAGTTCCGGAAGCTCTATGGCGAAGGTACTTCGGAAGAGGAATTCTCGCGGCAGGCCATGGGCGACGTGGTGTTCGTGGCGCCCTCGCGCTGGGTCGCGGGGAAGATGGCGTCGGGTGCGCCGAGTTACCTCTATCATTTCGACTACGTGGCGGCGGCGCGGCGGAGTTCTGTGCCGGGCGCAGGGCATGGATCGGAAATTCCGTACGTGTTCAAGACGTGGATGCAGACGCCGGTGCTGGCGCGGTTGATGACACCGGGCGACAAGGCGATCTCGGAGATGATGTCGGCATGCTGGGTGTCGTTCGCGAAGACGGGCCATCCGGCCTGCGGGCCGGCGCCGGTCTGGCCGGTCTATGACACTGCGACCGATCTGCAGATGGAGTTCAGCCTGAACACGCACGTAGCCAAGCCTTCGCGGGCGGCGGCGTTCGACGTGATCATCGAGCAGGCGCTGGCAGGCGACCGCTAGTCCATCCGCATGAAGACGCGGGTGGAGAGATCAAGGAAGCTCGCTTGCGCTGCTTCCATCGCGGTCATCCACGGCAGATAGTCGGCGCGGTCAACGTCGGTGAAGCCCAGGCGGCGATAGAAGGGGGCGTTCCAGGGCGGGTCGCGGAAGGTGGAGAGGTAGACGGCGGGGGCGCCTTTTGCGCGCGCGGTCTCGGCATAGGCAGTGACGAGCATCGCGCCGATGCCGCGACGTTGATAGGCAGGGTCGACGTCGAGTTCGCGCAGGTAGGCGACTGCGCCCTGCATCTCGCCCATGACGAAGCCGGCGATGCGGCCATCGATCTCGGCGCTGATCGAGATGCCGGTTTCAATGGACGTGATGTGATCGGCCATGGGGATGACGGCCATGGTGTCGATGTCGATCAGCTCGCTGTCGCGGAACAGTTCAGCGGCTGCGCGTTCGATTTCCTGCAGACGGAAGATGTCGGCGACGTGTGTTGCGCGGAGCGTGACTGTCACGAGGCCATCGATCCCTGCAGGGCGGTGAAGAAGCGGATGCCCATCTCACCCTCCTGCAGCGCCTTGGCGTTTTCGATCATGTGCAGCAGCTTGTAGCGCAGGATGCGGAAGTCCTCGTGTTGGTCGGCCATCTTGCGCAGCGTGGCGGCGACGGCGCGGCTCATGGCGAAGTTGGGCGGACGCTCGCCTTCGGTCTGCGGGTAGACGTAGTCCGAATTGATCGACAGCGACCAGGCGCGGCCGGAGATGTCGCCCGCGACGGGCAGGTATTCGGCGGCGATGCCGTCGAGCGTCTTGCGGTTGGCAAGGATGGTTTCCAGCGCGTCGGCTTCGCAGGTCGCGACGGTCATGCCCTGTCCGTAGGTGGGGTTTACGCTGCTCATCGCGTCGCCGATGGGGATCAGCGCCTCGGGCCATTTCGCGGCTTGCCATAGGAGGTGGCGGGTGGCGGTGGGTTTGCGGAAGGTGCGGAGGTCGCCGACGATTTCGGCGTCCTTGATGCGCTCAAAGACGTCTGGCGCGACTAGGCCCCTGGCGTAGGCCTTGAAGCCTGCGGCATCGCGCGGCGGGGCGTCGCCGCCGCGGCGGCCGAGGGAGAGAATCCACTGATCATCCTCGATCGGGAGAAGCAGGCCGAATTCGTTGTGTGGCGGGGAGGGCAGGATGAAGAAGCCGAGCTGTTCGTCGCGCCATGCGTCGGGCTTGGCGAACCGCGCGGTGGTGTAGGCGACGTTGATGCGGATTTCCTCGGTCGGGAATTCGGCATGGCCGTCTACGACGAGCTGCTTCACTAGCGGCGCGATGAGGCCGGTCGAGTCGACGACGAGATCGGCGGCGAGATGCGATCCGTCTTCCAGTTCGACGCCGGTGCATTTGCCGTTGGAGATGGCGAAGCGGCGCACGGGCGTCTCGCTGCGCAGGGTGACGTTGGCAAGCGCAGCGACACGGCGGCGGAGGACGCCCTCATAGGCGGGGCGCGACAGGCTGGTGACGGCGAAGCCGGCATCGCATGGGTCCATCCAGCCGCCGAAGTCATAGACCTTCACGTCCTTGCCGACGCGCATGGAGACGGCGCCGGCGGCGATGAAATCCTGGGTGATGCCGGCGAGGAGGCGTTCGAGCGCAAGCTCGCCCGCTTTCAACAGCTGATGGGTGTGGGCGTCTTGTCCGACGCCGAGGCGGGGCGCGATCCGGTCGGGCAGGCTGTCGCGGTCGATGATCTCGACGGCGGTGAAGTGTTTCGACAGGGCGGCCGCTGCGGCGAGCCCGCCAATGCCTGCGCCGACGATGATGGCTTTCGAGCCAAGAGCCATGGCGTTTCCCCTGCAAGGCGCTGCCGCGATCCGTATGTGGCGGCGGTATGCCGTGCGTTTCTTTACCGGGCGTATCTTTCACCGGAGGGCGGGCGGGCCGCAAGTGAAGCCTGACCGCTGAATTCGTGTGGATTTACCCCGCTCTTGCTGTAGGTTCCGGACGGGCCGGGAATCGACCGGACGGATAATACGGGGCGCTATCGTGGACATGCTGCCGATCTATATCGCTCTGGGCGTAGTCGCCCTGATCCTTCTCACCGTTATCATGATCTATAACGGGCTTGTCTCGAAGCGGCAGACCGTGAACGAGGCCTTCTCCGGCATCGATGTGCAGCTGAAGCTGCGGCGCGAACTGATCCCCAATTTGGTCGAAACGGTGAAGGGCTATGCGGCGCACGAGAAATCGACGCTGGATGCGGTGATTTCTGCACGCAACGCTGCTGCTTCGGCGCAGGGCCCGGCGGCCATGGGCGCGGCTGAAGGCGTGCTGGGCCAGTCGCTCGGCAAGCTGTTCGCGCTGGCGGAAAACTATCCGGACCTGAAAGCCAACGCGAACTTCCTGCAGCTGCAGACCGAGCTGTCGTCGATCGAGGACAAGGTCGCGGCGTCGCGCCGGTTCTACAACTCGTCGGTGAACGAGTTCAACACGGCGGTCGAGCAGTTCCCGGCTTCCATGATTGCCGGCGCAACCGGGTTCACGAAGCGCGAGATGTTCGACGTGGGCGAGGCGGAGCGTGCCTCGCTGAACGTCGCCCCGACGGTGAAGTTCTAGGATGGCGGTTGTCGTCCGCGCTTTTCAGCCGGGCGACGAAGCGGCGTTCCGGGATATCAATCTCGCATGGATCGAGCGGTACTTTGCTGTCGAAGCAAAGGATCGCGATGTGCTGGGCAATCCGCACAAGTACATTCTCGATCCGGGCGGCGCGATCCTGATTGCTGTGGACGATGCAGCGCCGGTAGGCGTCGTTGCGCTCATGGTCATGGGAGAAGGCTCGGTGGAGCTCGCCAAGATGGGCGTGCGTCCGCAGGCGCAGGGCAAGGGTGCGGGGCGGATGCTTGTGGCGGCTGCTGTGGAAGCGGCGCGCGAGATGGGCATGCGCCGCGTCTATATCGAGACGAACTCGGTGCTCGCGCCCGCGCTGAAGTTGTATCGCGATGCGGGGTTCCAGCCGTTGAAAGATCGGCAGCCCTCGCCCTATGCGCGTGCGGATGTGCAGCTGGAGTTGTGGCTGTAGGAGCTAGATCTCTTCTTCCCGCAGCGGGCGCCATTCTTCACCGTCGAAGACTTCGAGCGGGGTGAAGTCGGCCTTGTAGCCCATCTTGTCGGAACCACGCACCCAGTAGCCGAGGTAGACGTAGGGCAGGCCGAGTTCCAGGGCGAGGCGGACATGGTCGAGCACCATGAAGGAGCCGACGCTGCGGTCTGCCAGTTCCGGGCGGTAGAAGGAGTAGACCATCGACAGACCGTCGCGCAGCACGTCGGTGAGCGCGGCTGCCTGAAGCGCGCCATCGTCGCCCGAACCGGCTTCCAGCTTGTTGCGGTATTCGAACACCACCGTTTCGACCGGGCTGGCGTCTACCATGCCGGCATAGTCGCGGATTTCCATGTCCGTCATTCCGCCGCTGGGATGACGAACGTCGAGATAGCGTTTGAGCAGGCGGAACTGTTCGCGCGTGGCGCGTGCGGTGCTGGCTTCGCGTTCCATCACGGCGTTGCGCATCAGAACCTTGCGCCAGCGGCGGGTCATCGTGAAGGCAGCGACGTCGATACGCACGGAACGGCAGGCGCCGCATGCCTTGCAGGCGGGGCGATAGGCGATGGTCTGCGAGCGGCGGAACCCGGAACGGGTCAGGCTGTCATTGAGATCGACTGCGCCATCCACAGCGAGATTGGCGAACACTTTGCGTTCCATCTTGCCCGGCAGGTAGGGGCAGGGCTGTGGCGACGTCAGATAGAACTTCATCTTGCGAACGAAGTCCGCCGGGATGATTTCCTTGGTGTCGGTCTCTTTCATCGCGATTCGACTGTATCCGGCGGCCGGGTTGCCCAGCCACAGGGAATTACCATGCACTGCTTTGGGTCGTTGGTCGATGCACCGCCGTCAGAGGCGATGCCGCAGGTCACAGTGCGTTGTCCGCAGGCATCACAGGCGCTTCGCGCAGCAGAACGATGCTGATCCGGCGGTTGGCGGGCAGGTCCGGATCGTCCGGATAGAGCGGCTCGCGGTCGCCCTTGCCCGAGACCTGGTAGATGCGGTCGCCGTCGACGCCGGACTTTTCGAGGATGCGGCGGGCAGCGTTGGCGCGGTCGGCCGACAGGTCCCAGTTGGAGTAGCCGGGCTTGCCGGGCGCGACGCTGTCGGTGTGGCCGGAGATGCTGATGCGGTTGGGCAGGCGCTCGATGACTTTCGAGACGGCTTCCAGAAGGTGCTGCGTGCGCGCCAGCGGCTCGGCGGACGAACCCGTGAACATCGCACGGCCTTCCTGGTCGACCAGCTGGATGTTGAGGCCTTCGGGCGTCTGTTCGATGATCAGGTTGCGCGACAGCTCGGCATAGTCGGGCAGGTCCTGCAGCGCCTGGCGCAGGGAGGCTTCGGCGCTGGCGAATTGCGCGTTCTCTCGGTTGGCGAGGGCCTGCGCGAGCGCGTCCTCGGTCGGTTCGTGCGCTTTCTTCTCGCCGTCCGACGCGCCGCCCGATTTCGTCGTTTGAGAGGCTTCGGCGGCTTCTTCGTCGATCTTGCGGTTGGAACCGGAGGACCGGGCGCCGTCTTCCTGGAAGGCCGTGCCGCCCAGAAGGCCGTCGGAGCCCTGGGACGAGCGCGAGACGCTGGCGGGAGCGAAATAGTCGGCGATGCCGCGTTTTTGCTCGGGCGAGGTGGTATTGATCAGCCACATCAGGAGGAAGAAGGCCATCATGGCCGTGACGAAGTCGGCATAGGCGACTTTCCACGCGCCACCATGGTGGCCGCCGCCAATGATCTTCTTCACTTTCTTGATGACGACTGGCTTATTGCCACTCATGGCGGAATTCTTCCTGCGGTATTAACTCTGTCTTTTGGCAGATCACGGTTAAGGCCACGTGCACATGAATGAGCCCGACGCATCTTCAGCGTTCGACCCCCGCGATTATCGCCGTGCACTCGGCGGTTTTGGCACCGGCGTGGCGTTGGTAGCGGCCCATGACGCGAACGGCGTGGCGCACGGCATGATCATTAACTCGCTGACATCCGTGTCGCTGCACCCACCGATCATGCTGTGGTGCCTGTCCAACAGCAGCGCCGCCTTCGGCGTGTTCACCCAGGCGGAGGCTTTCTCGCTGAATATCCTGCGTTCGGACGATCATGACGTGGCGCAGCACTTCTCCCGCCGGGGAGGGGACCGCATCATCCCGGCCGATCAGATCTGCACCATGGACACCGGCGCGCCCGTGCTGACGGCCGCCGTCGCCAGCCTCGATTGCCGGATGCGGTTGCGGCAGTCGATGGGCGACCACGAGGTCATCTATGGCGATGTCGTCGCCTATCGCGCGGATGCGGGCGTCGACGCCCTGGGATTTTTCCGCGGCCGGTTTGTGACCCTCAAATCAGAGGAGTAGGCCATGGCGGCAATCTCCGCCTTCATCTCGCTCAGCCTCGATGGCTGCTATGCTGACGCCGACAGCGACATGAGCTGGGCGCACAGCCAGGATCCTGAACAGGCGGAGTTCACCAGCAGCAATGCCAAGGGCGGCGGGCGGCTGATCTTCGGGCGCGTGACGTACGAGATGATGAAGCCGTTCTGGACCAGCCCGCAGGCAGCCCAGATGATGCCGGATGTGGCGGCGGGGATGAACGCGATGCCCAAGACCGTTTTCTCGCGCAGCCTCACATCGTCGGACTGGCGGAATACACGGATTGCGACGGAGGACTTCGTCTCTGAGCTTGAGGCGATCAGGGCGGGCGATCTCGACGCGTCCATCCTCGGCAGCGGATCGATCGTGGCGCAGGCGGCGACGGCTGGCATGCTGGACGAGCTTCAGGTGATGCTGGTTCCGGTGACGCTGGGCGGCGGCAAGCGGCTGTTCGACGGTATCCCGCGTGCGCTCAGCTGGCGGCGGGAGGATGTGCGCCAGTTCAGCAATGGCAATGTGTTTGTTCGGTACCGGCCGGGCTGATTCTTTGCGGCAGCGCTCAGCTTGTCATCCCGGCCGCAAGCGCAAAGCGCTGGAGAACCGGGAGCCATCGATCACTCCACGTAAATTGCGAGATAGGTCCCGGATAGCCGCTGCGCGTCTTCCGGGATGACAGCTGGTGGGTCTGGCGTGTATTTCACGCCCGACAACAGCAGGAACAACTCCGATGGCGGCATGCGCATTTCTCGGACTGGGCGTTATGGGCGGGCCGATGGCCCGGCATCTGGCGCAGAAGGGCCATGACGTGACGGTGTGGAACCGCACGGGCGAGAAGGCGGACGCGTGGGTGGCGAAGGTCGGCGCGGGTCGCGCGGCTGTGACGCCGGCCGAGGCGATTGCCGGAGCAGACTTCATTTTCATGTGCCTGGGCGATGATCCGGATGTCGAAGCCGTGTTTGCGGCGATGGCGCCGGGGCTGAAGACGGGGCAGGTGGTGGCCGATCACACGACGGGCTCGGCCGGGCTGGCGCGAAAGCTGGCGGCCGAAGCGGGCGCGAAGGGTGCCGGCTATATCGATGCGCCGGTGTCGGGCGGGCAGGCGGGCGCGGAGAACGGCCAGTTGACCGTGATGTGCGGCGGCGATGCGGCAACGTTCGCAAAGATCGAGCCGGTGATGCGGGCGTTCTCGAAGCAGATCACACTGATCGGCGATGTGGGCGCAGGTCAGTTGGCCAAGTCGGTAAACCAGATCTGTATCGCGGGCGTGGTGCAGGGGATTGCCGAGGGGCTGCACTTTGCACGCGCCAACGGGCTGGACGAGGCGAAGGTGATCGAGGCGATCTCGGCGGGCGCGGCGCAGAGCTGGCAGATGCAGAATCGCTGGAAGACGATGGTCGACGGCAAGTTCGATTTTGGCTTTGCGGTCGACTGGATGCGGAAGGACCTGCGCATTGCGCTGGATGCGGCGCGCGCAACGAAGGCTTCCTTGCCGCTGACGGCGCTGGTTGACCAGTTCTATGCCGATATCCAGGCGGACGGGCATGGTCGTTGGGACACGTCGAGCCTGATCTCGCGGTTGAACAGGTAAATCGTGACCAAGGTCTTCCTGCATACTTTCGAGCACGAGCTGGAAGAGAAGTTCGTCACCGCCGGCGGTCCCGGCGGGCAGAACGTCAACAAGGTGGCGTCGGCCGTCCAGCTGCGCTGGAATGTGAAGACCAGTCACGCGTTCGACGACGAGCAGAAATGGATGATCCGGCGGGCGCTCGGCAACCGGATCAATGACGAGGGTGAGCTGGTGCTGTTCATCCAGACGCACCGCAGCCAGGTCCGCAATCGCGAGGAAGCGCGCGAACGGCTGGTTGATTTGCTGGAAAAGGCGCTGGTGAAGCCGAAGCGGCGCGTAGCGACCAAGCCCAGCAAGGCGCAAAAACAGCGCCGGCTGGAAGGCAAGGCGCACCGCTCCGACGTGAAAGCCAAACGCGGCCGGATCGATCACGACTGACAAAGCTCAACAACTCAGGGTTATCCCGCGATTGTTAATCCTGCGCCCGCAACTACAACCAGTAGTTGTCAACGCGGGGGTGGAGATGGCGGATATTCCGAAGACAAGACAGGCGGTTCCGGTCGCGGAGACTGAGCGCCCGCGAGAATTCGTGCGTTGCGCCGTCAACATGAATGGGCGGATCGCGGGCGCCCGCGTGGCGCAACGGGAAGACGCCGAGTCAATTGCCGGGCTGCTGAGCCATGAAAGCATCGGGCCGCGCATCTATACGATGCCGAACCCGATCAACGCCGAAACAATGACCGGCTTCATCGCCGATCACCTGAGGCAACGGATGAGGGGAGACGGCATCCTGTTCGCTTCGTTCAATACGGCGGGGGAGGCGACGGCGTATTTCGATGTCGAGGTGTGGCCGCAATGGTCGATCGCGAAGTTCGGCGGAGCGGTAAAGGCCGAGCGGCAGGGGCGTGGATTTGGCGGCGCGTGTGGGCTGGCTGCGGTCGAATGGTGCTTCGACCAGTTGGGCGTCACGCGGATCTGCGAGACGACGGCGGCGGACAATGACCGGTCGATCCGCCTGTTGTCGCGGCTCGGCTTCCGGCAGATGGGCGAGGTTATTTCGGTGCGGCCAGATGGCACAACGCGACCGTCTCTTTACTGGGAAATGTCCCATGAAGACTGGGTTTCTACCCGTAGCGTGCGGCGTGCCGGCTAACGCGTTCGTCGTGATTTTACGCGAAATCCGCTGGATCGGTCGTCGAAATCCTAAATTGCCTTGTGCAGCATGAGGACAAACAACGGAACGGATCACGATGACAGCCGCCGACAAGCCATCTGCCGCCACATCGACACTGCCTTCGATCGACCGCAGGGTGGAGCAGCAGGTCCGCCGCGACCTCCTGATTTTCGCGGGCTTCATCGCGGCGGGTTTCATCCTGTCGGTGAACCTGGATGTCGTCGGCATACTGTATGGCTGGGCGAATGAGTTCCAACATCTGCAGATGTCAAAGCTGTTGGGCACGATCATCGTCGCGAGCGTCGGCCTGACGCTTTACATCATCACCCGCTATCACAGCCACGTTCGCGAGCTGCGATCGCGTCTCCAGACGGAGGAGCGCGCCCGCCGCGTGGCGATGCACGATCAGCTGACTGGCCTGCCGAACCGCCGCCACCTGAAGGGTGTGCTGAACTGGCTGCTCAGCGAGAATGACGGCGCGAAACGTCTCGCAGTCGTGATGCTGAACCTCGACAAATTCGCGGAGTTCAACGACACGCATGGCCGTGCGGTTGGCGACGAGATGCTGATGAATGTCGGCAAGGTGCTCAACCTGCGGGCGGGCGTCGACGGCTTTGTTGCACGGCTGGAGTCCGACGAGTTCGTTGTGCTGCTGCCCAACCAGGCCGAAGAAGAGCTGATGGACTGGTTGTCGGCGACGCTGACGGCGATCGAAGCGCCGCTCGAGACGGGCGACAAGACGGTTACGGTCAGTGCGACGGCCGGCGCGGCGGTGGGGCTGGCGGACGGGCGCGACGCAGAAACGCTGCTGCACCGGTCGAGCCTGGCGCTGCGCCGGGCGAAGGAAGCCAATCGCGGCTGGTTCGCGTTCTTCAAGACCGGTATGGACGAGCTGGTGCGCCAGCGCGCCATGTTCGAGAGCGATCTGTGGGCTGCTGTACGCGAAGACCAGATCGCGCCGCACTTCCAGCCGCTCGTCAGCCTGCAGGATGGCCGCGTGCGCGGCTATGAAATCCTGGCGCGCTGGACGCACCCGACCCGCGGACCCATTCCGCCCGACCAGTTCATCCCTGCGGCGGAAGCCAGCGGCGCGATCTGCGACCTGACGTTCAACCTGCTGCGCAAGGCGTGCAAGGAAGCGGCGACCCTCGACAGCGCCCTGCATCTGTCGCTCAACGTGTCGCCGGTGCAGCTGGAAGAGCCGGAGTTCGCGCAGAAGATTCTGAAAGTCCTGGAAGAAGCTGCGTTTGACCCCTCGCGCCTCGAGATTGAACTGACCGAGGCGGCGCTGGTGACCGATCTGGCGGCGGCGCGTGAAGTGGTGGATGCGCTGCAGAAGAAGGGCGTCCGGGTGGCGCTCGACAATTTCGGCACCGGTCACGCCAGCCTGACGCAGCTGCGCCAGTTGCCGTTCGACATGCTGAAGATCGACCGTTCGTTTGTCCGCGCCATGTCGGCTGACGCGGAAGCGGCGATCATGGTGCGCACGATCATCTCGATGGCGAAGAGCCTGAGCCTGACCGTCGTGGCTGAAGGCGTGGAGACGGCCGAACAGGCGCGCACGCTGGCCGGGCTCGGCTGCGACATGGCGCAGGGCTATTACTTTGGCCGCGCGGCGGCGGTTGCCGAAGCGCGCCGCAGGGCGGCGGCGGCTAAGGCAGATGCGGCGAAACCCCCTGTTGCGGTGGATCTGGTGGCTGCTCCGGCGGCCGACTGAACCCTACATCCTGAGGCCGATTTCCTTGAGCCGGATCTCCAGGAAATCCTGCGAGCTGAGCGGTTCGGGATAGCGGTTGGGGCGTTCTGTCGTGATGCACGACGGCAGCGTCCTGATCTCGTAGTCTGGATTGAAGTGCAGGAAGAAGGGCGTGGAGTAGCGCGGGAACTTCGAACGCTCCGGCTTCGGGTTCACCACGCGGTGCGTCGTCGACGGCAGCACATGGTTGGTGAGGCGCTGCAACATGTCGCCGACATTCACCACCAATGATCCTGCCGGCGGATTGACCGCGAGCCAGCTGCCATTGCGGTGGAGCACTTCCAGCCCGCCTTCCTCGGCGCCCAGCAACAGCGTGATGACGTTGATGTCCTCGTGCGCGCCGGCGCGGACTGAACCTTCCGGCGGCGGTTCCAGTTGGGGGGGGTAGTGGAGGAGGCGGAGGATGGAATTGCCGTTGTTCACCGTCTCGTCGAAGAAGCACGGCGGCAGTTTGAGGTTCATGGCGATGGCCGAAAGGATATCGAGGCCGAATGTGTCCAGCGCGCTGAACATCGCGTTGGTGGCTTCTCTCCAGCCGGGAACTTCGGCGACGTAGAGGTTCTGGCCCATGATGTCGGCATACTTGTGGTCGCGCGGCAGTTCGCGGGCGACGTGCCAGAATTCCTTCTGGTCCTTGGCCTTGGCGCCCTTGGCGACTTCGGTGGCGAAGGGCGTATAGGCGCGCTGGCCGCCGCCGCCGGGGATGAAATAGCCGCGCTTGGTCTCATCGGGCAGGGCGAAGAATTTCTTGCCGGCATCGACGCCGCGATCGATCACCGCCTGATCGATCGGATGATCATTGATCACCGCAAAGCCGGTCTCGCGGAAGCTGGCGCCCAGGCGATCCGAGAACGCCTTGGGGTCCTGCTTCCAGAGCTTGTACGAGATCGGGTCGAACAGGCCGGCAGTTGTTGTGGTCATGGATGGCTCGCAGGAAACGTGTGCTACATCCGCATTATACAATGAGAGTTCCGGATGCCCATGGCCTCGGTTGCCGCAAAAAGTAACGGTTTTTCGCAAGTTCCGGCGGCGCCCTGATGGCGCAGTCGTATGTGCTGCGACTGCGCCGCGATCTGGGGGCGCCTCTGCCGCCGCCGCAATGGCCGGCCGGCGTTACGTTGAAGACGCTGACCGCAAAGCCCGAAAAAGCCCTGGTGAAAGCCGCGCATTCGGTTCTTGAAGCCGGGTTCTGGGAGGGCGGGGGAGGCGCGCCTATTTTTCGCCAGTGGTGGAAGGCGGTGAGCAAGGATGAGGAGTTTGATCCCGCGCTGATGTTCCTCGCGGTTGACCGCGACGGCGTGGTCGGCATGGCGCAGTGCTGGACGTCCGCGTTCGTGAAGGACCTGGCTGTGCATCCGCGTGCGCGCCGGCGTGGCATTGGCGGCGCGTTGATGCTGTCAGCATTCCACGCATTTGCGCGGCGTGGCGCATCGCATGTCGATCTCAAGGTGCGCGAAGAGAATGAGAACGCGCGGGCGCTCTATCAAGTGCTCGGCATGACGCTGGTAGCACGTGAGCCGGGCTAAAGTCTGAATCGGCGCTAATACTTGTGTATCCGCGATTCAAACTTCTGAATCAAAATAAACGCAAATAAATCGTCAGAACACGGACGATAATTTGCAGTATTAACTACGTCGCAAACCTTCTCCGCTTCACTGCTATCTGAGGCCGCGCTTGCGGCGGTGGGTTTCGGAAGCTTGGCGTCCATAGAGACGCGGCACAGCTTCCACAGTCAAAGGGATGCCAGAATGGCGTACGCAGATATCCGGATCGAAGCCCCCGAAACCTTCCTGACCAAGGACGCGTCGGCCAACGATCTTTATCGCGTCGCCCTGATGTACTCGGAAGGATCCGACGTCGCCGTTGATCTGGTCTCCGCGCACAAGTTCTTCAATCTTGCTGCGACGCGCGGTCATCGCGATGCGAAGATCTGCCGCCAGGAAATGGCCGAGATGATGTCGCAAGCCGAAGTGCTGAAGGCACAGCGCGCCGCACGCGACTGGATGAAGAAAGCCAACTAGGCTTGTCTTTTCCTAGCCCTTGAGCTCGGCGCCAGCCAGCAGGATCGTCCTCTCCACCAGGGCGTCTGTCGAGCTGACGAGTTCGCCTTCAATGTCGTCTGCCGTCAGCACGAGCGGAATTTCCGTGCATCCCGCGATGATGACCTCGGCGCCCTGCGCCTCGAGCCGCCGCGCCAGCGTGGCCATCGCCCGCCGCACGGTCTCACCCGTATCGCCGGATTTCACGCGATAGATAAGCTCCATGAATGTCTTCTGCGAGTCAGCAGGCAGCAGGAGCGGCTTTACGCCCGCCGCCTTCAGCGCGGTCTGGTAGAGACTGGCCGACAGGCACGCGTCGACTGCCAGCACGCCAGCCGCTTCAGGCCGCAAGTCCGCTACGACGGCCACCGTGGTGTCGATCATGCTGATGAAGGGAACAGTGATCGCGGCGCGGATGTCCGCTTCCCATGCGTGGGCGGTGTTGCAGGCCATCACGACGAATTCGGCGCCGACGTCCTGCAGGCCCTTTGCGCTGGCGGCCAGTGCAGGCGCAGGCGATGGCCCTTCGCCGCGACCGAAGGCGTTGCGGTCGGGAACCTTGGTATTGTTGTCGATGATCAGCCGCAGGTGATCCTCTTCCTTGTAGGTCCGCGTGCGCCTCAGCACGCGCTCGAAGAAGTCGAGCGTGGCGAGCGGGCCGAGACCGCCAATGACGCCGACTGTTTTTGTGGGCTGGGTCATCGTGTCACTTCCGCCGGAAAAGGAAGATCGGCGCCAGCGCCAGACCGGCGAGGACCACGGCGATGGCGGCAACGACATACTGGCCGGGCGGCCGGGGGATGCCGAAAAGGTCTGCAATGATGTGGCGACCGAGGCCGGCGACAACCGCAGCCAGACCGAGCACGAGCAACCAGATGGTACGAAACGCTTTCATGATCAGCTGGCCAGAACGCTCTGATAGGCGAACAGGGACGGCGCGCCGCCTGTGTGGACGAAAAGAATCTTTGCGTCGGGCCGGAAATGCTTGCGACGGATCAGTCCGATCAGCCCCGCCGCGGCCTTGCCCGTGTAAACCGGATCGAGCAGCACGCCTTCGAGCTGCGCGAACAGGCGCACGGCTTCCACCATCTCGTCCGTCGGCAGTGAGTAGCCGGGGCCGACCCACTCATCGAGGGCGACGACGCTTTCGCGCGATGGCGCAGGCAGGCCGGCGAAAGCCGCAGCTTCGACGGCGAGTTTGTGGACATTGCCTTCCTGCTCGGCGCGCGGGCGGCGGACGTTGACGCCGGTGAGTGGCACGCCCGCGTTGGCCGCGTTGAAGCCGACCAGCAGGCCGGCATGGGTTCCCGCGCTGCCGGAGGCGACCACAAAATCCGAGAAGGCGAGACCCATGTCCAGCGCTTGCGCCAGTATCTCGCGCGCGCACACGACATACCCCATGGCGCCTAGCGCGTTCGATCCGCCGCCGGGAATGACATAGCCGTTGCGGTCGAGCGCCTTCAGCTTCTCGGCCTCGATCTGCATCGCGGCGCCAAGATCAGCCCCCCCTTCGACGATGGTCATCGTTTCCGCGCCGAGCAGGTCGAACAGAAAATTGTTGCCGCTGGCCTCCTTGCGATAGCTGCCCGCGACGCGCTGTTCGAGCACGAGGCGGCACTTCAGCCCTTCGGCCGCGGCGGCCGCCAATGTCAGGCGGCAATGATTGGATTGCACGGCGCCGACGGTGACAAGCGTATCGGCGCCCTGCACTAGAGCGTCGGCGACCAGGAATTCCAGCTTGCGGGTCTTGTTGCCGCCGCCGGCCAAGCCTGTGAGATCGTCGCGCTTGATCCATATCTCGGGACCGCCGAGATGCTGCGACAGCCGCTCCAGCTTCTGGATCGGCGTCGGATGCGGCGTGTAGCGGCGACGGGGCAGGGCTTCGAGTTTCATGGGGGATATTCTAGGGCGGCGATCGGGTTTGTGAAAGGCCGGTGAGCCCGCCCCCGTCCTTCGAGACGATCGTTTCGCGATCCCTCAGGATGAGGGCTCTCTCAAGAGTGGTAGCGATGAGGAGGCCCTTAGAACCGCGCCACGTCGTAGAACAGTGAGAAATCCATCGGCAGGGCGTCGCGGATATACTGCTTCACGAACAGGTTCTCGTCCGCGATCGGGCTGCGCGTGACATAGACCACGTCGAAGCGGCGCAGGGGGCCGATGTCGTAAAGGTCGCGGCGGGCAAGGCCGTTCCGCACGTCGACCACGCGGGTCATCATCTCGCCGCCCGGCTGGCGGCGCATGACGATGACTTTTGTCGGTTGACCTTCATTGGTCCAGCCGCCGGCCAGCAGGATGGCCTGCAGCACGTCGATCTCGCCGGGCAGTTCAAAGACGCCGGCCTGTTTCACTTCGCCGCCGACGAACACCTTCTGCGAGCCGAACGCGGTCGGGGTGATCACCATGGCCGGATCGCGCAGCTCGTTGGCGTAGATGTCTTCCAGCGTCGTCTGCAGATCGCGGACGGTCTGCCCGGCGGCCATCACAGGGCCGATGGTCGGCAGGGTGATGCGGCCGTCAGGGGCGATGGTGAGTTCGGCGGAAAGCTCGGGCGCGGTGCGCACATCCATGCGGAACTTGTCGCCGGGATAGAAGCGGTAAGCCTGGTCTTCCTCGCGCCAGTTGGGATAGGCGGCGATTGAAAAATCAGGGGTTTGTGCCGGCAAAGGGTCGCCCATGCAGCCCGCAAGCGCTGCCAATCCGGCCAGGCCGAACAGGGCGGAAGGACGCAGTCCCGACATAACTTCGGTGTCGCCCAGAATGGATAACCGGTTCTTAAGCGGCGCGGGCCAAGGCTTAATCGTTAATGACGGGATAGTGGTCGCGTGAGCGTCGAGACCTGGACAGAGCGTGCGCCGCCAGGCGCGCCAAACCGCCCTGCCGCGCCAACGCGCGTTGGACGCGCGCATCCGAAACTCGGCGTCACCGACATGCTGCTGCAACTGTGGCGCGCCAAGTGGCTGATGCTGCTCGTGTTCGCGCTCATCGTTCTGATCGGCCTGGCCGCAACCTTCCTTGCGCCGACGAAATATGCGGCGAGCACGCGCCTGCTGGTTCGGCTCGGACAGGAATACGTGTTCGATCCGGTGATGGGCGAAGCCGGCAAGGGCGCTTTTCCGCAACAGGAAGATGTACTGCAGGCCGAGACCGAACTCGCCAGCTCGCCGGTGATCGCCGAACGCGTGATCAACGGCATGGGCCTGACGCGGCTCTATCCGAAACTGGCCGAAGCCAAGCTGCGCGCGCGCGATGGCGGGGGGTATGTCGTCGATCAGGATGCGCTGGAAGCCTTCGCCGAGGGGCTCGACGTGAAGACGACGCCGAAATCCTCGATCCTGCACATGACGTTTGCGCACGAGAATCCGGAGCTGGCAGCGGCGACTCTCAACCGCTTCGTGACCGAATACCTGAAATACCGGCAGGAGGTTTTCTCGGGCCAGGGCGTGCAGGGGTTGAGCGACCAGCGCAAGCTGATCGAGGAACGCCTGGCAGTCGCCGACAAGGCGTTGCAGGACTATCTCGCGCAGAACCATCTCAGCGACTTCGAGGCCGAGAACGCCGCAGCCACTAAGCAGCTTAGCGATATCACAGACGAGCGCGTGAAGGTGGAAGCCTCGCTGCGTGAGGCGGAAGCCAAGTCGGCAGGACTCGCCCGACAGATGGGCGCGACGCCGCGCGAGGTCGATCTCTATGTCGAGACGACCTCCGAGCAGGAGTTGGTGAAGCTGAAACTTGAACGCGAAGACCTGCTGACGCGCTACCTGCCGGACAGCCGCGCCGTGAAGGACGTCGACCGCAAGATCACGCAGATGCAGGGCTTCCTCGCGACTGCGCCAAACCAGGGCCTGCGCCGCATCGGACCGAACCCGACCTGGCAGGCGCTTGAAGCCGACCGCGCCGTGCAGACCGCGACTATCAGCGCGCTAAACGGCCGCGCGACGGCGCTTGCAAAGCAGAAGCAAGAGGCGGACCAGCGCATTGTGCAGCTTGGCACGATCCAGCCGGACTATCAGCGCCTCAAGCGCGATCGCGACGCGCTGGAAACATCGGCTGCGGCCTATGCCTCACGCGAGCAGTCGGAACTCGCACGTAGCGAGCTGGCGTCTCGTAGCGTCGACAACATCACCGTCTATGAAGCGGCGCGTGCGCCAACACGTGGCGACAGCACCAAGCGCACCATCGTGATTGCGGCGGTGGTGTTCGGCCTTCTCACGGCGCTCGCCATCGGTCTGCTGCGCGCGTGGTCTGCGGCCGGCTTTGCGACCGCTGCCTCGGTCGAGCGCACGTTTGGCGTTCGCGTTCTCGCATCGGCGCGGGAGCGCTAGATGAAGGATCTGCGCGCCGATCTGCGTGACCTTCATCGCTCCCTTGGCCAGACCCCGGCCTCGGAGTCCGGCCGCAGTGTCATGTTCATCTCCGCGCGAGCGGGCGAGGGTGTTTCCAGCGTTGCGGCATCGTTTGCGCTGTTGGCCGCGGAACAGGCACGCCGCGCCGTATGGCTGGTCGACCTCGATCTCAAGCGCAACAACCTGTTCAACACGTTTGCTGTCGGCCCGTTCGCGCAGGCGTTCGGCGGAGTCGGCCCGCCATACTCGGCCGCGCTGAAGACGCAGCCGTTCTTCACTGTTGAACCGGAAGATACCGCGACCAGCGAAGGTCTTGGCCTGTTCACCGCTCACCGCGTTGGCGACACCCGTCTGATGGTCACGCATTTTGACTCGTCCCGGTTGAAACCCAACCAGTCTGTGCGCATCCGCACGCAACCCACCTATTGGCAGGCGGTCCGCTCTGTCACCGACTGGGCTGTTGTCGACGCGCCAGCGCTGGAACTGGCCGGAGCGGGTCTCGCGATCGCATCACAGGTTGATCGCACCATCATCGTCGTGCACGCCGATGAGACGTCGCCCGCCGAGGTTGAAACACTTCGTCGCGAAATCGAAGCTCATGGCGGCAAGGTGGATGGCATCGTTCTCAACCGCCAGAAGGGCGATGCGCGGGTTGCCGATCGCTTCGCAAGATGATCGCGGAACAACGCATCAGTCGGCTGGAATTCGTGCTCGCCGGTGTCACGCTTTTCATGTTCGCCGAAGCCTTCCTGCCGCGCCTGCTCGCGCCAGTTCCGGTGGATGCTTCTGGCGAAGTCCCTGAAAGCACGTTCCTCCGCTTCCTGTGGTTGCCCTTCTACGGCTTGATCGGTGCCGGACTGGTGCTTGCCGCGCGCAACGCGTTCAGCGCCATGCTTCGCTCGCCGTGGCTGGTGATGCTGGCGCTGCTGGCGATTGCTTCGGCCATGTGGTCGGTCGATGCGGAGCTCAGCTTCAGGCGCGGCATCGCCGTGTTCGCCACCACGCTGTTCGGCGTCTATCTGGCTGCGCGGTTCGACTGGATCGCGGCGTTGCGCCTGCTCGCTTGCGTCTGGTTCTGCCTCATGGCCGCGAGCTTCGTCGGGGGGCTCGTTGCGCCGGGCTTCAGCCACGCGGGCGAGATTCATCCTGGCGCGTGGATTGGTGGGTGGAGCGAGAAGAACGCGCTGGGTGGGCACGCCTCGCGCGCATCTTTCCTGTTTGCCTTCCTCGCCTGGCGTGATCCGGTTCCGCGCAAGTGGTGGTTGGGCGGTCTCGCGCTGTCGCTCATTCTCGTCGTTCTATCGAAGTCCGCCACCGCGCTACTCGGCGCAGGTCTGGGCATCGGCGTTTTGACGGCTGCATGGTGGATGCTGAAGGGGCGACGCTGGTCGCTTGCGCTGATCTGGGGCGGAGCAACCATCGGTGGTCTTGCCGTGCTCATCTACCTCACGGCGCCGGGTCTTCTGCTCGGCCTGATCGGCAAGGACGAAACGCTGACGGGCCGCGCCGATATCTGGGTCGAGCTGTTACGCGCCATCGATCAGAAGCCGGCGCTCGGCTATGGCTATCTGGCGTTCTGGGGGCTTGATTCAGAGCCGCGCTACTGGTTGCAACGCGCGGTCGACTGGAATGCGCCGTCCGGTCACAATGGCTGGCTTGATCTGGCGATCTCACTCGGCCTTGTCGGCGTGGCGCTGTTCCTGATCGACATGCTGGTCAGCCTGTGGCGTGCGGGGCGGCTGTCGCTGACTTCACCGACCGGCGTCTTTGCGATCGGGTTCCTCGCGCAGTTCCTGCTGTTCTCGATGTCGGAGAGCATCCTGCTCGCACAGAACAGCATACTTTGGGTGACCTACGTCTTCGTCTCGGCTAAGCTGGGCCAGCACGTGCGCGTGGTTCAGTCGATCACGCCGCTTAGCGCGGCTGCAAGCGTCGGCGGCGCGAGAACTGCTCCGGCTTCTACAGCGCGGACGGCCAGTTCCTCGATCAGGTCTGTCGGCGCGCCATAGTCCGTTGGCGATGCGCCGACATCATGCGTGAAGAAGAACAGCCAGCCCTTTTGCGCGAGACAGAGTTTCAACGCAGCCAGCGCCCGCCGGCGATGCATCTCGCTCGCACCGAGTTCCACCGCGCGCAGCTGGCTCCGGTCCACTTCGCCCCGATTCACACCGGCCAGCACGCCGCGCCCGGTGGCAAAGACATCGCCGACCCAACGCTTCGCGGCATAGCTCGTCTCGCCATAGGGAAACGCGAAAGCGGACACATGTTCGTCATGGCCGGCCTCAGACAGGGCGACGAGGTTCTCGCCAATGTCACGCTCGATTTTCGACAGCGGATCACGCGCGCAATCGAGATGGGTGTGCGAATGAGCGCCGATCTCGTGGCGGCGGGCGCGTAGTTCGGCCAGTGTTTCGGCGTCGAACATCTCGCCCATCACCGGACTACGTTGGCCGAGGAACGATGTGCAGGCATAAAAGCCCGCACGCCCACTGTGCTTTTCGATCACGTCGGCGCCGTTGAGCGCCGACTTCGGAAAGTCGTCGAAGGTGAACGTCACTATTGGCCGATCCGGCGCCACGTTAGCCTGGCACGCGCGGCGCCATTGCACGACGCGACGCTGCACCTTGGCGATCGGCTTGCGCGAGGGGGCATAATTCCACGACGGCATCTAGAGCGCCTCCGCATAGACCAGGGCGCGCCAGGTTTTCAATGCGCGTCCGCGCATTGGCAACGGCAGAAAATGCGAACGGGCAACCGCGGCAGCGCCGGCGATCAGAGCCTTGCGCATCGGCAGTTTGCGAAAGCGCTGCGCGTGCCGAAACAGCGCCATCTGTTTCACCTCCGCCGGATGACGGATCGCCATGCGCGCGAAATTCGGACCGGAGCGCGCATACTTCGCCATCAACGCCGCATCGGAATCGAGCCCGAGGTGCGTGGCGGTGTTGTCAATGTGAATCACAGGGAACCGTTTCTCGAGGCGTAGGCCCCAGTCGGTATCCTCCCAGCCCCACCCGGCGAACGCTTCATCGAAGGGGCAGGCCGCCAGGATGTCGCAGTGGATCAGGGCGTTGGACGAGAAGACATAACGTCCCGGCGACTGGCTGCGTGTGGCGGCGCCAACGCATTCGGACGTAATCGCCTGCCAACGGTGCAGATCGGTCTCCGCAGACCGGGGCGCGGACGCGAGCGAATAGCCGCCTACGATCACCGCGGGACGCCCTGCGGCTTCCACGGCGTCGAAGTAGGCTTCGAGGAAGCGCGGGCCGTCCGGCATCATGTCGGCATCGAGCAGCAATACCCATTCGCCGCGCGCGTGCCGCATCGCTGCATTGCGGGCGGCCGAGCGGCCCCGGTTCACCGCGCCCGCAACGATGCGGACCGCCGCAGTCGTGTGACCCGCGTGGCTCATCAGGCGCGTCAACGTTTCCGTGTCGCCGCTGCCGTCATCGTAGATGATGACTTCAACCAGCGCTGACAGCTTGCACGCGGTGATTGCGTCCATCAGGGCGGACACGTCATAGCGATAGACAGGAACGCAGACCGAAATGCAGGCGGCAGCCCCACGCCAGTAGACGTTGTCGTGAATGTATTCACCGGAAAGCTCCGGCTTCACCTGACCAATGACAAGACGGGCGGCATGCATCACTAGCGGCTCCTCTTGCTGTCGCCGACCAGGCAGGGGATCGTCTTCATCACGATCCACACATCGAGCCAGACAGAAGCGCGGTTGACGTAGTCCATGTCGAGGCGCACGCGCTCGCGCACTTCATCCGGCGTGTGGCACGGCCCCCGCGATCCGTTCACCTGCGCCCAGCCGGTCATGCCCGGCTTCATGCGATGACGGTGGGCATAGTCGCCCACCGTGCGTGTCACTTCGATGGAGCCCGCCGTCATGCCAAGCGCATGTGGACGCGGTCCAACGATCGACATCTCGCCTTTGAGCACGTTGAAGATTTGCGGCAATTCATCGAGGCTTGTAGCGCGCAGGAAACCGCCGATACGCGTCACGCGCGGATCATTGTGCGTCGTCTGCTGGATGATGCCTTCTTCGGCCGCCTTGTCCGGCCGCATGGTGCGGAACTTCCAGACGCGGATGATCTCGTTGTTGAAGCCGTGCCGCTTCTGCCGGAACAGGGCCGGTCCCTTGCTGTCTAACCGAATCAGCAAGGCGATCAGCAGCATCGGGATTGCCAGCGCGATGGCGGCAAACGCCGCAACGCAAAGGTCGAACGCGCGCTTCACGGTGGCGCGGCGCACATCCTTTGGCGCGCCGGAGATATAGGCGGCCGGGGCGTCGACCACGCGCGCAAGCGAGGTGTGTTCGGGATTGAAGCCGTCGAGGTCGAGCACCAGGATGATTTCCTGCGGCAGGTTGCGGATGCGATCGATCAGTTCGCGCACACGCGCCTGCGCTGTCGAGGTGACGGTCACGACGATGCGGTCGATCTCGGGCAGGCGCTCCCATGTGAGAAGGTCGTCGACGGCACCCAGATGCGGCGTGTCGCCCATCATGGTCGCTACCGTGCGGCTGGCGCGGTCATCGAAATAGCCGACAATGTTGAGTTCACGCTCGCTGACATTGCGCGAGACGATGCGGGCGGCCGCCTGCGTCGCGCCGACGATCACGACGTTGTCGGACAGGAGGCCCTTGCGGGTGGCGGCGCGTACCACGCCGAGATAGTTCGCGTGCAGCGAGACAACCGCCAACGCGTTGATCGCGCAGATATTGATCAGCAGCGCGGGCAACGGAAATGCGATCAGGAAGGCGAGCAACAGAATGGCGCCAACGCTCAGCGTTGCTCCGGCCACCGCGCGCAGCAGATGCCCCGCGACCGATTCCGCGTAGCGAAACCGATAGGCGCCCGCTATCCAGATGCCTGCAAGGATCGCCGGCGGCATCAGGAAGAGCGGCAGGGCGAGCAGAACCGGCAAGCTCCAGACATCGAGGCCGGTGGAATAGGCAAGGCACAGCGTCACCGCATACAAGCCCACCACATCGATCACGCGCGTGATGATGCGGATGCTGCTGCGATGGATCAGACGCTTGCGGCGCGTCATCCTCGCAGGCGCAGTTGCGCCGACATCGCTCTCGCGACGCCCCGCGGTCACCGTCCGGGGACGGTCCGCCCACGCTAGTCTTTCTCCACGCATGTCTGTCCAAGCGATTAGGGAGCACCCCAAGGCTCGAACGCTAGCGGATCAGGGTCAAAATGCCCTTCAGACGATCGGTGAAATTCGATCGAACCTGCCTGCCGGGAGGCACAAGAAGGCCTGCTGGAACCAGGACAAGGCACACCAGTCCGGTTGCAAGGAAACAGTCGCGAAACGCCAGCATTTGCGCGCTTGCCCAGATCGCCGCCGCCATCTGGTTGAGGGCGCCGGTGGTGGCTTCCACGGGTCCAAGGCCGCTATCCGTTAATCCTCCGGCGAGCTGGCCGAGCGCTGCCATCGCCTCGCCGTTGCTGGCGCTCACGGTTGGCTGCAGCGCATCGGCATGGAAGGCGCTGCGGTTCTGGAGCAGTGCGGAAAGCAGCGCGACGCCAAGGGCGCCGCCCGTCTGTGTGAGGAATGTCGCCGCCGGCGCTGCCGACGCCAGCATGCCGCTTGCGTGGCGCATCGCGCTGGCGTTTGCGGCTGGCATGGTGAGGCCAACGCCTGCACGCCCCATCGCCAGCGCGCCTGCAATGACGCCGGCTTCGGTCTGCGCGCCGATATCGGCCATCAGCAACATAGATGCGCCGAAGATCAGCGCGCCCACAGTCAACAGGATACGTGCATCGACCCGATCGCTTAGCCGCCCCGCCAGCGGAAAGCACAGCGCCATCACGACGCCCGCCGGCAGCAGCATCTCGCCCGCGCCCGCCGGTGAATAGCGCTGCACGAGCTGCACGCACAAAGGCGCAAGCCATGTCGAGCCATAAACGACAGCGCCCGTGAGGAAGATCACCGCCCCCGCCGCGCAGAAGGCCGGTCGTGCAAACAGGCGCAGGTTCAGCACCGGATGGGGATGCCGCGCTTCCCACGCCAGAAAGCTGCCTGCGAAAACGCCCGCGCCCCACAGCCGCGCCTGCACGCCTGCATCATCCCATCCCTCGCGAGATCCGAGCGCCAGGCCCTGCAGCACCAGCGCCAGCGCGATCATCACGAGGGCAAGGCCGATCCAGTCCAGCTCCGGTCTCGTACCGCTGCCCTCGCGGCGCGGCAGGTAAGCCAAGCCCAGCATCATCGCCATGCACACCAGCGGCGTTGTGGCGACAAACACCACGCGCCAGTCATAGGTATCGATCAGCCATCCGCCCAGAACCGGCCCAAAAGCGGGCGACGCGATCACGCCCAGCGAATAGATTCCGACCGCGAGCCCCCGCATGGATTCCGGAAAGCGCTGATAGATCACCAGCATCGCCATCGGCTGGATCAGGCCCGCGCCAGCGCCCTGCATCATCCGGCCGGCGATCAGTAGCCAGAGATCCTGCGCCGCCGCGCCGCACACGCTGCCAACGATGAACGTGGCCATCGCCGCAGCGAAGCTGGCGCGCATGCCAAACCGCGCGACGGCCCAGGTGTTGAGCAGCATGAAGCCGGTGGACGATGCAAGAAACGCCGTCGATAGCCATTGCGCCTCATCCTGGCTCAGGCCCAGCGCGCCGATCACGGATGGCAACGCTACGTTGACGATGGTCGCCGTCGTCATGGTTCCGATCGACCCGAGCGCGAGAATGCCGATCAGCATCCACTCGCTCCTGAGTGCGGGCGCGTGCGTCACGATGCGCGGATACGTAGTGTCGCCATCGCGCCCGGCCGCGCGCCATGGCAATCGCTGCCCATGCGGATGCGCACGGGCACGCGCTGCGTGATCTTGGTGAAGACGCCGGCCGGATTGGCATTGGGGATCAGGGCGAACTCCGCCATTGCCGCCGCGCCGATCCGTTCGACCGTGCCGTGGCAGGCCTGGCGCGCCGCATCGAGATGAATTTCCACCGCCGCTCCTGTCGCGATACGCGGCAGGTCGGGCTCCTTGATGTGCGCCTCCAGCCACATGGCGCCATCATCATGCGCCAGGGCAAGGCGCGCGCCCGGCGCAACATGTTCGCCCGGCTCGGCGAACACTTCGTCGATTACGCCATTGATCGGGCTTTGAATGCTGTGCTGGTGCAACTCGACCTTCAGCAGCGCGATGCGTTGGCGCAGCGCGTGAGCGGATGCGGCCATGCTTTCCGCATTGCGCAGCAACAGTTCCGCTTCGCGGCTCTCGGCCCGCGCATCGCCCAATCCGGCGCGCCGATCGGATTCCTCGGCCACCGCCCGCGCCGCATCCTGCCGCGCAACTTCAAGTGAGGCGTCGGACCGATCCATCCCGGCTTGCGCGATCAGGCCCGATCCATGAAGGGTCGTGGCGCGTGCATGATCCGCTTCGCTGCGCACCAGCAGGGCATTGGCCGACGCCACATCGGCGGCCGCCGCATCCAGCGCAGCCTGACGCGATGCAATCCGCTCGCCGCCGCGTGTCTGCATGATGCGCGCGCTCAGCTTCTCGCGCTCGACACCGATTTCGAGCGCCTTGAGCTCCAGCATCGCTGCGCCGAGCGCCAGCTTCGCCTTCTCGTCGTCCAGCTGCGCCAGCAGGTCGCCGAACTTGATCCGCTCGCCGGCATTGGCGGGCATGTCCACGATCTGCCCGGCGATTTCGGACGACAATGTCACCATGCGCGCCCGCACGCGCGCGTCGGTCGTGATCACAAAGGCCGCCTGGTCGGCCAGCCACAGCCCGGCAACGATTGCGCCGCCGCCAACGACAAGCGCGATGCCTGGTACGCGGAGTTTTGGTCTGTTCATGCGCCCGAACATCCCGGGGCGCCGCCATCACGCGATGTCGGACACGCCCCGACAGCATGGCTGCCATCGGGCGCGATTCAGAGAATACGGGACAACCCTGAGTTGCTGGCCTGACGTTGTTGTCCGTCCGCCGCCTAGCTCTTGCGGTTGTCGAACACCAGGATGCAGCCTTCCGGCGCGATGTAGGACGGCGTCACGGTCTTGCCGGCCAGCATCGCGTCGACCACGTCGCCGACATACTGATGCTCGGCCTTGGCGCGGGCGCGGCCATAGGTGACGCGATCATTGATCGGACCCTGATAGAGAATTTTCCACGTGCCCGGCTGGATGACCAGGGTCTCGGTCGCGCGCTCGACGCCCAAAGGCTCGCCAACCGACTGATCGGTGTCCTTGAGGACGGGGATGGTCGATCCGAAGCTCTTCGCCTCGTCCGCGATCGCTTGCGGCTTGTCGTAGAGGTTCGAGTTGAGCATCAGGAATTTCACGCCCTTCGACTCATACTTGGCCTGCATGTCCTTGAAGTCGGGCTGGAGCTGCTGGCCGATCGGGCATCCCGTTGTGTGCATGGTCAGGATGATCGCCTTGGCGTCGGTCATCTTGTAGAGTTCGTAGAGTTTGCCGTTCTGGTCGGCGAGCTTGAAATTCTTGATCTTGTCGATCGGCAGGGTGTGGCCGGTCACGGCCGCGGCGTTGACGGCGGCGTGCTGATCTACGACCGGAGCAGCGACGGGGGCGGGGGCCGGCGTCACGCCCGGCTTGGGTGCATCGGCCGGCGCGACGGCGTGAGCCGAATGGTCCATGCCGGCCATGTCCGTGGCAGCGGCCGGCGCGGGAGACTCCATCGAAACCGGCTGGGCCTCCGACGCGGTGGCGGCTGCGACCTGCGCCGCAGGCTCGGTCGCGGCAGTGGCGGGCGCGCTCGGCGAACAGGCCGAAATGGCGAGGGCCAGGGCGGAAATGGCGGTGGTCGAGAGGATCCGGGCAAGCATGGGGTGTTTTCTCTGTATTTTGCCTAGGGGAGACGGAGCGTATTATCCGGCAATGGCCTGACACCGTCAAACGACGGCGGCGCCTGCACACTGCCTTGTGTTCCGGATTGAACGGTCCCCCAAACGAAAACAGGCGGCCGAAGCCGCCTGTTCCCGTCTTTTTGCTGTCGAGAAGCCTAGAAGGTCTTCTTGAAGCCAACCTCAAACGTCCGGCCGAGCGGGCTCGCCTGAGTGTAGTCGTAATTGTACTGCGACCGGTAGAACGGCGGATCTTCGTCGAACACGTTGGCCACAGTCATCGTCAGATCGAGATCCCAGGGCGTCATCCAGCGATAGGTCAGGTTGTGGAGGATGTTGTCCTCCGGCGTGAAGGCGACGCCAGCGGAGAGTGCTTCGGTTGCCTGCGTGTAGTTCGTGGTCCAGCGCAGGTTGTGATCGCCGAGGGCGATGTTCACGAACGCGTTGCCGCGCCATTTCGGATAGGCATAGAATTGCGAGAGCAGGTCGTACTTGCCCGCGCGATCCAGTGCTGCAGCGATGGTGAACCCGTCAATCGTCACGAGCGCGCCGCGCTTGTATTCGATCAGGTGGTTGCCTTCGAGGCCGACGGTGAGGTCGGCATTGAACAGCCACGGCAGCACGTTGTCGTAGGTGAACGAGAAGTCCACGCCCGACGTATCGACGCTCGGCCCGTTGATGGCGTTGACGTTCACGCCGAGGAAGTTGCTCGGGTGGCAGTCCGGCGACAGGGTCCCGGGGGTCAAGTTGACCGTTGCCGACGTTGCAAACCGGAAGCGCGAGATGAACGCGGCATTGTTGCAGAGCCAGTTGGTGGCAGTCGCGTTCGGGAACATCGTCGAATAGACAGCCGCAGCGGTCTCCGCCGTCAGTTCTTTCTTGAACGCGAAATTGTAGTAGTCCACCGAACCGTGCAGCTGGCCGCCGAGTATCGGCACTTCGCCGAAGTCGAACAGCATGCCGATGTTGTAGGTGTCGGCCGTTTCCGGTTCCAGGTTCGGGTTACCGTACGTGTCGATGTTGCGGTACAGCGACAGCCCGTTGACCGGGTTCGTGAACTGCCCGAGGCCGCGGCTGAAGCCGGGTTGCAGCGTCGATTGAACCGGAGCACGGAATGTGGAGCCGACCGATCCGCGGAAAGCCAGCCAGTCAAGCGGCGACCATTTGACGGACGCTTTCGGGTTCGTGGTTCCGCCGAGATTGCCACCAAAGCTTTCGTAACGAGCCGCGAGCGTCAGGTCGAGCGAGTCGAGGATCGGGAAGTTGACCTCGGTGAACACCGAATGCACCCAACGATCGTATGACTCATCCGGCTGCGCCGCATAGAACGTAAATGCGCCGGTGCCGCCGGTGCAGACCGGCGATCCATCACCGTAGGGCGGGCTGTCGACGCAAGGCGTGCCGGGCAGGTTGTTCTGGTCGGAGCGATCAATCGACGTGTCGTCATAACGCGACTGGACGCCGAGGGCGTACTGGACTTCGCCGCCGCCGAGTTGAAGGCCAGCGCCGCCGGAGACGACGAAGTCTACGGTCAGCAGGCGCTGATAGGTCTCGGTGACCATGAAGTCCTGAAGCCACGCGACGACCCGCGGATCGTTACGAAGCGCTACCGAACCGGCGCCAGGAACCGTGGTGTTGGCGGCGCCGTTCGACGCAAACGTCCCAACCGAGCTCGTGAACGGGTTGAACCAGTAGCAACCGACTGATGCATTGCCGCGGTTTGCCACCGTCTGCTCCGCAGCCGTGCACTGGTCAGCCGCGCCATCGAGACTTCCGAAGCCGCTCATCGCCAACTGCAGCCGGTTGACCGAGCGGTCCGGCGTTTCCTCGATGCCGTGGTTCTGCATGAAGGTGACGTTGGAGCTCCAGTCGACGCCGCCGAACAGATCGGCGGTGCCCTTGAAGCCGCCGGAAACCCGGAAGGCTTCCGAGAAACGACGCTGCAGGTCAGCGCCGTCCGGACTGTAAAGTTCGTTGCCTCCGTTGCCGCCCGGACGCCAGCCGGTCTGCGAAGCGGAGACGCCATTGGCGAGGGCCTGCGAGCACTGAAGCGCCGTCAGCGGCGCCGCGCATGCCGTCATCAGCGCGACAAGGCCCGGGTTGGTCGGAGCCACGTAAAAGACGGACTGCTGGTTGAGGCCGGTCGCCGGAATCGAAGACGAGCCGCCACCGAGAGAACCACCGGAAGCTTCGATCGGCGTCGGGAACTGCGTGGTCGACTGATAGGGTGAAACCCTTTCTTCCGGCACGTCATGGCGAGCCCAGAGAGCCTCGCCATGGAAAGAGAGGTTGTTCGAGAGATCGAAATTGACCTCGCCATACAGTTGATAGTGATCCTCGTTGTTCACGAGGTTGTCGAAGCGGGTGAACTGGAAGAGGCACGAGGTGGCCGACGCGACGAAACCGCCGGATTCAGCACATCCTTGATCCCGGAATGCCGTTCCGGCCGTGATGCTCTCGAAGCCGCCATCGGTATCGGCGTCAACGCCTGAAGCGACGGTGGTATAAGTGCCAGGGTTGGAGGCGCCGGACCAGCCGCCGAAGGGGTTGTCGGGGCGGGAGCGCAGGGCCCAGTCGCGGTCCTTGGTCTGTAGTTCGCTGCGGCGGCGATAACCGGCGGTGAGCAGCACGTTGCCGTTCTCGCCCTGCCAGCCATAGGCGGCGTTGATGTTGTAGTCGCCTTCAGATCCGTCGATTGCCTTGAACTCGCCGGTGAACTCGAGGCCATCGAGATCCGTGCGTGTAAAGTAGTTGACGACGCCGCCGATGGCGTCAGAGCCGTAGGTCGCTGCAGCGCCGTCCTTCAGCACTTCGACGCGACCGATTGCGGCCGTCGGGATGTTGTTGATGTCCACCGACGAGATTGCGATGGCCTGGGGGGCGGAGGCGAGACGCTGGCCGTTCATCAGAACGAGCGTGCGGTTGGAGCCGAAGCCGCGAAGGTTGACGGTCGCCGTACCTGCCGCTGTTCCGAGGAAGCGGTTGGATTCGCCGATGGATCCACCGGACGATGACGAAAGATTTTTCACGAACTCGACGGTTGATGGCGCACCTTCAAGAGCCAGTTCTTCTGTGCCGAACACGTCCACCGGCACGGCCGAGTCTTCTGGTGTGCCCGAGAGGAACGATCCCGTCACGATGACGCGGTCGCCGCCGTCCTTGGCGTCTTCTGTTGCTGCCGTTTGTGGACCGGCGGCCGGCGCGTTCTGGGCCCATGCGGGAAGCATCCCCGCCAAGCCGACCAGAAGAGCAGCGCTCGACGCGCCGCGAAGCGTGAATTTCATTGGTGTAACCTCCCCGTAATGAGTCTGTTTTGACGACTCTTGAGGTCACTGTTGGCCGCGTCATTATGAGAGGTCAACCGAAGGGAAGGTCGGAAACTCTGTGTTCCCCGCACTCATTCGTTGGCTATGTTTTTTGCAGCTGCGAGAGCGTTCTGCAGACTAGCCAGACTGACGCTCCGGCATGCCGTTGCGGAATTAACAAGTTCGCATGTCTCGCAGTTGCGTAAAAATCTCTTGCGCTGCAGCGGTTGCACGAATGTCGCTATAGAATGCAATTGTTGGAATATTTTTTCGCGCGCGACGTTTTCTGGCTCGCTGAAAGCATTGACGGTCCGTTTGAACGGTAAAGTGACGTTGCGCCGAAACCGCCGTCGGTCTCATTGGGTCGATGAAACGGCGACCTGCGACTCTCAAATTGACGTAGCGCAGGCCGCGTGTTCAGCGCCCACGCGCGCGCGTTTGACGTGGCGTGCATTCACGGTGTTACTGCCGGTCAAATCTGGGTGGTAACGGGTCTCGACGCATGCTGGAATTGAAGGAGGTGTCGCGTCGCGTTGCGGGCGTCGATCACCTCGCGAGCATATCGCTGCGGCTGGCGCCCGGCGTGGTGCACGTGCTCCTCGGCCCTGCCCGCGCCGGCAAGACGAGCCTGATGCGCGTGATGGCGGGTCTGGATCGTCCGGGTTCGGGATCTGTCTGGTTTGATGGGGCCAATGTTACGGGCAAGCCGGTCGCCAGACGCAATATCGCGATGGTCTACCAGCAGTTCATCAATTACCCGGGCTGGACCGTGCGCGAGAACATTGCTTCGCCGCTGAAGGTGCGGCGACTGCCGAAAGCCGAGATCGACCGCGAGGTTGATCGCGCAGCCGAGCTCCTGCGCCTGACGCCTTATATGGACCGCAAGCCGCTCGAGCTGTCCGGTGGGCAGCAGCAGCGCGTGTCGCTGGCGCGGGCCATCGTGAAGAAAGCGTCGCTGGTTCTGCTCGACGAACCGCTGGCCAATCTCGACTACAAGCTGCGGGAAGAACTTCGCGCCGAACTCCCGAAGCTGTTTGCGGATTCCGGCTCAGTCGTTGTCTATGCGACGACCGAGCCGCTGGAGGCGATGCTGCTCGGCGGCACGACTGCCACGATGAGCGAAGGGCGGGTTACGCAGTTTGGGCCGAGCCAGAGTGTGTATCGCCAGCCCGCCGACCTTATAACAGCGAGGACATTCTCCGATCCGCCGCTCAACGTGTTGCCGATCGCGATCGCGCCGCAGGCCGAGCGCTATGTCGGCGCCGCCACGCTGGCGTTTCGCGCGCACCATTTACGGCCACAGCGCAAGACGGGAGAGGCGCATGCGTTCGACCTTGAAGTGATCTCGACGGAGATCACCGGCTCAGAGACGTATGTGCACCTGAAATACGCCGATCAGGTCTGGGTGATGCTGACCCATGGGGTGCAGATCTTTACGCCCGGAGAGCAGGTCTCCGTCTATCTCGAGCCGTCTGATGTCATGCAGTTCGGCGCCGATGGTCGCGCGATGACGACCGTGCGCGAGGCTGCCTGAGCCATGGCGCGCATTGATCTCGACAACATCCGACACGCTTACGCGCCCGATCCAAAGCAGGAGTCGGATTACGCGCTGCGCCGTGTGAACCACACGTTCGAGGATGGCGGCGCCTATGCGCTGCTGGGCCCATCGGGCTGCGGCAAGACGTCGATGCTCAACATCATTTCGGGCCTTGTCGCGCCAACGGAAGGCCGCGTGCTGTTCAATGGCGACGACATCACCGGTCGCCCTACCGAGAAGCGCAACATCGCACAGGTGTTCCAGTTCCCGGTCGTCTATGACTCGATGACGGTTCGCGAGAATCTCGCTTTCCCGCTGCGCAATCGCGGCGTGAAGCGTGCGGAGATCGCGCGGCGCGTTGACGAAGTGATCGATGTTGTGGGGCTGCAGGCGCTCGCCGATCGGCGCGCGCGGGGTCTCACAGCGGACGAGAAGCAGAAGATCTCGCTCGGTCGCGGGCTGGTGCGTCCGGACGTTGGCGCGATCCTGTTTGACGAGCCGCTCACGGTCATTGATCCGCACATGAAGTGGCAGCTGCGCGCCAGCCTGCGCGAGGTGCACCGGCGCACGGCGACGACGATGATCTATGTCACGCACGACCAGACGGAGGCGCTGACCTTCGCCGCGAAAGTCGTGGTGATGTATGAGGGGCAGATCGTGCAGGTCGGCACGCCTGCGGAGTTGTTCGACAAGCCCAGCCACACGTTTGTTGGCTATTTCATCGGATCGCCGGGGATGAATATCGTGCCGGCGAGCGTCAATGGCGCGAACGTGCAACTGGGCGCGCACTCAGTCCCGCTCGCGTCTGCGCCGCGTATCGAGGGGCAGACGAAGCTGGAGTTTGGCGTTCGTCCCGAATTCGTGAGGCTCGGCGCGCAGGGTATTCCCGCGACTGTCTCGCGCGTCGAAGACGCCGGCCGTTATCGCGTGGCGCACCTCAACATGGATGGAAACTCAATCGCGGCGCTGCTGCGCGAGGGTGAGGAGATACCGGCCTCGCCGCATATCACCTTCGATCCCATCGGCGTTCATCTTTACGCAGACAGCTGGCGCGTCGACGTCACAGGGGCAGGCCAATGAAGCCCGTCAATCAAAAGGCCTGGCTCCTCGTCCTGCCCATGCTGGTGCTGGTGGCGTTTACCGCCGTCATCCCGCTGATGACAGTCGTGAACTATTCGGTGCAATACGTCGCCACGAACGCGCAATTCCATTGGGTCGGTGACCTGTGGTTCCGCGAGGTGCTGCACTCCGAGAAATTCTGGAACGCGCTGTGGCGTAACCTTGTCTTCTCCGGGTTCATTCTCGCGATCGAAATACCGCTCGGCGTGTTGATTGCGCTGAACATGCCGCGCAAGGGGTGGGGCGTGCCGGTCTGCCTTGTGTTGATGGCGTTGCCGCTGCTGGTGCCTTGGTATGTCGTCGGCATGATCTGGCAGATGTTCGGCCGCGTCGATATCGGCCTGATGGGCGTGATGCTGCGCGACTTCGGATACAACTACGAAGGCGACCCGATCGATGCGTGGTTCACGCTGATCCTGATGGATGTCTGGCACTGGACCAGCCTCGTCGCGCTGCTCGCCTACGCCGGCCTCGTCTCGATCCCGGACGCCTACTATCAGGCGGCGCGGATTGATGGCGCGTCGAAATGGTCGGTGTTCCGCTTCATCCAGCTGCCCAAGATGGCGCGTGTGCTGACTATCGCGGTTCTACTGCGCTTCATGGACAGTTTCATGATTTTTACGGAGCCCTTCGCCGTCATTGCTGGCGGCGATCCGGTGTTCCTGTCGACGGAGCTCAAGCAAACGGTCGAACTCGGCCAGAAGGCGGCGATGTCGCTGATCTACTTCCTGATCATCCTGGCGTTCAGCTGGGTGTTCTACACCGTGATGACGCGCGACGATGGCGAGCCGTCGGCAAAGGGAGGCGCGTCATGAAACAGGGCCGCTTCGCCTGGATCGCTCCGGCGCTCTACATCCTGTTCCTGCTGACGCCGATCTACTGGCTCGTCGCGATGAGCTTCAAGACGAATGTCGAGATCACGACGCGCTTCACACTCATCCCCGAGACGTTCAACCTGAACAACTACATGAAGGTGTTCACGGACGAGCGCTGGCGCTCCGTCTTTGCGAATTCGCTCATCTATGTTGGGCTGAACACGGTCATCTCTGTCGCCGTTGCTCTGCCGGCCGCCTACGCCTTCTCGCGTTACAAATTCTTCGGCGACAAGCATCTGTTCTTCTGGCTGCTGACCAACCGAATGGCGCCGGCGGCGGTGTTCACCCTGCCGTTTTTCCAGCTCTATTCGGCGTTCGGCCTGTTCGACACACACATCGCCGTGGCGTTGGCGCACTGCCTGTTCAACGTGCCGCTGGCGGTGTGGATTCTCGAAGGCTTCATGAGCGGGGTGCCGCGCGAGATCGACGAGACGGCGTATATCGATGGCCATTCGTTCCCGAGCTTCTTCATCCGCATCTTCATGCCGCTGATTGCCTCGGGCATCGGCGTGGCGGCGTTCTTCTGCTTCATGTTCTCGTGGGTGGAATATCTGATCGCGGATTCGCTCGCGCGCTCCGCCGTCATCCCGATCACCACGCGGCTGCAGGCGCTGTCACAGGCGTCCGGCACAGACTGGGGCGTGTTGGCGGCGGCGGGCACGCTGACCTTGATCCCAGGCGCCATCGTGATCTGGTTCGTCCGCAACTACATCGCCAAGGGGTTCGCGCTCGGGAGGGTGTGATGGCCACGATCGAGGATGTCCGCCGCATTGCGCTCGCCCTGCCGGGCGCCGTCGAGCTGCAGGACCATGGCGGTAACTGGTTCAATGTCGGCAAGAAGACGTTCGTGCTTTTCGGTTTTCCGAGTGCGCGCTGGATCTTCAAGCTGCCCAAGCCACGCCAGGAACTCCTCTTCGAAGCCCGCCCCGACGTGTTCCAGCCTTTCCGGATGGGCGCGATGTTCTGGAGCTATGTGGATGTCGATGCCCTCGACCCGGAGGAACTGCCAAGCCTCGTGACGGATGCGTGGACGACCATTGTGTCGAAGAAGGTGGTCCGCGCTTACACGGAAGCCAAAGGCGGAGCGATCAAACGTCATGGATAAGGCTGCTCGAAAGGAAGAAAAACGCTCCGCTGTCCGTTGGATTCGGGCGGCCGCTCTCTTGCTCGGCGTGCCCATAGTCATGTCTGCCCCGTTCTTTCTTCTAGGCAGCCGGATTTATGGCCTGGTTGGACCCGACACCGCGATGACCGTCTACTATGTTGGCTTACTTGGTGGCATGCTTGCGATGCTGGCCGGAACCGTCTGCCTGATCACTGCGGCAATCATCTACATTTCCGCGGAATCCCGCCCCGGCTGAGGGGCTATGTGACTCTCCCGCAAATCTGCTATTCTTTGCGCGTCATCACCCCGGCACAGCATCGGGGTGGGGCGTCGATACGAGTAGAAACGCGATAAAAATCAGAGCCAGGAGAAAAACATGGCCAGATACGGATACACTCCCCCCGAAGCCACCAACGCCCGCAAGGAAGCCCAAGGCCGTCAGATGACGCTGCTTGGCGCGGTCCTCGTCATCCTGGGCGGCGTCGGAATCATTCTCTCGACCATCCTCAAAGTTGTGTGGCTGGGCATTCTCGGCGGACCGCTCGGCGGCCTCGCCTGGCTCGCCCTGCTTGTCGGCGGCGGCGTGTTCTGGTGGGGCTTCACCACCATCCGCGACGCACGAGCCAACAGGCTCTAACGCCGTCGCACTTCAGCAGGTAACATAGATGTCCTGGCAGCTGACCGCGCTGATCTATGGCGTGGTCAGTCTCTGCCTGACCGGCCTGTGCATCGGCTGGGTTGCTACGTCGCGCCGTCTTCTGCGCCTTGCGATGTGGCTGTTGATTACCGCAGGCATCTTGTTTGTCCCGCTGACTGTTTTGTTTTTCCTGGCAATGGCGGTATTCGGACAGGCCTACGACTTTGAGCGTCGGCTTGTAATTTTCTGCGTTTGTTTGGCAGGATGTGTCACATCCTTTGTCCGCGCTGGTTTTCTCAGCTATCGAACCGGGAAAATAGCCAAATGAGCTGCCCTGATGTCTGACGCTGAAGCTGACCGTCTCAAGAAAGGCCAGACCCGGTTCATGACCGGGTTGGCCATGGTCATGCTCGGCATGGTGTTCGGCGGCGGGCTCGCCATGGTCTTCTATTTCCTGGGCCAGCGCACAGGCGCGATTATCTGCGTCGTAGTTGGCGTCGTGGTGATGGGCGCGGGCATCTACCTGCAGACCTCGGGCGCCAAACTGCTCAGGAACAAGGTATCATGACCTTCGCCTGGATGGGATGGACGCTGCCGACCGCTCTGTTCTTCGGGTTTATCGCCCTGGCGCTGGTTACCCTCGGCTTTCTCGCGAAAATCGCCCCCAACAACGAACCCCGCGTTGGCGTGCTCGGCGTGGCGACCCAGCGGGGTGATCGGTTCTTCCTCAGCCTGCTCGGCGCCGCCTTTATCCACCTCGCCTGGATCGGCCTTGCCCCCAAGGATTTGACCCTCTGGATCGCCACCGCTGCGTCAGTTGTTTACGCGGCGCTTGTTTTCCGATTTGCTTGATACCGGAAATACGAATCCGGCGCCGTGAGAGCGCTGGCAGGGAGGACTTCATGTTCAGTACGCGGCCGCGCGGGCTTTCGCTCGCCCTCGCTTCGACGATGATGGCATCAGTATTCGCGCTTGCGGCATGCGGAGGGCCACAGGAGCCTGCGGCGTCGAAGACGCCAAATCCCAACGCCGCGGCCGAGATCAAGAAGTTCCTCGACACCGAGATCAACGGCCTGTCGACGCTCGACCGCCCGGCCGAAGAGGCCGAACTCACCTGGTTCGCCAACGCCGCCGCGCCTTTCCAGGGCATGGAGATCAACGTCGTCTCGGAGAACCTGTCCACGCACGACTATGAGTTCCGCGTCCTCGCGCCGGCGTTCAGCGCAATCACCGGCATCAAGGTCAAGCATGAGCTGATCGGCGAGGGCGACGTTGTCGATCGCCTGCAGCGCCAGATGCAGTCGGGCGAGAACATCTACGACGCCTATGTGAATGACTCGGACCTCATCGGCACGCACTGGCGCTATCAGCAGGTGCGCAACCTCACCGACTGGATGGCGGGCGACGGCAAGGACGTGACCAGCCCGACGCTCGACTTGCCGGACTTCATCGGCGCGAGCTTCACGACCGGGCCGGACAAGAAGCTCTACCAGCTTCCCGACCAGCAGTTCGCGAACCTCTACTGGTTCCGCTATGACTGGTTCAACGATCCCAAGAACAAGGCCGACTTCAAGGCCAAGTATGGCTACGACCTCGGCGTCCCCGTGAACTGGTCCGCCTATCAGGACATCGCCGCCTTCTTCACCGGCCGCACCATCGACGGGAAGAAAGTCTATGGCCACATGGACTACGGCAAGAAGGACCCGTCGCTCGGCTGGCGCTTCACCGATGCTTGGCTCTCGATGGCCGGCGCGGGCGACAAGGGTGAGCCAAACGGCCTGCCGGTCGATGAATGGGGCATCCGCGTCAACGAGAAGTCGCAGCCCGTCGGCTCGTGCGTCGCGCGTGGTGGCGATACCAACGGCCCCGCCGCTGTCTATTCCATCGTGAAATATCTCGACTGGATGAAGAAGTACGCGCCGCCTGCAGCACAAGGCATGACGTTCTCTGAATCCGGCCCCGTGCCATCGCAGGGCGACATCGCGCAACAGATGTTCTGGTACACCACCTTCACCGCCGACATGGTGAAAGAGGGCCTGCCGGTCGTGAACGCGGACGGCACGCCGAAATGGCGCGTCGCGCCGTCGCCGCACGGGGCCTACTGGGAGCCCGGCCAGAAGCTCGGCTATCAGGACGCGGGTTCGTGGACGCTGATGACCAACACGCCGGTCGATCGCGCCAAGGCGGCGTGGCTCTATGCCCAGTTCGTTACGTCGAAAACGGTCGACCTGAAGAAGAGCCACACCGGCCTCACCTTCATTCGCGAGAGCACGATCCAGGACAAATCGTTCACGGAGCGCGCGCCGAAACTCGGCGGTCTCGTCGAGTTCTACCGCTCGCCCGCGCGCGTGCAGTGGTCGCCCACCGGCACCAACGTGCCTGACTATCCGAAGCTGTCGCAGCTCTGGTGGCAGAATATCGGCGACGCCGCTGCCGGCACCAAGACGCCGCAACAGGCGATGGACGCGCTCTGCAAGGCGCAGGAAGACGTGATGGCGCGTCTGGAAGAGCTGAACGTGCAGGGCGACAAGGGTCCAAAGCTGAACCCCGAAGAGCCCGCGCAGGTCTGGTTCGACCGTCCCGGCGCCCCCAAGGCCAAGCTCGCCAACGAAGAGCCGAAGCCTGAAACCGTCGACTACGACACGCTGATCAAGAGCTGGCAGAAGTAAGCTGGAAAAATAAAGGCCTCGCGGGGTCACCGCGAGGCCAGTTTCCGGGTAGAGATCAAAGCCCGTTTGCGCGGCGATTGCTCGCCGGGGCAAAGGTCATGAATCCACGTGGGCTTCATGCCTGCGTTGCTACCGTTCGACAATACCGGCCAGCCGGATTGTTTTTGAAAACTCACAAAAGTGATGTGCTTTCAGGCGCCTTCCCAAGCGTTCGGAACGGCTGATTGGACAGATGCAGGGCGGCCGGGGCCGTAATGGCTGTTCGGACGCCCCGGCTGACAGAACCTGGGAAGCGTTCCGGGTTTCAGCTTGCACCCGCCCCAAATCCCGGTAGGAAGACCGCTCTCGCGACTGCGGATGCGGTGCGGGGAGGTGGCCGAGTGGTCGAAGGCGCACCCCTGCTAAGGGTGTAAAGGGGTAACCCTTTCGAGAGTTCGAATCTCTTCCTCTCCGCCAGCATCCGGTCTGCCCGAAGCCTCGATTAGGGCGGCCCCCGCCTTCACTTGAGGGCGGATTGCCAATACCCCGGCACGATGAGCAGCAACCCGAGTCGCCGCGACCCCTACGACGCGTTGCCGTACGTCTCGATGCCGATCACCTACAGCCAACCGGCTCTTCTGGCCGCTCAGGCGCGCCTTCGCGGCATCGACGCGCCTGTGGCCGAAACGGCGAGCGTGCTGGAGATCGGCGCGGCCTCTGGCGGCAACATCATCCCGCTTGCGGCGCGCTTTCCAAACGCGCGCTTTCATGGCGTCGATCTTGCCGCCGCGCACATCGAAATTGGCCAGCGCAGAATTGACGAACTCGACCTGTCCAACGTTACGCTGGAGCAGGGCGATATTGTCGATGCCGACTTTGGCGAACGGCGCTTCGATTACATCATCTGCCACGGCGTTTTCAGCTGGGCCCCGCCAGAGGCGCAGCGCGCGATCCTGAAAGTCTGCGCCGACACGCTGGCGGACACGGGTATAGCCGCGATCAGCTACAACGTGTTTCCGGGCTGGCATGCGCGCAATGTCATCCGCGATATCTGCCTCGAACACACACGCGATGGCGGACCACCGCGCAAACAGGTGGAGGCGGTGCGCGCCCTGCTCAAGGACATCGCGGAGGTATCAAGCAGCAAGGACCCCTACGGGGCAATCATCCGCTCCGAAGCCGCCCGGCTCAGCACGCGCCCCGCGTCCTACATCCTCGGCGAGCTACTGGCAGCTTATAACCAGCCCTTCCACGTGCGCGACGTCATCGCGCAAGCAGCTGCACACGGGCTGGCCTATCTCTGCGAGGCGGACCTGATGTCTTCTGCGCCCGAGCATGCCTCGCCGGCCGCTGCCCTGCGCATCCGGGCGAGCGCCGGAAATGATCCTGTCGCAGTCGAACAGTATACCGACATCTTCTCAGGGCGCACATTCCGCCGCTCACTTCTGACGCGGTCAGACGGTCGCGCGCAATCGCCATCGCCCGAGCGTCTTCTGCCGCTTCACATGACGGCCAACGCGCGTGCGCAGGCCGCGGACGCGCCATCGGATCCAGTCACGGCGATCGTTCACGCCATGCTGGCCGGAAAGTATCCAGGCTCTGTTCCGGTCGCGGACCTCGTTGCGGCGGCGCGGGATGCCCGGGGTGATGAAGCCGAAATACGGGCCGCCCTGTTCGACATGCTCGCGCGCGGGCGCGCCTCCGTTTCAACGACGCCCGTAGCAGTCGGACAGGATGATCAGCAGCGCCCGGATCTATGGCGGGTTGCGCGCGCAGATGCGGCGACGGACCAGCCGTGGGTAACGAACCTGCTCCACGCGCCCGTTCTGCTGAACCCGCTGCTCCGCATTCTCGCGCCTCTGATGAACGGCGCCACAACGCGGGATCAGCTTGTGGCCGCGCTTGAGGGGGCGCTGCGCTCTGGCGCACTTGCCGAGACGGACCTGCCGCGCATCGAAAATGGCGGTGCGGCGAACAGGCTTGCGACCACGGTGGATCGCCTTGTCGCGCATTGCGCCCGCAACGCGCTGTTGGCACCCTGACCGCAACGCAAAACCGGCCCCCGATATGATCGGGAGCCGGCTTGTTGTTCAAGTCCAGATTTAGGCTTGCAGCATTGCGTAGTCGACCGCGATCTGGTGGTTGCCGGGGCCGGTCGTGTCGAGACCCGAGAGCAGGTCGTGACTGCTCAGGAACATGTCGACATGGGCGATCGCATTTAAGCCCACCGTCTCATGACCCGATTGCAGCGCGAAGTGATAGACCAGATCGTTGGCCGCCACAGCTGTGTGGTTCACGAGTTCCATCAACTGGAAGTCGCTTTCAACGCCCGTGCCGGTGGTGACGTGCAGGTCGCTGGCGCTGAAGCCAGGGATGCCCGTGACCACGTCTTGCGGGCGCAAGACGCCGACGACGCTGTCCGTGCCGCCGTTCGCGTCGAACACCACGCGGTGAGCCGATGTGAGGCCCGAGATGTCGATCGTGTCGTTAGCGGCACTGCCTTCAATGCGGATCGTGTTGAAGGCCAGGCTTGTGAACGGCGCGTTGAAGTTCCCTTCCACAGCAATCGTGTCACCCTGGACGAGGCCGTTCTGGACCGAGCTGTCGACAACACCATTGCCGACAGGAGCGTTGACCGTGGTCAGCAGCGTGTTGATCTTGATCTCTTCGATATTGTCGAGCAGGGCGACAACACTCGAGAAGCCAGTTCCATTGCGCGTAATTACGATCTCGGTGTTTGCGCCGAGCTGGGCCGCGGTCATGTTATGGCCGGCGCCCAAAGCTACAGCGCGGGTCATGATGGTGAAGGTTTCCGCCGTGTTGTCACCGGTCAGGACGTAAGTATCCGTCCCTGCTCCACCGTCGACGAAGTCACGACCGTCCGTGCTGGCAACCTGGAAGATGAAGTCGTCGCCGTTACCGCCAGTGATCGTATCGTTGCCGGCGCCGCCACTGATGATGTCGCTGCCGTCGCCGCCGTCGATCGTGTCCGCCGCCTGCATCCCGAGGAGGACCTGTGAGCCCGCTCCGCCACTCAACGCATCAGCGTTGCCGGTTCCGGAGACGACGGTGTAGTCAGTGCCGCCCATCCGCAGGATCTCGATGCCGGTCAGGGTGTCGGTGCCACCTGTCCCGCCGATATCGGTAACCTCGAACCGCGAGCTGTTGGCCCAGACGGAGAAGTCGGTCACCGATCCGTTGAAGGCGGCGACGTCCGTGCCGGTTCCGCCACGCAGTGCGTCGTTGCCGCCGCCGCCGATGAGGATGTCATCCCCCGCAGCGCCCGTCAGCGTATCGGCAAAGTTGCTGCCGGTGAGGATGTTGTCGCCAGCCGTGCCCGTGAAGTTGACTGCAGCCGCCGAACCGGAAGCGTCGTAGTTGACGCCGACCGGGCGGGTGGTCGAGCTCGTGAACGTTGACGCGTTGCCGAGCAGGTCGCTGACGTTGACAACGACGCGCAGGAACTGGCCAGCAACTGGCCCAAGAGCCGTGCCCGCAGCATCCGGAACAACGAACGAGGCAGACGTGGCGCCCGCCACATTCGTCCATGTTCCCGCCGCGCCCGTGAGGGAGCTCTGCCACTGGAAGCTGAAGGGACCCAGCCCGTCCGCGTCCGTGACCGCCGATGTGTTCACCGTCAGCGTCTGGCCTTCGGTGGGTGTCGTGTCGTTCAGAGAGATGGACCCAACGGTCGGGCTTGTGATGAAGCCAGCGTCGGTGTTGACCGTCTCCTTGAAGCCCTGGGCATCGGTGTAGACCGCCCGCACGGAGATGTCGTGACCCGTATCGATCGGCCGCGTCGTGAAGGTCGCAAACGTTGCGCCCTGGATGACGTTGCCATCGCGCAGCCACTGGAACGCGTAGTTCGTGCCCGGCTTGAGCCCGCCATCCGGATCAGGCGTCGCCTGCGAGACGGTAAGCGTGCTGCCCGGAGCGCGAGAACCGGCGATGTTGAATGTCGCCTTTCCGTCGTTCTGCGGCAGAACGTTGATGTTGAATACGTCAGTGACCGAGAGGCCCTGTGCGTCGGTAACCGTCATGCGAACACTGACGATGCCGGCGAAGTTCGCGCCACCGACACCGCTGCTGAGCGAGTAGAGGTGTCCGACCTGGTTGCCAGCTGCGTTGGTGGTCGCCGTATCGAAGAACAGCCCTGCAGCGTTAGCCGCGCCGCCACGCACGTTGATGGCCTGGCCGTCGACATTGACGCCGTTGATCGTCCCGACGAGCGAAGCCTTGAAGACCAGTCCGCCGGGTGTGAGCGGGGTGTTGTCGTCGGAGAAGACCTGGTCCAGAGCGAGGAAGATCCCCGAGCTGTAGAGAGACCCAGCACCGGCGGGGCCGCCCAGGCCGCGGTCCTCGAGCACGGTCGTATCCGGCAGGCCGACGGGGTTGGTTTGCTGGTTGATGATCGGCGCGTGGTTGACAGCCGGCGTAGCGGCGATCGCGACGGTCGCGTTCGAGAACACCTGTTCGTGGAAGCCCGTGCCGTCCGTGTAGCTCGCGGTAAGGCGAACCGTGGAACCGAGCAGCTGGTCAGCGACCACCATCGATGAGCCGGTGGCTCCCGTGATGTTAACCCAGCCCGGGTGGGCCACGTCCTGCTTCTGCCATTGCAGCGTAACCGCGCCGACGATGCCGTTGGCGTCCGAGATGCCGAAGCGTGCAAGGGCTGCATCGTTGAACGACAGCGTGTCGCCGATGACCGGCGCCGCGATTGCCCCAACCGGGCCGGTGTCCGTCAGGATCAGGCTGCCGCCGACGACGGCGCCTATGCGGTTCGTGCCGAGGCCACCCGTGATGCCGGCGACCGGAGTCGTCAGCGCAACGTTGCCGATGACGTTCAGTTCGATCGACGAGTCGGCGAATGAAAGACGCTCGATGTTGCGGACCATGTCGGTGCCGTCGTTGACGCCCGGAATGCCGTTGGCGCCGCCGCCGCCACCGCCACCGCCACCGCCACCGCCACCATTAGGTTGGTGGATGATCTGCACGAAGCCTTGCGCATCGCCCCTGAGGAGGGCGGTGCTGGCGCTGCTCGCGCTGATTATGTTGTCGGCGATCGTCAGGACGCCGTCGCGATCCGAGTCGTAGCGGATCAGGTAGTTGTCGATGATGTCGTTGTAGACGGCGGTATCGACATCGGTTGCGCGTGTGTCGGGCGAACCATCGAGATTGCCGAACACGATCTCGCGCAGAATCTGGGATCCCGCCTGATATCCTTGCAGCAATTCAACGTGCAGCCATGCGTCGCCGTCAATGATGTCGTCACCACCAAGGAGAATTGCAGCAGCCGTCACCTGGCCCAGAGCGGCTGCAGTCTTGAAGCTGTCGCCAGTGATGCGATCGCTTCCGCCGCCGCCGAGCATGATGTTGCCCTGGGAGTAGTGGACGTCGGTGCCGGCGGCGAAGAAGTTGTTCTTGGCGCCGTTCCATCCGTCCTGCAGGCCGAAGATCAGACTCGTATTGGCTAGCTCGTTGAGCGGGTCGCCCGCGAGAATTCTGCCGGCTTCGCCTTTCAGGTCATCATCGAATTTCGTGCCGCTGATGCCTTCGGTGCTGGTCCAGAAGTCACGCACCGCGTCACCTGCCGGCTGGTTCGCATTCGGAATGAACAGGCGGACGTTCTGGTCGGCATCGACGCCGTGCGTCTCGTTCTCGTAGGATCCCCAGTCGAAGCCAAGCTCGCCCAGGAATTTGTCGAAGCCGCCTTGCCCGAGCATGATGTCGTCGCCCGAGAAGCCCTGCATCTTGTCGCCGTTCTCGCCACCGTCGAGAACGTCGTTGCCGGAGACCATTGGCACTTGGCCTGTCGGAGCGCCCTGGTCGCCGACCAGTCCGTCGCCGCCGGCGCCGCCTTCGAGCCAGTCGTCGCCATCGCCGCCAATGAGGGCGTCGTCATCTTCCCCACCGAGGATGATATCGTTGCCGAGACCGCCATTGGCTTCATCAAGGCCTGCGCCCAGTTCAACGAAGTCGTTGCCGTCGCCGCTGAAGACGAGGTCGGCGCCGATACCAGCGTTGATAGTGTCGTCGCCCGCGTCGCCGTGGATGACATCGTCGCCCGAGCTGTCGGTGATCGTGTCGTTACCTGTGCCACCATAGAGGAAGTCGTTGCCTCCGCCGCCGTCGATCACGTCGTCGCCAGCGTCACCCCATACGGTATCGTCATCGGCCTGGCCGGCGAGCAGTTTGTCGGCGCCATCGGTTCCGCCGAGCACCATCGTGTTGCCGAAGAAGTTGTCGTCACCGATGAAGTGAACGGTTCCATCGGGCAGCACTTCAACCAGCAACGCGCCGGTTTCCTTGTTGTGGAGCCAGGTGGAAGGGTCGGTGGCAATGCGATTGCCGTTGGCATCCAGCAGGAAGTTCCCGGAAGCATCCTTTTTGAAGTAGTTGGCCGCCTCGACGGTGTACTCCGGCGTAAGGAAGATGCTGGCCGAGAGGTGTTTGACCTTGGTGTTGGCCGCGATCAGTTCAGCGAACGAGTTAGCTTCGATCTGTTCGCCGTAGTCCATACCTTCGATACGCGGCAGGTAGTACAGACGGTCGCCATCCTGCAGCGACTCAAGCTGCGTTTCGAAGATGTAGTTGAACGTGGTTCCGAGAAGGCCGCCGAACAGTGCCTGTTTCTCCGCGAGACCGCCGACCCAGAGGTCGACAGTGTCGAGGCCGGTGACCGAGCCGGTGCTCCACTGGGTTTGCACAGCGAGGGCGCTGTGAACGTCGCTCACATACGCGCCGGTGCTGTTCATGAAGTTGTAGGCGTCTGCCAGATAGTCTGGGTTCGCCAGGACAATCGTGTGGCCAGCGGCGTCGACTGCCGACAAGCCGGCGTTGGGATCCGGATTTGCAATGTTCGCGACGTTGAGCGTCATGCCCGCAACGGTGCCGTGACCTGAGTCCACGACGGCAGCGTGGCCGGCGGCGTCAAGATAGCCGTAGTTGGTGTAGTGTCCGGCAGCGTCGACAAACGAGAAGCTCGTATGTTTGCCGGCCGCATCCGTGTAGTGCAGGTTCGTCAGGTGACCGAGGGCGTCGACATAGAGCGGCGTCGTGCTGATCGAGACCAGTGATTCCGTCACCAGGTCATAGGCAGCCATACGCTTGTCGATGAGCGTTGTTTCGGTAATCAGGCTTTGATGGTTGCCATAGGCGGCAACGAAGTTGATCAGCGATTCCGAGTGCTTCAGGAACTGGCCGAACTCTGACCAGCTGGCGTACGGCTTGAGCTGGGTATCGTGGAAAGCCGCGTTGCCCTGAGTGGCGGTCGGCGCCTGGCTGTAAAGTTGGTTCCGGATGACGTTGAGGCCGGCGACACCGACATCGCGACCGCGCGCGAGGTTGAGCGAGGCGAGGTCGAGCGGGAGACCGAGCAGGTTGTTGCGCAGCGCGCCGGTGATGAATTCGTCGATCTCGTTGCCAACCTGGTTCGCCGAACCGAGGATGATCTCGCCAGCGGCATTGCCGCCGTGGGCGAGATACTGCAGCGGGTTGGTGAAGGCTTCGATCAGGCTGATCTCATTGAGAACCGGGGTGCCGACAATGTTGGCGGCGTTTGCAAGGTTTGCCGTCGTTCCGTCGCCCGCGACGGCAGAGTCTGTCTGCTTTCCGGTCAGGGAGTCGGTAAACGACTTGTACAATTCCGCCGTGCCGTTGAGCGGATCGCCCGCGCCGCCATCATGGATGACGTAACGGTTGACGTTCTCGTCGAGCATCGAGTGGCCGAAGCGATAGACGACGTTTGCAAATTCGGACGTGATGGCCGGGTTCAGCGTGATGTCGTTGTTGCCGAACAGGTGGATGGTCGGCGCAACCTTGCGGGCGAATTCCTCGAATACGAGGTGCTGATACTGGGTTTCAGTGCCGAACTTGGCGGCCTGGAAGATGCGCTCGCCATTCCACTCGGTGGCCTGGATGCCGTCGGCGAGATTGGCGCCGGCCAGCGTCCACTCAGCGGCAAACGAAACGTCGCCAGCGGCCAGCTGAGCAACCACAAAGTCCTTGATCGACGCGACGAGACGGTTGTGTTCGTCGTGGAAGATTTCGTGGATCGCCGTGAGGCCGATGTTCTCGTTAACGCGGCCGTCTCCGGCGATGTAGTGAGCGTTGAGAAGTTCGTTGTCATACGTGCCAGCGACTGCGGCCGTCTCGCCATTGTCGATGATGCCGTTGCCGTTGAGGTCGCCGTTGATGACGTTGTCGCCATCGGCTGCCAGGAAGCCCGGGCCCTGGTGGTTGACCGGGTCGGCTTGCGCGTTGATGTCGTTCAGGAAGGCGTGACCCGTTCGGATCGCGGCGCCGGGCAGGCCGGTCGTGATTGCCGTGATGTTGCCGGCACCGTCGATCGAACCGGAAACCGTCGTGTCGTCGGCGGTGCCCGCGAGGCCGTCGGCGCCAACGCCGGTGATGATCTGGGCGAGGCCTTGAGCGTTGGGAATGAACTTGCCGTAGTCGTCGACCTTCAGCATCGGAAGGTTGACGAGGTCAGTCGTGTCATTGAGCACGATGCCGATGCGAAGCGCGTTGGCCTTCACGTCGGCCCAGGTCGCCATGGTGTGGGAACCATCGGCGTTGACGTGCGAGAGCAGGTTGCCGGTAAAGTAGGGCTTGCCGTTCGGCAGGGTCGCGTACTCGCGCAGGAACACCTGGTGCGAGGGCGACGACGAATAGGTCTGGCTCTGGTCCACGAACGGCGTGATGGTGTTGCCGGTGAAGTGAATGTCGTCAGACGTGCCCAGGATGCCGTCAGGGCCGGGTTGCACGGCATTGTCGGTCGCGCGTGTCAGCACCATGAAAGCGAGGTTGTCGGGGACTTCGTCGCCGTTTCCGGCAATCCCATCCGGGCCGACTGTGCGAAGAGGATCATCGGCCGCGAGGGGCACGAAAACCGTGCCATTGCCGCCCTTGTTGATCAGGTCGAGGCCGTGATCGAAAAACTGGCCGAAGAACGTGAACAGGCTGTTGAACGGCGCCGAGAGACCGGCATCCGGCGTCACGTTGTTGATGAACAGGCTTCCGTCGCTGGCGGTAGCCGAAGCCTGGGTCGGGTTGAAGGCTTGCTGGTAGCCCGTGCCGAGGACGTCGAACGCGGCTTGCTGCGCTGCGACCGCTGCGGGGTTGTTGGCGGTCTGGTCGACGATCAGGTTCGAAATGATGCGCGGAGCCGCGTCGATGACGGAGTTTCCGGGCGAGGTGGCGGCATACGAGGTGGTGATGTTACCATTCGCGTCGGCAAAGACCGCGAAGGCCGCGAGCGGGCCGCTCAGCATGCTCGCGCTGATGGTGACTGTCTGGAACAGTGAGTTCGTCGTGTGCGGGAGGAGCTGGTCGACAGAGCCGAAGGTCGATTGCCCCGGAACAGAGTTATTGTCAGTACCGGCAACTTCCCGAAGTCCGAACGCGAGGTGCGGGCTGACTGGAGGTTGGTTGTTCTCGGCCATCTTGATCTGTTCAAGGATGAACTCGAGATCGGTCCGTGTAAATTTGACAGCCATTGTGGTCCCCACCAGCCTGGAATTAAGTTTGGGTTCACGTTGCAACAACGAGGCCCGGTGACCACAGCCTTCTCCTTTCGCATTAGGTTGAGGTCATGTGACGTTACTCATTGCTGCGAGTTCATTTGCAATCCGCAACGCAGAGTGAAGCGCACACAAATCTCAATTCACATTTTGAAAACCATGCGTGTTTCGTTTCAGTCGCGCTGACCTTCGTTCATTGCATACGAAAATCGTCAGGCCGCATTTTTGAAGCTGACGGCAAGCTGACGATGCGCAAAACGTAAAATGAGAGTCAGACGATTGCGCGATTGCGATTCTGCTTGTGCAGTTCACTTGCAACTGGACGTACGATGATTGCGTCGCGCGCATCGCTGGCTGGATGCGAAACGCTGTTCGGCAAAGTCGGTACTGTCGCAAAGTGCGCCAATGCGCGACAGGCAGGGACGTTCGTCCTTCGCTCTCAACGCGCGTTTGCATCTCGTTCACCACGAGTTCTTGAAGCGCAGTTGCATCGCAATCCTCATCCACCATTCGGGGAGTCCTGCGCGGACGTCTGACCCTGAAAGATGTACCCGGTGGCACGATGTGGTGGCGCGCGGACCGCGACAACCGAGAGGGGTCGGCCACGCCCAGCACCACCACCACACCGGCCCCCGCACAGGCCACAGCCCCACGTCGTCGCCTGCATCGCGAGCCTTCACGACTAAAAGCGGGGTTTTCGGGCCAAACGGGTCACGCCAGAGGCGATTTTCTGCAGGCTGGACGCCCCGCGCGCGTGGGTCCGGTATTTGCAGCGTACCGTTCGCGTGGTTTATCGCCTCGCGAGGGTAATTAACGTGAACGGGCCAGAGCGCCAGGATCAGAAAAGCGGCGCTCAGGCTGCCGCGCGGGACGCGCTTTTGCGCGCCCATTACGATGAATTTCGCAAGGTGGCGGGCCGCGTCCTCAATGGCGATGCGGCCGCCCTGAAGATCCAGCCGACAGACCTTGCCCACGAAGCGGTCATTCGCCTGTCGGGCCTCGATCGCCTCGACTTCAAGGGACGCACCCACTTCCTGTCCCTGTCCGCCCGCGTGATGCGCCAGATCCTGATCGACGAGATCCGGAAGATGCGCGCCGCCAAACGTCAGACGCCGCCTGTCTCGACCCAGCTGCCTCCGGAACTCGGCGCCCAGAGCATCGACCTCGAAGACCTCGACCGTGCGCTGTCGAAACTCGAAGCGGTCGCTCCGGATTACGCGCGCCTGGTCGATCAACGCTATTTCGCTGGCCTCACGCTTGAAGAAGTGGCCGAGATCGACGGCGTCTCCGTCCGCACCGTGAAACGTCAGTGGCGCGCCGCCCGCGCATGGCTGGTCGCCGAACTCGGTCCGCGCTGATCCCATGGACGCCGCACTAACCCGCCGCGCACTCGCCATTTTCGAGGAAGCGCTCGAAACCAGCGATGCTGAACAAGACGCCTGGCTTGTATCCGCCTGCGCCGGCGATACGGATCTGCTCGAGGAAGTGCGTCGCCTCCTCAAAGCCGACGCGATGGCCGAACGCGCCATGCCGACCGGCGGCCTGCAGCCGCGCGATGAACCCATGCCGAGCCGCATCGGCCACTACCGCATCGTCGAGCGCATCGGGCAGGGCGGCATGGGCGATGTCTATGCCGGCGCCCGCGACGATGGCCTGTTCGAACACGCCGTCGCCATCAAGCGCGTCCGCCCCACGCTCTTTGCCGAAACGGCCCGCGCCCTGTTCGAGCGCGAACGCCGTGCGCTCGCCACGCTCAGCCACCGCCACATCGCGCAGCTCTATGATGGCGGCGTCGATGACGGCGGCGCGCCTTACCTGATCATGGAACTGGTGCGCGGCATCGCCATTGACGACTATGTCCACACCCATGATCTCCCGCCGCGCCGCATCGTCGAGATGATGATCGCGATCTGCGAGGCTGCACAGCACGCGCACCAGAACCTGATCGTCCACGCAGATCTCAAACCAGCCAACATTCTGGTCAACGAGACGGGCGATCCCAAGGTCGTTGATTTCGGCGTCGCGCGCCTGCTCGGCGAGACCAATGATGCGGGCCTTTATCCACAGACCCCGGGCTATGCCAGCCCGCAACGCGAAGCCGGCGCTGCGCCGACGCCCGCAGACGATGTCTTTGCTCTCGGCGCCATCCTGCGCGCGCTGTTGACCGGCGAGTCCCCCCGCAGCGCGGCGCCAACGCTTCCCGCATCGCAGGCGATCGAACGCTCCGCCGCCTTCGCGGACCGTCCGCCGCAATGGCGCAACTCACGCGCACGCGCCGTCCACGGCGATCTTGACGCGATCATCCTGCGCGCCTGCGCCGCCGAGGCCGAACAGCGTTATCCCGCTGCTGTTGCGCTCGCGGTCGACCTGCGCGCCTGGCTCGACTTCCGTCCGATCGCCGCGCGCACGGGTGACCGTCTCTACGTCTTCCAGAAGTTCGTTCGCCGCCGCCGCTGGCGCGTGATCGGCGGCGCTGTCGCAGCATCGGGCCTCGTTGCCGCACTCACAGTGACGACTATCCTGTACGCACAAGCCGACAGTGCGCGCCGCGAAGCCGAAACACGCTTCACCGAAGTCCGGTCGCTCGCCAAGTATGTCGTCTACGATCTCTATGATCGCCTTGAGCGCATGCCGCAGACGCTGGTCTTGCGCCGCGACGCCGCCCGTGTCGCGCAACGCTATCTCGATGCGCTCGCCGAAACGCCCTCCGCGCCGCCCGCTGTTCTGCAAGAAGCCGCCGAGGGCCTTGTCCGCATCGCCGATCTGCAAGCGGGTCGCTCGCGCGCCAATCTCGGCGAGGTCGATGCCGCGCTGGACAATCTCGCACGCGCCCGCGCCATCGCGGATCGCCTGGAAAAGTTGAGCCCCGGTGACAGCGCCATCGCTGCGCTTCGCGCCGGGATAGAAATCCGCCACGCGGCTATCGCTATGAACTCGCAACAGGATTTCGACACCGCGACCGCGCTGCTCGACAAGGCAGGCAAGGACATTCTTGTTGTTCCCGCTTCCAGCCGGGAGCACGCCATGCTGACCCTGCGCCACGAACTGGAAACCGCCATTCTGGGCAACTGGAAAGGCGATTACGCCAACAGCGTCGTTCGCGCCGACCACGCCATCGCTCTCGCCACCAGCCTGAAGCCCGATCCCGCCGACGTTCGTGACCTGCAATACCTTCTCGCACGCGCATGGGACGCAAAGGCTGAAGCCGTTTATTACGGGCAGGGCGCGCCTCAGTCCGAAGCCTCCTATCGCAAGCTCGTCGATCTCACCTCCGCTTACGCCGCCAGGAATCCGGAAGACATGCTTGGCGTCCGCCTGGCTATCGAGGCGCACTGGGCGCTCGGCGTCACGCTGCTGGGCATCGATCGCGCAAAGGATGGCCTCGCCGAACTGGATGCCGCCTCCGCCCTCGTGCCCGTGCTCCTGAACTTCCAGCCCGACGACGATGGCGCCCGCCGCACGCAACGCATCGTGCTGTCCGCCCGCGCTCAGGCCCTCGCCATGGCTGGCCGCTTCAAGGAGGGCGTCGCGCTCCTGCGCGAGCAGGTCGATCTCAGCGCCGCCACCGATGCCGAGTCCAAAGGGCTGCCCGCCTATCGCCGCTCCCACGGCGTCACGCTCGCCATGCTTGCTGACCTCTACGACGACAATGGCCTCACACGAGAGGGCTGCCCCCTCTACGCCGAAGCCTCTGCAATCTTCGCAGACCTGGAAAAGCGTGGCGTCCTTTCGCAACTCGACCGCGACAACTCACAGAAGATGATCCGCGAGCGTCAGGCCAAGAGCTGTCTCTGACGCCTCAGCAGCTTCAGAAGTCCAGCGCCAGCAGTGCGAACGTCGCCAGCCAGTGCTCGCCCATATAGTCGCCAGCGACATGCGGCAGGCTCGCGTCGATATGGCGGTCTGCCGCCTCGCGCGCCCGCGCCGCGACAGGATGATCCCCCAGCATCGCCGCCAGCGTCCGCCAGCACCATGCCCGCGAGAAGTTCAACCCATCGAGATGCGCGATCTTGCCATCTGACCGGTCGCTCACTTTCGCCGGCGCGAAGATCGACGTGGGGTCGCCCTTTGCCAGGCGCGGCATGAACCGGCCTAGCCACTCGCGGAACTGCCCCGCTGACAGCATCCGCCGCATGCATTCCACCTCGATCAGCGCGGGCGACAGAAAGTCATCCTGCGACGGCTCCCACGCCTGGCAGTCACGATCGCCGCCATACCAGGCCACCGCCTTGTCACGCATCAGTTCGAACAAGCGCGGATCGAACGCATCCGCCCAGTCGGCCGCCATGCGGATCGCGAACGCCGTCGACGAATGCACGCCTGTGCGCACCGGGTAGTCGGCGATCGGCAGGAAGTCGCGAAACCGTTGTGCAAAGCCTTCCGCCAGCGGCCGCAGCTGCACCGCAGCCGCCGCGATCTCGCCCTCGCTATGCAGCTCCAGCTCCGCCTGCAGCGCCAGCAACCAGCCCCAGCCATAGGGCCGCTCAAACCCGCGCGACATTGGCCGCGCCAGATACGCCAGCTCGCCCGCCACATTCGCCGCCGTGAACCGCTCCGCAAACAGCGCACGTATCTGCGCCGCCGACTTCAGATCCGGATACCGCCGCACCAGTCGCGCCATCAGCCAGTAGCCATGGACGCAGCTATGCCAGTCGAACGACCCGAAGAAGATCGGTTGCACGCTGCGCGGCTCGACCGCATCCTGCGGACCCGTCAGCACATGATCCATCTTGTAGGGATATTCGCGACTGACATGGTTCAGCGCGAGGCCCGCGAACTTCTCTGCAATCTCGCGCGTCAGCGTTGTCATGCGTGAAACGCCAGCAGGTACATCAGCACGATATTCACTCCCAGCATCGGCAGGGCCGTCGGTATCTGCGCGCGGATAACGCCATTCAGCGCTGCCTTGCGATCGGGTAGGTCGAGCAGGTTGGCCGGCACCACGTTGAAGTTCGCCGCCATCGGCGTCATCAGCGTCCCGCAGAACCCTGCCAGCATCCCGATAGCGCACACGACGGCGGGATCACCGCCAAAGCCATGGATCAGGATCGGCAGACCCACCGCCGCCGTCATCACCGGAAACGCCGCGAACGCGTTGCCCATCAGGATCGTGAACAGCGCCATGCCGATGCAGTATGCCGCCACCGCCGCCAGCCGCGTATCGAGGGGGATGTAATCCGCGAACAACTTCCCCACCTGATCGCCCACGCCTGCAGCCAGAAACACCGCCCCCAGCGACGCCAGCATCTGCGGCAGGATCACCGCCCAGCCGACAGCGTCGATCAGGCGCCTTCCTTCCTGCAGCGGCGCCAGCAGGGGAGGCCGCAACCACACCATGATGATCCCCAGAGCGATCAGCACGCCGAGGATCAGCGAGATCAGCGTCGCCTGCTTGGGGTCCATGATCGCCGCGCCAATCGCCGTGTTCTGCGCCAGCAATGTTCCCAGCAACGCAATCGCCGGAATGATCAACGCCGGCAGGAACAGCAAGTTGCCCCGCCGCTCTGCACTCGCGCGCCGTTCCTCTGTCGTGGTCGTCCGCGCCTTGCCTTGTCCCAGCCCAAACGCCGCCAGAACAACAAGCCCAATCGCAACCAGCCCGTTGCCGAGATCGCCAATCAGAGATCCGAACAGGAAGCTCGCCGCCACCAGTCCCCAGAACGCCCCCGTGCGGAACCGGCGCGGGTTGCTCCCATCCATTGCGGACAAAACCGCGAACGCGCCAAACACCAACCCCGCCAGGATGTAGAGATGCGGAAGCGTGATCATGTCGCGCTCTCCGCCGCCACCGTCAGCGTCCGCTTCAGGCGACGATCAAGTAACCAAAGCCGGAACGAATGGATCGCGAACGCACAGATCGCGGTCGGTATCGCCCACACCGACAGCTGCAGCGGGGCAATCATGATGCCGTTGGTCTCGAGATATCCCACCATCAAAAGGATCGACCCGATGGCGATGAAGATGTCCTCGCCAAAGAACAGCCCGATATTGTCGACCGCCGCCGCATGGCTGCGAATAAGAAACCGCTCCCGATCCGGCAACGCCCCATGCACCGCCTCCGCCGCCCCCTCCGCCATCGGCGCCACCAACGGCCGCACCATCTGCGCATGCCCGCCGAGCGATGTGAGCCCCAGCGCCGACAACACCTGCCGCATCAGCAGGTACACCCACAGCACGCCCGCCGCCGTCGCCGCCGGTATCCGCGCAATCACGATCCGCGCCCGCTCCTGCAGGCCGGACCGCTCCAGCAGTCCGATAGCGATCAGGACCATCCACACCAGGCTGATGAAGCGGTTGTCGTTGAACGCCTTGCCGAACCGCGCCAGCGTATCAACGCCCGCCTGCCACATGATCGCGAGATCAGCTTGCGGCGTCCACGCCGCCGCGAGTCCCGTCGTGATCGCCGCTGCCATCACCACCAGCAGCGGATTGGCCCGCACCACGAAGCCAAAGACAACAACGGCGATCCCCAGCAGTACCAGCATCAGCTACCCCGCCTGCCAAATCCGCCACCGCCCGGCGTTTCGATGATGAACGCATCTCCCGGCGCCATCTCGGTCCGCGCCGTAGACGCCAGCTCCTCAACCGCGCCATTCGCGCGCCGCACAGCATTGCGTCCCGGCATCGCCGCTCCGCCGCCATCGACGCCAAAGGGCGTCGTCGTTCGCCGGTTCGACAGGATCGCCGCCGTCATCGCCTCACGGAACCGCACGATGCGCACCGCGCCATCGCCGCCATCCCATTGTCCCTTGCCGCCGGAGCCCTCACGCACGCCAAAACGTTCGATCAGGATCGGATATCGGCTTTCCATGATCTCCGGATCTGTCAGCCGTGAATTCGTCATGTGCGTCTGCACCACTGACGCGCCCGCAAATCCCGGCCCCGCGCCAGACCCGCCGCAGATGGTCTCGTAATACTGCACCCGCTCATTGCCGAACGTGAAGTTGTTCATCGTCCCCTGCGACGCCGCCAGCCTGCCGGTCGCGCCATAGAGCGCGTCGACTACAACCATGCTCGTCTCGACATTCCCCGCTACCACTGCAGCGCCCCGCCGCGGATTCAACAGGCAACCTTCCGGCGTGATGATGTCGATCGGCTTCAGGCACCCCTCATTAAGCGGGATTGCGTCGTCCACCAGCGTCCGGAAAACATACAGCACCGCCGCCCGCGCAATCGACGCCGGCGCGTTGAAATTTCCGGTGTCCTGCGCACTCGTGCCGGTAAAATCGACGGTCAGCCGCCGCGCGGCCTTGTCAGGTGTGATGGCTACGCGGATCACCGCGCCATTGTCCATCGGCGCTTCGAACACGCCGGGCTCCAGCGTATCGATCACCCGCCGCACATGCTCGCCCGCATTGTCCTGCACGTGCCGCATGTAAGCGACCACACCGTCGCGCCCATAATGCTTCACCAGACGCAGCAACTCGTCCGCGCCACGCCGGCACGCCGCGATCTGCGCCTTCAGGTCCGCCAGATTGCGATCAATATCACGGGCAGGGTGCGGCCCGCTGCCAAACAGCGCCCGCGTCTCCGTCTCGCGCAGCCTGCCTTCCTCCGCCAGCAGGAAGTTGTCGATCAGCACGCCTTCATCCGCGATACGACTTGCTGTCTGGAGGCATCGAACCGGGCGTGATGCCGCCGATGTCCGCATGGTGGCCACGCGCCGCCGTGTAGAATGCGGGCGTGTCTTCTCCTTCCAGCATCACAGGTGCAATCACCGTGATGTCCGGAAGGTGCGTCCCGCCCGCATGCGGCGCGTTCAGCATGTAGATGTCGCCGCGCTTTATCCCGCGCCCGTCCGCACTCCGCTCACGAATGATCGTGCGGATGGATTCGCTCATCGACCCGAGGTGCACCGGAATATGCGGCGCGTTCGCCACCAGATCGCCGCTCGTGTCGAAGACGGCGCACGAAAAATCCAGCCGCTCACGAATGTTCACCGATGCTGCGCTCGTCTGCAGCGCCAGCCCCATCTCCTCGGCCGCCGCCATGAAGCGGTTGTTGAAAATCTCCAGCAACACCGGATCAACCTGCGTCCCGATCGCAACGCCAGTCTCGGGCGCGTCCTCCCGCTGCAGGATCAGATCGCCATCGCCACTGATACGCGCGCCCCAGCCCGGCTCGACAAACGTCGTCGCGCCGTTCTCCAGCACAAGGGCAGGGCCTTGGAACTCAAACCCCGCGGGCAGTTCATGGCGCTTGTAGACCAGCGCCAAATGCTCGCGCCCGCCAATGCGCAGCTGAACAGTCGCGGTCGGCTTTGGAGCTCCCGTCGGCGACACACCAGCTCGTCGCGCCGGCGTCTCATCATGCCCAATCGCCTCCGCCGATAGCTTCGCCACCAGGATCGCCCGCGCCGGATCAAGGAATCCAAACCGGCTGAGGTGCGCCACATCGAACGCCGCCTTCATCGTCGCTGCATCCGCCCACGCAATCGGCAGCGACGCCTCCGCCGCGTCATAGCGCAGGTAAGCCGTCAGCTCCGTCACATCGACGGTCACGCCGCGCGCCTGCAAAGCCTCACGCGCCTGCGCGGCCAACGCTTCCGCTCGCGCCGACAGGTCGCCACCCAGCACCTGCTCGGCCGAAATCTCCCGCATCGCGCGCAGATCGGCTAGTCCCATCCCCCACGCCGACAGCACGCCCGCCAGTGGATGCAGCAACACGCTCCGCGCGCCCACTGCATCGGCTACCGCGCACGCATGCTGCCCGCCCGCGCCACCGAACGCCGCCAGCGCATACTCCCGCGGATCATACCCGCGCTGGATCGAGATTTTCCTGATCGCCTCCGCCATGTGCTGGTTGGCGATGGTGATGAACCCCTCGGCCGCTTCCTGTGGCGTGATGTCAGCGCCCGTCGCCTGCTTCACCTCCCAGCACAGATCGCCAAATCGCTCGCCCACCATCTTGGCATCGAGCGGCCGGTCGCCCTTCGGCCCGAAGATTGCCGGAAAGAACTCCGGCCGCACCCGCCCGAGCAACACATTGCAATCTGTTATGGTCAACGGCCCACCGCGCCGATAGCAGGCCGGCCCCGGATCAGCCCCCGCCGACTGCGGCCCCACCCGCAACCGCGCCCCATCGAAATAACAGACCGACCCCCCTCCCGCCGCCACCGTATGTATCTGCAACATCGGCGTCGTCAGCCTTACGCCCGCAACCACCGTGTCATTCGTCCGCTCGAACATCCCCGCATAGTGCGACACATCCGTCGACGTGCCGCCCATGTCGAAGCCCAGCGCCTTGTCGAATCCCGCGCGCTTTGCGGCCGCTGCCATGCCAATGATTCCGCCGGCAGGTCCCGACAGCACGGCGTCGCGACCCCGGAACGCCGTAGCCGGCGTCAGTCCGCCATTCGATTGCATGAAGTACAACCTTGTCCCCGCATTGAACGCGCTCGCCACCCGCTGTACATACGCATCCAGCACCGGCGACAGGTAAGCATCCGCCATCGTCGTATCCGTGCGCGGCACATATCGCGTCAGCCCGGAAACCTCCGAACTGACCGAAATGTGGCCGAACCCGACCTCCCGCGCGATTTCCGCGATGCGCTGCTCATGCGCAGGCCAGGCCCAGCCATGCATGCAGGCGATCGCACAGCTGGTCATGCCGGCAGCTTTCGCTGCTTCAAGATCCGTTCGCACGCGTGCTTCATCCAGCGGCGTCAGAACCTCGCCCTCCGCCGTCACCCGCTCCCGCGCCTCGATCACGCGACCCTGCAGCTGGTCCGGCTTCACGATGTGTCGCGCAAAGATATCCGGCCGCGCCTGCGTGCCGATCTCCAGCAGGTCGCCAAATCCTTCCGTCACGACCAGTACCGTCGGCGCTCCCTTGCGCTCCAGCAGCGCGTTGGTCGCGACCGTCGTTCCCATGCGGATCGTCGCGATCTCGCCGCCGCCATGGTCCGCCAGTATCGAGCGAACGGCCTCCACGGCAGCATCGGCATATCGCCCCGAATTCTCCGACAGCAGCTTGCGCACGACCTCGCGTCCATCGGGCGCGCGCGCCACGACGTCCGTGAACGTGCCGCCCCGGTCGATCCAGAAATGCCAGCCTGCCATCGCCAGACTGTTGGGTCGCGCGATGACCTTTGACAAGCCTGCCCGCCCGTCTGATCCTCCGGTTCGACGATGGAGCGCGCATGAAAAAGCTTACACTGATCGCCGGCCTCGCGGCGCTTGCCGCATCTGCCGGCGCCGTGGCCACTTTCGCGCAGGGGCTAAGCTCCTCGGGGGTAGTCAGGGACAGCTGGTCGGTGAAAGGGCTCAGCGCGCCCGCCGAGCTGATTGTCGATCACTGGGGTGTCCCGCACATCTTTGCCGGATCCCAGCGCGACGCCTTTTTCCTGCAGGGCTACAACGCCGCCCGCGACCGCCTCTGGCAGATCGACCTCTGGCGCAAGCGCGGTCTCGGCCTGCTGTCGAAATCGCTCGGGCCCACCTATGTCGAACAGGATCGCGCCGCGCGCCTGTTCCTCTATCGCGGCGACATGAACGCCGAATGGAACGCCTATTCGCCCGACGCCCGCACCAGTGTCGAAGCTTTCGCTGCCGGCATCAACGCTTACGTCGCTGAAGTGAAATCCGGCGCCAAACCGCTGCCGGTCGAATTCAACCTCACGCAGTCCGAGCCTGAAGAGTGGCAGCCGCAGGATGTGCTGCGCGTCCGCAGCCACGCGCTCGTCTCCAACGTGACCTCCGAAGTCGCCCGCGCCCGCGTCGCCTGCGCGGCTGGCGTCGATGCCGACGAACTGCGCCGCAAGCTCGATCCCGAAACCCACAAGCGCGTCGTGCCCGCGGGTCTCAAACCGTGCGACGTGCCCGCCAATGTGCTCGACGACTATGTGCTGGCGACGCAGCAGGTCGATTTCCAACCGCTGGTGAACAGACAGCACGCCGCAATCGATTCCGACAAGCAGCTCGCTGACCTGATGGATCGCCAGCTCAACGAAGGTTCCAATAACTGGGTTGTGTCGCCGTCGAAATCCGAGACCGGCCGCGCCATTCTCGCCAACGATCCGCACCGCCAGCTCGGCGTGCCGTCGCTCCGCTACGTCGTCGGCCTCAATGCGCCGGGCCTCAACATCATCGGGGCAGGCGAACCCGCGCTGCCGGGCGTCTCGCTTGGCCACAATGATGATATCGCCTTCGGCATCACCATCTTCGCGATGGATCAGGAAGATCTCTACGTCTACGAGACCAAGCCCGGCGATCCGGACTAGCTACCGCTACAAGGGCAAGTGGGAGAAGATGACCACCGATCGCCAGATGATCGAGGTCAAGGGCGAAGCGCCCCGCGAAGTTACGCTGAAATTCACGCGCCACGGCCCCGTCCTGAAGTCGGACGCCACGAAGAACCGCGCTTTCTCGATGCGCAGCACCTGGTTCGAGCCTGGCGTCGCCGGCTATTTCGGCGCGTCACGGCTTACGCACGCCAAGACATGGGACGACTTCAAGGCCGCCAGCTTTGCCTGGGGCGCGCCGCCGCTAAACCTTGTCTATGCGGACACCAAGGGAAACATCGGCTGGGCCGCCTCCGGCCGCACGCCGGTGCGCAAGAACTGGGACGGCCTCATGCCCGTGCCCGGCGATGGGCGCTATGAGTGGGACGGATTCTTCAAGAAGGACTTGTTGCCCTCCGTCTACAATCCGCCGGAAGGCTTCTTCGCTACGGCCAACGAATACAACCTGCCCAAGGGCTATCCGGCCGAAGATCGCAAGGTCGCGTTCGAATGGACCGATCCTTCGCGCGTCACCCGTATCAAGGAAGTGCTGGCTGCCGATCCAAAAGTCAGCCTGCTCGACTCAATGCGTATCCAGACCGACGCCACCAGCCCACAGGCGCGCCGCCTCGTCGCGCTGGTCAAGAATGTCCCCGGCGGCACGATCAATATAAACGTCGATCACGCCATCAAGCTGCTGACCTCGTGGGACGGCAACGAGGCCGTCGATAGCGTTCCGGCGGCTATCTACGAAATCTGGGCCAACAAATATCTCGGCAAGGCCGTCGTCGCCAGGGTGACGCCGGCCGCGGCGCGCGATCTGGTTGGCGGCGGCCATCTCGAAGCGATCCTCACCTATCTCGAAAAGCCCGACACACGCCTGGGCGCCAAGCCGATCGAAGCCCGCAACGACATCATCCTCGCCAGCCTGAAAGATGCGACAGACGAACTCGCCCAGCGCCTCGGCAATGATCCGATGCAATGGACATGGGGTCGCCTCCATCAGGCGAAATGGGATCCTGCAATCTCCGATCTCGCTGACCCGCAGCTGAAAGCGCAGATGAGCATCGGCCCCCTGCAGACGCCCGGATCGTCCTCGACGCCGCGCGCGCAAACCTATCGCAGCTCGGACTTCAACGTCATCGCCGGCGCGTCGGTGCGCCTCGTGATGGATGTCGGCGCGTGGGACAATTCGAAGATGATGAACACGCCCGGCCAGTCCGGCGATCCCTACAGCGCCCACTATCGCGACCTGTTCCCCATGTGGGCCGAAGGCAGCTATGTGCCGCTCGCTTTCAGCCGTGAGGCCGTGGATCGCGTGGCGGAGCGCGTGATTACACTGACGCCTGCAAACTAGCTGATTTCGGGATTTTGAACGCTGCGACGGGCGTGCTCGTCCTGCCGTGAGGTCGACCACTCGAGCGAGACTTGCAACGCCCGCGCAGACTGTAGGCTGCCCGTCCCCCACGAACCTGGCGACGGATAGGGTACTAATTTCCCCAGCGACCGCTACCCCAACATCCGGGGGGTTATGGTTTCACGAAGCCGCGCAATACGGCCTGAATCGCTGCCTGCGTCGTCGTGCGCACGCCCAGCCGCTTTCGCGCTGCGGCGAGGTGTTCGTTGACGGTGTATTCCGACAGGCCAAGGATCTCGCCGATCTCCCAGCTCGATTTTCCTTCTGCGATCCATTGCAGGCATTCGATCTGGCGTTTCGTCAGGTCCGGTTGTGGCGCTGTCTCATGCCCAAGCGCCGCCGCCACGAGGCCCAGCCGCTCGGCAGCCAGCGAATAGTACAGCGACAACATGTGCAGGATCGCCAGCGTTCCTTGATCCGTCGGCAGCGTCTCCGACGTCATCAGCGACACCCCATGCATCGATCCATCGGCCTGATGCAGCGGCAGGTAGAAGCCGTCCTGCAACCCGAACTCAGCCGCGTCGTTGTAGATGCGCTCCTTCGCCGCCGTTAGCCGCCGCGCCTGACGGAAGCGCGTCCACGTCGTCGGTGCGTTGTTGCGTAAGCCCGACTTCAACAGGTCGTCTACGGGCGCCAGATTGTGAGCGTCATAGTGTGCGCGCCATCCTGCATGGCTTGTCCCGGCGATCTTCCGCGCTGATGGCCGCCGCCGGGCGTCCGTTCCGACATAGAGCGCGAACGCGTCGATCTGGTAATGTGCGAGAAAGCGCTTCGTCAGCGCATCGAGCTGTTCAGGCGTCGAGGCGCGGTTTGATTGCTCCGCGTAGGCGTAGACCGGGTCCTGTACGGCCCGGTTCGCCAGCTGTTGCGCGGAGAGTCCTTGTGTGGCGCTCATACTCCAGATGCCTCAGCCGCGCGACAGATAACCCCGATGCTCCGGCGCTGCGATCGCAATAATGGCCGAGGCCCGCGCGCGTGGCGAGAGGCCTTTCAGCCGCGCGACACCATGCTCGGTAACGATGATATCGGCCAGATCTGCCGGAATGGAAGGCGCCGCAAGCTTCGGCACGATGCGAGATGCGCCACCGCCCGTGGCCTGCAGAGCGATAATCGATATGCCGCCCCGCGATGCCGCCGCCGCGCGCATGTAGTCGGGCGCGCCGCCCACGCTGCTGACCCGCCGCCCCGCGCGCCATTCCAGATTGAGCGCGCCTTCGAGATCAACTTCCAGCGCCGATCCGATCGACACGAAGCCGTCGATCGCCGCGAGTAGCGCATGATTGTGCGTCTCGCTGGCCGGGCGGAAGTGGAAGCCGGAATGCGGCAGCCATTTGTAGAACTCCGCATCGCCCCACGCGACGCCCGTCACATTTTCACGGCCGAGGTCGATCACGCCCGCATCGCACAGCTGCCTGTATTCCGGCGTGATGATGCCCGAATGAACGCACAGCCCGCGATGCAGCCTCAGCGCCCCCATCGCCGCGGCCGGCGTGTCGCCAATGCCCGCCTGGATCGTCGCGCCGTCCGGCACCAGCTCCGCCACCAGCCGGCTGATCTCTGCCACTGCCGCGTTGCTGCGCGGCTTGGCCGGCGCCGCCATCAGCAGCGGCGCATCGATCTCCACCACCAGATCGATCGCCTCCAGCGGAATCGACATTGCGTGTTCCAGCGACGGCATCTGCCTGTTGACGAACGCCGCCCGCTTGCCCGCCTTGCGCCAGACCAGCGGGCCCATGTCGCACGCTATACCGAACGAACAATTCCCCGCCCGATCCGCCGGGGCGACATGCAGCACGACAAGATCGAACGCCATGCCCGCCATCACCTCCGCAATTTCGGAGTAGGGCATCGGCGTCAGCCGCGTTCGCCCCGATGCGATCGATGGCTCCAGCGTGGTCGACGCCATGAACGTCGTCAGCGTCACATCACCGGGCAACGAACCGTAATCGAGCTGGTTGATCCCCGGTATCAGGCACGACCACAGCTCGACGCCGTTCGCGAGACCCGGATTGTCGCGCAGCAGATTGTAGAACGCCTCGCACTCGCCCGGCCCGCCCTGGAAATAGACGCGCTGGCCAGGCCGCATGCCGCGCAGCACATCCTCGGGATAGCCAATTCTCACGCGACGCCTGCCGCTGTCAGAAGCCGCCGCGCACGTTCCACCACGGGCTGGTCGATCATCGCCCCGTTGTGCGAGACGACCCCATCTGCGCGGCCGTCCCACGCCGCCAGTATGGCCCGCGCCTCTGCGACCTCGGCTTCACTGTAACCAAAACACGCATTGAGCACGCCAACCTGATTGGGGTGGATGCACATCGCGCCCGTAAGCCCCATCCCGTGCGCCCGCCGCGCCTCGCCGCCGAAGGCTTCAAGGTCGGTGAAATTGGCGATGCCCGTCGCCATGCCGATACCCATGATGCCCCGCGCCGCCGCCGCATACCCGACCGTCTGCGCCGCAAGCCCCAGCGACAACGGCCCCGGCGGCCGGCCCAGAGACAGCGCAAAGTCCTCGCTACCGAGCGATATCCCGATCAGCCGCGGTCCGTCCGCAATCGCGGCAATCCGCTCCAGCGCACGCGGGCTCTCGATCACCGCAATCACACCGATCGTATTGCGCTCCATGCCTTGTTCGAATTCCAGTGCATCCATCATGGCGGACAGGCTTTCCAGATCGCTCGCCTGTTCGACCTTCGGCATCACGATGGCGCGCAGCCCATTCACGATCACGGCTTCCAGATCGTCCGCCAGCAACGCCGGATCGTTGTTGACCCGCACCGTCACCGTCGCGCCATTGGCCGCCAGATGCTTCACCGCCTCTGTCGCCTGTGACCGCGCCGCCGCCTTGGCTTCAGGCTCTGTCGAGTCTTCGAGATCGACGATGATCGCATCCGCCCCGCGCGTATGCGCCTTGGCCCAGCGCTGCAGGCGCTGCAGCCGGAACAAAAAGCATCGAACGCCAGTTCGCCATCATACGCATTCCACTAAGCAACGGTGATTTGACCGCTCATGGCGACATAGCCATCGCCATCCGCCGCCCACACATCGGCGCCCGTCGGCGTATCCACCAGATTCACGGTGAAGGGCGCAAGGTCAAACACGGGACGGCGCGCCTGGAACACAAAGCTTGCGAGCCTGTCATGCGGCCGATGCCTGCGGAAATGATCCACCAGCAACGTCGCGAGCAGGGGGCCATGCACCACCAGCCCCGGATAGCCCTCGTCTTTCACGGCATAGTCGCGGTCGTAATGAATGCGGTGCGCGTTATAGGTCAGCGCCGAAAAGCGAAAGAGCAGGGCTGCCGTCGGCTCGATCGTGCGCGATACCTGCGCTTCACGCCGCTCGCCAGGCGGCAGCGGCTGCGCATTCCCGCTCCGCTCGCGAAACACCACATCCATCTCGTCTGTCACGCACAACGTATCGCCGGCGAAAATATCGTACCGGATCGTCAGGAACACCAACCGCCCGGTCCGCCCCGTTTTCTCCGAAACATTCGCAATCGTCGCGACACGCTTCACGTCGGCGCCAAACGGTATCGGCTGATGAAATGTCACGCGGCTCCCGGCCGCCATACGCATCGGAAGGTCAATCGGCGGCACGATCCCGGCGCGCAGCGGATGCCCGTCGCTGCCGATCTCCGCCTGCGGTCCCATCGGCGGAAAGCACAGCAGATGCCCCATCGGCGGCACGCTGCTCTCGCGCTCGCGGTCCAGCATTGCCGCCAGCCTGTCGAACGGTCCGCGCGCCGTAAAGTCGTACGCCGTGTCGCTACGCCCGATCCAGTCTTCCGCGTTGATGCTCATCAGAACGACCCGATCTCAGAAGGATTTGGGCATGCCCAGCACATGCGTCGCCACATGACTGAGGATGAGGTTGGTCGAGATCGGCGCCACTTGATACAGCCGCGTCTCGCGGAACTTGCGTTCGATGTCGTATTCCTCGGCGAAGCCAAATCCGCCGTGCGTCTGGATGCACGTGTCCGCCGCAAACCAGCTGGCTTCCGACGCCGTCATCTTCGCCATGTTGGCTTCCGACCCTGCCGGCTGGCCCGCCTCGTAAAGCTGCGCCGCGTGATCCACCATCAAGCTCGCCGCTGTCACCTGCACATAGGCTCGCGCGATCGGAAACTGCACGCCCTGGTTTTCACCGATTGGCCCGCCGAACACGGATCGCTCTTTGGCGTAGGCTGACGCGCGATCGATGAAGAACCGCCCATCCCCGATGCACTCCGACGCAATCAGAATACGCTCTGCATTCATGCCGTCGAGAATGTACTTGAACCCCGCGCCCTCCTTGCCGATCAGATTTTCAACCGGCACTTCGAGATTGTCGAAGAACAACTCCGTCGTCGCATGGTTCAACATCGTGCGAACCGGCTTGATCGTCAGCCCATTTCCTTTGGCGGCCTGCATGTCCACCAGCAGCACGCTCATGCCATCGGACGTCTTGCCCGCGTCATCGCGCGGCGACGTGCGGCACAGCAGCACCATCAGGTCCGAATGCTCCGCCCGGCTGATCCAGATCTTCGATCCGTTGACGACGTACTTGTCGCCAACCCGCTTCGCGAACGTCTGGATGCGCGTGGTGTCCGTGCCGCTCGTCGGCTCCGTCACGCCAAACGCCTGCAGGCGCAACTCACCGCTCGCAATCTTCGGCAGGTAGCGCTGCTTCTGCTCCGCCGACCCGTGCCGCAGCAGCGTGCCCATCGTGTACATCTGCGCGTGACAGGCAGCGCCGTTCGCGTCCGGACCGATGGATTTCCTCCAGCACCGCGCACGCCGCCGATATGCCGAGCCCCGCGCCGCCATACTCCTCGGGGATCAGGATCGACAGCCATCCCGCCTCGGTCAGCGCCTTCACGAACTCCGTCGGATAGGCCCGCTCACGATCCAGCGCACGCCAGTAAGGCCCGGGAAAGCGCGAGCACAGCTTGCGCACCGCGTCGCGAATTTCAGGATGGCTTTCCGTCGTCGCCATGACCAGCTCCTCCGCCGCCACTGTGCAGCGGCGGGAAGCCCACGTCATCAGCCAACAAGAGCGCTTAGGCAACCGGTCCGCGCGAGCAGGGGGTCCAGCTCTGCCTTCGCCCCCTCCGGCAGCTCCGCATACATCCGGCGCAGCGTCTCCAGACACTTCACCTGATATTTGAAAGCGCCCTGCCCATAAGGCATGCCCAGCGCCATGAACGCGAACGTCTCTTCGCCATTCGCAACGGCCTTGGCGTTCGCCATCAGGAACGGAAAATAGACCTCACCCGCAAATGCCAGCAGCTTCTCGACGATCGGTCCGCGCGCTTCGCCGGCTCCACGCCACGCGCCATTCAGCCCCGACAGATCGTCCATCTGCGCCAGCCAGCGGAATGTCAGCGGCGCAATCTTCCGCATCAGCCGTTCCGGCGTCGGGTCCACCGCCAGCTGCGAGAACTGGCCCATCCAGCTGAACTCGGCGAGCGAGGGCTGCGACCCGAACCAGAACGGCGACGCCTTGCATTGCTCTTCGAGCATTCCGCAAAGCTGCCGCATCGTCTCTTCGATGAGCGGCGCATTCTCCGGCGTGCATCCGACCAGCGCCATCCGCCCCACCTGCCGGGCGCGAAACTGGTCTGCAAAGTGCTGGATCGTCTCCATGCCGCCACCGCGAAACCGGTCATAGGCGAGCCAGCGCGACAGTGCTTCCTGATCGTCCGCATAGAACCAGCGATAGTGGAACATCAGCTTCGTGGCCCACTCGTCGGCCATGTCTTCAAGCAGGCACGCAAGAAAGCGATCAGCGGGATCGACCGGCACAATGCTGCGTTCGGCGTGCCGCTGCTCCAGCTCGAAAATCATCGGCGTCGAATCATTGCGCCATTCGCCGCTCGGATACTGGATCACCGGTATCACCGGCGCCTTCACGTTCTTGAGGACGCTGGCATCCAGGCCCACCGACTCCCACACATGGGGAAGGCGGCGATAGCGCATGATCGCGCGCATCTTCATGGAGTAGGGAGACCCCAGCCCACCTATAACGCGATAATAGTCCGGCATTCTTGTTCCCCCACGTGTCTGGACGCACGCTTCACAGTCTCGTAGACAGTGTACCAAGCAGTAACAAGACTGCAACGTGGGAGAGAAGCATGAAGCGGCTTGCGATCGCAGTGTGCGCGGCGGCCTTGCTGGCCGGTTGCGGCGGACCAGCGCCGACGGAAACGGCACAACCCGAACAGGCGCCGGCAACTGCCGCGCTTCCTCCTGCCAACCCGCTGAACAACGCCTATTTCGGCGACCTCCACCTCCACACCCGCAACTCCTTCGACGCCTACATCTTCAACGTGCGCGCCTCGCCCGAGGAAGCCTACGCCTACGCCAAGGGCGGCACGATCAAGCACGCGGCCGGCTTCGACATGAAGCTCAACTCCGGCCCGCTCGATTTCCTCGCGATCACCGACCACTCGGAATATCTCGGCGTCCTGCCCGCCATCAACACTGAAGGCGACCCCTATTCGAAAGTACCCTACGCCAAGGACCTGTTCTCCACCGACGGCGGCAAGGTTACGGCCGCGTTTCGCAAGTTCGCGGACACGCTGGACGAGGGCAAGCGGATGTCGGACTTCGCCGACCTGCGCACCGTGAAGTCCGCCTGGCACGACACCATCGACGCCGCCAAGCGCAACTACGAGCCCGGCAAGTTCACCACGCTTGTGGGTTACGAATTCACCTCCGCGCCGGACGGCCGCAACCTCCACCGCAACGTGATCTTCTCGTCCGACAACGTGCCGGAGCTGCCCTACACCGCGCTCGAATCCCAGAACCCCGAGGATCTGTGGAACTGGATGGAGATGCAGCGCAAGAACGGCATCGAGTCCATCTCGATCCCGCACAACGCCAACGGCTCCAACGGCACGATGTACGAGCGCACCAAGTGGAACGGCCAGCCCGCCGACAAGGCCTGGGCCGAAATGCGCGCCCGCAACGAGCCGCTCACCGAAATCACGCAGGTGAAGGGCACGTCCGAAACGCACCCGCTGCTCTCGCCCAACGACGAGTTCGCCGGCTTCGAGATCATGGAATGGTATATCGGCCAGGCCAAGAAGATCACGAAGTTCGACGGCGGCTATGTCCGCGACGCACTGAAGACCGGCCTCGAGATCGAGTCGAAGGTCGGCGCCAACCCCTACAAGTACGGCTTCACAGGATCCAGCGACAGCCACAACGCCGCCGGCAGCTACGAGGAAAACAACTACCATTCGAAAGTCGGCATCCGCGACGCCTCGCCCGAACTGCGCGGCTCGGCCCCGCCCAAGGGCAAGAACTGGGCGGACTACAAGATGCCCGACGGCATCGCGCGCTTCTCCACCTGGGGCGCATCGGGCCTCACCGGCGTCTGGGCGCCGCAAAACACGCGCGAAGAAATCTATGGCGCGCTGAAGCGGAAAGAGACCTTCGCCACCTCCGGCCCGCGCATCCGCGTCCGCTTCTTCGCAGGCTACGGCATCGGCGCCTCGCCGCTGACGACCGACGAGGGCGTGAAGAACGCTTACGCCAACGGTGTCTCCATGGGCTCCGACCTCATCGGCAAGGCCGATGGCAAGCCCGACTTCCTCGTCATGGCCATGCGCGACGCCAACTCCGCGCCTCTGCAGCGTGTGCAGGTGATCAAGGGCTGGCTCGACAAGAACGGCAAGGCCCAGGAGAAGGTGTTCGACGTCGCCTGCGCTGACGGCGGCAAGATCAACGCCAAGACCCAACGCTGCTCCGACAACGGCGCCAAGGTCGACGTGAAGACCTGCGCCTTCGACCAGGACAAGGGCGACGCCGAACTCACCGCGTCATGGAGCGATCCGGAATTCGACCCGAAGCTCAACGCCTTCTACTACGCCCGCGTGATCGAGAACCCGACCTGCCGCTGGTCGACATGGGATGCGATCCGCTCGGGCGTGGAGCCGAACCCGGCCCTGCAGAAGACGATCCAGGAACGCGCCTACACCTCGCCGATCTGGTTCATCCCCACCAAGGCGTCGTAAGCTGTGACTGACAAGGCGTCGGGAGTAACCGCGTTCTTCAGGCGCGCGGTGCGCGAACCGCTGGTCCACTTCCTGGCCATCGGTCTCGCCCTGTTCGTGATCAACGGCCTCGTCCATGGACCCGATCAGGGCCCGACTGGCGACACCATCGTCATCTCGAAAGGCCGCGTGAACCAGATTGTGCAGAGCTATGTCCTGCTGTCGGGCCACCTGCCAACGACTGCCGAACTGCAGACCCTCGTCGATGATTTCGTCAGCGAGGAAGTCGGCTATCGCGAAGCCGTCGCCATGGGCCTCGACGCCGACGACACCATTGTCCGCCGCCGTATGCGCCAGAAGCTCGAATTCCTGATCGAGGACGGCGCGGCCAGCACCGATCCCACCGAGGCCGAGCTGCAGGCGTGGATGAACGCTCACCCCGACAAATACCGTCTCCCCGAACGCCGCGCGCTGCGCCAGGTCCTGCTCAGCGCCGACAAGCGCGGCGGCCGCACGCTCGCCGACGCCGCCGCAACGCTGACGTCGCTCGCCAAAGGCGCCGATCCTGCAAAACTCGGCGATCCCTCCATGCTGCCCGCCGCCCTGCCGCTGACGACGCAGGAAAGCGTCGCAGGCCTTTTCGGCGCCGAGTTCGCCGCCAAGGTGTTTGCACATGACGGCCCCACCCAGGGCGTCGCGGATTGGTTTGGCCCCATAGCCTCGCCCTTCGGCCAGCACATCGTTTCCATCATCAGCACCGAACCCGCCCGCACCGTCCCACTCTCCGAAGCCATCGACAGTGTCCGCGCCGACTGGGTCGAGGCCCGCCGCAACGACGCGCGCGACGATTTCCACGCGCGCCTGCGCAAGCGCTACAGCATCCGCATCGAATGGCCCGAGCCGTGGACCAACCTGCCGGAAACGCCCAACCCCACGCCGAAGACAAAGCCCATCCCCGAGGTTGGCGAGTGAGGCAGCTTGTCGGCCTCATGCTGGTCTTGCTCGCGGCGGCCTTCGCGCCAGCCGCTTCGGCACATGAGATTCGCCCCGCCTTCCTGCAGATCCGCGAGGTCGAGCCCAACGTCTACGACTTCCTCTGGAAGACCCCGGCGCAGGGCGAAATGCGCCTCGCCCTCAACATCATCGCCCCGCCCGAATGCGTGAACACCGGCGAACCGCGCGATGCGATGGTCGGCGGCGCCGTCATCGAGCGTTGGCGTGCGCGCTGCGAAGGTGGCCTCGTCGGCAAGAAGCTGGAGATCGAGAACCTCTCCCACACGCTCACCGACGCCATCGTCCGCTTCGAACCGCTTGAGGGCAATCCCAAGACCCTTCGTGTAAAACCCGAGGATCCCCTCGCCGCCATCCCTGCAGCCCAGCCCTGGACGGATGTCGCGGCCACCTACTTCGCCCTCGGCGTCGAACACATCCTGCTCGGCTTCGACCATCTGATGTTCGTGCTCGCCCTGCTGCTCCTCGTACGGGACTACAAACGACTCCTCGGCGCCATCACCGCTTTCACCGTCGCGCACTCGCTCACGCTCGCCGGCACCACCTTCGGCTGGATCAAGCTCGCGCCCGCCCCGGTGGAAGCGACCATCGCCCTCTCCATCATGTTCGTCGCCGTCGAGATCATGCGCGTCAGGGCAGGGCGCAACAGCCTCACCGCAGCGATGCCCTGGCTCGCCTCCTTCGCCTTCGGCCTGCTGCACGGCTTCGGCTTCGCCGGCGCGCTGCGCGAAATCGGTATCCCCGAGGACGCCGCCCCGCTGGCGCTGCTGTTCTTCAACCTCGGCGTCGAAGCCGGCCAGCTCACCTTCATCGCCGCCGTGCTGACCCTCATGTTCATGTGGAAGCGGCTCGCCCCCGCCACCCTCAACACCCGCCTCGGCGACTACAGCTGGCGCGCGCCCGTCTACGTCATCGGCGTCACATCCGCTTTCTGGTTCATCCAGCGTACTGTCGTTGTGCTGGGGCTTTAGTCAGCTATTTCAGATTTGAAGACGGCGTCGATCCCGACATCACCAGCAGCATGTCGTACCCATGCACCACCCGCATCAGAGCAGGGTCGGTCCCGTCGCGCCAATACCCGAGTATTGCCCGCAGCGGCCTGAGATCGAATAGCGTGAACGTCTTCGGGTCTGCCGCGTCGAAGATCGCGCTCAACCCCTGGTCGTAATTGTCCTTTGGATCCGACGGTCGATAGATCCAGTCCGCCGCATCGAACACTGCTGTCGGCGATCCCTTGCCCTGCAGGATCATCACCTGAAACGCCTTGCCGCCTTCGATGTAGGCGATCTCCGGCGCGAGCGTTCCGATGTCGAATGTCTCTGAATCGTTCCGTCCGTGCACGAGGTGCGAAGACCCCATCTTGAAGAACACCTTCGGCTTGCGCCCTCCTGCGCGTTCTTCCTGCCAGTGGCGCAACAGGTTGGCGCGCATGTCGTCCGAACGCCGGACGTTGGAGTCATACCCCTTGCCCGCAACCCAAAGCGCATTGATCTCCAGCGTCTCTTCCAGCGTCGTCAGGATACGCGAAGCCGCCGCCGGCCGCTTCGGCCAGGCCTCCCGCACCGCCCGCACCAGCGCCGGATCGCCGGCGAAGGTGAAGATGAATTGCGGGTTCTTCTCTGCCGCATGCCTCGCCCATCCCGCCTCCGACGCCGCACGCAGCTTCGCCAGCGCCTCTGCCGCCGCCTTGGGCTTCGCCATCGGCTCCAGCCGCGCCATCAGCAGGCGATCCCCGCCCACCTCATAGTCGACGCCCCACAACACCGGCGCCTCGCCCGTCACCGACGCACGCACTCGCGCCAGCATCTCCGCCTCTTCCTGCATCGTGAAGAACGCAGCGCCTCCGCCTGGCGCCAGCAGCTGCCCGCGCAATCCGTCGATCCCGCCCCGCGCCGCCTCATCCAGCGCATCCGCCATCGGCGGCGACACCTCGATCACGAATTTCGCATAGCCATCCTTCGCCAGCGTCTCGAATAGCTGCCCCGCCAGCTTCGGGTTCTCCGCAATGCCGTGCTCCTCGCCCAGCATGAAGAACTGCGCCGCCTTGCCTTCGGCGACCAGCTTGTCCCATCCCGGCCCCGAGAACGTCCTGCCGTCATAGGTCAGCGCATAGCTGTTCGCCTTTGCCGCCGCCGTCAGCCTCTCCGCCACGCTCGGCTTGGGCGGCGCCGGGGCGGGCGCCTCCACCGGCGGCGCAGGCGCAACCGCAGCCGGCGCCTCCGCAGCCGCCACCTTTGCTTCGGGCGCCTGCACACACGCAGCGGCCGTTGCGGCAAACAGCATGGCGATGATGCGTCGGGTCAGGCTCTGCATGAAATCCCCCAGATCTACGTGGCCCTCGATACGAACGCACCACGCCTGTTCGTCAAGACAGCATGTCCCGCCCGCAGGTTGTTTCCCTCGCGCCCGCCGCTATGGTGCGCCGCAATTCGAGGGAAACGCACATGACCAAGCTCCGCCGCGCCGCCATCGTCAGCCCGATCCGCACCGCGGTCGGTAAGTTCCAGGGCGCGCTCGCCCCGATGCAGGCAGGCGACCTCGGCGCCGTCATCCTGAAAGCCCTCGTCGAGCGCACCAAGATCGATCCCGCACGCATCGACGATGTCGTCTTCGCGCAGGGCTATCCCTCCGGCGAAGCCCCCTGCGTCGCCCGCTGGTCCGCCCTCGCAGCCGACCTCCCCATCTCCGTACCCGGCTACCAGCTCGACCGCCGCTGCGGCTCGGGCCTGCAGTCGATCATCGACGCCGCCATGTTCGTGCAGACGGGCGCTGCCGACGTCGTCGTCGCCGGCGGCGTCGAGAGCATGACCAACGTCGAATACTATTCGACCGACATGCGCTCCGGCGCCCGCGCTGGCTCCGTCACCATGCACGACCGCCTGCAGCGTGGCCGTGTCATGAGCCAGCCCGTCTCCCGCTTCGGCGTCATCTCCGGCATGATCGAGACCGCCGAGAACCTCGCCAAGGATTACCAGATCGGCCGCGAAGAGTGCGACGAGTACGCCGCCCGCAGCCAGCAGCGCGCCGCCGCCGCATGGAAGGCCGGCAAGTTCGACAACGAACTCGTCCCCGTCGCCGTCCCGCAGAAAAAGGGCGACCCCGTCATCTTCAAGATGGACGAAGGCGTCCGCGGCGACGCCACCGCCGCCTCGCTCGGCCAGCTGCGCGCCATCGAGAAGGGCGGTGTCGTCACCGCCGGCAACGCCTCGCAACAGAACGACGCCGCTGCCGCCTGCCTCGTCGTCGCCGACGACAAGCTCGAAGAACTCGGCCTCGAACCGATGGGCTGGTTCGTCGGCTGGGCCGCCGCCGGCGTCGAACCGTCCCGCATGGGCATCGGCCCCGTCCCCGCCGTCGAGCGCCTGTTCGCCCGCACCGGCCTCAAGTGGAAAGACATCGACCTCGTCGAACTCAACGAAGCCTTCGCGCCGCAGGTTCTCGCCGTCCTCAAAGGCTGGAACTGGAACGACGCCGACAAGCTCAACGTCAACGGCTCCGGCATCTCGCTCGGCCACCCCATCGGCGCCACGGGCGGCCGCATCCTCGCCAACCTGATGAACGAACTGCAGCGCCGCGAAGCCCGCTACGGCCTCGAGACAATGTGCATCGGCGGCGGCCAGGGCATCGCCGCCGTGTTCGAGCGCGCCGCCTAAACCGCACGCGGAGTTACACCCCATTTTGTTGGACAGCGTCCGCCGCTATCCCACAGACGCCAGAAAATCTTCTCAAGTGATCTCAATCACTTGCGAAGAAAATATGCTGGTTTGACGTTTCGCAAATCGGCCGGGCTCCGTGCAGGCGCATACTGCTCCGCATGACTCGAACACAAACGCGCACATACGGAGTGGTTACCCCATCAAGCCGCCAGCCTTTGCTGGAGGCCATGCTGTGCGCGTTTGCCTGGTTCGTGTCCAACGTCGTCTCGACGTGCAGGACGATCTTCAACCGCAACACCCGTGATTGGCACACGGATGCGGCGCAGGAAGATCAGCCGACACCGAACGACCTCACGCAGGAAACACATCGGGCCGAAACAACCGGCGCCCCCCAAGCCCTCATGGTGAGCAGCACGCAAAGCGTGCGCCCGTCGAACCACGAGGGCGTGCTCACCACTGGAAGCGTGTTCAAGGAACACGCGTTCCCGGCGAAGGCCGGGATCCAGTCAGCGCGCAACGCGCGCTCTCAACAAGGCGCAGCTCTCTCCCCGCTCGTACCGACGAACGTCGGGATCCAGGGCGAATGGCGAGCCTTGTCCCGAGCTTGCAGCTTCAACTCCGCGCACGCAGCACAACTGTTCCTGGATCCCGACGTTCGTCGGGATGAGCGGTAAACGTTGCAGATTGCAGCGCGCAAACTCCGCCTGACCTAACTCAGGCCCACATCCCCACACGCAACCCCGGCCCCGCGCCGCAGGGATCGCACCGCCGCGTCTACTTCGCAGGATAGCTCGCCGTGTTCGCGCGCTCGCCGCCCCAGATCGACTGACCGTCAAGCGGGTACGCCGCCAGCACCGACGCCTCGAGGTTCATGTGCTTCTGGCCCTTCACTTCGAACAGCGCTTCGAAGTCGCCTTCCTTCGGCGTCTTTTTCTCGACCCGCGCCAGCCGGTCCATCTGCGTCACAGCTTCGGCGACGCCCATCACGGCCGTGTCGCGCGAGCCCGACAGGATCACGATGCGATTGCCCGCCGGTCCCTCGAACGACGAGAAGAAGCCATAGTCGCGATACATGTCGTCGCGCGGCGCCGCCAGGAACGCTTCGCTGTTGTAGGCGCGGTTGGTCTTCAGATCGATGATCTGGTCATAGCTCTTGCCCAGCGCAAACCGCGAGGTCGAGAACACCGGATCGCGCAATGGCCCAAGCCCGCTCAGCAGGCCGACATAGATGATGTCATCCGTCTTCATCCGCTCGAGCGGCATGTTCGACGACAGCGTCACCTGAACCTTCCGCCCCTCCTGGATCAGCGGCGCGAGGTCGGCCAACGCAAACGCCGCCGACGCCGGCAGGTATTGCAGCGCCACGTCGGAATACTTGTCGAAGTCCTGCGGGTTGCGCCACTGGTTGCCGGCCAGGTCTTCCTTGCTGTTGATCGAAAAGTCGCGGATCAGACGCTTCAGCTTGGTCCGGTCCTCGTATTCGCCGAACATGTAGTAGTCGCCCACCACGATCAGCAGCGGCCGCTTGCTGTTGGCGATCTCGGCCCACATGCCGCTATTGGCCAGTTGCGCCGTCACGGGAGCAGGGCGATTGGCGAACACCGCCCACGCCGTCACGTTCGCAGCAATTGCCACGGCCGCAAATCCGGCAGCCGCCAGAGCCCAGCTGATCTTCCGGCGGGCCGGCTTGTTCGCCGCCGCCGGCATGTCGGAATCCGTTTCGGACTCTGCCGTAACGCCCGCTTCGACACCGTCCGGGCCGGCGCAGGCGATGCGATAATCGCCCTTGGGAATGTCCAGCCGCACGCCGTTCGGCAGGCCGTGCCGCAGGTAGAAATCGTCGAGCCGTTTGCGCAGCCGGTGGATGTACACACGCGCTACCGGATCATCGCGCATCGCATCCGGACCGGCCTTGCCGAACACGGCGAGGGCAATTTCAGCCTCCTTTGGCGGCCTGCCTTCAGCCGAGCGCAACGCCAGGAATTCGAACAGTTCGAGCAGCCTGCCAGACGCGCCGAGCACGCCCGACCCGCGCACGCGCGCGATCTCCGCGATGGTCGCGGGGTCGAGCATTTCGGGTGCTTCGAGAGGCGTAACGGTCATGTAACGTCCAGCAAATCCGACGCTTGCTGTACCTCATCCTGCGAACACAGTCTCGCAGTTGAAGCTTCACGTTGTCGGTACGGGCTGCATTTCCCCCGTCGCGCGAGACGGGTGTCACAGCGTTACAGGCGCCGTCAACCACGCCGGTTGGCCGCAAACGCCTCGGGGCAAGATCTTGCCTTCGGGCGACATTCAGGATTTCGGGCAACACCCGCCTATCGCACCTGCGGCATCCGCAGATCAGTCCTGGGCCGCATCCGGATAGCGGGCATGTTCCCGGCCGAGTTCCCGCGCGATCAGGTCCTCGCGCATGGTTTGTAGGGTCCACAGCACATTCTCCGCGACCGTGCTGCGCGGGTAGGTGAACGTGTTGATGGCCAGCGCCCGCGACGCCATCGTCGCCGTGCCGATGAAACCACGCAGCTCCCGGCTGGATTTCAGCCCGGCCTCTTTCGCCAGCCGCAGGATCATCTTTCCATAGTCATCCGAGATCGCGCTCATCATCGGGGTCACGGCTTCCCGGATCTCCGGATCGCTGCGGGATCCGATCCGGATCTCGTTCAGCGCCATGCCCTCGGGCATCCGCTGGGTCACATAGCATAGGTCCATGATCTTGCGGAACCGCTCCAGCCCAACCGGAACCTTGGCCAGCTCGGCCGCCCGCAACACGCCTTGATTGGCGTAAGCAAACTCAACCGTCCCCACGATCAGGGCCTGGCGGGTCGGAAAATGATGCACCATCGCCCCGCGGCTGACCCCGGCAGCGTCGGCCACCTTGATGTTGGTGACAGCCCCATAGCCCCACTGGTCGAGGCACTGGATGGTCGCTTCCAGGATGTGCCGGCAGGTCTCCGCCGAGCGGTCGACATTCTTCCGCCGCTCCGCTTTGGGCGGGGATTTCTGCGTCGCGGTGCGGGTCGCGTCCGCCATGTCTGCTTCCTCTCGCGCGTCCCCACGGCTGCCGTCATATTCCGCAACCTCCGCCCGAAGCGCAAGAACCGCAATGGCCCAGGCTGTAGCGTCATGATTTGCAGCCCGACGCGGGCGGGGGTAAGTCTCGGCAAACGTCACGGGAGTACACATGGGCAAGATAGAGCGCGTCGATCCGGCAGAGACCGGCCTCAATGCCGAGCGCCTGAAGCGGATTCCCGCTTTCTTCGACCCCTATATCGCAAAGCAGAAGCTGCCGTGCGTGGCCGTGCTCGTGGCCCGCGGTGGGCAGGTCGCCCACCTCTCATTTCAGGGCGCAACGGAAATGGGCGGCTCGCGTCCCATCGACGAGGACACGATCTACCGCATCTACTCGATGACCAAGCCGATCACCTCGGTCGCGGCGATGATGCTGTTCGAGGAAGGCGCCGCTACGCCTCGACCACGAGGTCTATCGCTACATCCCCGAATTCCAGGACGCGATGGTGTTCGCGGGCGGCACAGCCGAAAAACCCGAGCTGAAAAAGCCTGACCGCGCCATGACGGTGCGTGATCTTTTCCTGCACACGTCGGGCATCACCTACAGCTTCCTGATGCAGGGCGGGCCGGACGAGATCTATCGCAAGAAGAAGATCGAGCATCCGACATGGCCGGGCGACCTCAAGAGCTTCTGTGAAGCGCATCGCGCAATCACCGCTGGCCTTCTCGCCGGGCGACAAGTGGAACTACTCGAACTCGACCGATGTCCTCGGCCGCGTCGATCGAAGTCGCGTCTGGCATGAGCCTCGACCAGTTCTTCCGCGAACGTATCTTCAAGCCGCTCGGCATGGACGACACTTTCTTCTCGGTGCCGGAAGACAAGCTCGACCGCCTGATGGCCTGCTACTCGCGCCACCCGATCACCGGCGTGATCACGCAGAGCGATCCGGGCGGCAAGGGCAGCGTCTATGCCCGCATGCCCAACGTGCTTTCCGGCGGCGGCGGCCTCGCCTCCACCATTGGCGACTACTTCAAGTTCTGCCTGATGCTCGCCAATGGCGGCGAACTCAACGGCGTGCGGCTGCTGTCGCCCAAGACGCTGGAGTTCATGACGATGAACCACCTGCCGGACAACAAGACGCTCAAGGACATGGGCGACAAGACATTCTCGGAATCGCGCATGGATGGCTCGGGCTTCGGCCTCGGCTGGGCCGTCACCACCGATGTCGTCGCAACCACGCAGCCCGGTTCGGCCGGCACGTTCTCGTGGGGCGGCATGGCGTCGACCTTCTTCTGGATCGATCCGGTCGAAGACCTGATCGCGATCCAGATGACGCAGCTGATGCCCTCGGGCGCCTATCCGATCCGTCCGCAGCTGCAGCAGCTCGTCTACGCAGCGATCGAAGAGTAGGCCTCAGGTCACTTTCGACCGCGCATGGAATTCGGGCCTATCCCAGGCCCGCGTTTCCAGTATGTCGGCCAGCTGATCCATCGCGTCCCACACATCGACGAACCGCACGTACAGCGGCGCGACGCCGAACCGCATCGCATCCGGAGCGCGGAAATCCGGAATGATCCCGCGCGCGATCAGCGCCTGCACGATGGCGTAGCCATTCTCGTGCAACAGGCTCACATGCCCGCCACGCCCCGCCCCATCGCGCGGCGACAGCACGGGCAGGCCCATCGCATCGGCCCGCGCGATAACCAGATCACCCAGCGCACTTGTTTTTGCGCCGATGCTTCCCAACTCCACTCCGCCGAACGCATCGAGCGCGGCGTCCAGCGCAGAGAGTGACAACACCCCCGGCGTCCCCGCCGCAAAGCGCGAGACGCCCTCGCGCGGCGCATAGGCCGGGGTGAACGCGAACGGATCGGCATGTCCGAACCAGCCGGAGATCGGCGAGGCCAGCCGTTCGGCGAGATCGCCCTGCACATAGACAAACGCCGGCGCGCCCGGTCCGCCATTGAGGAATTTATACGTGCACCCCGTCGCCAGTCTTGCGCCATCCGCCTCCAGCTTCAGATCCAGCACGCCCGTCGCATGGCTCAGGTCCCATACGATCACGCCGCCGCTCCTGCGCGCGACAGCCTCGCAGTCCGCCACGCTGACAATGTCGGACGAACGATAGTTGACGATGCTGCGGATCAACACGCCGCCGGTCTGCTCCAGCGCGCCAACGCCCTGATGCTCACCCACCCGCATCATCGTCGCGCCAGCCAGCGCCGCCAGCCCCTCAGCTACATACTGGTCCGTCGGAAACTCGCTGTCCTCGACAATCACCGTCCGCGACTTCGCAATGGGAAGCGCCGCCGCCGCCAGCTTGAACAGGTTCACCGAAACGCTGTCCGTGACGATCACATCGCCAGCCGCAACGCCGACCAACCGCGCCAGCTTCGCGCCGACCGTGCGGGGCAGGTCGATCCATCCGGCGGTATTCCACGAGCGGATCAGCCCCTCGCGCCATTCCGCGCGCGCCGTCCGCTCGACACGCGCCAGCGCAGCATGCGTGGCTGGCCCCAGCGAATGCCCGTCGAGATAGATCACGCCATCGGGCAGGGCGAACTGCGCCCGCACAGCGCCCAGCGGGTCGGCGCGGTCGAGCGCTTCGCAGTCCTGCCGGGAGCGGGGCGTATCAATCATGCGCCATCTGCGACGACAGCGCGGATGCTTGCAATAGCGCGCGTCCCTTGCGACTTACGGTCATGCGTATGTTTTTCCTTATCCCGACCTTCACGGCATGTCTGGCCGCTTCGGCCTGCTACGGTTCATCGCCGGCCGTGCCCCCGCAACCTGCAACGGAGCAGAGCAATCCCGTGAGCCCGGCAAAGCTGATGACGTGGGACGACCTTCTCGGCCGACCCCGACCGACACCCTCGCAAACCGTGCAATGGGGTACAGGCGCGACCGACATCGCCGATCTCTGGCTGCCCGATGGCGCGGGGCCGCATCCGGTTGTCGTGATGGTCCATGGCGGCTGCTGGCAGAAGGAGGTTGCCGACCGCACGATCATGGACTGGGCGGCGGAGGATCTGCGCGCCCGTGGTCTTGCTGTCTGGAACATCGAGTATCGTGGCGTCGATGAAACCGGCGGCGGCTATCCCGGCACCTTCCTCGATGTTGCCCACGCGGCCGACGCCCTGCGCGATCAGGCGGCCGCCCATAATCTCGATCTCACGCGCGTCGCAGCCTTTGGCCATTCCGCCGGCGGCCACCTCGCCATGTGGCTCGCGGCTCGCTCAAAACTGCCGCCAGCCAGCCCGATGCGCATGGACAATCCGTTGAAACTGGTCGGTGTCGTCAACTCAGGCGGCCTTGCGGACCTCGCAGCGTCGAAGGACGTAACGGGGCGCAGCTGCCTCGCCGACATTTATGACAAGCTCGTCGGCCAGATCAGTTCATCGCGCGCACTCGTCCTGTCGGACACATCGCCAGCAGAAATGTTCCCGCTCGGCGTAAGACAGATCAGCATCAGCGGGCATGATGATATCATCGCTCCTCCTGTTCTTGGCGAGTCCATAGCTCGTAAAGCGCGTGCAGCCGGCGACAGCGCGGAAGCACGAGTCGTGATGAACGAAGGTCACGCCGAACTCATCGCGCCGGGAACGAAAGCGTGGGACGTTGAAGTCGCGGCGCTGAAGGCGATGCTGAACTGAGGGGGTTGAACGAGATCCATCGTCGAACCTTAGCCTCCCGGCCACACTACTTCTTCTTGCCCTTGGTCGGCTTGGCCTTCGCTGCCGCCGCTTCGATCGCGCGCTTGTCGTCCTCGCGCGCGCCCATGAGGATGCCCTGCAGGCCGTGATTGCCCTCGTGGCAGGCGTACTCGTAGAGATTGCCGTTGACCGATGCGAACTCGTACTCGCCGCCCCACGGTTCAGCCCAGGTGTCCGGGTCCTGCACGTCGAACGCGTAGTGCAGGCGATCCGGCGCCACGCGCGTGAAGCGCTCGGTCACTTTCATGTTCGGTCCGCCGCCGCGCAGGTTCTGCTCCGGGATGGAAGCCGATCGTCTCGACCACCAGCGTGTCGCCATCCCACCAGCCGATGGTGTCGCCCATCCACGGCTTGATGCCGTCCGAGCGGTGCTTGGTGTTCAGCGGGATGATCCGCGCGTCGTGAACCATCTCGACCAGGATGACGACATTGTCCTTCGTCTGCACGAACTGGTACGTGTTGTTGTACAGCTGGTCTGTCATCACCGGGCCCGATGAAATCCCGAAGCTCATGATGCAGCGTTCGCCCAGCGAACGCTCCTCGGGATTGTCCGCCGCGCCACGCGAGGCGCTCTCCTCGCTCGACTCGACCACCTTGGCGCGCGCGCCCGCTGCCGGCGATGCTTCGGCGGGATGCGGCCATTCTTCGGATAGGTGATCAGCGACGTGCGGCCCTCACCGTTGACGCGCATGACCCAGTCGCCCGGATCGGTCCAGCCGGCGTTGTAGCCACACGCGGCGCCGCGCGCGCCGCTGCGGCATTCGTCCAGCGTGTCGGGGCCGTTGGCGATCTTGGTCCAGTTGTCCTGGATCTCCTTGGGCGTCTTCGCATTCTGGCGTTCGTTGCGCGCGAAGGTGTCCTTCTCGATCTGCTCCATCTCCGCTTCGCTGAGGATCAGCTTGTCGCCATCCTTGTCGAGCGCTGGAGTTCGGTCGACGTCGCGTTGGTCCACACGCCGCTCAGGTCGGGCTTGCCGTCCGACAGGCGCGGCACGGTGTAGCCCTGGCGCACAACCGGCGCATGCGACGGCCCGCCTGCCTGCGCACTCGCAACGCAAGGCAGCGTGCTGGCGCAAAGCGCGGCGACGCCAACAAACAGGCTCCGCAGCTTGTTTTGCTGAAACATGGTCTCTCCTCCCGGACAGCGTTCTGATACCGACGCTTTTCAGAGGGAAGAAAGCAGCATCTGCCGGAGCGAGGCAAGTCACGCCCCGGAGCGCGCGCAACAATCGGGCTAGACGGCGCCTAGCGCTTGTCGCCCGTCATCCGCACGATGACTTCGACGGAGCTGATCTTCGAGCCGGTCGGGATTTCCGGCAGACCCTCAACGCGAATGCTGTCGCCCGGAATGTCGTGCAGGACGCCGTTCTCTTCGAAGAAGAGGTGATGGTGGTCCGAGACATTGGTGTCGAAATAGGTGCGGTCAGTGTCCAGCGTGATGCGTTTCATCAGGCCGGCCGACACGAACTGGTTCAGCGTGTTGTAGACAGTCGCCAGCGAGACGCGGATGCCGCTTTTACGGGCCATCACGGCCACGTCGTCAGCCGTGACGTGCCGGTCGCGGCCGTCGAACAACAGGCCGCCGATGGCGATCCGTTTCGGGGTCGCGCGCAGGCCGGCTGACTGAAGGCGGTTCTCGACTTTCATGACAGCGCTAGAATGGTTCTAGTTTGCTGCGATTGCAAGCAGGAACCTCCAGCGGGCGAATAAGCCGCAGAAAACGTTGGGTTCGGCCTCCGCTGGGCAGGGCTGGACGAATAGGCGATACTCTCACACGGGGCAGGGCCAATCGGGCAGCCGTCGCAAAACTGGGGTCTTTCATGCGGATTTTAGCGGCGCTGGCTGGCCTCATCCTGATGGCGTCGGGCTGCACGTCCACACCCCCGGCGACGCCCATCGCGACGGTCGCGGCGTCTGAACAACCCAATGTGGCCGCGACCCGCGCTGCCGTGCAGGCCTATGTCGCGAAGAACCAGTTCTCGGGAACCGTGCTGGTCGCGAAAGACGGCAAGCCGGTTTTCCGGGAGAGCTTCGGCCTCGCCAATCGCGAACTGAATGTCGCGAACACGCCCGAGACAGTGTTCCGCCTCGGCTCGATCACCAAGCAATTCACCGCCGCCTCGATCATGCAACTCGCGGAGGCAGGCAGGCTGAACATCGAAGACCCGATCAGCAAATATTACACGAATGCGCCCGCCGCCTGGGCCAAGGTGACGATCCGCCACCTGCTGTCCCACCGTTCAGGCATTGGCGACTACACTGACATTCCGAACTTCTTCGAGAAGATGGCGGCACAAGACCGCACGCCTGAGCAGATCATCGAGATGACGCGCGACCAGCCGCTGGCGTTCGAGCCCGGTACGAAGTTCGCGTACGACAATTCGGGCTACATCGTTTTGGGTTACGTCATTGAGAGGGTTAGTGGGCAGACTTATGCCGACTACATCGATACCCACATTTTCAAACCGCTCGGAATGAAAGACAGCGGATACGATGTGTCGACGACCATCCTGCCGCGTCGCGCCGCGGGCTATGGCTTTGCTGACGGCAAGTGGACCAACGCGACCTACCTCGCCATGTCGCTGCCCTATGCCGCCGGCTCCCTCTATTCGACGGTCGATGACCTGCTGATCTGGGAGCAGGCGTTCTTTGGCGACAAGGTTGTGTCCGCCGCCTCGCGCACCGCCATGACCACCGACCAGGGTGACAAGTACGGCTTTGGCCTCCTCGCCGATGATCTCGGCGGCCACAAGAACATCTGGCACAATGGCGGCATCAACGGCTTCTCGACGCACATGGTCCGCTTTCCGGATGATGGCCTGACCGTTATCGCCCTCGCCAATCTCGAAAGCGCGCGCTCGACCCGGCTGGGCACGGAAATCGCGCGCATCTGGCTCGGCCTTCCCCCCCCGCCCCCACCCGCCCCCCTCCTACCCGTCACCGTCGCGCCTGCTGTTCTCGACCGCTATGTCGGCGTCTACGAGTTGATGCCCAACTTCAACATCACGATCACCCGCGTCGATGGCGGGCTGACCGCACAGGCCACCGGGCAGGGCGCCTTCCCCCTGGTGGCGACGTCGGACACGGAATTCCACTTCCAGGAAGCGGGCATCCGTATCGTTTTCCCGACCGGCGACGGCCCCGCGCAAAGCCTCACGCTGTTCCAGGGCGGCCCGCGCGAAGCGAAGCGGATCGCGACGAACTGACCGCCTCATTTGGCCGTGTGCGCAGGCCCGCAGGGCTTGCAAATGCGGCCGCCACGGCTAGGCAGTCATCAAGCCGCGCCCTGACGGCGGCATGGGAGAGTTCATGGCCACGGCGTCCACCGGCCCGCTCGCGGGCGTCAAGATCCTCGACCTTTCGACGGTCGTGCTCGGCCCCTACGCCACGCAGCTGATGGGCGACATGGGTGCCGACGTGATCAAGGTCGAGAATGGCACGGGCGACATCATGCGCCACGCCGGCCCCTCGCCTGCGCCGGGCATGGGCGCGATCTATATGGGCTGCAACCGCAACAAGCGCGCGATCCTGCTCGACCTCAAGACCGCCGATGGCATCGAAGCGCTGCGCCGGCTCGCAAAACAGTGCGACGTGTTCTTCACCAACGTTCGCATGGACGGGCTGAAGCGGCTCGGCCTCGGCTATGATGATCTCAAGGCCCTGCGCCAAGACATCATCTACGTGCATTGCGCCGGTTATGGCGCTGACGGCCCCTACGCCGGCAAGCCTGCCTATGACGACCTGATCCAGGCGGGCTCAGGCGTCGCCGATCTGTTCCACGTCCGCGATGGCGGGCCGCCGCGCTACATGCCGGCGCTGATGGCCGACAAGGTGTCCGGCCTGCACGCCGCCTACGCGACCATTGCCGGACTGTTCGCGAAATCGACGACGGGCAAGGGCCAGTTCATCGAGGCGCCGATGCTGGAGTCATTCACCGCGTTCAACCTCGTCGAGAACCTCTACGGCCATACCTTCCAGCCGCCGATGGCGCAGATGGCCTACACCCGCTCCTCCAGCATCAACCGCATGCCGTACCCCACAGAAGGACGGCTATATCGGCATCATGCCGTACAGCGACCAGCAGTGGATGACGTTCTTCGAGATGGGCGGCCGCCCCGAAGTGATGACGCAGGATCCGCGCTTCTCGACCTACAACGCGCGCACGGCCAACATCAGCGCGCTGTACCAGCTCGTCGGTGAAGTCGCCGCCACCAAGACAACAGATGAATGGCTCGACCTGCTGGGCAAGGCCGACATTCCAGCCGCCCGTTGCGCCACGCTGCAGGAAGTGCTGGAGGATCCGCACCTGCGCGCCACCGGCTTCATCCACGAGCGCGAGCACCCGGCCGGCTTCTCCTACACGGCCATGCAGCACCCGGTGAATTTCGGCGGCACGCCCGCCGATATCCGTCGCGAACCGCCGCTGCTGGGCGAGCACACAATTGAAGTGCTGCTTGAACTTGGCTTCAGCCAGGCTGACGCGGAACGTATCGCCGCAGACGCCGCCGCCAAAGCCAAGAAGTAGGTCGCGCCTACTTCATCGGCTTTGCGAGCGCGTCCACAACCGCGTTGAGCAGCGCGTCCTTGCGACGCTCGAAATCCGGCAGCGCATCGTAGGGCACGATCATCGGATGCGTCTTCTTCTTCGCATCCTTCACGTGTCCATGCTTCCAGCCATCTGCCTTCTTCTGGATCAACCACTGGTCATGCTGTTCCGAGGTGCTGGCGTGCGGGTTCGCGAGACGCCAGACGACCGACTGTATGGTCGACTCCTTCATCCATTTGGGCGCGCGCGCCCAGGCCGGCGCCGGGGTCTGGCCGTTCGCTCTCTGCCACGCGCGCATGGAGGCATGGATCACCTGGGCGATCCGGCTCACCGCCGCATCGTCCAGCTTCACAGTCGATCGCTTCACTTACCACTCCAGGCCAGGATCTTCGTCAGCATATCGGCGTCGATCCACACGCCAGAGTTGGCAAGGCCGATCGCGCCCGGGGTTGAGCGCGCACCATAAGCATGAACGCCGACAACTTGCGGCGCGCCATACTGTCCCGCTTCGGAGAGAACATAGACCGGAGCGCCGGACTGGCCCGGCGTCGTGTCGGTCTTGTAGAACAGCCGGCCGTTCTCGATGTCCTCGATCGGGGCGGCGTGATGCCAGAGTTGGGCGGCCTGAATCGAGGGTTGGTCGGCAGGCGCGCCCGCGGGCCGCTCCTCCTTCATCTCGCCCGGATAGCCGGTGACATGCGCCCAGTTGAGCATCAGCTCCTCGCGCGGCCGTGCGCCAAGGCCGAACCAGCCGACCTGCTGGCCCAGCGGTTTGTCGAGCTTGATAACGGACACGTCGAAGCGGGGCGAAAAGCCATTCTTCCAGTTCTCGTGAACGTGGACCTCGCGCGCAAAGGCCGAGCCATAGGGGCGCTTCTCCCCACCGGCACGTTCAACGCTGAGGCCGGGGATCACTTCGATCTGCTGCGCCAGTGTCTGGAACTCGCGCGCGTAGGTCACGTGGCCCGCAGTCAGGATCGTGTCGGGCCCGATGAAACAGCCCGTGCCGACCATCAGGCGCGAGCCCCAGCGCGCGCGGATCGCACAGATCATGCGCCACGGCGCCATCTGTGTGTCGAGCAGGCGCGTGCGGTTATCGACGCCGATGACGGTCTCGAGCTGCGCCGCGCGCCGATCCTCGTCCTTCGCCTTGCCCGGTGGATAAATCAACTCCGATGCATAGGCCGACACGCCGGGGATGGGATCGCCCGCAAAGCCGGGAACGATCATGGATTTCGCGACGCTTGCCGGAACCACAAGGTCGCCCGGGTCGACTGGGTCCGGCGTCGTGGCAGCCATGCCCCAGTGCGGCGCCACGCCGTCAGCTTCCATTGCGCCATTCGCCAGCGACGTCGCGATGGCTTCGCGGATGCTGTCGATCCAGATGCCCTCGTTGGCAGCGTAGGTTCCCGTCTTGCCATTCAAGCGCTTCATGTCGCGCGCGCCGGCGTGGTGAACGCCCAGCAGGGTGATGGTGTCGGCATCGAACACCGGGCTGCCGGAATTTCCTTCCATCGTCGGCGTACGATAGTGCACGCGCACGGGGTTGGGCGGCACGCCTTTGCACACACGTTTGCCGTCCTGGCTGGAGATGGCGCAATCCGACGGCGCGTTGTGATCAAGCAGGATGTTGTCCGCCAGCGAGAAGGACAGTTCCTTCGCCAACGGGAAGCCGATCACATAGCAGCGGCCAATGCCGTTATCGTCCTGCGCGCGGGGCCCCAGCGATCCGGCCATCAGTTCGGACAGCGGCACGACGCCGGCGGGCAAGTCGCCCTTCGGTTTCAGGATCGTGATGTCGTGCGCGTCGATGTCCGACTCCCACAATACACGCTCGAATTTTGTCGGCGGATCTTCTTCCTCGGTCTCCGACATGAAGATGGCCGTGCACAGGTCCGGCCGCCGTGCGCCCATCGTGCCGCGTGTGGAGATGACGTGGTTGTTGGTGACGATCACCGGCCCCGGCCCGAAGCTTTCGTGCAGCAGGTCGCCGCGAATGGCGAAGCCGGTGGCCATGCCCTGCATCTCGCCATTGCGCGGGCCGCAGACGCGGCAGACGGCGCTGGAGAGTTGCAGCTTGCGCCGGATCGCCTTGCGGCCGATCGGGCTGTTGATGCCATAGGTCTTCTGCAGGGCTTCAGGCGATGCGCCCGTCACACCCGGCGCTGGCGCCGGAGCCGGCATTGGCATGCTGGCGAGATCCTTGTCCGCCAGCTTGATCTCGCGCGGCGTCATCTTCACGCGCTCGGCCTGCAACGCGGCCGGCGCCTTGCCGGCTTCCTTGTTGGAGCGGCGATGGCGTCGACCTTCGCCAGCAGGGCGGTCTTCAGAATGCGAACCGGCTTGCCTGCCTCGGGGTCCTCGCCTTTGAGGCCCCAGATTTCTTCGAGCTGACGCAGCGATGAGCCGAGCGCGAACGCTTCGACATCCGGATGGTCGGCATAGGCGGCATAGGCCTGCGCTGCTTCGCCGTAGCGGCCGAGCGCGATCAATGCTTCGCCGCGCGAGGCTTCGGACCAGATGTCCTTTTCCTTGGACGTGTTGAGTACGGCGATGATTGTCTGCGCGAGGGCGGCCACCTCCGCCGAGTCATCCGTCTCGGTGAGATTGGCGCCCTGCGCCATGCGCGCGACGGCGAGCGCGTTGACGCCCTGATACGCCGTCTCGGTCGACTGCAGCTCCGACCAGACCTTCATGTAGGCGTTGAAGGAGCGTTGCAGGAACAGGCGCAGCGCCTCCGGCTCAGTGCGCCGTTCGGGCTTGCGCGCTTCGACAAACATCTGCTTGTAGATGCGGCCGAGCAGGCCATAAGCCTCGCGGACATTTTTGGCTTTTTCCGCTTTGGCCTTGTCCTTGTCCGCATCTGGATCGGTAACGCTGCCCGCGAGCAGCGGGCGGACCAGATCGAGCGCCGTCTCGAACACGCCGAGTTCGATCAAGGCCTGGATTTCGAGATGCCGGGTCCGCGGCGTATCGAGGCCGTCGGAGTTCATTTCAGACGTCAGCACGTAGAGATCGTCGAACGCGCGGTTGCGGCGCAGGCGCTCGGCGAAATCCTTCAGCAGCTCGAAGCCCGGAAGCCCCATCGTCTTGGCGCGGGCGATGACGTTCAGCAGGGATGCGAGCTGTGTGCTTGAGTCGGTCTTCCACAGCATTGGGAAAAGGGCGTCGATCTCCGTGCGCAGGAGATCGCGGTCGCGGTCTTCATAGGGCATGGCCGGCGTGTCAGGCAGGCGAGGAGGCGGCTGATCAACCATTGCGGCCCTCCTTCGTTTCCGTGAACGCGCTGAAATCGGCGTCCGCTGCGCGTAGCAGCAGTGCGTCCCCGGTGTCGTCGAGCATCGCGCTTTCGGTGTCCTGTCCCGCTGGCGCGCCGGTCAGCAGCGGCATGACGTAAGCTTTCAGGCCCGCCAGCCGGTTCATCCAGCCGCGCAGGAACACGCCCTGTGAAGGATCGTCGCGCACGATCTGGCGATAGAAGCGTTCGCGCGCGAGCAACATGCCATCAATCAGCGTGACGGAATCTGCCGCAGCCGATTTCAGCCGCGCGCGTGTCCGTCCACCCAACCGGCCATCGCAGTCGAACGCCGCCATCCCCGCGCCCTGCTGCAGCAGGCGGATCGCCTGCGCCGGGCCGTGGTTGATCGCTGCATCGAACGACACTGCCGCCAGCGCTTCGTTCGGCATCTCGACGCAACGCGCTGGGCGCCAGTAGCCCTGATAGTAGATTTCCGCGAGTTGCTCTTCCGTCATCGCCTTCAACGAAGCAGCGATCACATTCGGCATCGCTGATCGCCGGGTTCTTCGCGCGCAGATAGGCGCGCCAGGTTTTCAGCGTTACGCCCTTGTTGGTTGGCCCACCGCGATCGGCAGGGTGATCGACATAACCGCCCTCATGTCTCAGCGCCATTTTCAGGGAGCGCTGGAAAGGTCCCTCGGCCAGTTGCGGCGGCAGGTCGATCGACGCGGACTCTTCAGCGGCCACATCGCCCTGCATGAAAAATGCGAGCGCGGATTCCATGTTGCCGACATCGCCAACGTCCGCGGATTCCTGTCCGGCAAGTTCGGGCGCGAATTTCTGCTGGACGGCGGCGGTGAGCTTCACCGCATCGGCCGGCGTCAGGTCAGGCGACGTCTGCGCCGTCAGCCGGAAGTGGTCGATCGCGGCCGTTACATCGCCGCCCGCAATCTTCGTCTCCCGGATGCGGGTCCAGGCCTGCACCATGTCCGGCAGCGACATCCAGTCCGGTCGCGTCGTCTCGCACATCAGGCGCACGACGGCGTAAGGCGACGTGATCGGACCCTTGGCGTTCGTCAGCTGGCTGGTGTGCGGATCGAAGGTCAGGCCCTGCGCGCTTTCACCTGATTCGATGAAGGCGAACGTGCCGCTCTGCATCGGGGCGCGAAGCGTTTGCTGGTAGCGGCCAAGCGACTTCACCTTGTCCGCATCCAGCAGGTCGTCGATGCTCGCCTTGACGCTGCCCACCGCCTCCGCCGCCCCCTTCGCGATCCCCGTCGCGCCGGCAGCGCCGGGGATGATCTGGCTGACGAAGGTGGCGGCGGGGGAGGCGGCGATTTCGGCGGCGGCCTTCAGCACCCCGGCAAGGAAATCCTTTTCGCGAACCGTTGCGAGAGTGAAATCGACGTCCAGCTCCTCACGCGCAATCATGCGCGGAACCAGCTGCAGGTCGACCAGCGTCATGCGATCGTCACGCGCGAATTTCGGACGGTCATTGCTCGTACCGGGATACAGGCCGAGCAGGCGCTTGCGGCCATTCTCGCCATCGAATGCCGCGTGCGTCACGGAAGCCCATACGACAGGGGCAAAGCGCGACAGTTTCAGGCCGCCTGCCGTCATGTGCACGGCCAGCAGCGCGACAGAAAAATAGTCCTGGTCCGGCCTATAGGACGGCCCGCTCGGGCCGACCGGAACCATGACGAACTTGCCAGAGCCCCCCGGCATCACATGCATCCCCACATTGTTTCGGTGTGTTAGCATGCAGTTGCGCCACATTGTAGTGTTTGCGGCGCCTCGCATTTCCACCTAACGTCAATGCCTCCGCCGCGCGCGGGAGACCGGGGAACGCGAATGGCTGGCGCCCATGCCGAGGTGAGCGGACGTCCTGTCGGCGGGCGAGGGAAAGTGTTCCTGCGCCTGGTGCTTGCTGCCGCCTTCATCTCTGGCGTCGCCGCGCTCGGTCTGGCGGCGATGGGATGGATCGTACAGAACTCAACGCGCCGACGGACTTGCGCCAGACGGCCGATATCGTCGTGCGCACGGTCAAGGTGCTGCTGCTGTCCGACATCTACTACGACAGCGAGCTCAGGCCGGAGGCGTTAAACTGGCTTGAACCGGCGCGGGCGCTTGGCGTGTTTGCATCCATTGTAATCGCCATTCGATTGCTGGCGCTGGCGATCGGATCAAGCGTTGCTGACATGATCTTTCGCACCTTTGCGGGCGGTCATCATGTGATCATCGGCATGGGGCCCGCTGCGATGGAGTATGCAGCCAACCACAACCGCATGTTCAAGAAAAAAGGCGCGATCCACCTCGCGGACGAACGCCTGCCCACGGCCCAGCGTCTCGCCACGTTTGAGCGCGGTGGCGATCTGAAAGCCCAGCTCCGCCGCGCCAGCGCAAAACGTGCGCGCCGCGTTGTCGTCGACGAAGGCGACGATGCCGACACATGGCAAACCGCGCAGGTCGTGGCGCAGGAGTGCCCGAAGGCCGACGTGCTCGCCCACATCCGCGACCCGTGGATTCGCGACCGTCTGAGCCGCGACCGCGCCAACACGCAGCGCTCGACGCCAAAGCTCGCGCCGTTCTCCTATTCAGGCGGCGCGGCGCGGCAAGTGATGCTGGCGCATCCGCCCTATCTGCTGGCGCAGGCATTGGCCGCGCCCACACAGCACATTCTTATCGTCGGCTTCGGACAGGTCGGGCAGGAGATCGCGCGCGAATTCGTCGTCACATGCGTGACCCCCGGCGAGGCGAAGCTGATGGTCACCGTTGTCGATCCGTCAGCCGAGGGCTCGCTGGCGCTGGACTTCAACGGCCGCCACGAAGAACTCGTGAAGCATGTCGACTTCGCTTTCATCTCCGGCGACTTCCGTCTCGCCGACACGCGGCCGGACGGGCTGATCCAGCGCCTGCAGAAGCGGGTCGAGAAAGCGCCGATCTGCGCGGTCTATGTGGCGATCGACCAGGATCACAAGCCGCTCGGACTGGCGTTCGCCATACGCGCGATGGCGCTGCGCCACGGCCTGTTCATCGCCCCGCTGTTCGTGTGCGCCCAGCACGGCGCGGGCTTGCCCAGCGTGCGGCATGGCACTGGACTGGTGGGCGGGCCGGCCGACGTTCAGGAGGAGCGCGAGAAACAAGCAACGGCGGAGGGCAAGCTCTGCAACCTGCGCGTTGTCTCGTTCGGGTCGTGGCCTGCAGCGTTCGATGGCGCGGGTATGCTCGAGCAGCCTTTCGACTATCAGGCGCAGCGTTATCATGCTGAGTATTCACGCCTCCACGCCGACAACGAACGTAAATCGACCGGCGCTGTCACATCCACCGCAAGGACGTGGGCGGAGTTGCCAGACCAGCTGCGCGTCGCGAACCGGCGGGCCGCGGCGCACATGCGGACGAAGGCGTTCGTTGCCGGGTTTGACCTCGGCCGCTGGCTGTCTGCCGAGTCAGGTTATCGCGAAACGCATGAACTGCCGCCAGCAGCCGGATCGTTCAGCAGCGAAGCCGAGCCGGACCCGGTGATGGCGCGGCTGGAACATCAACGCTGGATGCTGGACCGTTTCCTCGATGGATGGCGGCCGGGCGTGCACAGCGATTATTTCAGGACACGGAGAACGCTGGTGCCATTCGACCAGCTGGACCAGGGCGAAGTCGCGAAGGACAACACGGTGGTGGAGACGACGCGCGCGCTGATGAAGGAAGCAGCGTCTGGCAAGCGCCGGAAAGTCTGAGAGATCGAAAGTCTAGGCGACGCGGCGGATGAAGAAGTTCTTCGGCTTCGGCGTATCGGTTGCCTCGGCAATTTCGTGGAAGGTGGTTCGCACGTCGAGCCCGAAAGTATCGAGCGCATTCATCGCCGCTTCGAGGTCGGCCATGGCGATCCGCCAGACGGGAACACCGTCTATCCGGTCATCGGCATTCTCGCCGAGAAGGGCGCAATAGCGCCGGGCTAGCTGCTCATAAGACGTCATGGGGTTCATCCCTGATGGCTCAACGAACCATGGAGCAAGGCTCAAGCCAACAAGCTGAGTTTTTCGTTAATGCGAGGTTCAAGTCGTCAAACCTTCGCCAAATGGGCGATTGCCGCATGGTGAATTTCGCTATTGTCTCAAAAGCCCTCCACGCGGGTACAGCCGAGAAAGGCACAGAGTGCCAGGCCCGAAGAGCCAGAACGACACAGAAGCGGGCGGCGAACGGGACGCGCCGGCCGCCGGGATGGACCGTTTCGAGCGCCGCCGCGCCGACATCATCGCTGCGGCCATTCCGGTGCTGAATAGCCATGGTTTCAAGGGGATGCGGCTGACTTCGGTCGCCGAACTCATCGGTCTGAGAGCCACCGGCGTCACCTACTACTTCCCCCGGAAGGAGGAGCTGGCGGTCGCCTGTCTGGAATCCGGCTTCACGATCTTCCATGGCCTGCTGGACGAGGCCCAACAGGCCCCGGATGCAGCCTCCCGGATCGCCCGGTTGATCGCGCTTTTCGTCGAGCGGGATGCCGCTGTGCGCCGGGGCGAGGTCGTGGAGCTCGCATCTTTTTCTGCGATCCGGGCTCTGGAGGGCGAACTTCGGGAGCAGGTGGCCCAGGGATACGCGCAGTTGTTCCGCCGCGTGCGATCGCTGCTGGATACCCCCGAACTGGCCCACGTCGACAAGACGGGCAAGACGATTCAGGCGCTCGTGCTGCTCGAACAGCTCTACTGGGCGAACATCTGGCTCGGCGATTTCGACCTCGAACATTTCCCGCGTCTGGCCCGGCGGATGACCGACATCGTCGTCAACGGCATGATGCCCAAGGACGTCGCGATATCGCTTGGCGATCTCGATCTGCGCACCGCAATCGCGCCGGCTGATGCAGCCAAGGAAAACTTCCTGATGGCCGCCACGCGACAGATCAACGAGCACGGCTATCGCGGCGCCTCGGTCGATCGCATCTCGGCTGCGCTCAATGTCACCAAGGGCGCATTCTACCATCACAACGAGGCGAAGGACGATCTGGTCGCCGCCTGCTTCCGGCGCAGCTTCGGCATCGCGCGCGAGGCGCAGCGTCGCGTGGCGTCGATGCCGGGTACGGAGATGGAGCGTCTGTCGGCGGCAGTGGCGGGCCTGATCCGTTTCCAGCTGGGGCCGGAAGGTCCGTTGCTGCGGACGTCGGTGCTTTCGTCGATGCCGCAGGAGCACCAGGTCGAGATCATCTCCCAGTCCTACAAGGTGAGCCGGCAGTTCTCCGCGATGATCGCCGATGCCGTGGCCGATGGTTCGGCGCGGCCGGTGGATCCTGCGGTGGCGGGCGCGCTGCTGCTCGCGGCGATCAACGTCGCCTCCGACATGCGCATCGGAGACGATCGGAGGCGATGCCGATATCGTCGGCCGCTTCGTGCAGACGCTGATCGGCGGTCTGTCGGCGCGTTAGAGCGTTTTGACGTGGGCAGAACTACTCCGTGTCGCCCACGGCTCCCGTCACACGGCCAAGACTCTCGTCATGGCGCGCTCCGGCAAGGATGCCGGGCAGGGCGTGGTTGCCCTCGTGACACGCATATTCGTACATCCGCTCACGGCTTGCCGTCAGCGCCATCTCCCCGCGCCAGGGCGTCGTGAACGCGTCCTTGTCTTCGACGGTGAAGCTGTAATTGATCGCGTCCGGCCCGACGCGCGTGAACCGCTCCGTCACCGTGGGGTTCTCGCCGACATAATAGCTGTCGCCCATGTTGGGGCGCACGCGAATGTCGGGATGGAAATTGCGGGTCTGCACCACCAGCGTGTCTCCCTCCCACCAGCCAACCGAGTCGCCCAGCCAGGTGTCGAAGCCGCCCGCGCTTCGCTTCTCGCCGATCGGAATAATGCGCGCGTCGTGAATCATCTCCGCCGTGATCACTACATGCGTCGGCGTCTGCACGATCTGATAGTGATTGTTGTACAGCACATTCATCATCGGCGGTCCGGCCGTTGATCCGAAGCCGACAATGCAGCGCTCACCCTGGGGCCGGATCTCCGGTCCGTCCCAGCTGCTGCGCATCCGGGTCAGCCTGTCCTCGAAGTGCTTCTTGGCGGCCGGCGTATACGGAATGCGGCCGTCGGGCGGATCGACGATCCACGACGATCGCACCTCGCCGTTCACGACGCCGTACTGCGTGCCCGGGTCGATCCAGAAGGAGTTGTAGCCGGCATTCGCATTGCCATCCGTCGGCGCGCCTTCCTTGGGATTGGTTGGCGCGTTGGAGGCGCGCATCATTCGCGCCCGCGCGCTCTCCATCTGCTTCGCGCGTTCGGCCGGGATGGTTGGGCCCTTGAACTGCGCCGGCCTTTCCAGCGTCGTGAGGCTGGCATTGGTCCAGATGCCCTGCAGGTCAGGCTTTCCATCGGGCGTGCGCGGGAGGCTGCCATGCGCCCTGAGCGGCCGCCTCGCCGCATGCGAGAGCCAACATCGCGATAGCAAGAAGTGCAGGCTTCATGGCGTTCCTCCTCGATAGCCCGCCGTGTTCGGTGTGGCCTCTCATTCGCGCGCCGTTCCGGTCGAAGGTCAATCGCCGCCGGAGGGCCGAGCCGCGACGGCAGGCGCTCACGTGATGGAGAGGTCAGGCTCATCAACCCATCCCCAAACGAAAAGCGCCGGCCCGATGAGGGGCCGGCGCAAGTTGGAAGTCACCAGTTTGGTTCGCGGTGACGCGATCAGGTCTAGTAGTGGACCAGCAGGTCCACGCCAAACATCCGCGGCGGCGTGTACGAGAAGGTCTGGTAGCGACCGGAGTCCGTGTTGCGGAAACCGTTGGCGCTGACGCTGGTGTTCTGGGTCGCGTCCGTGAGGTTGCGGACCCAGAGGGTCAGGCCGAGGATTTCGTCAGCCGATTTCCAGTTCAGACGTGCGTCGACGTTGTCGTAAGCGGGCGACTCTTCGTTCGCGTTGTTGAAGAACGAGTCAAAGAACTTGTCGCGCCACGAGTAGCTGATGGTCGGCAGGAAATACGAACCATCTTCCATGTCGATGCGATAGGAGGCGTTGATAGCGACCTTGTTCTTCGGCGTCTGGGAGAGGGTGTTGCCTTCAACCGAACGGCGAGCCGTCGGGTCATTCACGATGTTCGCGAACGTCGGTCCAACCGTCGCCACGCAGGTAGCGGAGGTGGCGGGAGCGGCCGACGAATGGCAGCGCGCGTCACGCGACGGATCGAGATAGACGTCCGACTGAGTGATTTCCGCGTTCAGGTAGGCGTAGGTGAAGCCGATGTTCAGCGGATCGATCGGGTTCCAGTTGCCTTCGAGTTCGAAGCCAGTGGTCTCGACTTCCGGCAGGTTCACGAACTGCGTCGACGTGGTCTGCTGCAGCGTGGTCGGGTTGGTCGTGACGACGCCCAACGGCGCCTGAGCGTCCGTGTACTTGTAGAGGAACACGGCTGCGTTGGTCGTCAGACCCCAATCAGCCCAGGTCTGCTTCCAGCCAGCTTCGTACGAGTCGACGAACTCTGAATCCGTGTACGGGTTGAGAGCAAAGCCGAGGTTGTTGAAGCCGCCAGCCTTGTAGCCGCGCGAGTACTTGCCGAAGACGAGCGTGTCTTCCATCGGACGGTATTCGACGCCGGCCGTGCCGGTGACAGCTTCCCAGGCGCCTTTGAGGTTGCGAACGCCGAAGCCGCGGGCGTCGAGGGTCGTGGTGTAGCCGTTGACGGCTTGCGTCGCGGCGAACACGTCGGCGTACTGGGTGCGCGTGATGTTCGTGTACGACGGCAGGCCGTTCGCGGTGCAGAGGATGTAGCAGGCGAGGAAGGCTTCTTCCTTCGACTCCTTGATGTCCTTCGAATAACGAAGGCCGACCGTGAACTTCAGCTGGTCGTTCAGCGTGTAGTCCGCCTGGCCGTAGACGCCGTAGGCGTTGAACAGGCTGGTGTTGCTGAAGTACTGCAGGTAGCGGTTCGGGTTGGCGATGAAGGTGTTCGTTCCGAGGTAGTTGAAGTAGCTGTTGGCCAGCGGCTCGTTGTCGAGCGTCTGAACCTGACCCGGCTGCTTCGAGTTCTCCTGATAGGCGTAGACGCCGCCGATCCACTGCAGCGGACCTTCGGTCGTCGAGATCAGGTTGATCTCGTTCGAGAACAGCGAGCGGCTCTCGGCGTAAAGGTTCTTCACGTTCGGGTAGATCGTGCGCGGGCCCGAAGCCGAGATGCAACCGGCGCCGCCCAGCGACGTAAGCGTCGAGGTCGGGAAGCCGATGAGCTGGTTGGCGCCAAACGCGGCGCACGGACCCGCCGTGATCTGGCTGTTGATCGAGTTGTACGTGATCGAGTCGATCGGCGTGCCGTCGCCATCGCTGGTCAGTTTGTAATCGTAGAACGTGTAGCCGCCGACGTATTTGATGTCGAACCAGTCGGTCGAATACACCGCCTCGGCGATGGCTTCGTCATACTGGTCGAGCTTCGCCGTCGCGGCGTAGTTGGTGTTGTAGGCGTGCTCGCCGTTCGTGGCGAACGGGTTGTCCGTGCGCGTGCCCGTCTGGGTGTACGAGATCACCGACGGGTTCGAGTATGCAAAGGCCGGGTTAGGGCCGACGCCGCCAGACAGGTTGAAGTTGGGAAGGAACTGGGCAGTCGAGAACGTCGCCGTGGCGCCGCCCGGAGGACCGGCCTTGTTGTAGCCCGAGTCAGCAGCTTTCAGCCACCAGCTGAAACGATCGCCGATATCGCCTTCAAGTTGGGCTTCGTAGTAATAGTCGTCGATTTCCCAGCCCTGGTTCTTGTTGGTGCCGTAGTTGAAATCGATGCCGTCGCGCTGTTCGCGCTGACCGGCGACGCGGTAACGGACCGAGTCAGTGATCGGGCCCGAGACGGCTGCGACAAGGTTGGTGTAGCCGTAGTTGCCAACGCCGAGTTTGAAGTCGGTCGAGAAATCGTCGGTCGGGCGCTTGGAGATCGTGTTGATCGCGCCGCCGATGGCGTTGCGGCCGTACAGCGTGCCTTGCGGGCCGCGCAGAACTTCGACGCGCTGGATGAACTGCGAATCCTTGCCGGCCATGACCGCGAACGGCGTGTAGAGGCCGTCATTGTAGTTGGCGACGCCCGGATCGGCGCCGAAGCTGTTGGTCAGACGACCGATGCCGCGCAGCGTGACGCGCTCGTTACCGGGCGTGTACGACAGGCCCGGCGTGACGTTGGTCAGGTCGGTGACGGTGATGATGCCGAGCTGCTGCTTGTCTTCCGAAGTGACGGCGGTGACGGCGACGGCAACGTCCTGGAGGGTCTCTTCCCGCTTGTTGGCGGTGATGACCACGACGTCGCGGCCGTTATCGGCTTGCGGCTCGGTTTGCGGGCCTTCCTGCGCGAACGCAGGCATGGCTACGCCCAAGGCAAGCAGGCTCATGAACGAAATACGGTATTGCTGCGCCATAGTGCGCGTTCTCCCTGATGGCTGGTGCTCCCGCAGCGTCCCGTTTTTTTATTTGCGGACGCCGGCGCCGCCGGATGTAATTGCCCCCGGTTAGCGCGGTCTGAACCTGCGGTTTGCGTTACGAGCCGTCAACAGAGATCGCGCGGTTCACGTAGGGATTTCGGGGAATTCGACCTAAAAGACACGGCGAATGCCGCAGTCGCGCAATCCTCCGGACGCGAATCCGTGATGGTAAATTTCGGTATTTCGAACGAAGGGTATGTTCGAAAACCCACGAAAATATGTGTAAAGACCTTACGTTCCGAATTGTTGCCGTTAGCGTCAATTGCCGCGAGGGCGGGCACGACTGGTCGGAATGGCGGCAGCCGGGTCGTCCGGCCAATTATGCTTGGGGTAGCGCCCCTTCATGTCCTTTTTCATGTCGTGATAGCCACCACGCCAGAAACCCGGAATGTCGCGAGTCACGGCAACAGGCTTGAACGCTGGGGAAAGCAAAGTGACCGTCAAAGCGATTCTACCGTCCGCAATTGTCGGATGAGTCGCGAGCCCGAACGCCTCCTGCACCTTGCACTCCACCGCGGGGCCGCCCTCCGCGCCGTAGTCGATGTGGACGTCGCGGCCGACCGGTGTGGTCCAGGTCTTTGGCGCGAGACGGCTGAGGTCGCGCGGAAGGGGCCAGTCGAGCTGGGTAAGGAGAGCGTCGCTCACCTGACCGCCGGAAAGAGAGTCGAGAGCGGCCGGGCTGTCGAGCTGGGGGCCAAGCCAGTCTGCGAGGCGGGACATGGCGAGGTCGGCAAAGCTGGACGGCCAAGGATCACCGATCACGCGGCTGAGCAGGTCGACGCGGCGGATAATGGTCTGGGCGCCCTCGCCATGACGCAGCAGGCCAAGGCCCTGCTCGCGGATGGCTACGAGAAGAGCTTGCCGGACAAGATCTCCCGACGGCGTCGGGAGGGGGGTGTCTTCGAGGTTGATGGCGCCGAGGGTTTTTAACCGACGGGCGCGGACGCGGCGGGATTCTGGGTCGAAGCGGGCTTCCTCGCGCGTTTCGACGGCGTCGGAGCTGAGGGCCTCTTCTTCTGAATAGCGGCCGGCCAGCGTGATGCGGAGATCTGCGCCGCTGCCGGTCATGTCGGCGACAACGATCCATTGCTGTGACGCCATCGGATCAGTTTCGTCCAGCACGCGCGCCGCGACCGCCCGCCAGGATGAAGCGGCCGGGCGCCGAACCGCGCAGGCGGCCAATGCGTTCGGGGAAGCCGAGGGCAAGAACGGCAGCGGCGCTGATCGGCGCGGCGGTTTTGCCGCCGGCCAGCTTCGCCCAGCGAATGGCGAGATCGCGCATGGCGCGGCTGCGCTGGCCGGTGTCGGACCGAAAGCGCGACAGGCGCTGGTCGAGATCGCTGGAGCGGCCACCGAGATCGCGCTCAGAGAGGAGTGCTGCAATATCGGCCGCGAGTTGCGCCTGTCCGATCTCGGCCCCGCGCAGCACCATCAACGCAAGGCGTGGCGGCAGGGGGAAATCGCTCAGGCGTTTGCCCAGCGCAGTTATCTCGCCATCTGAAGTAAGCGCATGGCTGGCGAGCAGGCGTTCGCGGGCGAGCCGCCACGGCGTTTCGCGTGGCGGATTGAGCCAGCTGAGATCGCCAGGCGTCTTTGCGCCCCAGCGCGCCAGATCGAGCGCGAGGCCCGTCAGATCGGCGTTCTCGATCTCGGGTGAGGGCGAAGCTGCAAAGCCGCGCATCTCGGCTTCGCGCCAGAGACGGTAGCACACGCCCGGCCCTGTGCGGCCCGCGCGGCCGCGGCGCTGGTCGGCGTTGGCGACGGCGAGGCGGATGGTTTCAAGACGCGAGACGCCGATCTGTGGGTCGAAGCGCGGAACACGCGCAAAGCCGCAATCCACAACGACGCGCACGCCTTCGATGGTGATGGCGCTTTCGGCGATGTCGGTGGCGACAACAACCTTGCGCTTGCCTTTTGGTGCGGGCGCGATGGCTTCGGTCTGTTCCTGCGGCGTGAGCGCGCCATAGAGCGGCGCGATGATAACGTCGTCCGCGACAGGCCCGATGCGATCGACGGTCCGCTGGATCTCCGCGACGCCGGGCAGGAAGGCGAGAACGGAGCCGTCTTCCTCGAACAGCGCCTTGCGGATCGCGGCGGCCACCTGATCCTCCAGACGTTCGCGCGGCTCGTAGCCCAGATAGCGCGTTTCCACGGGCCACGCGCGGCCGAGACTTTCGACAACAGGGCCGTCGAAGAAGTCGCGCGTGAGATTGCCGGGCAGGGTCGCCGACATCAGCACGATGCGCAGGTCTTCGCGGATGACCGACTGCGCATCCATGGCGAAGGCGAGGCCCTCGTCCGCATCGAGCGAGCGTTCGTGGAATTCGTCGAACAGCACGGCGGCAATGCCGTCGAGGCCGGGGTCTGACAGCACCATGCGGCTGAAGACGCCTTCGGTGACGACTTCGATGCGCGTGGCGTTGGAAACTCGCACATCAAGGCGCGACCGGATGCCAATGGTCTGGCCGACCTTCTCGCCAAGCGTGGACGCCATGCGTTCGGCGGCGGCGCGGGCGGCAATGCGGCGGGGCTCGACCAGGATCAGCTTGCGGTCGCCGCGCCAGTCTTCTTCCAGAAGGGCAAGTGGTACGCGGGTCGTCTTTCCGGCGCCCGGCGGAGCGGAGATAACAAGGCGCGTGCGCTCGCGCAGTTCGGCCACGATCTGCGGGATCACGTCTTCGATGGGAAGGTCGGAGGGCGGAAGCATCCGCTGGGGCGTAGCAGAGGTTGGAGTGGACCTCTAGAATTGATGGTGGGGGTGCGTGAGCACTTCCCACTTTGTGAACAGCCCCTGCCGGGGCGTTCGCGCCTCGATGCCCTGCCGGGCGTTCGAGCGCTCGAATTGATCCGCAGGATCAATTCGTCCCTTCGGGACCGCTGCTCACTCCCCGGGGTCAAATCGCGCTTTCGGCGCCGTCGCTCACCCCTCCGTCTCGCCGCAAAAATGCGGCAAGTCGTCTCCGAACTGTGCGAAAAGGCGCCCCGGTGTCGCCGGAATGCAGAATGTGTCGATCCGGCTTGGTCGATCCAATTTAGTCATTCGACGATGATGCTGCGTTGCGCCGGATCATCGCCTCAAAGATTACGGTCGCGTCAACGCGGAGCCGCTCGATGTATTCTTCGGAGCTGTATGCTTTGGGCCTCATCAAAACCAATAATCTGCTACCCACTTTCCATCGCGCGGCAGATCGCGGAACCCACCAAGTTCCTCGAAATGATCAATCGGTTTGTTGGCTACAGCTCCTGAATCGGCCAAGCGCAGATTGACCGCGATACGCCAGCGTCGACCAGGCCCATCCATTCGTGAGCGCCAATAGGTGATGCATCCACATGTCGGACAGAAATATAAACCGAGCACTTTGTTGTGCCGCGCGCAGGACTCTGTCGCGCCCCAATCCTGGATACTTTCCGAAAAGAAGAAAAATGGTGCTCACGGTGTCCCGGCAAGCGCTCGCGAAGCATACCAAGATCCCAGTCCGCCGGCCGCCCAAAACACACCTCCCTATTTTGGGTATTCGCAACGCACAAACCCTAATTCGCGAAGCAATGTTTTAACTGCAATGCACCAACATCGCGAACTGTTTCAGGAGTTTGGCATGGCAAATGCCGTCGGCAATTTGGCGCTACTGTTAGACTTGGCGAAAGAGGGCTCGAGCGAAAAGCGTCGTGAGTTGCTCCGCAAGGTTTCGGATGCATTCCTGGTCACAACTCACAGCCGAACGGAGCGTGAAGCCGAACTGTTTGACGAGATCGTTGGCGCTGTTGCAGCCGATCTTGAAACGCAGGTACGGGCGGAACTGGCGCGGAAAGTTGCAACAAGTCGTCTTCCGATCCGACGTACGGCGCGGCGCCTCGCACTTGACGTGATCGACGTGGCTCGGCCTGTCATCGAGACGTCACCGGCGCTTACGCAGGGTGATCTTGTCGATGTCATTAAGCAAACGACCCAAGACCACATGATGGCGGTCACCAAACGCCCCGACATTGGCGAGCGGGTCTCGAGTGCCCTGGTCGCGAAGGGCGGCGACAACGTGGTGGCCGCGCTTCTCCAGAATACCACAGCGCGATTGAGTCGGGAGACATACGAGCGCGTTGCGGACAGAGTGTCGCTTTCTCCAGTTCTGCACGCGCCTTTCATTCGCAACCGATCCGTACCCCTGGACCTGCTGAACGACGTCTACCTCAAGGTGTCGGCAGCTTTGCGTCGGGAAATTATCGGCAAGTTCCAGGGCGCAACGGCCGCTGACGTCGAAGCTGCACTGGAGGCAAGCCGCGAGCATCTTTCCACCGCGTATGGGGCGCTGCCGAGCGACTATCAACTTGCGAAGGAATACGTCGACGATCTGGTGAGGCGCGGCACCCTTCAGCCCGCAATGCTTGAGACGATCCTGCGCGACAACAAGCACACATCCTTCCTGATCGCACTCGCACGCCTGGTAGAGGTGGATTTCGATCTTGCGAGCCGGCTGGTCAAGGCAAAGGATCTCGATGCTCTGGCGATCCTCTGCCGCAATGCCGGGTTCGAACGCGATCTCTTTGTGACACTCTGCATGTTGATCATCGGAGGAGGCGGCGGCCTCAACAAGGCGCAGCAGTACGGCGAGACCTATGCCCGGGTGCCTATCGCCTCGGCGCAACGGGCGGTTCGGTTCTGGAAGGTCAGAGCCAACACCGGAATAGCCGTGAGCAGCGCGGCGTGAATGTTGGCGCAATGAAGTGATGAGCAGCCAGTCCCAGGTCATTCTTATTGCTGACGCCGTTCAGCAGACGCGAAACCTCATCGCAGAGGTGCTTCGTTCTGTCGGGTTCGAGCACATCGTGTACGCCAAGGATGGGCGCGAATTGCTTGACCTGACGCTGGAGCATCATCCTCGCATCGTGATAACTTCATCCCGCTTGCCTGAGCTCTCGGGCCTGGAATTCACGCGCCTCATACGGGCCGGATATCAGGATGTGTCGCGGCAATTGTCGATCATCGTCATGACCAACACTGCAACTGTTGGTTTCCTGGAGGCCGCGCGTGAAAGTGGCGCGGATGAGCTGCTTGTCCGTCCATTCACCGCCCACGCTCTGCTCGTGCGCATTCAAGCAGTGATTGAGCGTCCCCGGGAGTTTGTCGATAGCGCCGTCTATATTGGACCGAGTCGTCGCCGCAAGATGATCGAACAATACAACGGCCCCATGCGACGGTTTGTTGATCCCGTCGGGGGAGCGGCAGGTGCTGCACTCTGGGAGTCGGCGACAAATCGCGAGGCCGTCCGACAATGCGTGAAGGCGATCAGCGAGTCGGCAGAGGGGCTCAACGCTGGAGATCGTCAAAAATTGCAGCAGATATACGCTGCGGTGAAGGACACGGAGACTCTTGCCGATGAAACCAGGGATGCAATGATGGGAGCGGCGGCCCGATCGCTTGGCCGTTACATCAACGCCATAGGTGCAAAGGGCGTTCCTGATCCTGAAGTCATGACGACGCACGTTGATGCCATGCACTCGCTGGGATTGCTTGGAAGCGCCCAGCACCAGGAACGTCAGGATCTGATCGAAGGGTTAGTGCGTATCGTCGACAAGAGGCTAGGGCGCTCGAAGGCTGCCTGAGAGCTCAAACCAGTCATGTGGACCGCCGACTTAACGCCGCCGACAAGTCTTCGCCACTTGCTTCTCGGGCGGCCTTATGAGCGTCGGTACTTCGTTGCCGAACGCCCTCAACCTGTCCGATCGCTGCTGTGGACCGACACGCGGGCGATTCATCAAACTCGCTGAAATGGAAAATCCGCACGCTTTCGGTTTTGACCTGAGCTCGGCAACGGCATCGTTGCAATCCCTTTCGCCGGACCCGTCGCGCAAACGCTGGCGCCAAACGCGCGAATGTCCGAATTGGGCCGGTGAGTTCAATCGGTCAGCGCAACACGTACCTTGATAGGAGTATGTGGAGCGATGACGATGAGGCGAGCATATAGCAGGACGAAGGTTTCAGCGGCTGAGAGCGCCGAGCTGTGGAAGCGCTGGAAGAAGGGTGAAGGGTGAAGGGCTGCATGCGATCGGCCAGGCGCTGGGCAGAGGGCATACCAGCATTTTCGCGCACATAAGACCGAGCGGCGGCATCAAACCGCCAGCTCGACGACGCTCGATGCGCGCTTTGACGATGGTGGAACGCGAAGAGATCTCGAGAGGTATCGTTGAAGGCCGGTCTGTCCGGGCGATAGCAAGGGCGCTGGGTCGTTCGGCCTCGACGATCAGTCGCGAGATCCGCCGCAATGGCGGATTGCGTCGCTACCGGGCTGAAGCAGCCGACAAGCTTGCGTGGAAACGGGCTCTTCGCCCAAAGCCCTGCAAGTTGGCGATACATGGCCAGTTGCGGCAAGCTGTTGCTGTGAAATTGAAAAGGAACTGGTCGCCCGAACAGATCGCGGGTTGGCTGAAGCGGACACATCCAGCAAACGAGGCGCGACGCGTGTCGCACGAGACCATCTATCGAAGCCTTTATGTGCAGGCGCGGGGCGTGCTGAAGCAGGAGCTGATAGCTTATCTGCGATCTCAGCGCCTCTTCCGGCGCTCGCGCCATGCAACACAAAAGAGAGGCAAGCAGGGCCAGATCGTCGATGCCGTGTCGATCAGCGAACGGCCGGCGTCGGTCGAGGATCGCGCCGTGCCAGGCCACTGGGAGGGCGACCTCATCTGTGGACCGAACAACAGCAATATCGTCACGTTGGTTGAGCGACATTCGCGCTATGTGATGCTCGCCAGGATCCCGAGCAGGGATACGCAGACCGTCGTCAACACCTTGATCAAGCAAGTGCGGAAACTGCCGGACGAGCTCTATAAATCGCTGACCTGGGACCGCGGCAAAGAACTCGCTGATCACAAGCGCTTCACCATGGAAACCAACATCGACGTCTACTTCTGCGATCCGCACAGCCCCTGGCAGCGAGGATCCAACGAAAACACCAATCGGCTGCTCAGGCAGTACTTTCCAAAAGGAACCGATCTATCGCCCTTCTCGCAGGCGCACCTCAACAAGGTGGCGCGCCAACTCAACGAGCGCCCACGGAAAACGCTGGACTTCCAATCTCCAGCTGAGCGATTTAGCGAATGTGTTGCGTCGACCGGTTGAGCCCACCGCCCCACAACAGCCGACCGTAAAGTTTGACTCGACTGTCCGGAAACTTGGCCATTCTAACCAGGCTCGGGTGTCAGCCTTAGCACAACAATCCCGCGCAGATCACCACCGACCCCGGGCTAACAGCCGAGGGGCGGATCCAAGGCATCGCTTCCGTGACCATTTTCTGCCGGACACAACTATACCCCCTCGCCGGAGGCGGGGAGGTGGATCGCGTAGCGAAACGGAGGGGGCTGACCGCGAAGCGGGCGGACGAGCGTTTGAATGTTAGCCGCGCACCGCCGCTTCGATCTTCGCGACGTCGATCTTCTGCATCGGCATCATGGCTTCGAAGGCGCGCCTGGCGGTCTCGCCGCCCTTGGCCATGGCTTCGGTCAGCACGCGTGGCGTGATCTGCCAGTTGAGGCCCCATTTGTCCTTGCACCAGCCGCACTGGCTTTCTTCGCCGCCATTGCCGACGATCGCGTTCCAGTAGCGGTCGGTTTCTTCCTGGTCTTCGGTCGCGATCTGGAACGAGAAAGCTTCGCTGTGCTTGAAGATCGGTCCGCCATTGAGACCGATGCAGGGGATGCCGACGACGGTAAACTCGACGGTCAGCACGTCGTCCTTCTTGCCGCCGGGAAAGTCGCTGGGCGCGCGGTGCACAGCGCCGACGGACGTGTCGGGAAAGACCGTAGCGTAAAAGCGCGCGGCGGCTTCGGCGTCCTTGTCATACCAGATGCAGATCGTGTTCTTGTTCATGATTGCTCCTTGCCAGTTCGCGTGCGCGCCAGTCCCGATGGAATAACCGCTCTGGCGAGGTGGGGTTCCGCGCATATCCGGAGGCCGACGGGCAAGCCATGTTGAGCGCAGCTCATGACGCCAGCCGCGCATCGAGCATTTGCAGCAACGTTTGCGACCCGTCGCCGAAGGCGTGCTGGGTCCAGTTCGGGGCGTTGAGGCGCTCCAGTACCAGTGCAAGCGCCAGCCCTTCGGTCTGCGACCACCAGCGGCCACGCCGGGCAAAGCCTGGGATCGCGACGCTGGCAGGTTGAGCGGCGCCTTTCGGATCGATCAACCACTTGTAGCCGGCCCACTGGCCTGAGCCCTCGAAGGTCAACCACAAGTCTTCAGCTTCCTGCCAGTAAGCCTTGTCGCCGATGAACCAGCGCGCCGCGCGCGCTTTCATCATCTCGCGCGCCTGACGCGCCAACTGAATGGCGGCGCTGTCATCGGTCGCTGCGGCTGCTTCGAACATCAGATCAGTTTCGCGCGCGACGGAAGATGTGAACTCTTTATCGTTTTCGAACGCCTTCTGCAGGCTGTCGTCGTCGAACGAGTCTGGCAGGTGATTGCGCTTGGACAGCGCGTCGATGCGGGCGCCATAGGTGGCCGACTGCGCCACGTGCGAGCCTTCATGCAGGAGCACGGCAGTCATCATCGCTTCGAGTCCAATGCCGGCATTGTCGACGCCGTTCGCGCGCCAGACGCTTGGCGTCGACATCACGAAAAAGGCGCCGCCATCATGTGGACTGGCGAACGATATGACGCTGGCAGGTACATCCTGACCATCGGGGAGTGGGACCATCTCGCCGTGCGGCGTGTCCGACCAGACAACGTTTTTGCCGTCTGCGGCGGACAGAGCGTTCGGGCTAGTCAGTGTGCAGCTTGCGTCAAAGAAAATCGCCCTGAAGTCACCGGTGAGGCGGATGTGCGTGATCTGGCGTGCGGCGAAGCGCCAGGCCTCAAGCGACCGCTCGATCCAGACGCGATCGGTGTTCGACACTGCGCAAGCGGGCGAGGCCAGCGGCGTTGTCTCGAGCGCCTGCCCGGTCAGCGGCGCGCATGCTGCAAGCGCAAGCGTCGCCAAACCGAAGATTGTCCTGAGCATCGCTTGTCCCCCCAAGGTCAACCTATTCGAACAGGGTCTGTTTCTTCAAGTCGCGTCGCCGGCGATGCGCCAGTGCTAATTATGAGCATGCGAGCTGCTGCGCTCAAATTGACAGATGCTTGTGTACACAGCCACAAGACTGTCGGGGGCCGACAGACCGGCCGTTTGCTTTCCGGACGGGGTTACAGGCCATCATGCTCAATCGCTGGATCGCGCGCGCCTGCATCGGCCTGGTGTTGCTTGGCGGCGGCCTGTCCGCGTCGCTATCGCTGGGCCCAGACTCAACTACGGAGCAGGCGGTCTGGAGCTATGTGAACGTCACGCTGCCGGCCATCGCGCGGATGAAGCCGTACATCGACAAGTCGGCGCCCGACCGCGCCAATGCCTTCGCCACGATGGGCTTCACGGATACCACGTGCGACGCCTCCGTGACCGAAGCCATCACCGCCCACGAACACTTCGCCGAAGGCGCGGGCAATCTGTGCGGGGCCATGGTCGCGTGGATGCAGAACGAGGACATCTATACGTGCAGCCGCGTGAAATTCTCCGGGATCGATTTCGCCCACACCGAGCCGGTGGATGCGACGATCGCAAGACTGCACAAGTCGGAAGGCATCCTGTCCACGCGGCTGCAAGCTTGAGAAGGCCGCCGGCTGCGCAACCAAGACCGTTACCTACTGGGGCCCCAGACTGCTCGGTCTGCTGGACCAGCTGTCGGCAAGCGTCACCAACGCGGGCGATCTCCAGGCGCCATCCAGCCGGCGCAGCCGTGCCCACGACGAAGACGTTCGAGTACACCGTCTTCCAGTGCCATCTCGCCTACAACGCTGACGAAAAGACGAAGTCAGCCGTTGTCGATGCTGCGGACGACGCTTGCTACGCGATGAACTACCTTCTCGACCACAAAGTGCTCGACGCGTGCCAGACGCTGGACAAATCCATCACGAAAGCTGTGTCGATGGGCGCCAGCGATCCGCTTGCCGGCTGAGGCGAAGGGACTCTCGCACAAGCTGGCCCAGAGATTCGGCAGCCTAAACTGCGGCACGGTGATCGCCACCGCCAAGGTTGAGGAAGATGAGGCGAAGGCAAACAGCCGCTGCACAGGCGTCCGCGCCGAGCCGCCCGCGCCGAATCCCTACGAAAAGCGCAACGCCATCGTCGCTGCGATCAACGGCGAAACGCAGTCGCTGAACAACAGTTTTGAAGTCGCCGAGCGCTGGTTCGATCGCGGCGAGGATTACGAAGCCTGCGGCTACTACCAGAAGGTGTCTGAACAGCTTCCGCAGGCTGGAAACGCTGTACGCGGACCTCAATCGCGAGACAGGCGAATTCCGAATACAGCGACCAAGTCCCGCGAGATGGAGAAACGAGCAGAGCCAACACGCTCGAAGCCTATGGCGAACTGTGCATGGAAGCGGAGCGGCGGCTGTATTGAGCGATGCTCGACTAGGTCGGCGGACTGCTCAGCCAAACGCGCGGTGGTCGATCAGCACTTTCGCGCCGATGATGATCAGGATCAGGCCGCCGATGATTTCCGCCTGAGAGCCGAGCGCCTTGGCGCCGGCGCGGCCGATCATGACGCCGGCTGCTGACATCACGAACGTGACGCCGCCGATGGCGGCGATGCTGACGATGATCGGCGCGCCGAGTGTGGGCAGGGTGATGCCGGCGGCGGCGGCGTCGATGCTGACGGCGATGGCGAGCGTGATGAGCGTCCAGCCGCTGGCGGGCTTTTCCTTGCCGGGGTCGCTCGCCTCGCCGGGCGGATCCTTCTGGAAGCCTTCCCACAGCATCTTGCCGCCGACGAAGGCGAGAAGCACGAACGCGACCCAGTGGTCGATGCTTTCGATCAGGCCAGCGAAGACGAGGCTGATGGCCCAGCCGATTAGCGGCGCAATTGCCTGCGCGGCGCCGAACGCGAAGCCGACGACGAGCGCTGTGCGCCAGGGATGCGTGCGCGTGACGGCGCCTTGTCCGAGCGAGACGGCAAAGGCGTCGGCGGCGAGGCCGAAGGCGAGCAGGATCAGCGACGCATTCATCAGGACTTCTGCTACGATTTACGTTCGAGGGCGGCGACGATCTCGATATGGGCGGACCAGAGGAACTGGTCGACCGGGGTGATGCGTGTGACGCGCCAGCCTGACGCCAGCATGATGGTGAGGTCGCGGCTGAAGGTCGCTGCATTGCACGAGACCATGGCGACGCGCTTCACGTCGCTGAGCGGCGAGTTCGCGCGTTTGGGCTTCGGCGCCGGCGCGGGGCGGATCGATGACGGCGGCATCGAAGCGTTTGAGTTCCGTGCGCACGAGCGGGCGACGAAAGAGATCGCGCTTTTCGGTGGTGACGGGTTTGAGGCCGCTGGTCTTGCGCGCCATCAGCTGAAGCGACGCCAGCGCCAGCTCATCGCTTTCGACAGCGTGGACCGTCGCGGTGCTGGCGAGCGGCAAGCTGAACGTACCGGCGCCGGAGAAGAGATCGACGACGCGGCGGGCATCGCCCACGGCCTGTTGTACGAGGGAGAGCATAGCTGCTTCGGATTCGCGTGTCGCCTGCAGGAAGCCGCCGGGGCCGGGGCGGATGTCTGCGTTGCCGACGCGTAGTTGTGGCGCGACGCGTTCCATCTCGAGGGCGCCATTGAGCGACAGTCGTGCGAGGCCAAGCGCGCCGGCGGTCTGGACGAGCTGGGCGCGGGCGTCTGCAGACAGCGCTTTCGGCGCGCCGGTCAACGCGATGTCGAAGCCGGTGAGGGTTTCGGTCGCCGTGATGGTCAGCGCGTCCTTGGGCGGCGCGGCGATAGCGGCGAGCTGGGAGAGGCGCGGGATCAGGGCGAGCAGTCCCGGCGTCAGCACGGCGCAGTCGCGGAGGCCGATGATGTGGTGGCTGCGCTTGCCGTGGAAGCCGATGACGATCTGCTTGCCCTGCCGGTGCGCTGCGAAGACGGCGCGGCGGCGCGTGGCGGGCGGAATGACGACGACGTCGTCGACCGTCGCCTCGATGCCTTCGAAGGAGAGCGCGGTGGTGACGAGGTCGCGCTTGAGCGCGCGATAGAGGTCGGCGGGAAGGTGCTGCAGCGTGCAGCCGCCGCATTCACCATAATGGCTGCAGCGCGCGGGCGCTCGGTCGGGCGCAGCCTCGACGATGCGGATCACGCGGGCGCGCGTGCCTTCGATCTCGGCTTCGACGGTTTCGCCGGGCAGGGCGAGCGGCACGAAGACCTGTCGGCCTTCGTGTTCGGCGATGCCGTCACCCTGCGCGCCAAGGCGCTGGATCTTCAAGGTTACGGGAGGCGCACTCATGGCCGCGCTTCAAGCAGGTTCTACCGCGAAACGCCAGCCTCGCCTGACCGGGGAATCGCAGCGTCTTCAGGGCAACAATGGCCTTGAGGGCATCTCGCGGGCGCGACATGGTGCGCGCCATGTTGACGGCGGCCGAGCTGCAGATCCTCTCGACAAGCCTCGGCGTCGCCGGGCGCGCCGTGCTGTTTTCGCTGCCGGTGGCGATTGCATTCGCATGGGCGCTGTCGCGGCGGAGCTTTCCCGGCAAGTCGCTGCTCGACACGATTGCACACCTGCCGCTTGTCCTGCCGCCGGTGCTGGTTGGGTACATGCTGTTGCTCGGGCTTGGCGCGCAGAGCCCGCTGGGCGCGTGGCTCAAATCGTCATTCGGCATACAGCTGGTCTTCACCGCAGAGGGCGCCGCGATCGCCACGGCGGTGATGGCGTTTCCGCTGATGGTGCGCGCGATCCGCCTGTCGTTCGAGGCGACCGATCCCGGGCATCTTTGAAGCGGCCTCCGTCTTGCGTGCGGGGTCGTGGGATCGCTTCTGGTCGATGACATTGCCGCTGGCGTGGCCGGGCGTGCTTGCCGGCGCAGTGACGGCGTTCGCGGCAGGGCTTGGCGAGTTCGGCGCGGTGATCACCTTCGCCTCCAACGTCGAGGGCGAGACGCAGACCTTGCCGCTGGCGATCAATGCCGCGCTCAACACGCCGGGCCGGGATGATCAGGCGTTCCGGCTGGCGCTGATCTCGCTGATCGCCGCGATCACTGGGGCTCGTGCTCGCGGAGATGCTGCAGCGCTGGGCGCGTCGGAGGCTCGACGCGTGACGCTGAATCTGCGCGAAGCTGTTGTACGCAGGGGCGGCTTCCGTCTGGCGGCTGATTTCGAGATCGCGTCGGAAGGCGTGACCGTGGTGTTCGGACCCTCGGGCTCGGGCAAGTCGACGCTGCTGGCGACGATCGCCGGTCTCAACCGGCTGGAGACCGGCAGCGTGTCGTTCAACGAACGCGTGCTCGAGGATGCCTTCCGGCACAACGCGTGTGCCGACGCATGATCGCGGCATCGGCCTCGTGTTCCAGGATGCGCGGCTGTTTCCGCATCTGACGGTGCGCGGCAACGTCGCCTATGCCGAGCGTCGCAGGCCGGCTGCGCGCAATGCGCCGCTCACCGAGGAGATCGCGCGGCGTCTGGAGTTCGAGGCGCTGCTGGATCGGCCGGTTCGAAACCTGTCGGGCGGCGAGAAGGCGCGCGTGGCGCTGGCGCGGGCAATCGTCTCGGCGCCAGAGCTGTTGTTGCTGGATGAACCGTTCGCAGCGCTCGATGGCCGGCGGCGGCGGGATTATCTCGTGTTGTTGCGTGAGCTTTCGCGCGAACAGGGCGTGCCGATGATGGTGGTGACGCACCAGATCGACGATGCAGTCGAACTCGCAGCGCAGGTTATCACCATGCAGGGCGGTCGCGTGATGGCGCATGGTACGGCAGCGGACGTCATGGCCCGGCCGGAATTCCGCGCGCTTCTCGACCGGCGCGATGTTGGCGTGCGGCTACCAGCTTCGGCGCTGGCGGGGCGCAATGCCGAGGGCGTGTGGGTGCGGGCCGACAGCGTGTTGTTGGCGTCGGAGGAGCCGCGCGGGATTTCGGCGCGGCATGTCTGGCGTGGGCGCGTGACGTCGATTGTGCGCGAGGCGGATGCCGACGTGCTGGTTTCCCTGTCAACGGAAGCGGGCTATATTCTGTCACGTATAACGCCAGAAGCGCTGACCGACCTCCGCTTGCAGGAGGGGACGACAGCCTGGGCGGTGGTGAAGGCTCACGCGCTCTAGGGGATTATGCCGATGAAATCTGTGCTGCGTTCACTGGCGGTGCTTGGCGTCGCGCTGGTCCTGACGGCGTGTGGGGAGTCGAAGCCGCCAGCTCCCGTGGCGGCCGAGCAGGCAGTTACCGTGTTCGCAGCCTCGAGCCTGACAGATGTCATGCACACCGTGGGCGGTCTCTATGAAGCGGCCGGACATCCCGCGCCAAAGTTCAACTTCGCCGCCAGCTCCGCGCTGGCGCATCAGATCGAGCAGGGCGGGCAGGCCGACCTGTTCCTGTCCGCCGACGAAGCCTGGATGGACTATGTCGCGGGCAAGCAGCTGATCGACATCACGAGCCGTCATGCGCTTCTTGCCAACACGCTTGTGCTGGTGGCGCCCGCTGGCAAGCCCATCACGCTGACCATCGCGCCGGGCATGGATCTCGCCGGAGCGCTCAAGGGCGGAAAGCTCGCGCTCGGCGATCCCGATTCTGTCCCCGCCGGCAAATACGCGAAAGAGGCGCTTGAGCATTACGCGGCCTGGACCGGCGTCGAGGCGAGCGTGGCGCGCGCTGAGAATGTGCGCGCCGCCCTGCGGTTCGTCGAAACCGGAGATGCGGCCGCGGGGATCGTCTATGCGACCGACGCCAAGGCTGCCGGGCCGAGCGTGTTGATTGTCGGCACATTTCCCGAAGACTCGCACATACCGATCACCTATCCAGCGGCGATCCTGACCGGCAAAGAGGCTGGGCCCGGCAAGGCGTTTCTCGATTTCCTTGCCAGCGACGCGGCCAGGAAGGCGTTTCTGGAGGCCGGGTTCGGTCTGAAGTAAAACGGGAAACGCGAGCGTACCTCCCCGCAAAGTGAAGTATTTTTCTGATTTACGAGGCGGGCGCCCTTACGGCGCCCCCGTTGCCGCGCGGGGCAACCCGCTCCACTATCCGCCCACGATAGTTGCGTGACCCACACATACGCGCATCGGGGAGATATCCATGAAACGTTCCTACAAGCTCGGCCTGCTCGGACTGGGGCTCCTTGGAGCTGCCTCCGTCATCGCCTTGAGCGCAACCGCCGCCCCGGACGCCATCAAGCTGACCGGCACGCGCGTCGACAACTTCATGCTGGCCGACCAGACCGGCATGGGGGACGAACTTTACTACTTCCGGAACAAGGCCGCCGTGGTCATCGTCACCGCCGCCCAGGGCGACAAGGTGTCGGATCGCGCCAAGGCCGCCCTGCTCAAGATTCAGGACAACTTCAAGGACAAGAACGTCCACTTCGTCATGCTCGACTCGGGCCTGAACTCGAAGCACGGCCAGTTCGAAGGCACGCCGGGCTCGGCCGACCTGCCGATCCTGTCGGACGAACTCCAGCTGGTTGGACGCTCGCTCGGCGTGACGCAGACGGGCGAGGCTTTCGTCATCAACCCGAAAACGTGGACCGTCGCCTATCACGGCCCGATCGACAGCTCCTTTGCCGACAAGAAGGTCGCCAATGCCGACCTGACGACGGCGCTGAATGCAGTGCTTGCCGGCCAGTCGCCGCTCGTGGCCGAAGCTTCGGTCAAAGGCACCAAGATCGTCTTCCCGGATCGCGCCAAGGCGGCCGGGTTCAAGAACATCTCGTATGCGACCCAGGTTGCGCCGGTCCTCGCTGACAAGTGCGTGGTCTGCCACACCGAGGGCGGCATGGGCCCGTTCTCGATGAACAAGTACGAAGTCGTGAAGGCCATGGCGCCGATGATCCGCGAGGCGCTGCGCACCAAGCGTATGCCTCCGTACCATTCGGACGACCACGGCTCGACCTGGACGGACGACATGCGTCCGACCAACGAACAGGTCAAAACCATCATCAACTGGATCGAAGCCGGCGCTCCGCGCGGCACGGGCGCTGACCCGCTGCCGGATGCAGCCAAGCCCGCTCCGAAATGGCCGATGGGGCAACCCGACATCGTTCTGCAGGTTCCGTCCTTCGACGTGCCGGCCAGCGGCATCGTCGACTACCAGGACGTGTCGGTCCCGACCGGCCTCACCGAAGGCAAATGGCTGAAGGCAACGGCCTGGGCCAACGCCACGCCGACCGTGCACCACGCGCTCGCCGGCTGGATTCCCAAGGTTGATCCCAACGGTAAAGGCTTCTCGTGGAACGTGGCGCTCGGCGGCTACGGCCCCGGCGGCGCGCCGAACCTGACGCCCGACAACACCGGCATCTACCTGCCGCCGGGCGGTTCGTTCGCCTACCAGATGCACTATACGCCGGTCGGCAAGCCGACGACGGACAAGACGGAAGTCGGGTATTATTTCTACAAGGAAGAACCGACCTACATCCTGCGCCAGGCCAGCATCACCGACTTCTCGCTGGAAATTCCGGCTGGCGTCGCGCGCCACCAGGAAACGGCCTATCTCGAATTCCCGCACGATGCGCAGATCTTCGGCGTCCAGCCGCACTGCCACTCGCGCTGCTATTCGACCAAGCTGCGCATCCGCTACCCGGACGGCAAAGAAACGATGCTGCTGAACCAGCCGCGTTACGACTTCGCCTGGCAGCGCGAATACCACTTCAAGGACCTGCTCGAGGTTCCGAAGGGCTCGCTGCTGATCGCGGATTATGTGTACGACAACTCGACTGCCAACGTGTCGAACCCCGACCCGAAGAAGGACGTGACGTTCGGCGAGCAGACCTCGGAAGAGATGCTGTTCACCTTCGCCCGCTTCCGCTTCAAGGGCGAGACGACCAAGGATCGCCATGACGACTGGTTCCAGGAGCTGCAGGGCAACGTTCTCTTCGGCGCGCTGGACGACAATATCGATGGCCAGCTGACACCGGCTGAGTTCCGCAATGATCCGCGCTTCAAGTCGGTCGTGCAGTACCTGCCGATGGTCGACGAAAACAAGGACGGCATGCTGAGCAAGCCTGAAATGGCGAAGGCCATGGCGATCATGCAGAAAATGCGCGCCAACGCTCCGAAGGCCGATGCTCCGAAGACCGACAAGGCCGTCGAAGCCATGACTCAGGGCGGATCGGGCAACCACTAACGCCCCACCGTCGTTGAAAGCATCAGGCCCCGTCGGGAAACCGGCGGGGCCTTTCGTTTGGGATCATCGTGCCGGTGGTAAGCGGCCGCGTGGCTGTTGGGCGTCCCCGTCAGTAGTCGGGGAAGAACTCCGGTCCAACGTAGCGGATGCTGAACATCAGGAAGTTGTATTGCGAATAGCGCTGGGCTTCGCTCTCGGCCGCCTCGCTGGTCGGGAAGCGCCGATAGCCGAGCCAGGTGCCATCGCCGAGGGGCAGGGCTCCCTGGCGCCTTGCGAGGTGCGAATGCCTCTCCGGGACGTCCCAGCGGTTACGCCAGTGGCCAAGCTCGTCTTCGGCCGGCTGGTCGGCGGGGGTCACGCGCTCGATGGTTTTCGTTGCCGAGGCCATTGGTGGGTGTGACCCACGGCCGCGGACGGGCGGCCCCTGCCGGCCGTTTTTCGCGTTCTGACATGGCTGCGGCGACGCTTTCATAACCGCACCATAAACCCTGATAATTCACGTCGCCACGGGGTTTTTCCCCGAAAACGCGGGATATTGGCTTCACGGACGCCCCGGTGCAGGCCGGACTCTCACAAGAATCGCAAAACTCGCAATAGGCGCGACGGAGATCGCCGCGTCCGTCGTTGAAGTCTTGTTACTGCGTCACACAAATCGCGGAGGGGCCCCGGGGGGCAGTCCGCATTTGGCGGACTGACGTGCACCGCAGAAGAGGCACTGCATGCGCTGGAAGAAACATTCGTCGGACGAGATCGTCACCATCCTCGCCAAGATGAAGGCGTGGATGACCGAGGGGCTCGACATCCGGGACGCATGCCGCAAGGCCGAGATCTCGCAGGCCACCTACTTCCGCTGGCGCTCGCGCTACGGCCGGCTCGATGCCGACCAGCTTGGCGTCATCAAACGCCTTCAGGCCGAGAACGCCCGCCTGCGCCGCGCACTCAGCGAGCTCGAGAGCGGCGTCGAACTTTAAAGTTCGCAAATAAATATCTCTGACGGCAATCTGACAGATATCTGATGGCTAGCTGACGGACACTGACGTGGGGCGAATAAGCTCTCGCAGTTCGCGAATTTAGATATATCCGTGGCTTAACCATCCGCCGCGACATTTTGTCCAGCAACACCGCGGAACCCCGACACAATATAGCTAAATCCGCCCGACAGGCACTCCCGTAAAATGAGAGGATTGCGCCACAACGGGCCTTTGCCAAATGTGTATGCATCCTATTCCCAACTAGTCTCATATCGAGACTCTCGTTTCGATTCTCGTGGCGGGATATATCTGCCGCCATAACTCTTCGGGTGGGATACATATCTCACAAAATAACAATAAGATTGCCTGAAAGATAACTTAACAGCATTCTAAAACCGGTGGCCTCCGCGGGGGGGGCCGGGCGTGGGTCACGGCAGCTTACTTGCTTGCGGGGCCCAGTATCTCCGGTGGTAGGGCTGTAATGACAATCAATCTGTGGGGTCGCGAGACCCAGAATCCGCTCGTGATCAATGCTGACACGGGCGTGCAACGCACACCCGTTGTCGCAAGCGTCGGTCTCGACGCCTTCGCTGTTGCCTGGGTCGACGGCACGAACAAGGTCTCCCTCAAATTCTTCGACGAGCAGGGCAATGTTGACGCTGCCTCACCTCAGGTGACGGTCTCGGACGCCACCAGCGCCAACATCTCCAGCCTGCAGATGACCCCAGGGGGCGCGGGCATCGGTTATGGTATCGCCTGGAGCGAGGACAACGCCGGCGTCTCGCAGCTGAAGCTCCGCTATTACAACCACGTGACCAGCTCGACCCTGGGCGGCGAAATCTCGATCTCGTCCAACGTCGCCGTCGCCCAACACGACCTCGAAATCTCCGGCTACAACAAGGACGACGCCCGCGGCCGTGCCATCGTCGACGGCTTCGACGCGGTGTGGGTTGAAGGCGCGGGCGGCGATCACGCCAGCGGCGCGATCTACCTCCAGCGCTTCGCCGTTCCGCTGGATGCCAGGAAGGACCCGACCTCGCCCCCGACCGCCGCTGGCCTTGATGGCGTTGTTGGCGCAAGCAGCGATGCGCAGGTCCAGATAGCGACCGGCCGCGACCCGTCCGTCGCGGGCATCAATGTAGGCCTCGGTGGCGCTGACGAGACCATCGTCACGTTCATCGATCTCTCGAACAACATCAACATTCTGGCCTTCAACAACGCCGGCACGCCGCTCAACACGATCACCGGTGTTGTGAACAACAACATCAACACGGCCGCGCGCCCGGTGGCCGCCGGCACCCAACAGCACGTAACCGCCCTGCAAGGCGGCGGCTTCCTCGTTGCCTGGATCTCGGCCAATGGCGCCAACCACGACCTGGTCGGCCGCGTCTTCACGCCCGGTGCTGCCGGCGGCGCCTGGACGGCTGGTCCGATCTTCGTGATCGATCCGCTCAATGGCGGCTCAAACGCCATTACCGACTTCGCCGTCGCGGCGCAGGAAACCGATGGCTTCTCCGTCAGCTGGACGGCTATCGACGGCGCTTCGTCCGCGATCTTCTCGCGCGTCTACACGGGCGGCGGCATCGCGAACGACGATGGCGTTCCGGCGATCTTCCACGCCCCGGCGAACACGAGCAATGTCGGCTCCACCGCGCTCTTCGGTGACCGCTATGTCGTCGTCTACGAAGACAATGCCGTCGACGCTGGCGATATCTCCGCCAGGATTCTCGATCCGCGCTTCGACACCAACGGCCTTCCGATCACTGTCGATGGCCCCGGCATCACGATGATTGGCGACCCCGATTTCGAAGCTCGCGGCCGCATCGCAGGCGACATTCTCGTCGGGACTGACGGTCGTGACACGATCAACGGCCGCCAGGGCGACGACATCATGGATGGCGGCCTCGGCAACGACACCATCCTTGCCGGCGTCGGCAACGACACGATCGATGGCGGCGGCGGAAGCGACACGCTCGTCCTGACGGGTCGTTTCTCGATCGATGGCAACGCCGCCAACGACGACTATACCCTCAGCTATCTCGGCGGCGGTCTGTTCCAGATCACCGACAAGCGTGCGGGTGCGGTCAACGAAGGCATCGACTTCGTCCGCTCGATCGAAAATTTCCAGTTCCTGGGTAATGCGCCTGGCCAGCAGAACTTCACGCTGACCGACATCCTCGGCATCGAGACGACCTCGATCACGCCGACCGCGTGGGGCTGGACGAACGAAGACGCCGACAACGCGCCGAATGCCGACGGCACGCCGGACGTTGACGGTTTCATCGTCAACCCGGGTGTCACTGCAGGAATCCAGAAGAATGTCAGCGTGTCCGACAGCGTCGGCGAATTTGTCGCCGTGGCATGGGAAGAGGCTGCCACCAATGGCGGCGTGACCCACATCAAGGGCCGATTCTACGACGTGGTGCTCGCGCCTGACGAGTTCATGCCCAACACCATGAATCTCTCGGATGGCATCGGCATCGAAACCAATGTCGCGATCGCCTCGGGTGGCGCCAACTCCGGCTGGGGCTTCGTGTTCGAGCAGCGCGACAACGCGACTGACACGACGCGCGAGCTCCGCACCAACTTCATGGGCCCGGGCCAGCTGGTCTCGGCTGAACTCTCGGTCGCGCAAGAAACCAACGTCGACCAGCACGATGCAGCAATCTTCGGCTCGCAGCTCGATCGCACACTGCTGAGCCCGGTTGGCGGCTCCGTCCTGCCCACGGGCATGAACGAAGGCTACAACGTCGCCTGGGTCTCGACCCACACGGACGGCGTCGATGGCACGCTCGACGCCGGTTACGGCCGTATCATGATGCAACGCTTCGAGCTTGTGCTCGATCCGCTCGGCAATCCGGGCGCACCGGAAGCGGCCGGCATTGACGGCATCGCCCACGAGGGCAGCGATGCGGCTCTCTGGGTCGGCAATGAGGATGCGATTAGCTCCGACGGCTTCTTCGGTCGCAACCCATCGACCTCGGCCCTGCACACCTTCGAGACCGGCATCGTGTGGGTCGCCAAGGACGGCGCGGGCGAGAAGGTCATGTTCCGGGCTTATGACGACCTTGGCCAGGTGATCGACTACCCGGCCGGCAACAACATCTCGGTGGGCTTCCCGGTCGCGGCCGGCACCAGCGCACACATTGTCTCGGCGGGCGCGGTCAACTTCGCGATCGTCTGGATCACGCCCGACGCCACGAGTCCGTCTGGCTACACCGTCATGGCGACGATGCTCTCGTCGGCCGGTGGCGGCCTCGACGGTGTCGGCTTCGGCTTCGGCCAGCCCAGCGAGCCCTTCGTCGTCACGCACCTGCCGGCTGGTTTCGATCCGGCCCACTCCGATTTCGCCGCCACCGGCCTCAGCGGGGAAGACAGCAACGATATCGTCGTTTCCTGGACCGTCACTATCCCGGGGCAGGGCACGAACATGGAGGCGCAGCATATCGCCACCGTGCTCGACCCGGTGACCGGCATCGCGCTCAACATGCACACCGAGGGCGACATCGTCACGGTCAACGCGACGACGGCCGGCAACCAGCATGCAGGCGGCATCGCCGGCCTGCTTGGCGACCGCTTCGTCGCCGTGTTCGAAGATGACAACCCGTCTTACACCGACGGCACGGATCTCGTCGCCCGTGTCATGGACACGCGCGATGCGGTTAACCCGGATCCGATCGTTGGCGACCTGATCCAGGCGGGCGGGCGCGTTCAGGCGCGTCGCGACGTGCTGGTCGGCACCAACGGCAACGACAACATCCGCGGCGATATCCTCGACAATAACGGCCTCGTTGACTGGATTTTTGCCGGCATGGGCGACGACATCGTCCAGGGCGGCCCGGGCATCAAGGGCGCAGCAGGCATCCCCGAAATCATCGATGGCGGCGAGGGGATCGACACGGCGGTCTATACCGGCCGCCTGCAGGACTACTCGATCACGCCGAACGGCGATGGCAGCTTCGAAGTCATCGACCTGCGTCCGGTGCAGGGCGCCAACAACGTCCAGCTCAACCATGACGGCATCGACAACCTGTACAATTTCGAGAAGATCCAGTTCCTCGATCTCTCGAACGGTGGCGCCTCGGCCCAGACCATCACGTTCGGCTTCCCCGGCCAGCCGCCGGCGCTGAACCCGAACTATGACGGCACGCCTGTCGCCTGGAGCCTCGACGACACGTCGCTGTTCAAGGAAATCACCGTCGACACCGATCCGACGCCGGCCAACATCGCAAACCGGCCTGCCGGCATTGTGGTCACCAACCTGCAGGATGGCGCAGGCCTCGTCTGGACCAAGAACGGCAACCAAGTCTGGGCTATTTCCTACGACACGACCGGGAAGCCCGATCCGGTACTGCTCGGCGCAAACACCCAGCTGACCAGCGGCGCTTTCGTCAACAACGTCGTGCGCGACATCGACGTGGCAATGACCGCCGGCCTCGGCATGACCGCTGTCTGGGAGTCGGGCTCTGCGCCGAACGCTGCTGCGGTTGCGGCCGCAACGGCGACACGTAACGCACGTCTCACGACCTTCAACAACGCTGTTGCCGCAAGCAACGCAGCCGATGCCGCTGCAGCCAACGCACTGGATCTTGCGAACCAGACCGACGCAACGGCGCTTGCCGCTGCCGCCACTGCTGCGCAGACGGCTGCTACAACGGCTGCGGCCAACGCAGCTGCCGCGCAGGCCTCGGCTGACGCTACGGACGCCACGGCGCTCGCTGCGTCGGCCGCTGCTGCTGTAGCTGCGGACGCAGTTGCTGCCGCCGCTGCTGCTACCGCTGCAACTGCCTCAGCCACAGCTGCTGCTGCCGCTTCCGATGCCGCTGCTGCCGCGCAGGCGGAAGCCAACTCCCAAACGGTCCTGAACTCTGCCCAGACAGCCCTGAATACGCTGCTCGCGGGCAATCCGACGCCGTCGCAGATTAATGCTGCGACTGCTACACGTGACGCGGCCCTGGCCAACCTCTCCGCCGCCACTGCCACCAGCGATCAGGCCGACGCCGCCGCCACCGCCGCCCAGGCGGCTTCTGCTGCTGCCGCCGCTGACGCTACTGCCACCCAGATTCTGGCGGATGCGACGGATGCGATCCAAGCTGCGGCTGATGCTGCTTCTGCCGCTGCGGACGACGCCGCTGCTGCGACTGCGCAATCTGCTGCCGACACCGCCGCTCTGGCTGCTACTGCTGCTCAGGCCGCGGCTGCCGCGGCTACCCAGGCTGAGGCTGCTGCACAAACTGCGAAGGACTCCGCTCAGGCGACGCTCGACGCACTGCTCGCGAACACTGTGCCGCAGTCCGCTATCGACGCTGCCACAGCGACGCGTGATCTGGCTCAGTCCGATCTCACTACGGCGATCGCTGCCAGCGATCTGGCCGATGTCGCCGCTACTGCAGCTCAGGCGCTCGCGGGTCAGACCGATGCGATCCAAGCTGCGGCTGATGCTGCTTCTGCCGCTGCGGACGACGCCGCTGCTGCGACTGCGCAATCTGCTGCCGACACCGCCGCTCTGGCTGCTACTGCTGCTCAGGCCGCGGCTGCCGCGGCTACCCAGGCTGAGGCTGCTGCACAAACTGCGAAGGACTCCGCTCAGGCGACGCTCGACGCACTGCTCGCGAACACTGTGCCGCAGTCCGCTATCGACGCTGCCACAGCGACGCGTGATCTGGCTCAGTCCGATCTCACTACGGCGATCGCTGCCAGCGATCTGGCCGATGTCGCCGCTACTGCAGCTCAGGCGCTCGCGGGTCAGACCGATGCGATCCAAGCTGCGGCTGATGCTGCTTCTGCCGCTGCGGACGACGCCGCTGCTGCGACTGCGCAATCTGCTGCCGACACCGCCGCTCTGGCTGCTACTGCTGCTCAGGCCGCGGCTGCCGCGGCTACCCAGGCTGAGGCTGCTGCACAAACTGCGAAGGACTCCGCTCAGGCGACGCTCGACGCACTGCTCGCGAACACTGTGCCGCAGTCCGCTATCGACGCTGCCACAGCGACGCGTGATCTGGCTCAGTCCGATCTCACTACGGCGATCGCTGCCAGCGATCTGGCCGATGTCGCCGCTACTGCAGCTCAGGCGCTCGCGGGTCAGACCGATGCGATCCAAGCTGCGGCTGATGCTGCTTCTGCCGCTGCGGACGACGCCGCTGCTGCGACTGCGCAATCTGCTGCCGACACCGCCGCTCTGGCTGCTACTGCTGCTCAGTCGGTTGCCGACGGCGCCGCGCTCGATCTGACAAACGCCCAGAGTGCACTGACCGTTGCGCAGGATGCGCTTGCCCAGTTGCTCAACGAGGGCGCGCTGCAAGGCGATATCGACGCCGCCCAGCTGGTTGTCGATGCCGCCCAGAGCGACGTAGATGCGGCTACAGCCATCAGCGCCCAAGCCAACGACACTCTCGCTATTGCGCAAGGAACGTCCACCGCTGCGGCTGCGGAAGCAGTTACGGCGCAGAACCTTGCTGACCAGACGGACGCGACCCAGCTTGCTGCTGACGCTGATACTGCTGCAGCTGACGACGCGGCTGCGCTCGCCGCGCAAGCTACGGCTGATGCGGCTGCTGAGGTGGAAGCCAACGCTCAGGCTGCTCTTGCAGTTGCTCAGAACGATCTGGACGCTCTGCTCTCGGGCAACCCGACGCAGGCGGAGATCGACGCGGCGATCGCCGCGCGCGATGCGGCCCAGGCTGACCTAACCGCCGCCACGAGCGCCAGCGACGCGGCTGATGCCGCCGCTGCTGTCGCCCAGTCTGCGTCCACCGCTGCGGCTGCGGAAGCAGTTACGGCGCAGAACCTTGCTGACCAGACGGACGCGACCCAGCTTGCTGCTGACGCTGATACTGCTGCAGCTGACGACGCGGCTGCGCTCGCCGCGCAAGCTACGGCTGATGCGGCTGCTGAGGTGGAAGCCAACGCTCAGGCTGCTCTTGCAGTTGCTCAGAACGATCTGGACGCTCTGCTCTCGGGCAACCCGACGCAGGCGGAGATCGACGCGGCGATCGCCGCGCGCGATGCGGCCCAGGCTGACCTAACCGCCGCCACGAGCGCCAGCGACGCGGCTGATGCCGCCGCTGCTGTCGCCCAGTCTGCGTCCACCGCTGCGGCTGCGGAAGCAGTTACGGCGCAGAACCTTGCTGACCAGACGGACGCGACCCAGCTTGCTGCTGACGCTGATACTGCTGCAGCTGACGACGCGGCTGCGCTCGCCGCGCAAGCTACGGCTGATGCGGCTGCTGAGGTGGAAGCCAACGCTCAGGCTGCTCTTGCAGTTGCTCAGAACGATCTGGACGCTCTGCTCTCGGGCAACCCGACGCAGGCGGAGATCGACGCGGCGATCGCCGCGCGCGATGCGGCCCAGGCTGACCTAACCGCCGCCACGAGCGCCAGCGACGCGGCTGATGCCGCCGCTGCTGTCGCCCAGTCTGCGTCCACCGCTGCGGCTGCGGAAGCAGTTACGGCGCAGAACCTTGCTGACCAGACGGACGCGACCCAGCTTGCTGCTGACGCTGATACTGCTGCAGCTGACGACGCGGCTGCTGCTTCGGCCGCAGCTGCTGCCGCCGCCGCCGCCTTGGCTGCAAGCAATGCCCAGGCGGTCGCTGCCACAGCAGCACAAAGCGAAGCCAACGCGCTTGCCGCGCTCGGATCCGCCCAAGCCGAACTGGATGCGCTCAATGCCGCCGTTGTGCCGCAGCCCCAGATCGACGCGGCCACGGCTGCGCTCGCTGCGGCGCAAGGCACGTTTGACTCCGCCGCACTTGCAAGTGATCAGGCTGATGCGATTGCGGCTTCGGCGCAGTCGGCTTCGACCGCTGCTGCCGCTGCTGCCGCCGCTGCGCAGACCACTGCCGACGCGACTGATGCTGGCGCGCTCTCCGCCGCCGCCGCCGCTGCTTCTGCGGCCGATGCAGCTGCTGCCGCCGCGCAAGCGACCGCGGCGTCGACGGCTGCTACGGCTGCCAGTGCGCAAGCTGCTGCGGTTGCAGCTGCTGCCGATGACGCTGCTGCTGTTACGGCGGCCAACGCCGCTGCAGCTGCCGCTGCCGCCGAGGCCACGGCGCTTGCCAACTACAACGCTGCTCAGTCCGCGCTCAACTTCGCTGAACTCGGCGATCCGTCCATCCACCTCGCTTTCGCCAGCACGAATACGCACGTCGTGCTCAATACGACGGGCGGCGTGCCGGGACCGGGTCTGCCCGGCGGCGAGATCGTGGTCGTTGGCTCTGACGGCGCCGGCTTCGCTCTGGACCCTGTGATCCAGGGTTACGAGATCGTCGACGTCAACAACGACACGCTTGAGGTTGGCTTCCAGGTTGGTTTCGAGCTGCTTGACGACGGCGTGCTCGATACCTCGATCGGCGACAATTACGGCGCCCTGCTGGTCGCCCGCTACGAAATCCCGGTCTACGACATCCTCGTCGATGCCACTGGCGCTCCGATCCTCGACGCGAACGGGCAGGGACAACTCGCAAGAGACGCCTTCGGCAATCTCATCCCATCGACCACCGCCACCTTCGGCGTCGGTTCGGAAACGGGCCCGATCTCCATCGGTCTCGATGGCCAGCGCGGAACGGCCGATGACGGCGTTGCAATCGCTCTGACCGATCAGGGTCTGTTCGCAACGAACAACATCCCGGTTGGCGCTAACGTCCTCCAGGGCCGTGAGATGACGATGGGCAGCCTGCACGATGGGCAGCTCGTGGTCAGCTACATCGGCGCCGACGAACAGGTCCACCTCAAGATCTACCTGCCGACCGTCGAACGAAGCCGGCGATCGCGAAACCCGCGGCGTCGGTGCGGACGTGGTCGCCCAGGGCATCACGACCTACTCGGAATTCACTGTTCCGTTCCCGACCACGCTTGGCGCGGTTGCTCCGGGCCAGACGGCGATGACGGTGGCGCAAGCCAACGGATCGTTCGGCGTGTTCTGGGGCGCCACAAACGCCTCGGGCGGCATCGATGTGAAGGGTATCGTCTACTCCGGCGCCGGCTCCAACTGGAGCCCGTCGGAAGTGCTGACCTTCGCCACGGGCCTCCCGGCTCTGGCGGCGTTCCAGATCGCTGCGACCGGCGTCACGCCGGGCGGTCTCGAAGACGGCTTCTTCGTGTCATGGGAAGCTTCGGCGACCTCGGGCATCCAGGGTCAACGTTACGATATGGCCGGCGTGAAAGTCGGTGCGCAGATCGTGGTCGGTGATCCGACCACTGGCACGCCGGTCCTGCATTCCACGACAGGCATCGACGATGGTCGCATGCTGGTCGGGTATGTCGACGGCACGAGCGTCAGCGCCCAGTTCCTCGACAATCGCCAGCCCGGCATCTCCCTCATCGGGCCGCGCACCGGCGCCCCGGCTGACGTCATTGTCGGTACGGTCGGCGACGACGCGATCGATGGCCGCGCGCTTAACGACCAGCTGTTCGGCGGTCTCGGCAACGACTTCATCACGATGGGTTCCGGAGCTGACCAGGGCTTCGGCGGCGACGGCAACGACACCATTATCGGTGGAACGGGCCAGGACCAGCTGTTCGGTGAAGCCGGCGACGACCTCCTGTGGGGCGGTCTCTCGGGTCCGATCGAACCGCAGGTCGACCGTGACCTCGTCACGGGTCTGACCGCTGCCGGCGTCTCTGCTGCACTGATCGCAACGGATCCGGGCGCGGACATCATCTCGGGCGGCGCAGGCATCGACACGATTTCTTACCAGGGTGAGTTCGGCAATTTCAACGTCGACCTGGCCTCGGGCATCGTGACCAGCGACCGTGACCTCAATGGCAGCTTCATCCTTGAAGACGTTATCGGCGCGATCGTCGACGACGGGGCAGGCGGGACAATCTTCCAGTTCTCGCACGACATCGAGAACGCCACCGGCGGCATCGGCGACGACACGCTGGCGGGTGACGCGGGCGCGAACATCCTTCTGGGCCTCGGCGGCAATGACATCCTGATCGGCCGCGGCGGCAACGATACGCTTGACGGTGGTGATGGTACGGACGTCGCTGTGTTCACGGGTGCGATCGGCAACTACACGTTTACGCTGGTAGCTGGGGCGATTGTGGTTCACGCGCTCACGGGAACCGATGGCAACGACACTGTCCGCAACGTCGAGACGTTCCGCTTCTCCAATGGCGCTGGCGGCACGACCAACTTCTCGCTCGCCCAGATCACCGCGCTTGTCTCGCAGCCGCAAGTCGCAGCGACGGGTACGCCTGTCATCAGCGACACGACACCGACCGCGGGTCAAATCCTGTCGATCGATCTGTCGTCCATCGCGGACCTCAATGGCATCCCCGCCACGCCCGCCGGGTTCTCCTACCAGTGGCAGCGCTCGACCAACGGCACGACCTGGACGAGCATCAACGCGGCGAACAACCCGACCTACCACGTTCCGGATGCCCCCGGCATCACGCAGTCGTCTTTCGCCGGCCAGCAGCTGCGCGTGATCGTGAGCTTCGTTGATGGCCTCGGCCATGCGGAATCACGGACCTCGGCGGCGACGGCTCCGATCGGAATGAACTATGACGCTACCGGCTTCGCGGCTGTCGTCGCCAACGGCCTTGCCGGTGGAGACACGCTCATCGGTAGCGCCTTCGCCGACACGGTCAGTGGCTTCGGCGGCAACGACATCCTTTTTGGCGCTGCCGGAAACGACACGCTGCTGGGCGGCGCGGGCGATGACGTCATCACGGGTGGGGCCGGCGACGACACCATCCGCGGTGCGGATGGCATCGACACCATCGTCTACAGCGGGCCGGTCACCAACTACTCGCTGATGATCCGCAACAACACCATCGTGGTGGCTGACGTTGTCGGAACGGAAGGAACGGACAACATCGTCACGTCCGAGATCCTGCGCTTCGGCGGCGCCGACTACGGTATCGTCATGGGCACCGGGAATGCGGACGTTGCGCTCAACGGCGGCGCCGGATCTCACGCGATCTTTGGTCAAGCGGGAGCGGACGTCATCACTGGCGGCTCGTCCAGCGACATCATCAATGGCGGCTTCGGCGGCGATATCGTCAACGGCGGCGGCGGAGATGACTTCATCTTCCACGTCTCGGGTGAAGGTCGCGATACGATCAACGGCGGCGCAGGCACGGACACGTTCATCCTCACGGGGGACGCAACTGCCGAAACCTTCACGATCATGACCCGTGCACTGGCTCTGAGCCACGGCATGACCAACGCGCAGCTCGGCGCGACCACCGACATCGTGATTACGCGGAACGGAACCAACTTCGCCAGCGTCGTTGCACTCCTCACAAGCATCGAGGAGATCAAGATCAACACGCTGTTGACCTCGGTCAACAACGGCAACGGTGTTGTTGATAGCTCAGTCCAGAACGGCCTCGTCCAGGGTGACACGATCGTCGTACAAGGTGACTTCACGCAGACGAGCCTGGCCTTCAACACGATCCGCATCGAAGGCAGCAATGCCAACGACACGATCGATATCTCGGGCCTTACTTCGGCTCACCGTGTGGTGTTCGACACCAACGGCGGCAACGACACCTTCATCGGTGGCGCACGGCCGCAGGACATTGTCGACGGCATCCCGCGCATCTCTGCCGATACCCTGCACATCGGCGGCAGCGTCGAGAGCGACTTCGCGCTGCTGGAAATGGCGACCCGCAGCAATCCGCATGTCGTCGGCGCGGGCGCTGCCGAGATGCACCTCACGGCGATGGACTTCCACCTGCCGGGCCTGCCGCTGGGCGTCGCTCACGATCCGATGGCCATCGACTTCAACAAGGTCGCGGTCGACTACTCGCACCTGCTGGTCTGATAGCCGGCGACAGACATCGACAAACCCAGGCCGGGCCCGTTCGCAAGATCGGGCCCGGTTTCGTTTCGGACACGCGCCAGCTCAGCCGGGCGAAGCCCGTTTGTCTCTTTCGGCGATGGGAAAGGAATGGCTCCCTGAGCTGGACTCGAACCAGCGACAATTCGATTAACAGTCGAATGCTCTACCAACTGAGCTATCAGGGAGCACGGTTGGAGGCGGCGGTATAGCCAACGGGGGTTACCGGTTCAATAGCGATGCGCGGTCTGAAAGTGCGATTTGGGGCGCTATGGCCGGATCGTTGTGAAAAACGCCATAACCGGGCGCAAATCCGGATCCCCAGACCCAAAAGAAGAGGGCGGGAGCCAGAGGCTCCCGCAAAGGCGTTTGGGTGATGGTGGGGTGTCTTCAAGGGAAGACAGGGCCAACATGCTCCGCGTCGGTAAACGAGAGGTTAACGCTAACGAATTCGATGAAATTGGTAAGTTGCCATTGGCAACCGGGGGTATGGAGGCCTCGCCCGGAATCGAACCGGGGTGCAAGGATTTGCAGTCCTCTGCGTCACCACTCCGCCACGAGGCCTCATCGAAACCGGCGCTGGCGGAGCGTCGGCCGTCGTCTCTTATAGTAGGCGCGTTGCGCCGGGTGGTGCGTATGCTAAGAGCCCGGGGCGCACAAGACCCCGGGTTATTCCGGCGATTCCGTGCACCAGATAGGGGCTTGCCCGTGGACCTTCTAGCCGCCCGTACGGCCATGATCGACAGCCAGGTGCGTCCCAACGACGTTACCGATCGCCGGCTGATCCACGCCATGACGGCCGTTCATCGCGAGGTCTTCCTGCCGGGCAGCCTGCGGGCGTCGGCCTATGCCGACATGGCGGTCGAGGCAGCGCCGGGCCGCTGGATGGCCGCGCCGCGCGATTTCTCCAAGATGGTCATGATCGCCGCCATTCGGCCGGAAGACCGGGTGCTCGATATCGCGGCCGGGACGGGCTATTCGGCCGCTGTCCTGTCCCGCCTTGCGGCGTCGGTGGTTGCACTGGAGCAGGACGATGCGGCCGCGAAAGTCCTGAAGGACGGGCTGGCCATCGCTGGAGTTACAGGGGTCGAGGTCGTTTCGGGCTCGCTCAAGGCGGGTGTTCCGGCCAAGGGCCCGTTCGACGTCATCTTTGTCAACGGCGCGATCGAAGACGTGCCCGCAGCCTGGCTCAGCCAGCTGGCGGAAGGCGGCCGGTTGGTCGTTGCCGTAGCGGAGGGCGGGGTTCGCCGCGCCCGGGTCTATACCGCCTCGGGCGGCAAGACGGCCTGGCGTACACCCTTTGACACGCCGATGCCGATGTTGCCCGGCTTTGAAAAGGCAGCCGAATTTCGTCTCTGAGGCGAAACCAGGTTTATAAGGAAATCAACCTTTATGCCCGCATCGTGCGCGCGAACCGGCGACGGTTGCGGGCACGATTATTGCGTTAATCGCACGATGCTCGCGACCGGTGGGTCGGTGGTGATTGAGGATTTCGCGATGAGAATGCTGGCCGCCATCGTCCTGATGTGCTCCGTTTCGACGCCCGCCCTGGCTCAGGTCAGCCACGATACGCTGGCCGATGCGGTCGATAGCGCGATCGGCAACAACCCGCAGCTGATGGCCGAGCGCAAGGCGCGGGCAGGGGCGGACGAGAACCTCAACCAGGCCAATTCGCAGATGGGGCCGCAGGTCAATCTGACCGGCTCGCTGGGCTATGATTACACCGAGGTCGGCCGTCAGGTGACGACGGCTTCGGGCACCTTCCCCTATGCCGGCGACAACACACGCGCCCGCCTTGGTCTTGAAGCGCGTCAGTCGCTGTGGTCGGGCGGTTCGCTGACCGCCCAGCGCGATCAGGCCCGCGCCGGCGTCGATGCCGCGCAGGCCCAGATGATCAACGCCGAACAACAGACCGTCCTCAACGTCGTGACGGCTTACATGGATGTCCGCCGCGCTGACCGTGAAGTCGAAATCCGCCAGAGCAACGTCGCCGCGCTGACCGAACAGGTCAAAGCCGCGAAAGACCGCTTCGAGGCCGGCGAAGTCACGCGCACCGACGTCGCGCAGGCCGAGGCCCGCAAGTCCGCCTCCGACGCCGAGCTCGCCGCTGCAACGTCGCGTCGTGGCCGCGCCTATGCTGAGTACGAACAGATCGTTGGCCGTGCGCCGCTGCAGCTTGCAGCCCCGCCGGCGGTTCCGGTCGTGCCGGGAACGCTGGATGAAGCGATCAGCATCGCCAAGACCAACAACCCCGCCATCATGGCCGCCCGCGCGCGCGAAACGCAGGGCGAGAAGGGCGTTGATGTCGCTCGCGGCCGCTTCATGCCGCAGTTCGACCTCGTCGGCAGCGCAGGCTTTGTCTCCACGCAACAGGATCAACGCTTCGACGACTCCAACGTCGGCCTCTCCGCCGAATTCCGCTTCCCGCTGTTCGATAGCGGCCTGCTGGGGTCGCGCACCCGCGGCGCGCAGCTCGAAGCTGACCGCGCCAAGTATGAGCGCATGGCGATCGAGCGTCAGGTTACCGCGCAGGTCTCGACCGCCTGGCACCAGGTTGTCGCCGCGCGCGGTGAGATCGCGGCGTCGATAAGCCGTGTCGCCGCTGCTGGCGTGGCGCTGGAAGGCGCCAAGCAGGAGCTGGCCGTTGGCGAGCGCATCACGCTGGACGTGCTGGATCAGGAGCGCGAGCTTCTCGAAGCCCAGCTGAGCCAGGTGGACGCCGAGCGCGTCTCCTACCTCGCCGCCCACGAACTTCTGGCGGCGATGGGCGAGCTGCGTCCGGAGCTGATTTCCAAGCAATAATCGCCGGAAATCGCTGTTAACGAATTCCACACCATAGGGCTGTCTATTCCTTAATCATGTGGGCCGGGCTGACTAACTTTGCCCCGACTCCAAGCGATTGATGAGGACGGCTATGTCTGCGGAACAAGCTCAACGCGAGCCGACAATGGAGGAAATTCTCGCCTCCATCCGCCGGATTATTTCCGAGGAAGATCGTCCGCCCGAATCGGGCGGTGATGTGCTGGATCTCCAGCCGCCCGCGCCGGTCGAGGCCAAGGCCCCGCCGAAACCCGAACCCCGCCCCGAGCCTGTCTATACGCGCCCAGCGCCGGCTGTTTTTGAAGAACCTGAACCCGCTCCCTCGCGCGCGCTGGACGATGATCTGATGATCGTCGAGCACGAGCAGGAAGTTGAGTTCGAAGAAGAGCCCGCCCCGCCGATCCCGGTCCCGCCTGCGCCGAAAGCCGCAGCCGAGCCGAAAGCAGAGTGGCGGCCAATGGAGCAGGACACGCTGACGAGCGAGCCGGTCGCAAATCAGGCGGCAGGCGCTCTCTCCAAACTCATGGGCTCGATGTTCGTCTCTTCCGGCGCGACGCTGGACGATGTCGTTCGCGAACTCCTGAAGCCGATGCTGAAGCAGTGGCTCGACGCCAACCTTCCGCAAATCGTTGAAGCTGAAGTTGCAAAGGAGATCGACCGGATCCGCCGCATGGCCCGCTAGGGTCTTGCTAGGAAGCCCGTCGCGGCCTGGAGCGACATCACAACGGACTTGGTCTGATCCAACGAACCAACACGTCACAGGGCGCACCTTCACCGGTGCGCCTTTTGTGTTTCTGGCGTGCGAGTACGATCCCTGCGGCTGGGGGCCGGGGTTGGGGTGGGGTGTGGGCGCGCGGCCTTTAGAGGCGCGCTGAGTTCAGAGGCACACCACCATTGTCATTCCCGCCGGAGCGCGTAAGCGCGCAGAGCGGGAAGCCAGGAGCTGGGTGCGCTGACAGTCGTGTGCGCAGCCCTTGGGTTCCGGGTCTGCGGCGCGTTGCGCCTTCGCCCGGAATGACAGGTGAGAGTTGCGCGCATGCATCAACCCGTCTCCCCCGCGAAGGCGGGGTTCCGGTCAGAGCGCGGAGCGCACTCGGGTTGCTTGTCCGCACGTCGTGCGGAGTCTGGACCCCGGCATGCGCCGTGGACGCGGCCGAAGGGCCGCTTCCAGTGGAGAGGCCGGTTGGTTCGGCTTGTCGTGTTTCCTGTGTGAGGTCGTTCGGTGTCGGCTGATCTTCGCGCGCTGCGCCCGTGTGCCAATCACGGGTGTTGCGGTTGAAGATCGTCCTCGACAGCGAGACGACGTTGGACACGAGCCAGGCAAACGCGCGCAGCATGGCCTCCAGCAAAGGCTGGCGGGTTGATGGGGTTCCGAATCCGTATGAGCGCGTTTGTGTTCGAGTCATGCGGAGGAGTATGCGCCTGCACGGAGCCCGGCCGATTTGCCAAACGCCAATCCAGCATAGTTTTGGGGCAAGTGACTGAGATTGCTGGAGAAGATTTTTCGGGAGGTGTTGGGTAAGTCCGGATCTCATCCAACAAAATGCGGTGTAACTCGGCGTCGATTTCCCGCTGATGACAACCCCGCCGGGCCGCGTTATCCGAACCCCATGATTGACGATCGTTTCGACCACAAGGCTTCCGAGCCGCGCATCTATGACCGCTGGGAAAAGTCGGGGGCTTTCAAGCCATCCGGCAACGGCGAGCCATACGCGATCGTCATCCCGCCGCCGAACGTGACGGGCGTGCTGCACATGGGGCACGCGCTCAACAACACGCTGCAGGACATTCTGATCCGCTATCACCGGATGAAGGGTTTTCGCACGCTGTGGCAGCCGGGGACGGACCATGCGGGCATCGCGACGCAGATGGTTGTCGAGCGGCAGCTTGCCCAAGAGGGCAATCAGGGCCGGCGCGAGCTGGGCCGGGAGAAATTCCTCGAGCGGGTGTGGACGTGGAAGGAGCAATCCGGCGGCACCATCCTCAACCAGCTGAAGCGCCTGGGCGCGAGCTGTGACTGGAGCCGCGAGCGGTTCACGATGGATGCGGGGCTGTCGGAAGCGGTGACGAAGGTGTTCGTCGAGCTTCACAGCCAGGGCCTCATCTATCGCGACAAGCGGCTGGTGAACTGGGACCCGCAATTCCAGACGGCGATCTCGGATCTCGAAGTCGAAACGCGGGAAGTGAAGGGCCATTTCTGGCACTTCAAATATCCGCTCGCCGATGGCGTGACCTATCGCCATGTCGAGAAGGATGCGGAGGGTAATGTCACGCTCGAGGAGGAGCGCGACTATATCGTGGTGGCGACGACGCGGCCGGAGACGATGCTGGGCGATACCGCAGTCGCGGTGAATCCGAATGACGAGCGCTACAAGGCGCTAATCGGGAAACAGGTGAAGCTACCAATCACGGGACGGTTCATTGAAATTGTTGCGGACGAGTATGCCGACCCGTCCAAAGGCACAGGGGCGGTGAAGATCACGCCAGCGCATGATTTCAACGACTACCAGGTCGGCAAGCGTCACAAACTGCCAATGATCAACGTGTTTACAAGCGAAGCAAAAATTGCATCGCAGTTTGAAGTGTATGCCCCGTACGCCGACAATCCCCCGAACTACTCGCACGTGGTGCCCGAAGGATACGTCGGACTGGAGCGGTTCGGCTTGCCGAAGCTTCCGGGCGCGCGCGAAAAGATTGTTGCCGACATGGAAGCGTTGGGCCTTCTGCACGCGATAGAAGAGACGACAATACAGCAACCGTTCGGCGATCGCTCGGGCGTGGTGGTCGAGCCGTACCTGACGGACCAGTGGTATGTGGACGCTGCGACGCTGGCCAAGCCGGCAATTGAAGCGGTGGAGACGGGCAAGACGAAGTTCGTGCCTGAGAATTGGACCAAGACGTATTACGAATGGATGCGGAACATCGAGCCGTGGTGCGTGAGCCGCCAGCTCTGGTGGGGGCATCGGATTCCGGTCTGGTATGGTCCGGCAGTGGATGAGAATGGGCGTCTTACCAGCGACAAAGACTGGTTCTTCGTCGCGCACACGCGTGAGGAAGCGATTGCGCTAGCTCAGCATCGCTATGGCCCTAAAATCAAAGTCTCTGTCGATAACGACCCTCACGAAAACCACGACCCGCTTTCGCTTGAAGGGTGGACGCGCGATCAAGATGGCCGTGTCCGTGCAGTCGAGATGTATCAAGACCACGACGTCCTCGACACGTGGTTCTCGTCGGCGCTGTGGCCGTTCTCGACGCTGGGCTGGCCGCAGGATGTCGATCCGGCGCTGAAGGAGTTCTATCCGGGCGCGGTGCTGGTGACGGCGTTCGACATCATCTTCTTCTGGGTCGCCCGCATGATGATGCAGGGGCTGCACTTCATGAAGGACGCGAACGGCGAGCCGCAGGTTCCGTTCAAGGACGTCTACATCCACGCGCTGGTTCTCGACGAGAAGGGCCAGAAGATGTCGAAGTCGAAGGGCAACGTGCTCGATCCGCTGGACATCATCGATGGCATCGGCCTTGAAGCGCTGGTGGCCAAGCGCACGACGGGGCTGATGAACCCGAAGGATGCGCCGCGCATCGAGAAGGAAACGCGCGGACAGTTTCCGGAAGGCATTGCGAGCTATGGCACGGATCCGCTGCGCTTCACGATGGCGGCGCTCGCCACGCAGGGGCGCAATCTCCGCCTGTCGATGAAGACGGTTGAGGGCAACCGCAACTTCTCGACCAAGCTGTGGAACGCGGCGCGCTTTGCGGAAATGAATGGCGCGAAGTTCGATGCCGGGTTCGATCCGAAATCGGCGAAGCACACGCTGAACCGCTGGATCATCTCCGAGGCGGCGCGCACGGTTGCGGACGTCGAGGCGGGCATCAAGGGATACCGCTTCAACGAGGCGGCGGCGGCGGCCTATCGTTTCGTGTGGAACGTGTTCTGCGACTGGTATGTCGAGCTGACCAAGCCGGTGCTGAACGGCGCGGACGAAGCGGCGAAGGCCGAGACGCGCGCGACGACGGCGTGGGCGCTGGATGTGATCGTGCATCTGTTGCACCCGTTCATGCCGTTCGTGACGGAAGAACTGTTCCTCGCGATGAATGGCGAGACGCGCGGCCTGCTGGTCTCGGGCAAATGGCCGAAGCTGGGCGAGGCGCTGGTCGACAAGGCGGCGATGGCGGAGGTGGACTGGGTGATCCGGCTCATCACGTCGGTTCGCTCGACGCGGTCGGACCTCAACGTGCCGGCAGGGGCGAAAGTGCCGATGACGCTGGTGGGGGCGTCGGCGGAGACGGCAACGCGGCTTGGGACGTATCAGGCGCTGGTGGAGCGGCTGGCGCGGCTGGAGTCGGTGCAGGTTGCGGGCGAGGCGCCGAAGGGCGCGGTGCGCATCGTGATGGACGAGGCGACGGCGTGTCTCGACATTGCGAGCTTGATCGACCTCAAGGCCGAGCTGGTGCGGCTCGAGAAGGAGATCGTGCGGCTGAAGGGCGAGATAGACGGCATCGACAAGAAGCTGGCGAATGCGCAGTTCGTCGCGAAGGCGCCGCCCGAGGTGATCGAGGAACAGCACACGCGGCGCGCGGCGGCGGAAGCGGCCGTGGTGAAGCTGAGCGATGCGCTGGTGCAGCTGAAGGCGGCGGGGTAGGCAAATTTTCGCCGGACATGTCGGCATCGGCGTGGTTGGATCGTCCTCAGGCTATCAAGAGGAGGATCACGCGATGCAGATTGTCACCAGCCTCAGCTTCCAGGGGCAATGCCGCGAGGCGTTCGAATTCTATGCCAAGGTGCTTGGCGGCAAGATCACGGCGGCTTTTCCGTTCGGTGATGGACCGCCCGGCATGCCGATGGATGCCAGCAAGAAAGACTGGCTGATGCATTGCTGGCTCGACGTGGGCGGGCAGGCCATCATGGGCGCGGACATGGACAAGCCGTGGGCGCCGAACATCGACAAGCCCAAGAACGGGTTCGATGTGACGCTGCATACCGAGAACATCGCCGAGGCGCGCCGCTGGTTCGACGGGTTGTCCGAGGGCGGCAAGGTGGGCATGGCGTTCGCCGAGACATTCTGGTCGCCCGGCTATGGCTCGCTGACGGATAAATTCGGCGTTCCGTGGATGGTCTCGACCCGCCCGTCCGCAGACTGGAAGCCGAAAGCGCCGGGCGCCTGAACGGTTCCGGCTAGGAGCAGTTGGCGATCCAATCTAGACTGGCGTCGCGCGTGGAGAAGCCGATGCTGAAGCCTGAATGGACGTTGTTGATTCATGGCGGCGCAGGCGTAATGCGTCGCCATGAAGTGACGCCGGAAATGGACACGGCTTTTCGCGCCGGCCTCGACGATGCACTGGAGGCTGGCGCGAAAGTGCTGGCGGGCGGCGGGCAGGCGCTGGATGCGGTGCAGGCGGCAGTGCTGGTGCTGGAGGACAATCCCAACTTCAACGCGGGCCGGGGCGCCGTGCTGACGCGCGAGGGCGTGGCGGAACTGGATGCCGCGATCATGGACGGCCGCGACCGGCGTGCGGGGGCGGTTGCTCAAGTGAGGACGGTGAAGAATCCAATTCGTGCGGCCCGCCATGTCATGGAGCTGTCGGGTCGCGTGATGTTTGCGGGTCCGGATGTGGACGAAATGGCGGCGCAGGCCGGGCTAGAGATCGTGCCGCCGGACTATTTCATCACGCCGCGCCGGCAGGGCGAACTGAAGCGCGCGATGGCGGGCGATGTCCTGCCCATGGATCGCTACGGCACAGTCGGCGCCGTTGCCATGGACGCACAAGGCAATCTGGCTGCGGCGACATCGACGGGCGGCATGAACGCCAAGCCGCCGGGCCGCGTGGGCGATAGCCCGATCATCGGCGCGGGCACGTATGCCGAGAACAAGTCCTGCGCCGTGTCTGCAACGGGCGATGGCGAGTATTTCATCCGTGCGAGCGTGGCGCGCATGATCTGCGCGCGGGTGGAGATGCAGAAGATGTCGGCGGCAGAGGCCGCGCAGGCGACGCTGGACGAGGTGAAGGCGCTGGGCGGTACAGGTGGCGTCATCGTGCTTAGCCATGATGGTAGTGTGGCGCTGGCTATGAACACGGAAGGCATGTTCCGTGGCCGCGCGGATGCGACGGGCAAGCGCTCGGTGGCGATCTATGTGGACGAATGAAACGCGATAAGGGTGGGTGATATGTTCAGTCACGTGACTGTGGGCTCGAACGATTTCAAGCGCGCCGAGCCGTTCTACGACGCGATCATGCAGGCGCTCGGGCATCCGGTGATGATGAAGGGCGAGACGGTGCTCGCCTATGGCTTGCCGGCGGGCGAGAAGTTCTTCGTGCTGAACCCGTTCGATGGCAAAGCGGCGCTGGCAGGCAACGGCGTGCACGCAGCGTTTCGCGTGGATACACGGGCGCAGGTGGACGCGTTCCACGCGGCGGCGCTGGCCAATGGCGGAACCGATGAAGGCGCGCCGGGCCTGCGGGCGTATTATCATCCGAATTACTACGGGGCGTACGTCCGCGACCCAGATGGGAACAAGCTGCAGGCGGTTTGTCATCGTTCGGCGGGTTGATCAGCGGACACTTTGGTTCATGTCCTGCTTGTGAGCGCGTGCTCGCAGGTCCATGCTGGACCTCAATCCAGGAGACGCCCCATGCAGAAACGTAAACTTGGAACATCGGGGCTGACGATTGCGCCGCTAGTGCTTGGCGGAAACGTGTTCGGGTGGACGGCTGACAAGGACGCGTCATTCGCGGTGCTCGATGCATTCGTCGGCGCGGGTTTTGATGCGGTCGATACTGCGGACGTCTATTCGCGCTGGGCGCCGGGGCATCAGGGTGGCGAGTCCGAAACGGTGCTCGGCGAATGGATGAAGGCGCGCGGGAACCGCAACAAGGTGACGCTGATCACCAAGGTCGGTAGCGAAATGCCGGCGGGCAAGGGACTGACGTCGGCCTATATCCAGTCGGCCTGCGAGGCGTCGCTGAAACGGCTGCAGACGGATCACATCGATCTCTACTTTTCGCACTTCCCGGACAAGGACACGCCGATCGAGGAAACGCTCGCTGCGCACCAGCGCCTGATCGATCAGGGCAAGGCGCGTGCAGTCGGCGCATCGAACTATGACGCGCCGGGGCTGACGGCTGCGCTCGCGGCGGGCGATGGCAAGGTGCGTGCGCGCTATAGCGTGCTTCAACCGCACTATAACCTGCTCGTTCGCAACGAGTATGAAGGCGCGCTGGAGAAGGTGTGCCTCAGTGAAAACCTTGGCGTGATCCCGTACTTTGCGCTCGCCAGCGGATTTCTGACTGGCAAGTACCGCACGGAAGCCGATCTCAAGAAGAGCGCGCGCGGCGGTCGCATGAAGGAGCTGCTGACAGGGCGCGGGCAAGCTGTGCTGGCGGCGATGGACAAGGTCGCTGCCGCTCATAACGCGACGCTGGCGCAGGTAGCGCTGGCCTGGCTGATGGCGCGCCCGAGCGTCACGGCGCCAATCGCATCAGCGACGACGGCCGTGCAGATGAAGGAGCTGACGCCTGCAGCGGAGCTGAAGCTGACGGCGGAAGATCTGAAAACGCTTGACGTCACTTAAGGCAGTCGCCGGCGCCGGCCGGGACGTCCCGGCGCCGACATGCTGCCGTCGGAGAACTACTCGGCAACAGACCGATTGGCGGCGGTTGGTTTGTCGTGAGCCGGAAATGGGATCGGCGTGCCCTCCACGGCAACATTCGTTTCATCCAGCGGACGATGCGAGAGGACGTAAACCATCGCGTTGAACAGCACGAATTGTGTGCTCGGGTCCTTGGCCGCGGCGGCGTTGACCGGCCCATGATAGACGATTTTCCAGCCGATCGGATCGATGACAAAAGCTTCACCAGTCTGAGTGACGCCAAGACTTTCCGCAACTGTCTGCTTGTCGTCGTCGAGGATCGGCAGGGTGACGTTCAGTTCGGCGGCCTCGGCCGCAATCGTGCTGTGTGTGTCGGTCGGACTGGAGTTCAGAAGAAGGTATTCGACGCTCCCGAACATCGCCTTCAGGCTCTCGAGAGTCTTGATGGACTCGCGGGACAGCGGGTCGCCATTGACCTGAGTTACAATCACGATCGCCGGAGCATTGGCCGCGCGGTAGAGTTCGTGGCTGGCGCCGGCCTGGTCGACCAATGTGAAATTCTCGACCGTGGCGGGGGCGGTCGGCGGTTCAGCGTAGGCTGATGGTCCAAAGCCGAGCAGCGCCGTTGCGGCAAGTCCGGTTATGGCGATCAGGCGTCGTTTCATGGGGTCTCTCCTCCGGTTTGACTGGAGTCCGCCGCGAGACCGCTTCGCGCGCGTTGATGCAGATCAAATGCCGGTCACGATGTCAGGTTGTTCGCGTGCCGAACGCGTGATGCCATGTTATGCGAATGAAAAGCGTGAACAGGAGAACGCCATGGATCTGCTGACCAAGAAGGGTGCGCTGGCGCAGTTGAAACTTGTCGATGCGCATAAGCCCGAGCTGGCCGATGGCGAGGCGCGGCTGCATGTCGAGCTGTTTTCGCTGACCGCAAACAATGTGACCTACGGCGCGGCTGGCGACTTCCTGAAATACTGGCAGTTCTATCCCAGCGGCGAAGAAGGCTGGGGCCGGGTGCCTGTGTGGGGCTTTGCAACGGCGGTGGAGAGCAAGTCGCCCAGCGTTGCGGTGGGCGAGCGGGTCTATGGCTATCTACCGATGTCCTACACGTTCGTGGTGAAGCCCGGCGAGCGGAAGCATGGCGCGTTCGCCGACACGAGCACGCATCGTCAGGGCCTTGCGCCGGTTTACAATAACTACGTGTTCAACGCGGGCGATCCGCTCTACGCGAAGGAGACAGAGGCGGAGCAGGTGTTGTTCCGGCCGCTGTTCACGACGTCCTTCCTGATCGACGATTTCCTTGCCGACTCGGATTATTTCGGTGGCAAGCAGGTCATCTTCTCCAGCGCCTCCGCCAAGACGGCTTACGCTGCCGCCCAGCTGTTGAAGGCACGTGGCGATGTGAAGGTCGTGGGTCTCACCTCGTCCTCGAACGTCGCCTACACGAAGTCTCTGGGTTTCTACGATGACGTGCTGGCCTATGACGCCATCGGCGGCATGGACGCGTCTGTGCCCTCGGTCTTCGTGGATATCGCCGGCAATTCCAACGTCCGCGCCGCTGTTCATGCGCGGTTCGTCGATAATCTAAAATACAGCTGCGCCGTCGGCGCGACCCACTGGGATGCGCCGCGTCAGGAACAGGTGCTGGCCGGGCCTGCGCCGAAAATGTTCTTCGCGCCGGACGTGGTAAAGAAGCGGCTGGCCGATTGGGGGCCTGCCGGGTTCTCGCAGAAACTTGGAGCTGCCTGGACCGCTTTCCTGCCGACGGCTGCGCGGACCACGAAGGTTGTCGAAAGCCATGGGCTGCAAGCCGCGGCGAAAGTCTTCGCCGACCTCGCCAGCGGTCATGCTTCGCCTTCAGACGGGCATGTGATCCGACTGTAACTCCCAGAATAGCGTGGGAAGACAGGGCGTGCGCGGCCGTTAATCCCGGCGGCATACGTCGCATGCTAGCTTGCCACATGACCACCCGCATCGAAGCTGTGATCGACCGCCTGCGCGTTCTGCCGGAGGCGGAGCAGGACATGCTCGCTGGCGAGATCGAGGACCTGCTGGCCGAGCCCGCGTCCCTGCTGTCCGTCGCGCAATGGCGCGAGGTCGAGGCCGAGATCGATACGGACGATGGCGTGCGGCTTTCACATGCCGATGTCATGGGGCGCATGCGCACGAGGTTTGGGCGATGATCGTCACATGGCGGCCCCGCGCGGCTGATGATTTTGAGAATCTGATCACGACGTCATCGGCGGGGCACATCGCCCATGCCTCGCGCGACAAGTCGCTGGTGGAGACGCGCATCCAGCAGCTGGTGCGGTTCGACCAGCTCGGCCGCAAGACGCGCCGGGTCGGCGTGCGGGAGCTGCACATCGAGAATACGCCCTATGTGGTGGTCAGCCGCCGCCTGGGCGAGGAAATCCTGATCCTGCGCATCTTCTCGAACGGCTCGGCCATTCAGGCGCGCTGACAGGTCTGAATAGACCCTTTAGGGCACAGGCTGGCCGGGCGACGGCTCTTTTCCCTTGCGAAAAGGCGAGATTTGCCTTTTTAGCTAGGGTCATGCCCGCTTACCGTTCACGCACCACTACCTTTGGCCGCAACATGGCTGGCGCACGCGCTCTCTGGCGTGCGACGGGCATGAAGGATGGCGATTTCTCGAAGCCGATCATCGCGGTCGTAAACTCGTTCACGCAGTTCGTGCCGGGCCACGTCCACCTCAAGGACATGGGCCAGCTGGTCGCGCGCGAGATCGAGGCGGCGGGCGGCGTCGCGAAAGAGTTCAACACCATCGCGGTCGATGACGGCATCGCGATGGGGCATGGCGGGATGCTGTACTCGTTGCCCAGCCGCGACCTGATCGCCGACTCGGTGGAGTACATGGTCAACGCGCACTGCGCGGACGCGATGGTGTGCATCTCCAATTGCGACAAGATCACGCCGGGCATGCTGAATGCGGCGATGCGGCTCAACATTCCGGCAGTGTTTGTCTCGGGCGGACCGATGGAAGCGGGCAAGGTCGTCTGGAAGGACGCGAAGACGGGCGTCTCGAAAGAGATGAAGCTCGACCTCATCGACGCGATGATGCAGGCGGGCGATGATCGCATTTCGGACGAGCAGGTTGCGGCGGTGGAAGCCGAAGCGTGCCCGACGTGCGGCTCGTGCTCCGGCATGTTCACGGCCAACTCGATGAACTGTCTCACCGAAGCGCTGGGCCTCTCGCTGCCCGGCAACGGAACGGTGGTGGCGACGCACAAGGATCGCGAGCGGCTGTTCAAGCAGGCCGGGCGCCTGATCGTGGATATCTCGCGGCGCCACTACGAGAAGGACGACATGTCCGTTCTGCCGCGCAACGTCGCTTCGAAGGAAGCCTTCGCGAACGCCATGGCGCTCGATGTGGCGATGGGCGGCTCGACCAACACGGTGCTGCACATCCTTGCCGCAGCGCAGGAAGGCGGCATCGATTTCACGATGGACGATATCGACCGCATCTCGCGCGCGACGCCCTGCATTTGCAAGGTCGCGCCGGCGCTGTCGACGGTTCACATCGAGGATGTTCACCGCGCGGGCGGCATCATGGGCATTCTGGGTGAGCTGGCGCGCGGCGGCCTGCTCAACACAGAAACCAGCACGGTGCATTCGCCGACGCTCGGCCATGCGATTGCGTACTGGGATATCCGCCAGTCGAACGATGAGGACGTCGAGACATTCTTCAAGGCGGCGCCCGGTGGTGTGCGCACGACGGTCGCGTTCTCACAAGAGAAGCGCTGGCCGGATCTCGACCGCGATCGCGCCAAGGGCGTCATCCGCTCGAGGGAGAACGCCTTCACCAAGGATGGCGGTCTTGCGGTGCTGTACGGCAACATCGCGGAGAAGGGCTGCATCGTGAAGACGGCCGGGGTGGATGAATCCATCTGGGAGTTCAACGGCCGCGCGCGCGTGTTCGAAAGCCAGGACGACGCGGCGGCGGCGATCCTGAACAACAAGATCGTGGCGGGTGACGTGGTGGTGATCCGCTATGAAGGTCCCAAGGGCGGGCCGGGGATGCAGGAGATGCTGTATCCGACCACCTACCTGAAATCGCGCGGGCTCGGGAAAGAGTGCGCCCTGCTGACAGATGGCCGGTTCTCCGGCGGTACGTCGGGGCTCTCCATTGGTCACGCATCGCCGGAGGCAGCTGCTGGCGGTTTGATCGCGCTGGTTGCTGAAGGCGACCGGATCGAGATCAACATCCCGAAACGGACGATCAACCTCGCCGTGGCCGCCGATGTGATCGCCCACCGCCGCCTGGCGGAAGAAGCGCGCGGCAAGGACGCTTACACCCCGCACAACCGCACGCGCGTGGTCTCGGCGGCGCTGCAGGCCTATGCGGCGCTGGTGACGTCCGCCGACACAGGCGCGGTGCGTGATCTGAGCCAGATCCGGAAGTAACCGCCTCTAGGCCCAGCCCACGCTTGGTGTAAGAAGCGAGGGTGGGGTCAAGACTCGGGGCGGATATGGCGGACAAGCGGGAAATCCTGTCGCTCAGCGAGGCCATGGAAGGCCTGCCGAAGGATTTCGGATTTTTCTCTGAGCGGTTCACCTCGACCATCCAGCCGGCGCTGGCAGGGCGCGAGACGGATCGCGTCAAGGCCGTCAAGAAACAACGCAACTTCACGATCATCGGCGTCATCCTCGCGATTGCGGGCACGGCCATCGGCTTCGGCGTCTTCCAGGAGCCGTTCGGCCTCTTCCTCGGTGCGCTGGCCGGGTTCGGCATGTTCGCGTGGGGCAGCGCCGACATCACGCGGCTCGGCAAGGAGACCAAGCTGATGCTGGTCGAGCCGGTCGCAGCGCAGTTCGACCTTGGCTATGAACTCGCGCCGCCACGCCCCGACGACATCATGACATTCCGCTCGCTCGACCTCGTGCCCGGTTGGGACCGCGAGAAATTCGAGGACAAGCTGACCGGCATGCGCAATGACACGCCGTTCGAATTCTACGAAGCGCACCTCGAAGAGAAACGCACGACGACCGACGGCAAGGGGCGCACGCGCACCACCTGGGTGACGGTGTTCAAGGGTCAGTGCCTGGTCGTGAAATTCCACAAGCAGTTCCAGGGCGTCACCAAAGTCTATCGCGACGCGGGCGCATTCAATTTTGTGAAAAAGCTCGGCCAGATGGGCAAGGGCCAGCGCGTGAAGCTGGAGGACCCCGTCTTCGAGAAGGCCTTCGAGGTGTATTCGACCGACCAGATCGAGGCGCGCTTCATCCTGACGCCGGATTTCATGGAGCGCCTGATCGCTCTCGAGCGCACGTTCAAGGGCAAGCAGGTGCGTTGCGCTTTCGCCGGCGGTCAGATGCTGCTGGCGTGCGAGGGCAAGGACCTGCTGGAGGCCGGCTCGATGCAGCGCAAGATGGACGATCTCGGCCGCGTGCGCGAAATCCTGCAGGACTTCGCGGCGATCTTCCTCTTGATCGACGCCATGAGCCTGCGCCTGACGCCGGACGCCTTGCGCACGCCCAACGCCTGATCCCATCTCTCGCGGCATGCGAATTCAGTTGCCCTGAATCGCGGTTCTTGATTTGAGGGGTCTCAATTCGCCAGCCGGAGCGCCCGACGACGATGAAAAAGCCGATTTTTGAACGTATCCTCGAACGCGGCCTGTTCATGTCGCGGTGGCTGATGGCCCCGTTCTATGTCGGCCTCATCGGCGCGGTCGTGGCCCTGATGGTCGTATTCTTCCAGGACCTCGCGCACGAATTCCCGCTGCTTTGGTCGGTCGATCACGGGATGAGTGGCGATGGCGCCATCATGCTGGCCCTCACGCTGATCGACCTGTCGCTGGCGGCCAACCTCGTCATCATCGTGATGTTTTCGGGCTACGAGAATTTCGTGTCAAAGATCGACACGGGCACGCACGAGGACCGGCCGGAATGGATGGGCACGGTCGATTTCTCGGGCCTGAAGCTGAAGCTGATCGCTTCGATCGTTGCGATCTCGGGTATCGCGCTCCTGAAATCCTTCCTCGAGATCAGCAGCGGCGGCCCTTTTGCTCTGGAAGAACAACAGCGCCTGATGTGGCAGGTGATCGTCCACCTCGTCTTCGTTGTCTCTGGCGTTCTTCTGGCGCTGATGGATTGGCTCAGCGGCCACCAGCAGGGCGGCCACTAGCGGAGTTTGCTTTGCGCAAAGAAAAATCCCCGTCGACTTGAGCCGACGGGGATCCAGGGAGATTCTCGGGGGAGAGAATGATTGTGTTGTCCCGCCCGGCGGCGCCGGTGGCGGGACCATAAAGGGGCGATGCGAGGATAGTTTACGGCGGGAATGCGGCGGCGAAACGTAGGTTACATTTCCCGTTTGAGAGTCCGCCTACGGACGAAAGCGCCGCGTCAGGCGGCCCGTCTCAATTGGGGAGGTCGGCAGGCGTTACAAACGCCGCTGTTCCCACCACGATATAAAAGTCGGTCTTGGGCTTCCAGCCTTCCGGCATGTGCGCATTCGCATTTGCCGGCACGCGAAGCAGGATCGCGGGTTGGTCATAATAATTCAGCCGCGCAATTTCCTCGACATTGTACTTGCTGATCGTGCGCATCTGCAGCCAGCGTGCGCCACCGTCCTTCATCTTGTCCGGCCAACCGCCTTTCTCGTCCATGTGCGCCTGGATTTCGGGAATGCGATCGACGAGCCCGGCCGTCTTCACCGCCGCGTCCAGATCCGGCGTCCAGTCAGCGGCCGAGAACAGCTGCTGTGGATCGGCGATGTGCCTGTAGCTGACCGCCGGGCTGGTCGCGCACGCCTGCAGAGCCAGCGCGGCGCCGGCGAACAGCATTGCCTTCAGGTTCATCACGCCCATCCTCAATCCGCAAACGACGCGATCACCGGTACATGGTCCGATGGCTTGTCCAGCGCCCGCGCCATCTTGTGGATACCGATCGATTTAAGCCGGTCAGCGGCCTGCGGCGAGCACATCAGATGATCGATGCGGATGCCCCAGTCCTTCTGCCATGCGCCGGCCTGATAATCCCAGAACGTATATTTCTGGATGCGCCCGTCGCGCGCCATGAAGGCGTCCGTGTAGCCCATGTGTTGCAACCGGCGGAAACGGTCACGCGTCTCGGGCCAGGCGAGCGCATCATCACCCCACACTTTAGGGTCCCAGCAATCCTCATCGCGCGGGATGCAGTTGAAGTCGCCCGCCAGCACGATCGGCTCTTCGGTCTTCAACAGCTCCTCGGCGCGCTCATTCAGCCGATCCATCCAGCGCAGCTTGTAAGCATACTTGTCGCCCGGGCGCGGATTGCCGTTCGGCAGATAGACCGACGCCACGCGCACGGGACGCGGCGCTTCGACCAACACTTCAAGATAGCGGCTCTGCTCATCCTCGGGCTCGCCGGGCAGGCCGCGGACCGCATCCGAGATCGGATGCTTCGACAGGATCGCAACGCCATTGTACGTCTTCTGTCCGAACACCGCGCAGTTGAAGCCTGCCGCCTCCAGCTCCTCGCGCGGAAACTTCTCGTCGACGCACTTGATCTCCTGCAGACACCAGACATCGGCCTCGCAGGTCTTCAACACCTCCAGCACCGTGGGCAGGCGGGCGTTGACCGAGTTCACGTTCCAGGTGGCGATTTTCATGTGACGTTGATAGCGTGGCTGGCCGGAAACGGAAGATGGCTGGAAACGGAAGATGCCCATGGAAACCGGCGAAAACCTTCAGGGCGGATGCACATGCGGCGGGGTGCGCTACGCAATCTCGCTGGGGCGGCTTCCGCCGGTCTATGCGTGCCACTGTCTGGATTGCCAGACCTGGAGCGGCAGCGCCTTCAGCCTCCAGTGCGTGATGCCGGAGGATGCGCTTGAGGTAACCGGCGACCTCGAAGTCTATGAGCGCAAGACGCCGAGCGGGCATCGCTCATTGCAACGCTTCTGCGCCCACTGCCATGCGCGCATCTTCAACACCAACTCGGCGCGACCCGGCATCGCCGTCGTCCGCGCCGGCACGCTGGCGCGCAGCGACCTGATCGATGTGGTCGGCCACATCTGGACGAAACGAAAGCAGGCGTGGATCACCATTCCCGATGGCGTGCCCAGCTGGCCGGAGTCGGCGCCGATGGCGGACTTCATCGCACTGGTCGCCCCGCGCTGAACACGTTGGCGCGCACGTAAGCCGATTTGCTCTTGTCGCTCTGGTCAGCGCGTATTACATATGTAATACGCAACGCGACACGCTTGCGTCCACAATCAGGAGACGACCATGGCTATGCAGGCCGGTGCTCTGCGAGAAGGCGAACCCTTGTCTGAAATCAACACCACGCCGCTGATCGACGTGATGCTGGTTCTTCTCATCATGCTGATCGTCACGCTGCCGCCCCAGCGCCATGCTGTGAAGCTCGATACGCCCGTGCCGTGCAAGACTTGCGATGTGATCGCTGACCTGCCAAAGCCCATTACGGTCTCGATCGATTACAATGGTGGCATCTCTTGGGACGGCGTCGCCATCTCCCGCGCTGATCTTGCGATCCGCTTCGCCGCAGAATCGCGCAAGGCGCAACAGACCGAATTTCACATCCAGCCCGACCGCGATGCCGCTTACGGCGTCGTCGCCCACGTGATGGCGTCAGCCCAACGCGAAGGCATCAAGCGGATGGGCGTCGTGGGCGGGGCCTAACTCCGCTTCGCGATCTCGTACATGAAGTCGACAAATCCCATCGTCACTTCGTCCAGCCCCGCCACCTTCGGCATCATGCTTTCGATGACGTAGAACTCGTCGGGTGCATGCGCGCCCTGGCCATAGCCGAGACCGAACTGCCCCGCGGGAATCTTCAGCGGCGCGCCGGTGAAGACCGCGCCCGGCCACGAGCCCGCATTGCGCGGCGAGAGCGAAGCCGTCGCGCCAACCGCCTTGAACACCGACAGTTGCGCCTGGATTACCTGGCTTTCTTCCGCCGTCTCGGTCGGATCATAGCCGCCCGACACATTGACCTCGATATCGCCGAAGCCTTTCTTGGCGAGGTGCGCCTTCAGCTTCGCGATGCAATCGTCGCGCGTCATGTTCGGCACCAGCCGCAGATCGATCTTGGCGAGCGCGCGTGTCGGCAGAATGGTCTTGCCGCCCGGTCCGGTATAGCCGCCGACGAGGCCCTGTATGTTCACCGTCGGTTGCGACACCAGCCGCTCGATCGAACCGCGATAGTCGAGATCGTCGATCCAGTGTTTCACGCCGGCCGAAGCCATCGCTTCCGTTTCGCTGGTCGATTGCGCGGTCAGCGCCACCAGCTCCTGTTCGCGCGCCGTCAGCGGACGCACTTTCTCGAACCAACCTTCGATGGCGGGCGTGTTGCCGTCCGGCGTCACCAGCGTCGATAGCGCCGAAACGAGATGCCAGGCCGGGCTATCGACACGCGCCTTCTGCGAGGAGTGCAGGTCCTGCAGTGGTCCACGGCCCCACTTCGCCGCCGACGACACAAGCTCCAGCTCCACGGCGCCCTTGGAACCGAGCGGGATCACCACCTGTCCGCTGCGCGCCTGCGAGGCGGAGGGGATGATGATACCGACGCACTTCTGCATCGCCGGCAGCACTTTGGGGTTCTGCACGACCTGATGGAAATGCGGCGAGGCGATCTCCTCCTCCCCCTCCGCCACCAGTACGAGATTCACCGGCGGCTTCTTGCCTGCTGCGCGCATCGCATGCAGCGCTGCAAGGAAAGCCGTCTCCGGTCCCTTCTGGTTTACGGCGCCACGCCCCATCATCACCTTGCCGAAGCCCGGCTTGTCGATGAGCTTTGCTTCGAGGGGAGGCGAGGTCCACTCCGCCGGATCGAACTGCTTCACGTCATACATGAAGTAGATGCCGAACCACGTCTTCGCCCCGTTATCCATCGTGGCGAAGACGCCGGGATGACCATCCGTGGGTATCACCTCGGCCTGCTGGAAGCCGGCGTCGAGCGCGAGCTTCTTCATGTAGTCGGCGCCGCCCGGCATGTTGCGGTTCTCGGCGGCGATGGAAGGATTGGCGATCCAGTCCTGCAGGCGCTTGACGGTATCGCCATGGCCGCTGGCGATCGCGTTCATGATCTTCGTGCGATCGGACTTGGCCAGCGTCGGCGCCGCGTCAGCCGTCGCGCAACCCTGCGCCAGCAGCAACGTACTCGCCGCCGCGCCCTGGAGCAGCAGGCGGCGATCCATCGAACCTTCGGACATTGCATACTCCCCTTGAACTGTGGCGACGCTAGCAACGCTCGCGCTATCGGCCTAGCCCCAGCGCGATTGCGCGTTCGACGGCAGAGCCTTCGCCCGGTTTCTCACCATAAGGAACCAGCGCGGGCTGCGCCAGGAAGCGCGGCTCGCTGCCAGCATGGCCTTGCGCGGCGTGCACGGTGAACGGATGCAGCAGCCACACCGTGCCCGCGTTCCCTGTCGCCAGCGCGACGTCGCAGTCCGCACTGCTGTCAAATCCTTCCTTTGTAAGATCGGCCAGCGAGATGCCGGGCTCGCCATGCGCCAGCAGCTGCTTCGCCATCGGCAGGTGCGAGCCTACGCGCACGCGCGTCGGCGCATCATCCGGTCCGCAATCGGAGAACAGGAACAGCATCAGCATGGCGCGGCCACGCGAGTCAAAGTTCACGCGCCACTTGAAGTAGTCGACCGAGCCCGGATCGTCGGGCGGCGGAAAGCTGGCGTCGATATGCCAGCCATCGTCCCACGGCTTGCCGACCGGAAACCGCACCACCATGGCGCCAAGCGCCTGCGGTGGTATCCACGCGCCCACGCCGACAAGCTGGTCCAGCGCCTGATGCAGGGGAGGCGAGGATGCCACCTCCAGGAAAGGCGGATCGGCATACATGCCCAGCCGCACCACCGGCTCTTTCCACTCCGCCGGCTTGTCCGGCGACAACTTCATGTCGCGCCACAGGATCTCCCGGCACGCAGCCGCCGTTGCGCGCGAGAACGCGCCGTCGATCTTCACGAGACCCTCGGCGACAAACTGCTCGATCTGTGCGGCGCTCAGCGTCATGGGCAGCTTCTAACGCCAGCCGCGTCGGATTTCACGTCACGGCCTGTTCAGCCGGCGTCTTCCGGAACACGCCGACAATCGCCACGGCCAGCAGCATCACGCTCGCGATCGTCATTCCCGGGATCAGGTATTGCCCTGCCGTGTCCGGCGCCGCGACCGCCCACAACGACGTCACCAGCGGCGCTACGCACGCGATCAGCGCGATCCATCCAAGACCCCCACGCCGCGCCAGCATCACGCCGCCCATCGTGGTCACGACGCCAAGTCCCACCCATTTGGCATTGGTGGAGGCGATCAGCGCCATGATCCACGGCGATTGCGTATCCGGCGCGGCGCTGAGTTGGAACATCGAGATGTTCTCGAACACATCCGCGACGGCGCACCCCAGCGCGATGGCGACCGCGATCCAGCCAATCGTCCGGTCGCGTCGGCCGAGCGCATAGACGACCAGTCCATAGAACGCCGTGTACGCCGGGATGTAGCCGAAGCTGTCGATGACGTTGGCGTGGTCCAGCTGCGTAACCAGGGCAACGCGGCAGGCGTCTCCCGGCAAACCGAAGATCCGCTGGAGATCTGCGACCGACCGCACCAGTTCGAACGCCGTCAGCGTCGACATCGGCAGCGGATCGCACGACGGCGCCGTCACGGTCATCAACGTCGCAATCGCCAGCATCGCGATGGCAGCGGCTGCGCCCAGCCCGAAGGCGGTTCTTTCCCCCATTGTCCGTCCCCTCAGAAGCCCCGGAACTCCACGATTTCGTCCTGCGGCGCACGGTCCGCATACATGTCGTTCACCGGATCGTTCGGATCCGGAATGCCGATCGACATGCCGGAATAGACCATGTGGTGCTCGTCGAGCCCAAAATGGCTGTGCAACTCCACGCGCATCCGCGCCCAGCATTCCTGCATGCACGTGCCCCAGCCGCGTTCCTCGGCGAGCAGCGAGATGGTCTGCATGAACATGCCGGTGTGCGCCCATTGGCCATGGCCCATGCGCGTGTCGATGATGAAGAACAGGCCGACCGGCGCACCAAAGAATTTGTAGTTGTGCATGAACCACTGGATGCGCGCCGCGCGATCTTCCTTGGGGATGCCGATCTTGTCGTACATCATCTCGCCCACGCGCTTGCGGCGCGCGTCATAGACCGGATCGATCAGTTTGAAGTCGGGATAGACTGGACGGTCGCCCGGAACCGGGCCCATCGGGTCCGCCGCCAGCACACGCTGCGCCATTGCGATAATCTTGTCCTTGGCTTCGCCCGCCACCGCGATCACCTTCCACGGCTGCAGGTTCCCGCCCGATGGCGATCGCTGCGCGGTCGCCAGCAGGTCCGCGAGTTCCGATTTCGGGATCGCCTCGTCCAGAAAGGCGCGCGTGGAAATGCGCTGGCGCACCGCTTCGGTGACTGTCATTCGCGTACCCCGGATAGGCCCGAGCGGTTTCGGGCGAGAAAATGTCCAACGACATGACCATTTGTTCGGTTGACCAAGGCCATGGCAAGCGGCGAGTTTCTATCAATCGGCGATAGCAGAATCACGAGGCAGCGGCATGACACAGCCCATGATTGCAGCGTTGATCGCCGTCGGGGTGATTGCCGTTACGTTGCTGGCCGTTCTGCGCCTGATGCGACCCCGCCAGGTTGTCTTGCCCGACTATAAGGAACTGCCTGCTCCGGCAAAGGACGACAGCGCCGGCCCGCTCGCCTGATTCCACTCGCCCGACTGGGCGCTTCTGACCCCGTCGTAACGGAACACAGCCGCCCGGTAGGGGTTCGACCCATACCGTCAGGAGGCTGCCATGAAGGGATTCGTCGCTACCTTTTTCGCCATTCTGGTGTTCTGCGCCTTCGCGACCGGCTGCGAGAGCACCAGCCGGAATGACGGCGTGTCCCGCTTTGCGTGGTCCCCGCTGCATGGCCCGGGCAGCGACCTGGTGCTCCCACCCACGCCGGACCGGCCGACGCGCGAAGAAGGTTCCATCTGAACCTGAACAGCCGGAACCTGATCTTTGTGCAGTTCCACAACGAATTGTTGTGCCACGTTCAGGTTCAGCCTGCATGATGCAGGCTATGAAAAAACGCTTTGCCCTTGTGGCTCTGCCCCTCGCCCTCGCGGGCCTCGGCGCATGCTCAACCTATGGCTATGACAGCTATGGCTATGGGTATGACGACTACGGATACGGCTACGACAGCGGGTATTCCGGGTACGACAACTACGGCTATGGCAACAGCTATGGCTATGGTGGCTCGACGTATTACGATGCGTACTACGACAGCTTTTACGGCCCCGTGTTTGGCGGCTATTGGGCGCCGGACGGCTACTTCTGGTATCAGTCGATTTCCAGCGGGCCGTACATCCGCGATTACAACCGCCACTTCCGTCGCGATAGTTTCCACGGCGGCAAGCAGTACCGTTACCAGGATCACCGCGACAACGGCCATGGCAACGGACACGGCAACGGCAATGGCGGTCAGTGGGACGGCAATGGCCGCGACCACAACACCTATCCGCCACTGTTCTCCGGCCAGAACAACAACCACAACGACCGCAATCGCAGCACCAACGACAACCGCGCGCGCGATAACGGCAATCGCAACGGATCGCCGCCGCTGTTAGGCGGACAGCCGTCGCAGCCGCGCTCCAACCCGACGCCTCCGCCGCAGGGTGGACAGCGTGGACGTGGCGAGGATGGTCGTGGCCGCGGCGACGATCGCGCGCGTGACAACGGCAACCGCAACTCGCCCCCGCCGCTGTTCGGCGGCCAGCAAACGGCGCCTCGCGCCAACACGCCGCCGCCTTTGCAGCAACCGCAGCGCAGCCAGGACGACAATCGCGGACGCAATGATGATCGCGGAGGTCGCGGCAATGGTGGCAATGGCGGCGGCGGATGGGGTGGCAACGGTAGCCAGCGTTCTGCGCCTCAGGCGGCTCCGGCTCCGGCGCCCCAGCCGCAGCAATCCTCACCGCCTCCGCAAGGCAAGCACAACAATGGCAACGGACGCGGTGACGATGATCGTGGCGGCCACAGGGATCGCGGCCGCGGTCACGACTAGCCGACTACACATATGCGGTAGCAGGAAACGGGTGGGATCAGACTGAAAAGCTGGTCCCACACCCGCATGCCGAGGTCGCGTTCGGGTTATGCACCTTGAACGCCGCCCCGATGATCTCTTCCACGAAATCGATCTCCGACCCTTCGAGAAAGGGCAGGCTGGCCTCGTCGATGGCGACTTTGGCGCCGTCACGCTCGATGACCAGGTCGTCAGCGTTTACCGTGTCGGCAAAGCCGAAACGGTAGGAAAAGCCCGAACAGCCGCCCCCGATCACCTCGACGCGCAGCATCGTGCCCTCCGCCTGTCCCGCCACGATCTTGGCGATCCGGCGGGCGGCCGAGGCGCTGAGGCGCACGTCCGGGGCGGTTTCTGCTATTTGCGTCATTCACAGGGGCCTTTCGCTACTGGAGATATGCGTCCCGGGGGGTGAATGAAAGCCTCCCGGATTGTCTGGAAGGGCAAATCGCAGACAAAGCGAGGCAAATGACCTGGTCAGAGCGTACTTGCCCGGACCGCCTCCGCCATTAAGCTGATCTGGCGGGGACCGGATGGCGCAGGCGGGAACATCGGAAAAATCGGCTGTCGTGGGTGCCGAGGGCCCGCGCTACGCCGCCTTTATCAGCTACAGCCATTCCGACGATGAGGTTGCCGACTGGCTGCACAGGCGGTTGGAAAACTATCGCATCCCGAAAGGCATTGCGTCGCCCCGCGCTGACCGGCGGATCGGCAAGGTCTTCCGGGACCGTGCGGAGCTGGCATCCTCGCACGACCTTGGCGGCGACATTCGCAACGCGCTGGACCAGTCGAACGCCTTGATCCTGCTTTGCTCGCCACGCGCGGCGCGCAGCCCCTATGTCCAGGAGGAAATCCGCCGGTTCAAGGAAACCGGAAAGGGCGAGCGCATCTTCGCTGTCATCGTTGACGGCGAACCCCATGCCGCTGGCAAACCAGGCCGCAGCGCCGAAGAAGAATGCTTTCCCCGTGGGCTTCTGTTCCAGGTTGGTCCGGACGGCGCCTTCACCACAGCGCCCGAACCGAAGGAGCCCATCGCTGCAGATGTCCGCGCCGGCAAGGATGGCCGCGAGAATGGCGCGCTGAAAATCGTCGCGGGGCTGCTGGATATCGGGCTCGATGATCTTGTGCAGCGTGAGAAGCGGGCGGAGCGGGCGCGGCGGCTTCGCGCCAACACGATTGCGGGAGCGATGGGCGTTCTCGCTCTCGGCGCAGTGGCTGGCGGCGCGTTCGCGTGGCTGCAGCAGCAGGAGGCCGCGAAGCAGCGTGATGTCGCGGAGCACCAGACGGCGGACGCGCTCGAACGCCTCTCCAACAACATCGCGCGGGAATCGCGCGCGTTGCTCGAGCAGGGCAACTATGACCAGTCCCTGCTGATGGCGCTGTACGCCGATCCTGCAGCGCGCTCGACGCAAATTCCTGATGGTCTGGCGCCGGTCGAGGGATATCCGCAGGCGCGGGCGCGGCTCGTCGCAGCACACCAGCACAATCGTTTGCTGCACAGTCTGGGAGATGGCGAGTCGATGAGCTCGGCCGACTTCTCCGCGGACGGAAAGTTGGTCGTGACCAGCTCACTGCAGGGGAAAGTGCGCATCTGGGATACGCAAACAGGCGCGCCGGTGCGCACCCTCGTTGAGCAGAAGATCGCGATTTTTTCCGCCGCTTTTTCTCCCGCGCCCGCGGATCGCGGGCGTTTTGTCGTGACAAGTTCAGCGGACCGAACGGCGCGTATCTGGGATGCAACGACAAGTGCGCTGGTGCGGACGCTGGAAGGGCATACGGGCCTCGTAAGGTCGGCAGCCTTTTCGAGGAATGGACGGTTCGTTGTGACCGGCTCCGACGATCATACCGCGCGTATCTGGGACGTCGCGACAGGCCAGACCCTGCATATCCTGAGCGGGCACCGGAACAACGTCTTCTCCGCCAACTTCTCCGCCGATGGCCGGTTCGTGGTGACTGGCAGTGAAGACGGCGACGCGCGGATCTGGGATGCGGCGACAGGCGCGCCTGTGCGCTGGCTGGACGGCCACGAGGGCCGGGTCGACTCGGCCGCCTTCTCCACGGACGGGCGATTTGTAGTGACTGCTTCCGACGACAAGACGGCGCGCATCTGGGATGTGCAAACGGGTCAAGTCCTGCATACGCTTCGGGGACATCGCGGTATTGTTGAAACCGCAGCCTTCTCACCGGGCGGCCAACTGGTGGTGACCGCGTCCATGGACGGCACAGCGCGCATCTGGGATGCCGCGACGGGTGACACTACCCTCACTCTGTCAGGCCAAGCGATCGGTGTGCAGTCGGCGGCGTTTTCTGCGGACGGCCGCTTCGTGGTGACAACATCCTACGACGGGACGTCGCGCATATGGGACGTGTCGAATGCGTCACCGCGTTTGTCAGTGCGCATTGAAAACAGTGGGCTCTCCACCGCCTTCATTCCAGATGGGCAGTTGGCGGCGACTGGCACGTTTAGCGGGACGACGCGCGTGTGGGACGCGAAAACAGGCGCCGCCTTGCGTACGCTGGAGGGACACAAGGCTGCGATCAATCAAGTCGCATTCTCGCCGGTGTTGAAGAATGGCGGGCGTCTCATCGCAACCGCCTCGCAGGACAACACGGCACGGGTCTGGGATGCAGTGACGGGCGCGTTCCTTCGCCCGCTGGAAGGGCATACGGATTGGGTCAACTCCGTCGCGTTCTCTGCGGACGGGCGGCTGGTGGTAACGGGTTCGCGGGATCATACGGCGCGCATCTGGGATGTGGGCACGGGCCAGACCATCCGCATTCTGAAGGGGCATGACGACTGGATCTATTCCGCCGCTTTCTCTCCGGACAGGCGCCTTGTTGCGACGGGGTCCCAGGATGGCAGGGCGCGCATCTGGGATGCGAACACAGGCGAGACCCTTCACATACTGGAAGGACACACGCGCGGGGTCACCAGCGTCGCGTTCTCTGCGGATGGACGCTTTGTGGCGACTGCTTCCGGCGACGGCACTACCCGAATCTGGGACACGAAGACAGGCAAGCCCGTGCTCACGTTGGAAGGGCATTCCGGCACAGTCCAGTCCATCGCCTTTTCCGTGGACGGGCGGTTCCTCGTGTCTGGCTCCGACGACCGGACGGCGCGCATCTGGGACGCGGCGACGGGCGCCGTTCTCCTCACGCTGGAGGGGCACGGGAATACCGTCCGGTCCGCCGCCATTTCAGCGGACAATCGAACCGTGGTGACCGGATCGTTCGACGAGATGGCGCGCGTCTGGACTGTACCGGAGATGTTGCTGGCCAATGCTCCGGCGCAGGTAAGGATGGCCTGCGAGATGTTGCGACAAGCCAACGCGCCGCTGGCGTTCAGGGTGTCGGATATTGCCAATCATGGGGTGCTGGAAGGGCAGACGGTTGATCCCGATCATCCGGATCTGCTGGCCTCTCCCTGTCGCGGGATTTTGCCCGAGAGTGCGTTCGATCCGGCGATGGCGACCGATGCCTGGGCGCGGTTCTATCGGTCTCCGCCAGCGCCGGTCTCCGTATCCACGCCTTGACGCCAACGTCCAACGCGGCTCATTCCTCGGGCATGCCCAAACCATTTGCCCCGCCGCCCCGGGTGGCCTTCGCAACCGACCCAAACCGCTCCCGCGGCCGGCTCCATGCCGAACCGCCCAGCGCCACGCGGACCGATTTCCAGCGCGACCGCGACCGGATCATCCATTCGGACGCCTTCCGCCGCCTGAAGCAGAAAACGCAGGTCTTCGTCGCACACGAAGGCGACCATTACCGCACGCGCCTGACGCACTCTCTTGAGGTCAGCCAGATCGCCCGCACCGCCGCCCGCCTGCTCGGGCTGGACGAGGATCTCGCGGAAACTCTCTCGCTTGCGCACGACATCGGCCATCCGCCCTTCGGCCACGCCGGCGAGACGGCGCTCAATGCGGTGATGAAAGATTATGGCGGCTTCGACCACAACGCGCAGGCGCTGCGCGTGCTTACCAAGCTGGAGCACCGCTATCCCGAGTTCGACGGTCTTAACCTGACGTGGGAATCCCTCGAGGGCGTCATCAAGCACAACGGCCCGCTGGTCACGAAGGACAGGCCGCTCGACAGCCTGCCGACGGCCTTCCGTGATTATGACGCCCTGCAGTCACTCGGCCTCGACACGTTCGCCGGACCTGAAGCGCAGGTTGCAGCCCTCGCCGACGACATCGCCTACAACAATCACGATATCCAGGATGGCCTGCGCGCCGGTCTGTTCAAGATCGACGACCTGAAGGATGTGCCGCTCGCCGGTGAAGTCTTCCAGCAGGTGATGAAGCAGTATCCGGATATCGAGACCGACCGCGTCATCTCGGAATCTGTTCGTCGTCTCATCGGCATATGGGTCAAGGATCTCGTCGCCGAGTTCACCCGGCGCGCCGCTGCCGCAAATCCGAAAAATGTGGAAGAGGTGAGGGCGCTCTCAGAACCGTTGGCCGCCTTTTCCGAAGACATCGCAGAGCGCCAGAAACCGCTTCGCAAATTCCTCTTCGAGCGCATGTACCGCCACCATCGCGTCAACCGCATGATGAGCCAGGCCAGCCGCATCGTGCGCGAGCTTTTCGCGCTCTTCATGTCCGAACCAGAAACCCTGCCGCCGCCATGGCGTGATCGCGCCAAGGCCAGCGACACAACCCGCCGCGCCCGCATCGTCTGCGACTACATCGCCGGCATGACCGACACTTACGCTATCGACGAGCATCGCAAGCTGTTCAACCTCGAACGCTGGGGCTGAGCGACGGTCTGGCTGTTTGTGCCCGAGCCCTCAAACGACCTGTTCTGCGGCGCGATGCTTGCGCCCGGCACATTCCGGGCGTTTAATTGAGAGTGGAGTGTGGGGGCTCGCATGAATGCTCGCCTGCGGATCGTGACTGCAATTCTGGGCTGCCTGGTTGCGGCGGCGCCCGCAATCGCGCAGGGCAGCGCAAGGCTGGCGGTTGGACCGGATGCAGGCGGCTATCTCTGTCCGGACGGACGGCAGCTTTACGTGAAGAGCTGCTACGATGAACTCCCCGACGCGGGCTGCGGCGTCGTAAACATGCACCTGCCGTCGCACAACGGCTTTCAGCGCGTGACCACGGAGATACGCTCGCAGCTCACGTCGAGCGTCGCGGGTTGCAAGATTTACCCGCTGGAGTTCCGAGACGGCGTCGTCAGTCTGGTGCTGCCGAAATCAGCCGCGCCCGCGCAGACAGCCAAGGCGCCTGCTGCGACCCCGGCGCCATCAGCGGCCACCCCCACCATTCCGGGGCCTGCGACGCGAACAGCGCTGATACGCATCTCCGGGCCGGGCGTCGCTGCGGTCGTTCACTATGTCGACGAAGCGTCAGCGAAGCCAACCGGCCAGAAGGATGTGGTGGAGATCTGGGCCTTGCAGGTTTTTCCGAACGGCGATCCGGATTTCCCGAACGCGCACGCCCTGTGGATCCGATATGACATCGACTGCAAGAAGAACACGGCCCGGTACAGGGCCTACGGAGAGATCGACCGGCAAGGCAAGGTGCTGAGAGCCAAGTCGATGGAACTCGTTCAACCGGTGGTCAAGAACTCGCCCGTCGAGAAGATCGCGGCGGCAGCCTGCAAGTCGACGCCGCTTGGCGGCTCGCGCATGCTCACCGTGGCGGCGGCGATCGCAGATGCAAACTCGGCCGCAGCGCCAAAGACCGCCGCCGCCACTCCGGCGGCCAAGCCCGTGGCGGTAGCTCCGCCAGCCAAGGCCCCGATCCATTTGCCGAACACCGATTCCGAAAAACTGTTCTTCCAGATGGTCAGGGAAAACAAGTTTCAGTCGGCGATAAATGCCCTCCTCAAAGTGCCCGAAGACAAGAGGAAGTCGCTGGTGGAACTGACAGACGAGCAGGCCATGACCCCGCTCCACTGGGCGGCCGCAAACCGCAACGCCGCCGCCATCCGTTGGCTGCTTGATAAGTCATCGAAATTCGATCTTGCGGATCAGAAGGGCCGCACACCGCTCAGGATCGCGATCGACAACAAGGATGAGCGCGTCATTACACTGTTGCTGAACCGCGGAGCCAATGCGAACCTTGCATGGCTCGGCCATGCCGATGAGCTGAAGGGTCTCAAGAACACCGACGAGCTCGTGGACTACCTGATCAAGAACGCTGCGCCTGCAGCAAACTGAAGTCCTGCATGTTCGAGGCACATGTCGCCGGAACAAAGTTGGCGGGATATCTCGACTGGCGTCGTTGCCGGCCGGAGGCGGGAGGGCGCTCTACTCTCCGAAAACCAGCTTCACCAGCTTGTCCGGCAGCCTGAGGCGCTTCATCAGCTCATCGCGATTATCGCGTGCCTCAGGGTGGGTGGCGTAGATCGTCTCCAGCGCCTGATCCGCCTTCGCGTTATCGCCATTCAGGCGCAGCGCCGCCGCCAGCAGGAAGCCCGCGAGGGGCGAGCCATCCATCGCGGCTTCCTGCGCCGCGCGCAGGGCCTGATCCTTGTTGCCCTTCAGGATGTGATAGATCGCCAGCGGACCGTGATACCAGGCCGGATGCCCCGGATTGATGGTGATCGCTTTTTCCGCCAGTTCGCGCGCCCGTTCGAGATCCCCCAGCTGCACGAGGATCTGCGCCGCATCGGCCAGGATCTCCGAATTGTTGGGGTTGAGCCGCAGCGCTTCCTCGATCTCCCCCCGCGCGCCACGATCGCTGCCGGTCGCCAGCAGAGCCAGCGCGTAATACTGGTGCGCCATCGCGGAAGAACCGTTGGCGGCCACGGCTTTCTCCGCCGCCGCGCGCGCGCGCTCGAAGGGCGGAGGATCGGCAATCAGCGGATTGAATCCGAAGCGCACCTCGTCGCCATACATCCACGACAGCTTGGCCCATGCCGGCGAATAGCTCGGCGAATGCTTCACCACCTGTTCAAGACAGGCCCGCACCTCGGCGTGCTTCTCCCGCGTCTTCAACCGTGAATAATCATAGGCCCGCAGCACGCAGAGATAATCGTCCAGCGACACCGCCCGCGTTTCGGAAAGGTCTTCCTTCAACCGCTCCTGGATTACGCCATAGGGCTGGCCCAGCTGTCCGGCCACCGCTCCCGCGATCTTCGACTGCACGTCGAGCATGCCCGACGCATCCGAGATCGGCGCCGTGTCCACACGCGACCACACCACCGTGTTGTCCGTCTCCCGCACCAGCTGGCTCGTGACTTTTACTTCGTTCTCGGTTGCCTGCACTGAACCCGTCAGCATGAAGTCGGCGCCATATGGGTTCTTGCGCGCCGTATCGTTCGATGACCCGTAGACCGTGTCGATTCCCAGAACCGCAAGCTCGGGAAAGCGCGACAGGCTGTCGATCAGCTCGAACTGCAGTCCGTTGCGCAGGATGGTCGCGAAGGGCGGACCGTCGATCAGCTGATACTGCGTCACGAAGATTGTCGGCCCCGACGGTTTCACTGGGCGCACATCACTGTCCGCCGTGCGGCGCCCGCCGAGCGATCCGACGACGAGGATCAGCACGAGCAGGGCGAAGCTGGCCGCGCCCAGGATCAGCGGCAGCAGCCAGGGCTTGCCCGTGGCAAAGCTGGTGAGTGGATTGGCAGTCTTTGGCGGCGCCACGGTCGTCTTGTGCAGCGGCGGCTCACCCGTGGTCACATCCGGAGCAGCAGCCCCCTTGGCGGACGCCGCTGCCGCCTTGGGAGTCATCCGGCTGAACGTCGCCAGATACCCACCCGCTGGTATTTCGATACGGACCGTCTCCGCGGCGCCTTCCTTGGCGTAATAGTCCGTCAGTTGCGACCGCAGGCGGCTGGCCTGCACCCGCACGATGGAATCCACCCGGGGATCGAATGTGCTGGGCCGGGCAAACACGTCGATCGCCAGGCTGAACTCCTTCAGCCGGTCGCCGCGACCCTCAAGCGTTTCGACAACGATATGACGGAGCAGGGCTTGCTGCCGTGGCGACGAGGCAAGGATCCGCGATGCCAGAATCCGCTCGAGGACAGCGTCGATCTCGGCGCGACCGGGCGCCTGTGAATCGATGCCCTCAACCGCATTCTGGCCGTTCCCGTCCCCGTTTGCAGGGTCAGAAAAGTCCATCTGCCGCCCCTCTACGACCGGAAACTATTGTGTATCCGTCCGCTCTCAAACAAAAGCCGTCGCACGCTCTCATGTAACAATAAATAAAACCGTCCCAAATCAGATGCTTGCGCGACGTAACATCCATGTCGCTGTTACGGGGTCGCGCAACCGCTGATTTAGCCTTTTGGTAGCCGGCCATTTCCATCATTTCACCGATCGCTGCGTGGACATCCTCCGTCCCCCCAACCCACGAGGATGCCTGCGCGATGCGTCGTACCCCGGGAGGCCGCTTCGGCTGGCCCCCGGGGCACGATTTTATCTGGAGACTCTGATGGACATCGATCTCCCCGAGGGTGAGCGCTTCGCGCTTGTTGTCGACGACAACCCCCAGGCTGCCGCCATCAACACGGTCATGCTGGAATCCCAGGGCTGGACGGTCGAGCGTGCCGCCGACGGCTTCGAAGCCATCATGAAGATCCGCGCGCGTCTCTATGGCGCGATGGTGCTGGATTACTGCCTGCCGGGCATGGACGGCTTCGAAGTGTTGACCTGGATCCGGCAGAACATGGACGTCGTGCCTGAAGTGGTCGTGGTGTCGGGCGAATGCCCCGATTTCCTGAAGACCCGGTTTGCCGGCCTCGGCGTGCGCGCCATCCTCGGCAAGCCGGTCATCCCCGCCGACCTGATTGCGGCGCTCAAAGCCGCCTGATGGGCGGCCTGATTCGACAAGTTTCCTCTTCCTTAAGCTAAGCGCGGCACGCTGCCACGCTGGCGGACCGTGCAAGTCCGCCGCTGCCGGGCACGTGCGCCGGTGCGAGGCAGCGGGACGGACAGGCGCTGGAAAACCCGGTTCCGGCCATGACACGCTATTCGAGATCCGTTCTTCCCGGCCGCGCGGCCCCAGACCTACGCGATGAGCCGCAGGACACTGACGGGCTCGATCGCCTCGTTTTCGGTGGCAGGCGCAAGCCCGCCAACAACGCCGGCGAGCCCGATTTCCTCCCGCCAATGGACGACGAAGACACCGACCGGATGGTCTCCCGAGCCAACTCGGATCGGCGCAAGGGTAATCAGGAACGCCGCACGGTTCCGGTCGCCGACCGCCGTCAGGCGATCACCGGCCGTCGTACCTCCGAATACGCCCCGCTGCGTGCCGATGGCGCCCGCCGCGCTGCGCCTGATGACAGCAAGCGTGGACCGCTCCTGCTGCTCGGCGCGCTGCTGATCGTTGTCGTGTTCGCTGTCGTGGTCTGGAATGCCTATCGCGACGGGTTGCAAGGCGACGAAGTTGAAGTAGCGCCTGAACTGTCCACAGCTGGATCCTTCAAGACGCCGCCGCGCGACATCGCCCCCGCGACCGTGGTGGCCGAGCCTGTCGACACCGTGTCCGACACGCCGCTCGATGGCGGTCCGTCCGCGATCGAGGCGAGCGACGAACAGCGCCCGATTTCACTCACGCCCGCCAAGCCGATTGAGCCGGCAGCCGCGACACCCGCGCCGTCGAAATTCACCGCCACGCCGCCGCCGGCCCTGAAGCCGCCGGTGACTGCGCCAGTGAAAGCGCCCGTGACCGCAACCGTCCCGCCGCCGCAACAGCCCGCAGCCAAGCCTGCTGCTGTCATCGCGAAGCCTGCTCCCGCCGTCGCAACGCCCGCGCCCGTCAAACCGGCGCCTGCCCAAACGACACAAGTTGTGAGCGCGTCCGGCTTTGCTTCCTACGGCGACCACGTCGTCCAGATCGCCGCAACCTCCAGCGAAGCCACCGCCAACAGCGAATGGACCAAGATGCTGAAGGCCTATCCGGACATGCTCACCGGCGGCGAAAAGTTCATCCAGCAGGCAGACGTCAACGGCAAGACCGTCTACCGTCTGCGCGTCGGATCGTTCGCATCCAAGGCCGACGCCGCCACCTTTTGCGCAGCGTTCAAGGCCAAGGGCGGCAACTGTTATCCGGCGCTGAAGTAACCGGACCTTTTGATGCCTCAACCCCGCGCGTGCATCCTCTCCGTCTCGGGTCACACCCTGACGGACGGGGAGAAGACCCTGCTGGCTCGCGCCAATCCGTGGGGCATGATCCTGATGGGGCGCAGCTGCGCCAACCCCGCGCAGGTCAAGGCGCTCATCGCCGACGTGCAGGATATCACCGGCCGCAAGACGCTGTTCTTCATCGACCAGGAAGGCGGCCGCGTGCGCCGCCTGCGTCCGCCCGAATGGCCGCCCTTTCCCGCGCCCTACACCTGGCTGCCCCTCTATCGCGCCGATCCTGAACTGGGCCGCGAAGCCGTCTGGCTGCATCACCGCCTGATGGCCGTCGAACTCGCCGCGATGGACATGCACGCCGATTGCGCGCCGTGCACGGACCTTCATCACGCCGGCCATCACGAAATCATCGGCGACCGCGCCTTCGGCGACACCTCCTCCGAAGTCGCCATCCTCGCCGCCGCAGCTCTCAAGGGCCTCGCCGATGGCGGCGTCGCGGGCGTCATCAAACACATGCCCGGCCACGGCCGCGCCGAAGTCGACAGCCACGAGACCTTGCCCGTCGTCCGCGCCAGCCGCGCCGAAGTCGAGCAGGACATCGCCCCCTTCCGCGCCGTGCGTCACGCAAGCATGGGCATGACCGCGCACCTCGCCTATGCCGCCCTAGACGACGAACATACGCCCGCCACGCACTCGCCAAAGATCATCTCCGAGATCATTCGCGGCGAGATCGGCTTCGACGGCCTCCTGATGACCGACGACCTCGGCATGAAAGCCCTCGGCGGCACGCTCGCCAGCCGCGCAACCCGCGCGCTTGAAGCAGGATGCGACGTCATCCTCCACTGCTCCGGCCTCGACGCCTGGGGCAAAGTCCTCCGCGACCCCGAGATGGTGCTGCGCGAGATGAACGAAATCGTGGATGCGTGCCCGGAACTGTCCGGTGACGCTCTGCGCCGCGCGCAGGCAGCGGACGTCTCCGTCAAACCACCCAAGCCGTTCGACAAGGTCGAGGGCAGGGCGAGGCTGGACGAGTTGCTGGCGAGCGCGGGCCGCGGGACAGCCTGAGCGTTGAGCCAGACCCCCACCTGTCCTCCCCATGAATGGGGAGGAACCGGGCGGTATCACCGTGCATCAAAGCAAGGTAAGTTCTCGCAGCAGGGTCCGTCCCCATTCATGGGGAGGACAGGTGGGGGCAATCCGCGTCGTCCATCACGCCTTCCACGCCCCATTGCTGATGTGCTCGTGGGTCATCAGCCAGCGACCATCAGCCTGCTTGGCGAACACCCGCGTGCCGCGTCCAGTCCCGCCCACATCCGTGCCGCGCACGACGCCGGACCACGTCATCTTATAGATGAGCGCTGCCGTCGCATCGGTTTGCGTGATCCAGTCCGACGCGGCGCTTTCATACTTGTAGTTTTCGATCACGGCCCAACCGGCCTGCATCATCGTGGCGAAGTTGGCTTTCCCCACGATGGTCGTCTCGTTGCTGAAGAACAGCACGACCTCCTCAGCGAGCAGCGCCAGCGCGGCGTCGATATCGCGCCGGAGCAGAGCAGCGGTGAACTGGCTGGCGCATTCCTGAGGCGTGTGAGCGGTTATGGGGCTGTCCTTCGTCTCTGCTTTGCCGGTAATATGAAGCATCCTTCAGTTTCTGGTATTCGCATATGGCGACCACACCTATGGCAGCCCTGAAGCCCCGGAAAACGCCGCGCCAGGCGCGATCGGAGGCCACGGTCGAGGCGATCTTCGACGCAACCATTCAGGTTTTGCTGGTCGACGGTGTGGCCCGCCTGACAACCACACGCGTTGCGGAATGCGCGGGCGTCTCGGTCGGCACAATGTACCAGTACTTCCCGCACAAGCAGGCGCTGCTTCATGCCGTCCTGAAGCGCCATCTGGAAGGCATCGTGGCTGCGGTCGAGGCCGCTGGAGAAAAGTATCAAGGACACAAGATCGCGGCGATTTCGGATGCGCTCATCGCCGCCTACCTCGGCGCCAAGATGGCGAACATCGCGACGACGCGGGCGCTCTACCGCGTGGCGCCGGAACTCGATCTCGCCGCCCTTCAGCACACTATTTCGGTCCGCACCGACAAGGCTGTTTCTGCGGCTCTAGGCAGCGCATCAGACGCCAGGTTCGCCAACCTCCGCGCTGTCACCACCACGATGCAGGCCGTCGTGACGGGCGCGATCCGCGTTGTGCTGGAAGGCTACGCATCGCCCGCCACGCTGAAAATCATGGCCACGGAACTCCCCAGAATGTGCCGGGCCTATCTGCGCGCCGCCACGAAGAGCGAATAATCGAGCGGTGGGGGCCCGGGCTCACCCTCACAGGCGAAAGCCCGTTGCCCAGCCCCCCTGTCTCGTCTAGGTCCGGAAACATGACGGTTTTGCCCGTTTCCGACGAGGATCTGCTCTCGACCGCGGCCGCCGAAGCCGCGGACGCGCGCAACGCGTTCACGGTCGATCTCGACGGTTACGAAGGCCCGCTGCACATGCTGCTGGACCTCGCCCGGCGCCACAAGATCGACCTCGTGAAGGTCTCGATCCTCGAACTGGCCAACCAGTACCTCGTCTGGATCCGCGAGGCGCAGGAAAAGAAGATCGACCTCGCCGCCGACTATCTGCTCATGGCGGCGTGGCTCGCCTTCCTGAAATCGAAACTGCTCCTGCCGTCCGAGAAGAAGGACGAAGACGAACTCGACCCCGACGCGCTCGCCGGCCGTCTCGCCTTCCGCCTCCGCCGGCTCGAAGCCATGCGCAAGGCGGTGAACGATCTCTATGGCGGCCATCTTGACGGTCGTGATGTATTTCCGCGCGGCGATCCGCAGCTCGCCAAGATCATCCGCAAGCCGCTGTGGACCTCAAGCCTGCACGACCTCCTGAAGGCCTTCGGCGACATCAACGTGCGCAAGGTGAAGGTCCGCGCGCACGTCATCGCGCGCCAGCCCGTCATGCCGCTCGACACCGCCCGCCGCCACCTGCAGGCGCTGGTGCCCGATCTCATCGACTGGGCCTCGATCCAGATGATGCACGCCGAGGATGAAGCCTCGAAGGACGCGCCGCGCCGCTCCGAAGTCGCGAGCTTCTTCTCCGCCGCCCTTGAACTCACAAAGAACCGCGTCGTCGACATCCGCCAGGACCAGGCTTTCTCCGACGTCTACGTCCGCAAGGCGCTCGCCGATGACCTGAAGGCCGCCGAATGAGCGCCGACAACGAGAAGCCCGATCTGCAAGCCATGCGCGACGCCGTCGCGAAGCTGGCGAAGCAGGGCAAGGCGAAAGGCGCAAAACCTGCGCCTGCAGCCGAACCTGAAGCCATACCCAAACCCGCGCGCGCCGAACCCGATCCCGAACGCCTCGCCGACGCCATGCGCCGCGCCGAAGCCGTCCTCTTCGCCTCCGATGAGCCGATCGACGCCACCACGCTCACCGAAGCCCTGCCGCAAGGCGTCGAGGCGGGCGACGTCCTCCTCAAACTCAAAGCCGCCTACCAGAACAAGGGCGTCCAGCTCGTCGAGCTCGCCGGCAAGTGGCGCTTCCAGACCGCGCCCGATCTCGCCTTCCTCTTTGAAGAGACACGCGAACAGCCCCGCGCCCTCAGTCGCGCCGCGCTCGAAACGCTCGCCATCATCGCCTACTGCCAGCCCGTCACGCGCGCCGAGATCGAGGATGTGCGCGGCGTCGCCGTCTCGTCCGGCACGCTCGACATCCTGATGGAGGCCGGCTGGATCCGCCCGCGTGGCCGCCGGCGCACGCCGGGGCGGCCTGTGACATTTGGCGTCACCGACGCCTTCCTCGTGCAGTTCGGCCTCGACTCGATCGACAGCCTGCCGGGCCGCGACGAACTGAGAGCTTCGGGCCTGCTCAGCGCCGAGATTCCCCGTGATTTCGAGTTTGCCGGCACGCCGCGCGATCCCGAAACAGGCGAATTGCTGGGCGAGGACGCACTCGAAGACGGCGAGTTCCAGGCCGATTTCTTCGAAGGCGCAGACGACCGCGCCTGACGGTTAATGCAAAAATGCGCGCGGCCAGCCCTCCGCCGGTTTGCGCTTGGGGGCCGGGAGGAGTATATTTCATGCAGGATATCGAACGATGAGTGCGTTGCCAGGCTTGCCAATAGGTCTGGTTTCCATGGCTCTGATCTTCCTGGCGGCCCCCGGGCCCTTGAAGGTCGTTGGTCTGGCGATGGCCTATTTCGTAGGATAGAGCAGGGCGGCAACGCCTGATGCAGCCAATCGCTGGGATGCCAGCTGGCTAAGCGGAGTAGAAACGATGTTTGGACGTCTTGGTCTTCCCGAGATCATTGTCATCGGCATCCTGATCCTCGTCGTCTTCGGCGGCCGCGGCAAGATTTCCGGCATGATGGGCGATGTCGCCAAGGGCATCAAAAGCTTCCGGAAGGGCATGAAGGAAGAGGCAGACGTCGACACCAGCCAGACCACCTCTGGCGCGCTGGTCAACGAGCCGATCAACGTCACCCCCGAGAAGGAAAAGTCGAAGGTCTGATCGCTCTGCCCCGCAGGTTGGATAACCGCGTGGGCGCGTTTGCACCTTCGTCTCCGCAAGGAACATCATCGCCATGATGCCGGGTGTTGGCTTCGAGGAAATGATCCTGCTGGTCATCGTGGCGATCGTCGTGATCGGCCCGAAGGACCTGCCGTTGATGATGCGCAAGTTCGGGCGCTTCACCGGCAAGATGCGCGCGATGGCGTTCGAGTTCAAACAGGGCATCGACGAGCTGGGCCGCCAGGCCGAGCTGGACGAACTCCGCAAGGAAGTCGCCGACCTCAAGAAGGCGACCGGCCTCGACGAAATCCGCCGCGATCTCGAGAAGGACAAGGCCGATCTCGAACGCGACGTCGCCAATGTAATGCGCGATACGCCAACGCCATCGGTTCATCCCGCCGCCGAGACCGCCACCGCCCCCGAAGTGAAGCAGATCCCCGACTACGCCGGTCTCTCGGCCGATCACCCCGGCTACGACAATGGCGAAGCGCTCGCCGTCGATGCGCCTGCGCCAGACCCGTCGCCCGCGCCCGCTGCCGCCGAAGTCCACGTCATTCCGGATGAAGAGTTTCGTCCGGCCGGCACGCACCCCGCTGCCTCGGCCTGGCCGGCGAAACCGGCTGCCAAGCAGGACACGCCTGCCTGATGTCCGAGAAGAACGTCGTCACCCGCAAGGACAAGCTCAAGCCGAAGAAGTCGACCGCCGTCGCTGCCGCTGCTGCGACGTCCGTTGGCGCTGCGTCGCCCCCGCCCCCCGTCGATGAAGTCGAAGCCAGCCGCGCGCCGCTGATGGATCACCTGGTCGAGCTGCGCCAGCGCCTGATGCGCATCGTCTGGTGCCTCGTCATCCTCGTCTGCGCCGCCTGGTTCATCAGCGACGTCGTGCTCACCTACCTGCTCGAACCCCTGCGCGACAGCGCCGTGCGCCATGGCCGCCCCGCTGACCAGCCGTTCGAGACGATGACCAACGCGCCGCTGGAAATGATCTTCGTGAAGCTGAAAGTCTGCTTCGTCATGGCGCTGGCGGCGGGCTTTCCGTATTTCGCCTGGCAGGTCTACGGCTTCATCGCGCCTGGCCTCTACAAACGCGAGCGCGCGGCGATCCTGCCGTTCCTGATCGTGATGCCGGTCCTGTTCCTTGCAGGCTCGGCGCTGGTCTATTTCCAGATCCTGCCGATCTTCTCCGACCTCTCCTTCGACCAGGAAATCTCGAGCAAGCTGGTGAAGGTCGTTTACGTTCCGAAGGTCAAGGAATTCTACGACCTCGCAATCTCGCTGGTCACCTGCTTCGGCCTCGCCTTCCAGCTGCCTGTCGTGATGGCGCTCCTGTCGATGGCGGGCGTCATAAAATCGTCCTTCCTGCGCAAGGGCCGGAAGTACGCCCTGCTGATCATCTTCGTCGTCGCCGCCATCGTGACGCCGCCCGACCCGTTCAGCCAGTTCATCCTCGGCATCCCGCTCTACGGGCTCTACGAGGCCGGCATCATCGTGGCCTGGTTCATCGAGCGCGGCCGCACCAAGCGCGACGCCGCCGAAGCCAAGGCCGAGGAAGAAGAAGCCCGCCGCGAAGCCGCCGAAGAAGAAGCCCGCCGCCGCAAGGCCGCGCAAACTGCCGGCGCGACGCCCGCGGGCGAGTAACGCCAGGCGGTCCGCCACATTTAGATCGGCTGATTCTGCACATCGGATTTTCAGCGGAAGTCGAACAATTCCAACAGCTTGCGCGATCGAGACCAGCCGATTTCGTATATCCCAATCCTACACCCCTCAGCCCCGGCGTATGATGCACACATCCATCCCGCAGGAGGGCAGCTGATCACTGTTCAACGGCGCGGGGTCGGACGCAGATGAGCGTGAAAGCCTGTGTGAGCCGAAGAGGAGCCAGGGACCGGACTAATGGAGCCCTGGAAAACACGGGAGTGATCGAGGGATTGCGGCTGAACATCCGCAACCTGCACGCCGGCGACGAGAATAGGGTCAGGCGGTTGAAACACCCCGCTGTTCCCCCGTGGCCGGATAACATCTGTCGGGGACGCGGGATCCGCGCTTTCCTTTATCTGCCGGTAGCGCTGGCAACAGCGACGCCAACTCACGCGGGGCATCCCGCGTCCCCGGGCCCTCCATCTATTCGGAGACCCAGAACCACAGCATCCCGGACGGCATCAGCCGGTCCGAATGTGAGCGGCTGGGTCAGAACACTGGAAGCGTACCGGCGGTACGCTTCCAGAACCCGGCGGGGAGCATCAGCCCGCGGTCCCGGCCCCAACGCCCTTGGAGCCCCGCCCGCATCACGCTAGACCCCGGCGAAACCACCGAGGGCCTGCCCCAGAGGACGAATATGCACGATATCCGCGCCATCCGAGAGAACCCGACCGCCTACGCCGCCGCCCTGTCGCGCCGGCCGACCGTGGACGGCGCCTCGGAAGTCGCGAAGATCATGGCCCTCGACGAAAAGGTCCGCGCCGCCATCCTGCTCAAGCAGGAAGCCGAGCAGGCCCGCAACGCCAAGTCGAAAGAGATCGGCAAGGCGAAAGCCACGAAGGACGAGGCGCTCGCCGCCACGCTGATGGCCGACGTCGCCGCCGCGAAAGCGACCATCGAGAAAGCCGGCGCCGACGAAGCCGCCGCCACCACCGAACGCGACGACCTGCTGGCCCGCCTTCCGAATCTGCCGTTCGAAGACGTCCCCCAAGGCGCCGATGAACACGCCAACGTCGAAGTCCGCAAGCACGGCACGCCGCGCAAGTTCAACTACGCCCCGAAAGACCACGCCGACATCGGCGAACAGATGGGCATGATGGATTTCGAAGCCGCCGCCCGCATGAGCGGCGCCCGCTTCGTGGTGCTGAAGAAACACCTCGCCAAACTGGAACGCGCGCTCACGCAGTTCATGCTCGACGTGCAGACGGAGCAGAACGGCTACACGGAACACGCGACGCCGCTGCTTGTGAAGGAACAGGCCATGTTCGGAACGGGCCAGCTCCCGAAGTTCAAAGAGGATCTCTTTACGACCCACATACTCAACTGGGATGACATTGAAGGTGCCTACCTGGAAAATCGGGCGTTTGCAGATCTGTTTGCAAAAAAGGATGACAAGGAGTCTTTGCGAGAACTCAACAACGAGGTCCGAGCGCGAATTGAAGACGGCTTGTTCACCGAGACTCGCTTTCTCATCCCCACCGCCGAAGTCTCCCTCACCAACATCTACCGCGAGCAGATCGTCGACGCCGAAATCCTCCCCGTTCGCATGACCGCAGCTACGCCATGCTTCCGCTCGGAAGCAGGCAGTGCAGGGCGCGACACCAAGGGCATGATCCGCCAGCACCAGTTCATCAAGGTCGAACTCGTCTCGATCACCAAACCGGAAGACTCCGAAGCCGAACACCTCCGCATGACCAAGTGCGCCGAAGGCATCCTCGAACGCCTCGAACTCCCATACCGCACCGTGATGCTCTGCACCGGCGACATGGGCTTTGGCGCGCGCCGCACCTACGACATCGAAGTCTGGCTGCCCTCGCAGGACACGTATCGCGAGATTTCGTCCTGCTCGAACTGCGGCGACTTCCAGGCTCGCCGCATGGATGCAAAATTCCGCCGCTCGCCCACGGGCACAGGCAAGGCCGAGAAGCCCGAGTTCGTGCACACGCTCAACGGCTCCGGCCTCGCTGTCGGCCGCACGCTCGTTGCGGTGCTGGAAAACTACCAGCGCGAAGACGGCAAGGTGGACGTGCCGAAGGCGCTCATCCCTTACATGGGCGGGCTGACAGAAATCGGTTGAACTGCTTTCCTCCCTCGTGCGAAGCGCGGGGGAGGTGGCCTGTCGCGCAGCGGCAGGTCGGAGGGGGCAGCCTGTGAAGGTCAAGTTTCGCACGCGCACGCGGGCGCGCCAACTGCGCAAAACGCTGACCGACGCCGAAGCGATCCTGTGGTCAAAACTGCAGCGCAAAGCCCTGCACGGCTATCGCTTCCGTCGCCAGCATCCGGTTGGCCCGTTCATCGCGGACTTCGCATGCACCGAAGCCCGCCTGATTATTGAGCTCGATGGGGCGACACACTCAACGCAAGATGAGCGCCTTGAGGATGCAAAGCGCGAAGCCTATCTGCGGTCACAAGGCTGGGGCGTGATCAGATTCTGGAACGCAGACGTCTACGACAATCTGAACGGCGTGCTGGAGAGTATCCTGCAGCGGCTGCCCCCTCCGTCTCGCTGACGACGTCAGCGATCCACCTCCCCCAGTGCTTCGCACTGGAGGAGGAAATCTGGACAACAAACCAACGACTGAGGAAGTTTCCTCCCTCGTGCGAAGCGCGGGGGAGGTGGCCTGTCGCGCAGCGGCAGGTCGGAGGGGGCAGCCGCCGCTTTGCAGACGCCGCGAATGGCGCCACAGAAAGACCTGACCGGTTGGTAGGAGTTCTCCCATGATCCGCGCCCTGTTCGCCGCCGCTGCGCTCCTCGCCGCCGCCTGCTCGGCGCCCGCGCCCACCGATGAGACCAAGCCGGAAGTTCCGGTGGCGCGCGTCGGCATCGATGGCCGCCCGCTCGTGTCCGCCGACGGTGTGATCGACAGTTCGGTCCAGCAAGCGTTGAACGCCGATCCTGCTGCCTGCGCCAAGGCCGGCGGCGAGGTTCGCCCCGTCTGCCGCATGCAGAAACCGATGTGCGTCGTGACGTTTGCCGACGCCAACAAGGCATGCTCGGACAGTTCGGAATGCGGCAGCGGCCGCTGCCTCTCCGTCAACACCACCGCCGCGTCGGGGCAGGCCGCAAAGGGACAATGCTCGCCCACCAACGATCCGTGCGGCTGCTATCAGCGCATCGAAGACGGTGTCGCCCTGCCGACGATCTGCGCTGACTAGCGGAGGCCGCACGATGGGATTCTCGCTCGCCTGGTTTGCCGCCCAAGGCATCGCCCGCGAAGATTTCCTCGAGCGCGCCGGCTTCGACGACACGGGCGAAGTCGACGAGTATTTCGAGGAAGAACATTCGGCCGGTGAATTGCCCGGCGGCTGGATCGTCATCGTCACCAGCGATGTCAGCCTGCTCGTGCCGGACAAGCTGGCGCAATGGTCGGTCGACGGCCGGCTGGTCGCCGCTGTCGTCCACGAAGACTCGATGAACTCGCTCGCCACCGAATGGGTAAACGGCAAACAGCTCTGGTCGCTCGCCCATGATGGCAGCGAGGGCGGCGACAGCCTTGAAGTCGAGGGCCAGCTTCCCGATGTGTTCGAAGAGCTGAAACAGGACGCCATCGCCGCTCAGGCGGAGTCCGAACGCGAAGGCGGCGGCGTCGATTTCGCTTTCGACATACCACTTGATGTCGCGGCCGAAATCACGGGCTTCCGGCACGACGAGATGGGCTTCGACGACGACATTCCGCCCTTCAATGCGCTCGAACGCATCCATCTTGCCGGGTAGGCGATAGGCGGAGCGCCAACCATCGCCGGTTGTACCGGATGGAACCTTTTCGCGGCTGACGCGAACTTGATTGCGACGACCCGTGACGCAACGTGAATTCCATCGACCCCACCTGGCCATGTCGTTAGGGTGCTCACGACTGCTGGTCGCAGTCTGAGCGTGCCTGAATGTTGGGGGAGTTACGCTCGGTGGTTGGGGCGTCATCTATCATTGCAAGACGCGTGTCGGTCATCGTGCCGACGCGTAACCGGGCTGATCAGCTCCGGAACGCATTGACGAGCATTCGCGCGACCGAAGGCCCCGATCTCAGCCTCGAAATCATCGTCGGCGATAATGGTACGTGCGCCGAAGCGGCTGCTGTCGCGGCCGAGTTCAACGCCATCCACGTCCGCGCCACGGTGCAGGGCGCCAGCGCCGCCCGCAACGCCGCCATGGCCCGCGCGACCGGCGACTATGTGGCCTTCCTCGACGATGACGACGCCTGGTTGCCGGGTCACATCCGTCCGCACCTCGCCATGCTGGATCAGCGCTCTGAACTCGATGGCGTCATCGCGCAGGTGCGCTTCGCCGACGAGGATTTGCACCCGCTGCCGACCGGCGAATGGCCGGACACGCATCCCGGCGAAGGCGACGATCTCGTGCGCCGCATGCTGTCGGGCTACTTCCCGCAGATCGGCACAGCCGTCGTCCGCGCCGGCGTGCTCAAATCCAGCGGCGACTTCGATCCGGACCTGATCGGCGGGGAAGATCTCGACTGGCTGATGCGCCTGTCCGGCCGTCACGCGCTGGGCTTCGTGCAGACGCCCGTCATCCTGTTCAGCCAGCGCAAGATCGGTGAGTATGACGATCTCAACCGCCTGCGCATCGGCTATGACCGAAAGGTATTCCGCCGCCACGCGCGAAAACACTGGCGCGTCTGGCGCTCGCCACTGGAATACATGCGCGCCTATTCCGGCACGCTCCGCCATTTTTTCACGTATTTCAGCCAGGTCGCCCTGATGGCCGCGCAGAACGGCGAACGCTGGCGCGCGCTCGGGGCTATCCGCACGGCGTTCGGAATATTCCCGCTGCGGACCATGAAGTATCTCATGACCTCCTCGAACCTCCGCACTGCGCTCGTGCTTGCACTGGCGGCGACGCCGATTTCGCACCGTGTCCACCTGCCGCTCTGGCTCGTCATCCTGCATGTTTGACTTCCAGCCCTTAAAGCGGGACGGAAGACGCATGAGCGATGTCGATCCACGTTTCCAGGCGGCGCGCCTCGTGCTCGCGCTCCGGCAGGCTGGCGTCACTGACCATCGCGTCACCGAAGCGCTCGAGACGACGCCGCGCGATATCTTCGTCCCGCGTCCGTTCGAGGAGGACGCGTGGGACAATGTCGAACTTCCGATCGACTGCGGCCAGTCGATGACGCGGCCGGTCACGGTCGGCGTCATGCTCCAGGCGCTCGGCGCCGAGAAGGATCACACCGTCCTCGAGATCGGCACCGGGTCCGGCTATGTCGCTGGCGTGCTCAGCCGGTTGGCCCGGCGCGTCTACAGCATCGACCGCTACCGCACGCTCGTCGAAAAGGCGCGTGGGCCGCTGGAGCAGATGGGCGTCACGGCGCAGGTCGAGATCCGCCACGCCGACGGCTGGTTCGGCTGGCCGGAAGCAGCCCCCTTCGACCGTATCCTGCTGATGGCGTCCGCGACCCACCTGCCGGAAGACCTGGTCCGGCAGCTCGCGGTCGGAGGTATCGCCGTGGCCCCGCTGGACCGGGACGGGCAGGTGGTGATCCTGCGCTTCGAAAAGCGTTCTGATGGCACGTTGGCGGAGACAGTGGTGTCGCCCGCCACCTTCGCTCCGCTACAGCCCGGAATTGCAAGGGAACTTTAGGTTCAGCGGGCTTCAGCTTCCGGTAAGCAAGATCAGGGCAATCTGCCGTCCACTTTCGGAGGATTGTCGGCGATGATGCTCGCCCCGCGCACATGGCTATTCCTGTCCGCTGCCGCGGGCCTGACCGCGTGCGCCTCGAATCCTCCGCGCGAACCCGTGACGATCGACTACAGGGCTGCCGCGCCCGGCGCCGTGGCAACCCATCGTGCGCCTGTCCCGCAGGTGTTCGCCGACACGACGCGTCCCCCGGCAGCTGTCCAGCCGCGTCCGATGCCCCCCTCGGACGAACCGGCCCCCTACCAGATCGTCGCTGACCTCGGCGCGTCTCAGGGGACTTCCGCGATCGTCGAAACGCGCGGTGCGTCGGCCGAAGCAGGCAGGCGTCCCGGCGGCGCACGCAGGCTTGCGGCGGACAACCCGGACGCACGCGCCATCGAGATCCAGCGCAGCGACACGCTCTACGACATCTCGCGCCGCTATTCGGTGAACATGCGCGCGCTGATCGAGACCAACCGGCTGGAGCCGCCTTACGCGCTCACCCCGGGCAGCGTGGTCTATCTTCCGGAACCCAACATCCACGTCATCGAGCCGGGCGAGACGCTCTATTCGGTGTCGCGCCGCTACAATGTCGACACCCGCTCGCTGGCGCTCCTGAACGGCATCGGCCGCCCGTGGACCGTCTATCCCGGCGACGAACTCCTCCTCCCCCCACTCGCCCGCGACCAGTCCCGCACCCTGCCGACGCCGGTTGCGGCCAATGTCTCTATTGCTGCTCCGCCCGTGCTCCTGCCGCCTCCGCCAAGGCCGGTTGCGCCGAAGCCCGCGCCGCCCAAGTCCGCCGGATCGTCCATTGCGGTGACCACCGGACCCGTCGGCCTTACCCCGGAAGCCACGCAGCAAGTCGCCAAGGCCTCGCCGCCGCCAAAACCGCCCGTGTCACCGCCGGCGCCCGCCGCCGCGCCAAAACAGGTGCAGTCGGGTCCGGCCGGCAGCCGCGAATTCGTCTGGCCGGTCTCGGGCAAGGTCGTGAAGGGCTATGGCGCCAGCGCCGATGGCCAGCGCAATGACGGGGTCAACATCTCCGCCACCAAGGGCGATCAGGTCAAAGCGGCAGCCGGCGGCGAAGTCGTCTATGCCGGCAGCGAGCTTGCCGGCTTCGGCAACCTCGTGCTGATCCGCCATCCCGGCGGCTGGGTGACCGCCTACGCCCACTCCGAGACGGTGCTGGTGCGCGAGGGCGACCTCGTGCGGCAGGGGCAGGCCATCGCCACGGTCGGCTCGACCGGCAATGCCGGCGGCCCGCAGGTGCATTTCGAGTTGCGCAAGGGCAAGGAGCCGGTCGATCCCTCGCTCCACCTCCCCGCAATGCAGGGCTGAGGACACACTCCGCGTCAATTGGCGCCTCACTCTTGCCTTAAGGCTCCATGGGCCCTTGCGCTCGGCAAAAACCGAGCACATTTCCGTACATTGCCAAGGGGGGGTCTGCCGATATAGTCCCGCCGCTTAGAACTCCCCCGGTCTGGCGGGAGTGACCAGAGATTCCACGGAGACCTGATGCTGCCGATCCCGATGTTCTTCCTTCAGGGTGCGCCTGCTGCGGCGCCCGCCGGCGGCGGCGGCGGTGACCTGATGATGAGCCTGCTGCTCCCGGTCGGCATGATCGTGATCTTCTATTTCCTGCTGATCCGTCCGCAGAACGCCCGCATGAAAAAGCACCGCGCCATGATCGCGGCCATGAAAAAGGGCGATAAAGTCATCACCCAGGGCGGCATCATCGGCCGCGTCTTCAAGATCACCGACGACGAAGTGACCATCGACACGGGCGAGGGCGGCAAACTCCGCATCGTGCGCAGCATGGTTGTCGAAGTGAAGAATACCGACGGCCAGGCTCCCGCCAACGACGTCAAGGAAGGCTGATCCTTCCATGCTGCTGCGTTTTTCGGCCTGGAAAGTAGCGCTACTGCTCGTAACGCTTATTGCCGGCATTCTGCTGGCCGTCCCCAACGTCCTGACCGCCGAACAGCGCGCAGGCGCGTTCCACTGGTGGCCGACGCAGCCGCTCAAGCTCGGCCTCGACCTGAAGGGCGGGGCTTCGATTTCGCTTGAGATCGACCCCGTTGAGCTGCGCGCCAACGAGTTGCGCAACATCAACCGGCAGGTCGGCGACAAGCTGCGCGAGACGCCGCTGATCCCGATCCGCGAGCGTAACCCGCAGGCCGACGCTATCGTCGTCCGCGTCGCCGACCCCGCGAACACGCAGCGGGCCATCGACCGCCTGAAGACGCTGGGAACCGCCGATCAGTACACGATCGACCGTCGCCCGGACGGCGCGATCGAGGTCAAATTCACCGAAAAGCACTTCAAACAGCTGCAGATCGACGCCGTGAACTCCTCGCGTGAGGCTGTGCAGCGCCGCGTCGACAAGGTCGGCCTGACCGAACCGAACGTCACCAAACAGGGCGATACGCGCGTTCTGGTCGAGGTCCCCGGCCTCGATGCGGTGGGCGTCACCAACCTTGTCGAGCTGCTGACCACGACCGGCGTCCTGACCTTTAACATGGTCGATACGCAGGCGAATGTAGCCGATTACACGGTCGGCGTGCCGCGCAACAACCGCGTCGCCCTGCCGAACGACAGCCAGAAGGGCGAGCCGCAGGTGATCCTGCTGGACTCGATCATCACTGGCGCCGACCTGTCTGGCGCCAACCCTTCGTTCGATCAGTATGGTGGCCACAACATCTCGTTCACCCTGCACGGTCCGGGCGCGCAGCGCTTCGGCAAGGCGACGTCCGCCAATGTCGGGCGGCCGTTCGCCATCGTGCTGGACAACCACATCATCTCGGCTCCGACAATCAATTCCCCGATCACCGGCGGCAGCGGTCAGATCACCGGTTCGTTCACGCAGGAAGAGGCCAGCCAGCTGGCCATCGTGCTGCGTTCAGGCGCCCTGCCAGCCAAGCTTCAGGTGGTCGAGCGCCGCGTCGTGGACGCCAGCCTCGGCGCCGACTCGATCCGCGCCGGCGTGACATCGTCCATCGTTGGCGTGTCGCTGGTCGCGATCTTCATGCTCGCCGTCTACGGCCTGCTGGGCGTCTTCGCGGTCGTAGCCCTGCTGCTCAACATGATCATGATGATCGGCGTCCTCTCGGGCTTCGGCGCCACGCTGACGCTGCCCGGCATCGCCGGCATCCTGCTCACCATGGGTATGGCGGTCGACTATAACGTGCTGATCTTCGAGCGTATTCGCGAGGAGAAGAAGGCAGGCCGATCGCCCATGACTTCGGTTGAAGCGGGTTACGAGCACGCCATGGCCACCATCATCGACGCCAACGTGACCCACTGCGTGGCCGCGCTCGTCATGATTATCCTCGGGGAGGGGCCAATCCGCGGCTTCGCCATCACGCTGCTGATTGGCGTGCTGACCTCGATCTTCACGGCGGTCATTGTGGCCCGCTGGATCATGTCGGTCTGGTTGAAGGTTGCCCGGCCGAAGTGGATTCCGATCTAGAGAGCGGTTAACGGCGAATACTGGGGAGGGGCGCACCCGTTGCTCCAAACCCCTTAAATTCCGCGATATCCGCTCCCAGATTGCTATTCGCGACCCACTGTTCGCTACTCGCTTTTTCCCATGGACGGGCGGGTCCCTTTGCCTTAGACGGTCCCGTCCAAACCCCGGAATGTCATGAAATCGCCGACCGGAACTTCCGAATCCAATTCTCCTGCACCGCCCAAGAAGCGGGTCGGGCCCTTTACCTTTATCGGTCAGGTCCGTTCCGAGGCGCGCAAGGTGACCTGGACGTCGTTCCCGGAACTGCGTGCAGCGGCCATCATGGTCGTAGTCATGGTGTTTGCGGCAGCACTCTTCTTTTATGCGACGGACGCCCTCGTGAAAGTATTTGTCTACTTCGCCACCGTGTGGCCCGCCGGGAGCACGCCGACCAATGGCTGAACCTCGCTGGTATATCGTCCACGCCTACTCGAACTTCGAGAAGAAGGTCGCCTCCACCATCCGTGAGCAGGCCGACATGCAGGGCCTTGGCGACCTGATCGTTGAAATCGAAGTCCCGACCGAGGAAGTCGTCGAGGTCGTTCGCGGCCGCAAGCGCACCGTCGAAAAGCGTCACATGCCCGGCTACGTGCTGGTGAAGATGCTGATGACCGACGAGGCCTACCACCTCATCAAGAACACCCCCAAGGTCACGGGCTTCCTCGGCGCTGAAGGTGGCAAGAAGCCCCTGCCGGTGCCGCAGAAGGAAGTCGACCAGATCCTCGGCAAGATCGAAGCCGGCGCTGCCACCCCGACGCGTCCGAAGATGCAGTTCGAGATCGGCGAGAAGGTCAAGGTTACGGACGGCCCGTTCGCCTCGTTCGAAGGCGCAGTCGACTCGATCGACGAGGACGCTGGCCGCCTGAAAGTTACGGTTACCATTTTCGGCCGGGCCACCCCGGTCGATCTCGAATACGGCCAGGTCGTCAAGGTCTGACCCGTAGCGGAGCTTGCTCTGCAAAAGCGCGTGGAAGGCTAGCCGCCGCACCACGCATTCCCAGACTGGAGGCTCCCCCGGGAGCTGAAGGTTGTATTCGCACGTGAGGGAAACATGGCGAAGAAACTACTCGGGAGCCTGAAGCTTCAGGTCCCGGCCGGAGCCGCTAACCCGTCTCCGCCAATCGGCCCCGCTCTTGGTCAGCGCGGCATCAACATCATGGAATTCTGCAAGGCGTTCAACGCCCGTACGGCGCAGGAACAGAAGGGCACGCCCCTTCCCGTGGTGATCACGTATTACCAGGACAAGTCGTTCACCTTCGAGATCAAGACGCCGCCGGCGTCCTACTTCCTGAAGCAAGCGGCGAAGATCACGTCGGGCTCCAAACTGCCGGGCCGCGACAACGCCGGCACGGTCACGATGGATCAGTGCCGCGAGATCGCGCAGAAGAAACTCAAGGACCTCAACACGAACGACGTGGATGCAGGCGCCAAGATCATTGCCGGCTCCGCCCGCGCGATGGGTCTGCAAGTGACGGGAGCGTAATCCATGGCAATCGGAAAACGCACGGTCGCGGCTCGCAAGAACGTCGACCCGGTCAAAGTCTACAAGGTCACTGACGCCGTCAAACTCGTGAAGGGCAACGCGAAAGCGAAGTTCGACGAAACGATCGAGATCGCCGTCAACCTCGGCATCGACCCGAAACAGGCGGACCAGAACGTCCGTGGCGTCGTCAACCTGCCGGCCGGAACGGGCCGCACGGTTCGCGTCGCCGTGTTCGCACGCGACAAGAAAGCCGACGAAGCCCGCGCCGCTGGCGCTGACATCGTGGGCGCCGAAGACCTGTTCGAAACCGTGAACGGCGGCAAGGTCGACTTCGACCGCGTCATCGCCACGCCGGACATGATGGCCCTCGTCGGCCGTCTCGGTAAGGTGCTCGGCCCGCGCGGCCTGATGCCGAACCCGAAAGTCGGCACGGTCACGCCGAACATCGCCCAGGCTGTCAAAGACGCCAAAGGCGGCTCGGTCGAGTTCCGCGCCGAGAAAACCGGCATCATCCACGCCGGCGTCGGCAAGGCCTCGTTCTCGGAAGCCGACCTCGAGAAGAACGTCCGCGCCTTCGTCGGCGCGCTCGTGAAGGCCCGCCCGTCGGGCGCCAAAGGCACGTACGTCAAGAAGATCGCGATCTCCTCGACCATGGGCCCGGGCGTCTCGGTCGACGTGACCGATCTCAGCCAGGTCGCCGCGAACTAAGGTTCGCCAGACGACCCATATTGCGAAGGCCGGTGGAGCAATCCGCCGACCTTCAGCTTTTCACGAAGCAGCCCCGCGCCTCTGGCAATTAGCCGAACCCGTCCCTATTTGGCGTTTTCCGGGCATTTTAACCTGCCGGAACAGCATTCTGGAAAAAAGCAAGACCCCGCTTGCAACAATACGGGGAGGCGGCTATAGCAACCGCCTGAACGGGAGATTCGTTAACACGAGCCTCCCGTTTCTCGTCCGAGATTGCAGGAGAAGCTACTTCAAAAGACCAGCTAAGTAACTGGTTTTGCTTCTTAATTGCCTGCATGAGACGGGGTGTGACGGGACAGGGTGCGTAGTTGGCGGATTCGCTAACGACGACGCCCTTGAGTTCGTTTCTGCCCTGGGACGGGGCCACGTCGGTCATTCGACCGCTGGCCCCTCCAAGAACAGCCGGTCGCCTTCGGGCATCGGGTGGACTGGAAGGGGGAAGCGGTCGCGGTGTCCTGCGTGCGCATCCTGGGGCGGCTGGGCTAGTCCGGTCGTCCAACCTGGAGACCGCATATGGATAAAGCTGGAAAAGCGGTGGCGCTGGAGGCCTATAAAGAGGTCTTCGCCGACGCCGGCGTGATCGTTGTCACGCAATATTCCGGATTGACCGTAACGCAGCTCACGGATCTGCGCGTCAAGCTCAAGGCCCAAGGCGCAAATCTGAAGGTCATCAAGAACCGTCTTGCGAAAATCGCTCTGGATGGTCGCGGCGGCGAAGCAGCGGGGGCGATGTTTGTCGGCCCCGTGGCGATCGCCTTCTCGCCCGATCCGGTTGCGGCTTCGAAAGTCGTGGCAGAGTACGCCAAGGGGAACGAAAAGCTCGTTCTCGTGGGCGCCCTGATGGGCGACCAGGTGCTCGACCAGAACGGCGTGAAGCAGCTCGCTTCGCTCCCGTCGCTGGATCAGCTCCGTGGCAAGATCATCGGCCTCATCCAGGCGCCCGCGACCAAGATCGCTGGCATCGTGGCGGCGCCGGCTGGTCAGCTCGCTCGCGTCATTGGCGCTTACGCCAACAAGGACGCTGCCTGAGACCTTCTGCCAAACGAGACATCCGTAGTCACACACCCGAACTCAAGGAAAACCTCCAATGTCGAAACTTGATAAAATCGTTGAAGACCTGTCGTCGCTGACGGTCCTCGAAGCTGCCGACCTCGCCAAGCTTCTCGAAGAGAAGTGGGGCGTTTCTGCTGCTGCTCCCGCCGCTGCCGCTGCCGGCCCTGCTGCCGCTGCCGCTGCCCCGGCTGAAGTCCAGACCGAATTCACCGTCATGCTGAAAGATGCCGGCGACAAGAAAATCAACGTCATCAAAGTCGTTCGCGAAGTCGTGCCGTCCCTCGGCCTGAAAGAAGCGAAAGACCTCGTCGAAGCTGCTCCGAAGGCTGTCAAAGAAGCCGTGTCGAAGGAAGAAGCCGAGACCATCAAGAAGAAACTCGAAGAAGCCGGCGCCAAGGTCGAAATCAAGTAATCGATCTGCCGAACGTCCGCTCTCTCCTTCGCGCGAGGGGAGGGGGTTGACGACCAATGTACTGTTACGGCGGCGGGGCCTCATCCTTCATGGATTGGTTCCGCCGCCGGTCGCGCACCGGATACTAACGGTCCAACGGCGCCCCCGATCCTCCCGGGTGGAAGCTGCGGCCCAGAAAAAAGCGAGCTGACCAGCACATGGCTCTGTCGTTCACGGCGAAGAAGCGTATTCGGAAGTCCTACGGCCAACTTCAGGAATCGGTACAGATGCCGAACCTCATCGAGGTTCAGCGCGCCTCCTACGAACAGTTTCTCCAGATGCATACGCCCGCCGAGAAGCGGGACACCGACGGCCTCGAGGCCGTCTTCAAATCGGTATTCCCGATCAAGGATTTCTCTGATCGCGCCGTGCTCGAGTACATCTCGTACGAGTTCGAACAGCCGAAATTCGACGTCCAGGAGTGCATGCAGCGCGACCTCAACTTCGCTGCGCCCCTGAAAGTCAAACTGCGCCTCATCGTCTTCGAAACGGACGAAGAGACCGGCGCCAAGTCCATCAAGGACATCAAGGAACAGGACGTCTATCTCGGCGACATCCCGCTGATGACGGACAAGGGCACGTTCATCATCAACGGCACCGAGCGCGTGATCGTTTCCCAGATGCACCGCTCGCCCGGCGTCTTCTTCGACCATGACAAGGGCAAGACCCACGCGTCAGGCAAGCTGCTGTTCGCCGCCCGCGTGATCCCGTACCGCGGCTCGTGGCTCGACTTCGAGTTCGACGCCAAGGACATCCTGCACGTCCGCATCGACCGTAAACGCAAACTGCCGGCCACCGTGCTGCTGCAGGCGCTCGGCTATGGCGGCTCGAAAATCCTCGACACGTTCTATAACAAGGTCACGTACAAGCTCGACAAGGCTGGCTGGATCACCGGCTTCTCGGCCGAGCGCTGGAAAGGCGCGCGTCCGGAGTTCGACCTGGTCGACAAGAAAACCGGCAAGTCGGTCTTCCCGGCCGGCAAGAAGATCACGCCGGTCAAAGCGAAGAAAGCCGAAGCTGACGGCCTGCAGGACATCCTGGTTCCGTCGACCTTCCTCGAAGGCAAATATATCGGCGAAGACGTGGTCAACGCCGCGACCGGCGAGATCTATGCCGAAGCCGGCGACCAGCTGACCGAAGAGTCCGTCGCGGCTCTGCGCGATGCCAAGATCAAGTCCGTGCAACTGCTCGACACCGATGGCGACAACGCCCGCGGCCCGTGGCTGCGCAACACGCTGAAAGTCGACAAGGCCACGTCGCGTATCGACGCCCTGTCGGATATCTACCGCGTCATGCGCCCCGGCGAACCGCCGACGCTTGAAGCCGGCGAGGCCCTGTTCGGCCAGCTGTTCTTCGACTCTGAGCGTTACGATCTCTCGGCCGTCGGCCGCGTGAAGATGAACATGCGCCTCAGCCTCGATGCTCCCGACACGCAGCGCGTGCTGCGCGAGGAAGACATCATCGCCGTCATGCGCACCGTGCTCGACCTCAAGGACGGCAAGGGCGAAGTCGACGACATCGACAACCTCGGCAACCGCCGCGTCCGTTCGGTGGGCGAGCTGCTCGAGAACTCGTTCCGCGTCGGTCTCGTCCGCATGGAGCGCGCGATCAAGGAGCGTATGTCGTCGGTCGATATCGACACCGTCATGCCGCACGACCTGATCAACGCGAAACCGGTCGTCGCTGCGGTCCGCGAATTCTTCGGCTCCTCGCAGCTCTCGCAGTTCATGGACCAGACCAACCCGCTCTCCGAGATCGCGCACAAGCGTCGTCTCTCGGCGCTCGGGCCGGGCGGTCTCACGCGCGAACGCGCGGGCTTCGAAGTGCGCGACGTGCACCCGACCCACTACGGCCGGATCTGCCCGATTGAAACGCCGGAAGGCCCGAACATCGGCCTGATCAACAACCTCGCGACGCACGCCCGCATCAACAAGTACGGCTTCATTGAAAGCCCGTACCGGAAGGTGAAAGACGGCAAGCTGACGGCGGAAGTGAAATACCTCTCCGCCATGGAAGAGCAGCGCTACTCCATCGCGCAGGCCAACGCGAAGATGGACGCCAAAGGCGTGCTCCAGAACGAGTTCGTCAACGCCCGGGTGGGCCCGGCGCGCGACGCCATGCTGGTTGCGCGTGACGATGTCGAATACATCGACGTGTCGCCGAAGCAGGTCGTGTCGGTTCCGGCCGCGCTGATCCCGTTCCTCGAGAACGACGACGCGAACCGCGCCCTCATGGGCTCGAACATGCAACGTCAGGCTGTGCCGCTGATCCAGACCGATGCCCCGCTCGTGGGCACGGGCATGGAAGCCATCGTCGCGCGTGACAGCCGTGCGGCCGTCTCGGCCCGTCGCGGCGGCGTGATCGAACAGGTCGATGCGACCCGTATCGTCGTGCGCGCCACGGAAGGTCTCGATAGCTCCAAGTCGGGCGTCGATATCTACCGCCTCGCCAAGTACCAGCGTTCGAACCAGAACACCTGCATCAACCAGCGTCCGATCGTGAAGGTCGGCGACAAGGTGACGGCGGGCGACATCATCGCTGACGGTCCCTCGACCGATCTCGGCGAACTGGCGCTCGGCCGGAACGTGCTCGTCGCGTTCATGCCGTGGAATGGCTACAACTTCGAAGACTCGATCCTGATCTCCGAGCGCATCGTTCGCGATGACGTGTTCACCTCGATCCACATCGAGGAATTCGAGATTGCGGCCCGCGACACCAAGCTCGGACCGGAAGAGATCACGCGCGATATCCCGAACGTCGGCGAGGAAGCCCTGCGCAACCTCGACGAAGCGGGCATCGTGGCCGTCGGCGCCGAAGTGATGGCGGGCGACATCCTGGTCGGCAAGGTTACGCCGAAGGGCGAAAGCCCGATGACGCCGGAAGAAAAACTGCTGCGCGCCATCTTCGGCGAAAAAGCCTCGGACGTCCGCGACACCTCGCTGCGCATGCCCCCGGGCGCGACCGGCACGGTGGTGGAAGTCCGCGTGTTCAACCGTCACGGCGTCGAGAAGGACCAACGCGCCCTCCAGATCGAGCGTGAGCAGATCGACCAGCTCATGACCGACAAGGAAGACGAGATGGCGATCATCGAGCGGGACGCGCTGTCGCGCCTCCGCACGCTCCTGATCGGCCAGAAAGCTGTCGCGCGCGGCGGCAAGAAAACGGACATCACCGAGGAGTTCTTCGCTGAACACGCCCCGGCTGATCTCTGGAAGATCGGCGTCGACGACGACGCTGTCGATACCCAACTCAAGGCGCTCAAAGGCTCCTACGAGGACTCCACTGGCCTGATCGAAGCCCGCATCGCTGACAAGATCGAGAAAGTGCAACGCGGCGATGATCTGCCCCCGGGCGTGATGAAAGTCGTGAAGGTCTTCGTGGCCGTGAAGCGCAAGCTGCAGCCGGGCGACAAGATGGCCGGCCGTCACGGCAACAAGGGCGTGATCTCCAAGATCAACCCGCTCGAAGACATGCCGTACCTCGAAGACGGCACGCCGCTCGACATCGTTCTGAACCCGCTGGGCGTGCCTTCGCGCATGAACGTCGGTCAGATCCTCGAGACGCACCTCGGCTGGGCCTGCGCCGGTATCGGCAAGATGATCGACGCAGCCCTGAAAGAGTATCGCCACACGCATGAGGGCAAGGGCCTCGTTAAGGCTCTGCGCGACGCTTACGGCGAAGACGAAGAACTGCCGAAGTCGATGGAAGAACTCGAAGAGCTCGCCTCCAACCTGACCAAAGGCGTGCCGGTGGCGACGCCGGTGTTCGACGGCGCCGACGAAGACGATATCGCGGTGATGCTGAAGAAGGCCGGTCTCGACACGTCGGGCCAGGTTTACCTGCACGACGGCCGCACGGGCGAGCGTTTCACCCGCAAGGTCACGGTGGGCTACAAGTATCTCCTCAAGCTCCACCACCTGGTGGACGAGAAGATCCACGCCCGCTCGACCGGTCCGTACTCGCTCGTCACCCAGCAGCCGCTGGGCGGCAAGGCGCAGTTCGGCGGCCAGCGCTTCGGCGAGATGGAGGTGTGGGCGCTCGAAGCGTACGGCGCCGCCTACACGCTGCAGGAGATGCTCACCGTCAAGTCGGACGACACCGCAGGCCGGGCCAAGGTCTACGAAGCAATCGTCCGCGGCGACGACAACTTCGAAGCCGGCATCCCGGAATCCTTCAACGTTCTCGTCAAGGAGATGCGTTCGCTGGGCCTGAACGTCGAGCTGCTCGAAGCCGAGCCTGAAGCTGCCGAGGAGGACGCCGACTCCTGACCCTACAGGTCTGAGCCGTCGCCCGCCTTTCGCAATGAATATCCGTGGAGCCCGAGGGCTCCACGGTCACCCCCAGAGGGAGACTAATCAGGATGAGCCAGGAAATTACCAACCTGTTCAGCCCCAACACGCCGGTTCCGACGTTTGAGGCCATCCGTATCGCGATCGCGAGCCCCGAAGAGATCCGCAAATGGTCTTCGGGCGAGATCAAGAAGCCTGAGACGATCAACTACCGCACGTTCAAACCCGAGCGCGACGGCCTGTTCTGCGCCCGCATCTTCGGGCCGATCAAGGATTACGAGTGCCTGTGCGGCAAGTACAAGCGCATCAAGTATCGTGGCGTGACCTGCGAGAAGTGCGGCGTTGAAGTGACGCTCGCCCGCGTCCGGCGCGAGCGCATGGGCCACATCGAGCTGGCCGCTCCTGTCGCGCACATCTGGTTCCTGAAGTCGCTGCCGTCGCGCATCTCGCTGATGCTCGACATGGCGCTGAAGGATGTGGAGCGCGTGCTCTACTTCGAAAGCTACATCGTCACCGAGCCGGGCATCACCCCGCTGAAAGAGAAACAACTCCTCACCGAGGAAGAGTATCTCGCGAAGCAGGAAGAGCTGGGCGAAGACTCGTTCACCGCGCACATCGGCGCCGAAGCCGTCCGCGAACTGCTCAAGGCCTACGACCTCGAGGCCGAAGCCGATCGCCTGCGCGCTGATCTCGCCGAAGCTACGGGCGAACTGAAGCCGAAGAAGATCGCCAAGCGCCTCAAGCTGGTCGAGAGCTTCATCGCGTCGGGCTGCCGCCCGGAGTGGATGGTGCTCACGATCGTGCCGGTCATCCCGCCCGACCTGCGTCCGCTGGTCCCGCTCGATGGCGGCCGCTTCGCGACGTCGGATCTCAACGATCTCTATCGCCGCGTCATCAACCGTAACAACCGCCTCAAGCGGCTCATGGAACTGCGCGCTCCCGATATCATCATCCGCAACGAAAAGCGGATGCTGCAGGAGTCGGTGGACGCGCTGTTCGACAACGGCCGCCGCGGCCGCGTCATCACGGGCACCAACAAGCGCCCGCTGAAATCGCTGTCCGACATGCTGAAAGGCAAGCAGGGCCGCTTCCGTCAGAACTTGCTCGGCAAGCGCGTCGACTACTCGGGCCGTTCGGTCATCGTCGTGGGTCCGGAACTCAAGCTGCACCAGTGCGGCCTGCCGAAAAAGATGGCGCTCGAACTGTTCAAGCCCTTCATCTACGCGCGTCTCGACGCCAAGGGTCTCGCCGGCACGGTGAAAGCCGCCAAGAAGCTGGTCGAGAAAGAGAAGCCCGAAGTCTGGGACATCCTCGAGGAAGTCATCCGCGAGCACCCGGTTCTGCTGAACCGCGCGCCCACGCTGCACCGCCTCGGCATCCAGGCGTTCGAACCGAAACTGATCGAGGGCAAGGCCATCCAGCTGCACCCGCTGGTCTGCGCCGCGTTCAACGCTGACTTCGACGGCGACCAGATGGCCGTGCACGTTCCGCTGAGCATGGAAGCCCAGCTCGAAGCGCGCGTCCTGATGATGTCGACCAACAACATCCTTTCACCCGCCAACGGCCGCCCGATCATCGTGCCGTCGCAGGATATCGTGCTCGGCCTCTATTACCTGTCGATCGAACGCGACAAGGAACTGGGCGAAGGCATGCTGTTCTCCGATCTCGCCGAGATCGAGCACGCGCTGTCGGCCAACAAGGTGTCGCTGCACGCCCGCATCAAGGCGCGCTTCATCACCAAGGACGAGAACGGCAAGGACGTGGCGAAGGTGTTCAACACCACGCCGGGCCGCATGATGATCGCGGATTGTCTGCCGCGCGAACATGGGATGGACCCGACTGTCGCGAACGAGCTGATGACCAAGAAGTCGGTCGGCAAGCTGATCGACATCGTCTACCGGAACTGCGGTCAGAAGGCGACGGTCATCTTCTGCGATCGCATGATGGCACTCGGCTTCAAGGAAGCTGCGCGCGCCGGCATCTCGTTCGGCAAGGATGACATGGTCATTCCGAAGTCGAAGGACAAACTGGTCGCCGACACACGCAAGCTCGTCAACGAGTATGAGCGTCAGTACGCTGACGGCCTCATCACGCGCGGCGAGAAGTTCAACAAGGTGGTCGACGCCTGGTCCGCATGTACTGACAAGGTCGCCGACGCCATGATGGACGCCGCCGGCGCAACCGGTACGGGCGAAATCAACTCGGTGTTCATGATGGCGCACTCCGGCGCCCGCGGTTCGAAGAACCAGATGAAACAGCTCGCCGGCATGCGCGGCCTCATGGCCAAGCCGTCGGGTGAGATCATCGAGACGCCGATCGTGTCGAACTTCAAGGAAGGCCTCACCGTTCTCGAGTACTTCAACTCGACGCACGGCGCGCGTAAGGGCCTCGCCGACACGGCGCTCAAGACCGCCAACTCGGGCTACCTCACGCGTCGTCTCGTCGACGTGGCGCAGGACTGCATCATCACGGAAGAAGATTGCGGCACCGACAAGGGCATCACGCTCGCGGCGGTCATGGAAGGCGCGGACGTCATCGTCTCGCTCGCCGAACGCACGCTCGGCCGTACGACTGCGGAAGACATCAAGCACCCGCAAACCGGACAGATCATCGCTCCGGCCAACACCTACCTGGACGAGGAAGTCGCCGCCCTGATCGACAAGGCCGGCGTCGACCGCATCCTGGTGCGCTCGGTGCTGACTTGCGAATGCAAAAATGGCACCTGCGCCTCGTGCTATGGTCGCGACCTCGCTCGCGGTACGCGCGTCAACGTCGGTGAAGCTGTCGGCGTCATCGCCGCTCAGTCGATCGGCGAGCCGGGCACCCAGCTCACGATGCGTACGTTCCACATCGGCGGCGCTGCTCAGGTTACGACGGAAAGCTCGCTCGAAGCCGCCTTCGACTCGACGGTGCGTTTCGAGAATGCCTCGGTCGTCAAACGCGACGACGGCACGCTGGTCGTCAACGGCCGCTCGATGGAGGTCAAACTCATCGATGCCGAAGGCCGCATCCGCCAGACGTTCAAGCCGGTCTATGGCTGCCGCCTGCGCTACGGCGACGGCGACAAGGTGAAGCGCGGCGAGCGCGTGGCCGACTGGGATCCGTTCGCGACCCCGATCGTCACCGATCTCGCTGGTACGGTGAAGTACGAAGACCTGATCGAAGGCGTCACGACGCGCGACGAGACGGACGAAGCGACCGGCATCGCCAACAAGGTGGTGATCGACGCCCGTACCGGCACCAAGAAGGTCGAGCTCAAGCCCGCCATCGTGCTGGTCAATGACAAGGGTGAGCCGATCAAGCACACCGGCGGCATGCAGGCGCGTTACCTCCTGCCGATCGACGCCATCCTGTCGGTTGCTGAAGGCGACGAAGTCCGCCCCGGCGACACGCTCGCGCGTGTCCAGACCGGCGGGGCTACGACCCGCGACATCACGGGCGGTCTGCCGCGCGTGGCCGAGCTGTTCGAAGCCCGTCGTCCGAAGGATCACGCCATCATCGCCGACATCACCGGCAAGGTGGAATTCGGCCGCGACTACAAGAACAAGCGTCGCGTCCGTATCGTGCCGGAAGCAGAGGGCGAGGAGCCCATGGAATATCTGGTGCCGAAGACCAAGCACTTGATGGTCCAGGAAGGCGACATCCTGAAGAAGGGCGAATACCTGCTCGAGGGCAACCCCGCGCCGCAGGACATTCTTACCATCCTCGGCGTCGAGGCGCTGGCCGACTATCTCGTCAACGAGATCCAGAAGGTCTACCGCCTGCAGGGCGTGCCGATCGACGACAAGCACATCGAAGTCATCGTCAGCCAGATGCTGAAGAAGGTGGAAGTCTCCGAAGGCGGCTCGACCACCATGCTCAATGGCGAAGCCATCGACGCGCTCGACTTCGAAGAAGCCAACGCTGCTGCGATCCGCGCCGGCCGCGAACCCGCCAAGGGAACGCGCATCCTGCTCGGCATCACCAAGGCGTCGCTGCAGACCAAGTCGTTCTTCTCGGCCGCCTCGTTCCAGGAAACCACCCGCGTCCTCACGGAAGCGGCGATCCAGGGCAAGGTCGATCCGCTCGAAGGCCTCAAGGAGAACGTCATCGTCGGCCGTCTCATCCCGGCTGGTACGGGCGGCGCACTCCGCAAGTACCGCAAGCTGGCCGGCGATCGCGACGAACGCCTGAAGGAACAGCGCAAGGTCAATCAGCCGCTCCCGGCGCTGCCGGCGGCCGAATAGGCCGACAGCTTCGGATCCAACATTGCGGGCGCGGAATCCTCTGGGTTCCGCGCCCGTACTGCTTTAGGATTTCCGTGTGATCGACAGCATGACGGGCAAGATGCACGACGCCGGCGACAGCAACCCGACGCAGCTGCAGCCAGGCGATCCGCCGTGGTTCGATCTCCCCGAGCCGGCCTATCGCGTGCATGCCGCGTCGCTTCCAGAAAATGACGACATCCGTCAGGCCGCCGCGTCGTATCGCGAGAAGGGCTATCTGATCCGCGACTTCGGATTCGATGATGCAGATCTCGCCGAAGCCGCTGCCTATACGCGATCAATCACGGGCGTTCGTGTTCAAGACGCATGGATGGTCAATCCGGCGATCAAGCGCCTCGCCACGCATCCACGTGTGTTGTCGTTCCTGCGCGATCTCTACCGCCGCGAGCCGATCCCGTTCCAGACGCTGAATTTTCCGCGCGGCTCGCAGCAGGACGCGCACTCGGACGCGTATTTCTTCAACTCCATCCCTGCCGGCTTCATGTGCGGGGTCTGGGTGGCGCTCGAGGATATCCATCCGGATTCAGGGCCACTGGTTTATTACCCCGGCAGCCAGCGCCTGCCGGTCATCACCAACGCCCAGCTGCCCGGCGCCAGTTCAGACGGTTACGACAGCGCGATGCACGCAGCGGTCAGCGGGGCAGGGATCAATCCGGAGACGGCGCCGATCCGCCGCGGTCAGGCATTCATCTGGTCCGCCAACCTCGCTCATGGCGGTTCACCCATTCTCGATCCGGCTCGCACCCGCCTCAGCCAGGTCATCCATTTTTTCTTCGACCGCTGCTCCTATCTCACCCCGATGGCCTCGCGCGGGGAGAGCACATTCTGGCGCGAGCCGTTCAACATAGCGACCGGTGCGTTCGTCCCGAATGCAGACGGACAGAAAGCCAGACTCTCGCTCCGCGTCGGTCAGCGTCTGAGACTGTGGACCAAGCGTCCCTATGCGAGTTGATCGCCGGAGAAACGAATGCGCCTCCCAGCTTTGCTCGCGATCCTGACCCTTGCCGGTTGCACGCCCGAGGTAACGACGCCACCGCCCGCAATCCTTGCGCCGGTCGCAGTCGACCAGCTGCTCGAAGATGTCCGCCTCCTTTCTGCCGATGACATGCAGGGCCGATTGGTCGGATCGCCCGGCGGGGCGAAGGCGCGGGCTTATCTGATTGATCGTCTGAACCAGCTGGGCGTTTCGCCACTGGCCGGGCAGGGCCTCGAATGGCCCTTCGCCTTTCAGCAGAAGGGCAAAACCATCAACGGCGTCGATCTTGTCGGCATCATCCCCGGGACCGGAGGGTCAGACCGGGCTCTGATTCTGATGGCGCACTACGATCACGTCGGCGTACGGGACGGCCAGATCTACAATGGCGCTGACGATAATGCTTCGGGCGTCGCCGCGGTCCTGAACATCGCGACCTCCCTGAAAAAGCAGGCCCCACGGCACGACGTTATCCTGGCCCTGGTTGATTCCGAGGAAGAGGGCATGAATGGTTCCAGGGCTTTGTTGGCAGACCCGAAGTTCGCAGAAACACTCAAGCGGGTGGTTTTGGCGGTGAACCTCGACATGGTCAGCCGGTCCGACAAGAATGAACTTTATGTCTCAGGTGGGTATCATTTTCCCTTCCTGGTCCCGCGCCTCGACGCCATCGCAAAGGAGGCGTCCGTAAAACTGCTCCTCGGGCACGACCGGCCGGAGCAGGCGCATGACGACTGGACCGACCAGTCGGACCATTATGCCTTTCAGCAGATCCACCGCCCCTGGGTCTATTTCGGGGTCGAAGATCACCCGGACTATCACCACCCAAGCGACGATTTCGCGATGATTCCTGCCGACTTCTTCCATCGCTCGGCGGCGACCATCGAGCTTGCCGTCCGGGCGTTTGACCGCGACCTGGAAGCCATCGCCGGGGAGGCGAGCAGCCGCGCTTCGCACTAGCCTGATTACTGGCCTGCGCACCGGCCTGTGCGTGCGCGAAGATTCCGGTAATTGCCGCACTTGACCCCGCTGGGGGAGGCCAGTATAGCCCCGCTTCACATTGCCCGACCGGCCGTGGAATCGGTTCCAAACGCGGTTAAGGCAACGTGTCCTAAGAGAGCGAAAGCCTCCGAAAGAGTTTCAGCCGGGGCAGGCCAAGTGCTTGTCGCGGCCAATGTTTTTACAGCAAGACGCGCCGATTTGGTCAACAGGACCCGGCGTTCTGGTGTGACGAGCGAGGGTAGATGCCTACGATTCAGCAGTTGATCCGCAAGCCGCGGCACGACAAGCCGGCCCGTAACAAGGTTCCGGCGCTCAAAGGGTGCCCCCAGCGGCGCGGCGTCTGCACGCGCGTTTACACGACCACTCCGAAGAAGCCGAACTCGGCGCTTCGTAAGGTCGCCAAGGTGCGTCTCACGACGCAGCACGAGGCGGTTTGCTACATCCCCGGCGAAGGTCACAACCTTCAGGAACACTCGGTCGTGCTGATCCGCGGCGGCCGCGTGAAAGACTTGCCGGGCGTGCGTTATCACATCCTCCGCGGCGTGCTGGATACCCAGGGCGTCAAGGACCGCAAGCAGCGCCGTTCGCATTACGGCGTGAAGCGTCCGAAGTAATAGGTAAGAGACATGTCCCGTCGTCACCGCGCAGAAAAACGCCAGGTCCTTCCCGACGCCCAGTACGGCGATCAGGTCATCACGCGCTTCATGAACCAGGTCATGTACCAGGGGAAGAAGTCGGCCGCCGAACAGATCGTTTACGGCGCGTTGGAAACCGTGGCCAACAAGTCCAAGCGCCCGGCGCCGGAACTGTTCCACGAAGCCCTCGGCAACGTCGCGCCGTCGGTTGAAGTGCGTTCGCGCCGCGTCGGCGGCGCCACCTACCAGGTTCCGGTCGAGGTTCGTCCCGAGCGCCGTCAGGCGCTCGCCATTCGCTGGCTGATTATCGCTGCGCGCGCCCGTTCGGAAAACACCATGCAAGAGCGTCTCGCTGCCGAGATGCTTGATGCCGCCCACGGTCGTGGCACTGCGGTCAAGAAGCGCGAAGACACGCACCGGATGGCGGAAGCCAACCGCGCCTTCTCGCACTACCGCTGGTAGTCCAGCGGTTCGCCGCCTAACGAATTCAGAGGGCTCCCCATGCCTCGTAGTCACCAACTGTCCGATTACCGAAATTTCGGGATCATGGCGCACATCGACGCCGGCAAGACGACCGTCACCGAGCGGATTCTGTATTACACCGGCAAGTCGCACAAGATCGGCGAAGTCCACGATGGCGCGGCCACGATGGACTGGATGGAACAGGAACAAGAGCGCGGCATCACGATCACGTCCGCCGCGACGACCTGCTTCTGGCAAGACAAGCGCCTGAACATCATCGACACCCCCGGACACGTCGACTTCACGATCGAAGTCGAGCGCTCGCTGCGCGTGCTCGACGGCGCCGTCGCCGTGCTCGACGGCAACCAAGGCGTTGAGCCGCAGACGGAAACCGTCTGGCGCCAGGCCGACAAGTACAAGGTTCCGCGGATCGTCTTCGCGAACAAGATGGACAAGATCGGCGCGGACTTCTTCAACTGCGTCGATGATCTGGTGAAGCGCCTCGGCATCAAACCGGTTCCGCTGCAGCTTCCGATCGGCATCGAGCACACCTTCCGGGGCGTGGTCGATCTCGTCGAGATGCGCGGCATCGTATGGCAAGGCGAAGACCTCGGCGCGAAATACGAAATTATCCCGATCCCGGACGACATGGCCGACCAGGCTGCGGAATACCGCGCCATCCTGATCGAAGCCGTTGCTGAGCTTGATGACGACGTCATGGCCGCCTTCTTCGAAGGCAAGGAACCTGACGTCCCGACGATCAAGCGCCTTCTCCGCAAGGCCGTTCTGACCGGCGCCTTCTATCCGGTGCTGTGCGGCTCGGCGTTCAAGAACAAGGGCGTCCAACCGCTGCTCGACGCCGTCGTCGATTACCTGCCGTCGCCGCTCGACGTGCCGGCTGTCAAAGGCATCGACCCGAAAGACGATTCGGAAATCGAACGTCCGCAGACGGACGATGCCCCGCTGTCGATGCTCGCCTTCAAGATCATGGACGACCCGTTCGTCGGTTCGATCACGTTCTGCCGCATCTACTCCGGCACGCTGAACTCCGGCACCACGCTCCTCAACTCCACAAAGGACAAGAAAGAGCGCATCGGCCGCATGCTCGAGATGCATGCGAACGATCGGAAAGACATCAAGGAAGCTTTCGCCGGCGACATCGTCGCGGTGGCGGCCCTCAAGGAATCGACCACGGGCGACACGCTGTGCGACCCTGCCAAGCCGGTCATCCTCGAGAAAATGGAATTCCCCGAGCCGGTCATCGAGATCGCGATCGAGCCGAAAACCAAAGCCGACCAGGAGAAGCTGGCGCTCGCGCTGCAGCGTCTGGCCGCTGAAGATCCGTCCTTCCGCGTTTCGACCGACCACGAGTCGGGCCAGACGCGCCTCAAAGGCATGGGCGAACTTCACCTCGACATCAAAGTCGACATCCTGCGCCGCACCTACAAGGTCGATGCGAACATCGGCGCGCCGCAGGTGGCGTATCGTGAAACGCTCGGCCGCCGCGCCGAGATCGACTACACGCACAAGAAGCAGACCGGTGGTACTGGCCAGTTCGCCAAGGTGAAGCTGGTGTTCGAACCGCTTCCGCCGGGCTCGGGCTTCGTGTTCGAGAATGACATCGTCGGCGGCTCGATCCCGAAGGAGTTCATCCCGGGCGTCGAGAAGGGCATCAAGTCGGTCATGAACTCGGGTCCGCTCGTCGGCTTCCCGGTCATCGACTTCAAGGTGACCTTGATCGACGGCGCCTACCATGACGTCGACTCCAGCGTGCTCGCTTTCGAGATCGCTTCGCGCGCCGCTTTCCGGGAAGCCTCGGAAAAAGTGCAGATGAAGCTGCTCGAGCCGGTGATGAAAGTCGAAGTCGTCTCGCCGGAAGATTACGTCGGCACGGTGATCGGCGATCTGAACTCCCGCCGCGGCATGATCCTCGGCCAGGAAATGCGCGGCAACGCGACTGTCATCAATGCGATGGTCCCGCTTGCCAACATGTTCGGATACGTTAACAACCTGCGCTCCGCGACGCAGGGCCGGGCGAACTACACGATGCAGTTCGACCATTACGAAGCGGTGCCAAGCGCCGTCGCGAAAGAAGTGATTGAAAAACTCAGCGGCTGATGAAGCCCAACTGGCGGCCAACCCCCGCTGAACGAAACTACGGAGCAGGATACTATGGGTAAGGAAAAATTCGCGCGTACGAAGCCGCACGTGAACGTTGGCACGATTGGCCACGTTGACCACGGCAAGACGACGCTGACGGCGGCGATCACGATCGTTCTCGCCAAGTCGGGCGGCGCCACTGCCAAGCAGTACGCAGATATCGACGCAGCGCCGGAAGAAAAAGCGCGCGGCATCACGATCAACACGGCTCACGTCGAGTACGAGACGGCCAACCGTCACTACGCTCACGTGGATTGCCCGGGACACGCCGACTACGTGAAGAACATGATCACGGGCGCCGCGCAGATGGATGGCGGTATCCTGGTTGTGTCGGCTGCCGACGGCCCGATGCCGCAGACCCGCGAGCACATCCTGCTCGCCCGTCAGGTCGGCGTTCCGGCTCTCGTCATCTTCCTGAACAAGGTCGACATGGTCGACGACAAGGAACTGCTCGAGCTCGTCGAACTCGAAGTTCGCGAACTCCTGTCGTCCTACGACTTCCCTGGCGACGACATCCCGATCATCCCGGGCTCGGCCCTGGCTGCCGTCGAAAACCGCGATCCGGAAATCGGCGAACAAGCCATCCTCAAGCTGATGGCCGCCGTCGACGCCTACATCCCGACGCCTGAGCGTCCGCTCGACATGCCGTTCCTGATGGCGATCGAAGACGTGTTCTCGATCTCCGGCCGCGGCACCGTCGTCACCGGCAAGGTTGACCGCGGCATCGTGAAAGTTGGCGACGAAGTCGAAATCGTCGGCATCCGCGACACGCAGAAAACCATCTGCACGGGCGTTGAAATGTTCCGCAAGCTGCTCGACCAAGGTCAGGCTGGCGACAACGTCGGTATCCTCGTGCGCGGCATCGACCGCGAGCAAGTCGAGCGCGGCCAGGTGCTGTGCAAGCCCGGCTCGGTCAAGCCGCACAAGAAGTTCGAAGCCGAGGTGTACGTCCTCAACAAGGATGAAGGTGGCCGTCACACGCCGTTCTTCGCTAACTACCGTCCGCAATTCTACTTCCGCACGACCGACGTGACGGGCATCGTGGAACTGCCGGCCGGCACCGAGATGGTTATGCCTGGCGACAACATCAAACTCGTCGTCTCGCTGATCGCGCCGATCGCGCTCGAAGAAAAACAGCGCTTCGCAATCCGCGAAGGCGGCCGCACCGTTGGTTCGGGCGTCGTTGCGAAGATCATCGAGTAGTCCTCGAAGTCTTTGACTGAACACTAGACAGGGCGTCGGGAAACCGGCGCCCTTTCGCTTTTTCGGGTGCGGGTGGCAGCTTGCCTGCGGCGACGCGCGGTCCATGCTTCGGTTTGCGAGGATCAGATGAACCGGTCTCTCGAGCCCTTCGCGACTGGCGACCGCGTTAAATGGAAATGGGGTGCGCATTGGGCCGAGGGCTCGGTGCGCGAGGTATTCACCGAACGCGTCGAGCGGGTCATCAAAGGCGCGCGCATTGCCCGCAATGGCGAGCCGGACAATCCCGCCTATCTCATCGTGCAGGATAACGACGCCCAGGTGCTAAAGAAGCATAGCGAGCTGTTTCGGGTTTGAGGGGAGGGGCGCTTGGCCCGTTATGTCCGCGTCGTGAGCCTCTGGATCCACCCCGGACAGGCGGCGGCGTTCGAGGCTTTCGAGCGCGACGCCGTCCGGATCATGGTTCGCCATGGCGGGCGGGTCGATTCTGCGGTTCGCATGGATCCGGGCGGGGCAGAGGATCCGCCATTCGAGGTCCATGTCGTCAGCTTTCCGGACCGTGCGGCAGCCAATTCTTACGCCTCGGACCCCGAAACGCTCAAACTGAGCAGGCGGCGGGCGGAAATCATCGCCAGGACCGAGGTGCTGGCAGGGTTTCCGGCGGGGCCATATTAAAGGGGAAATCGCCCCGTCACGGACGGTTTGACAAAAACTGCACCCGGCCAGTCCGTCGCGGCAAACGAGCGCTTGACGGGCGAATACGTCGAGACTAATACCCCGGCTCGCTTCCGACCGGCTTGGCCGTGCTCATTTCTATGTGGGCAAACGCAAGTCACGGAAACAAAAGTGAAAATTCAACGAGTGTGACGGTCCGCCCGGGGATTCCATCCCGTTTGGCCCGTCTCGCGCTGTTTCGGTGGTCCCGATGGTACAACAGAATATCCGAATTCGGCTGAAGGCCTTCGATCACCGGGCGCTCGACATGTCGGCGCGCGAGATCGTGTCGACCGCCAAGCGTACGGGCGCCCAGGTGCGCGGCCCGGTTCCGCTGCCGACCCGTATCGAGAAATTCACCGTCAACCGCTCGCCCCACATCGACAAGAAGTCGCGCGAACAGTTCGAGATCCGTACGCACAAGCGCGTGCTCGACATCGTTGATCCGACCCCGCAGACCGTCGACGCCCTCATGAAACTCGACCTCTCGGCCGGCGTCGCCGTCGAGATCAAGCTGGGGAACGGCTAATGCGCACCGGAGTCCTCGCCAAGAAAATCGGTATGACGCGCGTGTTCGCCGCTGACGGCGCCCACGTCCCTGTGACCGTGCTGTCGCTCGAAGGTTGCCAGGTCATCGGCATCAAGAAGAACGAAGTCCGCGAAGTCGCCGTCACCAAAAAGGGTGAACAGGTCGGCACGCGCCAGGCAAATGACGGCTACACCGCCGTTGTGCTCGCTGCCGGCGCCCGCAAGGCCAAGAACATCTCCAAGGCCATTCGCGGCGTGTTCGCGAAAGCCTCGGTCGAGCCGAAGGCCGTTATCCGTGAATTCCGCGTGTCCGATGACATGCTGCTTGAGGTCGGCGCAGAAATCAGCGCCGACCATTTTGTTTCCGGCCAGAAGGTCGACATCTCCGGCGTCACCAAGGGCAAAGGCTTCGCCGGCGCCATGAAGCGTTGGAATTTCGGTGGTCTGGAAGCGTCGCACGGCGTGTCCGTCTCCCACCGCTCGCACGGTTCGACCGGCCAGCGTCAGGATCCGGGCCGTACGTTCAAAGGCAAGAAGATGGCCGGTCACCTCGGCGTCGAGCGTGTCACCACCCAGAACCTCGAGATCGTCCGCACGGACGCGGCTCGTGGTCTCATCATGGTCAAGGGCGCCGTCCCCGGCGCGGACAATGGCTGGGTTGAAGTGCGCGACGCCGTGAAGGCCAAAGACAACAAGGGCGCTCCGACGCCTGCCGGCCTCGTCAAGAAAGAAGGCTGAGACTCATGAAACTCCCAGTCGTAAAACTTGACGCGAGCAAGGCCGGCGAGATCGAACTCGACGCAGGCGTGTTCGGCATCAAAGAGATCCGCTCGGACATCCTGCAGCGCATGGTTCGCTACCAACTGTCCAAGCGCCAGGCCGGCACGCACTCGACGCAAAATCGCGACGACGTGTCCGTCACCACCAAGAAGCTCTATCGCCAGAAGGGCACGGGCGGCGCGCGTCACGGCTCCAAGAACGCCCCGATCTTCGTCGGCGGCGGTGTGGCCCACGGTCCGCACCCGCACAGCCACGCTCACGGCCTTCCGAAAAAGGTCCGCGCGCTTGCCCTTAAGCATGCGCTCTCGTCCAAAGTGAATGACGACTCGCTGATCGTTATCGACGGTTTCGCTGGCGGCAAAACGAAAGACCTCGTCGCCCAGCTGAAGGCGCTCAACATTTCGAACGCTCTCTTCATCGGCGGCGCCGAGCTTGACGAGACCTTCGCCAAAGCCGCTCGCAACATCCCCAACATCGACGTGCTCCCGCTTGCTGGCCTCAACGTTTATGACGTTCTGCGCCGCAAGACCCTCGTGCTCTCGCGCGAAGCGGTCGAAGGCGTGACGGCGCGTCTCGCCCCGGCTGAGAAGGCGTAAGACAATGGCCGCTCCCAAAGCTCTCCACTACACGCGCCTCACGGCGCCGATCATCACCGAGAAGACGACCATGCTCTCCGAGCAGAACAAGGTTGTTTTCCGCGTTCCCCTCGACGCGACCAAGCCGCAGATCAAGGAAGCGGTTGAAGCGCTGTTCAACGTCAACGTCACCGGCGTGAACACCATCCTCGTCAAGGGCAAGTCGAAGTTCTTCCGCGGCGTCCCGGGCAAGCGCTCGGACGTCAAGAAAGCGATCGTGACGTTGAAGGACGGCCAGTCCATCGACGTGACGACCGGTCTCTGAGGATAAGGCGTCATGGCACTCAAGACATTCAATCCTACTTCTCCAGGTCGTCGCCAGCTCGTGCTGGTCGACCGTTCGAGCCTGCACAAGGGCGGCCCGATCAAGGCGCTGACCGAAGGCAAGAGCTCATCCGGTGGCCGCAACAACCTCGGCCGTCGCACCGCGCGCTGGCGCGGGGGCGGCGCCAAGAAGAGCTACCGCATCATCGACTTCAAGCGCCGCAAGTGGGACATGCCCGCGACGATCGAGCGCCTGGAATACGATCCGAACCGCACGGCGTTCATCGCGCTCATCAAGTATGCTGATGGCGAACTGGCCTACATCATCGCGCCGCAGCGTGTTGATGCCGGCGACACGGTGGTTGCTGGCGAAAGCGTCGACGTCAAACCCGGCAACGCCATGTTGCTGAAGTCGATCCCGGTCGGCACGATCATCCACAACATCGAGATGAAGCCGCTCAAGGGCGCGCAGATCGCTCGTTCGGCTGGCTCGTACGCCCAACTCGTCGGCCGTGGCGCGGGCTACGCGCAGGTGAAGCTCTCGTCCGGCGAAGTCCGCCTGATCCCCGAGCTCTGCATGGCTTCGATTGGCGCAGTCTCGAACCCGGACAACATGAACGAAGTGCTCGGCAAGGCCGGCCGCAACGTTCACAAGGGCTGGCGGCCGCACGTTCGCGGCGTTGCCATGAACCCGGTCGACCACCCGCATGGTGGTGGTGAAGGCAAGACGTCCGGCGGCCGTCACCCTGTCACACCCTGGGGCAAGAAGACCCGTGGTCCGAAGACCCGCAAGAACAAGTCGACCGATCGCCTGATCGTTCGTCGTCGTCACAAAGCGTAACGGAGAGAAGCAAGATGTCCCGTTCCGTCTGGAAAGGCCCCTTCGTCGATGGCTATCTGCTCAAGAAAGCAGAAGTCGCGAAGAGCGCTGCCCGCTCCACCCCGATCAAGACCTGGTCGCGCCGTTCGACGATCCTCCCGGATTTCATCGGCCTGACCTTCCAGGTCCACAACGGGAAGTCGTTCGTACCGGTCAACGTCTCGGAAGAGATGGTTGGTCACAAGTTCGGCGAGTTCGCGCCCACGCGTAACTTCCCGGGCCATGGCGGCGACAAGAAAGTCGCCCGGAAGCCGGCAGGTAAATAATCATGAGCAAGGCAAAAGCCCCCCCGAAGCAGGCTTCCAACGAGTCCCGCGCTGTTCTGAAGATGTATCGCATCTCGGGCCAGAAGCTGAACCTGCTGGCCCAGCAGATCCGCGGTCTGAAGGTTGACCGTGCGATGGCTGAGCTCGAGTTCTCGCGCAAGCGTGCTGCCGGCGACGTCCTCAAGCTGCTGAAGTCTGCTGTGGCCAACGCCGACAACAACCATGGCCTCGACATCGACAGCCTGATCGTTGCCGAAGCTCACGTCGGCAAGAACCTGGTCATGAAGCGCATGCACGCCCGTGCTCGCGGCCGTGGCGTTCGCGTCGAGAAGCCGTTCTCCCAGCTCACCATCGTTCTCCGCGACATGTCCGCGGTCGCGCAAACATCCGAGGCCGCATAATGGGTCAGAAGATCAACCCGACCGGATTTCGTCTCGGCGTCAACCGCACGGCTGACAGCCGCTGGTATGCAGAAACGTCCGACTTCGGCCGCCTGCTCCACGAAGACATCAAGATCCGCAAATACATCAAAGAGAAGCTGAAGACTGCCGGCGTCTCCAAGGTCATCATCGAGCGTCCGCACAAGAAGTGCCGCATCACCGTTCACACCGCCCGTCCGGGCATGGTGATCGGCAAGAAGGGCGCGGACATCGAGACGCTGCGCAAGGCGATCGGCAAGCTCTGCAAGGACGAAGTGTTCCTGAACCTCGTCGAGATCCGCAAGCCGGAGACCGACTCGAACCTGGTCGCTGAAGACGTTGCTCGCCAGCTCGAGCGTCGTGTCTCGTTCCGTCGCGCCATGAAGCGCGCGATGCAGACGACGATGCGCATGGGCGCCCAGGGCATTCGTCTGACGGTTGCCGGCCGCCTCGGCGGCGCGGAGATCGCCCGCACCGAGTGGTATCGTGAAGGTCGCGTTCCGCTGCACACGCTGCGCGCCGACATCGACTACGGCACCGCGGAAGCCAAGACGACTTATGGAATTATCGGCATCAAGTGCTGGATCTTCAAAGGCGAGATCATGGAGCACGATCCGATGGCGGTGGATCGCAAGCAGGAAGCGGCGGGCGACTCGCGCCCGCGTCGCGACCGCGAGCGTCCGGACCAGCGCGGTTAGGTGAGATAGAACAATGCTGCAGCCAAAGCGCACAAAATACCGGAAGGCCTTCAAGGGCCGCATTCACGGTCTCGCCAAGTCCGGCTTCACGCTGAGCAATGGCAGCCATGGCCTCAAGGCCCTGGAACCGAACCGCGTCAACGCACGTGAGCTCGAGGCTGCACGCCGCGCGCTCACCCGTGAGATGAAGCGTCTCGGCAAGGTGTGGTGCCGGGTGTTCCCGGACGTGCCGGTGTCGAAGAAGCCGATCGAAGTCCGCATGGGCAAGGGTAAGGGCGCACCTGAATTCTGGGTCGTCCGCGTCAAGCCGGGCCGCATCCTGTTCGAGATCGACGGCGTTCCTGACGCAGTCGCTCGCCAGGCGCTGACGCTCGGCGCCGCGAAACTCTCGGTCAAGACGAAGATCGTCACGCGGGTAGGAGAGTAGGCAATGACAAAGCTGTACGACATCCGCAAGGACCTCGAGACCTACCGCAAATCAACTGCGGACCAGCTGCGCGAAGAGATCGCCGGCCTCCGCAAGGAACAATTCAACCTGCGTTTCCAGCGCGCCACCGGCCAGCTGGAAAAGACTTCTCGCATCGGCGACATCCGCCGCTCGATAGCCCGCATTGAAGCGGTGCTGTCCGAGAAGTCCAAGCAGTCGGCGTAAGGAGAGCACGATGCCCAGACGAGTCATGGAAGGCACGGTCGTCTCCAACAAGATGGACAAGACCGCTGTCGTGAAAGTCGAGCGGACCTTCCTCCACCCGCTGTTCAAGAAGACCGTTCGTAAGTCGAAGCGCTATCACGCTCACGACGAAGCGAACAAAGCGCAAGTCGGCCAGCAGGTCGAAATTCAGGAGTGCGCACCGCGCTCTAAACTGAAGCGCTGGGAAATCGTATCCTTCAAAGGGGATGCCGCATGATCCAGATGCAAACCAACCTCGACGTTGCCGACAATTCCGGCGCGCGTCGTGTCCAGTGCATCAAGGTGCTGGGTGGCTCCAAGCGGCGCTATGCCTCGGTGGGCGACGTGATCGTCGTCTCCATCAAGGAAGCAGCGCCCAAGGGCCGCGTGAAGAAGGGCGAAGTGAAGCGCGCTGTTGTCGTGCGCATCTCGAAAGACCTTCAGCGTCGCGACGGATCGGTGATCCGCTTCGACTCGAACGCCGCCGTCCTGGTCAATGCCCAGAACGAGCCGATCGGCACGCGTATCTTTGGACCGGTTCCGCGCGAACTCCGCGCCAAGAACCACATGAAGATCATCTCGCTCGCCCCGGAGGTCCTGTAATGGCCGCCAAGATCAAGAAGGGTGACACGGTCATCGTGATCACCGGCAAGGACAAAGGCCGCAAGGGCGAAGTCCTGAAAGCGTTTCCTGAAGAAAACCGCGTGCTCGTGGCTGGCGTGAACTTCAAGGCGCGCCACACCAAACCGAGCCAGGCGGATCCGCAGGGCGGGATCAAGCGCAACGAAGCGCCGATCCATGTGTCCAACGTGGCCCACGTCGATCCGACGTCGGGCAAGCCCACTCGCGTGGGTTTCAAAACCGAAGGAACTGGCGAGAAGGCCCGCAAGGTCCGTTTCGCCAAGCGTTCCGGGGAGACGATCGATGGCTGATGCCAAATATACTCCGCGTTTGAAGTCGCTGTACGACCAGTCGATCCGCGCCAAGATGACCGAGCAGTTCAGCTACTCGAACGGCTTGCAGATCCCGGCCCTCGACAAGGTCGTGGTCAACATGGGCGTCGGCGAAGCTGTCGCTGACTCGAAGAAGATCCGCTCGGCTGTGGCCGACCTCGCGGCGATCACCGGCCAGAAGCCGCAGGAAACGAAGTCGCGCAAATCCATCGCGACCTTCAAGCTGCGCGAAGGCATGACGATCGGCGCCAAGGTCACCCTCCGCCGCGAGCGCATGTACGAATTCATCGACCGGCTGACCACGATCGCGCTTCCCCGCGTGAAAGACTTCCGTGGCCTCAATGCCAAGTCGTTCGACGGTCGCGGCAACTTCGCGATGGGTCTCAAGGAGCACATCGTGTTCCCGGAGATCAATTACGACAACATCGATACGGTCTGGGGCATGGACATCATTGTGTGCACGACGGCGCGCACCAACGACGAAGCGAAAGCACTCCTCACGGAGTTCGGCTTTCCCTTCCGTACATAGCGCGCTGGAGAGAAACGATGGCCAAGAAAAGCTCTATCGAAAAGAACAACCGGCGCCGCCGCCTGGTTGAGCAGTTCGCCAAGAAGCGCGCTGATCTGAAAGCGACTGCTCTCAACGAGAGCCTGCCGCTGGAAGACCGCTTCGAAGCGCGCATGAAGCTCGCCAAGCTGCCGCGTAACTCAGCTGCTGTCCGGATCCGCAACCGTTGCGAAATCTCGGGTCGCCCGCGCGCCTACTATCGGAAGCTCAAGATGTCCCGCATCGCCCTTCGCGAATACGGAGCCGCGGGAATGATCCCCGGCCTCGTCAAGTCGAGCTGGTAGGGGAGGTCAGACCAATGCACATGAACGATCCTCTGGGCGACCTGTTGACCCGTATCCGCAACGCTCAGCGTCGCGGCCGGTCAACGGTCCAGTCTCCTTCGTCCAAGCTCCGCTGGCACGTTCTCGAAGTGCTGCAGCGCGAGGGCTATATCCGTGGCTTCTCGGAAGTTGAGCGCGACGGCTACAAGGAGCTCGACATCGAGTTGAAATACTATGACGGCGCTCCGGTCATTTCCGAGATCCGCCGTATCTCCAAGCCGGGCCGCCGGGTTTACTCGGCTGTTCGTGACCTGCCGCTCGTTCGTAACGGCCTGGGCATCTCGGTCCTCTCCACGCCGAAGGGCGTGATGTCGGACGCCGAGGCGCGCACGCAGAACGTCGGCGGCGAAATCCTCTGCCGGGTGAGCTGATCATGTCGCGCGTTGGAAAAAAGACGATTGAAGCGGTCAAGGGCGTCGACATCAAAGTCGCCGGCGGCCAGGTCACGGTCAAAGGTCCGAAGGGCGAGCTCAAGCTCATCCTGACGGACGAAGTGGCCGTGAAGGTTGATAACGGCGAAGTCACGATCACACCGCGCAATGCGGACGAGCGTAAATCGAAAGCCATGTGGGGCACGACCCGCGCCAACATCCAGAACATGGTTGTCGGCGTCACCACGGGCTTCGAGAAGAACCTCGAACTGATCGGCGTCGGTTATCGCGCTGCGATGAAGGGCAAGGATCTCGAGCTGTCGCTCGGTTACTCGCACCCCGTCGTGTACAAGGCGCCGGCCGGCATCACCTTCGCTTCGGCGAAGCCGACCGAGATCAAGATCACAGGCGCGGACAAGCAGGCCGTCGGCCAGGTTGCCGCCGAGTTGCGCTCGTTCCGCCCGCCCGAACCGTACAAGGGCAAGGGTGTCCGCAAGGTTGGCGAGTACGTCCGCCGCAAAGAAGGCAAGAAGAAGTAAGCCATGGCCTCGCTTCAGCACAGACAGTTCGATCGCCGCGCACAGCGCGTCCGCACCAAGCTTCGCAAGGTTGCCGAAGGCAAGCCGCGTCTCTCGGTCAACCGTTCGGCCAAGCACATTTCGGTGCAACTCATCGACGACGCCAAGGGCGTCACGGTCGCCGCCGCCTCCTCGCTCGAGAAGGAATTCAAGGGCGGCACCAAGTCCGAGGATGCAGCCAAGGTCGGCAAGCTCATCGCTGAGCGCGCCTCCAAGGCCGGCGTCACCGATGTCGTGTTCGACCGCGGCGGTTTCATCTTTCATGGTCGCGTGAAAGCGCTGGCCGATGCCGCCCGTGAGGGCGGTCTGAAATTCTAGGGAGCCGCTAATGGCGCGTGAAGGCGAACGTAGCGAACGTGGTGGTGGTGGCGATCGTGGTCGCGGCCGTCGTGACCGCAATGAAGATCGTGAACAGTCGGAGATCGTCGACAAGCTGGTCGCGATCAACCGCGTCGCGAAGGTCGTGAAGGGCGGTAAGAACTTCGCGTTCGCAGCCCTCGTGGTCGTCGGTGATCAGAAAGGCCGCATCGGCTACGGTCACGGCAAGGCCCGTGAGGTTCCCGAGGCGATCCGCAAGGCGACCGAGGAAGCCAAGAAATCAATGGTTCGCGTGCCGCTGCGCGAAGGCCGCACGCTGCACCACGACACCCATGGTCGTTGGGGTGCTGGCAAGGTCATCATGCGTTCGGCTCCGGCGGGTACGGGCGTGATCGCCGGTGGTCCGATGCGCGCCGTGTTCGACGTGCTCGGCATCCGCGATGTCGTCGCCAAGTCGACCGGTTCGTCGAACCCGTACAACATGGTCCGTGCGACGGTCGACGCGCTCAAGCGTCAGGCTTCGCCCCGCCAGATCGCGTCCAAGCGCGGCCTGAAGGTGCAGGACATCATTGCCCGCCGTACTGACGGTTCGGGCAACGCCGAAGTGGCGTAAGGTTAGGAGACGGTCGAGATGGCTGCCAAGAAAACCCTCCGCGTGAAGCAGGTCAAAAGCCCGCAGCGCCGCGAAGCTTCGCAGCGCGCGACGCTGGTCGGCCTGGGTCTCAACAAGATCTCGCGCGAGCGCGAACTTGAAGACACGGCTTCGGTTCGCGGCATGATCGCCAAGGTCGCGCACCTTGTCGAAGTCGTGACTGACTAAGGAATTGCTGGCCGCCCGTAAGGGCAAGCTAGCCTGGAGAGCAAGATGAAACTGAACCAGATCACCGACAATGAAGGCGCGCGCAAGAAGCGCGTTCGCGTCGGCTTGGGCGTCGGCTCGGGCAAGGGCAAGACCGGTGGCCGTGGCGTCAAGGGTCAAAAATCACGTCGCGGCGTGGCCATCAATGGCTTCGAAGGCGGCCAGATGCCGATCTACATGCGCTTGCCCAAGCGCGGCTTCACGCCCCACGGCGCGAAATCCTATGCCGAGGTCAACCTCGGCAAGATCGAGGAATTCGTGGTCGCTGGTAAGCTGAACGCCAAAAAGCCGATCGACGCTGCTGCCCTGATCGAATCGGGCCTGCTGCGCCGCAAGAAGGACGGCGTTCGCCTCCTTGCAAAGGGCGAGATCAAGTCCAAAGTTGAGCTGGTCGTGCACGGCGCTTCCAAGGCGGCCATCGAAGCGGTGGAAAAAGCCGGCGGCAAGGTTACTGTGACGAAGCCGGTTGCCGCTGAGGCTGCCGAGTAGGCCTGTCCTGTTTTTGCAGGACGGTCGTACGCGTGGTTGAGCCCTGCCATACCGGCAGCGTGACGGTCACGCGATCTGGGAGGCGGGCTTCATGGTTTCCGCGGCCGAGCAGCTAGCGCGCAATATTTCCTTCTCGACCTTCTCGAAGGCGAAGGAACTGCAGTCGCGCATCTGGTTCACGCTGATTGCGCTCATCGTCTATCGCCTCGGGTCCCAGATCCCGATCCCGGGCATCGACGTAATGGAGTACGCCAAGGCGTTCGCCGGGATGAAGCAGGGCATCCTGGGAATGTGGAACACGTTCTCCGGCGGCGCCGTCGAACGTATGGCCATTTTCGCTCTCAACGTGATGCCGTACATTTCGGCGTCAATCATCGTCCAGATCCTGTCGACCGCCGTTCCTTCGCTTGAGCGGCTCAAGAAGGAAGGCGAGGGCGGCCGCAAGCAGCTCAACCAGTACACCCGCTATCTGACTGTCGTACTGGCGATCGCGCAGGCCTTCGGCGTGTCTGTCGCTTTGAACAACGACACGATGGCCTACGAGCCCGGCTTCTACTTCCAGATGTCGACGGTTATCACCCTCGTCGGCGGCACCATCTTCCTGATGTGGCTCGGCGAGCAGATCACCGCACGCGGCGTCGGCAACGGCATCTCGCTGATCATTTTCGCCGGCATCGTCGCCGAATTCCCGAACTACATCGGCCAGACCTGGTCGCAGCTTTATGCCGGCCAGGTCGATTTCATCGTCATCCTCGCGATCGCGGGTCTGGCGGGCGCACTGGTGTTGTTCATCGTCTTCATCGAGCGGTCCCAGCGCCGACTGCTGATCCAGTATCCCAAGCGACAGCAGGGAAACCGCATGGTTGGCGGCGAATCGTCGTTCCTGCCGCTGAAAGTGAACTCGGCTGGCGTCATCCCGCCGATCTTCGCTTCGTCCCTGCTCATGCTGCCGAACACGCTGGCCGGCTTCAACAACTCGCAGGCCGCCGCCGCTGCTGCCGCAGGCGGTAACGCCGACCAGGTGGCTGCCGCGTCCGCCGGCTGGTGGGGCGACGTGATCAGCTTCATTCAGGCCTATCTCGGGCCGGGCCAGCCGCTGCACATCGTGGTCTATGCCGCGCTGATCATCTTCTTCTGCTTTTTCTACACATCCATCGTCTTCAATCCCGAAGAGACGGCCGAGAACCTGCGCAAGTATGGCGGGTTCATCCCTGGCTATCGTCCCGGCAAGAAAACGGCAGAGCATCTCGACTACGTGCTGACCCGCCTCACCGTGATCGGTTCGCTCTATATCGCCGCTGTCTGCGTGATGCCCGAACTGCTCCGGAACGAGTTTGCGGGGAGGTTCTATATCGGGGGCACATCACTGCTGATTGTGGTGTCGGTTACCATGGACACGGTAACGCAGATTCAATCGCACCTGATCGGCCACCAGTATCAGGACATGATCAAGAAAGCGCGGGTCGGGGGTAAGAAGAAGTGAACCTGATCCTGTTCGGACCTCCGGCAGCCGGCAAAGGTACGCAGGCCAAGAAGCTGGTCGCCGAACGCGGCTTTATCCAGCTGTCGACAGGCGACATGCTCCGTGCGGCCCGGTCGTCCGGGTCCGAACTGGGCAAGAAGGTCGCCGCGATCATGGATTCGGGCTCGCTCGTCTCCGACGAGATCGTCATCGCCCTGATCGAGGAACAGCTGGATCACAACCCCAAGGCTGCCGGCTTCATCTTCGACGGTTTCCCCCGCACAACCCCGCAAGCCCAGGCGCTGGACGATTCGCTCGCCGGCCGCGGCCAGAAGGTCGACGCGGTCATCCGCCTCAAGGTGGACGAAGCCGCCCTGATCGAACGGGTAACCAAGCGATTCGAGGCCGAAGGCCGTGCCGACGACAACCCGGAAGCCTTCAAGAAGCGACTCGTCGCCTACAATACCCAGACCGCCCCCCTCGTTGAGGTCTACAAGACGCAGGGCAAACTGACTGAAATCGACGGCATGGCCAGCATGGACACGGTATCGAGCTCGATTGCCTCGATCCTGGACGGCTCAAATGCCAAAAAAGCCAAATGAATCCGAGGACAAATCCTTGCCCCAGAAGGGCCGGGAAGGCTGAGGACAAAAGGGAAATAACCGGTTGACGGGGCGAGTTCGCCCCATATAGAAAGCGGCCTTCGTAACGGGCAGAAGGTTCGCCGCGCCGGAATGGCGTTGGGCGAACATTCGCGTTGCGCTGGCATTTCGATAGAGATTTTCGGGCCGGTCATCCCGTTCGGGTGGATCGGCGGACGTTCAGGAGAGGCAATTGGCCCGTATTGCAGGCGTAAACCTTCCGACCGCTAAGCGCGTCGAGATCGCGCTGACCTATATTCACGGCATTGGTAACACCAAGGCCAAGGAAATCACGACCAAGCTCGGCATCGAGCCGGCGCGCCGGGTGAACCAGCTCACCGACGGTGAAGTGCTGAAGATCCGCGAAACGATCGACGCCGATTACATCGTCGAGGGCGACCTCCGCCGCGAAGTGTCGATGAACATCAAACGCCTCATGGACCTCGGTTGCTACCGCGGCCTGCGTCACCGCAAAGGCCTGCCGGTCCGCGGTCAGCGCACCCACACCAACGCACGCACGCGCAAAGGCCCCGCAAAGGCCATCGCCGGCAAGAAGAAGTAGGATAGACAATGGCGCGCGAAGCAGCTGGCGACAAAGGCCGGGTCAAGAAGCGGGAACGCAAGAACATCGCGTCGGGCGTTGCCCACGTGAATGCGTCCTTCAACAACACCATCATCACCATCACCGACGCGCAGGGCAACACGATCTCGTGGTCGTCCGCCGGCACGATGGGCTTCAAGGGCTCGCGCAAGTCGACGCCGTATGCCGCTCAGGTCGCCGCCGAAGACGCCGGCAAGAAGGCGATGGAACACGGCATGAAAACTGTCGAAGTGCTCGTCCACGGTCCGGGTTCGGGCCGCGAGTCGGCGCTGCGCGCCCTGCAGGCGGTCGGCTTCACGGTCACCACCATCCACGACACCACCGCCGTACCGCATAACGGCTGCCGCCCGCCGAAACGCCGCCGCGTCTAACGACGGGTTTCGCTGTTTCGGTCTGGCTATACTGAAGAGGTCCAATCCATGGCGATGTCCGCCGGTTCGGTGAACGACAAAAACTGGAAAGACCTGATCCGCCCCAACCGTCCGGTTGTGGAGCATGATCGGGATGCCCAACGCAAAGCGAAGCTCGTGATCGAGCCGCTCGAGCGCGGCTTCGGCACGACGCTGGGCAACGCCCTGCGCCGCGTTCTTCTCTCCTCGCTCCAGGGCGCTGCCATCACCGGCGTCCAGATCGATGGCGTCGTTCACGAGTTCTCCTCGATCCCGGGCGTCCGCGAAGACGTGACCGACATCGTGCTGAACCTGAAGCGCGTCGCGATCCGCATGGTCTCCGACACGCCGAAGCGCATGATGCTCAAGGCGTCGGGCGCCGGCCCGGTTCGCGCCGGCCAGATCGAAGTCTCCAGCGACGTCGAGATCCTGAACCCTGACCACATCATCTGCCACCTCGACGAGGGTGCGGATGTGCGCATGGAATTCACGGTCGCGACCGGCAAGGGCTACGTCGCCGCCGACCGCAACCGTCCGGACGATGCTCCGCTCGGCTACATCCCGATCGACTCGATCTTCTCGCCGGTTGAACGCGTTGGCGTGTTCGTCGAAGACACCCGCGCCGGCCAGGTGCTGGACTACGACAAACTCACGCTCGACATTCAGACCGACGGTTCGGTCACGCCGGAAAACGCCGTGGCCTACGCCGCGCGCATCCTGCAGGACCAGCTGCAACTCCTCATCACCTTCGACGAACCGGTCGCCGCGACCGCGTCCGACGACGAGCCGGATCTGGGCTTCAACCCGGTGCTGCTCAAGAAGGTCGACGAGCTGGAGCTCTCGGTGCGTTCGGCCAACTGCCTGCGCAACGACAACATCGTCTACATCGGCGACCTCATCCAGAAGTCGGAAGCGGAAATGCTCCGTACCCCGAACTTCGGCCGCAAGTCGCTCAACGAGATCAAGGAAGTGCTCGCCTCGATGGGCCTCCACCTCGGCATGGACGTTCCGTCCTGGCCGCCGGAGAACATCGAAGAGCTCGCCAAGAAATACGAAGACCACACCTGATTATAGGAGCCGGCCTGCTGAGGGCTGGATAGACACATGCGCCACGGTTTCGCGCTCCGTAAATTCAATCGCACCGCTGCGCACCGCAAAGCGATGTTTGCCAACATGTCGGGTGCTCTGATCCGTCATGAGCAGATCACGACGACGCTGCCGAAAGCCAAGGAGCTGAAGGCTGTGGTCGACAAGCTGATCACGCTCGGCAAGAAGGGCGGCCTCTCGAACCGTCGTCTCGCTGCAGCCCAGCTCAAGGAAGACGATGTCGTTGTGAAGCTCTTCGACACGCTCGCCGAGCGCTACAAGACCCGTCAGGGCGGCTACACGCGCGTCCTGAAAGCCGGCTTCCGCCATGGCGACAACGCCCCGCTCGCGATCATCGAGCTGGTCGACCGCGATGAAGACGCCAAAGGCGCCGACGATCGCGCCCGCGCCGAGGCTGCTGCCGAAGCCGCCGAATAACCTGCTTTGATCCAACGGATCTGGAAAAGGCCGCCCCATCCGGGCGGCCTTTTTCGTTCTGACGCCGGCCCGGAGCCGGCGATGACGGGGCAGGTCGAGGCATTCCGCCTCAGGCCGAACTGTTGCTCAGCCTTGTTTGCGCCGGATTCTTCGCCTTATTTTTCCATGAGTGTCGCTCATAGGGCCGGCGTGGGCGTGGAGGCTCGTCATGAACCGTCAGAACATCATCCTTGTAGCATCCGCGGGCTTAGCGACCGCACTGGCCATGCTGGCCGTGCCCGCGCTCGGGCAGCTTGTCTCGCAGGGCGGCCAGCCTGCAACGATTGCCGCCACAACCAGCCAGGACATTGCGCCTGTCGATTCTCGCGTTCTCCCGGTCTCGCAGGGGGCCATGCAGCAGTCCTTCTCGCCCGTGGTGCGCAAGACGGCGCCCGCGGTCGTGAACGTCTTCTCGTCGGTCAACGTCACGCGCTCTAACTGCCCTTACGCGAACGATCCTTTCTGGGCGCAGGTCTACTGCAACGCCAGCAATTCCCAGATTCGCAGCGAGAAGGTCGACAACTCGCTCGGCTCCGGCGTCATCGTCGGCTCTGACGGCGTCATCGTCACCAACAACCACGTCGTCGAGGGCGGCCAGGAATTCCGCGTCGTGCTGAATGATCGTCGTGAGTTCCCCGCCCAACTGGTGATGAAGGACGAGCGGTCAGATCTCGCCGTGCTCCGCATCGATGCCGGAAGCCAGCCGCTGCCGATGCTCAACTTCGCAGACACACGTAACCTGCAGATCGGCGACCTCGTGCTCGCGATCGGCAACCCGTTCGGCGTCGGGCAGACCGTCACCAGCGGCATCGTCTCCGCGCTGGCCCGCACCGACGTCGGCGCATCCGACTTCGGCTCCTTCATCCAGACCGACGCATCGATCAATCCGGGCAATTCGGGCGGCGCACTCGTCGACATGGAAGGCCGGCTGGTCGGCGTGAACTCCATGATCTTCTCCAAGGGCGGCGGCTCCAACGGTATCGGCTTCGCCATCCCCGCAGAGATGGTCCGCCGCGTCGTTGATGCAGCCGTCCATGGCGGCACGCTTGTCCGTCCGTGGATCGGCGCCAAGGGCGAGACGATCGACAGCGCCAAGGCCAAGGCGCTTGGCCTTGATCGCCCGCGCGGCGTCCTGATCGCCGATGTGTTCAAGGGCGGCCCTGCCGACAAGGCTGGCCTCCGCGAAGGCGACGTCGTGCTCTCGGTCGATGGCCGCGAAGTGTTCGACGATCGCGGCATGAAGTTCATCGCCGCGACCAAGGCCCAGGGCGAGACCGCAACGCTCTCTGTCCTGCGCGGCGGCAAGCCCCAGCAGATCTCGGTGAAGATGTCGGCCCCGCCGGGAACCTCGAAGGCGGAACTCGTGCAGGTCGAAGGCTCGAACCCGTTCGCAGGCGCGGCCGTGGTCGAACTGACACCGGCGCTGGGCGAGGAAATCGGCGTCGATGCCTTTAACGGCGGCATACTGGTCTACAGCGTTCCCCCGCGCACCATCGCCCGGAACGTCGGCTTCCAGCCGGGCGATATCATCCGCGAGGTGAACGGCACGACCATCCGCACCAAACGCGACTTCGACGCCGCCCTGAAGAAGGCGGAAACCACCCCCCCCGCCACCTGGCGCCTCGCTACAGAACGAAACGGCCAGCGTATCGAGTCTGAGCTTCGCGGCCGCTAGGGGGGCCGCTGATCGCACTGGTCCATCCCGGCGCCACGCGTTAAACGAAGCAGGTGAGCGACCTCTTCGAAGCTGCAGGTATGACCGATGACGCGCCCCGTCCGCTGGCGGACAGGCTGCGACCGGAAACCATCGAGGATGTGGTGGGGCAGGATCACCTGCTCAGCGCCGAGGGACCCATCGGGCGCATGCTGGCGCAGGGCCGCCTCGCCAGCCTGATCCTCTGGGGCCCGCCCGGCACTGGCAAGACGACCATCGCTCGCCTGCTGGCCAAGCGCGCCAAGCTCGAGTTCGAACAGATTTCGGCGATCTTCTCCGGCGTGAAGGACCTGCGCGCCGCCTTCGAGAAGGCCGAGGGCCTGCGCAAGACCGGCAAGGGCACGTTGCTGTTCGTGGACGAGATCCACCGCTTCAACCGCGCCCAGCAGGATGGCTTCCTGCCGTTCGTGGAACGCGGCGTCGTCACGCTCGTTGGCGCCACAACAGAGAACCCCAGCTTCGAACTCAACTCGGCGCTGCTCTCACGCTCGCAAGTAATGGTGCTGAGGCGCCTCGATGAAGCTGCCCTCGGCAAGCTCATCGCCCGCGCCGAGGCGCTCTACGGAAAGCCTGCTCCGCTCACCGAAGACGGCCGCGCCGCGCTGATGGCAATGGCGGATGGCGACGGGCGCTACTTCCTCAACCTCGTCGAAGAAGTCTTCGCCTGGGGCCGCACGCAACCCATCGACGCCAATGGCCTGATGGCCGCCTTGCAGAAACGCGCGCCGTCCTACGACAAGGATCGCGAGGAGCACTACAATCTCATCTCTGCCTGGCACAAGGCGACGCGGGGCTCTGATCCCGATGCCGCGCTCTACTGGTTCTGCCGCATGCTCGAGGGCGGCGAAGATCCGCTCTTCCTCGCCCGCCGCATGATCCGCGCTGCCAGCGAAGACGTCGGCCTTGCCGATCCCACCGCGCTGATGATCTGCAACGAAGCCGCCGCTACTTACGAACGCCTTGGCTCGCCCGAAGGCGAACTCGCGCTGGCGCAGGCCGTGATCCACCTCGCCACAGCGCCAAAGTCCAACGCCGCCTATAAAGCCTACAACGCCGCCCGCGCAGCAGCACGCGAGACAGGCTCACTCGCGCCGCCCGCTCACATCCTGAACGCGCCGACCAAGCTGATGAAGAATCTCGGATATGGCGCCGGCTATCAGTACGACCACGACGCCGAGGGCCAGTTCTCCGGCCAGAATTATTTCCCGGATGACATGGAGCGACAGGACTTCTACCAGCCCAAAGGGGCGGGCCGTGAAGCGCCGATCCGGGAGAAACTCGAACAATGGGCAAAGCTGCGCCGCGAGCGCGCCGGTGACTAAAGGCGTCAAACGCAATTACGAAGAGATGCCGATCTCGGACGAGGACGCCGCCTATGTGCGTGCGCTCGTCATCCATGACGACAGCGGCGTTCTCGCCTTCAACAAGCCCGCCGGCCTGCCGGTCCAGACCCGTAACCCCGACGATCGCACGCTGGATCGCCTGCTGGCCGCCTTCGCGCGCTCCAACGGCAAGCGCCCGCGTCTCGTCCACCGCCTCGACGCCCAGACCTCCGGCGTCATCGTCGCCTGCAAGACCCAGCCCGCCGCCGCCGCCCTCAGCGAAGCCTTCGCCGAGCGGCTGGTCTCAAAGACCTATTACGCCATCGTCACCGGCTCGCCACTGGCCGAGGGCGTGACTGAATTCTCCAAGCCTCTCGCGCGCCACATCGCCCGCCCTGGCCTCGAACTCATGCGCGCCGCCCGCCCCGGCGACCAGAATAGCCAGGCGGCCGTCACCCGCTGGCGCGTCCTTGCCTCCACCGGCCAGACCCACCTGCTTGAGGTGGAGCCGCAAACCGGGCGGATGCACCAGATCCGCGTCCACCTCTCTATCGAGGGTCGCCCGATCCTAGGCGATCCCTATTACGGCGGCGCCTCCACCCTGAAAGGCGAGGCCGTGCCCCGCCTGATGCTCCACGCCGCCAGCCTCGACTTCCCCCATCCCACCGCTGGCGGGCGTTTTGTGGTTAAGGCCCCGCTTCCGGACGATTTCCGCGCCGTACTGTCTGCCGCAGGGCTCGTTTTGCCCTCTGATCTGGCCTTATAGGCCCGTTGGCCCTATGGACGGGGCGCAATGCTCAACGTCCTTCTTGTAGCCCTCGGGGGCGGCCTCGGCGCCGCCGGCCGCTATGGCGTCTCGCTCGCCGCCCCGGCGCAGCCGGGCGAATGGCCGTGGGCGACGTTCGCCATCAACGTCATCGGCAGCCTCCTGATCGGCGTCCTCGGCGGCTGGCTCCTGACAAAAGGCGAGGCGGGCGAACCGATGCGCCTGCTGCTCGGAGTCGGCGTGCTCGGCGGCTTCACGACTTTCTCCGCTTTCTCGCTCGAGACCATGCGCCTGATCGAGCGCAATGACTGGCTCGGCGCGTCCACATATTCGATCGGCTCGGTCCTCGCTGGCCTCGCCGCAGTTGCGATCGGTCTGCTCGTGGCGAAACAGGTGTTCGGATGAGCTGGAACGTAGGTCAGGTCGTCAATCTCAGCGTCGATGCGGATGAGGACGACACGCGTCTCGACCGCTGGCTGAAACGCAAATTCCACGGCCTCACGCAGGGCCAGATCGAGAAAGCGTGCCGCACCGGAGAGATCCGCGTCGACGGCGCCCGCGCCAAGGCCAACACACGCGTCAAGGCCGGCCAGACCGTTCGTGTGCCCCCGATGACGGCCGCGAAGGGCAAGGATTCCGAAGACGGCGACGACAAGCCCCGCATGACCGTGAAGGCGTCCGACGCCGACATGATGCGCTCGCTCGTGATCTTCGAGGACGACCGCATCATCGCGCTCAACAAACCCTCGGGCCTCGCAACGCAAGGTGGCACTGGCACGTCACGCCACATCGATGGCCTGTCCCGCGCGCTCGTTGACGACACTGCCGAAAAGCCCCGCCTCGTTCACCGCCTCGACCGCGATACTTCCGGCGTGTTGATCCTTGCCAAGACAGTTGGCTCGGCAAACCAGCTCAGCAACCTGTTCCGCTCACGCGAGCTCGACAAGATCTACTGGGCCGTCACGCTCGGCGTGCCGCATCCCGTCAATGGCGACATCCGTGGCTGGATGATCAAATCGACCGGCCCGGGCAGCGACAAAGAGAAAATGCGCACAGCCGAACAGAATGAGAAGGGCGCAGTCCACGCGCTCACGCTTTATTCGGTTGTCCAGAATGCCGGCCGCAAGGCGGCATGGGTTGCGCTGAAACCGGAAACCGGCCGCACGCACCAGCTCCGCTTCCACATGGCCGAGATCGGCTGCGCCATCATCGGCGACCGCAAATACACCTGCGATCGCGAGCTGCCGCAGGGCCTCGCCGATGGCCTGCATCTCCACGCCCGCGCCCTGCGCCTGCCGGGGCCACGCGGCCCGATCGAGATCGTGGCCGACCTGCCGCCGCACATCAAGCAGACGTTCGAAGTGCTTGGGTTCGATGAGAACTCGGCCGAAAACTTCTTCGATCTCCGCAAGCCGCGCCGTATCCGCTAGCCCGCCCGAGAACAGCCGATGGAATACGCAAAGGGTGTCAAAGGCGAAATCGACCAGCGGCCGAAACGCTTCTACACCGACGTCTCCATCGCCGCCGAAGATGGCCTCTGGCGCGTCCTGCTCGACAAGCGCGTCCTGCGGACGGCGGCCGGCAAGCATCTCGCTATTCCCTCGGAACCTCTCGCCAAAGCCATCGCCGCCGAATGGCGCGAGCAGGGCGAGCGCATCGATCTCTACACGATGCACGTCACACGCATGGCCTATGGCGCTCTCGATCGCACGCCCGAGGCATGGGCCGCCGCCGCCGCTGAGGCCGCGCGCTTTGCGGGCACAGACCTCGTCTGCTATCTCGCCGATGCGCCCGCCGCCCTACGTGATCGCGAACAGGCTGAGTGGGGACCCTTGCGTGAATGGGCCGGACAGGCGCTCGGCGTCACGCTGCACCCCGCCATCGGCATTGTTCCCATCGAACAGCCCGAGGCATCCCTGCAGGCCGTGCACGCCCACGTCCTGTCGCTGGACGCCTTCCGCAAGGCCGGACTCACCCACGCGATACCGCTTCTAGGCTCGGCCGTACTCGGCCTCGCCGTCGAACGCAGCCGCCTCACAGCGGTCGAAGCCTACGAACTCTCGCGTCTCGACGAGGCCTATCAAGCCGAACATTGGGGCGAGGATTCAGAAGCTGCGATACGCACCGCGCGCGGCCGCGCTGAGGCCGCCGCGCTCGATGCGTGGTTCGCGGCGCTCGCCTAGGGCGCACCGCCCATCAACGCGACACCTTTATCGAGCTCGTCCGCATAGGCGTTGATCGCCTTTGCCGTCAGCCCGACATACGTGTCTGCATCTTCCCAGCGCTCGTCCTCGATGGCTTCACGCACGCCGGGCAGGGTCTTCGCGCCATAGCCGGTGAACCGCCCCGGCGCGTAGATCATGTTCTTGTACCAGCCGCGCCCACCGGGCAGGCCCGGCTCCACCGTCATCGCCTGTTCGGTCTTGCCCGCCAGCGCGACCAGCTTGGCTTTTGCTTCGCCAGACAGCGTCGGCCCCTTGGCGGCCAGCGTCTTGTCATAGGCCGCAGCGCTCGCTTTCAGCCGCACAACCGCATTTTCCAGCGGCGCGAAATTGAAGAACGGCACAACCTTCAGGGCAGTCGGCGGGCCGCTGGTCTGTTTCGGATCATCCGACAGCTTGTAAGCCCCGGTCTCGATGAGCTTGGCCTGAGCCAGCTGCGCCTCGCGCTTCGAGCCAGCGAGCGCCTTCACCTCGTCGAGATAGGTCGACACGGTGTCTGCGAAATCGCCATAGCGCGCCACCGGTGTGTCCTGCTCCGACATGCGCAGCACCATGCGCCCGGTCGTCTTCGCCAGCGCGCCGGCATAGGCGAACCCCGGATCGACAAACGTCGAGTGATGCTCCCACGTGTCATACGCCGAGTGATAGACCCCGCCGCTATCGCCTTCGCCGCCATAGCCCACGTTCAGTGAAGCGATGCCGAGATGCTGCAGGAAGCTCGAATAGTCCGAGCCCGACCCCAGCGGATCGAGCGGAATGTCTTTCCCTTCGGAAGCCGCCTTGCCCACCGCCTTGGCCCGCTCATTTGCGCCGCCTGCCGCAGCCGCGACCATCGCGCCCGCCCGCGAACGTTTGTCGACGCTCACGCCCGTCTGCGGATCGGTCACATCGACCGCGACCTTGGTGACGAAGCTCTGCAGCGCATGATTGCCCTCAACGCCGAGGAAGCCGCGGCCATTGCCGTCCGTGTTGATGTAGATCAGCGCCTTCTGCTTCAGCTCGGTCGCATGCGTTTCCGCCCACTCGGTCGAACCGAGCAGCATCGGCTCTTCAGCGTCCCAGCTCAGATAGACCAGCGTCCGCTTCGGCTTCCAGCCGGTCTTGGCCAGCTCGCCGATCGCCTTCGCCTCGGCCATCATCGCAATGTGTCCGCTGATCGGATCGGACGCGCCGAACACCCAGCCGTCATGGTGATTGCCGCGCATCACCCACTGGTCGGGATAGAGCGAGCCCTCCATCTTCGCGACCACGTTGTAGATCGTCTTCAGCGACCATTCCGACTTCACCACCATATGCGCCTTGGCCGCGTCCGTGCCGCCGACGTGGTAGGTGATCGGGATCGAGCCGCGCCAGTTCGCCGGCACGACATTGCCGCCCATCGCGCTGAGGAATTTCTCGGCATCGCCATACGAGATCGGCAGCACCGGAATTTTCAGGATCGTCGGCGCATCTTCGCGCAGCAGCCGCACGGCATCGTCCGTGGCGCCAACGCCCGGCGTCAGCGGATCACCCGGATAGAGCGGCATGTCGGCCACCGACCCGCGCTGGAAGCCCTGGCGGCGGCCGCGCCGCGCCCTTGGGATAAACGTCGTCCTGCGAGAAGCCATCGTCGCGCGGATCGGAATAGATGATGCACCCGACCGCGCCATGGTCCTGCGCCAGCTTCGGCTTCAGCCCGCGCCAGCCCTGGCCATAGCGGGCGATCACGATCTTGCCCTTCACATCGACGCCCATGCGCTCCAGCGCCTTGTAGTCGTCGGGCATGCCGTAGTTCACATAGACGATCGGCGCCGTCACATCGCCATCGCCCTGGAAGGCGACATAAGCCGGCAACTCATTCTTGGTGCGGCTCGACGTGGCGTCGCCCGGAATGGGCCGCTCGGTCAGCGTCGCGGCGAACTTCTTCGGCGTCGTCAGTTCAAGCGATACTTTAAGCGGCGTCGGATACAGCACCTTGAACGTCTCGATGTGCGCGTCCCATCCCCACGCCTTGAACTGCGCGAGCGTGTCCTCGGCGTTCAGCTTGTCATGCGCTGATCCGACATGGTTCGGCTCGGCCGCCATCTTCTTCATCCAGCCGTCCATTTCCGGCGGCGAGATGAAGGTGTCGAACGCCTTCTCGAGGTCTGGCAGGGTCGTCGCCTGCTGCGAGAGCACCGGCGTAGCCAGCAGACCGGCGGCCAGCACGCTGGCAGCCAACAGAACTATCTTGCGCATGATCCGTCCCACGGTTGTTGCGTTCGCAGCTAGGCACTTCCCGTAAACGGGGGCAAGCCGCTGCAACGACACTCATGGCCACAAGGCGTCATTTTTGCGCGATTACGCACCAGATTGTCAGGCGTCCGGAATTGAGACTTCGATCGCCGTGATGATCACGTTCGACTGGCACGGGTTGGCCGCGCCCTCCGCACCCGGATCATTCTTGTCGAGCACATAGCCGGAGACGTTCATCACCCGGTCCGAAAAGTCCGGCGTCGGCATCCCGGCCAGCGACAGCAGAACGCCGGAAACACATGGGCCGTTGTCGGCGGGCTTCGTCGCCGTCGGATACAGTCTGAAGCTGCGGCCGTCGATCACCAGCCAACCTGTCAGCGTCGGCGCATCGCCATCCGCAGACGGCTTGAGACCGGCAAGATCGAACGTCGGTTTCGCCGCAGGGGCCGGCGCGGTGCATGCCGCCGCCAGCATTACGCAACAGGCCAAAATTCCGCGCATCATCTGCTCCACGCTCGCCCAATCAAGGCTCCGCTTCTGCGAAGCCCTTTGCAAGCATCGGCAGCAGGCCGCGCTGCGCCTAGCCTTCCATGCCCGCACGTTGCGCACACGCGTAAGCAAACTGCGCCAGCGGCGCCACGCGACCTTCGTTCTGCGCCGCCGCCGCATTGCTCGCCGTGCCATCACGCACACGTCCGACGATGCCTTGCAGGATGCCCGCAAGGCGGAAAGCGTTGTACGCGAAGAAATAGTCGATGTTCGGAATGCCCTTGCGGCCCGTCAGCTCGCAATAACGCGCGACATACTGGTCCTTGTTCGGAATGCCGTAGGACGGATCGCCTATGACGCCCGCGATCGACGGCCGCTGCGGATCAGATGACGGCATCACCCACGACATCAGGTGATAGGTGAAGTCCGCCAGCGGATCGCCCAGCGTCGCCAGCTCCCAGTCGAGCACCGCCAGCACACGCGGCTCGGTCGGGTGCAGCACCATGTTGTCGATGCGATAGTCGCCGTGAACGATGGTGGTGATCTCGCCCGGCGGAATGTTCTTCGGCAGCCAGTCGATCAGCTTGTCCATCTCCGGGATCTTGGTTGTCTCGGACATCTGGTATTGCTTGGTCCAGCGATGAATCTGGCGCGCGACATAGTCGCCTTCCTTGCCAAAGCCTTCCAGCCCGGCCTTCTTCCAGTCGACATTATGCAGCGCCGCAAACGTCGAGACCTTTGCTTCGTAAATCGCGCTGCGCTGTGCCGGCGTGTAGTCGGGCAGGGTCGCGTCCCACAGGATGCGGCCCTCGACCATGTCCATGATGTAGAACATCGTGCCGGTGACGCTCTCGTCCTCGCACAGCCCGTAGGGCTTGGCGACCGGGAAGCCGAGCGGGTAGAGCGCAGCGATCACGCGATACTCACGATCCACCGCATGCGCCGACGGCAACAGCTTGCCCGGCGGCTTCTTCCGCATCACGTATTTCTTGGTCGGCGTGATCAGCTGATAGGTCGGGTTCGACTGCCCGCCCTTGAACTGGCGCACCGTCAGCGGACCCGTATAGCCCTCGACATGCGTCTCCATCCATGCCGCGAGCTTTGCCTCGTCGAACTTGTGGCTGTCGGCGACGTCCTTGGTGCCGGAAAATAGGTCGCTCGGGGTCGCGTCTGCCATGGTCCGCCCTGTCCGCATTCAACCGGTCTGACGCCGGCCATATACTGGTGGTTAGAACCTGATTAGGACCGTTCAACCCCCTTGGTCGAGGGCTTTTTTGCTCCGGGCTGACCTAGCCCCGCTCCAGCGCCCGCCACGCGATATCGCGCCGGCAGAATCCGTCCGGCCAGTCGATCAGGTCGACCGCCTCATACGCCCGCGCGACAGCCTGCTTCAGCGTCGGCGCACTCGCCGTGACGTTCAGCACCCGCCCGCCATTGGCGACGACATCGTCACCCTTCATCGCCGTGCCTGCATGAAACACGACAACGCCCGGCACGTCGCCCGCCGCGTCCAGCCCGCCGATCACGCCGCCCTTTTTCGGCTCGCCCGGATACCCCGCGCCCGCCATCACCACGGCCACCGCCGGATCGGAGAACCGCTCCAGCCGCTTGCACCCGGCAAGGCCGCCCGTCGCGCACGCCAGCAATTGCGGCAGCGGATCTTCCTTCAGCCGCGTCATGATCACCTGACACTCGGGATCACCAAACCGCACATTGTATTCCACAACCCGCGGCCCGTGCGCCGCGTCGATCATCAGCCCGACGAACAGCACGCCGCTATACGGCCGGCCGTCCTTCTTCATGCCCTGTATGGTCGGCGTGACGATCTCCGCCATCACGCGATCCTGCATCGCCTGATCGAGGATCGGCGCCGGCGAATAGGCCCCCATGCCGCCCGTGTTCGGCCCCGTGTCGCCATCGCCCACGCGCTTGTGGTCCTGCGCCCCGGCCAGCGCCACGGCCGTATCGCCATCGCACAGCGCGAAGAAGCTCGCTTCCTCGCCGTGCATGAACTCCTCGATCACCAGCGACGCCGACGCCGCGCCGAACTTGCCGCCCAGCATGGCGTCGATCTCGGCCTCGGCCTCGGCCTTGCTCTCGGCGATCACCACGCCCTTGCCAGCCGCCAGACCATCCGCCTTCAGCACGTAGGGCGGGCCATCGAATGTCTTGAGATACGCCTTCGCCTCGGTCGTCTGTTCCGCCGTGAACCGCCGATACCGTGCAGTCGGGATATTGTACTTCGCCATGAAGTCCTTGGAGAACCCTTTCGAGCCCTCCAGCATCGCCGCCCGCGCCGATGGCCCGAACACCGGCACGTCGATCGCACGCAGCTTGTCCGCCAGCCCCATCACCAGCGGAACCTCCGGCCCCACGATCACCAGATGCGGCCGCTCGTTCTTCGCCAGCTCGACCAGACCCGCAATATCGTCCGCCGCCACGGCCACGCACTCGGCGATGTCCGCGATCCCCGGATTGCCCGGCGCTGCCAGAATTTGCGTCACGCGCGGGCTCTGCTTCAGCTTCCACGCCAGCGCATGTTCCCGGCCCCCGCTTCCGACGATGAGAATCTTCATGCGATCTGCCCAGCCGGCTCAAGTCTGCTATAGTCGAAGCGGGATTAGTACGGCCCCGGCACGGAATACAACCCGTCGCGGGCCACAGGGGTGGAAACTGGGCGATCCATGCCAGCCAGCTTCGAATTCTCCCGCGACAGCGACCTCACCGGCTTCTGGTCCGGTGAATATTGGTACGACAGCACCAACAGCCCAACGCCGTTTTCAGCTCACCTGGAGGACATCTCCGGCGCCCTGATCGGCACGACGCTGGAACCCGCCACTTTCGGCGCGCCCGGCCTCACCGAATTGTCAGCCGACATCAAGGGCGGTCGTTCCGGCCCCAGCCTCTATTTCACGAAGGTCTACCACCCGGCCCGAGGCGTTCACCGCCACCCCATCCACTATTCGGGCATTTCGAACGACAAGTTCACCCAGATCGAAGGCGACTGGCGCATGCCAGACGGTTTCTCCGGCCGCTTCGTGATGTACCGCGCCTCCTTCGGCGTCAAAGCCGCGGTCGAGAAGCGCAAGAAGGCGATCGTTCTGAAGCGCTAGCCGGCCGGCGTCGCATCCCAGGCCGCAATGAAAGCCGCGTTCAACGCCGCAGCGGATCGCGGATCCAGCATCAGCAGGGTCTGGCCGGTGAAACGTCCGGGCGGCGCACCGGGTTCGACCGCGCGCAATGCCCGCACGGCATCGCTCGCCGCCTCGGCTGCGCCGGTCAGCTGTTTGAGCGCGGCGCGCATGGCCAGCGTACGGATATGTTGCGGATTGTTGCTGTAAGCGTGGTCAATCACATCGCTCGCTGCATCCAGCTGGCCGCACTGGAAAAGCGCCACCGCTCTCATATGGAGACACTCGGACATGAGACGGGTGCCGGGCGCGAGCCGGTCCCACGCGTCCACGCTGGCGATGGCCTGCTCGCCATGCCCTTGCTGGACGTGAATCAGCGTGTGCACGAAATGTAGCATGGGGTTGTTCGGCATCTGCGGCAGGAGACGTTCGATATGGCGGCGCGCATCGTCTGGCCGGCCGGCGATAACCATTGAGCTGGCGCATCGCCAGGCGACCGAAGCATCCTTCTGGTCAAGGACGAGGGCCTTGCCGACTTCGGCGAGGATTTCCGGCCGCCGGCTGATATCGCTTCCGCCTTCCTCCAGATGCTTGAAGGCCAGCGCCGACGCCAGCACCGCATGGGCGAGCGCAAAATCCGGCGCGATCGCGACTGCGCGCCGCGCCTCGGCTATCGCGCCGAATAGGTTCTCGCCCATCAGCGCTTCGGCCCGCAGCACCAGCTCGTGCACCGTATGCGCGCCGGCTTGCAGCACGCGGTCGCTTTCGAGATTCCTGACCTTGATATGAAGGTGCGCCGCGACCTCGGTGACGAGTTCCTCCTGCAGCACTGCCAGTTCGGCCAGCGGCCTGTCGAATTTCTGCGTCCACAGAACCGCGCCGGTCTCGGCCTCGACCAGTTGCGCCGTCACCCGCAAGGTCTCCCCGACGCGCCGAAGATTACCCTCCAGAAGATAGCGCACGCCGAGTTCACGCCCCACGGCGCGCAGGTCGATTGCCTGGCCCCGCCACCCGGCAGTGGCGCCGGCCGCCAGGATCTTCAGGTCGGGGCTGAGCGTGAGCGCTGCGACGATGTCCTCCACCATGCCGACCGCGAAGGCCTCGTCCTCGGCAAGCCCAGAGCGATTGGCGAAAGGCAGCACGGCCAGCGCGGGCGCCGTCCCCATCGCGACGGGCTTCGGCGGCGGAGCAGCAGCGGTCGACGCAACCTGCGCCCGCTCGGCATTCACAAACCGCGTCACGTCGGCCAGGAAAGCCAGCCACGCCTTGTCGCCCGGCTCGCCCCGCCAGTGCGACAGCTCCGCCGTCTGAACCAGCTCGAACATGATCGGCCGCTCGCACGCCTCGATCATGCACGGCACAAGCGTCCGGTTCCGATCCGCCAGCGTGGCCTCCGCCCGCACCCACCGCGACACAACCGAGCGCGGCGACCACAGCACCACCACCGTCTTCGCCGTCCGCAACGCCGTCTCGGTTACCTCGTCATAAGCCTCGCCGGACTTGAGCGCGGTGTCCCACCAGACGTCGAAACCCTGCGCCGCAAAAGCGTCGGCAAACACTCTCGCGCGCGTCTGATCCTCGCGATTATAGGAGAGGAAGATATCCGGCACGCGCCGACCCCGCTGGCTTCTCCGGGAGACCTACAGGACCGGCCCCGGAAGGTCCAATCTGTCGATCTGCAAGGTGCGGTTCGCGATTTTAGGTCTGGACGGGCTTTCGCACATGGCTGCCCCCTCCCGGAATCTCGCCCTATAACGCTCCCATGGATGACCAGACCGAATCGCCGCCGGAACAGCCCGGCTCAAACTCCCCGGAGATGTCCGTCTCCGAGCTGGCCAATGCGCTCAAGCAGACGGTCGAGGAAAACTACGCCTTCGTCCGCGTGCGCGGAGAGCTGGGCAGGGTGATCCTCGCCAAGTCCGGCCACATGTATTTCGACATCAAGGACGAAGGCGCGACGCTCAACACCATCATGTGGAAGGGCAACGCCAGCCGCCTGCCGTTCAAGCCGGAGGAAGGCCTCGAAGTCGTCGCCGAAGGCCGCCTGTCCACCTATCCCGGCCGCTCCAACTACCAGCTGATCGCCGACAAGATGCGCCCCGCCGGCGTCGGCGCCCTGATGCAGCTCTTGGAAGAGCGCAAGAAGAAGCTCGCCGCCGAAGGTCTCTTCGACGCCGAGCGCAAGAAGCCGATCCCCTTCCTCCCCGCCGTCATCGGCGTCGTCACCAGCCCGACCGGCGCCGTCATCCGCGACATCCTCCACCGCGTCCGCGACCGCTTCCCCGTCCACGTCATCATCTGGCCCGCGCTGGTGCAGGGCGAGAAAGCCGCCGCCGAAGTCGAAGCCGGCATACGCGGCTTCAACGCCGTGCAAACCCGGCGGCCCCATCCCGCGCCCGGATGTCATCATCGTCGCCCGTGGCGGCGGCTCCATCGAAGACCTCTGGCCCTTCAACGAGGAGCGCGTCGTCCGCGCCGCCGCCGACAGCGTCATCCCGCTGATCTCCGCCGTCGGCCACGAGACCGACACCACGCTGATCGACTACGCCTCCGACCGCCGCGCGCCCACGCCCACCGGCGCCGCCGAAATGGCGCTGCCCGTCCGCACCGAACTCATGGCGCAAGTCGAGATCCTCGGCGGCCGCCTCACCCGCCGCCTCCTCGGCACGCTGGAAAAGCGCAAGCTCGAACTCCGCTCCGCCACCGGCCGTCTGCCCAAACTCGACGCGCTGCTGTCCCGCCCGCGCCAGCGCCTCGATCTCGTCACCCAGCGCTTCGGCGGCTCGCTCTCCCGCATGCTCGCCCGCAAGCGCGCCCGCTTCGACCAGATCGGCGGAGGCCTCCGCCCCGCCGCCCTCCGCCGCGAGATCGCCGGCCGCCAGTCCGAACTGCAACGCCTCTCCGCCCGCCTGCAGCCCGCCATCACCCGCCGCCTCACCCGCGCCACCGAAGCCCTCCGCCAGCAGACCCGCATCCTCGACAGCGTCTCCTACGAGCGCGTCCTCGCCCGAGGCTTCGCCCTCGTCACCGGCCCGGACGGCAAACTCCTCCGCTCGGCCTCCGCCATAGCCGAAGGCGACGCCCTCAAACTCCGCTTCACCGACGGCGAAGTCGCCGCCACCGCCGGCCTCAACAGCGGCCCGCCCAAAGCGCCGCCACCCGAGCCCGCCCCCGACGCGCCACCCCGTCCCCGCATCCGCCGCCGCAACCGCGACGCCGAACCGGAAGACCAGGGCAATCTGTTTTAGGAATCCCACGATGCGCCTCGCCGCCGCCGCGCTCGCACTCCTCACCGCCTCCTGCGCCAGCGCCCCCTCCGCGCCCGCAGGCACAGACGCTGACACCGCAGCCTGGTGGTCCATCACCGGCGACCTCTCCAGCGACGCCATGGAAGGCCGCGACACCGGCTCCCCCGGCTATGACCGCGCCGCCAAATACGTCGCCGCCCGCTTCGCCGCCCTCGGCCTCAAACCCGCCGGCGACAACGGCGGCTGGTACCAGACGCTTCCGCTGAAAGAGGTGAGGGTGGAGAAGGATGGGACGAGCTTTCGAGTTTTTCAGAGACCCATTTTTCGACGAGGAATCCGGCGCAGCGACCTCGTTACGGTCATCATCAAGCACTCGACATTCCTCCACCAGATCACCGTCCGCCCGAGTTGGTCGCTTCCCGCTGACATCGACGCGCCGACTGGCCTTCCGCGGCTATTGCTCCGCGCAGGAAATGACCGATGTGAAAGACAAGGTCGTCGTCTGCTTTGGCGCGCGCCGCACTGGCATGACCACCGGCGCCCAGCGCCTCGAAGCCGCTGCCAAGGCTGGCGCAGTTGGCATCATCAATGTCGATGATCCCGGCTTCACCATCGAGCCCTCGCGCTGGCCCGAAGCCTACGCGCGCGCCATTTCATTCCGCGAGGCGCCGCCAGCCGCCTACCCGGACATGGCCGTCATGCGCCTTAGCGCCGATTCGCTCGAAGACTCGTGATTAGCGGCTCGGCATCAGGCTGCCGGCCATCCTCAAAGCCGGCGCCGCCTCCCAGCCGCTCCCCAGCTTCGACATTCCCGCCCGCATCAAGGCCACCTTCAACCAGTCCCAGCGCGAACTAAAGTCCGACAACATCCTCGCCCTGTTGCCCGGCACGGACCCCGTCCTCTCGAAAGAGATCGTCATCGTCTCCGCCCACCTCGACGGCTACGGCTATGGCGAGCCCGTGAATGGCGACAGCCTCTACAATGGCGCCTTCGACGACGCCGCCTACGTCGCCACGCTCCTCCGCCTCGCGGAACAACAGGCCGGGAAAGGCTTTAAGCGCTCCGTCCTGTTTCGCCGTCTACACAGGAGAAGAGAAGGGCCTGCTCGGCTCCGAATGGTTCTCCACCCACCTCACCGTGCCGAAGGAAAACATCGCCGCCGTCGTCAACCTCGACCAGCTGCGCCCGCTCTTCCCGCTGAAGGCGCTCACCATGCACGCCATCGACGACACGACGCTCGCCACGAACGTCCGCCGCGTCGCGCTCGGCATGAACATCGAGATCCGCCCCGACCTCGAACCCGAGCGCAATCTCAACCAGCGCACCGACCACTGGCCGTTCCTGCGCGCCAGCGTTCCCGCCACGAATTTCGTGTTTGCTTTCGACCCCGGCACGGAGTCCGAGCGCCGCTACCGCGAATGGTACAAGGTCCGCTATCACCGCCCGCAGGACGACATGACCCAGCCGCTGGACTGGGACGCCGCGCGCGACATGAACACGTTCTTCTACCGGCTGGTCGAAGACATCGCGAACGACCCCGTCCGCCCGTCCTTCATCCCCGGCAGCCGCTGGGCGCCGAAATAGCCGAGCCTAAACCTTCTGGCGCGTACGCCCCGACGAACCGCAGCCCCGCCTCATGCGTGGTCTGCCAGGCGACATAGCCCCACTTGTTGATGCCCTGCAGCGGCTCGATCAGCTGCACGCGCTCCGGCAACAGTCCGCGCCGCACAAAGCGCACGCGCGCGCCCGTAGCGCTGAGATCGGTCACCATCACGCTCAGCCGCTCACCCGTCATGAACGCGACCGTCCCCGGCCGGAATGAAGGTTTGCGTATCTCGCGCTTGGTTGCTTCTGGCGCGGTGCGCTCGAAAGACGGCGCCGCTTCGGAGATCCGTTTCACGCGCTCCGCAAACGCGCCCGTCTTCGGTGTCGATTTCCTGCCCAGCATTCCCGGCCTCCCGTCCGCGAGTGATGTGGACAGGTTCCGCGCAACCCTCGTGCCGCTGTCCGGAACCCTGCGACCCAGCGGAAAGACCCCCTGCGTCAGCTTGTCATCAGACTGGGCGGGACGGCGGTGGTGCAGGTGTCTCGTTTATGGTCGCCGGCGCCACGAGTCAGGCGTTCAACCGCTTCACAAACCACTCGGTCAGCTTGTTCCAGACGTCGCGATCGGCCTCGTCCTCGACGCCGCGCTCGAGGTTCGGATTGTCGTTCACCTCGATAACCATCGGCCCATCCGGCCCCGATTTCAGGTCAACGCCATAGAACCCGTCGCCGATCAGGTTGGCCGCCCGCACCGCCACATCCACCACATCCGCCGGCGCCTCCGCCACCGGGATGGCCTTGTGCCCGCCCTCGACGCTCTCGCCGCCTTCCTGGTGCTTGATGATCTGCCAGTGCCCGCGCGCCATCTTGTACTGGCAGACGAACACCGCCCGCCGGTCCAGCACGCCCACGCGCCAGTCGAACTCCGTCGGCACGAACTTCTGCGCGATGCAGAGGTCGCTGTCCTCCAGGAACGCCGACACGATCTCCCGCAGCTCCTGCATCGACGACGCCTTGCGGATACCCCGCGAGAACGACCCGTCCGGAATCTTCAGCACCACCGGAAACTTCAGCCGGTCCGCCACATCCTCAAGGTCGGTCTTGTCCTGGATGATCATGGTCTCGGGCGCGGGCAGGCCGGCCCCCACCAGACGCTCCCACAGATAGACCTTGTTGGTGCACCGGATCATCGAGATCGGATCGTCGATCACCGGCATGCCCTCGGCCACCGCCTTCCGGGCAAACCGATAGGTGTGGTTCTTGATCGAGGTGGTCTCCCGGATCATGAGCGCGTCGAACTCGCCCAGCCGGTTGAAGTCCTTCTTGGTGATCGGCTCGATCTCGACCCCATCCTTCTCGGCCAGCCGCGCCCAGTACTCCAGGCTCTCGAGGTTGGACGGCGCCAGCTTCTCGTTCGGGTCGTGCAGCACCGCGATCGACCATTTCGGCACCACCCGCGCCTTCGGGCTCTTCCACGTCCGCCCGGTATAGGCCGTCAGGCTCTCGACGAAGAACTCCAGCTCCTCGTCCTCCAGCTTGGTGAAGGGCGTGATCCGGATGCGCTTGATCTTGAACTTTCCGGGCGAACCGTTCGGCGTCGTCGTCACCACCACCACGGGCGCGCGATACCAGTCGAACATCTGCCGCCCGAACTTGCGGAACCGCTCGTCCACCACCTCGCCAAAACACACGACGATCCGTTCCGGAACCGGACCCTTGCCCGGAAACTTCGCCAGATCCTTGTGCAGCAGCTCTTCCAGGATCGACGCCGTGTCGTCCGGTATCTCCCGGTCATAGAGGTCGAGCAGCGTCTCCACCGTCGGGATCACCCGATGCCCCCGCGCCTCGCCCAGCAGCGACGCGTAATACCCGTCCGTCTGGTAGGCGTAGTTCCGCGCAAGGTTGATGATCTTCGGCCGCGAGCCCGAAAGAAGTTTCGGCTGCAGCACATAGTCGCGCGTCGTCATCATGCGAAACGGAGCGCCAAGCGCCGCCAGGTCCCGCAGGTCGTCCGCGATCAGGATCCAGTCAAATCTCAAAGTGCCTCAACATCCTGATAGCGCCCCAGCCGTCGGCGTAGAACCCGGCCTCAACCTCGAAGCACTTGTAGCCATAATTATGGTAGCGCTTCAGCAAAGTGTAATTCGTTTCCTTGATCTCGAGGTTCAGCCTCGGGATCGCATTGGTCCGGCAATACTGCTCCACGTGCTTGAACAGCTTGTCGCCGAGGCCCTTGCCCTGATGCGCGGGCGATACGGCGAGGCTGTCGAAGTTCGCGGCGCCATCCTCAAGGATCAGGTACGCATAACCGGCGACCTCGTTGCCCTCGACCGCACAGAACAGGGCAGCGTGGCTGTCGGTCAGGACTTCCGCAAAGTCCTCCCGACTCATCATCTTGTCGGCATAGCCGGCGGCAAAGCACGCCACCTCGATCGCGGCCAGCGCATCGACGTCTCCGGCTTCCATATCGCGGATCATCGGGCGGTCGCTGGAGTGAACGGGCGAGGGGCGCGGAGCACGGAATTGCCTATCATCACGCGCAGCGGATTCGAGGGCGCCGCGAAGAGGCCGCATTAATACCAATCGTGTGAGTCTGTCGATAGACCGGGGCGGCGGCGAAGCCGCGCAGGACGGACAGGCACAGGAGCCGGGCATGCAGGGTCGGATACCGTTTGCGATCTGGGCGGCCCTCGGCGCCATCTCCGGCTTCGGCATGGCGGTAGCGAGCTGGCTCCTGCTGGCCCCCAATGTCGGCCCGCCGCCCCTGTTCCCCTTCCAGGACAAGCTCTTCCACATCGTCGCCTTCGGCTGCCTCACCGGCCCCGCCATCCTGGTCCTCCCCAGGCGCTACAGCTGGTTCTGGCTCGCCCACATGCTCGCCCTCGGCGCCGGCATCGAGTGGGTGCAGATGAAAATGGGCGAGGGCCGCATCGCCGACCCCCTCGACTTCCTCGCCGACGCCGTTGGAATCGCGCTGGCTTTCCTCATCGGCCGCCTGATCCGCAAACGCTTCGAAGCGCCCGCCGCCGAAGCCTGACCCCCGGTTGCCGTCCGGCCTGATCCCCCGCAGGATCACGCGACTGATGCGGCGGGGAGAGGCTGATGATCGTTTTCGTCCACGGCGTCCCGGATACGCCCGCCCTGTGGGATCCCCTCATCGCCGCGCTCGGCCTCAAGCCCGGCGAATGGCTTGCCCCGGCCATGCCGGGCTTCGGCACGCCGGTTCCCGCGGGCTTCACCTGCACCAAGGACGCCTACGCCGCCTGGCTGATCGCCGAGCTCGAGAAGGCCGCCAAAACCGCAGGCGGTCCCATCCACCTCGTCGGCCATGACTGGGGCGCGCTCCTTGTCCTCCGCGCCGCCAGCCTCCGCCCAGACCTGATCGCCAGCTGGTCCGTCACCAACGCCGTGATCGACCCTGAATACCGCGGCCACCAGAACGCGCGCATCTGGGCCACGCCCATCCTCGGCGAACTCTCCATGCTCGCCATCCGCAACAAGACCCGCATCGAGGCCGCGCTGGTCGCCGCCGGCATGCCGGCCGACCTCGCCAAGACCGAAGTCCCCCACATCGACAAGACGATGCGCCAGTCCATCCTCAAACTCTACCGCTCCGCCAACGGCCTCCGCTTCGAAGGCCCGTGGGTAGACGACCTCGCCAAACTCCCCCGCAAAGGCCAGATCTTCTGGGGCGCCACCGACATCTTCGTCCAACTCGCCGTAGCCGAACGTTTCTCCACCCAGAGAAACTTCCCCCTCCACACCGAACAAGGCGCCGGCCACTGGGCCTGCAACGAACGCGCAACCCAGTACGCCGCCGTCCTGAAAGCGCACTGGTCCCACTAACTCACCCCCTGTCATTCCGGACGCGCGCAGCGCGAGCCGAAACCCAGGCGCCACCCGCACGAATCTGGAAACGGCTGAAAGCCGTGTTCCCCGCGAAGGCGGGGATCCAGTCTTTGCGCGCAGCGCAAACCTCTTCGGCAACGCCTCCACTTGTCATCCCGGAAGCCGCACAGCGGCTATCCGGGACCCATTTCTCTACCCCGACACCTGACGAATAGGTCCCGGCTCGCGCTCCGCTCGGCCGGGATGACAACCGCGCTGTGGGCGACAAGAGTTACACCCCATTTTGTTGGATGAGATCCGCACTTACACAGCAGCTCGCTTTTCCGCGTCTCCAGCAATCTCAATGACTTGCACGAAAAATAGGGTGGATTGGCGTTCGGCAAATCGGCCGGGCTCCGGGCGCACGTATAGTGGCGCCCATGAAACGCAAAGGCTGGCCCATCTGGCTGCTGCGTGACCTCCCGGCCTTCCTGGGTGTCATGCTCAGCTTCTGGCCGCTGGTGATCCTCCTGATCTCCAGCGAACGCCGAGTCATGCGCGGAAAAGCGATCCGCAGGTCGGTGTTCGAAACCATCGCCCTCCTGCTCGCCCACGCCGAAGCGCGTCTCACCTTCGCGCTCACGCGCCAGGCCTACCGCCGCCTCGGCTGGAACCCCCGCCTCGTGCGCTTCAATCTCATCCCCGCCACCTACAACCTGCGCGACGTGCAGGAGCGCTACGCGAATTACACGAACGCCTTTGGCGACATGAACGCCGTCGTCGAGGCCTACATCGAGGACATCCGTCAGCGCTACCGCATCGCCGAGCGCGACCTCGTCGCCCATGGTTCGACGGACGCGCGGCAGAGCCGCGCTGCTCACCATGAGCTGGTGGGCGCCCGCGCGCGCGCACATCTGCGCGTCCGTCGATTTGTCGCAAAGCGCAGCGAAAGCCCGGAAGGACGAGCGCGGCTACGCGCACGCTCGCGGACCTCCGCTCAACTCAATTTGCCAGAAACCAAACCCACCCCACCTCGCACGCTCCGCGCGCGAGAACGCCCCGCCGTGCCTACTTGCCCAGCAGCTGCGCCGCACGCTCCGCAAAGTACGTAATCACTCCCGACGCCCCGGCCCGCTTGAACGCCGACAGCGTTTCCACAATCGCCTTGTCCTCGTCCAGCCAGCCCTGCGCCGCCGCCGCCTTGATCTGCGCGTACTCGCCGGAAATCTGGAACACCAGCGTCGGCACGCCAAACTCCGACGACACGCGCTGCACGATATCGAGATAGGGCAGGCCGGGCTTCACCATCACCATGTCCGCGCCTTCCGCGATGTCCATCGCAACTTCCCGCAGCGCTTCCTCGGTATTCCCGAAATCCATCTGGTACGTCTTCTTGTCGCCCTTCAGCACCGACGCCGTTCCAACCGCATCGCGATACGGACCATAGAACGCCGACGCATACTTGGCCGCGTAGGAGAGGATCATGACGTTGTCATATCCCTCAAGGTCGAGAAGATTGCGGATCGCTCCGATCCGCCCGTCCATCATGTCCGACGGCGCCACGATGTCCGCGCCCGCCCGCGCCTGGATCAGCGCCTGCTCGGTCAGCACCGCGACCGTCTCGTCGTTCAGCACATAGCCGTCATCGCTGAGCAGCCCGTCATGCCCATGGCTCGTGAACGGATCGAGCGCCACGTCGCACGCAATGCCGACCTCCGGCGCCGCCGCCTTCATCGCCTGGATCACGGTCGGGATCAGGCCGTCGGCGTTGAGCGCTTCCTCGCCGCCTTCATTCTTCTTGCTCGCGTCGATATGCGGAAAGATCGCGATCGCCGGGATGCCCAGCTCCCGCGCCCGCACCGCAGCTTTCGCCGCTTCATCGACATTCAGCCGGTCCACGCCCGGCATCGTCTTCACCGGAATGCGCGGCTCCTTGCCGTCGTGAACGATCATGCCCCAGACAATGTCGTCCGGCGACGGCTTGCTCTCGCGCACCAGCCGCCGCGCCCAGTCATGCTGGCGCACCCGGCGCAGACGGGTGGCAGGGTAGGCGCCCGTGATCAGGGACTTCGGCATGTGCAGTTTCCTCTGGTCCGCTTCCTAGCGGCCAGCGGGCCGGATGTCATCCGGGGGCGCTACCTCTATCACCGAACAACCACGCGAGCTGGCCCGCTGACCAGCCGCCCCACAATGGCGGCGTCTGGAAATCCCGCCGCCCGCGCCCTGGCCAGAACAGCATCTGCGGCCCCCGGTTCGACCGCGATCAGCAAGCCGCCGCTGGTCTGCGGGTCGGTGAGGATATCGCGACCGCCAGCTTTCGAATGCCTCGGGCAACACAACCGCATCGCCATAGCTGTCCCAGTTGCGCGTGGAGGCCCCCGTCCGCACGCCCTCTCGCGCCAACGCCGCAACGCCTGGCAGCAGCGGAGGCTCCGCGCCGATCTCGGCCGTCAGTCCGGCGCCGCGCGCCATCTCCAGCGTGTGACCGAGCAGGCCAAATCCTGTTACGTCTGTCAGGGCGTGAACGCCCGCAATCTCGCCGAGATCCCTGCCGAACGTATTCAGCTTCGTGGTGGATGCGATCATGGCGGCATACCCAGCCGCATCCAGCCGGCCCTGCTTCAGCGCCGCGCTGTAGATGCCGACACCCAGCGGCTTGGTGAGGATCAGCACGTCGCCAGCCTTGCCCGTGCGGTTGGTCAGCAGCTTGTCCGGATGCACCAGTCCCAGCGCCACAAGCCCATAGATCGGCTCCTTGCTGTCGATCGAATGCCCCCCCGCAATCGGCACGCCTGCCGCCGCGCAGACTGACAGCGCCGCCTTCGAGAATCTTGCGGATCATCTCCACCGGCATCACGCCCACCGGCATCCCGACAATCGCGAGGGCAAGGATCGGCGTCGCCCCCATCGCATAGATATCAGACAGCGCATTGGTCGCAGCGATCCGCCCGAACTCGAACGGGTCGTCCACCACGGGCATGAAGAAGTCCGTTGTCGCGACTAGCGCCTGGCTGTCGTTCAGCTTCCAGACCGCAGCGTCATCAGACGTCTCGGTTCCCACCATCAGGTTCGCGAACGCGCCTGCCGCCGGCATGGTTGCGAGAATGTCCCGCAGCACCGAGGGCGAGAGCTTGCAGCCGCAGCCGCCTCCATGGGCGAGCGATGTGAGGCGAATGTCCTCGGCCATGGCCGTTGGCTCCAGCTTGCTAGTCGGGTGCAGTTTGATAGCAGGGCAGGGTCGGGCCCGACAGTACGTCGAAAGCCCACAGCCAGAAGCGATTGCACAGGCGTTATGTCAAATCCCGGCAGCACAGAAGCGGTAGATCACGTCGCGCTGGCGCAATTCGACATGATCATCGATGTGCGCAGCCCCGGTGAATTCGCGGAGGATCATGTTCCCGGCGCCGTGAACCTGCCTGTGCTCGACAATGAAGAGCGCGCCATCGTCGGCACGACATACGTCCAGGAGTCGCGCTTCCTCGCCCGCCGCATGGGCGCAGCTCTTGTGGCGCGAAATGTCGCCCACCATCTCGATACAGCGCTGGCCGACCAGCCTCCGACATTCAAGCCGCTGGTCTACTGCTGGCGCGGCGGACAGCGCTCCAACGCCATGGCGCTTATCCTGGCGCAGGTCGGCTGGCGGACGATGGTATTGAAGGGCGGCTACAAGACTTACCGGCGTGCAGCCCAGCATCGCCTCTACGACGCCGACCTGAACCTGCGCCTCATCCTGCTGGAGGGCGGCACAGGTAGCGCCAAGACCGCCATCCTGAAGCATGTCGCTGCGCTGGGCGAACAGGTGATCGATCTGGAAGAGATCGCGCGCCATCGCGGCTCGCTCTTCGGCGCCCTCGCCAACACGCCCCAGCCGTCGCAGAAATGGTTCGAGTCCAGCCTGCTAGACCGGCTGGCGCGGCTCGATCCTTCGCGCCCGGTGCTCGTGGAGTCGGAGTCGAACAAGATCGGAAACCGCACCTTGCCCCCTGCCGTGTGGCAAGCGATGCAGCGCGCGCCGCGTATCGAAGTCTCTGCGCCAATCGAAGCGCGGGCGAACTATCTCGTGAGCGCGTATCCGGATGTAATCGCGGATCGATCGCTGCTGGAAGATGTGTTGTCCCGTCTCGAAGTCTATCCGGGTCGCAAGCAGCTCGCGAACTGGCGAACCCTCGCCGATACCGGCGACTATGCCGAACTCGTCAGGCAGGTCGTCGAACGACACTACGACCCATCCTATGCCCGCTTCAGCAAGCGTGACACGCGCCCGAAACTCGGAACGATTGACCTGCCGGCGCTCGATGGCGCTGCACAGCTGCACGCAGCCGAGCAGATCGTCCGCATGATGCGAGCTGACTGACTACCGCCCGCGCTTCACCGTCCGCTGCATGAAGCACCGCAGGCGCACGTCCATGGTGATCTTCTGCAGCTCGCGGATTTCCGACTGCCAGTCCTGCAGCCGCCAGGCCGGCAACTCGCGAAAGCCCAGCCGGCGGTAGAACGGCCCGTTCCACGGCACCTTCCGGAAGGTCGACAGCGACACCCGTTTGTGCGACCGCGATTCGGCCTCCTGCAGGCAGCGCCGCACCAGCCGCGTGCCCAGCCCCTTGCGCCCATGCCGGGGCAGGACGGAGAGCTGGTCGAGATAGAGGTCCTCCCCCCGGTCCGAGCACAGGGCGAATCCCACAACTTCGTCGCGGTCGTCCACCGCCACCCAGATCAGCTCCTCGCCAAAGCTGCGGCGCAGCCGGTCCTCGGGAATGGGCTGGGTCGGCTCGCCCAGCGGGCCGAAGTCGATCAGGCCCGAACCGCGAAAAAGCATCGCAGAAGCAAGGTCAATGTTCTGAAGTTCGCCGATCTCATTGCCCCGTGCGGGGCGCAGCCGGTACGCCGGCGCTGGATCGTTGATGAGGGTCGCCATGGAGGAGGCCAGCCTTTTGAAGGTCTATCGGCAGTATTGGAGTACGCATGGAACGCTGCGTATGAATAGCCCGTGAACCTGATGTGGAACAGACGGCATGACAGTCCTTTCGGCTGAACAGAATTTGATTAGACAGACTGCGGCCGACTTTGCCGCGGAAAAGCTGCGTCCCCACGCCGCCGAGTGGGACGAGAAAAAGCACTTTCCTGTGGACGTCATCCGCGAGGCCGCCGCCCTCGGGTTTGCCGGATTGTATGTTAACGAAGACGTCGGCGGCTCGGCCCTGTCCCGCTTCGACGCCGTGCTGGTTTTCGAACAGCTGAGCCAGGGCTGCGTTTCCACCGCCGCCTACATCTCGATCCACAACATGTGCTCGTGGATGATCGACCGTTTCGCCTCCGACGAGATGCGCAAGGAATGGCTCCCGCAACTGACGACAATGGAACTCCTGTCGTCCTACTGCCTCACCGAACCGGGCGCCGGCTCCGACGCTGCGGGTCTCAAGACCAAGGCGACGAAGGACGGCGACGACTACATCCTCAACGGATCGAAACAGTTCATCTCCGCCGCCGGAACCAGCGACGTCTATGTCGTCATGGCCCGCACCGGACAGGACGGACCGAAGGGCGTCTCGGCCTTCATCGTTCGCAAGACGGACAAGGGCATCTCCTTCGGCGCCAATGAAAAGAAGATGGGCTGGAATTCCCAGCCGACCCGCCAGGTCATCTTCGAGGACCTCCGCATCCCCGCCAGCCGCCGCATCGGCGCCGAGGGCGACGGCTTCCGCTTCGCCATGGCCGGCCTCGACGGCGGCCGCCTCAACATCGCCGCGTGCTCGCTAGGCGGCATGCAGGATGCGCTCAACCGCGCGCTCGATTACGTGAAGCAGCGCAAGCAGTTCGGCCAGGCCATCGCCGACTTCCAGTCAACGCAATTCAAGCTCGCCGACATGGAGACCGAAACGCAAGCTGCCCGCGTCATGCTCTACAACGCGGCGCAGGAACTCGACGCCAAGACGCCGCAAGCCACCCGCTGGTGCGCCATGGCCAAACGCTTCGTCACCGACACCGGCTTCAAGGTCGCCAACGACGCCCTCCAGCTCCACGGCGGCTATGGCTATCTGGCTGACTACGGCGTCGAGCGCATCGTTAGAGACCTCCGCGTCCACCAGATCCTCGAAGGCACCAACGAAGTGATGCGCGTAATCATCTCGCGGGACATGTTGAGGCAATAATGATCAGAACAACTTCCGTCGCTTCGATACTGCTGCTCTCTGCCTGCGCCTCCGCGCCAGAACCGAGCGCGCCGTCCGGGCCGCCGGTCATCGCGCTCACCCCCGGTCTGCTCGCCCCGCCGCAGGCGCGCTTCTACGCCGACTGCATCGCGCAGGCGGCCGAGACCGGCGCCTACAATACCGAGCGCGATGGCGGCACGCTGCGCTTCACCTGCACGGGCGAGGTCGCAAAGACTTTCTACAACGGCCTGCAGAAACGCAGCGCAGACGTCGGCTCCGAATATGTTGCCGACGGGCTCACCTGGCGGTTCAGCAACAAGCTGATCAAGGACTCCTATGGCGTCGACGGCTGCTCATCGAATGGCGCCGGCGCCTATCAATGCGTCGTGATCCTCAACGTCGGCGACTTCGTCAGCCCGAAAGCCGGTTAAGGCCTGCCCCTAGCGCAGCCCCACAGCTTTCCGAACAGCGGGATTGTCGGCCAGCACGATCCGGCCGAGCCACGCGGCAAGCTGCTCCATGCCTTCCGGCGACCGTCCGAATCTCTGCAGGTCGGCGTCGATAAGAATAAGCGGGTCGCCATCGAACATGTCGGTGGCGTGGCGATAGATCTCGACGCGCTGCGCGCCGGCGTCGAAGCGTACGGTATGCCAATGCATGGCGCCCGGCTCCTCTGGCGAATTGCACTCGAACAACGACGGAGCCGCGCCCTCACGATCTGGCGTCTGGCCGCAGCAAACCGGCAGTCTGACCACAGGCGTTTCGCCGTGCTCCGGTCAGGTCGCGCCGATATCCTGCGTCGCGGCTCCATGGATCGGCTGATTCTGTGACAGTTGGGATTCGTGAGCGAGACGTCCTATATTCGCCGAACCGGAACCGGGAGAATCCATGACAGACGTCATCATCCATCGCGAAGGCGTCGCCGGGCGGATCACGCTCAACCGGCCGCAAGCCCTTCATGCGCTGAATGAAGAAATGTGCCTCGCAATGGACGCCGCCCTCAAGGCGTGGGCGGACGATCCCGAGGTCGAGCTTGTCGTTGTCGATCATGCCGCCGGCACGCGCGGCTTCTGCGCTGGTGGCGATATCCGCATGCTGGCCGAAAGCGGCGCGGCGGATGGTTCGGCCGCGCAGGCCTTCTTCCGGGCGGAGTATCGTCTCAACACCCGCATCAAGAATTACCCGAAGCCCTACGTCGCCTTCATGGATGGCGTCACTATGGGCGGCGGCGTTGGCATCTCGGTGCATGGCTCGCATCGCGTGGCGACGGAGCGCACGCTGTTCGCCATGCCCGAAACCGGCATCGGCCTGTTCCCCGATGTCGGCGGCGGCTGGTTCCTGCCACGCCTCGGCCCGCCGCTCGGCATGTGGCTGGCGCTGACGGGCGAGCGCCTGAAAGGCGGAGACGTCTGCGCCGCCGGCGTCGCCACCAATTTCTGTGAGTCCGGCGTGGTCGACGCCGTCAAGAAATCGGTCTGCGATGGCGGGCTGGAATTGCTCGAGGCGATGGACTGGGACGAGTCCGGCGGGTTCGAGAAACACATCGACGAGATCCAGCGCTGCTTCTGGAAGCCGACTGTCGAAGACATCTTCCTCGCGCTCGAAGCCGAGCCGGGTGAGTGGGCCAAGAAGCAGCTAGACGTCCTTAAGACAAAATCCCCCCGCACGCTGAAGGTCGCGCACCGCCAGCTGTCGCTCGGCCTGCAGGCGCAGACCTTCGAGGACAATATGCGGATGGAGTTCCGCATCGGCTGCCGGCAGGTCCACAGCCACGATTTCCAGGAGGGCGTGCGCGCCGTCATCGTCGACAAGGACAACGCCCCCAAATGGGATCCGCCATCACTGGCGGGCGTCAGTCACCGCACGCTGGATGAAATCTTCGCGCCGCTGGGCGAGGGCGAACTGACGTTCGACTAGGTCGCTGCAGCCGCCGCTTCGCCCATGGCCTCGCCATTGTCGTCCAGCTCGCCCTTCGGCAGGCGCTTCGCGCCCGTGTGCCAGAGGATCGACAGCGGATACATCAGCGCCACCGCCAGGATCATCGACCACTTCAACGAGTCCTGCGTCACCAGGTCGGCCGTCGGCCCGAGGAATGATCCCGCCAGTCCTGCGGCCGATGCCCGGATGGCGTCCGACGAAATGCCAACCACGGTCGGCCCCAGTCCCAACCCGATCATGTTGATGATGAAGAACAGCACAGCGCTCGACATCGCACGCATGCCCGGCGGAACGAGACGATGGGTGATCGCAACCGCCGGCCCCAGATACATCGCGGCGAGGGCAAGTCCGGCAAAGAAGAACAGCAGCGACAGCTCAGCGCTCGGCGCCAACATGGCGGCGACAAACAGTGGTCCGCCGATGATCTTCCCCCACATCGGAACCCAGAGAAACCAGCGCCGGTCAGCCTCGCCCTTACCGTCGGCCAGATAGCCGCCCAGTAGCGTCCCCACCGCGCCGCCGACGCCCGCAGCGATCCCGAAGATCACGCCGACTTCGGTCTGGCTCATGTCGACACAGTCATTGACGCCGTTCGTCACCACCGACCGGCAGAAGCCCAGCGCGTGCTGCACCTCGGGCATGCTCCACGCGTGATGGGTGCGCCGCAGGAAGCTCGGCATCCAGTTGCCCAGCCCATAGGTGATGAACAGGCCGGCCCCGGCTGCGAGCGAATAGTGCCTGAACGCGGTAATCTTCCACAGCTTCGCGAACGACTCCCGGAACGTCACATTTGCCGCCGCGTCTGTTCCGCCCGAAAGCCCTCGCTGCGGCTCGCGAACTGTCACCCACACGATGATCGCGAACAGCACGCCCGGCGCTCCCACGACCATGAAGGCCATCCGCCAGTTCAGCACGTCGGATAAAAACCCGCCCAGCGCATAGCCAAGCAGCGTGCCGAGATAGAGGCCGCACGAGTAGAGCGCCAGCGCTCGCCCGCGCTTCTCCTTCTCATAGAGATCGGACAGCATGGCGTGCGCTGGCGGCGCCCCCCCTGCCTCGCCAGCGCCAACGCCCAGGCGCGCAAACAGCAGGCCCCAGAAATTCGTCGCCAACCCGCACAGGACAGTGAAGCCGCTCCACAGCGCCAACGATCCCGCAACCACGCCCTTGCGTCCGCGCGAGTCGGCAATACGGGCAACCGGAATGCCGACAACACAGTAGATCGCCGCGAAGCTGAGCCCCGTCATCAGGCTGAGCTGGAATTCCGACAGGTTGAGGTCGGCCTTGATGTCGTCCTGCAGGATGGAGAGCACCTGCCGGTCGATATAGTTGAACACGTAAACGATCGCGAGCACGACCAGCACCCACGGCCGATGCTTGCGAGCATCGATCATGTTGGTGACAGGAGCGGGCGAGAACCAGGCCATGGGCGGAACCTAGAGCCTGAATCGCCGCTCCGCTACGTCTCGGCGGGCGACGGCGCAAATGAAAAGGCCCGGCTTTCGCCGGGCCTTGATCGTTCAGGCCGAAGGACCCGTCGTCTCCGAATGCCCTTGGGGATCGCCCTCGGTGAGAGCCTCCTTCACGGCGTCGCCTTCGTCATCCAGCTCGCCCTTGGGCAGCTTCATGGCGCCGATATGCCAGAGGATCGCCAGTGGCGTCATCAGCACGACCGCGATGATCATCGCCCACTTCAGCGACATCTGCTTCACTTCGTCGATGCTGCCGCCCAGGAAGCTGTGCGCCGCCGACAGGCTGTCCGCATTGGCGTTGATCCAGTCCGACATGATGCCGACAACGAACGGACCGGTGCCGAGGCCAAGAATGTTCAGGATGAAGAACAGCACGGCGGACGACATGGCGCGCATCGAGGCGGGCACGAGGTGGTGGGTGATCGCGAGGGCCGGTCCGAGATACATGGCCGCCAGCGTGATGCCCGGGAAGTAGAGCAGCAGCGACAGCTCGACGTTCGGCGCCAGCATCGCCGCGATGAACAGCGGCGCGCCGAAGATCTTGCCCCACATCGGCACCCACAGGAACCAGCGGCGGTCCTTGGCGCCGAGACGGTCGGCGAGATAGCCGCCGGCCACCGTGCCGATCATGCCGCCGACGCCGCTGCAGGTGCCGTAGAACAGGCCGATCTCGGTCTTGCTCATCTCATAGCAGTCCTGCGCCAGCCGGCTGACGCCATCGACGACTTCGGCCTTGCACATGCCCAGCATGTTCTGCAGCTCGGGCATGCCCCACTGGCCGATGTATTTCACCGTGCCGCCGACGCTCGCCGGATCGATCACGCCATAGGTACGCGGCATGAAGGACGGCATCCAGTTGCCAAGCCCGTAGGTGATGAACGTCCCCGCGCCGGTCGCGATGGCGTAGTAGGGGAAGGCCTTCAGCGACCACAGCTTCCTGAACGACACGAAGAAGGTCGGCTTGTCGACCGAGGCGTTCGCGCCTGACAGGCCGCGCACGGGCTCGCGCACGGTGGTCCAGGCGATGACCGCGAAGATAATGCCGGGAATGCCGACGACGAAGAACGCCTGGCGCCAGGTCATCGCCTCGCTCAACCAGCCGCCCAGATAATAGCCGAGCAGGGTGCCGGCATAGAGACCTGCGGAATACAGCGCGAGCGCCCGGCCGCGCTTCTCCTTCTCGTAGAGATCCGAGATCATCGCGTGGGCAGGCGGGCTGCCACCCGCTTCGCCAAGGCCGACGCCCATGCGCGCGACCAGCAGGAACAGGAAGCCGGAGATCGTGATCGACCCGATCGTGACGTCCATGGCGAGGCCGCAGATCGCCGTGAAGGCGCTCCAGATCGCCAGCGATACGACCATGACGCCCTTGCGGCTGGTCGAGTCGGCGATGCGGGCGACGGGGATGCCCATCGTGCAATAGACCACCGCAAACGTCAGGCCGGTCATCATGCCGAGCTGCGTGTCGCTCAGGCCGAGGTCGGCCTTGATGTCTTCCTGCAGGATGTTGACGATCTGCCGGTCGATGAAGTTGAAAATGTAGACGATGATCAGGATCCACAGCGCCCACGTCCGGTGCTTCCGGGCGTCGGCCATAGTCGTGATCATGCTGGGCGATAGAAACGCCATTCAGATCTCTCCCCAAGTCACGCGGCTTTTCTTGTTTTTTGAACCGCTGTGCCGAAGCCTTCCCAGATGAAATGAGAGCTGTCCACGAGAAACCCCGCGGGCCTTCGACTCGCCGATAACAATCGAGACAGCGCAGTGAGGAAACTACGCGGACGACGGTAGGCCTGCCGCAGTGCGGCACTCATTTCGCGCCAATCTTGACGCGTGCACTGGCGGCAGGCCTATGAACCCGCTCCCCTGAAACAGGGGTCCCGGGCGATTAGCTCAGCGGGAGAGCACTCCCTTCACACGGGAGGGGTCGCAGGTTCAATCCCTGCATCGCCCACCATTTCCCTACATTCGAACAGTCGTGCCTGAGTCGCCGATTCGACCGGCGCACGGCCTCGTCGAAAGTCTGACCGCCCTGTCAGAAACGTTAAGCCGCTGGCCGGAACAAGCGTTGCGTTTGGTCGTTCGTTCAAAACACCAACGTTCTGAAGGCAAAAGCGAAAAACAGGCAAATTGAAGCGGTCGGTTTCACAACAAACGTTCACCTAACCGTGGCGGCGAGGGAACCTCTGCCACAATTAATCTTGAAAATACCTCGTCTGCTTCATGCGCCGCCTCAACTGCATTCCTAGGTTGACATCACGCCCACACCGCAAAGCGGGAGGCGAGAACTGAGGGACCTACCGAGGCCGATTGGCGATCCCGCCATAGGCGCCTCACCTGGTGTCTGGAGAAGTACATGAACGGCGATTTCTGCGACGAAGATGGCGCGCGCAAGCTCAAGCTGAAGATCGAGGAATACTGGCTGGGACGTGGTTTCGACGTCTCGATCAACCTCATCGACGCCGGCTTTGTACCGGCCATGCGTTCGGCCCGCACGGACGTCCGCAGCAACATGGTCAACGGTATGCCGCCCAAGAAAAAGGGTGGACGTCCGGAGCCCGGCAAACCTGCCGGCTATGGCCGCGGCGGCTAAGGGGTCACTAAACGGACCAGAAGGTCCGGCAGATCAGTAAATTGAGTAAACACGGCGTCGGCCCCCAACAGGTCCGGCGCCGTGTCTGTATAGCCGAACGCGTAGACGGCCACCGGCGCGCCCGCAGCCTTCGCCGACAGTACGTCGTTGCTCGAATCTCCCACCATCACGCTGCGCGCCGGATCACCTCCCGCCATGCGGATTGCATCGCGGTAGTGGTCAGGGTGCGGCTTGCGGTTGGCGACAGAGTCCGCACCCACGATCGCCGCGAAACGATTCTGCAGGCCCAGCTCGGTCAGCAGCTGCACCGACAGGAAGGTCCGCTTGTTGGTGCAGACACAGAGCGTCGCCCCCATCTCCTGCAGCCGGTCCAGAGCCTCGACGAGACCCGGATAGGGATAGGAGAGCGCCGCAATGTCGCTGGCGTAGGCGGTGGTATAAGCCTCGGTCAGCGCATCCAGCCGGGCGTCGTCGGCGTGGATACCGTGAATGCCAAGCGTCCTGATGATCAGGTCGCGGGCGCCCTGACCGACGAAATTCCGCACATCCGCCAGCGAAGCGGCCGGCAGGCGCTCCGCCGCCAGCACGACATTCAGCGCCCGATGCAGGTCGCCGACCGTCTCGACCAGCGTACCGTCGAGGTCAAAGGCAACAGTGTAGCCGGAAAGATTGGTCATTTGGCCGGGTGTGATAGTCAGGGCTGATCGGGAATCGACCGCAAGGACGTACTATGGCCGACCGTTTCGCAATCATCCTCGCCGCGGGCAAGGGCACGCGCATGAAATCGCCGCGGCCCAAGGTGCTGCACGAGATCGGCGGCCGTTCCATGCTGGCGTGGAGCGTCGCGCTGGCGAAGGATCTGGGCTGCAAACGCTCGGTCGTGGTCGTCGGTCCCGACATGCCCGTCCTGTCCGAAGCCGCCGCAAAGCTCGTCGGCGCCGAGAACGTGGTGATCCAGCGCGACCAGCTCGGCACAGCCAACGCCGTCGACGCCGCGCGCGACGCCCTGAAGGACGCCGACGGCCACGCCATCGTCCTCTACGCCGACACGCCCCTCGTGCCGAAGGAAGCCGGCGAGCGCGCCTTCGCCGAAATCGAGAAGGGCGCCAGCATCTGCGTGCTCGGCTTCATCGCGCAGCTGCCCAACCGCTATGGCCGCCTCGTCACGGACGGCAATGGATCGCTCGAAGCCATCGTCGAAGCGAATGACGCGGATGAGGAACAACTCCGCATCGAACTCGCCAACTCCGGCGTGATGGCTGGCCCGACAAAGCTGATGTTCGACCTGCTCGGCCATGTGAAGAACGACAACGCCAAGGGCGAATACTATCTCACCGACCTCGTCGGCCTCGCGCGTGAGCGCGCGCTGAAAGCGTCCGTCGCGCATTGCGACGAGCGCGACGTGCAGGGCGTCAACAGCCAGGTCGAACTCGCGCAGGTCGAGCGCGTGTTCCAGGACGGCGTGCGCGAACAGATGATGGTGGCCGGCGTCACCATTCCCGCGCCGGAAACCGTCTACTTCAGCCACGACACGAAGATCGCGGCTGGCGTCACCATCGAACCGAACGTCATCTTCGCCACCGGCGTCAGCGTCGAAAGCGGCGCCGTCATCCGCGCCTTCTCGCATCTCGAAGGCGCCAAGGTCGGCCCCGGCGCGCTGGTCGGCCCCTACGCCCGCCTCCGCCCCGGCGCGGTGATCGGCAAGGACGCGCACATCGGCAACTTCGTCGAAGTGAAGAACGTCACCATCGGCGAAGGCGCCAAGGCCAACCACCTCAGCTATCTCGGCGATGGCGAAGTCGGCGCGGGCGCGAACATCGGCGCCGGCACGATCTTCTGCAACTACGACGGCTTCTTCAAATACCGCACCATCGTCGGCGAAGGCGCCTTCATCGGCTCCAACTCTTCGCTCGTCGCGCCCGTCACCATCGGCGCCGGCGGCTATGTCGGCTCCGGCTCGGTGATCGTCGAGGACGTCCCCGCAGACGCCCTCGCCATCGCGCGCGGCCGTCAAGCGGGCAAGGAAGGCTGGGCGAAGACGTTCCGCGCGGAGAAATCGGCTGCGAAGAAGGCCGGGCAGAAGCCGAAGGGTGCGATCTAGCGCCCTAAGCGATCCCCCAACACAGCCCGCGCCCCCGGCCCAAACTTCTTGAGCCCGTCCTCCGGATTCACCAGCGCGCATTTCTTCATGCTGAGGCAGCCGCAGCCGATGCAGCCTTCGAGATAGTCGCGCAGCCGCGTCATGCGCGCGATGCGCTCATCGAGGTGGGCGCGGAAGTTGCGGCTGATCTTCTCCCAGTCCTTCTGTGTCGGCGTGCGGCCTTCCGGCAAGGCTCGCAAGCGCGGTGCGAATGTCCTCGATCGAGAAGCCTAGCTGTTGCGCCACTTGCACAAAGGACAGCCGGCGAATGTCGGAGCGCAGATAGCGGCGCTGGCCGCCGGTGTTTCGCTCGGGCGTCACCAGCCCCTTCGTCTCGTAAAAGCGGATCGCGGAAACGGCGAGGCCGGTGCGTTCGGCCAGATCGCCGATGGACATGATCTGGTTGGCGATCTTCGGCACCGCTTCGGGCATCGGAAAAAAATCCCTTGACCTCAAGTTAGGTTGAGGAATTACGACTCATGCCCATCGGAAGCAACCCCGCACCAGACGGGGCAAACGAAGGGTCTGAACATGGCTGATACGACGACAACATTCCCCGGCGCCGCAATGCGCGAAGCCGTCGATGCGGCGGACGGACAGGCGGTGCTCGAACACGTCAACGTCACAACATCGTCGGCGCAGGAAACTGCGAAGCTGCTGGTCGAGGTGTTTGGCTGGCATGTTCGCTGGGAGGGCGCCGCCAAGCTCGGAGGACACTCCATCCATGTCGGAACCGATGGACCGTATGTGGTGCTCTACACGCCTCCAGAAGACCTCAAAGAGGCCGCTGGCGTGGGGCAGCCCAACCATGTCGGCGTGTGCGTGAAGAACCTGTCCGCGACAGAGACAAAGATCCGCGCGGCAGGATACGAGCCCTACGCACACGCCGACTACTTTCCCGGCCGCCGCTTCTACTTTCGCGACAAGGGCGGCGTGGAATTCGAAGTGGTGAGCTATTCGTGAGCCAGTTCGTTCGCGTCGGCGCGGTCGCCGCCATAGTCGGAGGCGTGCTGCGCATAGTCTCAAGCTTCATCCCGTATCAGGCCGATCTGGCTTGGCTTGAGGCGCTCTATGGCAGTGATCGATCTCTGCCTGCTGGTTGGCTTGATCGCGATCTACCTCGCAAATGCCGACGCGGTTGGAGCGCCGGGCCTCGTTGCATTCCTCGTGGCGCTCGTAGGCGTAGCCAGCATCGTTGGACCGGATACGACCGCGTTCGGAATCGATTTCTATCGCTTGGGCGCGCTGGTGTTCGTCCTTGGACTCGCCGGACTGTCTGCGATGTTGTTACGCACACGGATCATGCGAGCTACAGCCTCGCTCTGGATCGCGACCCTGCTTGCAGGACTGGCGTCATCCGTGTGGCCGCAGGCGTTCATCGTATCCGGCCTGTGCCTTGGCGCAGGCTATATTCTCGCTGGAATGGCCATCCTTCCAACTCCAGCGAAAGCCGGCTCCATGACCTCCACGTAAGCGTCAGCAGGGCTCAACGAACCGTTCGGAAATGGTAGCGCATCGCCGGGTTGTGACGAACCCATGCGTCCCCATCTCGGGAGCATGGAACGGAGCCTCGCATGAAAGCCCTCGCAAACTTCATCATGTCGCTGATCGCCATCAAGAGCGACGGCAGCGCTGGCGCAGTGCTCCTTCGGGAACACTAAGGCGTACGCTCAGGCGCCAGCCAGTTCTTTCGCAGCTTCGGCGCGAAGGTCCTTCTTGAGGATCTTGCCCGTGGCGCCGCGTGGAAGCGGTTCTGTACTGAAGCGGAAATAGCGCGGGATCTGGAACTTGCCGAGGCGCGTCGACAGGAAGTCGCGCAGCTCGTCCTCCGTCACCTGCTTGCTGACATACAGCGTCGCGGCGACTTCCTCGCCGAGCCGTTCATCGGGCACGCCATAGACGCTGGCTTCCTCGACAGCAGGATGTTCCTGCAGCGCATACTCCACTGCGCCGCAGCCGATGTTCTCGCCGCCGCGAATGACGAGATCCTTGATGCGGTCGACGATGAACAGGAAGCCCTCGTCATCGATGACCGCCACGTCGCCGGTGCGGAACCAGTCGCCGTCAACAAAGTTCTCGGCGTTGGCTTTCGGGTTCTGCCAGTAGCCCTGCATGATCGACGCGCCGCGGATCAGCAGCTCGCCGCGCTCGCCTGCGGGCAGAGTCTTGCCGTTCTCGTCCACCACGCGGATGTCGAGCACGGCAGAGCAACGCCCCGAGCTTTCCGGCTTGCGCAAATAGTCAGACGCCGCGATCCCGACGCCGATCGCGTTGGTTTCGGTCATGCCCCAGCCGGTGCCCGGCTTGGCGTTCTCGAACACCGCATCAATGGCGCGGACCTGTTCGGGCGCGCGCGAGGCGCCGCCGCCGCCGATCGACACCAGCGTCGGGAATTTGCGGCCGGTGCGGCGCGAATAAGCGACCACATCGCCCGTGATCGCAGGCGTCGCCGTCATGTGCGTGATGCCTTCACGCTCGATGATGTCGGCGCCCTTTTCGATATCCCATTTGTACATCATCACGATGCGGCGCTGGAACCTGAACGACTGGACGGCGCACGCGAGCAGGCCCGTGACGTGGAACAGTGGAATGGCGAGCAGCATCGCGGTCTGCGCTGGCGGTGGATCGGCGACGGGGCGATCGAGCAGGCCGACTTCCCAGGCCGCGTGCAGGTCCAGCTCCCAGGACAGCAGGGCCGAGATGACATTGCGATGCGTGGACACCGCGCCCTTCGGATTGCCGGTCGAGCCCGACGTGAACAGCATGTGCGCGTCATCATCCGGATCGGCGTTGACGTCCGGCATGCTCGTCTGTTCCGGACCCGACATCGCGTCGGCCCACGAACGCGCGCCGGCGGGCAGCGGCTTTGTCGTGCGGGCAGCGATGATCGAAAAACCGGTCGGCGGCGTGGTGAGCGAGGCGAGACGGTCGAGCCGTTCCTGGTCCGTGATCAGCAGTTTCGGCTGCGACATGGACAGGCCGTAGGACATCTCGTCGGCTGTCCACAGCGCGTTCATCGCCACGCACATCGCGCCGATGGACGTGACCGCCATGTAGGCGACGATCCATTCCGGATAGTTGCGCATCGACAGCGCGACACGGTCGCCGCGTCCAATGCCATGATCCCGCACCAGCGCATGCGCCAGCGTGCAGGCGCGCCGCCAGATATCTTCATAGGTCAGGCGTTCGTCTTCGTAGACGATGAAAAGCTTGTCGCTGCGCGTCGTCTCGTAGATTTCGCGGAGGTTGCGCGGCGCGTTCTTGAACACCCGCAGATGCCTGTCGCGAACATCAAGTTCGATGATCTCGAACGGCTGTCCCGCAGCTGTCAGCTGGGCAAGGGCCTGCTCTCTTGAAACCACGACGACGTCCTTCCCGGTATTCAGGCGCATGCTCTTCGACAGGTCGCCGCTTTCCTCAGCGGCGTCTGTCTAGCATACGGATGGTTCAGGGGAAGGCGGGGCGCAGCGTCACAGGCGCCTATCTGCAGGCCCTTACTTACAGGGACGGGTTGATGAGGAATTTCTCGCCGGTCGCCTTGCGGTTGTAGGCCTTGATCGCTTCCGGATCGAGCACGTCCCGGAGCGAGAGCGTCTTGGTGTAGTGGCTGGCGAAGGTGGTTTTAAGCTCGGCGGCGACGCGGGCGCGCAGCTTGCCGGCTTCTTCCATGCCCACCTTGGCGAGGAACGGGGTCAGCAGGAAGCCGCCCACGCCCCACGCCATGCCATAAGCCGCGCCGAGGATGGTCGGCTCCAGGCTGAGGCGACCGTAGATGTAGACCTGCTTGTGGGTGGACGAGCCGTAGCGGCTGTAGGCGCCGGGGCGCGAGTTGAGAGCGATCTCCATGGCGCCAAGGATCTGGCCGGCAAGCTTGCCGCCGCCGATTGCATCAAACGCCAGCGTGGCGCCGGTGTCCTTGAGGGCGGAGATCAGGTCTTCCTGGAAGGTAGGTTTGGACGAGTCGACGATGTGCTTGGCGCCGATGTCTTTCAGGATCTTCGTCTGCTCGTCGGAGCGGACAATGTTCACCAGCGGCACGCCGTCGGCAATGCAGATCTTGTTCAGCATCTGACCAAGGTTCGAAGCTGCCGCTGTGTGAACGAGGCCCGTGTGGCCTTCCATCTGCATCGTCTTCACCATCGCGAGCGCGGTCAGCGGGTTCACGAAGCAGGATGCGCCATCGGCGGGCGTCGCGCCGGCCGGCAGCGGCAGCGCGGCCTTGGCTTTCACGGTGCGATAAGTCGCGTACATCTCGCCGCCCAGAATGGCGACGGCCTTGCCCATCAGCGCCTGCGCTTCCGGATTGGAGCCGGCAGCGACCACGATGCCGGCGCCTTCATTGCCGACCGGCATGGATTCATCGAGCCGCGCGGCCATCGCGCGCAGGGCGACTTCTGGCACCGGCGCCGTTACGACCGGCATATCCTTGGAGCCCGAGACTTTCAGCGCATTGACGTCGCCCGGACCGATAAGCAGCCCGAGGTCGGACGGATTGATCGGCGTCGCTTCGATGCGGACGACAATCTCGTCGGGCGCCGGATCGGCGACGGGCAGTTTGACCAGGGACAGTTCAAGCTCACCGCTTTTCTTGATGAGCGAACGGAGCTGAAGGTTCTCGAGCGCCATGGCGATAGTCTCCCTGTTTTTATGATCGTGCGGGCGCATCCCTAGCACGGCTGGGGGCGAGAACCAGACTGCCCCCAAGGAATGAGGGTGAATGCAGGTAAAGCGTCTCTTCAGACCAGCGCTTTGATCGCCCGGCGCCGCCACACGAACGTGTAGTAGGAGCCCTGCAGCACGCACATCGTGACAAAGGTCGCCGGGTAGGCCCACCAGACACCATCGATGCCGATGTTGTGGCTCAGGAACCAGGCGACCGGCACCTCGACGCACAGGATTGACAGGATGCCGATCGCCGTTGGCGCCAGCACCGTTCCGGACGAGCGCATCATGCTGGAGAACACGACCGCGAAACCGAACAGCAGCATGCTCCACAGCACGATGTGCAGGAGATGCTGGGTCAGCTGGGCCACAACGGGCTCAGCCACAAACATCGACACGATCGGGCCGGAGAGCAGGTAGACGACCAGGATGCCGGTGCCGGTGATGGCGACGTTGAGGATGAGCGCCATCCGGGTGATCGGCCACAGCATGTGCTGCCGTCCGCCGCCGATGGCCTGCGCGCCGAGGATGGACGCCGAGATGCCGATCGACATGGCGGGAAACTGAACATAGGCGATGATCTGGTTGATGACGCCGTAAGCCGCCGTCGCGTTCGAGCCATAGCCGTTGGCGATCCACAGCAGCGCGATTTCCGCGACCGCCACGATCACCATCTGGAACGCGGTCGGCACGCCGATGCGCAGCACGGAGCCGAGCACTTTCGGGTCGAGGCTGACATGCTTCAACAGCTCGGCCGTCGGCGCGAGCGGGTTCTTGCGGCGGATCAGGTGCCAGGCCAGCCACGCCATCGCGACGAACAGCGAGATCAGCGAGGCGTAGGCCGCACTTGCGACGCCCATCTTCGGCAGTCCGAATTCACCGAGAATAAGGGCTGGCGTGACAAGCAGGCCGACACCCGTCGACAGGGCCAGCGTCCACAACGGCGTTACAGCATCGCCGACGCCGCGCAGGATCGAGGTTGCGAGCAGGAAGACGAAGAATACCGGCATCGCGAGCATCATGATGCGCGCGTATTCGGTCGCGTCCTTGATGATGTCGGGCGGTGTCTGCAGCGCAATCATGAGCGGCTCTGCAAGGATGCCACCCGCGACAGCCGCGACCAGGCCGAACACCAGCGACAGCGCGAGGGAGGCGCCCGCAATCGTGCGCACCTTCTCGAAGTCGCCCTTGCCGTAGGCTTGCCCGATCAGGACCGACGCGCCGGACCCAAGCCCGATCACGAAAGCCATCAGGAAAAACATGATCGGAAAAAACTGCGTCGCCGCGCCCAGCGCCTTCACGCCGATCATGTGGCCGAGGAACACGCTGTTGATCGTGCCCGACAGCGACTGCAGGATGTTCGACAGCATCATCGGCGCGAGGAACGTCAGGAACGTCCGCCACAACGGTTTCGTGTGGGCCTCGACGTCCTTCAGGGGCGCGGCTGCTGTCTCAAGCGTTTCGGTCACGAACGGGTCCGATCAGGTTTTTTGGGTAAAGGCGGCAGCAGCGAGAAGGCGGGCATGGTCGCGAACGTCCGCCGGCCAGTCTTCCGTGAGTGCGCGGAAGCGGTCGGCGTCATCCGCGTACAGTGCGCGGGTCGTATCCTCGTAGTTGCGCCAATCCCCAGCAATGGCGGAAAGAAAGCGATAGGCTGCTTCCTGCCGCGCACGCAATGTGTCGGTTTGGCCACGTGTCTTGCGCGCCTCCTCGACCAGTTTTCGCAACGCGACCGACGCCCCGCCAGGCTGCGCGTTCAGCCAGTCCCAGTGACGCGGCAACAGCGTGACCTCGCGCGGCACGACACCCAGTCTGGGTCGCCCCGGTCCACGCGGGCCAGCGGCCGCAGGTTCGGGCGGCGTCTCGACTGGCGCAGGCGACGCTTCGGCGTAACGTGCGCGGACCTCTGCTTCGGTGCCCGTCAAGACCAAGTTGAGCGTCTTGCCCGAGGCGTGATCAAAAATCAGGATGTTCTCGTGCGTCCCCCGGCCCACCCGCTTCCGGACTGCGATAGCCACGTCGGCGATTGATCCGTCGGCTATCCGTCGGTCGCCCTCGAATGCGACGGCGGATGGGGCAATGGCGGTGGGGGTCATGGCTCGGCTCCGGGTCGGGGCCGCTTATGGCGCGTCCCGACAGAGGCGTCAATTATATCCGGGTATAATAGTGCTGACCCTTTGGTCAGAATTGTTGTGTAGACGGGCGCATGGGGAGCGGCTGGTTTCCAAAGCCTCGGAAATCCGCTCTGATAAAGCGACGACAGGAGCCGGCCATGAAGATGAACATCACCGTGGAATGCACGCCGGAAGAAGCGCGCACATTCTTGGGCCTGCCGGACCTGACGCCGGTCAACGAAACGCTGGTCGGCGCCGTGAAGCAGCGCATCGAGCAGAACATCGAGCTGGTGAGCCCGGAATTCTATCTCAAGCAGTGGTATTCGATGGGCGGACAGGCGACAGAGGGTTTCATGAACCTGATGACCGCCGGCGCGCGCGCTGCAACCGGCGAAAAGTCCTGATCACTCCGCCGGGCTGAGGAAGCACACGTGTCTGACATCGCCAAACGCAAGGCCGCAGAAGCGGCGCTGCTTCTCGTTCAGCCAGACATGGTGCTTGGACTCGGCACTGGCTCCACCGCCGCCATTTTCGTGCGCCTGCTGGCCGAGCGCGTCAAAGACGGCCTCAAGATCGTTGGTACGCCGACATCGGAAGCAACTGACAAGCTGGCGCGCTCGCTTGGCATCCGCCTTGTGTCGCCTGATGAACTCGAACGGATCGATCTCACCATCGATGGCGCCGACGAGTTCGATCCCGAACTCAATCTCATCAAGGGCGGCGGCGCGGCCCTGCTGCGCGAAAAGATCATCGCTGAAGCTTCCGACCGCATGGTCGTGATCACCGACCCGTCGAAGCAGGTCGAGACGCTGGGACGTTTCCCGTTGCCGGTCGAGATCAACGCATTTGGATCGGAGCTGACGCGCCGCCGCATCCATGATCGTCTCAAATGGATCGGCCTCGAGAGCGGCGACCTCCAGCTGGCGGATGGCGACAGGCGAGAGCCTGCTGCACACCGATGGCGGTCACCTGATCCTCGATCTGGCCTGTGGCGCGATCCCCGACCCGGCCGGGCTGGCGGCCGTGCTGGATGACCTGCCGGGCGTGGTCGAACATGGGCTTTTCATTGGTTACGCCGACAGCGTGATCATCGGGGAAGCCGACGGGGCACGGATTGTCGCAGGCCCGTAACGAAAGCCCGCCAAGCCCTCTAGGGTTTGGCCGCGACGGATGATACACGCCTGCCCGAAACGGTGATCTGAGGCACGGACAGGAATCAAGCGATGAGCATCTGGAAATCCGCCATTCTGGGCGCCGCCCTGCTGACGGCCGCATGCCAGCCCGCGGGCCAGCCGAAGGGCGAGGAGCGAGTCGCCGCCAGGATCGCCGACGTGATGCTGGGCGACAACCTGGTCAGGCAGGTGGGCCGCCAGCAGATCCAGGGGCTAATGCAGCAGGGCGTGATCCAGCAGGATCAGGCCAATCAGGTGGACATGGCGGTCAACCGCCAGCTGACCGAGGACCTGCCCCAGCTGAAGAAAACGCTGGTCGCGAGCCTGACCAAGGAATTCAACATCAAGGAACTCGAACTCCTCAACAAACTGCTGACTTCGAAAGAGGGCCTCGCCATCGCCCAGAAGCAGGAAGCGGCCATGGGCGAGACGATGCAGCAGATGGGCACGCTGGCGCAGGCCGCCACCACCAAGGCGATTGCGCGCGTCAACTCGGCCTGGCCGACTGGCGGTCATGCCGCCCCGCCGCAGGGTATGCAGGGCATGCCTCCGGGCATGCAAATGGAGCCGATGCCCAACTAGGACGCCGAACTGACCTGCCGAAGCACGTTGTTCCGCCACAGTTGGGTGCTAGCTTTCTCTCTGCGCCGCCATTTGCCGGCGCGGGCTGAAGGATGACGACAATGCGCGTTGCTGGCGGACTGGCTCTCGTTGCGTTCCTGTCGCTTGCTGGCGCTGCCTGGGCGACGCCTCCGGGCGTTACGGAAAAGGAAGGCAGCTTCCTCGTCGCCGGATGGCAAGCCGCTCTACACTTTCACCAATGATCGCACGCCGGGCAAATCCAGCTGCAACGCCGCCTGCGCCACGGCATGGCCGCCGCTCGCCGCTGCGCCGGGCGCTGCCAATGACGGTGACTGGACCGTGATCACGCGCGACGATGGCTCGAAGCAATGGGCCTACAAGGGTAAGGCGCTCTACGCCTTCAAGGGCGACACTGCCGGCAAGCCCGCCTCAGGCGTCGGCCCTGCCTGGCCGCTGGTGGTGAAGTAGGGCTCAAGTGCCCGGCCAGATTGGCAGGCTTTCGCCAACCTCGCGGACTCCCTAGATAGGGCTCCAGTAGCAGCCGGGGCGTCCCATGGCGTTTGACTATGATTTGTTCGTGATTGGTGCGGGATCCGGCGGTGTCCGGGCCAGCCGGCTTGCGGGTATGGCGGGCGCAAAGGTCGCTGTCGCGGAGGAATATCGGGCGGGCGGCACCTGCGTGGTGCGCGGCTGCATCCCCAAAAAATACATGGTCTACGCCAGCGAGTTTGGCCGCTCGCTCGAGCACATGAAGGGCTATGGCTGGACGGTCGATAACGCGACCTACGACCACAATCTCTTCATGGATCGCATGCATCGCGAGATCGACCGGCTGTCGGGCATCTATGCGCGCAATGTGCGGAATGCCGGCGTCGAGATGATCGACGAGCGGGCCGAGTTCGAAGACGCGCATACGCTGCGCCTAATGAAGTCGAACCGCACGATCACGGCGGGCAAGATCCTGATCGCGACCGGCGGCACGCCCTCCATGCCGGTCGATATCGAGGGCATCGAGCTGGCGGTGTCGTCCAACGAGATGTTCCACCTCGACAAGATCCCCGAGCACATCGTGATCATCGGCGGCGGCTATATCGCGGTCGAGTTCGCTGGGATCATGAGCGGCCTCGGTGCGCGCGTCTGCCTCGTCTATCGCGGCGAGACCGTGCTGCGCGGGTTCGACGATGACGTGCGCACGCAGGTGCATGACGAGCTGAAGCGCAAGGGCGTGAAGGTCATCACACATGGCGCGCCAGTCAAGCTCACCAAGGAGGGCGAGAAAGTCACCGTCCATCTGTCCAACGGCGAGACGGCGAGTGGCGACAAGGTTCTGTTTGCGACGGGACGCGATCCGAACACGTTCGGGCTTGGTCTCGAGAAAATCGGCGTGAAGCTGGACGCCAAGGGCGCCGTGATTGTCGATGACAGCTCGCGCACCAACATTCCGCACATCTTCGCCGTGGGCGACGTCACCAACCGCGTGAACCTGACGCCGGTGGCGATTCGCGAGGGGCAGGCGTTCGCCCAGTCCGAATTCATGAACATGCCGACGACCTTCGACCACAAGGACATCCCGCACGCCGTATTCGCCCAGCCTCCCGTGGGCGTGGTCGGCATGACCGAGGCCGACGCGCGCAAGGCCTACGGCATGGTCGATATCTACAAGACCCGGTTCCGCCCCATGAAAGACATGCTCACGGGGGATGAGGAACGTGTGCTAATGAAGATCGTCGTGCGGGCCGAGGACGAGCGAGTCGTCGGTGTGCACATCGTCGGGCCCGATGCGCCCGAAATCATCCAGGCCGTGGCCATCGCCGTAAAGATGGGCGCGACCAAGGCCGATTTCGATCGCACCTGCGCCCTCCACCCCTCGATCGCCGAGGAGTTGGTGACGTTGCGCGAGAAATTTGTGCCGCCCGAATTGAAGCCCCAGAGCTGAGCCAGTTGACATGAGCAAGAAAGACATCCCTCCCGGCCGCTGGACCCCGATCAACTGGGGCTGGAAATACTGGAACTACGTCATCATCGCCATCGGCGTGGTGGTCGGGTTCTATGTCTGGTTCGTGCCGAACAAATGGGCCGACCCGGAAGTCGCAGGCCCGATCGCGGAACGGTCGCGACTGCAGCGTCAGGCCAAGCAATGGAAGGCCGAGCAGGACGCGATCGAAAAGCAGATCGCCAAGGAGAATGAGGAGAACGGGCTGGTCTATATCGAGCCCGGCACGAATCCCTTCCTGCCGCCCGCGTCGACACCCGCGCCTGCGGACAAGAAGTAACCGGGATCGGACCCGCAACGCTCGCTTGACCTTGAAGCCGAACCGTCCGACGCCTGTTTCCAGCGCTATCCTGACACCTAGTGGAGTTAGCCCGTGACGCCGCGGACGGTATCCGTCGTGAACATGAAAGGCGGCGTCGGCAAATCCACCACGGTGGCAAGCCTCGCCGAAGTGCTGTCCACGGAAGGACTGCGCGTCCTCGTGATCGATCTCGATCCGCAATCCAACGTCTCGATGATGCTGGCCGGGCAGGATCGCTGGATCGAGCTGCGCCAGAGCGAAAAGACGATCGACGCGTATTTCAATCAGTACGTTTACGGCGGCGAGCCGCGCTTCTTCCGCGACTTCATCGCCACCAAGGTGAGCGATATCAGCGGCGATCCGACGCTGGACCTTCTGATCTCGACGCCGGAGTTCCGCTATATCGAGCGGCACGCGCTCGAGAAGTGGGTCGAGCCAGGGCTTCGATATCCGGCAGCTCAACACGCGGTTCTCGCGTCTGACCAATTCGGCGATCGAGAATGTCAGCGAAAGCTATGACGTGGTGCTGTTCGACTGTCCGCCGGGCATCTCGATGTTCGCAGAGGCGGCGATCGAGCTTTCCGAATTCATCGTCATCCCGACCATTCCCGATTACGTCTCGCGGCTCGGCATCTTCGCGTTCCGCAAGCGGGCGCTGCGCTCGATGGAGCAGCGGCGTTTCACCGACGAGCGCATCTGGACGCTGATAACGAAGTACGAACCGAACAACTCGCTGCACCAGAGCGAAGCCGAAATGCTCAAGCAGCAGTTCAATGTCTTCGACACGCGCATTCCGCAGACCGAACAGATTGCGCGTGCGGCGGAATGGTCGGAGCAGAAGCGTACGTTTGAACAGAAGTACGGCGCCGCAGCGCCTGTCATCCGGAAGTTCGCGGCGGAGTTCCGCGAACGCGCCGGACTTATCTAGCGGAGAACCCCATGATCGACCGCGCCCTGTCGAACATGTTCAAGGTGGTGACGGAGGAAGCCGTCGCCAACCCCGCCTTCGGCAAAAAGCTTGAAGACGTGATGGCCAAGTTCGGACAGGACCTCGCCGAGAAGCGCATGGCGGAGCGGAGCATCGAGGGCTTCCTGCCGCTGGTGGAATATCGGAAGGACCCGGTCGCGTTTGAAGAGCGTATCGGCAAGTTCGATGCGAAGGAGCTGCGCGCCATCATCGACAAGCATCATCTCGACCCGGCCAATGTGCTGAAGGGCAAGGGCGCGAAGAAGGCGCTCGCCGCGCAGGGAAGCGCGAGACGAGCCGAGGCTACGAAATAGGGGCTCCAGCAGCGTTCAAGACGCGCGGCGAAGTTCGATGCGAAGGAGCTGCGCGCCATCATCGACAAGCATCACCTCGATCCGGCGAACGTGCTGAAGGGCAAGGGCGCGAAGAAGGCGCTCGCCGCGCACGTGCTGGAAGCCGCGAAGAAGCGGGCCGACCGGGACGCGAAGCTGTTCGAATACTAGCGGCCTGGCGGGAAGCTCCGGGATCTGATCCTTTGGGTCGTACCAGTTCGCGCCATCGCGATCTCCAGATATGCATTTTCGGGCGCGCGTCGATCTTCGTGTCGAGGCAGCCGAGGCGGATCAGATCGTGGGCTGGCCGAGCGTTCGGCCACGATGTGCGATCCGCATCGCGTGCAGCAGTGACGAAGTTTACCCGGTGACGATTCAAACGCGGCGAGCAAGTCTTCGCCGCTTGTGAAGCGGAATTTTTCGCGCGGGACAGCTGACACGGTCGAGAAGGCGGAGCCGTGCGTCTTGCGGCACGTCCCGCAATGGCAGTGAACGATGGGTCCGCTGTCGGCTTCGACCTCGTAGGCGACCGCGCCGCACAGGCATGAGCCCTTGAGCATCAGCGCAGATTCCGCCTGAACAAGGCTCAGCACCCGTTCCCAATGCTGTTCCGCCGCGAGCTTGCGATAGGCGGGGCGTTGCGGGAAGGCGAAGCCGTGGTCGGTGTCGGGATATTGCTCGACCTCGCCATTGGCGCCGGCGAGGTCCTTCTTCAGCTGGTCGACCATTTCCTGCGGCGCGTAGTGATCGCGCTCGGCGCAGGCGAAGTAGAATTCGGCGGGTGAGTTTTTCGCGATGAGGTGCGGGCTGTTGTCGTTTTCGGTGACGAGGCGGACGCCGTAGATGGAGGCGGTGGCCTTCACGCGGTCGGGGCGATGGCCGGCGGCGCAGATGGCGAAGCGGCCGCTCATGCAGTAGCCGACCGTGCCGACGACTTGTGCGTTCGCGGCCGGGTCTGCGTCGGCGAAGGCGAGCATGCCGTCGACGTCGGTCATGACCATCGAGATGCCGAGGCCGTTCATCAGGTCGAACATCTTCACGCGCCACGGGCTGTCGGGCGTGAAGTCGATCGGGCCAAGCTCCATCACGCCGGCGCGGTAGTAGAGGTTCGGCAGCATCACGTAGTAGCCGGAGCTGGCGAAGCGGCGGGCCATGTCTCTCAATTCCTCGCGGATGGCGGGGGCGTCCATCAGGAAGACGATGACGGGAAATGGGCCGTCGCGATCGGGATGGACGATGAAGGTGGTGGTGGCGCCATCGGCTGTCGCGATGTCGATCTGGCGTTCGATCACAGGCATTTCCCCTTGTTTTTGTGGGTACACTGACATGTGCCCTGCGTGCGTCGCAATCGCGCTTGCTCGATGACGGATTCAAGACGTAGGTAAGTTCCCGCAAGGGGAGTGGCGCCATGAAGCCAAAGGCCGAAGCCGGGACCTATGCCGCACTGGCGGTTGGGCTGGCCGTTCTCGTGGCCTGCGCTGGCGGCATCTCGCAAACCACCCCCGCCCCCCCGACCGCCATGGCAGGCGCTGCGCCCGCAGCGACGGGCCGGCCTGCCGGCTTCCTGACCGCGGCTACCCTGCCCAACGCGCTGGCGACCATTCCGCCGTCTCCCAAGGCGGGCGATGCGCGCAACACGCTCGACTGGGACATCTTCCTCAAGACGCGCGCGCTCGAGGGCTCGGAGCGCTGGAAGCTCGCGATCTCGGATGACAGCTACAAGCCGGCGGACGTGATGAAGGATTTCTCGTGCGCGGTTGGCGTTACGATGACGCCGGAAAACTCGCCGACGCTGCTGACCATCATCAGCCGCACGACGGTCGATGCGGGCATGGCGGCTGAAGCGGCCAAGCAGTTCTACAAGCGGACGCGTCCGTTCCAGCACAATCCGGGCAATATCTGCATCGACCGCGATGGCGGGATTGCGAAGTCGTTCGATTATCCGTCGGGCCATTCGTCGCTCGGCTTCACGGCGGGACTGGTGGTGGCCCAGCTTTCGCCGGAGCATTCGACGCAGGCGCTGGCCCGTGGCCGGGCCTATGGCGAAAGCCGGGTGGTGTGCGGCGTTCACAACATGAGCGCGGTCGAAGCCGGCCGCACCAATGCGGCAGGCGTGTTCGCAGCGCTGCAGGGCTCGGATGAGTATCGCGCGGCGCTGGACAAGGCGCGCGGTGAACTGGCCGCGGCGCGGGCTGCGGGCGGTGTGCCTGATGCTGCGATGTGCGCCAAGGAAGCCGAGCTGGTGAAGCCGCTGCAGGTGTATTGAGGGGCGGTGAGCTTCTCTGAGCTCTCAACAATATCCTTTCTCACGTTGTCATTCCGGCCGGAATGACGATGAGAGGTATGCGTTCGCAATCGGACCGGCTGCGCCGTCCGGGATGCTGTCGCTCCCCCTACGCCAGAAGCTTCGGGAGGCAGGTGGGTCTCCAATCAGGTGGAGGGCCCGGGGACGCGGGATGCCCCGCGTGAGTTGGCGTCGCTGTTGCCAGCGCTACCGGTAGAAGAAGAGGTTCGCGGTTCCCGCGTCCCCGACAGATGTTATCCGGCCACGGGGGAACAGCGGGGTGTTTCAACCGCCTGACCCTATTCTCGTCGCCGGCGTGCAGGTTGCGGATGTTCAGCCGCAATCCCTCGATCACTCCCGTGTTTTCCAGGGCTCCATTAGTCCGGTCCCTGGCTCCTCTTCGGCTCACACAGGCTTTCACGCTCATCTGCGTCCGATCCCGCGCCGTTGAACAGTGATCAGCTGCCCTCCTGCGGGATGGATGGAGGCATCATACGCCGGGGCGGAGGGGTGTAGGATTGGGATATACGGAATCGGCTGGTCTCGATCGCGCAAGCTGTTGGAATTGTTCAGATCGCGCTGAAAATCCGATGCGCAGAATCGGCCGATTCTGGCGGTCCCGAGTCAGGGCTTTTCCTGCAGGCGGCGGACGATTTTGAGGACCTGGGTTTTTGGCAGGATGCGGGTGGCGTTGATCAGCATCTTGTTGCGGCCGCCAGTGACGACGACGCGTTTGTTGGAGAGGAAGCCTTCATAGCCTTCCTGGGCGACGGGCATGGAGGGCATCGCCTTGCTGGTCTTGCCGAGGCGCGTCTTGTCGGTGCCGGCGCGCTCGCGGAATTTCGAGACGGTGGGGCCGGGGCAGAGGCAGCTGACGTGGACGCCTGTGCCGCGCGCTTCTTCCCAGAGGGCTTCGGAGAAGGACAGCACGTAGGCTTTCGATGCGTAGTAGACGGCCATCAGCGGGCCGGGCTGGAAGGCGGCGGTGGAGGCGACGTTGAGGACGCCACCGCGCTTTTTCGCCAGCATGCCTTTCCAGTAGATGTGCGTGAGTTCGGTGAGCGCGCGGATGTTGAGATCGACCATGCCGAGCTGCGGCTCGATCGGTTCGGCAGCGTAGCCGCCCGCGTGGCCGAAGCCTGCATTGTTGACGAGGACATCGACGGTGAGGCCGCGTTCGGCGATGCCGGCCGCGAGCTTGGCGCCGGCGTTGATCGCGCCGAGATCGCCGGAGACGACCGCGACTTTCACGCCATGGGTCTTGATGAGGCGTTCGCCGACTTCCTTCAGGGCGGCTTCGCTGCGCGCGGTGATGATGAGATCATAGCCGCCTTTTGCGAAGCACTCCGCCAGATCGACGCCGATGCCGGCGGACGCGCCTGTGATGAGCGCGGTCTGTCCTGCGCCGGGTTTGCTGGCCATGAGTCCCTCCGATGGTTCCAATGTGAGTGTGCGCTCACGGGGGGTGGGGTCAAGCGGTGGGGTTGATCGCGAGTCGCGGAGGGCCCACGTTCGCTGGGTGATTCTCATGAGCAACCATCCCATTTCCTCGGTGTTTCGAACTCGCTGTCGGGCAAGGCCTGGCGGCAGAGGCCGACGGACGACCGGCTGGCGGCGGAGCATTCGCGCCGGCTGAAGGCGCCGGACGTGGTGGGGCGGATGCTGGCGGCGCGCGGCGTGAAGGCGGATGAGGCGGAGCTGTTTCTCAATCCGACGCTGAAGGACCTGTTTCCCGATCCGTCCTCGTTCGCGGACATGGACAAGGCGGCGGAGGTGATCCTCGATGCGATCATCGCCGACAAGAAGGTGGCGGTGTTCGCGGACTATGACGTCGATGGCGGCACGTCGTCGGCGATCCTGTCGCGGTATTTCCGGGCGTGGGGGCGCGAGCTGATCCTCTACGTGCCGGATCGCCTGACCGAAGGCTTTGGTCCGACGCCGGGCGCGTTTCGCGCGCTGCAGGCGATGGGCGCGCAGCTGGTGGTGACGGTCGATTGCGGCGCGGCGGCGATTGCGGCGCTGGAGACGGCGAACGAGATCGGGCTCGATGTGGTGGTGATGGATCACCACCTGATGCACGACGATCACATGCCGAAGACGCTGGCGCTGGTGAATCCCAACCGGCCGGACGACACGTCGGGGCACGGCTTTCTCGCGGCGGCGGGCGTGGTGTTCGTGCTCGTGGCGGCGCTGAACCGGCTGGCGCGCAAACGCGGACAGGCGCCGGAGGGCGGGCTGCCGGATCCGATGAAGTGGCTCGATCTCGCGGCGCTGGGCACGCTGTGCGACATGGCGCCGTTGAAGGGCGTCAATCGCGCGCTGGTGACGCGCGGGCTGAAGGTTCTCGAGCGGCTGGAGAATGCGGGGCTGAAGGCGCTGTCGGAAGTGGCGGGCATCGAGGCGCCGAAGTCGGTTTATCACGCGACGTTCGTGCTGGGGCCGCGGCTGAATGCGGGCGGGCGGATCGGTGATCCGTGGACGGCGGCGAAACTGCTGGCGACGGATGATCGCGCGGAGGCGATCCAGCTGGCGGAGAAGCTGAACTTCCAGAACCAGGAGCGGAAGGAAGTCGAGGCGGGCATCCAGAAGGCGGCGATCGAGCAGGTGGAGCGGCGGCTGGCCGAGAAGCCGGATGCGGCGATCCTCGTTGTCGGCGGCGAGGGCTGGCATCCGGGCGTGATCGGGATCGTGGCGGGGCGGTTGAAGGAGAAGTTTCACCGGCCGGCGATTGTCGTCGGATGGGGCGAGGGGCTCGGGCCTGTCGCGCGCGGATCGGGGCGGTCGGTGCAGGGCGTCAATCTTGGCGAGCTGATGTCAGCGCGGCGGCGAAGTCGGGGATGCTGTTGTCGGGCGGCGGGCACGCGATGGCGGCGGGGCTGAGCATGGACCCGGCGCGGCTGAGTGAGCTGCGCGATCATCTCGAAGCGGCGACGGCGGGCGCGACGTTCGAGCTGGAAGAAGCGCGCGTGCTGGAGATCGATGGCGCGCTGGCGCCGGGGGCGGCGACGGGCGAGTTGCTGGACCTCATCGAGCACGTGGGGCCGTTCGGGTCGGGCGCGCCGGAGCCGCTGTTCGCCGTGCCGAATGTGCGGGCGGCGGGCGCGCGGCGGGTCGGCGAGAACCACATCGCGTTCGACATGATCGGCGAGGATGGCGCGCGGGTGCGGGCGATTGCGTTCCGCGTGGCCGATGGACCGGAGGGGCAGGCGATCCAGAGCGGCGCGGCGATCCATGTGGCGGGGCGGTTGCGGCCGGATACGTGGAAGGGGCCGGGCAAGGTGCAGATCGAAGTGGCGGACGTGGCTTTGGCCTGACGCCTATTCCGCCGCCTTGGCGCAGATGCCTGCATCGGCCTGGGCGAGATCGGCGTGCGCCTGATACAGCCGCGTCACGCGCACGCCGAAAGCCCGATAGTCTTTTTCGTCGAGCGTTCGCGCGTATTCCTGGTTGTCGAACCAGTCGCTGGCGGTGTTGGCGATCTCGCGTTGCGCTGGCGGTTGCCTGCTTTGCCTTGGTGCAGGCCGTGGCCCAGTCGCCCGCGAGGATGGCGTCGTCGACGGCGCTCATGATGGCATCACGCTCGCGCTCGGCTTGTTCGAGCTGGGCGGTGATGTCCAGCGCGAAGGCCGGCGCGGCGAGCATGACCGCGAGGGCGACGATGACGGCGATGCGCATGGTAATCCTTCGGCGGCTCGCGGGTTTTGCGGCAAGCTGGACGTCTGCGCCAGCGAGAAACGTCAGTCGAACCGGATCGCCAGACGCAGTCACCTTTTGGAATCGCCCGCTGACCGAACCCGGCCCTGACGGTGGCGCCAGGGGGCGACCGCGCTTGCTTCGCTGACGGGGGTATAAAGGGCCACTGCATGCAGTGCGCGGGCGAATCCATGCGGGCACGGACGGGCGGCCAGTGTTCGTGACGGTCCACCCGTCCTACCTCTTGCGGCTGCCGGCGCCGACGCCCAGGCGCGTGAATTCGAGCGTTTTACAAGCGAATTGAGCGAGGGGCTGCGGCTGGCGCAGGGTCTTGCGGCGGCCGATCCGATGTCGTCACCGGACCGCTTGCACGCCTGAGCACATGCAGGTATATCGCCCCCCTCCGCCGAGCGGTCCCTTCGTCTATCGGTTAGGACATCTGGTTTTCAACCAGGGAAGAGGGGTTCGACTCCCCTAGGGACTGCCAGCGGGGTTTAGCGCTCAGAAAATCCTGTTGCGCGTCAGGCGCAAAGAGCGCTTCGGGCGGACAGATTTCCAGCGCTTTGCACGACTCTTCGGCGGCTCTCCCGCTGCGGATAGCCGCGACCGTAAACCATGTTTGCGGATCGAATTGTCATGCTACAGTCATCGCGCTGGGGAGTGCGTGGTTGGATGCAGCAGCAAGAAAATCAGACTTTGCCTGACGAAACGCCGGAGCCGGTGGTGAGGGTTGAGGGCCGCGTGAAGTGGTTCGATCCTGCCAAGGGATATGGCTTTGTCGTGCCGGATTCCGGTCCGCAGGGCGGTCAGCTGACGCGCGACGTGCTTCTGCACATCTCGGTCATGCGCAAATTCGGCCGCGATTCGGCGCCCGAGGGGGCGCGGATCGTGTGTCACGTGGCGACGCGGGACACGGGCTTCCAGGTTCACGAAGTACTGGAGCTGCTCGCCAACGAGCCGGCTGACGGCGCGGAAGCCGAAGGGCCGCTGGAAGTGGTGGTGGTGAAGTGGTTCAACCGCACCAAGGGCTATGGCTTTGTGCAGCGGCGCGACGATCCGGAGGACATCTTCCTTCACATGGTGGTGGTCCGGAAGGCCGGGGTTGAGGAAGTGCAGCCGGGGCAGACCCTGCTGGCCTCGATCGGCAAGGGCCAGAAGGGCCGCCATATCGTGAGCGCCAAGCTGGTTCCCTAGGCGGTTATGCTGCTGGCTGGACACTCTTGGCTTTGCCGTGGCGGCGCCTTATCCGTTTGCGCCATGAAACACGCTCTTTCCGCACTCGCGCTCTCCCTTTCGCTTGGCTTTGCCTTCGCGCTGCCGGCGGCGGCTCAGGGGCCGACGGAAACCGTGGTTGTGGGGAGCGGGGCGAAGACAGCCACGTTCACCGTGGAGGTGGCCAAGACGCGGCCCGCCGCCGAGAAGGGTCTGGCCGGCCGCGCGGACCTCGCCAAGGATCACGGCCTGCTGATCGACTATCGCAACAATGGCGAGCCTGCCTCGCCGACGATGAAGGGCGTGACGATCGGGCTCGACATGCTGTTCCTCGGGCCGAACGGCACGATCACCGGCATCGTCCAGTATGCGCGCCCGGGCAGCCTGCGTCCGCTGTGGACCGGGCTCGGCTGGGTGGCGGTGATGGAGATACCGGCGGGGCAGGTTGCAGCGCTGGGCCTCAAGACCGGCGACAAGGTGAAATCGAAGGCGTTCGGCAATGCCGGCTGAGGCGCCCCGTGTCTGACAGCGATCTGCCGATCTCCCCGGTTGCCGGCTTCATCTATCAGCCGCGCGCGCCCTATGTGAATCATGTCGGCCCGCTGTTTCAGGCGGAGCACAATGAGCCGGGCGAGATCACGCTCGGCGTGGCGGTGGAGCTGGTTCACACCAACACGATGGGCTTCATGCATGGCGGCATGATCGCCACGATCTGCGACAGCGCGATGGCGCGTGCGGCGGTGGGCAAGCTGCAGCGGCGGACGGTGACGCTGCGCATGGCGATGGAATACTTCGATCCCGTGAAGAAGGGCGACTGGCTGGTCGCGCGCGGACGCCTCGTCGGACACGACGAGGATGTCGCGCAGACCGAATGCCTCATCATGGTGGGCGATGAAGTGCGCGCGCGCGGGACGGGCGTGTTCAGGTTGTTGCGGAAGATCTGAGGCGTTCTAGTTTGCGAACTCTGTCTCGCCGGTCTTTGAGTCGAACGTCGCAACCTTTTGCAGCTTTCCATCGAGTGCGTCGCGAAATGCGGCGAGCAACTGCGTATCACCGGGCACATTGTCGTACACAGCGAAGATGTCCCGCTTGTCGCCATTGGTGATGGCGAGGACGAAGACGCCGCCGCCTTTGAAGCTGAGGCCGTTCGAGCGATTGCGATCCTTCGCCCACGCGAGCGCGGTGGCTGGCGGCGGACCCAGCGCAATGTAGGCGACCCTTTTGGGGTCTGGCCCTGTTGCGTAGCGCGGCGGACTATCGCCCAGGCCGCCGAATATCTCATATGTAACGCCGGCAGCATCGAATTTACCGCGCGTGCAGGGCTCGTCGATCCTGGCGATGGCGTCGAATGGGAATGTCTTCGGGGTCAAGGCCATCTGCATGCCGACATAGAAGCCCGCGAGATAATCCTGACTCTGGTCCGCAAGTTTTGTGGCGGCGGCTTCGTCGGTGTCTGCTTTGCATGGAAGTTGTGCGAGCGCCGGTTGCGCAGCGGTCAGGCCAGTTGCGAGCAGCAGTGCGCAAAATGTGGACTTCACGGCTTGTCTCCCCCTTGGCTGTTTGGCTCAGCCATCCGCGCAAGAACGTAGTGGTCTCCCCGTCGATGGCAAGCATTGTCGCGCAGCGCCACTTTGGAAGCGCGTGTGGGGAGTAGTGTGGAAGACCTGACGCTGGTCGCGTTGGCTGTTCTGCGCCAATCACGCCGCCTGTGCGAACCCCTCCATCTGGTCCTTCATGGCGCGCTGGAAGGCGGGACGGGATTCGCAGCGTTGCTTGTAGGCTTTCAGGGCTGGGAACTCGTCGACGATGTGGGTCGAGTCGATGATGCGCAGCACGTCTGACATCATGAGGTCGCCGACGGTGAAGCGGCCTTCGAGGTAATCCTTGTCGCCGAGGGCATCGGAGAGCTGGCCGAGGCGCAGGCGCAGGAACTGCTCGACTTGTGGGCGGCGTTCCTTGGCCCAGGCGGCGTCCTTGTGGAAGAAGATGATCGAGCCGAGTTCCTGCACGGCCTGCTCGACGGAGTTGAGTGCGGAGAACACCCAGGCGGTGGCGCGTTCGCGACCGATACGGTCCTTCGGCATCAGGGCTTCGCTCTTTTCCGCGATGTAGAGCACGATGGCGCCGCTTTCGTGCATCACGAGGCCGTCTTCCTCGATGGCGGGGGCCTGGCCGAAGGGCTGGCGCGCGAGATGTTCGGGCGATTTCTGTTCGGCCCCGAGCGACACGAGACGCACATCGTAGGGAAGGCCCGCTTCTTCAAGCGCCCAGCGAACGCGGAAAGCGCGCATCAGCGGGGCGGCGAAATCGGGAACCCATTTGTAGGTGGTTAGCGTGATCATAGCTGCAATCCAAGCTTGAGACCGAAGGCGATGTTTTCGACGTAGAGCTGTTCGTCGTTGATGAAGGAGTTCCAGCCGCCGATGTGATTGTCGCGCGCTTCCACGCTCGAGAACGGTGTCTGGTGGAAGGTCTGCAGCGTCTTGCCGTCTTTCTCCGTGAAGGTGACGGTGACGACGGTGTCCCTGTCGAAGCCGGACTCGTGGGTCCATGCGAAGGTGAAGACGATCTTCTTGTTCTTCACGATCTCGATGTACTCGCCGCCCATACGGCTGATCTTCCACTGCTTGGAGACCATGGTGGCGTTCCATTTGCCGCCGGGACGGAAATCCATTTCGAGTTCGGTGGTGGTGAATTTTTCCGGGCCCCACCAGCGGATGGCGTGGTCGCGATCTTCCCAGATGCGGAAGACGAGTTCGACGGGCGCGTCGAATTCGCGTTCGATGAAAAGTTCGTCGTCGGCGATCTGTCGGGCATGTGCGCTCATTGCTTCTTCCCCTTTTTTGGCCGGCGCCTGGATCTGTTTGAGGTAGGCGTCCATCTTGTTGAACGAGCCTTCCCAGAATTTGCGGTAGCGCTCGAGCCAGCCATCGAGTTCGCGCAGGGACTCAATCTCCAGCTTGCACGGGCGCCATTGCGCCTCGCGGCCGCGCGAGATCAGCCCGGCGGCTTCCAGCACTTTCAGGTGGCGCGAGATGGCGGGAAGGGAAATCTCGAACGGTTCTGCGAGCTCGTTCACGGTCGCGGCGCCGTCGCTGAGGCGCGCGAGGATGGCGCGCCGCGTGGGGTCCGCGAGGGCCGAGAGGGTTTGTGAGAGGGCGTCGGTCATGAGTTTTATTTAGCATGATGTGTTAATTAACACAAGCGCTAAATATAGGCCGGAATCCGGCGCGCGGCGTCTGCCGCAAGCGTTTGCTTCCGTTCCGCCATCTTTCGGGTATAAGCCCGGCCACAGTCCGAGTGTGGCGCAGTCTGGTAGCGCATCTGCTTTGGGAGCAGAGGGTCGTTGGTTCGAATCCAGCCACTCGGACCAGTTTTCTCCATGGTAGCGTAGATGACCGACCGGCCCGTGATCCTGCTGGCGGCGCACGGTGAGCGCGGCGGGGCTGCGAACAACGCGCGGCTGGCGGGGCTCGTGGAGCAGGTCGGCGCGGCCATTCCCGACGCTGACGTGGGCTCGATGCTGGTCAATGTCGAAGGCGTGGTGGAGCGGACGCTGGAGGCCTGTGGCGCACGACCCGCTATTTGCCTGCCGCTGCTGTTCTCCGACGGCTATTTCTTCGAAAAACGCCTGAAGCCTTACTTTTCACGGCGCGGGACACATGCTGGCCCCGCCGATGGCGCTGTGGCGTACGTTTGCGCCCTTTCCTGGCCGACAATCTGGCGCTGCGGACGATCAGCCATGCGGCGGACCCGCGCGTGGTGCTGGTGGCGCATGGATCGAAGCAGACGGGACGGTCGGCGGCGTGCGCGCGGATGGTCGCGCGGGAGATGCAGGCCCGGTATGGGCGGATCGAGGTGGGGTTTCTCGAGGAAGCGCCGTTTGCGGCCGATGTCGTGGCCGCAGCCGAGCCGCCCTGGGTGGCCGTGGGGCTGTTCCTGGGCGAGGGGATGCATGGCGGCGTGGACTTCGACGTGCTGGTCTCGAGCGCCGTCCACAGGCCCATGGCGGCGTTCACGGCGGGCGAATTGCCGGGACTGGCCAATTTGATCGCTGCAGAAGCCCGAAGTCTCCTCGCGGTTTGATGGCGATCAAGCCGACCTATGTGGATGCGGGTGAGGCTCCGTTCGGGGCGTCCGATCGCTACAGGCGGCATTCCAATGCATTGGCTCAAGTATCTGCTCGGCTTCCTTGTGGCGGCTTTGGCGATCGTCGCGTGCAATCCGGAGCGCAAAACCGAGACGCCGGCGCCTGAAAGACCCGCGATCGTGGCCAAGGCGCCGCCGGCAGCGGACGTCGATCCAGCGGCGTACCGGGGTGCTGCCATCGCCGGTCAGGTCTGCTCCCAGTGTCACGATATCGGGCTGGGAAAGGGGCCGGCAGTCAACATTGGCGCGCCTGACTTCCGCAAGATCGCCAAACGGACGGAAAGCACGCCCGAGGGGCTGGCCGCCTGGATGCAGGCCTCGCACCCGAAAATGCCGAATTACATGTTCGAAGGGCCGGATGTGGGTGATCTGGCGGCCTTTATCCTGAGCTTGCGGCAATCTCCGGGTTGAGGAAGTAGCGACCCCGGCGCGCAGTTGAATTTTCAGAACTTTAGGGGCAGATGGGGCGTTGTTACGGAGTCGCCAGATGCTCGCCAAGATCTATCGCCCCGCCCGCAACGCCATGCAGTCCGGCACGGCGAAATCGCAGGAATGGATGCTGGAATTCGACAGCGAGACCGCCGCGCACGGTTGATCCGCTGATGGGCTGGATCAGCAATGCCGACACCAACACGCAGGTCCGCCTGACCTTTGCGACGCGCGATGAGGCGATCGAGTTCGCCCGCCGCAACGGCATCCCCTTCCAGGTAACGGAAGCGCGCGAGCCGAAGCGCGTGATCAAGGCCTATGCCGACAACTTCTCGGCGGTCCGCAAGAGACAGTGGACGCACTAGGTTCCCCTAGTCTGGCGTGACCGGGGCAACCCGCCTAAGACGCGTGCTGCAAGATGACTCCATAGCTCAACTGGATAGAGCACCCGCCTTCTAAGCGGGCGGTTGCAGGTTCAAGTCCTGCTGGAGTCGCCAGCGCACTTTTGGCGTGACATCGGGCCTTCGCGACCTAGCTCACCACGCATCGGGGTTTGCGTTGGTGTCCTTCCCATGAATATCGATCCGGAACTGATTGCGTGCGTTCGTGCGGAGTATGACTGTCTGCGCAAGGATCTGCAGAACATTGAACGCGGCGAATGGCGCGGCGCGACGCGGCAGGATGCGCAGCTTGTGAAGGTGCGCATGCGGCGGCTGGCGAGGCTGGTCATGCTGAACGACTGGGGCGCTCCCAAACCGCACTGATGTCTACGCCTAGCCCTTGAAGCCGCCCTTCGCGAGGAACTCCTTCTCGGCGTCCGTCGTCTCGCGGCCGAGGCAGGCGTTGCGGTGCGGGAAACGGCCGAAGCGGACGATGATATCGGCGTGGAGTTTTGCCCACTTCACGAGGTCGGCGTCGCCGGTGGATTCGAAGAGGGCGACGGCGCGGGCCTGGTCGGACGCGTTCTCCGCGTGCTCGAACGGCAGATAGAAGAACGCCCGGAGATCCTTTTCGAATTTCTGGTCAAAGCCGCTGGCGATGGCGCGCGCAGCGATGCCGCGCGCGAGCGGATCGGTCGCAAAGGCGTGGGCGCTTTCGCGATACATGTTGCGCGGAAACTGATCGAGCAGAAGCAGAAGGGCGAGCGCGCCGTCGGCGGTCGTCTCCCATGCGGTCAGTTCGCCGCGTGCGGCGGCGTGGTGGAGCGGTTCGAATCCGGTGCGGATGCTGGCGTCGAATGCGTCGCTTTTCGCGAACCAGGCCTTTGGGCCGGCGTCGCGCCAGAAGGTGAGGACGTCGTTCGGGGTCTGGGTCATGCCTGCGCCAATATAGGGTGCGTCCGGCGGCGCAATAAGCCCACATCGGCATGCGGAGGCGACAAGCAGATGTGAACGTAACCATTTCACCGGCCGCACGTTTATCGCTGTGGAGCCGTCCCAAGGGGCGGTGGCGACGTCTACCCAGACGCATACCAAGGGAGTTTTCGATGGCCGAGAAGATGGACCCCAACGAGGCCCGACGCATCCTGCAGCGCGGTGGCTTTGACCTGAACCCGCAGCCGAACACTCATGAAGCGGGTTGGACTGACGGGTTACCGCACGACTTCAACGGGTGGGGCCCGCAGACGCCCGACCCGGACAAGCCTTCGCCTGCCGTCGATCTGGCGTTCACGGGCGAGGCCAACGTCGAGCATCATCACGTGTGGCGGTTCGAGATGCGCCGGCGTCATCACTAGCCGTCACCATTGGGCGACATCTGCAGCGGGTGATATCGGCCCGTTGGCAGCAGCTCAGTGCAGGATTTCGCCACCGCCAGGACAAGACGTGCCGACCCCGAGGCCTGGGCTGGTCTTTGCGGCCCAAGCTGACAGGCCGTCCCGCCATGCGGCGGCGTTCGGCGCGGAAATGCTTGCGCGCACGATGTCAGCGCCCCCACTCACCAGGACGATCTCGACGGCCTTCATGGCGTCGATGGCCTTCGCGAGCTTTGCGAAATCGACTGCGTTAAGCGTCGGCGGCTTTCCATCGCCATCCGTCTCGGCTGTATCGAGCCAGACGGAATACATTCCCGAGCTGACCGGATTGGGTTGGTAGGGACCGAAGGTTGCGCCATCAATCACCAGCTTCATCATGACAGGCGCGCCAGGAATGGCGGCGAAATCCTTGCCTACGGCGCGGAAGCTGACCGCGCCGACGGCGGGTTTGGTCTTGCCGTCGCCGGGGCTGAAATAGCTGAAGCTGACTGTGAGGCTGGAGTAGGGATTCAGCAGGTCTTTCGCATCGGCCGGATAGACTGCCGCGCGTGCGGAAACGCCACAATTGTAATCCAGCTGCGCCCGCCCAGGCGCCCCCGCGACCTGGCCCCGGGTCATGAAGAGGTACTTGCCCGACTCCGGCTTGGCATCGTCGGCAAGTTCAAGACGGCAGCGGGAGATCCAGTCCGGCGTCTGCGCGAGCGCGGGAAGCGCCTGCGACAGGGCAAGCGCCGTCGACGAGAGTGCGAGCAGGTGCGACAGTTTCATGGTGAGGACTCCCCCGAGCGGCAGTGTGAATTCTAGAATCCCGTTTCGGCTTGTCCAGCTGCAGGCTGTTTGTCGGCCTTCGTGACCATCCATCAGCACTCACACATCTTGAGCGCCAGCGTGGCGACGTTGAGAGCCGGCGCTAGGGCATGTCACAATTCGTGTGCGCGGCGGATCGGCCGGGGAATGCGGGGCATAATCATGCGCGGGCATGCGGCTGTCGCTGGTCTGCCTCAGTCGAAGGCGAGGTTTTCGCAGTATTGCCCGGTCCTGGCGCAGTCTTTGTGGCCTATGCGTCACGTGGCGCGATCAACGCAGCCAATGCTCGTTCAAATGAAGTGAAGGCTGGTTCAACGCCGCGATTCTTCTATTATCCTGAATCGGCGCCGGGTCGGATTGAACAGTTCACCTCTTTCAACTCTCATCCGAAGCGCCGACATTTGAGGAATACGGTTCCTCTTCGCACCACCGGGAAGCGTCTGCGCTCCGTTACGTGGCAGGCGCGCTTCTCCCAAAGGGTGCAGCATACGAGGGACTGAGTTACGGCTCGCCGCGCGTAGCCGCTGCAGCGAGCCTCGGACGTGCCTCTTGAGCCTGCGTGCAGGCGGAAACGGGAGCAATGATGTCGCGCGATCTGTTCGACAGTTACACCAAGGCATTCGAGACCCGTCGCGAGACGGTGATGACGATCCAGGAGTATCTGGAGGGCTGCAAGAAGGACCCGCTGATGTATGCGGGTCCACATGAGCGCCTGCTGGCCGCGATCGGCGAGCCGGAGATGATCGACACCTCGCGTGACTCGCGATTGGGGCGCATCCACTCCAACCGCACGATCCGCGCCTATCCGCGCTTCTCCGAGTTCTACGGCATGGAAGAGACGATCGAGCGGATCGTCGCCTTCTTCCGGCAGGGCGCGCAGGGGCTCGAGGAACGCAAGCAGATCCTCTACCTGCTGGGCCCGTGGGCGGCGGCAAGTCCTCGCTGGCCGAGCGCATCAAGGCGCTGATGGAAGACGAGTACATCTATGTGCTGAAGGCGGGGAATGATCTCTCGCCCGGTGTTCGAGAGCCCGCTGGCGCTGTTCGATCCCGATACGCAGGCCGAGCAGCTGCAGAAGGACTACAACATTCCGCGCCGGCGCCTGACCGGGCTGATGAGCCCGTGGGCGCTGAAGCGGCTGGACGAGTTCGGCGGCGACATCACCAAGTTCCGCGTCGTCGAAGGTGAAGCCCTCGCGGCTGCGCCAGATCGGCATCGCCAAGACCGAGCCGGGCGACGAGAACAACCAGGACGTCTCCTCGCTGGTCGGCAAGGTCGATATCCGCAAGCTGGAGATGCATTCGCAGATCGACCCGGACAGCCTATTCCTATTCGGGCGGGCTCAACCGCGCGAACCAGGGCGTTCTCGAATTCGTCGAGATGTTCAAGGCGCCGATCAAGATGCTGCATCCCCTGCTGACGGCGACGCAGGAGGGGAACTATGTCGGGCTCGGAGAATATCGGCGTCGATCCCGTTCACGGGCATCATCATGGCGCACTCGAACGAGAGCGAATGGCGGGCGTTCAAGAACAACAAGACCAATGAAGCCTTCATCGACCGTATCTACGTGATCAAGGTGCCGTATGCGCTGCGCGTGACGGAAGAGACGCCGCATCTACGACAAGCTGGTGCGCACGTCGGAGCTGGCGGAAGCGCCGCTGGCGCCGGGCACGCTGGAAATGCTGGCGCGGTTCTCGGTCCTGTCGCGTCTCAAGGCGCACGAGAACTCCAACCTGTTCGCCAAGATGCGCGTCTATGACGGGGAGAGCCTGAAGGAGGTCGATCCCAAGGCGCGCACGCTGCAGGAATATCGCGACGCGGCGGGCGTGGACGAAGGCATGGACGGCATCTCGACGCGCTTTGCGTTCAAGGCGCTGTCGGCGACGTTCAACCACGACACCGAGGAAGTCGCGGCCGATCCGGTCCACCTGATGTACGTGCTGGAACAGGCGATCAAGCGCGAGCAGTTCCCGGACGACACCGAGAACGCGTATCTGGAGTTCATCAAGGCCGACCTGGCGCCGCGCTATGCGGAGTTCATCGGCCACGAAATCCAGAAGGCGTATCTCGAGAGCTATCACGACTACGGGCAGAACCTGTTCGACCGCTATGTCGACTACGCCGACGCGTGGATCGAGGATCAGGACTTCAAGGATCCCGACACGGGCCAGATGCTGGACCGCGAACTGCTGAACCAGGAGCTGTCGAAGATCGAGAAGCCGGCCGGTATCGCCAATCCGAAGGACTTCCGGAACGAGGTGGTGAAGTTCACGCTGCGGGCGCGCGCCAACAACAAGGGCCGCAACCCGATCTGGACGAGCTACGAGAAGATCCGCGAAGTGATCGAGCGGCGCATGTTCAGCCAGGTCGAGGACCTGCTGCCGGTGATCTCGTTCGGATCGAAGAAGGATAGCGAGAGCGAGAAGAAGCACGACGAGTTCGTGCAGCGCATGATGGAGCGTGGCTACACGGAGCGCCAGGTTCGCCGCCTGGTCGAGTGGTACATGCGGGTCAAGCAGACCAGCTAGGACACATCTCTTCATGAGCATCATCGACCGTCGTCGGGATCCCGGGGGAAAGTCGCTGGCGAACCGCCAGCGATTCATCCGGCGCGCCCGGGCGCTGGTGAAGCGTGCGGTGCGCGAGGCTTCGGCCAAGCGCTCGATCAAGGACATCGACAAGGGCGGCGACATCGTCGTGCCGGCCGATGGCGTGCGCGAGCCGACGCTTCGGAAAGGAAGCCAGGGCGGCAAGCGCGAATACGTTCTGCCGGGCAACAAGAAGTATATCCAGGGCGACACCATCGCGCGGCCTGACGACGAGGGCGGTGGGTCGGGCGCGTCGGATGGCGGCGAGGGCGAGGACGATTTTCGTTTTGCGCTGTCGGACGACGAGTTTCTCGACCTGTTCCTTGAGGATCTCGAACTGCCGGATCTGGCCAAGCGACAGGTGCTGGGCGTCGATGAGGTGCAGCCGGTAAGGGCCGGATATCGCTCGTCGGGACCGCCGGCCTCGCTGTCGGTTACACGCACCATGCGAAATTCGCTGTCGCGGCGCACGGCGCTGGGACGGCCGCGGCCCGAGGAGATCGCGGCGCTGGAGGCGGAGATCGCGCAGCTCGATGCGCAATGGCGACCCGGAGGAGCAAGCTGGTCGCGCTGCGTGAGGAACTGGAGCGCAAGCAGAAGCGGATGCGGCTGGTGCCGTTCATCGATCCGCTCGATGTGCGCTATCGCCGCTATGATCAGGTGCCCAAGCCTGTCGCGCGCGCGGTGATGTTCTGCCTGATGGACGTGTCCGGCTCGATGGACGAGCACATGAAGGACCTCGCCAAGCGGTTCTATTCGCTGCTCTACCTGTTCCTGAAGCGGCGCTACAAACGCGTGGACGTCGTGTTCATCCGCCATACGCATGAAGCGCGGGAGGTGGACGAGGAGACGTTCTTCCATAGCCGCGAGAGCGGCGGCACGGTCGTCTCGACGGCGCTGGAGGAGATGGCGCGCATCGTCCAGGATCGCTTTCCGGCCAATGAGTGGAACATCTATGCGGCGCAGGCCAGCGATGGCGACAACCTGCCGATGGACAATCCCAACACCATCAACCTGCTGAAGACGGCCATCCTGCCGCTCTGCCAGTATTACGCCTATCTCGAAGTCGGCCATGCGCGTGACGATGGCGGCGGCGAGGCGACGTCGTTGTGGCGCGCGTACGAGATGGTTGCTGGCTTCGGAAGAGCGCATGGCGATGCGCAAGGTCAGCCATCGCCGGGACATCTATCCGGTGTTCCGCGAGCTGTTCGCCAAGGAAGGCGCGAAAGCGGAGGCAGACACATGAGCGACGATGTGGTCGTGACTGCCACGCAAGAAAAAGTCCCGCGTGGTGGCGACGCCGCCCGCGCCGGAATCCAAACTGCTGTTCAACGGGCCGGACTGGAATTTCGAAACGCTGGGCCGCGATGTTCGACGCGGTGCGCGAGATCGGCGAGGGCGAGCTTGGGCTCGACACCTATCGCACGCAGATCGAGGTGATCACGTCGGAGCAGATGCTGGATGCCTATTCCAGCGTCGGCATGCCGCTGTTCTACAAGCACTGGAGTTTCGGCAAGGACTTCGCCCGCAACCAGATGATGTACAACAAGGGCTATCAGGGCCTGGCGTACGAGATCGTCATCAATTCGGACCCGTGCATCTGCTACATCATGGAGGAGAACTCCGCGACGATGCAGACGCTGGTGCTGGCGCACGCCGCCATGGGGCACAACCATTTCTTCAAGAACAACTACGTGTTCAAGCAGTGGACCGATGCGAGCGGGATTGCCGACTACCTGTCCTTCGCCAAGAGCTTCATCGCCAAGTGCGAGGAGCGTTATGGCATCGAGGCGGTCGAGCGGCTGATCGATGCGGCGCATGCGCTGCAGAGCCATGGCATTCACCGCTATCCCGGCAAGCGGTCGATGGATCTCGCGACGGAGGCGCGGCGCGAGCAGGAGCGGCGCGCGCATGGCGAGGCGCTGTTCAACGATCTCTGGCGGACGGTGCCGCAGGCCAAGGGCAAGAAGCCTGCGACCAAGAAGAAGATCGAGGAGGATCGGCGTAAGGCGATCCTGAAACTGCCGGAAGAGAACATTCTCTACTTCCTCGAGAAGACCGCGCCGCGTCTGCAGGGCTGGCAGCGCGAGATCATCCGTATCGTTCGCCTGATCGCGCAGTACTTCTATCCGCAGCGCCAGACCAAGATGATGAATGAGGGCTGCGCGACGTGGACGCACCATCGCATCATGACGCGCCTGCACGAGAAGGGGCAGATCAGCGACGGCTCGTATCTGGAGTTCCTGCACTCGCACACGAGCGTGGTGATGCAGCCGGAGTTCGACGATCGCCGCTATTCCGGGATCAACCCCTACGCGCTCGGCTTTGCGATGATGCAGGACATCGAGCGCATCTCGCTGACGCCGACGGATGAGGATCGTTCGTGGTTCCCGGACATTGCCGGCAATCGCGATCCCTATGGCACGCTGCGCGAAGTGTGGGCCAACTTCCGGGACGAGAGCATCGTGTCGCAATACCTCTCGCCGCACCTGATCCGGAAGTTCGGCCTGTTCCACATCACCGACGACCACAGCATCGACGAGATGGAAGTTTCGGCCATCCACGACGAGCGCGGCTATCGCGATGTGCGCCGGGCGCTGTCGCGGCACTATGACGTGGCGCGGCGCGATCCGGATATCCAGGTGGTCGACGTCGACCTCGCGGGCGACCGCCGGCTGGAGCTGCGGCACAATGTGGTCGACGGCGTGACGCTGGAAGAGAAGGACGCGGATCGCGTTCTCCAGCATCTCGCTGACCTGTGGGGCTATGAGGTGCGGCTGGTCGAGGCGGACGATTCGACCGTCTACGCCGAGCACAAGGCGGAGCCGATGCGCCCGTTCGCCTAGTACGCGCTCCAGCTGTCGGCATTGCACGGGCTTGTGACCGTAACGCTGGGAGAACGGCCATTTGCCGCCCCGAGCAACGCCTTTCCATTTCGCACCCGAACCCGCTAAGGTTGCCGCAAAGGTCGGGTCGCGCGGGTTTGGGCGCAGACACACAACGACCACGAGGGAGGAGACTATGGCTTCGCGTGTCGCCCGTTGGGCGTTTGCGGCCGTTTACGGCATCGTGGCTTTGATCGCTGTGTGGGGAGGCGTGGTTCAGCTGAACCCGCCGGCACCGCCGGCCAATCCCCCCTTTGATCCCAACCCGGTTATATATGTGAACTCCGCGATGTTCACGGCGGGGATGTTCTACTTCCTCACCGCGCTGGCGTTTGGCGCGTGCGCCTATTTCGCCGTGCAGGATGCGCGGGCTAACCGGGCAGACGGACTGGTGAAGGGGCTCAACACAGCCTTCTCGGCGTTCCTTGCGATCGTGGGCGTCTATCTCACCTGGTATGGCGCGCAGTTGCTCATGCTGGGCGGGTCGTTCGCTTACGCGCTGTCGGGCGTCGCCCTGCTGGCGTCGGCCTTCTTCCTGTTCATCCGCAAGCCTCTCGGCGCGCTGATCTATGCGGGCATCCTCGCCTTCTGGGTGGTGATGTCGATCCTTGAGGCCGGACTCGATTTCATCGCCCTGCTGCCGCGCCTCGCCGGCGTGGGCGGTGGTCGGCCTGTGGTTCCTGTCGCCCTGGCATCGCGCCGCGATGGGCAAGACGAGCCGAGACGCCGATCAATGCGGGCGGGTTGTTTGTCGGCATTGCAACCGCTGCTGCGGCGCTGCTGCTCGTGGTTGGCGCATTCCAGGGACTTATCCGGTTGTCGAAGGCACGAAGAATGCCGCCGCGACCGGCCCGGCCGTCACCGACTGGCGCAATTATGGCGGCGTGCCCGGCGGGCAGCGCTTTGCGCAGATCGACCAGATCAATGTCGACACCGTCGGCAAGCTGGAGAAGGCGTGGGAGTTCCGCACCGGCGTCGGTTACGACTTCAAGCAGACGCCGCAGATGGCCAATGGCATGGTCTATCTCTGCACGGCGGGCTCGACGCTGATCGCGGTCGATTCCGACACCGGCCAGGAAGTCTGGCGTCACGAGACACAGACGAACGTGCCGGGCGGCCTCAACAACGTCGTCCACCTTCGCACGCACCTGCCGCGGCCTTGGCTATTACGAGGCGCCGGCGACCTACACGGGCGAATGCGCCAAGCGCATCGTTGCGGGCACGGTCGATGCGCGCCTGCTGGCGGTCGACGCCATGACCGGCCGCACCTGCGAAAGCTTCGGTTTCGGCGGCGCGGTGAACCTCGTCTCGGGCCTTGGCTATTCGCCGCTCGGCAACTTCATGGTGACGTCAACGCCCCTTGTGGCGGGCGACAAGATCGTCGTCGGCGGGCTGGGTGACCGACAACCAGCAGATCGGCAATCCGTCCGGCGTCCTGCGCGCCTACGACGCCGTCACGGGCCAGTTCTCGTGGGCGTGGGACATGGGCAATGCCGGCTATCACGGCCTGCCGGATGAAGGCGGCGAATACACGCGCGGCACGCCGAACGTGTGGTCGAACACGGCCTATGATCCGGTGCTGAACCTGGTCTATGCGCCGACCGGCAACTCCTCGCCCGACTATTTCGACGGCGAACTCCGCACCCCGGAAGCCGAAGAGAACGCCAGCTCCATCGTCGCCATCGATGCGGCAACGGGCGAGCGGCGCTGGGTCTACCAGACGGTTCACCGCGATATCTGGGACTATGACGTGCCCTCGCAGCCGGTGCTGGTCGATGTTCGCAAGAATGGCGAGGGCGAACTGATCCCCGCCGTGGTGCAAGCCACCAAGCGTGGCGAGCTTTTCCTGCTCGACCGCCGCACCGGCGTTCCGATCTACGACATTCCGGAAGTCGCCGTGCCGCAGAACCCGGCCGAAGGCGAGAAGGTGGCGGCGACGCAGCCGATGTCGCCGCTGCCGAACTTCCGCGACGACCGGGTCGAGAAAGACATGTGGGGCATGACCCCGCTGGACCAGCTGCACTGCCGCATCGAGTTCAAGAAGATGCGCTATGAGGGCCACTTCACGCCGCCCATGCCGGGCGGCGGCGGCTATGGCGAGAAGCAGGACAGCTGGGGCGGCACGTTCCAGTATCCGGGCAATGCCGGCGGCTTCAACTGGGGCTCCGTCTCGGTCGATGCCGACAATGGCTTCGTGATCGGCGCGCCCATGCTGATGGGCAACCGCATCGTGCTGCGCAGCCTCGAAGATCGCGAGGCGGAGGCAGCTGAACGCGCTGCACGCGCCAAGCCGAAGGACGAGCATGCGGATGCAGCTCCTGCCGCTCCCGCCCGTACGCCAAGCCCGGAAATGATCGCGCACAACAAGCGCTTCGACCAGAAACGCGTGCTCTATCGCGGCGACACGGCGCCGTTCATGTCGGAGTGGCGTCTGCCGCTGCCGTTTATCCATGATGCGGATGGCCAGCTGCTCGGCACCAACCTGCCTTGCTTCGAGCCTCCCTTTGGCGAGCTTGGCGTGATCGATCTCAACACCAACAAGCTGCTGTGGAAGCGGCCGCTTGGGTCGATGAAGGAGTCGGGTCCGTTCGGAATCCCGACGGGCCTGCCGTTCATGGTGGGAACGCCGCTGCAGGCCGGCAACATGACGACGCGCGGCGGCCTGATCTTCCACGCCGGGGCGATGGACTCCACGATGCGGGCCTTCGACGAGCGCACCGGCGCCGTCAAATGGTCGTTCGACCTGCCGGGCAGCGCGCACGCGACGCCGATGAGCTATGTCGGCAAGAACGGCAAGCAGTACGTGGTGATCACGATCCCGACGCCGAGCTGGCGCTATCCACGGCCGTCCGCCGGTGAAGCGACTGATCCGGATCCGAAGGGCGGTTACGTCATCGCCTTCGCCCTGCCGGATGGCGCGAAGTAGAGCCGTTTGAGTACGGCCTCGTCCTTCGAGACGAGCCCTTCGGGCTCTCCTCAGGATGAGGCCTGCTCCATCGGCGGCATAGTCGAAAAGCAAAAGGCCCGGAGTGATGCTCCGGGCCTTTTCAATTCTGCGAGGGACCAAGTCTTACTTGATCTTGCCTTCTTTGAAGTCGACGTGCTTGCGCACGACCGGATCGTACTTCTTCAGCACGAGCTTCTCGGTCTGGGTGCGGGGGTTCTTCTTGGTAACGTAGAAGAAGCCGGTGTCGGCCGAAGAGTTCAGGCGAATCTTGATGGTTGCGGATTTGGCCATGGTCGGTCTCGGGCTGGTCTTGGAAAATTGGAAGCGTGCTTAGACAGGCGTGCGGCGTTCGAGTCAAGACGGACAATGGGCGGAGAGCCTAAGATATTGGAAAATAGTGGTTTTCAGGGGCTGTCGGAAGGGGCTGGCGGTCGGCGCGGCGAGTGTCTAACGCTCCGGATCGGCTGGCCGGAGGGGTGATGGCGTTCGCAAAGGAAATCAGGGCGGCGAAGGCGGACGGCCAGATGGTGCGCGTCCTGCGCGGCGCGTTCGATGAAGAGGGAAATGCCGGCTATATCGTCGCGACCGGGCGGTCGTGGTTCGTGCTCGAACTGGTGACGCAATCGGCGCGCTTCGATGGCATGGCTTGCATGCGCTATTCGGACGTCACCACGCTCGCGCCGGAGCCGCACACCGCCTATCTCGAGCGCGCCCTGGATGCCCGCGGCGCCGCGCGCGCGACCCAGGCGCCGGTCGATCTTTCGTCCCTGCCGGCCATCATCGAAAGCTCCGCCAAGGCGTTTCCGGTCATCACCCTCCACACGCCGTCGGAGGAGATGCGATACGAGTGCTATATTGGCAAGGTGATCGGGATGAACCCCGAGACGGTGGATTTCTGTCACATCACGCGCGACGCGGAGTGGGAGGAATTCCTGCGCGAGATTCCGTTCAGCGAGATCATCCGCGTGGATTTCGGCGGCGACTATGAAGAGGCGTTGTTCCTCGCGGCGGTGTAGGCGCGCCTAGCTGATCCGTTCGCGGGTGTGACCGCCCTCGTTCCAGTAGAGGTAGAACGGGTCGGCCTGCTCGCCCCCGGCCAGCCGTGCCTCGATTTCCGAGATCACGAAGCGTGTGACGTTGGGCAGGTCGAGCCCGGCCACCTCCGCGAGGGTGAACCAGCGCAGATCGGCCAGCTCGCGGCTATCGATGGGCGCGCGATCATCAATCAGAGCTTCGTCCGCATTGGCGATGAAGAAGCGCGCGTCGAAGCGCTTGTGACGCATCGGCGGCGTGATGGCGCGGCCGAGGAACTGGAAGTGCTTCAGGCTGGGCACGGCGCCTTGTTCGAAATAGCTGCGCCAGCTCGGTGAGGCGTCGCTCGTGGCGGCGCCGCGCTCACCGACGACGAGGCCGGTCTCTTCGAACATCTCGCGGACGGCGGTGAGCGCGAAGTCACGGGCCGGACGCTTGGCCCCCAGAGCGATGCGGCGAGCGCAATCTTCAGGGAGGTCGCTGGCGATCGGAATGCCGGTGTCTTCGTCATCCACCCGGCCGCCGGGGAAGACGTACTTGTTCGGCATGAAGTCGTGGCCTTCGGAGCGACACCCCATCAGGATGCGCGGACCATCGGCTGCGATGCGATAGAGAATCAACGTCGCTGCGTCGCGCGGCACGGCGGGGTTGGCCACCAGGTTGTTTGGATCTTCGCGCAGCAGGTCGTCCTCGGCCAGCTTGCCTTTGGCCGCTTTTGCGGCGGCGACTTGCGCGGGATCGTCATCAGGATCGAAGGCATTGCTCATGCCTTTGAATTGGACCCGCGAGCAGGGTTCCGTCAACGGCAGGGAGCCCGCCCTCGTCCTTCGATACGGCCTACGGCCTCCTCAGAATGAACTGCTGCCAGTGGAGTAGCCCTCATCCTGAGGAGCCGCGTAGCGGCGTCTCGAAGGACGAGGCGGGCTCCGGACCTACCGTCCCTTGCGCTTCTTGTTCTTGCCGTAGCTTGGCTTGCCGCCGCCGCCTGGCTTGGTCGAATGCCGGATGCCGGGCGGGCGGCCGCCGCCATCGAGCGGGCGTTTGCGCGCGGGACTGCCGCGGCGTTCATCGTCGCGCCGCGGCGCCTTGAGGTCGGTGCGGCGCGGACGCGGGGGCGATTGCATGGAGAACAACAGGCCGCCGGTGACGGGCGTTGCCTCCATCAGCTTCACCTGCACATTCATGCCCATCTCGTAGCGCTGACCGGTACGTTGGGCGACAAGCGCAGAGCTGGTGTCGTCATGGACCCAGTATTCTTCGCTGAGGCGCGAGGCCGGGATGAAGCCATCCGCGCCATTCTCCGCAACACGAACAAAAAGTCCGGCGCGCGTGACGCCTGCGATGCGGGCGTCGAAGATCGCGCCGACACGGTCGGCCATGTAGATCGCGAGATAGCGATCCGTCGCTTCACGTTCGGCGGCCATGGAGCGGCGCTCGGTCATGGTGACGTGTTCAGCCATTTCCTCAAGCCGCACGCGATCCTGATCCGTCATGCCGTCCGGACCGAGGTCCAGCGCACGGATCAGCGCGCGGTGAACGATGAGGTCGGAGTAGCGGCGGATGGGCGAGGTGAAGTGCGCGTACTTCAGCAGGTTCAGTCCGAAGTGGCCGAGATTCTCGTGCGCGTAGCGGGCTTGCGCCTGCGTCCGCAACACCATCTCGTTGACGAGATGCTCGTTCTCGGACGATCTCACGTCGGACAGCAGCTTGTTGAAGCGCGCGCCGGTGATCTTCTCGCCGCGCGTCCATTTCAGGCCGATGGTCGGCAGGAAGTTGGAGAGGTTGTTGATCTTCTCTTCGCTGGGCTCCTCGTGTACGCGGTAGACCAGCGGCGAGCGCTTGTCTTCGAGCGTCTCGGCGGCGCAGACGTTGGCCTGGATCATGAACTCCTCGATCAGGCGGTGCGCATCGAAACGTTCGCGCAGGCTGATCGAGGCGATCTTGCCATCGGGACCGATCCGCACGCGGCGCTCGGGCAGGTCGAGGTCCAGCGGGTGCGCGGATATTCCGCGCCTTGGAAACGGTGCGGTACGCCTCCCACAGGGGCTTCAGCACGGACTCGAGCAGCGGCCCGGTCTTGTCGTCCGGGTTGCCGTCGATGGCATTCTGCGCCTGGGCATAGGACAGCTTGGCGGCCGAGCGCATCTTGCCGCGGATGAAGCGGTGCTTCGTCTTGTGGCCGCCGGCGTTGAAGAAGATCTCCACCGCAAACGTCTCGCGCAGCTCGCCTTCCTTCAGCGAGCACAGGTCCGCCGAAAGGTGTTCCGGCAGCATGGGTGAGACGCGGTCGGGGAAGTAGGTCGAGTTGCCGCGCTTGTAGGCTTCGCGATCGAGCGCCGTTCCGACGCGGACATAGGCCGAGACGTCGGCGATGGCGACGATAACGCGCCATCCGCCATGGCCATCGGCTTCCGCATAGACGGCGTCGTCATGGTCGCGCGCGTCTTCCGGGTCGATGGTGATGAGAGGGATCTTTGTGAGGTCTTCGCGTGGCGACTGGGCGGGCTTCGCCTTGTTGGCTTCGTTGACGACAGCTTCCGGGAATTCGTCCGGTACGCCATGCGTGTGCATCGCGATGATGGAGGCCGCGCGCGGATCATCCAGCCGGCCGAGAATTTCGACGACGCTGGCGCGGCGCGGACCATAGCCACGGGCAGGCCGGGCCTGGATGCGCACGAGATCGCCATCCGCCGCGTTCTTGGCGTCGGAGCGCTCGACGATGAACTCGCTCTTTTCCTTGCGCGATGTCGGCTCAACCGTGCCGCCATGATGGTTCGCACGATAAACGCCGATCAGGGACGTTTCAGGCGTCGAGTCGATCTTCTTGATCGCGCGTGCGCGCCAGATGCCGTCACGGCCTTTTTCGATCTTGCAGAGCGCGCGCTCGCCGATGCCGAGCGCTAGCGGGATGCCGCCCTTGCGGTGGTTTGCGCCTGACGGGCCGGTGAACATGATGTCCGGTCCGAAGGGGCCTTCCTTGCCCATGGCGCGGCCGATCAGCTCGCCATCGCGGTCGATACGCTCGAAGCGCACGATGCCGGTGGGCGGCGGCTGTTCGGCGGGCGAGAACGCGCGCTTCGCCGTGCGCACAAGAGCGCCTTCGGCTTCCAGCTCGTTCAGGATGCGGCGCAGTTCGGGCTTGTGTTCAACCGGAACATCGAGGCCGCGCGCGATATCGCGCTTGGCGCCGAGCTGCGGGTTCTTCTCGAGATAGTCGAGGACCATCTCGCGGGTGGGCGGCCCCCCTGTCTGCGGGAGCGCGGGGGGGGCGGGGTGGTCGGCTCATGCCTTCTCTTTTGTGGCCTTCGCGGCTTTTGCCTTCGCGGGGGCCTTCTTGGCTGCGGCCTTTTTGGCCGGGGCCTTCTTCGTGGTCGTTGATTTCGTTTCTCCAGTGGATTTGGCGGCAGCCTTCTTGGCTGGCGCCTTTCGCCGCGGCCTTCTTCGCGGCTTCCTGCCCTTCATTTTCGTTGAGGGGGCCGCGGCTGCGCGGGCGTCGACCAGCTCGATCGCTTGTTCAAGCGTGATTGTGGCTGGGTCCGCTCCGCGCGGAATGTTGGCATTGATCTGCCCGTGCTTCAGATAGGGACCGAATCGGCCGGAAAGAAGGCGGATCGGCTCGCCATCCGTATGATTTCCCATTTCCCGAAGCGGCGGGGCGGCCTGGCCGCGTCCGCGACCCATGCCTTTACCCGCCCGTTTTTCGGCGATGAGCGTGACCGCGCGGTTGAGCCCGATCTCGAACAGCTCGTTCACATCCGGCACGTTCGCGTAGGTCTTGATGTGCTGCACGTAGGGGCCATAGCGCCCGAGATTGGCGACGATCGGCTCGCCATCTTCCGGGTGCTTGCCGACTTCGCGCGGCAGGGAGAGCAGCTTCAGGCCCTGCTCAAGATCAAGCTCCGTGATCGACCATCCGTTGGGAATGGACGAACGGCGCGGCTTCTCGCCCTTCTCGATCGGGTCCGGACCCAGCTGCACATAGGCGCCGAAGCGTCCGTTCTTCAGGAGGACGGGAATGCCGTCCGGGTTGGCGCCCAGCACCTTGCCGTCCGGCGGGATGTCCGAGTTGCCCTGCTTGTCGCCGCCGAACGGGCGGGTGAATCGGCATTCGGGATAGTTCGAGCAGCCGACGAACGCGCCGAACTTGCCGAGCTTCAGCGAGAGCTGACCCGTGCCACAAGTCGGACAGACGCGCGGATCAACTGCGTTGCCGTCTGCATCATTGCGCGGCGGGAAGAGATACGTCCCCAGCACTTCGTTGATCGCATCGATCACGTTGGTGACGCGCAGCTCCGATGTCGCGCCGATGGCGGCCGAGAACTCGGTCCAGAAGTCGCGGAGGAGGTCCTTCCACGCCAGCTTGCCGTCCGACACGAGGTCGAGCTTCTCTTCCAGCGATGCCGTGAAATCGTATTCCACGTAACGCGCGAAGAACTTCTCGAGGAAGATGGTGACCAGGCGGCCCTTGTCCTCGGGGATGAAGCGCTTCTGTTCCAGCTTCACATAATCGCGGTCGATCAGTGTCGACAGCGTCGAGGCGTAGGTGGACGGGCGGCCGATGCCGAGTTCTTCGAGGCGCTTCACCAGCGAGGCTTCCGAATAGCGCGGCGGCGGTTCGGTGAAGTGTTGCGTGTGCGTGGCTTCGACCAGCTTGGGCGCGTCGCCCTGGCTGATCGGCGGCAGGCGGCCGCCATCCTCGTCGTCGCTCTCGTCCTTGCCTTCCTGATACAGCTTCAGGAAGCCGTCGAACTTGATGACTTGTCCGGTGGCGCGCAGCACAGCGCGGCCATCGTTAGACGGCATTTCGACGGTCGTGCGCTCGATCAGCGCCGCTTCCATCTGCGAGGCGACGGCGCGTTTCCACACCAGCTCATAGAGCCGCGCCATGTCCGGCTCCATCGACACGTCGCCGGGGCGGCGGTTGAAGTCGGTGGGACGTACAGCCTCGTGGGCCTCCTGCGCGTTCTTGGCTTTCGACGTGTAACGGCGCGGGCCGTCCGGCAGGTACTCCTTGCCATAGTTGCGGCCGATGGCGCTGCGCGCGGCGGCATAGGCTTCTTCCGCCATCTGCACGCCGTCGGTACGCATATAGGTGATCAGGCCGACGGTTTCGCCGTCGATCGAGATGCCTTCATAGAGGCGTTGCGCGACCTGCATCGTGCGGCTGGCCGAGAAGCCCAGCTTGCGCGCAGCTTCCTGCTGGATCGTGGAGGTGGTGAAGGGCGGCGGCGGATTGCGGCGGTGCGGCTTGGCTTCGACCGAGGCGACCTTGTAGCTGCCGGCCTTGAACGGCGGCGAGCGCGCGCGCGGCGGTGTCGGCATTCGGCAGTGAGAATTTCGTCAGCTTCTGTCCGTCGAGTTCGGTCAGGCGCGCTTCGAACTCTGAGCCGTTCACTGCCATGCGGGCGGCGACGTCCCAGTATTCCTGGCTGATGAACTTCTCGATTTCGATCTCGCGATCGACGATGATGCGCAGCGCCACCGACTGCACGCGGCCGGCCGAGCGCGTGCCCGGCAGCTTGCGCCACAGCACGGGCGACAGCGAGAAGCCCACGAGATAGTCGAGCGCACGGCGGGCGAGATAGGCATCGACCAGCTGCTGGTCGATCTGGCGCGGGTTCTGGATCGCTTCCGTCACCGCAGCCTTGGTGATGGCGTTGAATGTCACGCGCTGGATCGTCTTGCCCTTCAGCACCTTGCGGTTGTTGAGCGCTTCCAGCACGTGCCACGAGATCGCTTCACCCTCGCGATCGGGGTCGGTTGCGAGGATAAGGCCGTCGGCCGTCTTCATCGCATCGGCGATATCCTTGACGTGTTTGATCGACTTTCCGTCGATGTCCCACGTCATCGCAAAGTCCTCGTCCGGCTTCACGGAACCGTCCTTGGAGGGCAGGTCCCGGATGTGGCCGTACGACGCCATCACCTTGTACCCGGGGCCCAGGTACTTGTTGATGGACTTGACCTTACCAGGCGACTCTACGACGACGACCTGCATTTTTCCTCGTATTTTCAGGGCGATTGGGGGGAGGTTGCGGCGGGAAGTTGGGGGCGGCGTCCCGGAATGTCAATTCGCGGAAAGGTGACGTGCTGACCCTCCCCCGTAGGGGGAGAATAATTACAGCGGGTGAAGATTGCCTCTTCCGCTGCCCTTCCTTGTCATTCCCGCCAAGCGGCGAAGCCGCGCCGAGCGGGAACCCAGGAGCCGTGGACACTGGCGTTTGCAACTCCTGGGTTCCGGGTCTCCAGCGCTGCGCGCCTCCCCCCGGGACGACAAGAAAGAAGACGCGCGAACTCACACCGCGCGGCTGGCCGTGCCCCCGACATGCGTCACCGCCTGCCCAGCCAGCTCCAGCTCGGCCAGCGCCGCGAGCACGAGCCGGTGCGGCGCATCCACCGCGCGCACGATCTCGTCGATCCGCATCGGCGTGGGGCTCAGCGCCTCGCGCACCGCACGCAGCAGGGCGGCGGGCAAGTCCGCGTCCCGTGCGTCGAAGCGGTCTGCAAACGGTTCGTCAAACGTGGGACCGGAGATGCCCTGCATCGCCTGCAGAACGTCGTCCGCGCTTTCGATCAACGCCGCGCCCTGCTTGATCAGGCGGTTGGCGCCCTTGCAGCGCGGATCGAGCGGAGAGCCGGGCACCGCCATCACTTCGCGCCCCTGTTCGAGCGCGAAGCGCGCCGTGATCAAGCTACCGGAGCGTTCGGCGGCTTCCACGACGATGGTCGCCAGCGACAGGCCGGAGATCACGCGGTTGCGCTTCGGAAAGTCGCGCGCCTGCGCGACATAGCCGAGCGGCGACTCTGATACGATGCAACCGCGTTCGGCCAGCATCGCGTAAAGCTGGTCATGTTGCGGCGGGTAGATCTGGTCGATGCCGCCCGCGATGGCGGCGACTGTGCCGGTTTCCATCGCCGCCGCATGCGCTTCGCCATCGACGCCGCGCGCCATGCCCGAGATCACGACATAGCCCGCCTGCCCGAGATCGCGCGCGAGGTCTCGCGCCATCCTTCGCCCTGCGGCGGAGGCATCGCGCGCGCCGACCATCGCAATGGCAGGCCGGTTCAGCAGATCGCGATTGCCGCGAACCGCGATCACCGGAGGCGGCGCATCGATGGCCGACAGGCACGCCGAATAGGCTGGTTCGCAGGCGGCGAGGTGGACGCCGCCGAGTTTTGTGGTGGCCTCGATCTCGCGCTTGACGTCGTCGACAGAGGGCGCGCGGATATCCGCCTTGCCGCCTGCTTTCTTCGCCAGCGCCGGCAAGTCCTGCAGCACGGCGGCGGCTGAGCCGTACCGTTCAAGCAGATGAAAGAATGTAATCGGTCCGATCCCGCGTGTCCGCGAGAGCCTCAACCAGTCCGCCCGCTCTCCCCCCGTAAGCGCGCGCCGTTTCATCCGGCGCTCTTTCCGGCATCGGGCGGCGCGGCGTCCTTCTTCTTGCCGATCTTCGATTCCTTGCCTGTCGCGATACGCACGATGTTCTCGCGATGGCGCCAGTAGATGATGAGTGCGAGGAAGGCGATCACTTTCCAGCTCTCACCCGCCGGCTCGAGATACCAGGTCATCACGGGCGCTGCGAACGTCGCCACAAGCGCCGCGAGCGACGACATGCGGAAGACCAGCGCCGTCAGCAGCCACGCGGCCGCGAACGTCAGTCCCACCGGCCACATCGATGCGAGCAAGAGGCCGATGAAGGTCGCAACGCCCTTGCCGCCCTTGAACTTCAACCAGACCGGGAAGCAGTGGCCGACGAACGCAGACGCGCCGGCCAGCAGGCCCATATAGCCGATCTCGCCCCACATCGCCGCGGGAAACTGGCCCGGCGCAACCCACAGCACGATCAGCACCGCCAGCCCGGCCTTGCCCGCGTCCAGCAGGAGCGTTGCGAGCGCGAGATCCTTGCGCCCTGTGCGGAGCACATTGGTCGCGCCGATATTGCCCGATCCGATGTCGCGAATGTCGCCCAGTCCGGCGATCCGCGTCAGCACCAGTCCGAACGGAATGGAGCCGAGCAGGTAGCCGCCAATCATGGCGTACAGGTATCCCAGCGTGTCGATCATCTCGCCCCTAGCGCGCTCCGGCCCCGTGCCTGTTTAGGGTGTGCGACGGTCCATGCCAATCGCCGATTGGGGCAGCCTCCGTTCCCCGGGGGCGCTCCTTCAGGCCGCAGGCGAGCTGCGTTTCCGAAATAGTCGCCAGACCGGAAAGACGTGACCGATCAAGGCGAACACCCCGGCGACAAACCCCACGACCAGATGTGTGTTCCAGAGATCCACCCGAAAACCGAGTGGCACGTGGTTCTGGATCAAGTACAGCGTCACGCCCCCACCGATCAGGGCCGCGGCGACAATCTTGGCGATGTCGAGCAATACTCCCGCCGGGCCTTTCAGCAACCGCCCGAACGGGATCAACCCCAGCAGATAGCCGACCACCGCAAACGCAATGCTGAGCGCGATCTCGGCAATCTGCGGCACGGTCATTGGCGGCTCCTAGCCCCGTTCGAAAACAGTGGCGCCATTCACCCAGGTCCGCAGAACCTTGCCTTCGAGCTTCCGTCCGTCGAATGGCGAGTTCTTGGAACGCGAGGAGAGATCATCCCGGTCGCAGGCCCACGGCGCCGCTGCATCGAACAGGACGAGGTCTGCGGGCGCGCCCTTTGCGAGGCGTCCCTGCGGCAGGCCGAGCAAGTCGGCCGGGCCGGACGTCACGGGCTTGAGGATAGTCGCCAGCGGGATCTCCTCGCGGATCGCGATGCTGAGCAGGGCCGGCAACAGGGTCTCCAGCCCGACAGCGCCGAAGGCGGCGTCCGCGATGGGCAGGCGTTTGTCCTCGGTCGGCTGCGGATCGTGCGCAGACACCACGGCGTCGATCACGCCGCGCTTGAGGCCGTCGATCAGCGCCATGCGATCCTCTTCCTTCCGGAAGGGCGGCTGCACCTTGCAGTAGGTGAGATAGTCGCCGACATCGAGCTCGTTGAAGAACAGCGAATAAGCCGCCACCGAGCACGACACTTTCACGCCTTGTCCGCGCGCGTGTTCGATCGCGTCGAGCGACCGTCCCGTCGAGATGCAGTCGACCAGCAGGCGCACGCCCGTCGTCTCGGCCAGCATCAGGTCGCGCGCCAGCGCAATCCACTCCGCTTCCGGCGGCGCGCCGCGCAGGCCCAGCCGCGCGGCAAACGCGCCGGCGTTCATCACGGTGTTCTTCGACAGCGCAGGCGTATCGGGACGCGAGGCGACCAGCGCATCGAAGCTCGCGGCATACGTCATCGCGCGGCGCAGCACGCCTGCGTCCTCCACCGGCTTGTCGCCGTTGGAGAAGAAGACCGCGCCGGCTTCCTGGATGAGGCCGATCTCGGACATCTTCGCGCCTTCGAGGCCGACCGTGAGCCCGCCCGACGGATGCACCTTCACCTTCGCGACGCTTCCGCCGCGTTGCTGGATGAAGTCGACCAGCGCCACCGAGTCGATCACCGGATCAGTGTCCGGCATCACCACGAATGTCGTGACGCCGCCGGCCGCCGCCGCATCGCCCGCCGTCGCCAGCGTCTCCTTATTCTCTGCGCCCGGCTCACCGGTTTTGACGCGCAGGTCGATCAGCCCGGGCGCCAGAACCTTGCCCTTGGCGTCGATCTTGAGATCGCCCGCGCGTTGTCTTGGAACGCCCGCGCCGATGTCGGCGATCACGCCGCCTTCGATCACGACGCCGCCCTTGTCGTCCAGCCCGGAGGCGGGATCGATGAGGCGTGCGTTGTAGATGACTGTGCGGCCGGTCATGACTTTGCTCCGGCCTGGGCTCCGGCCTTCTGAGCTCCAAAGTCCGGCGCGTTCTTCACCAGCGTTTCCAGAACCGCCATGCGCACTGCGACGCCCATCTCGACCTGTTCGGTGATCAGCGAGCGCGTCTTGTGATCGGCGATGCCGCTTTCGATCTCGACGCCGCGATTCATCGGGCCGGGGTGCATCACGTAGGCATTCGGTTTGGCGTGGCTCAGCTTTTCTTCGTCGAGTCCCCAGAAGTGGAAGAACTCGCGGGCGGAGGGCAGGAAGGCGCCATCCATCCGTTCCTGCTGCAGGCGGAGCATCATCACGACATCGCAGCCGACGAGGCCCTTGCGCATGTCGGTGAAGACTTCCGCGCCCCAGTCGGCGGCGCCCGGCGGCGTCAGCGTGCGCGGCGCAATCAACCGCACCTCTGCGCCGAGGATGTTCAGGCAGGCAACGTTCGAGCGCGCCACGCGGCTATGCAGGATGTCGCCGCAGATCGCGATCCGCATGCCGCCGATGTCGCCGACGCGGCGGCGAATGGTCAGCGCATCCAGCAGCGCCTGCGTCGGATGCTCGTGCGTGCCGTCGCCCGCATTGATCACCGCGCCGTCCACCTTGCGCGACAGCAGCTTCACCGCGCCCGACGATCCATGCCGGATCACCAGCAGGTCCGGCCGCATCGCGTTCAGCGTCATCGCGGTGTCGATCAGCGTTTCGCCCTTCTTCACCGAAGACGTGGCGATCGGCATCGTCACCACGTCCGCGCCGAGCCTGCGGCCAGCGATCTCGAACGAGCCCTGCGTCCGCGTCGAGTTCTCGAAGAACAGGTTGACCAGCGTCCGCCCCGCCAGAACGTCGGCGTGCTTCACGCGGCTGCGGTTGAGCTCGACATACCTGTCGCCCAATTCCAGCAATGTCTCGATGTCGAGCCGGTTCAGGCCCTCGATACCCAGGAGGTGTCGATGGGGAAAGGCGTAGTCCGCCATGCTGTTGCTCGCGATTTTGGGGGTGATAACGAGAGAGTCGCGGAAGGGCAAGCGCGGTCATTTTGCTGGGGAATTTACCGTGATTTTCCATGCAGGCGACTCACCGCGCCCGCAATCAGCGGTACGCCAGCCGGTCAATCGCGCCCTGGAGGATCCACCCCGCCGCGACCATGTCGATCACCTCATCCCGCTTCGCGCGATTGATATCCGCATCCAGCAGCGCCCGCTCGGCGCCCGCCGTCGACAGCCGCTCGTCCCAGAACGCCACCGGCACATCGCGCCGCCCGAGTATGTTCTGCACCAGTGACTTCGCCGACTGCACACGCGGCCCATCCGACCCATCCATGTTGACCGGCAACCCCATCACCAAGCCCACGCATTGCCGCGCATCGTAGAGCGCAAACAGCCGGTCCAGAGACGGCGCCAGCTTCTTGCCCCGCTGGATCACCTCCAGCGGGCTGGCGATGATCCGGCTGGGATCGCACGCCGCAACGCCAATGGTCTTCGTCCCCGGGTCGAGCCCAAGCAACGCCCCACGCGGCGGCAAGTCCTGAAGGGAGACGACGGCCATGCGGGTGACCTAGCGAAAAACGCAGGTCCTGTCATGCCATCGCGCACCCGTGTGCACCGTGCCTCTTGCCAAGCCTGCCGGCCTGATCCCTAGTCCGCGTAACACCGTCTGGAGACGCCCATGCGCTTCGCCCTTCTCGCTGCCTTCGTGCTGGCCTGCTCCGCGCCTGCCTTCGCGCAGCACGCCGCCGTCAAATTCCCGGAGAAGCTCGATACGCCTGGCTTCCAGGCCGTGATCGCCGATGCCGGCCCCGCCTACATTTCCGGCCAGCCGAGCGAGCAGGCGCTGCGCGACCTCGCCGCGAAGGGCGTCACCACCGTCATCTCCCTGCGGACGCAGCCGGAGATGGACAATCGCAAGGCCGTGCCATTCGACGAAGCCGCGCTGACGAAAGAGCTTGGCCTTACCTATGTGCACGTGCCGCTCGGCGGGCCCGACACACCCTACACGCCAGCCGCCGTCAGCAAGGTCGCCGACGCCATTGCAGCGTCGAAGGGCAATGTCCTGCTTCACTGCACCGTGGGATGGCGCGCCAGCCAGATGTGGGCGGCCTATCTCGTGAAGTACAAAGGCGTCTCCGAAGAAGAAGCCGTCCGTCAGGCCAGCGCGATCAACTTCAACGGTTACACGCCGCCCGACGGCACGCGTCCGTTCGACAGCCTGCTGGGCAAGTAGGGTTCTTAGTCCCTGAATGCCGCCACCTGCTCGCTCGTCGCGAGCAGCGCGCCATCGGGCGACCACAGCTTGAGTTCGTGATCGAAGTATCCGCCCTCACACCGGCGGCAATGCACTTCCGACAGGATGAAGCGGTTGCCGACGGCTGCGATCTCTTCCGGCGTGCCGTGGAAGTGCGTGGTCATCGACACCGTGGATGACATGGTCGGGCGCTTGCGCTTCCACATCACGCGCGGCGGCGCGAGGTCTGCCATCGCAGCCAGCATCAGCGTATCGAGCGGGCGGCCTGGCCGATCGCGCTGCCAGACGAGTGAGCTGGCTGGCTTCGTCGGATCGAGATTGGGATCCAGCGGCCCCGGCGTTGTCCACCGGTTCTCATATTGCGCGCCAAAGCCGGAGGGCGGCACGAACGTGCCCAGCCCCGGCGTATCGGGTGGCGGCGGGTTGGGCATCACCGCATCGGTGAATCGCGTTGTCTCGCGGCGAACGCCGAACGTCGCTTGCGCGTGCGCGCAGACCTTGCCGTTCTGGCTCAATTCCGACCGCCAGAATTGCAGCCGTGCGCCGGAGCGGAGCAGGCGGGTTGAAATTCTGAACGGGCCTTCGCCAATCGCGTCGGTGAACAGCACGCTCAACGACAGCGGTTCGCCATTCGCTTCGGGCTCGACCATGGCGCCTTTCAACAGGGCCGCGCCCGTCCATCCGCCGAACTGGCTGCCGAACCCGCGATAGTTCGGGTCGACCTCGCCGGTCCAGGTGTTTTCGCCCGCAGGCTGGAGATCGATGGAGTCATCAAAACGGATCATGCGTTGCACAAACCGCGCGACACGCGGCAGGTCAACGCGACGGTTTGATTAGCTGGGCTCAACGCGCGGAATTGCCCGCCGGCGCATCACGAATCCCGGTCCCGCTTGCCCCGCCGCGGCGCCAGCACCAACCAGAAAACCGCGCTCGACCCCATTCCGATCGCCAGAACCAGCAGCGGCAGCCACGGCCAGTATTGCTGGCGAGTCGTGCTTTCCGGCGACAGGGAGAGCAGCCCCGCCGACAGCGCGATCGCCGGAATGGCGCCGGTGAGGGCCATGGCGGCAGACCGGCGCGGTGGCGGGGTGTCTACCACCACTTCGCGGGGCGCGCCTTGAAGGCGGCGGCGTCTTCGATCGCGGCGGCGACCTTGAAGCAGCTGTCTTCGTCCAGCGCCTTGCCGATCACTTGCAGCCCAAGCGGCAGGCCCTGAGCATCGATGCCGGCGGGCAGCGCCAGCGCAGGCAGGCCGGCGAGGTTGGCGGTCACGGTGAAGATGTCGTTGAGATACATCGCGACCGGATCATCGCCCTTCTCGCCGTAGCCGAAGGCGGCGGAGGGGGTGGCGGGGGTGAGCAGCGCGTCGCACTGTTTGAAGGCTTCCTCGAAGTCCTGCAGGATCCGCGTCCGCACTTTCTGGGCGCGAAGGTAATATGCGTCGTAATACCCGGCGCTCAACACATAGGTGCCGATCAACAGGCGGCGCTGAACCTCGGCGCCAAAGCCCTTCGCGCGCGTCGTCTCGTAGGTCGAGGTCAGCGAACCGTCGCCCGATTGCCGTGCGCCATAGCGGATGCCGTCATAGCGGGCGAGGTTGGACGAGGCTTCTGCCGGGGCAACGATGTAATAGGCGGGCAGAGCGTATTTCGTGTGCGGCAGCGACACGTCGACGATCTCGGCGCCCGCCGCTTTCATCCATGCGATGCCTTGTTGCCAGAGCTTCTCGATCTCTTCCGGCATGCCTTCGACGCGGTACTCCTTCGGCACGCCGATCTTCATGCCCTTGATCGATTTTCCGACGGACTTCGTCCATTGCGGTACGGGCAGGTGCAGGCTGGTGGAGTCCTTCTTGTCGCCCGAGCACATGACTTCCAGCATCAGGGCTGCGTCTTTCACCGTCTTCGCCAAAGGTCCCGCCTGATCCAGCGATGAAGCGAACGCGACCATGCCATAGCGGCTGGCGCGGCCATAGGTCGGCTTGATGCCGACAATGCCGGTGAACGCAGCCGGCTGGCGGATCGAGCCGCCCGTGTCCGACGCCGTCGCAGCGAGGCAGAGGTCGGCGGCCACGGCGGTCGCCGAACCGCCCGACGATCCGCCCGAGGTCAGCTTGACGTTGGATTTCTCGCGGCGCCACGGATTGGTCGGCGGACCGAAACGCGAGGTGCCATTGTCCGAGCCCATGGCGAACTCGTCCATGTTGAGCTTGCCCAGCATGACGGAGCCTTCGTCCCACAGGTTCTGTGTGACGGTGCTCTCGTAGGTCGGCGTGAACTCGCCGAGGATGTTGGAGCAGGCTGTCGTCCGCACGCCCTTGGTGCAGAACAGGTCCTTGATGCCGAGCGGCGCGCCTTCGAGCTTGCCGCCCTGGCCCTTGGCCAACTTGGCGTCCGACGCCTTTGCCATGTCGATCGCCTTGTCCGCCGTCACGACCACATAGGCGTTCAGCGCAGCATTCGATGCGTCGATGCTGCTGAGAAATGCTTGCGTGATTTCCTGAGACGAAAACTTCTTCGCCTTCAGGCCATCGACTGCGTCGGAGAGGGAGAGTTGCGTCAGGTTGGTCATAGGGTCTTCTCGAAGAAAATGCTTAGCGGGTGTTCGATATTGTGGCCGTAGGCGCTGCGCCGCACGTAACCGTTGCTTTCGTAGAGCCGCAGCGCATTCGGTTGTCGCGGGCCGCACATCAGGATCAGTTTCTGCGCCTGTCGCTGTTGGGCGATCTGCTCAAGCCTGTTCAGCACCAGCCGCGAAATCCCGTGTCCGCGAAATTCCGGCAGAACCAGCATGCGTTTCACTTCAAGCACGTTGAAGCCGTCAACCGGCGGATGCGCCATCAGAGCGCCACAACCGGCCGCCACGCCGTCGACACGCGCCAGCACAAGCGCGCCGTGCTGCGCCAGTTCCTCGGTCGTGGTTTGCAGGATGCCGTTCTCTTCGTCTTCCGGATATGTTTCGAAGATGAATGCCGACATGAATTCATAAAGCGCGATGGCGTCTGCCGAGTGAGGGTCTTCCTCACCGACGATAACCGTATGAGAGGTGAGCGCGCGTTCGGCCATCGTCACGCGGCTTTCAGCGTGGCGGCGCGCATGTCGTGACCGAAGATGGCGAGGAGCTCCAGCGCCCGGTCGAGATCGATGCCATCGCGCTGTTCCGCGATCAGCGGATGATCCGGCCGGTTGGTATAGGGTTGCGGGCCTACGAGCAGCATCACGGGCGGACCGCCATCGGTCTGTTCAAACGCCGCGCCCATCAGGTTGGACGTATCGTGATGCCCGGCGAGCCGGTTGCCGAGGCGCGCGATCACATACCGGGTGTCATCCAGCGTTCCGGCGTTCTTTGCCGCGACATACGCTTCGAAGTCCGCGCGACTGACCGTTGCCCATGCCGAATACACGAAGGCCGCCGGCGCCGCGCCGCGCATCTGCAAGGGCAGTCGCACGCGCAGCGCAAAGGAGCGGCCTTCCGACACGCAGTAGTGGGTCGACAGAAAGTCGCCATCCAGTGTCAGCGCTTCGTCGGGCTGGTACTCGGTTGGGCCATCCCAGCCCAGCGGAATGAGCATGTTGATCGGCACCAGCCCGACATGTGTGTCGCCGCACGAGCACGCGAATCCGGTCCGGTTGAAAGCGGTCCAGCGCGGATCGTCCAGAACGCTCACACCGGTCGCGGACATTTACTCCACCACCTTGGGCACCACGAAGAACCCGTCTTCCGAGCGAGGCGCGTTGGCCAGCACCTGGTCGCGGATGTTGCCGTCGGTCACCACGTCCTCGCGGAGCGGCAGCTCCATGGCGACGGGCGTCGTCATCGGCTCGACGCCTTCGACATCGACCTCGTTCAGCTGTTCGATCCAGGCGAGGATGGTGTTCAGCTCCTTCGCCATCGGCTCCAGCCGCTCCTCGGGAACGGCGATGCGGGCGAGCCGCGCGACCTTGCTGACGGTTTTCTTGTCGACGCTCACGAATGGACCCTCGGACTATTCAAGAGCCTGCCCTAGACGGCCTCGCTTCCCAACTCAAGGTCTTGGCGGGCGCCGCATGGCGGCTGATGCGAAATCAGGCTTTTCCGCCCGAAATCTGCAACCGGTCTGGCGAGACGCCGATCCGCGCGAGGGCGCGGCTCCACTTGGTGTCGAGCGACGGGTCGTAGACCAGCGCCACGTCCGGCTCGCCGACCAGCCAGACATTCTCCATCAGTTCCTGTTCCAGCTGTCCCGCGCCCCAGCCGGAATAGCCGAGCGCCAGCACGAACCGTTCCGGCGGCGTATCCGATGTCATGGCGTGGAGCACGTCGCGGGTCGCGGTCAGGCAGACGCCTTCGCACACGCTCAAGGTCGCGCCGTCGCTGTCATAGTCCTCGGAGTGGAGCACGAAGCCGCGCTCGCGGCTGACCGGGCCGCCGATCAGGATGTGCGCATCCTCCGGCGCCTCATGGCCGTCGACCCCGAGCTGGTCGAGCAGGTCGGGCAGGCTCTCGTCATCGCTGGCCTTGTTGAGGACAATGCCCATCGCGTGATCGGTGTTGTGGGTGCAAATCAGGATCACCGCCCGGCTGAACCGAGCGTCTTCGATCGCAGGCGCTGCGATCAGAAGTTTTCCCGCGAGCGAGCCTTCAAGCAGTGTGATCTCTCCTGATCGGACCAGCCGAGTTGAGTCCACGTCATGCTGGGCTTTCGCAAGTCCCAAGGCAAGCGGCTATCGGTTCGGCCCGGAACGGATTCGCCTTTGGCGTTGAAACCCATTACATCCTGCTCTGTTCCATTCCCTTCGGAGGAGACTGCCGCATGACGATCAAGGTGGGCGACAAACTGCCGGAAGCGACCTTCAAGGTCATGAAGGAAGGCAAGCCGGCCGACATGACCGTGGCCGAACTCACCGCGGGCAAGAAAGTGGCGCTGTTCGCCGTACCGGGCGCCTTCACGCCGACCTGCTCGGCCCGCCATCTTCCGGGCTACAAGGAGAAGGCCGCCGACATGCGCGCCAAGGGCGTCGACGCCATCGCGTGCGTGTCGGTAAACGACGTGTTCGTCATGAACGCCTGGGGCAAGGACCAGCAGGTCGGCGAGGACGTGATCATGCTCGCCGACGGCAATGGCGCCTTCGCCAAGGCGGTCGGCCTCGTCATGGACGGCTCAGGCTTCGGCATGGGTTCGCGCTCGCAACGTTACTCGATGGTTGTAGAGGACGGCGTCGTGAAGCAGCTGAACGTAGAGGAGCCGGGCCAATTCAAGGTTAGCGCCGCCGACTACATGCTCGAGCAGCTCTAGGCCTTCGACGCAGCTGCAATAATACGGTGCGGGGCCTGCGGGCCCCGCATTGATTCCAGTGGCTTTGGCGCCCATCTTTCCTCATAACTACCTTGCGTGAAGCGTAATGGAGTGGGTGGGATGGATTTCGATTTCAACCAGAACGTGTGGGCGATAATTCCGGTCGGGCTTGTCATCCTCGGCGTGCTGCTGATCTTCAGCGCCGTGAAAGTGGTGCCGCAGGGCTACATGTTCACCGTCGAACAGTTCGGCCGCTACACGCGCACGCTGTCGCCCGGCCTCGCCTTCATCATGCCGTTCGTGGACCGCATCGGCCACAAGCTGAACATGATGGAGACGGTGCTCGACATTCCGCAGCAGGAAGTCATCACCAAGGACAACGCGCAGGTGTCGTGCGACGCCGTCGTGTTCACGCAGATCGTCGATGCGGTGCCGGCGGCCTATGAGGTGAACGATCTCATCCGCGCGATCACCAATCTGTCGATGACCAACATCCGTACCGTCGTCGGCTCGATGGACCTCGACCAGGTTCTGTCCAACCGCGACGACATCAACGCGCGCCTGCTGAAAGTGATCGATGCGGCGACGCATCCCGTGGGGCGTGAAGGTCACCCGCATCGAGATCAAGGACCTGACGCCGCCCGCCGACATCACCGAGGCGATGGCGCGGCAGATGAAGGCCGAGCGCCTGAAGCGGGCGCAGATCCTCGAAGCCGAGGGCGACCGCGCCTCGGCCATCCTCAAGGCCGAGGGCCTGAAGCAGTCGCAGATCCTCGAAGCCGAAGGCCGCCGCGAAGCCGCCTTCCGCGATGCCGAGGCGCGCGAGCGCGCGGCCGAAGCCGAAGCCAAGGCGACCGAGGTCGTCTCGCAGGCCATCGCCGCAGGCGACGTCAACGCGATCAACTACTTCCTCGGCCTGAAATACGTCGAGGCTTTCGCCGAAACTGGCCAGCTCGCCGCAGCAGCGCACGGTCATCGTGCCGGCAGACTTCGCCGGGCTCGTCGGCGCGATCGAAGGCGTGAAAGCGCTGACCGACAACGTTCGGATCGCCAACACCGGCAACGTGCCGCCCAGCGGCGGCAGCCCGTTCGCCACGCGGGGCAAGTGATGGAGGCGATCGTGGGTTTCCTCGATGGGCTCACAGTCTGGCACTGGCTTGGCCTGGGCATCATCCTGCTTGCAGTTGAGGTTGCGGTCGGGACGTTTGACCTGCTGTGGGTTTCGGTGGGCGCGTTTCTGACGGGGCTGTTTGCCTTGCTCGTGCCGCTGCCTGCCGGCGGTTGGCAGGGACAGATGGTGTTCTTCGGCATTGCCGCAATTGTATTTGTCACTTGCGGCCGTACGCTGTTCAAGGGCCTGCGCCGCCACAACACCTCCCATCCAAATCTCAACAATCGCCTCGCCAACATGGTCGGTCAGCACGGTGAGGCGGCGACTGTGTTCGTCGACAGGCGCGGCAAGGTGAAGGTCGGCGATACGGTCTGGCTTGCGTCTCAAGCCGACGCCACGACCATCACCCTGGGCGACGCGATCGTGGTGACCGGATCCGAAGGCAGCGTGCTGATGGTCAGGCCCATCAGCAGCTAGGACTTCGCCAGCTTCTGCATGCCCTTGGTGACGATGATCTTGGCGAGGTTCACGCCGGGAATGAACATGTTCGCCGCTTCGAGGCCAGCGTCGAACAGGAACTCGCGGTCGACCAGTTTGCCGACATAGGCTTCGAACGTCGTGCCACCAATCGTCGTGGCACCGGTGACGCCATCGACCTCAACGACAGCTTCCTTGCCCTGCCAGCTTCATCCGGTGCGCATAGATCGGACGGTACATCAGGTCGATGGCGTCGATCCGCATCGTCTCCTCGATGACGCGGTCCGCATCGATCTTGCGGATGGCGCGCGAGATCACTTCGCGCATCAGCATGGATGACTTTGCCTGCGGCGGCACGACGACAACGCCTGCGCGGCTCTGGTCATTGAGTTCCTCCGGCGTGACGAGGCGCGCGGTCGGGCTGAGATATTCTTTGAGCTCCGGCGCACCCTTCTTGGTCAGCCCGTCATACAGCCAGTCTTTCTCGCTGGCCTCGCGACAGCATTCGGTGACCATGATTGTCGCAACGCCATTGGCGGCCGGAAAGTTCTGGCCGCCCAGCGTCACGGAATCCACCTCGCTCGCCACCTTCAGCTTGTGCGGCCGCTCGCGCTCGTAGACGTAGGTGGTGGAGGCGGCGATGCGCCAGAACGGCTGCAGGCGCAGCTCGTGGTAGGCGACCTCGTAATCCTCGTCCTTCGGGCGCGAGATCAGCCCGCCAATGCGAGCGAACGCGCCGAAGGCTTCGTTGCGCTTGGCCCACGACCGCGAGCGTGCCTGTTCCGCGCCGATATTGTCGGGCAGCAGCAGGATACGTTCTTCGGCGATCTCGACGTTCATGTGCGCCCCGACGATTGCCACGCCGGTCTATACCAACCCCCGGTTACCGGCAAAAGGCACGGGGAGTCGCAGGCCTAGCGGCGGCCCTTGTTTTCGTCGCAGCCGAGCCGCGCTAGCGCGTCCGCCCGGTCGTTCTCGGTGTGACCGGAGTGACCTTTCACCCAGCGCCAGTCCACCTTGTGAGAGGCGGCGGCGGCCTCAAGGCGCACCCACAGGTCCTTGTTCTTCACCGGCTCCTTGGCGGCGTTCTTCCAGCCATTGCTTCTTCCAGTTGATGATCCACTTGGTCAGCCCGTCCTTCACATAGGTCGAGTCCGTGTGCAGGACGATCTTCGCGCCCGCCGGATGCGACTCCAGCGCCGCAATCGCCGCCATCAGCTCCATGCGGTTGTTGGTCGTGCCCGGCTCGCCGCCATGCAGCTCCGTGTCGACGCCTCCGCTGCGCATCAGCACGCCCCAGCCGCCCGGCCCGGGGTTCCCGGAACATGCGCCATCGGTCCAGATCTCGATCACATCGCTCATGCGGTTCACGTCAGCGCGTTCGCTTGCCGCGTCAAGACTCGTGCTAGATCTGAACCATGGGACACAGCGTTCACCTCATCATCGGCAAAGGCGCAGCCGTTTCCGCTTTTCTACGCCAATGGCCGGTCGCCCGCACAGTCGATCTGCGCGACGACTGGCGGGCGATCCCTGTGGATGAAGTGCTCTACGTTGCAATCGAGGCGAAATATCCCGCCGCCGTCCGCCCCTCCGGCCTCGATGTCTCGCCCCTTGGCCTGTCGGAGGCGCTCGCCGAAGTCCACCGCGAAGGGCGGCAGCCTCGCCTATGTCGAGACCGAGTATTTCGGCGGCACAGGCGGGCAGGCCGCAACAGCTTTCGTCGACGGGCACGAGGTCGTCGCGCCGCAGACTGCGAAAGGAAGCGGCCCGATCAACCAGGCGCTCCGCCGCATCGGCGTCACCCGAACCGCCGCCAACGACGAGTTCGACACAATCGGCCTCGGCGAACGCCGCACGATGACTGACTACGAACCGGAAGGCCCGGTGCGATTGCGTGGCGAAGCCACTCCGGAGAAATCCGCGCAGACGGGTCTGCCGATCTGGGTGGTGATGCTGGTGATGGCTGCGACAGTCGCTGTTGGCATTATGGTCGCGGTGGTGCGCTAGGCGCCCCACTCACGCCCCATAATCCTCCGGCGACTTCGCCTGCCGATGGAAGCCAAGCCGCTCGGCGTAGTCGAGCGGATTGTGCGGCTTCACCAGCGCATCCTTCGGCGTCGCGGCCAGATCAACGAGCCGCGTCAGGAAGAACCGCATCGCCGCGCCACGGCACAGCACGGGCAGCGCCGCCCGCTCGCGCGGCTCCAGCCGGCGCACGGTCTCATAGCTCGCGATCAGCGCGCGGCCCTTGGTGAGGTTGAACTCGCCGCGCCGCTCGAACGCCCACGCGTTGAGGCAGACGGCGAGATCGTAGGCGAGGAAATCCGAGCACGCGAAATAGAAGTCGATCACGCCCGACAGCTTGCCATCGAGAAAGAACGTGTTGTCCGGAAACAGGTCGGCATGGATGGCGCCGCCGGGCAGCGTCTTCGGCCAGTTCGCCTTCAGGAACTCCATGTCGCCGTCGATCTGCGCGGCGAGCCCCGGCGACAAGGCGTCGGCCGCTGCGCCGCGGCCTTCCCACAGTTTCGGCCACGCGCCGATCGACAGGTCGTTCGGACGGCGCATCCGGAAATCGCCGAGCGCGACGTGGAACCGCCCCAGCCCGTGACCCAGTGCGCGGCACTGGTCGATGTCGGGCCGGCGCGGGCTCATCCCCTGCAGGAAGGTGCAGATCACCACCGGCTTGCCGTGCACGAGTGCGCAGCGGATTTCCGTCCTTCGCCGGCACAGGCAGCGGCGCGGGAAAGCCCTTCGGAGGCAAGGTGTCCCATCATGCCCATGAAGAAGGGCAGATGTTCCTTCTGCGTCCGCTCCTCGAACACGGTGAGGATGAAGCGGCCCTTCGGCGTCTCGAGCAGGAAGTTCGAGTTCTGGACGCCTTCCGCAATGCCCTTGAACGCCAGCGGCGGGCCGAGATCATACGCGTCCAGCAGCGCGCTCAGCGTCACGTCGTCGATGTCGGTATAGACGGCCATGAGGGCTGGTTAGGGGGAGAGCCCGCCAGACGCAAGCCGCGCGTGGTTCAGCGCGCCTTCGGCGTCGCCAGCGGCGCGAATGTCGCCCGCGCCTTCGCCACCCGCGCCGCCATGTCGGCCAGAACATCGGGATGCAGGGACGAGACGTCGTAGGACTCCGCCGGATCCTTCTGCATGTCGACCAGCACGGCCCAGTCATTGCGACCGGGATCATCCAGCGTCGCCTCGTAGGAACGATAGAAGCTCCGCACGACATACTTCCAGCGCTGCGTACGGATAGCGGCGACATCCTCGTTGATGAACAGCACCAGCTCGTCATGCGGCGACGGCGCGCGCGGGAATGGTCAGCAGCGATGCGATGTCGGCGCCGTCCAGCTCGACATCCGGAACCTGTCCGCCGGTCCATCGCACGATGGTCGGCAGCAGGTCGATATTCATCGCGATCGAGTCGTTCACCAGACCCGCCGGAATACGTCCCGGCTGGCGCGCGATGCAGGGCACGCGATAGCCGCCCTCCCAACCCGCGCCGCCCTTGCGATCGCGTAGCCCGCCGGATGATCCCTCCCACCACGGCCCATTGTCCGAGGTCAGGATCACCAGCGTGTCGTTGTCGAGGCCCAGCGCCTTCAGCTGCTTCATCAGCTTGCCGACATTCTCGTCGATCTCTTCCACCACATCGCCATACTCGGCCGCGGCGCTGTGCCCGGCATGATCCGGATGCGGATCGAGCGGCACGTGCGGCGCGGTCAGCGTCAGCATCAGGAAGAACGGCCGATCCTTGTTGGCGTCGATGAACTTGAACCCGCGCGCAAAGAAGCGCTCGGTCAGCCGGTCCATCTGCGGTTCTTCCTCGGTGATCTCCACGCCCGGTTCCGCGTCGTACATTTTCAGCGGCTTCATGTCGTGGCTGTAGGGAAGTCCATAGAACAGGTCGAAACCCTGCTTCGTCGGCGGCCAGAACGGCGCCACATGCCCAAGGTGCCATTTGCCGACCAGCGCCGTCGCATAGTCCGGCTTCAGCGCCTCCGCGATGGTGATCTCCGACAGCGGTAGGCCGTTGGTGTCCGTCTGCCGGATCACATCCCTCGCCAGGCCCGTGCGGATCGGATAGCGCCCCGTCATCAGTCCCGCCCGCGACGGCGTGCACACATTTGCCGACGCATAGAACGTCGTCAGCCGCGCGCCCTCTGCCGCGAGCCTGTCGATGTTCGGCGTACGGATCATGCCATTGCCGAACACGCCGAGATCGCCATAGCCGAGATCGTCACACAGGATCAGCACGACATTCGGCTTGCGCCCCGGCGTCCGGCCAAGCGGAGGCGTTGCGCACGCTGCAAGCGCGGCGGTGGCGACGGAAGCGAGCAGGAACTGGCGACGGTTCATGGTGATCTTCACGCGTTGTAATTCAGCTTCAGGCCCGGACGCGGCCAGCGGCACTTGTAGAGCTTGCCCGTGCCCGAGGCTGTCACCCAGGCATCGCGCATGTCGGCGCCGCCGAAGACGACGTTGGTGCACAGCAGATCCGGGAAAGCGAAATGCTCGGTCGATCCATTGGGATCGAACGCCGTGACGCCGCCATTGATGATCGTCGCGACGCAGACTTTCCCGCCAGCCTCCACCGCGAGACTGTCGAGCAGCTGATAGCCGGGCAGGTTGCAGATAACGCGGCCGGGCTGGAACGGCGGCGGCTCAGCCAGCACGCCGGGACTGGCAACGTCGAACGCCCACAGACGGCCCAGATAGGTGTCGGCCACATAGACCGTCTTCTCATCGGGCGAGAGGCCGACGCCATTCGGGTGCGATCATCCCTTCGCGCAGGCGCGTGATCTTCGAGCCGTCCGGCAGCGCATAGCAAAGGCCGCCATAGTTGCGGCCGGTCGGCGTCGTGGTGCCGTGCTCGGTGAACCACATGCCGCCCTGTTTATCGAAGACAAGATCGTTGGGCCCCTCAAGCCGGCGGCCATCCACTTCGGTATAGAGCGTCGTGACCGCGCCTGTCTTGAGATCGACGCGCTGGATCGAGCCACCCGTGTATCCCGGCGGCGTCGCGCCCGGAATGTTGAGGCCGTTGACCTCGTGATACGCGAACGAGCCGCCATTGTTTGTGATGTAGACCGCGCCATCCGGCCCGATCGCCGCACCGTTCGGCCCGCCGCCCACATCGGCGATCGTCTCGCGCTTGCCATCGGGCGTGACGCGCGTGAGCGTCCTGCGCTGGATCTCCGTGAGAATGATCGAGCCGTCCGCCATGGCGATCGGCCCTTCCGGAAATTGGAGTCCCTCGCAAACCAGCTCGATGTCCATGGCGTTCTCCCGCAGCCGCTTCATGGATGAGCGGCATTGCGCAAACTCTAGCGGCGGTGGCGGGTAATGCCAGAGCTACGTTTGGCTCAGGCGCCTTCAAGCACCCGAGGCACGCGGAACACGACATCTTCCTGCGCGGTGACGACTTCCTCCACGGAAACGCCGAACCGCGCGCGGCAAGCGGCGATCACGCCCTGCACCAGCGTCTCCGGCGCCGACGCGCCCGCCGTCAGGCCCAGCGTCGTCACGCCCTCAAACCAGCTCCAGTCGATATTGTCCGCCGACGCGATCAGATAGGCAGCCTTCGCGCCGGAGCGTTCCGCCACTTCCTTGAGCCGGACCGAGTTCGAAGAGTTCGCGGCGCCAATCACCAGCACCAGCTCTGCCTGCTCGGCGATCGCCTTCACTGCGTCCTGGCGATTGGTCGTCGCATAGCAGATGTCATCCTTGCGCGGCTCGTTGAGATGCGGGAAGCGCCGGCGCAACGCTTCGACGATGTCCTTCGTGTCGTCGACGCTCAGCGTCGTCTGCGTGACATAGGCGAGGCGTTGGGAATCGACCGGCTGGAAAGTCTCGGCATCCTGCACCGTTTCGATCAGCGTCATCGAACCCGCATCGATCTGCCCCATCGTGCCGACAACTTCGGGATGGCCCTCATGTCCGATCAACAGGATGTGCAGCCCGTTGCGGGCATGTCGCTGCGCTTCGGCGTGCACCTTGGAGACCAGCGGGCAGGTCGCGTCCACATAGGTCATCTGCCGGCGCGCAGCCTCGGCCGGCACCACCTTCGGCACGCCATGCGCGGAAAACACCACCGGGCGGTCGTCCGGGCATTCGGTCAGCTCTTCGACGAAGATCGCGCCCATCGCTTCCAGGCGCTTCACCACATGCGCGTTGTGTACGATCTCGTGCCGCACATAGACGGGGGCCCCCCATTTCGACAGCGCCTGCTCCACGATCTGGATCGCGCGGTCGACGCCGGCGCAGAACCCGCGGGGGGCGGCAAGAAGGATGGAGAGGGGCGGTTTTGACATTGGCGGCCGGTTGGGAGGGGCTCTGGCTAGGAGATATGGACATTCCTCCCCCGATGCTACTGCCAATCCTTCCGCTTGCGGTGCGGTCCTCCGGGAAAAGCGGCATTTCTTGGGCAGTTCCCAGCGTTGCGCCCACCCTCGGTTCAGGGCTATCACCGCCGACGGATATCGATGCCGATGCCCGGCGAATCCCGGGTCGGCCCTGCGTCAGGATGTGCCAGTGAAGCGTTTTACCCCCGCCTGCCTGGGCCTTTCGGCCATCCTCCTCGCGAGCTGCGCGTCTGTGGCGGAAGACCTGAACGACACGCCAAACGTCGGCCCGTGCCCGGTGGCCTCCGGGCTCTACGACGCGGCCCGCATTGTGGACATCGACGGCGCGCAGCGGCACGAGAATGTCCAGTTCACCGGCATGCTCGAGGGCGTTCGCGGTTATTGCCGCTATGTCGGCGCCAATCCGATCACCATGGAAGTCGAGGTCGATTTCGCGTTCGGCAAGGGTCCGAAGGCGACCACGTCCACCCACACCTACCCGGTTTTCGTGACCGTCATGCGCCGCGACAAGAGCGTGCTGGCCAAGGAAAAGTTCAACATCGACGTCGCCTGGCCGGCCGGCAAGGATATCGTCCGCCACACCGAAACAATCCCCGGCATCGTGATTCCGCGCGCCAACGACACCGTCTCGGGCTCCAACTTCGAGGTGTTCGTGGGCTTCGAACTGACGCCGGAAGAGCTGGCCTACAACCGATCCGGCGCCCGGTTCACGATCAACGTTGCGAAGCCGCCCCGCCGAAGTAGTCCGGCGGGGCTCTCCGGAAGCCCTCGGATCTACCTGATGACCAAGTCCACTGACCTCGCCGACCAGCTGTCGGAAGCCGCCGGCGCAGCGTTTGCAGCGCTTGGCCTCGATGCCTGCGCTTGGCGCCATGCGCCGTTCCGACCGCCCGGACCTCGCCGACTTCCAGTGCAACGGCGCCATGGCCGCCGCCAAGAAGCTGGGCAAGAACCCGCGCGAGATCGCGACCGCCATCGTCGAAGCTCTGAAGGCTTCGCCTATGGTCGCGTCGACCGATGTCGCCGGCCCCGGCTTCATCAATGTGAAACTCTTCGGCTCAGGCGCTGTCGCAACGCGCCGAACAGATCGCCGCCGATCCCCGCGCGGGCGCCAGCAAAGTGGAAACGCCGCGCCGCGTCGTGATCGATTTCGGCGGCTGGAACGTCGCCAAGGAAATGCATATCGGCCACCTGCGCTCGACCGTGATCGGCGACAGCCTGCAGCGCCTGTTCCGCTTCATGGGCGACACTGTCACCAGCGACGTCCACCTCGGCGACTGGGGTCTGCAGATGGGCCAGCTCATCAACGAGGTGAAGCTCGAACAGCCCGGCCTGCCGTATTTCGACGCGAACAACACCGGCCCATACCCCGCGACCAGCCCGGTCACGATGGACGATCTCGGCCGCCTTTATCCGCAGGCCTCCGCTAAGTCGAAGACGGACGAGGCGCGCCGCGATGAAGACCGCAAGGCGACGCAGGAACTGCAATCCGGCCGCCCCGGCTATCGCGCCCTCTGGCGTCACTTCTGCGATGTCACCCGCGTCGGCCTCGAGCGCGAGTGCGCCAGCCTCGGCGTGCAATTCAACCTGTGGAAGGGCGAAAGCGATGCCGAGCCTTTCGTCCCGGCGCTGGTCGAAGATCTGAAGACACGCGAGATCGCCGAGTTCGACGCCGGCGCCTGGATCGTCCGCGTCGCCCGCGAGACCGACAAGAAGGAAATGCCGCCGATCATCCTGGTCAACCGGGATGGCGCGATCGGCTATCACACGTCCGACCTCGGCACGATCATCGACCGCAAGCAGACCATCGATCCGCAATTGATCCTCTACGTCGTCGACCAGCGTCAGGCGCTGCACTTCGAGCAGGTGTTCCGCGCCAGCGAACGCGCCGGCCTGATGCCCGAGAAGGAACTCGAACACCTCGGCTTCGGCACGGTGAACGGTCCGGACGGCAAACCGTTCAAGACCCGCGACGGCGGCATTCTCAAGCTGCACGAATTCATCGCGCAGGCGGACGCCACCGCGACCGCACGCATGAAGGAAGCCGAACTCGGCAGCGACGTCTCCGAAGCAGAGCAGGCCGACATCGCCCACAAGGTCGCCGTCGCCGCGATCAAGTTCTCCGATCTCTCCAACGGCCGTCTCACCAACTACATCTTCGATCTCGACCGCTTCGTCTCGTTCGAAGGCAAGACCGGCCCGTATCTGCTGTATGCCGCCGTGCGCATCAAATCGCTCGCCCGCCGCGCTGAAGCCGCAGGCGTGAAGCCCGGCCCGATCACCGTCGAACTCGACGCCGAACGCGCGCTCGTCCTCGCGCTCGATGCCTTCAACGACGCCCTGCGCGGGACCTACGACAAGCGCATGCCGCACATCCTGTGCGATCATGTCTACACGCTCGCGCAGGCCTTCTCGGGCTTCTACGCCGTCGCACAGATCATGGCCGAAACGGATCTCGCCAAACGCGCCTCCCGCTTCGCCCTCGCCATGGCGACGCTGAAACAGCTCGAACTCGGCCTCGGCCTGATCGGCATCGATACGCCGGAGCGGATGTAGGCCTATCCGATGACCGCGCGCCAAAGCGTGTAGCGGCCGTTCGTCAGCCGATGAAAATAGATCGCCCCATCCGGCGCGAACGTACACGCCTCGACAAATCCGGTGATCGACGACAGGTGGCGCGGTGCGTCGAACGCGGACTGATCCGTTGCCCGTTTTGCGATCCACAGAGAAGGTGAGCTTCCATCGAGACGCGTGAAGCACAGCGTCAGCCCGTCGGCTGAGAGTCCGGCCGCATACTCCAGCGCCTTCGTGTTGACCTTGTCGAAAAGCGCATCGGAAGCCGGGTCCAGGCGAAACTCACCGTCGCGCCGGGCCAGCCGCAAGTCGGCGGTGGCGGGCACGGGGCCGCCGGTGAATTTCCCATCCGCCAGGATTGCATAGTCGCCGCCAGGACTGACTTCGAAATCGAACACGACACGCCCGGGGATCAACGGCGCTGCGTGCGTCTGCAGTGTGACGTTGGTCGCATCGCGGCCTGTCCACTTGCCGCAATAGATGGTCGCGAGCGTCTCGGCGTAGCTGCGCGTGGAAACGTAGCAAAGCGTATTGTCCGCGCTCTGCGGACGGCACGCCATCGAGCGCCGGGCTGTTGGCGCCCGCGACGAGACCGCGATAGCGAAAGTGCAGGTTGTCTACCCGCTCCGCCCAATGCAGGTCTGTCTTGTCGGGCGGGTCATTGCGGTTGTTGAAGAACAGCGTCGCGCCATCGCGCGACAGGAACGGCTCCATGATGTCGCCGCTATAGCCGTTGATTTCGACCTGCACCGACGGGTCGCTTGCCGCTGCCTGCGGCGCTGGCGCGTCAACGGGCCCGCATTGGCCAACGATCAGCGCTGCCAGCAGGGCGTAACGCACGGACGATCACCCTTCATTCCGTATTTGCGATCAGCTGAACCCATCGTATGCCGATCAGACTTGAAGACAATGATGGCGCAGCACCATGATCGATTTTCGCGTTGACGATCTTTCCGGCGCAGCCACGCAAGCGCTGGTCAAGCACCATCTCGCGGGCATGCACGCCAACTCGCCCGCGTGTAGTGTCCACGCCCTCGATCTCGACAGGCTCCGCCAACCCGGCGTCACCTTCTGGTCCGGCTGGGTTGATGGCGAGATCGCAGTGATGGGTGCGCTGAAAAAGCTCGACGCCACCAATGGCGAGATCAAGTCGATGCGCGTCCCCGACGCCTTCCTCGGCAAGGGCGCGGGCAGGGCGATGCTTGATCATATCGTGACAGAAGCCCGCCGCGCAGGCCTCAAGACCCTCTGGCTCGAAACCGGCTCAACCGACGCCTTCACGCCCGCGATCAAACTCTACGAAAGCGCCGGCTTCAAAGTGTGCGGCCCGTTCGCTGACTACAAGCTCGACCCGTTCAGCGTGTTCATGACGCGGGAGCTTTAGCCGGCGCTCACTTCTTCTTCGCAGCAGCTTTCTTCGCAACCTTCTTCGCTGGCGCCTTGGCCGCCTTCTTCGCCGGTGCAGCCTTCGCGGTCGTCTTCGCCGGCGCCGAGCCGATCAGCGCGTCCCCGCCATCGAACTCGCGCCAGATGTGAACGACAGCGTTCGCGTGCCCATGGCCTACGCCGAACTTGTCCATCAGGTGCGCGCGCAAGATCGCCATGGCTCTTCAGCCCGGACTTCGACAGCGCCAGCGCGAAGTCCTCATATTTCTTCCCCGACGCCTGCTCGGCGTTGTTGAGGTAGGACGTAAAACCCTTGTGAAGCTTCGTGCGGTCCAGCGCCATCGCTTGTCTCCAGACATGAAAAGGGCGGGACCTCGCAGCCCCGCCCTCCATTACTTAGTTCGCGGCCCGTGATGCGTCACGGATCGCCTTGAACTCGTTCTTGTCATACCAGTTCGGCCATTCGCCATTGTTCGCGAAGCGATTGATCACCTCGTAATCGACGTTCACGTCCTGCCGCCATGCCGTCGAGGTTCCACGTGTCGTCGAACTGGTCCGCCGGGCTGTGATAGCGATTGTCGGTGTAGTCCTTGGCAAACGCTTCGCCGGCTTCCCTGCCGCCCGTCACCAGGTCTTCGCCGCTGTCGATGTACAGCATCGGCACGCCTTTCTTGGCGAGGCTGATGTGGTCCGAACGATAGAAGTAGCCGTTCTCCGGATGCGCATCCGGGCTGATGGTGCGGCCTTTTTCGGTCAGGACGGCATTCAGCATGTCCTCCATCTGCGAGGCGCCGAAGCCGATCACGATGATGTCCTTCGCGGGGCCGGATGGCGACAGCGCATCAATGTTGATGCCGCCGACGATGTTCTTCAGCGGGATCAGCGGGTTCTCGCCAAAATAGCCCGAGCCCAGCAGGCCCGACTCTTCCAGCGTCACCGCCAGGAACGTCACCGACCGCTTCGGCTTCGGCCCAGCCGCCATCTTCTCGGCGATATCGAGAATGGCGGAGACGCCCGTCGCATTGTCGACCGCGCCATTGTTGATCACGTCGGCTTTCGGATCATCGCTCACGCCTTTGCCGAGATGGTCCCAATGGGCCATCAGCAGCAGGTGCTCGTCCGGCGCTTCCGTGCCCTTGATCGTCCCGATCACGTTGCGCGAGTCCTTCGGCGTGATCGACTGCGTGATCGTCGCCTTCGCCTTGAGGCCTTTCATCGCCACGGCTTTGAAGCCGGGCTTGTTCGCCGCTGCGCGCATCTTGTCGATGTCGAGTCCGGCCGCCTTGAACAGGTCGGTTGCGTTCTTGAGCTGGATCCAGCCTTCGAGCTTCGCGCGCGATGCGCCCGCGTCCGCCCGCACCAGGTCGGCCTGTTCGCCGCTCCACGACCCTTCAACCACGTTCCAGCCATAGGCGGCCGGCTTGTCCTCGTGGATCAGCAGTGCGGCCGCCGCGCCCTGACGCGCCGCTTCCTCGAACTTGTAGGTCCAGCGGCCATAATACGTCATGGCCTTGCCGTTGAAGAGCGAGGCGTCATTGGTGATGAAGCCGGGGTCGTTGACGAACATCACGACCGTCTTGCCCTTCACATCGACGCCCGCATAATCGTTCCACTTGGCTTCCGGCGCCACGACGCCATAGCCGACGAACACGAGGTCGCTGTTGTCGAACGACACCGTCGTGTTCTTCTGGTCCTTGGTCGCATAGACGGTCTCGGGCCCGTATTTCAGGTCGAACGTCTTGCCGCCCGGTCCGCTGATCGACAGCGACGACTTCGTCGGATCGACCGTCTGCGCCACCATCTTCACGGTCTGGAAGTAGGTGCCGTCCGGATTGCCCGGCGCGAGGCCGACGCGCTCCATCTCGGAAGCCACCCAGTCAGCAGCTTTTTCGCCTTCAGGCGTGCCGGGGCCGCGACCTTCATACTTGTCGTCGGCGAGTTCCTTCACACGATAGGCGAGGTCCGCCGCCGTGATGTCCGCTGTGGTCGGGCTTGCCGCCGCCACCGGCTCCGGCGTTTTTTCACCGCTGCACGCGCCAAGCGCGGCAGCCATCAGCCCAACGGCCGACAATGTTAGAAGTCTCATTCGCTACTCCCTGAATTGCGGGGGACATTATCCCGCAAAACCCAAGCGGCAAGGGGAGCACGGCTTGAAGTGGCGCGACTTGCGCGGCGCGCCTCCGGCAGGCAAGCCTGCAGCGCATGACAGGAACCGCAGCCACATGAAGCACGACATCTACGCCATGGGCGAACGCGCCGGCGCGCTGCTCAAGCAACGCGGCGAGCGCATCGCGGTCGGCGAAACCTCCGCAGGCGGACTGATTTCCGCCAGCCTCCTCGCCGTCCCAGGCGCCTCGGCCTATTTCGCCGGCGGCGCCATCACCTATTCCGCGCGCTCGATCCGCGGCCTCGCCGGCATCTCGCTCGACGACATGAAGGCAAGAGGCATCCGCTCAAGCTCCGAGCCCTATGCCGAACTCCTCGCCGCAACCATCCGCGAGCGGCATGGCAGCGGCGTCACATGGGGGCTGTCTGAAACGGGCGCCGCAGGTCCCGGCGGCAATCCCTATGGCGACGCATCCGGCCACACGTGCATGGCCGTGTCCGGCCCGGTCAACATCGTCCGCACGCTGGAAACCGGTCTCGACGATCGCGTCACCAACATGTGGCTCTTCGCCGAAGCGACGCTCGCCCTGCTGGTCGAAGTCCTGGAGGCGGCGCCGCCTTCAGGGTCTCGTCCTTAGTCCGCTAGCCGACCCACTGGATTGCCAGCTCTTCCTTGAACGCAAACCGGCGCAGGTGTCGATCCACCACGTCCTCGATCGCACGCAGGCTCGCATCGCTCTCCGCCGTCAACCGGATAGTCAGCACATCCGGCGCGCTCACTTCCAGCTCGCAGACGCGCTCGCCGAGCGCGATGCGCCCGTGAACGTCGTCAAACTTCGCCTCGACCTTGTGCCCGAAATGCTTGCACATCTGGATCATGTAGGTCCGCGCCTTGTTCGGCGCTGTTGCAATGCGCGCGTGCGATTGAACCGCAGCAGGCGCGCCGACACTGGTATCGGCCATCACAGCTTCTCCACTTTCTTCGCGGCTTCATCGATGATCGCAGCAGCGGCCTCGATCGTTTCTTCATTGAGATCGCCGCTCGCCGCGCGCAGGCGCAGGGCCATCTTGAGATTTTCCATCGCGCGGACGATTGCCGCTGCGCGTCCGCGTCCATGCGTGCCGCTGGCTTCGGCCATGCGCTCGCGTAGCACGTTGATCGCCCCCTGATTGGCCGTCAGGAAAGCGCGGCCTTCGTCCGTGATGGTGTAAAGCTTCTTGGCGCCTTCAGCCGCAGCTTCGACATAGCCAAGCTCTTCCAGCAGGGTGAGGGTAGGGTAGATCACGCCCGGGCTCGGCGAGTAGGCGCCCGACACGCTGTCTTCGATCTCCTTGATCAGCTCATACCCGTGCCGCGGCTTCTCCGCGATCATGTTGAGGATCACCAGCCGCAGGTCGCCATGGGCAAAGAACCGCCCCAGCCCGCCATGCCGCCCGCCGCCCATATGCCGGTCCCGGCCACGGCCCAGACCCTCTTCCATTCCACGCATCTTGCGAGCGAACCGCTCGAAATGCCGGCCATGACGGCCCCCATGAAATTCCCCATGAGATCCCTTGTGATGCATCGTTTTTGACTCCTTTTCGATATATCGAAGAAACAGATATATCTAAATACAGTCGAATTCAAGAACCGCGTGCGGAAAAGATGGGAAAGGGCGCCCCTGGAAGCGTGCCCCTTGGCACGCGTTCCCGGCGTAGGCCGAAATCCGGTCTCTGCGCGCAGCGCAAACCTCTTCGGCAACGCCCCCGCTTGTCATCCCGGAAGCCGCGCAGCGGCTATCCGGGATCCATTCCCCCACCCCGACACCGGCCCAATAGGTCCCGGCTCTCGCTCCGCTCGGCCGGGATGACAACCGCGCTCTGGGCGCAAGAGTTACACCCCATTTTGTTGGATGAGATCGGCAGTTACACAGCAACCAGATTTTCCGCGCCCCCAGCAATCTCAATGACTTGCGCAAAAAAAGGGTGGATTGGCGTTTGGCAAACCGGCCGGGCTCCGGGCGCACGTATAGTGGCGCCCATGAAACGCCGAAGCCTTCCCCTCTGGTTGCTGCGCGACGTCCCGGCCTTGCTCGGCGTCATGTTCAGCTTCTGGCCGCTGATGATCCTCGTGATCCGCAGCGGCTTTGCCGCCATGCGCGGCAAGAAGGTTCCGAAATCCGTCTTCGACGCCATCCCCATCCTGCTCGCCCACGCCGAGGCGCGCCTCGACTTCGCCCTCTGGCGCGAAGCCTATCGCCGCCTCGGCTGGAGCCATCGCCTCGTGACGTTCAGCGCGTTCGCGCCGCCCGCAGACTGGCTAGAAATCGAGCAACGCTTCGAAGCCTACCGCCTCGCCAACATGAACCTCGAAGCCACCGTCCGCGCCTATGTCGAGCACCTGCGCCCGCAATACGGCATCAGCCAGCGCGAGGCCGCGTCTGCATCTGAACGCGCGCCTGTTCGCACGCCCCTTGCAACGCTCTCGAAGTCCTCCCTCGCCGTCAGGCGGGGGAGGTGGCGCGCGACGTCTTCGTCGCGTGACGGAGGGGGCTGCGTGCGCACTTGCGCACGCGGACCGCCCTCTCAGCTCAAATTCCCAAAACCAACTCCAACCCACCTCGCAGGCCTCACCCGCGAGATCGCACCCTCACGCCCTCAGTGATCATCATCCGGATCGTGATCCATCCCCGGCGGCTGCGGATCGCCGGGCAGGGGGATCCAGGCCGTTTCATGCGGCGGCTGCGCGAACCACGTCCCGTCAAACCCGCCCGCGATCGACGCGCGCCAATCCGCCGATGCCTTCTCCAGCCGCTCCTTCGACGACGCCACGAAATTCCAGTCGAGAAAGCGCGGTCCATCGAGCGCATCGCCGCCCGCAAACATCACGCGCGTCCCGGCCTTCAGCTTCACCTCGCACGGCGGACCTGAGGCCAGAATGGCCATCGTCGCCTCACCAACCGTCTGCCCGCCAATCTCCGCTTCGCCCTCCAGCACATAGAGGCAAAGCTCCGCGGCCTCGGGCGCTGCAATCGTCGTGTCGCGATCCGCCGTCAGCACCAGCTGGCAGATCCCGCCCGGAAATTTCACCGGCGACGTATGTCCATATGCTGAGCCCGAGATCAGCACGCCCGTCGCGCCGCCCGCATCAATGCGCGGCAGGACCTCGGCCGGATAATGCTCGAATGTCGGCTCCTGCTCGGCATGCGATTGCGGCAGCGCCACCCAGGTCTGGATCGCCTCGATCCTGTGCCCCGCCTCGCGCTCGGCATGCGGCGTCCGCTCCGAATGCACGATGCCTTTGCCGGCCGTCATCCAGTTCACCGCGCCGGGCCGGATCGTCTTGAACGTCCCAAGGCTGTCGCGATGATCCAGCGCGCCCTCGAACAGCCAGGTCACAGTTGCGAGACCAATATGGGGATGCGAGCGCACGTCGATGCCCTTGCCGGGCGGCATTTCGGCCGGCCCCAGATGGTCGAAAAACACGAATGGCCCGACATTGCGCCGTTTCGCGAAGGGCAGGAGCCGCCGCACGCTGAACCCGCCCAGGTCGCGAACCCTCGGCTCGATCAGGAGTTCAACAGGATCGGACATCGCTTTCCTTTCGCGCTTCTGCAGAAGAGTATGGACGACGTCCGCCGGGTTGGGAAACTACAGGAATGACGACAAGCGGATTGAAGAAGACACGCCCTCATCTGGCTCACGGCGCTCATCGCGCTCGCCCTCTCCGCATGCGCCCCACTGCAGCAAGCCGCCCTGACGCCTGACCTGCCGCCCGAACCGTCCTTCTCCGACAACTGGTTCACCTCCTTCGACGGCGCCCGCCTCGGCCTCGACGTCTATCCCGCGCGCTTGTCCGCCGCTGGCCCGGGCCCTTGTGACAATGGCGCCGGCCTCAACATCTCGACCATCGCCCCCGCCTGCGCCGCCATATCGAGCATCTACACGACCGAACCCGATGTGGTGATCATCGCCGTCCACGGCATGAACGATTATGCCGGCGCCTTCCACGCGGCCGGCGCGTGGTGGTCCGCGCACGGCGCCACCGTCTACGCCTACGACCAGCGCGGCTTCGGCCGCTCGCCCGGCTGGATGATCTGGCCCCGACCCGACGTGATGCGAAAGGATCTCGACGCCGCCGTCGAAGCCGCCCGTCGCGCCCATCCCGCTGCCCGCGTCGCCGTGCTCGGTGAAAGCATGGGCGCCTCCGTCGCCATCACCGCCTTCGCGGATCCAGCCGCGCCCAGAGCCGACGCCTTGATCCTGTCCGGCCCCGGCCTCTGGGGCTGGAACGCCCTGCCGTGGTATTACAGCGCCAGCCTGTGGGTCAGCAGCCACCTCCGCCCCGACTGGATCGTCGTGCCGCCCGAAGGCGTCCACATCGTCGCCACCGACAACAACCGCAAACTCCGCGAGATGTGGTACGATCCGCTGGTCCAGAAATCGAACCGGATCGACAGCGTCTACGGCGTCGTCTCGATCATGGACGAGGCCGACCAGAAGATCGCCAGCCTTCCCGACAGCGTGCCCACCCTGCTGCTCCGCGGCGCCAGGGACGAGGTCATCCCGGAGGAGGGCGTCAAGCACGCCACCCTGAAAATGAGCCCCCACATCCGCACCGCCTGGTACGCCAAGGGCTACCACCTGCTGCTCAACGACCTTCAGGCCGAGACCGTCTGGGGCGATGTCCTCGCCTTCGTCCGTCACCCGGAATCACCCTTGCCATCACAGGCGCCGCCCTTGCCCTGGCTGGCCGGGAAGGGCGAAAAACCTTGAAATTCAACCCGCCGGCAACGCCCGATTATTAACCAACCTTCGCTACAGTGGCGGCATTGGAATGGCGTTCTTGAGGGGCCCTGCGCGGCATGCTTGCGCAAGTGAAGAAAATGGCGGGCGGGGACATCGGCGGACGCTTCGGCGCCTGGTGGAATGGCCGCGACTATACGCCCCCCGCCGAGACCGAAGGCGAGGCAGCGCCCGACGCGCATCCTGCCTCCGACAAGGCCAAGCCCGAAGCTGAAAAGCCCGCCGCCAAGGCTGAAGAAAAACCTGCCGAAAAACCCGCAGCCAAACCCGTCGAAGTCCCGCCCGCGCCCAAGCCCGAGGCGGCCGAAGCCGTCGTCGAGGATATCGATGGCGGCGCCATCCGCATCCGCGCGCTCGAAACGATGTGGGGCGAGGGCCGTCTCGCGCCGGGCTCGTTCGCGCTCGACACGCGTATCATCGACGCGACACTCGAACTTGCCGACCGCGCAGGCGACATCGGCTTCATCGGTGGCGACGGCGCGCTGCTCAACGCCTTCGTCGCGCTGTCCGATCGCAAGCCGCGTTCAACCGAATGGCGTCGCGCCTGCATCTCGCGCATCAGCCAGCTTGTGCCCGCCGCCATCGTCACGCTTGGCGAAGTCGATCGCCCGCGCGGTTTCGAAGACGGCAAGCCTGCCGGCCGTCGTCAGCGTCGAAGCCTTTGCCTACTCTGACCACAAGGCCGGACTCGTCGGTCGCGTCTTCCGCGCACTCGATGCAAAGGGCCGCTGGGTGTTTCTCGACACCACGCGCCGCACCAAGAAAACGCCGCCGCAAGCCTTCGCCTCCGCCTGGGCCGAGCCGCTACTCTCCACCAATGACGAGATCGAAGAGCTGCTGACAGCTCGCCGGCTTCAAGTCCGTCCGTCGCGTGCCCGCCAACGACCTCGTGCTCGCTGCCGCGCGTCAAGGCTACGCCAATCTCACGCAGGTCCTCGAACGCGCCGCCACGAATGGCATGACGGGTCGCGAAGGCGCGCTCTTCCTGCAGGAACTCGCATGGGAAGCCCAAAGCTGGCGCGCCCGCACGCGCGCCATCGAAGGCGGCGCTCTGGAGATCAATCTCTGGGTCGCCGACAAGACCGAGCAGAATGCCCCGCTCGAGATGTCCCTCGACATGGTCGTAAGGCCCGACGACGCCGGCGCCGCCGACACGCTGTTCGACAAGGCCTGAGCCTCACCACTCCACGACGATTTTCCCGAAATGCTGGCCGGATTCCTGCCGGCGGAATGCGTCCGCAAGTTTCTCCAGCGGGAATGACTGGTCGAGAATGGGCCTGATCCCATTGGCGTCGATCGCGCGGACCATGTCCTGCTGGTGCTGACGCGCCCCAACCGTAATGCCGATCAACCTGATCTGCATGCTCATCAGCAGGGCCGTGTTGATGGCCCCGGCATAACCGGCCAGCACGCCGATCAGCGAGATATGACCGCCGATCCTGCTTGCGCGCATCGACTGTTCGATCGTGCCTGCGCCGCCGATTTCCACGACGTGATCGACCCCGCGTCCGCCGGTGAGCTTTTTGGCGGTACGGCCCCACTCCACGTCGTCCTTGTAGTTGATCACATGGTCCGCGCCGAGCGTCTTCAGCCGCGCCGCCTTGTCGGCGTTCGATGTGGTGGAGATCACAGTCGCGCCCGCGGCCTTCGCGAACTGCAGCGCAAAGATCGAGACACCGCCCGTGCCTTGGGTCAGCACCACGTCGCCCGCCTTGATGTTTCCAACGACAACAAGCGCACGCCACGCAGTCAGGCCCGCACACGTGAGCGTCGCCGCCTCGGCGTGCGAATATCCCTTGGGCGCTGTCGTGAACGACTTCGCGGACGCGGTGACCGCCTCTCGCGCATAGCCCTCGCCCCGATCACCCGGCACGCCGCCAAGAAGTTCGACGCGTGCTTCCCCGCCATGCCAGTCCGGGAAGAACGTCGAGACGACATGGTCACCAACCGCGAACTCGGTGACGCCTGCGCCCACTGCGGTGACGACGCCCGCGCCGTCCGACATCGGGATGCGGTCTTCCTCGACCGGGATCATGCCCTTCACGACGAGGTAGTCGTGAAAGTTGAGCGACGAGGCATGCAGCTGCACGCTGATCTCGCCCGGCCCCGGCGCGCGCGCGTCGGCGCCTCGCCGACAAAGATATTGTCGAGCCCGCCGGGCTTTTTGAGACGCATGGCTTTCATGGGGTGTTTCCTCGTGTTGCCCGCACCTTTGGGGCCGGGCCGCGAGAGATCAAGACCCGCCCTTGCGTCAGCCGTTATGGCTAGCCGAACTGGCGAGAAGGTCGATCCTTGCGACATGGCTTCCGAACGGCCTGCGATACGCAAGTTCATGCTACTAGCCGCAGTTCACCCGACCGGGTCTTGGGGCTATACGCGCGCCAACTCGCGCCTCCCGGCGCACCGGAGTCCCGCATGTTCGACAAGCCCGCCTTCGCCGGCCACGAGAGCGTCCACCATGTCTTCGACGCGAAGACGGGCCTTCGCGCGATCATCGCGATCCACTCCACGGTGCGCGGTCCTGCGGCGGGTGGCTGCCGCATGTGGAACTACGAAACCTCGGACGCTGCCTTCACCGACGTGCTGCGCCTCTCCGAGGGCATGAGTTACAAGAACGCGATGGCCGACCTGCCGCTCGGCGGCGGCAAGGCTGTCATCTGGGGCAACTCCAAGACCGACAAGACGCCGGACCTGTTCCGCGCCCTCGGCCGGGCGATTGAATCCCTCAACGGCAAATACTGGTCGGCCGAAGACGTCGGCGTCTCCGTGCACGATATGGCGTTCGCCGCCGAGGAAACGAAATACGTATCCGGCCTCTCGACCGGCAAGGCCGCCAGCGGCGACCCGTCTCCGGTAACGGCCAAGGGTGTGTTTCTCGGACTCAAGGCGGCGGCGCTTCGTGCCTTCGGCACGGACGATCTCAATGGCCGCACGCATTGCGGTGCAGGGCGTCGGCCATGTCGGCGGCTATCTCTGCGGGCATCTGGCGAAGGCCGGCGCGAAGCTCACCATCACCGACGTGAACGCCGAAACGCTCGCCGCCGTCGCCAGGGCGACAGGCGCCACGGTTGTCGCGCCCAACGACATCTACGACGTCGACGCCGACATCTTCTCGCCCAACGCCCTGGGCGCGATCATCAACCCCGACACGCTCCCCCGCCTGAAGGTCAAGGTCGTGGCGGGCGGCGCAAACAACCAGCTCGCCACGCCCGACATGGGCGACCGGCTGCGCGAGAAGGGCGTCCTCTACGCGCCGGACTACGTCATCAATGGCGGCGGCATCATCAACGTCGCGGCCGAAATCTCCGGCGCCTATGACCCAGCCTGGGTCGAAGCCAAGCTCCAGCGCCTGATCCTGACCCTCGGCGAGGTGCTCGATCGCGCAAAGTCTGAGGGCCGCGCCGCCAACCGCATCGCCGACGAAATGGCCCGCCAGCGCATCTCCGGTTGACCCGTCGCACGCGGCGTCGGTGGCACAACCGGCAACCCTCAGGTGAAATCGCCTATTTTCACTCAACCGGTGTCATTCCGCCGCCGGGGGGTTGAATCTGCGTGACGCGAGGTCAAATGTCATGTTGTGTTGCATTGCAGCGAAACCGTAGTCGCCAACGACGTGGCGCGGTGTTTGCTTAATACCCAGACGGAACGGGTGCTCGTGTTCCATGACGGATTGGTGGTGGCGCCTGGGATGCAGTCCGCAAGGAACTGGCATCAGTGTCCGGGGGACGTATGTCGGAAGTCGTCGTATTCATCGGTGCTGAAGAAAGCCGCGACCCGTCGGGCCTCATGAAGGCGCTCGATGCGTTCGCCAAATGGGCCGTGGAATCAGGGCTTTCCGCTGAATCCATCGATGCGCCCGAGATCATGATGAAGTCCGAATTTGCCGGCGGCGAAATGCGCCGGAAGCTGGTTTTCCAGGAGCGCGACCACGCCGCCCGCTTCCTCGTCTTCTGGCGCTCCGAACGCCAGCGCGCCCGCCCGGCCGACCTCCCCGCCGCCAGCGCCTGAACCCGCCTCCCAAGGCCTGTGTGAGCCAGTCCGGCACGCCGGCTGGACTGCTGTGACGCGCCTGCCGGACGGCGCTTTCGGTCAATTCCTTGTGCAGCGCAGCTTGGACGTCCCGCTGTGCAAACAAACCGGCTGGCCCTTCGCCCCCGCGCCGATATAGAGGCGCCATGGCTGCACCTATTTCCTCCCGGAAAGCCACGCCGCTGCGCGTCGCCGTGGTCGGCGCCGGCGTGATCGGGCTCAGCATTGCGCTGGAGCTGCGCGCGCGGGGCGCAGAGGTCGCCGTCTACGATCGGGGGGTGGAGGTGGGGGCGGGGGTCACCATCCGCGCCGCCGGCATGCTGGGCGCCGCCTTCGAGTGGGCGGCTGAGGATGAGCAGCGGTCGCTTGCCGCGCTCGCCCGCCATTCCGGCATGCTGTGGCCTGACTTCGCGGCGCGGGTCGAGCGTCTGGGTGGCGGCCCGGTCGAATATTCGAAAGAAGGCGCGCTCGTCATTGCGCGCACGGCATCAGAAACGGAGTGGCTGGAAACGCTTGCGGCTGCCTGCCAGGCGCGCGGGCTGCCCGTCAGCCGCCTGACCACCGCCCAGCTCACCCAGCGCGAGCCAGCCTTCACCGGACAGGCGCGTGGCGCGCTGCTGCTGCCCGATGACCGGCAGGTCGATCCCGCGCTTCTGCTGCAGCGTCTCGGCGCGGCGCTCTCGCGGTCCGGCGTTGCGCTGAAATTCGGTCGCCATGTCGAGCGCATCGTCGGCGGCCAGCAATTCCTGATGCCCGACGGCGAACGCTTCGACCGCGTCGTCCTCGCGACCGGCATACAGAACATCCCGGCCTTCGTCGGCCCACGCGGCGCCCCGCTGCCGACCGGTGTGGCCACGCCGATCCCCGTGAAGGGCCAGATGCTGGCGCTCGCCCCGGTCGCCGGCGGACCGCGCCATGTGATCCACACCCGCGACGTCTACATCGCGCCGAAATCGCGCTGGACGCTGGTCGGCTCCACCGTCGAACGCGGACGCGCCGACACGGAGGTCGATCCCGCCGCCATTGCCCGCCTGCGCGCCAAGGCTGCCGAGCTGGCCGGCGTGCTGGCAGACGCGCCCGAGGTTTCCGCATGGGCCGGCGTCCGCCCCACCACACCGGATGATGCGCCCATGATCGGCCAGACCGCCATTCCAGGCGTCGCCGCCGCTCTTGGCCATTACCGCAACGGGATCCTGCTCGCGCCGGCGACGGCCGAGATCATCGCCGACCAGATCATTGACGGGAAAGTGAGCCCGCTTGCTGCCGCCTTTGATCCGGGCCGGTTTGACAACGGAGCCGAGGCGCCGCACTCGCCCAACGGCACGGGCCTCGATAACTAGACCACACAAGAAGACTCGTCGGATTTCCGGGAGACAGACATGCACAACATCGCCCCCATGACCGAAGACCAGGAAGCGATCCGCGATGCGGTCGCCAAGGTCTGCGCGCAATTCCCCGCCGAATACTGGCGCAAGTGCGATGAGACCGGCGATTGGCCCGAAGAGTTCACCCGCGCCATGGCCGATGGCGGCTGGCTCGGCATCGCGATGCCGGAAGAAGTCGGCGGCTCGGGCATGGGCCTGATGGAAGCCTCCATCATGATGCAGACCGTCGCCCGCTCCGGCGCCGGCTTCACCGGCTGCTCGTCGATCCACCTCAACATCTTCGGCGCGAAGCCGATCGAGAAATTCGGCACGAAGGAACAGAAGCAGGAATTCCTGCCCAAGATCATCGCCGGCGAACAGAAGATGTGTTTCGGCGTGACCGAGCCGAATTCGGGTCTCGATACCTCCAGCCTGCAGACCAAAGCCGAGCGCACCAATTCCGGCTACGTCATCAACGGCCGCAAGATCTGGACGACGGGCGCCCAGCGCGCGGACAAGATCCTCCTCATCGCGCGCACGACGCCGCAGGAAAAAGTCGCCAAGCCCTATATGGGCCTGTCGCTGTTCTACATGGACATGAAGGGCGTCGACGCGAAGCCGATCCCGAAAATGGGCCGCAAGGCTGTCGAGTGCAACATGCTGTACTTCGACAACATCGAGATCCCGAAAGAGTCGCTGATCGGCGAAGAGGGGCAGGGCTTCAAATACCTGCTGCAGGGCCTCAACCCGGAACGCGTGCTGTTCGCCGTCGAATCCATCGGCCTCGGCTTCTGCGCGCTGGAGCGCGCAACCACCTACGCGAAAGAGCGCGTCGTGTTCGGCCGCCCCATCGGCCAGAACCAGGGCGTCGCCCATCCCGCTCGCCAAATGCTGGGCCGAACTCTCCGCCGCCGAACTCCTCGCCTACAAGGCCGCGCGCCTCTACGACGAGGGCCTCGAATGCGGCGCCGAAGCCAACGCCGCCAAATACCTCGGCGCCGAATACGGCTTCAACGCCTGCGAAGCGTCCGTCCTCGCCCACGGCGGCATGGGCTATGCGAAAGAGTACGACGTCGAGCGCTACATGCGCGAATCCATGATCGCCCGCATCGCGCCCGTCAGCCGCGAGATGATCCTGAACTTCATCTCGGAGCGCGTGCTGGGATTGCCGAAGAGCTACTAGGGCTTAAGGCGGCGATCCCCTTATCGCCCTCGTGGTTCGACGGGCGGCCCTTCGGGCCTGCTCACCATGAGGGCTGCTTGCAAACCGTTGATGAGGAGAGGCCTCATGGTGAGCAGCGACCAGAGGGAGCGGCCGTCGAACCACGAGGGCTCGGGCTCACGCATGCCGAGGCAGGCCGAATATCCTAACGCCCCAGCGCGTAAGCGCCGCCCTTCTCAAGCGCGCGCTGCCACGCCGGGCGCGCGTGCATGCGATCCAGCCACGCGTTGAAGTTCGGATACGCCTCCAGCTTCTTCTGCGCCCGCGCGACTTCGGCCACGAAGCTCATATTGATGTCGGCGCCGGTGAGGCTGTCGCCGACAAAGAACTCGCGGCCCTTCAGGTGTGCGTCCGCATAGCTGTCATGGTTCGCGATCTCGCTCTCGATGCGCGGCTGCAGCGGCGCGCCCGCTTCGCCCAGCCGCCCGACATACATGTTCAGCATGTGCGGCAGCATCGCGGAGCCCTCTGCATAGTGCAGCCATTGCTGGTACACATCGTAATCCTGCGACGCCGGATCGGGCTGCAGCTTCCCGCCGCCATGCCGCCGGATCACATAGTCGATGATCGCGCCCGTCTCGTGCACGGGAAAGCCGTTGTCGGTAATCACCGGCGATTTGCCGAGCGGATGGATCGCCTTCAGCTCCGGCGGCGCGAGGCGCGTCTTCGCATCGCGCGTGTGCTGCGCAATCTCGTACGGCGTGCCCAATTCTTCCAGCAGCCACAGGATGCGCTGCGAGCGCGACTCGTTCAGATGGTGCACGACAAGCATCGGCGTCTCCTCATTGCTTGGTTCTGGGGCTCGGGACTTGCGCCCGATGATCCATCGGGAAATGCTAGTTCATCGCGAGCGGGACGTAACCCATGAATTCAATTCTCATCACCGGCGCTGGCAGCGGCATTGGCCGCGCGACGGCCGTGGCCTTTGTCGCCGCAGGCTGGAACGTTGCGCTCGTTGGTCGGCGGCGAGATGCGCTTGAGGAAACGGCAAGGCTCGCCGGTGGCGGCCTCGTCCTGCCCGGTGACGTCACGAAACCGGAGCAGGTCGATGCGATATTCGCCGAAACCGTGAAGCAGTTCGGCCGTCTCGATGCGCTGTTCAACAATGCCGGTCGCGGCTCGCGCCCGCGCACCATCGATGAAACCTCGCTGGAAGACTGGCACGCGGTCCTCGACGTGAACCTGACCGGCGCTGTCCTCTGCGCACGCGCCGCCTTCGCGCAAATGAGAGCGCAGTCGCCGCAAGGCGGACGCATCATCAACAACGGATCCATCTCGGCGCATTCGCCGCGACCCGGATCGATGCCTTACACGGTGACGAAGCACGCCATCACAGGCCTAACCAAATCCCTGTCGCTCGATGGCCGTCCGTTCAATATTGCGTGCGGCCAGATCGACATCGGTAATGCGCTCACCGAAATGGCCGCGCCCATCGCGAAGGGCGTTCCGCAAGCCAACGGAACGATAGCGCCCGAACCGACCATGAATGTCGATGATGTCGCAAAGGCGGTGCTGATGATGGCGCAGCTGCCTCTTGCCTCCAACGTCCAGTTCATGACCGTTATGGCCACAAACATGCCGTTCATCGGCAGGGGCTAAGGAGAAGATGATGGGACGTGTTTCAGGCAAGGTCGCGCTGGTCACGGGCGCGGCGAGCGGCATCGGCCGCGCCTCGGCCGAAATCCTCGCGCGTGAAGGCGCGGCCGTCATCCTCACCGATGTTCAGGCGATGGGTGAAGACGTCGCGGCCGGCATTCGCAAGTCCGGCGGCAAGGCGCGCTTCGTCGCGCACGACGTCACCAGCGAAAGCGAATGGAATTCCATCATCGCAGGTATCGAAAAGACCGAGGGCCGCCTCGACATTCTGGTCAACAATGCCGGCATCGCGGTGGCCGGGCTGATCCATGAATTGTCGCTTGAACAATGGCGCCATCAGATGGCGGTCAATGTCGATGGCGTCTTTCTCGGCGTGAAGTCGTCGTTACCCCTGATGCGCAAGACGCCGCGGCGCGAGACCGGCGGCGGCTCCATCATCAACATCTCATCTGTTGCGGGCCTGCGTGGCGCCGCCAACCTGTCGGCCTACTGCACGTCGAAAGGCGCGGTGCGTCTGTTCTCCAAGTCCGTCGCTATCGAATGCGCCGTGATGCAGGACGGCATCCGTTCCAACTCCATCCATCCGGGTCTGATCGAAACGCCGATCTGGGGGCAGGTCGTGCCCGGCACCAACGAGCCGCTCGACCTCGACGCGATGTCCGCCATGCGCGTGCCGCTGAAGCGCAAGGGCGTGCCCGCCGACATCGGCAACGTCGTCCTGTTCCTCGCCAGCGACGACAGCAGCTACATGACGGGTGAAGAAGTGGTCGTTGACGGCGGGATGACGGTGGGGTCGGCCTGAGTCGCCGTTAGTCGACATTATTATTTGGGTCACGGCTTTTGAGCTCTAGTCCTAGCCCTGACTCCAGCATGTCCGGCGTCGCTAAGCTGACCCGGCCGAATAGATATGAAAGGAGAGCAACTCCGAGCAGCGACGCGAGCGCAGCCAAGCCGAGTTCCCATCCAAAGCCGTACTGAAGCATCACCCACAGAGTAGCGATGGCGGCAACGCAGATCACCGCCGCTGTGGGCAATCGCTTCCTTAGCCTTGCGCCGCAACTGCGGCATGGAAATGCAAACTCAGACTCCCAGATGGCCTGAGCCAACGTAATCGACGTGCCGCAAGCCGGACAGGCGAAGCGGCGCGCCGGCATCACTGATCGTTCCGCCACTTCTCCATCGCCGCCGAGATCGCAAACGTCTCGCGATATTTCGGCGAGTCCGACGGACGCGGCGCCTTCTGCGAGGTCAGCGACATGATCTCGGCCAGCTTGTTGTGAGCCGCGCCCGCCTGGCCCGCGCCGATATAGGCGTGCAGCTCGACCAGCGCGCTCGACAGCAGGTCATGTGCGCGAATGACGAAGTAGGGCTCGTCCTCCGCGAGGTTCGGATAGGCGTCGTATTTCGACGGATTGGCCTTGGAGCCGATAGGGGCGGTCATGGAAGCCTCGTGAAATGATTCGCCGGGCAGTCTGCCCGGATTCGCTTGAGGGGCTTATTAACGCAAACCACTTCGACCCAACGGCCGCAATGGTCTATGATGGTTCCCAATCAGGGGGAGATGCCATGGCGCTGAAACGCATGACGCCGGCCAGCAAGGCGGTCGCCAAAAAGGTCGCGACCAAGAAGGCTGCCGCAAAGAAATCCGCCAAACCGCTCACCAAGACGACCACCACAAAGGTCTCGGTCGCCGACTACCTGTCCGGCCTCGAGAGCGACCAGCGCCGCGAGGAGGGCAAGGTGCTGGTCAAGATCTTCGAGAAGGCCACCGGCTGGAAGTCGCAGATGTGGGGGCCGAGCATCATCGGGTACGGCCGCTACAGCTATGTCTACGAAAGCGGTCACCACGGCGATGCCTGCGTGGTCGGCTTCTCGCCGCGCAAGGGCGCAGTGGTGCTCTATCTGGGCGCGGGCACGCCCGAGGCGCAGGCGCTGCTCGCCAAACTCGGCAAGGTGAAGACGTATGGCGGCTGCATCTACGTGAACAAGCTGGCCGACATCGATCTCGCCGTGCTCGAAAAGTTCGTGAAGGTCGCGCAGGCCACCGCCGTCAAGAACTACAAGGACGACGCGACTGGCCGGTCAGCGCGACCTGATCTCCGCCGCTGCGAACAACAAGGCCTTCCGGACTTCGATTTGTCGCTCTACAAGAGATGACGCCGCGCGGCGCGCAGGGGATCGGTTCGTGAAGTTATCATCTACGTGATTATCGGCGCTGTGATCGCCGTGGTGGCCCTGCGCTACTTCAACAGCCGCCGTCCCCCGCGCCAGTAGGCGTCACACAGACAGCCCCGGCGGCGCCACCTTGGCGAGCAGCGTCATCATCTCCGGCGATGTCGGGATGATCTTGCGCGTGTCCAGATTGAGCGACACGACAACCGCCTCGCTCGTGCACCAGGCCAGCCCCGTGTCGGGGTCGAGCAGCCAGTGGATGAAGGAGTGCGTCTTCTCTTTCTGGAAGCCGCCGCCCGACCGGATGACGAACCTGTCGCCCGCGCGCGGCCAGCGCCGGTAGACGATCCGGTATTCCAGCACCGCCCCGCCCAGGCGCAGAGTCTCGCCCTTCGCTTCCGCAGCTGCCTTCACCTCGTCGCGCCACGGCTTCAGCAGGTGGCCGACCGAGTCCGACACCCGTCCGATGAAGAACTCCGGCATCATCGCGCCCGTTAGGTCCTCCTGTTGCGGCAGCACGACGCCGCGCCCGATCACCGGCGCCTTGATCGCATCCGCATCCGCCATCGTCGCTGACACACGCGGGGCAACGCTCATGTCCACCGATCGCGGCGCAGTCGCGGCAGGCGGCTCGTCCTTCAGCGCCTCGAGGCGCGCCCGCGCCGCGCCCGACCAGCCGAACGCTGCGCCCGAATCCACATCGACATGGTCCACCCATGTCCGGAACGAAGCACACGGCTCGCCGCTCTGGTGCGTGATCTGCTGGTAGACCAGCACGGATGTATCCGTCACCTCCAGCACGCACCCCGTCATCGTGAACGGCGCGCCGGCGTGCGCTTCCTTGATGAACCTGATGTGCTGGTCCCGCGGCCGCAGCGTCGATTGCGCCCGCGCCCGAAACGCATGCGCCAGCCCCGCAACATGCGCCAGCTCCGCCAGCCCCTCCATCATCTTGGCGACGTAGAAGCGCACATTCATGTGCCCCATCTCGTCGCATTCCCAGGTATTGATGCTGCCGCGATAGAGCTCGATCATAGCTTCACGATCTTCCAGTCCACCCTCACCGTCGCGCACGTCGCGCCGCCCTTCGCATCTGTCCCCGGATAGCTCGCCTCCAGCGCAAGTCCGCCCGCGCGCGCCGCCTTGATCATCGCAGCCGTCGGCTCGGGCAGGTCCACCTTCGCGCGCCTGCCGCCTTCGATATGCTGTCCCGCCTGCTGCCCCGTCGCGACATAGACAAAGCGCCGCTCCTTGCCCTCGGTCCGCACGAAGTCGCCGAGAAAGCGCCAGCCGTTCTTGCCTTCCTCCAGCCGCACCGGAATCTTGAACGCCAGCGTCTTGCCCACCGACGCCACGACATCGACCGGAACGTTATCCTTGCCCTGAAGGCTGTGCGTCACGCCCTTCGGCGGATCGATCACGCTCAGGCGCAGCGTGACATTGTCGTCCGCCACGCCCGCCATGCTACGCTGCGCACTTCTCGCAGATGCCCCGGATCTCGATCACGGCGCTGCGCATCTTAAAGTTCACGCCTTCCACTTCCTGCGTCAGCTTCTTGACGCTGTCGTTGGCATGCAGCTCGCCCGCCGTTCCGCAATTGTCGCAGATCAGGAACACCGCCGCATGCCCGTGCTTCCAGTGTCCGCACGCGACATAGGCGTTGAGGCTTTCGATCTTGTGGGCGAGGCCCATCTCGAGGAGGAAGTCGAGCGAACGATAGACCGACGGCGGCTTGGCCGCGCCATCATCGCCCAGATGCTCGAGCAGGTCGTACGCCTTCGACGGCCCTTCGGATTCCAGCAGCAGCTGCAGGACCTTCTTCCGCAAAGGCGTCAGCCGCCCGCCGCGCTGTTCACACAGCGTCTCTGCTTCCCGCAGACTGTCGGGCAGATCCTGGGGAGCGCAGGCGAGGTGGGCATGGGCCATGTGCGCAATGTCGGCTGCTGCGCTCCGTTCTACAAGAGCTGGCCACAAGGCCCTGTCGTTCGTTTGCGCTGACTCAAGTCCAGCTCGCGCGGCACTCTCTATAGCGTGCGCCAGAGGGCTCAAAAGCCGGCGACTCAGTCCGCTCTGATTCCCCGGTAAAATGGGCCTTTTCGAGCTTCGCTCACGCTGTCCATCCCCAAAAAACGCGATTTTACAGGCTTTTTGCTGTGAAAATTCACGTTTTCCCTTGTAAATCGGGGTTTATCCGCTTTTGCCCCCGGCTTTTCCGTGTATTCAGGGGGCGGTTCTTGCCAAGGGAGTCACTAAGACAATGGCCACTGCATCCAAAGCTGCCGCGAAAGCCAAGCAGAACACCGTCAGCCTCAAGCACCTCGCCGCCACGCTGGCCGAAAATCACGAGATTCCGAAAAAGCAGTCGGAAGCCATCCTGAACGACCTGGTCGCGCTGATCACCAAGCAACTCAAAAAGGGTGACCGGATCCGCCTCGTCGGTCTCGGCGTCCTGGTTGTCCGCAAGCGCGCTGCCCGCATGGGCCGCAACCCGGCGACGGGCGAACCGGTGCAGATCAAGGCTTCCAAGAAGGTCGCCTTCCGCGCTGCCAAAGAACTCAAAGAGTCGATCTAGTCTCTCTTTAGTTCATTGAGCCAAAATCCAGACGCCCGGCCCGCAACGGCCGGGCGTTCTGTTTTTGCGCCATTCTATTTTTGCCAGACGGCGATAATTTCCTTGAACGCGCTCCACGCGCTAACGATCGCGCGCACCCTGCCGGAAACCATTGTGCGCCCAGCAATCACAGCAACATTCGCTGCTCGTCGCCGCACCCCGATTAACATTCACGCCTGTTAACGGCGGCGTCCGAAATCGCTGGATCACCCTAAGCGCGCGTCAAAGCGGGGTGGCGACCCTCAACCTGTCCCGAGCCGTGCGTCACGCGACCGGAAGGGACACAGGCGGGAGCGGTCGATGACTGACGGCGTGCGGGTTCTGGTGTTTGCCTCGCAGAAGGGTGGGTCCGGCAAGACGACGCTCTCCGGCCACATCGCGGTGGAGGCGGAGCGCGCGGGCGATGGCCCCGTCGCGCTGATCGATACCGACCCGCAGGGGTCTCTGGCAAAATGGTGGAACGCCCGATCCGCCTCGACTCCGGCCTTTGCCCAGGCGTCGCTTGAAGAACTCGACTCCTGCCTCGACCATCTCAAGAGCATCGGCTTCCGGCTCATCGTCATCGATACGCCCCCCGCCGTGACGCAGACGATCGCCCATGTTGTCCAGCGCGCCGACCTGGTGGTGGTCCCGACCCGCCCCAGCCCGCACGATCTTCGCGCTGTCGGTCCCACGGTCGATATCGCCGACACGCTGAACAAGCCGCTTGTCTTCGTGGTCAACTCCGCAACCGCCCGCGCGCGCATCACGTCCGAAACGGCCGTCGCCCTGTCGCAGCACGGCGTCGTCGCCCCGGTCACGCTGCATCACCGCGTCGACTTCGCAGCGTCCATGATCGACGGCCGCACCGTCGGCGACATCCAGCCGGAGAGCCGCTCGGCGCAGGAAGTCTCCGCGCTCTGGCTGTTCCTGCGCGGCCGTCTCGCCAAGCTCTATGGCGGCACGGACAAGCGCTGGGCCGAGAAGCCGCGTGCCGATTTCTCGACCGCCGTCCTCACGCCCGAAACGCCCGGCCTTCCCATCGCCGCCAATTCGAACGAGGACGACGAGGACTGGGACAACGAACTCCCCGCCTGGGCCAGCGCCGCCGTCGCCAACGCCACGCAGCAGGTCGATCGCCGCGCGTCTGCGCCACGCGCGCCGGCGCCTCAGCTCCAGCGCGAGCCGGGCGGCGTGATGACCGCGCCGCCGCCGGATCGCACCGCCCAGCTCGACCGCCGCAAATCCGATCGAGGTCCGCCGTCTGGCCATGTTGACCGCCGCCAGCCGCGCAGCTTCGGCCGCCGGCCAACGCACTGAGGTCCGCGCCATGTCAGTACCTCTTTTCGCATCACTGAGTGCGGGGATGCTCGCCCGTAAAGGCGAAGCTCAACCGTCGAAAGAACCAAGCTTCGGCCACAAGCCGTGGCATCCGCCCGTTGTCCCCGCGCCGGCTGCCCCGGCTGTTCGTGCGATCATGCCGCCCGAGCCCGAAGGCGAGCTCGACATCGCGAAGATGAAGGTTCAGCTCAACGACGTTGCGCAGATCTGGCCCGCGGGCAAGGCAGTCTATCCGTCTGACAATGAAGGCGCGGCTGGGTGCCGAACCGCCCGCAGACACAGCTCAACCTCAGCAGTCTGGGTGTCCCGTTCAAGACGACGATCCGCCTGACCCACGCGCAGGCGCGCGCCGTGAAGCTCGCCGCGTTAATCCTCGACAAACCCCAGCAGGAAATCCTGACCGCCGGCCTGATCGAACGGCTCGAGGCGCTGGCCTGCGCGGACCTCTCAAAGTGCTCGTGCTTCCAGACAGTGCTGGCGGGCCTGAAGCCGGCAGAGACGGCGTCTAGTTAGCGCTGTCCGCTATCATCTTCTGCGTCGCGCGCGCGCTTTCAGTGTTGTCGTAATACACTGAAACTTGCGCCGACTGGGTCGCTGCCGCCTTGTCGCCCAGGGCGTGCTGCGCGATTGCCAGCGCTTGATACATCTTCGAGCGCGTCGCATCGTTCATGGTGTAGGTGTTTTCGATGAACCGGCTCGCCGCCGCCGCGGCATCCGCGCTGCGGTTCAGCTGGATCAGCGTCGCCAGATACTCGTTCTGGATTTCCACATTGTGCGGAAACATCTTGAGACCCTTATCAAAGGTCGCAAGCGCGCCGGTGAAGTCCTGCTGCTCGTACTGGATCCATCCCGTCACAAAGGGAAGGCTTTCCTGGTTGAGCTGGGGTTGCTTCACGATCGGCAGGTTCGACGGGAATCCGTTGTCCACGCCGTGATCGCGCATCACACGCAGGTCGACATACTGCATCTGGGTATAGGTATTGATGTTCTTGCCGGTGCAGACCTGCGGTTTGATCTCGGCCGCCGGCAGGGTGCTCATCAACGCCTTCAGCTTCGGCAGCACCTTGGCCTGCGCGGCGGGATCCTTGTTCGATATTGCCGTCAAGGCTTCCGATACGGTGTCGCTCATCCCGCGTGATGCATCGAGGGGGCCATTGCAATCTTCCTGCGCGCCAGCGACGGGCGCGGCGAGGACGAGGCTGAACACGAATACGGAAAGGGCGGCGCTGAAAAGGCGCATGTCTGTCTCCCACGGAATGTCCCGCCGCTGGATAACATGGGGATCGCCAGCTTCACAGCCGTCGGGGGCAGGCAAGGAATTGAGGGGAGTAAGCTAGCTGGCCTTGCAGGCCGGCAGGACGAGGCCCTTGGGCAGCTTCGTCTCGCCATCGCCGCAGGCGGTGTTGAGCTGAACCTGCGTCAGGCCGCTCGCGGTCGAGAGGTCGGAGCCGGAGAGGTTGGCGTTGTTGAACTTGGCGTGCTCGAATTTCGACCCGCCAAACCAGCCGCCGACCAGGACAGCGTCCTGAAAATCGACACCGGTGAAGTCCGAGCCTTCGGCGCGCATGCCGAAGCCGTTCACGATCGACATGTTGGCGCCGGCGAATTTGGAATGATCGAATGTGGAGAGGCTGAGATCGGCCTGGCGCAGGCGGGCGCCGGAAAGGTCACGACCATCGAGGTCCTGATAGGACAGGTCGACCTGGAAGAGATCGCAGCCAGAACAGGCCTTTTCGCCCATCACGATCCGCTCGGCCGTGGCCTTGCGCGTGACTTCGTTCTGCTCGGGGGTCTGAGCCAGAGCCGTTAGGCTCATGGCGCCGATGGCCGCGACTGCAATCAGAATACGGAGATACATTTACACCAGGACAGACAAGCTCATCAGGCCAATGGCCACGACTGCGATTACGATGCGCTGAACCATACAAGTCCCGTTCCAGAATTTGCCGCTACAACTTTACCGGATGTCCCCGGCCGTCACTTAACCAAACGCAAGACAGTAGAAAGAGTTCAATCGAGGCGGATTGCAGGCCGCATTTTGTGTGAAAGGCGTTCGTTGGATGTAGAGCCGGTAAGAATCGCTCGGTCGGGTTACTGAATTCCAAACGTCCCAGCATGAGCGCGCGCGGCTGCTAACCGTTCGGCGAATCCATCGCAAGCGGTGTTGGCGCCGCAGCCGCAAATAAAGAGTCGCAGCGTCAAAAAGACTGATGAAATCAGGCTCGGCAGAAATTGCCTACGCGGTCTGCACCGTCGCGCCGCACGCTTCGCACACCGCAATGCCGTCGTCCGGACGCAGCGTGAAGTGTCCGCAAGTGGGGCAGGAGTCGGACAGGTAGTCGGGACTGCGCTGCTGAGTTACGGAAGGTTCATCCGCGCCGTCCAGCCGTTCCGCCACGCGCCTTGCCGTGAAGGGAACGATGTTGTCCGGCATCACGCCCCGGCTGAAGCCTTTGGAGATCAGCTGTTCGGGACGGACAGGCTGTACCGGAACGGTCGGCTCCTCGCCTTCGCCGGCGCCGCTGCCCAGCCCGTCATGGCTGATGTTCTCGATCTCGGCCAGGTCGTCGCGCCCGAGATAGGACACGGCCAGTTCGCGGAAGATGTAGTCGAGGATCGAGGTGGCCTTGCGAATGTGATCGTTGCCGGTCACCTCGCCCGCCGGTTCGAAGCGCGTGAAGACGAAGGCGTCGACATATTCTTCGAGCGGCACGCCGTATTGCAGGCCGATCGAGATCGCGATGGCGAAGTTGTTCATCAGCGACCGGAAGGCAGCGCCCTCCTTGTGCATGTCGATGAAGATCTCGCCCAGCTCGCCATCATCGAACTCGCCGGTGTGCAGGTAGACCTTGTGGCCGCCGACGGTCGCCTTCTGGATATAGCCCTTGCGGCGGTCCGGCAGACGACGGCGCTCGGCGATGTATTCCTCGTCGTGTGTCTGCGCATAAAGCGGCGCGGTCGGCGCTGGCTGCGGTTGGCGCTCGAATGTCGGCGCCTGCGTTTCGGCGGCCAGCGGCGCGCGCGCCCGGCGCTTGGCTTCGGAGATGCGCTGCTGCAGCTCTGTGTCGACCGCGGGACGCCCCGCTTCGATCCGCACGCCCAGACCCGCGCCCATCGCGGCGCGGACGGAGGCGTGAACCGTCATGCGCGACGTGTCCGACTGTTCGCCGCTGGCGATGGTGATGACCGGCTGGCGCGACAGCAGCGGCGCCACCGCCTTCGCCATGCGCACGCGCGCTTCCGGCGTCAGGCCGTCGGAGCGGGCAAGGATGCGCGCCAGCGGAGACTTCGGATTGGACACCGGCCGGCGGCGGCCCTGCACCGCCACGCGCGCCTCGTCGATCTCGCGCGCCGAAATGCCCAGCGCCCGCAGCAGGCTTTCGCCATCGGTGTCGTACGCTTCCGGGTTCAGCCCCAGCTTCTTGCGAATGACTTCATCGCCCACGACCCAGCGCGAGAATGCCGCCGCAAGGCTCAGGCCTTCCTTCAGCGCCTGTTCCACACGGTCCATCGCCTCGTCGGTCATGCCACGCGATTCAAGCCGGTGACGCTCCAGCCCATCGATCTGGTCGAGCGTGCGCGCGCCGAGAATGCGCAGGCGCACGTCATTCGCCTCGGTCGTGCTGGCTGCTGTGGAAAGCGCCGAGGAGACGCACGACGACAATTCCGGCGTCTGCTCGTCTTCGCTCGCCAGCAGCAGGTCCACCGGATCAGCGCCGCTGCTCTCGGCGGATAGCCAGAAGATCGCGGCAGCGGACGGATGATCGATCGTGACGGCGCCCATCGCTTCCTTCGCGATGCCGCAAATCTTCACGGCGGCCGCAAGCCCGTCCTCGCTGTCGAACGCGATCCCCTGCGACATGACGGCTGCAGCCAGTCCTGCAATGTGAACCGTGCACGTCGGGATGAAACTGGACAGCGCCGAAAGGTCCGCCGCCAACAGCGCGAAATCGCCCGTCGCCGCATAGCGCGCCACGTTGATCGCCGCCGTCGGCGCAGCCGGGTCGCCTGCATCCGCGCCGATATTGATCCGCACCGCGAGGCGCGTCCGGCTCACGCGCTCGATTGCGGTCGCCACATCTCCAGCCTCGACCCCGCTCCAGCCCGGAATGACATAAGCCTGCCGCCCCGGCTCGCGCGCACCCGTCGCCTGACGCCGCAGGGTGATCGCAGCCGCACGCGGGCCGCCCGGCGTGCACAGCGCAATCTCGACCAGTTCGGCATCCGCCCCGGCGCGGAACGCATCGATCAGCGCCGAGGTGGTCGGCCGGCCCTGGTCGTCCGTTTCGATGGTCAGCGCCTCCAGCGCATCCGCCACCGCAACAAAAGCCTGCGTCGCCACCGCGCGGGCGGATGCCACGGCGGTCGCGTCCGCGATCGCCGCCAGCAATTGTCCGCTATCGATCCGCGCGGGCACGATCGCCTCGATCAGGCTGGCCGGCGCGATCGGCGTAATCCGCCGCGTGCGGATCGCCTCGCACACCGCCTCCGCCGCTTCGCTCTCCCCGCCCAGCGTCCGGATCGCCGTCAGGTGCGCATTGACCAGCCGGGCCGGTGCGGCTTCGGCGTCGCCATGCTCCAGCAGGGCCGCCCCGGTTTCGAGAACCCGGGCCAGATGCCGCGTCGAAGACTTGGTCCGGGATTCAGCCATCACATAACCTCCCGCGTGTCAGCGACCCGAGATTGGGGCGCCGGACGCGAATCACCCATATGATGAGGTGCTTCGGCCTTGCCTGCACACAGGAATTTGTCGCATGAGCGGGGTCCAATCGCGCTGCTAGACCCGCTTATTCGCGGGCGCCATATTCGCGCCGCGCCAATCGTGCCTATCTATCTGAATTCGCAGCGGAGCCGTGATGCTGAAGTCGATCTTCACCTGGTGGAACGGAGCCACCATTGGCGCCCGTTTCGACATCGGCCGCCGCGCGGGTTACGTCGGCACGGACGATACCGGCAACAAGTATTACGAGGAGCGCCGCCCGAGCCTCGAAGGCCGCAAGCGCCGCTACGTGATCTACAACGGCTATGCCGAGCCCTCGAAAGTGCCGGCCGAATGGCATGGCTGGCTGCACCACACGTTCGACAAGCCCCCCACCACGGATCCGCTTCCCCGCCAGTCGTGGGAAATTGCTCACAAGCCGAACCTCACCGGCACGATCGACGCCTACCGGCCCAAGGGCTCGCTGGCCGAGGGCGGCGAACGGGCGAAGAGCACCGGCGATTATGAGTCCTGGAAACCCTGATGCGTGAGTCACTGTTCGAAACGCTGGTTGGACTGGCCGTCATTGTCGTGGCGGGCTTCTTCCTCGTGTTCTCCCTGTCGCAGCAGTCCGGCGCCTCGACCGGCGATAATTACACTTTGGTTGGCAAGTTCGGCCGCGCTGACGGCGTGGGACCGGGAACCGATGTCCGTATCGCTGGCGTAAAGGTCGGCGCGGTCACGTCCGTCGATGTCGATCCGAAGTCGATGAAAGCCATCGTGAAGCTGAACATCCGCAAGGACATCATGCTTCCCGTCGATTCCACCGCCCAGATCCAGTCCGACAGCCTGCTCGGCGGCAGCTACATCTATGTGCTGGTCGGCGGCGATCCCGACGAAAACCTGCCGACCGATGGAACGGGTGTGTTCGATTACACGCGCGGAAGCGTCGATATCATGAGCCTGCTGCTAGAGGCTGTTGGCAACGCGACCGGCGGAGGCGATCAAGGGGGCGCAGCCAAACCGGCTGAAGAGGCGCCCCTATGAGACTGTTCGCCAGACTTGCCATTGCCGCTGTTTCGGCCGTCGCCCTGACCGCAGGCGCGCTGACGACCGCCGTAATGGCGCAAGAGCCCCAGCAACAGCCCGGGCAACCGCCGCTGTCCCAGCAACAGGAAGCTCCTGTCGCCCGCCTGCAGGCCGCGTCCGGCGCCAAGCTGCGCGCGCTCGACAAGATCACGGGCAACTCTGTCGACATCACCGCCAAGGTCGGGCAGACGGTCTCTCACGGTCGCATCAAGGTTACCGTTCGCGCCTGCTACCAGTCGAGCCCGCAGGATGCGCCGGAGTCCGCCGCCTTTCTCGAAATCCATGCGGTCCCGAAAGAGGGCCACGAAGCCGAAGCCAAGCAGGTCGCCAACACGCCGATGCACAAGGGGCCCGAGCCGATCGGCCCGGATGGCCTGTTGTTCTCCGGCTGGATGTACGCCTCGTCGCCGGGCCTCAACGGCCTTGAGCATCCGACCTACGACGTCTGGGTGATCAGCTGCACCACGTCGGCCCCGCAGTAGGTCTGCTTTCCAAACGTCGCGTCTGACAGTAGGGCGGTTTTCAGCCGCCCCTGAAATTGCTCGCGTGGTATTTCCTCGACGCCGAACGTTTCCAGATGACCGGTCACGAACTGCGTGTCGAGCAGCCAGTATCCGCCAGCTCTCAGCCGCGCGACCAGATGCGCCAGCGCGACCTTCGAGGCATCTGTCGCGCGCGAGAACATGCTCTCGCCGAAGAATGCCGCCTTGAGGCTCACGCCATAAAGCCCGCCGACCAATTCCCCATCCAGCCAAGCCTCGACGCTGTGCGCATGCCCCATCCGATGCAGCGCGCTGTAGAGGTTGAGGATGGGCGAGTTGATCCAGGTGTTGGGTCTGTCCGGCGACGACTCCGCGCACAGCTCCATCACGCGCGAGAAGGACGTGTTGATCCGTATCTCGAACACGTCCTGCCGGATCGTCTTTCGCAGGCTTTTCGACAGGTGAAAGCGATCAAGCGGCAGCACGCCGCGCAGGTCAGGATCGACCAGGAACAGCCGCGGATCGTCGCGCGCATCCGCCATCGGGAAGACGCCCCGGCGGTAGCAGTCGAGCAATTCACTGGGGCCGAAAACGCGGCTCACGCGGGGAGTTCCTGAGAGTAGATCGTTTCGCGAATGGTTGCGCGTTGGCGCTCAGGTTTCAAGGCGCCGAACGATCCGGCCGCTACGCGGCCAGCCCCCTCCGTTATGCTCCGCATGCCACCTTCCCCAGCTTCGCTGGGGCAGGACCACACACCGTCACTACGGCAAATGTAGAGGGGAAGTCCTCCCTCGCCGAAGGCGGGGGGGGTATAGTGATGTCCGGTGGAAAATAATCGCAGTGTGGCCGGAATGGCGGAGGCCTCAGGGAAAAGCCCAACCCAACGCCGTGCGAAGGAGCCCGTCATACCAGGGTGGCGACCAGACACAGATGTCTTCGCCTTCTCGGCCCCGGAGAATGGGGGCTAGTTCGACGGTTTTTGCGTCGAGCGTCCGTGCGCCTGTGAGATTGACAGCGCAAACGTCCCTTGTCAGTTCCAAGTTAGACGCCGCAGTCGTGGCCCAGCGCACGTCCCACAGCCGTGCGGTGTTGTCTGCGCTCCAGGTCAGGATGCGGCTCTCGTCTTTCGAGAACGCTGCTCCCTCCACGTAACCATCATGCGTGAGGGCGGGTCCGATCGGCTTGCCGGTCGCCGCATCCCACAGCCGTGCGGTCTTGTCTTGGCTCCAGGTGAGGATGCGGCTGTCGTCCTTTGAGAATACAGCGCCAAAGACGATGTCATCGTGTGTGAGGGCGGGCTCGATCTGCTTGCCGGTCGCCGCATCCCACAGCCGTGCGGAGCGGTCCCAGCTCCAGGTCAGGATGCGGCTCTCGTCGTGCGAGAACACCGCTCCAGAGACGAAGCTATCATGCGTGAGAGCAGGTCCGATCTGCTTGCCGGTCGCGGCGTCCCACAGCCGGGCGGTGTCCAAGCTCCAGGTCAGGATGCGGCTCTCGTCCTTCGAGAACACCGCTCCAGAAACCATGCTATCATGCGTGAAGGCGGGTCCGATCTGCGTGGCGGTCGCGGCGTCCCACAGCCGGGCGGTGTTGTCCTCGCTCCAGGTCAGGATGCGGCGCTCGTCCTTCGAGAAAATTGCGCCAGAGACGGAGCCATCATGCGTGAGGGTAGGCCCGATCTGCGTGGCCGTCGCCGCATCCCACAGCCGTGCGGTCTTGTCTTGGCTCCAGGTCAGGATGCGGCTCTCGTCCTTCGAGAACACCGCGCCAGCGACGGAGCCATCATGCGTGAGGGTAGGCCCGATCTGCTTGGCCGTCGCCGCATCCCACAGCCGTGCGGTCTTGTCTTGGCTCCAGGTCAGGATGCGACTCTCGTCTTTCGAGAACACTGCGCCAGAGACGGGCCCATCGTGCATGAGGACAGGTCCGATCTGCTTGCCGGTCGCCGCATCCCACAGCCGTGCGGAGCGGTCCCAGCTCCAGGTCAGGATGTGGCTCTCATCCTTCGAGAATACCGCGCCATAGACGTACCCCTCATGAGTGAGGGCGGGTCCGATCTGCTTGCCGGTCGCCGCATCCCACAGCCGGGCGGTGTTGTCCACGCTCGAAGTCAGGATGCGGCGTTCGTCCTGCGAGAACACTGCGCGATAGACCTCGCCATCGTGCGTGAAGTCGGGTCCGATCTGCTTGCCAGTAGCCGCATTCCACAACCTTGCGGTGCGGTCCTCGCTCCAGGTCAGGATGTGGCTCTCGTCCTGCGAGAACACCGCACCAAAAACGTAACGATCATGCGTGAGGGCGGGTCCGATCTGCGTGGCCGTCGCCGCATCCCACAGCCGTGCGGTCTTGTCTTGGCTCCAGGTCAGGATGCGGCGCTCGTCCTGCGAGAACACCGCGCCAGAGACGGGGCCATCATGCGTGAAGGCGGGTCCGATCTGCGTGGCGGTCGCGGCATCCCACAGCCGTGCGGTCTTGTCTTGGCTACAGGTCAGGATGCGGCTCTCGTCCTTCGAAAACACCGCGCCAGAGACAGGGCCATCATGCGTGAAGGCGGGCCCGATCTGCGTTGCCGTCGCCGCATTCCACAACCGTGCGGTGTTGTCCTCGCTCCAGGTCAGAATGCGGCTCTCGTCCTTCGAGAACACCGCGCCAGAGACGATGTTATCGTGTGTGAGGGCGGGTTCGATCGGCTTGCCGGTCGCCGCATCCCACAGCCGGGCGGTCTTGTCTTGGCTCCAAGTCAGGATGCGGCTCTCGTCCTTCGAGAACACCGCGCCAGAGACTGGTGCATCGTGCATGAGGACGGGTCCGATCTGCTTGCCCGTCGCCGCCTCCCACAGCCGTGCGGTGCGGTCCCAGCTCCAGGTGAGGATGCGGCTGTCGTCGTTCGAGAACACCGCTCCCATGACGGCGTCATCATGCGTGAGGGCGGGCCCGATCTGCGTAGCCGTCGCCGCATCCCACAGCCGGGCGGTGTTGTCATCGCCCCAGGTGAGGATGCGGCGCTCGTCCTTCGAGAACGCCGCGCCATAGACGAAGCCATCATGCATAAGGGCTGGCCCGATCTGCGTGGCCGTCGCCGCATCCCACAGCCGTGCGGTCTTGTCTTGGCTCCAGGTCAGGATGCGGCTCTCGTCCTTCGAGAACGCCGCGCCAGAGACGAAGTTATCATGCGTGAAGGCGGGTCCGATCTGCGTGGCCGTCGCCACATCCCACAGCCGTGCTGTATGATCCTCGCCCAAGGTCAGGATGCGACTCTCGTCCTTCGAGAACACCGGGCCAGAGGTGGCCCCGCTATGCGTGAACCGAGCCAGTTGGCCAAGCCCTTGTGCGCTGGACGCAAGCTCGGCGCGAGCTTCGGGCGCCGAGGGCAATAGAAATTCATCGCGCGAAGCGATCGCTGCCATGTGAAGGGCACGTAGATAGTCGCCACTCGCGATCGCCTGCTCCGCCGAGCGGGCTAGCATCAGCGACTGGGCGCGGCCGAGGGTCCGGGAACCATTGATGACAAACCAAGCACCCGCGACAGTGATCGCAAAGGCGGTGGCAACGAGACCGGAGATCGCTCGGCGTACGGTGCGTTGATTTCGGTCGCGCCGTGTCTGTTCGGCGCGACTCGCGGCGAGAAAGTCCAGCACCAATTCGGCTACCTGAGGAGCAGCTGCGGGGCGACGAGCCGACCACGTTTCGGCAACAGCGATCTCTGCGCCGAATAGCAGGCGGTCGCGCGGCTTGTTGGTTGCGGCCCACGCCTTTGCTTCCACAGTGTAGCGTGCAGATGCTCGTAGCCAGTCCACGTCACGATCGAGTGCAGCGCATAGCGGTACGAGCGCGTCGTTAAATCCTTGCCGAACAAACCAAGGACTGACGTTCAAAGCCGAAAGGCGCGGCGGCGCTGTTGTGAAGTCGACTTCGCGGCATGTGATCGCGATGATGCGCTTCGAAAGCGATCGAGCGTACGCGATCTCTTCGTCCACCACCTTTGAGGCGGCACTGTCCGGCGACACGCACAACACCATGACGTCTGCTGCGGCGATCATGTCCTGCAGACGCAACCACCAGTCGTCGGTGGGCGCGATGCCGGTCTGGCCGGTTTCAGCATGACGGGTCGATTGGTCGAAGTCCGCGAGGTAGCCGCGTTCCGTCAGCGCGTCTGCGAGGCAGCGGACGAAATCAGAGTCCTTGCGGGAATAGGACAGGAAGATGCGGAGCTTTGGCTCGGCGATCTCAGTCGGTTGTGCTTGGTCCACCATCGTCTCCCCCGAGGCAGCGCGCCCGGAGCTAAGCACAAGTTGGCGAGGGAGCGCCATCCGCGCTTATCTCAGGCAGTTGGGGTGCTTCTGGTCTTGGCGCTGGCGGAGATACCCTCCGCGCAATGCCCGCCGTTGCGAGAGATTTCTGGCTGAGCGGACGACACAAGCCAACCAACTGTCCACTAGTATGAGAAGACCGAGGGGTTGAATGCGTGGACCTTCACGTACGGCGGGTTCCCGCTCTCGTATTCGTACAGGTGGACCTGCGAGAAGGTGTTGAGCTTCTGGCCTATCAGCATCGCTAGGGCTAGCGGACACGCGAGAAACAAATGCACTTCGGCGCTCGCCAAATGCAGCTTGTCTTTCAGGTCACGTATCGCGCCAACGGCTTGCAGCGCAACGGCAGTCGCATCGGCAGCAGATAGTGCCGCGCCTTCCTTTAAGCGTCCGCCGTCCGGTTCTACGTAAGCGAAGGCTCGGGGTTCAAATCTCGCTGCGCTCAGATATGACCGAACCGACGTTTCAATGTCTTGGTTGACACCGACCGCCAACAGCAACGCGTTTGAGTTAAGGTCACCATACGTCACCCGCGTTGCAATCTTTATCGCTGACGGCGGCGCGCTCAACGCCCACTCTTGAGCTTGCGATCCAGCAATAGACTGACGCCAAACAACGTCGAACTGCGCCAACGGCGAAAAAACAGAACCAAAGAGCGTGGCTGTGGGCAGGCTCGCGAAGCTCTCGCACATTAACCGCTTCGGCATATTGGTTGCCAACACCGCCGACGCTGCGTCGTGTATTGCACTCGCTTGCGGGTTGTCGATCTGCGGCACCTCACACGCACAACCACCCGAGGCCGCCTCGCTGAATGCAGACAATGCAGTCCTTGCCGAGCGATCGAAGTCGCTCGATGTGGAAGGCCAGGAGCGAGCGCATACACTTTTCAGCACGGGCTTTCAGCTTTGGCAGGCAGGTGATTTTGCGGCTTCCGAAATCGCCTTTCGGAAAGGACTGGAAATCGATCCAGTCAACGCAGCGGCAAATTTCTATCTGGGAGACGCACTACGGCGACGCAGGGCGCATGCGGAGAGTAACTTATATTTTCGTCGAGCAATCTTTTTTGGCGGTGATTCGCCCGAGGCAATAAGAGCGGAAGCTGCGTTAAGTGTGCCGGAAACGCCGGTTTCAGTTGCCGAGATGACACCTGCGGAAGTCAGGCTCGCATTCGCAGGCGATTGGCAATTCGATGGAGGCTCGCTTCAAGGGGAGCTCCAAATTTCGCTTCTGGGTACAAACAGTCTCAAGATCACAGGACAAATCGGGGATTTCACGTTCAAAGACGGCACCACGGCCGGATCGAGGATCTCGATGAGATGGAGTGGTGGACTAGCTCGTTTGTTTGCTACGGCTCAAGTCAGTGGCGAACTCGTGGAACCTAATCGAATACAGGGAACGTGGGGTGCGCCGGGTACTCCAGGCGCAACCCCGTGGACAGCCACCAGGCGCTAGGCTCAGTTTTTCCCGACCCACTGAGTGTAGGGTTTCCCAAACATTATTTTCCGTCGGACATCACTATACCCCTCGCCGAAGGCGGGGGGGTAATGTGATCTCCAGAAACAATTCGCAGATTTTGGGTCGGTAGTCGTAGTGCCTGCCGTGGCGATATCGCCAAGCGTTTTCCGCAGGTTGTTTTCGTCAGCGCGGAAGCTTGGCCCTAAGCGCAACTCTAATGGGCACCTTGCGTTTGCGATCAAGCGTCCCGACATCCTGGTGACACTCTTAGCGGGGGAAATGATGGAAGACTGGACCAAGTTGCCGGACAAGGATGTGTTCGGCGGCGCAGGCGAGCAACCCGGTTCTCAGGCCGCATACTGGCGCGAAATCGAGATACAGCGCCGCCTCTACCTTCTTCAGCGCGAGCTGCTGACCGCCCAATTGGAAGCGACTGCCGCTCAGAAGGCTGCCGTTGACGAACAGCGAGCCGCCACGGCCGAGCAACGGCAGGCCATTGGCATCATGAAAGGCCAGTCGCGCCTGATGTTGGCCTCCACAATTGCCGCCTTCCTCGCTGCCGCCGCAACGTTGGGCTCGGCGTTCATCAAATGACCGACGCTACATCCTGCGGATCAGGCTTTTGATCCACGACATGGACGTGTCGATTGCCCAATCCGTTTGTTCGTCCGACAGCTTTGGCATCGGCGCTTGACCAGGACCATGCGCGAAGGGGTTGCGAACGTCGCCGAACATCGCTTTCAGCATTTCCAACTCCCACACTTCGATGAACCGACCGTTCTTCTGGCTGACAAGGTTGTCGATGTAGTTGGACCCGCCCTTCTCCTTGCCGGTGGTCCAGCCTTTGGTGTCAGAGATAATCTTGATGGCGCTTTCGAGCGCGCACACGGCATGGAATGCCGCTGTGCGGTCACTACTGTCCCTACGGTCAATGGCTTCCTTGATTTGTTCGTCTACGTTCTTCCACATCGGGTCCGACACCAGCTCCCAGAAGGGCTTGGCCACTTGCGCGGCGATAGTGTCGTCCGCAGCAAGTTGCAGCAGGCCGTTGTGAAAGTTCAGCGGATAGTTCGCGAGCTTCAGTCGTTCATTCAGTTCGTCGGTCAGGCTTGAAAACACGCCATTCATTCTCGCGTTGAACGCACGCACGCCATCCGCCCTCTTGCCTGGCAACCTGATGCCCGGTCCCGTATGGCGTTCAGCATCGGCGCGTTCAGCTTCTGCAATGCGCATTGGAAGTTCCAAATTTGCCTGCTGGATCGCGCGAAGACGATATTGAAACGCAAGCTCGATGAAGCTTAGGCGGTCTTTCATGAAACTGTCGGCGACCATCAGGTCGTCAGGACGCTTGACGAGGAAGTTCTTGCATATCGCCGAAATGATGTAGGTGTGAGTTTGCGTCGTGGCGTTACCGTTCCAAGTTTGCTTTGAAAACCACCAGCGATCCGACAACCAGTCGCGCCCAAGCTCCAGGGCCAGCGCATCATGCACCTGCTTCAGGCTTTTCTCGGTGAAGTCGGATGGCGTGTCTGAAGCCTGCCCCATCCAGAGCGGGTCCATGACCATAACTGCCGCCTGGTTCATGAAGCGCCGGTCTTCTTCGAAGTACTGGGGGCGAATCAGGATGTTCTGATACCGCCGCGAAAAGATGTCCGTGATCACGCTGTGACCCCTGTTCCCTAACCCACGATGTCTGCCAGCAATGTGGGGATAACACCGACGAATTGAAGACGCAGCACACTTGGCCGCCCGCAGGATGAATTCAGGCCCGTGGCTGTGGGTAATTCCGCTGCGTCAAAGTTCTGGTCCTAAGCTTGGCCCCAATGATAGGGCTTTATGCCTGCAGCACTGGTCCCTACATCTCGCACAGTCGGCGGACGGATAGGGACATGGACCCGGACACCATTGCTAAGTTCTTTGCCAACTTTGCTGCTTACTCGGGGCTGACCAAGGCTCTGTTCGGCGGGGCTGTAGCGGCAACAGTCGCTACCTTCGCGCTGCTGGCCCTGGGCCATCTACCAGATGAACCAGGATAAGCCGGATACGGACAAAGTCGTCATCACGAACACCGTCACCAGCAACGTGACCGTGAACATGGAAACTCACAACCACTACCATCTGGGCGATGTCATCCCGCCTGACGCACCGCCCGCGCAAGGCTGGGTACGCACGCTTCAACAGGGCAAACGAACGACGGTTGAAGCGTCAACGCGCGAGGAAATGGACTTCGGGTCGGTCGAGACGAAGACCGTGGCGGAAGTTTCGCCCACAGGCCAGGTCACGGCGCTTTTCCGGTTCATCAACATCCTGGAGGGCGGCTCCTGGGACCTGAACAGCTGGACAGTGCTTCGCGATGCTGGGGGCAGGAAGTGCCGCTGGCTGACCGCTTCAAGGCGGGTGCGTTCGGCGACCGACTTCAGTTTGCGGACGACATCGTTTGTGTGGGCCTGTCGTCTCGGAGTGCTAAGTCAGATGATACCCGCTTGAACAACCTGTCTTACGGTCGTGCCTTGACCCTCGCGCGCGCCATCATCCGGTCCGAGGTGATGCATCATCCACAGGCTCTACGTTTCTTGGCGCTGGGTTGTTCTACCCGGACGACGCAACGGCCGAGGACATCAGCCCTGCTTCGAGTAGTTGCTCAGGAATACGAGGCGACGCTTTTCACCCTCGACGACTTCCGCATAGACGTGGTGGTGGGTTGGGCATTCGAGGGCAACGCCACGCTGATCGGGTTTAACCTCGCCTACGACATCGCCCGCATCGCGCTCGCATCGAGCCCGGCGAGGGGGCCGATGCGAGGCGGCTTCGAGCATCGACTGGTTCAGGATGAGTACGGACCGTGCATCCGCACGAAACGTATCATCTCCGACGATGAACATCATGGATTTTGCACAGCCACGAAAGAACGCCACTCCGGGCAGCATGCGGAGCGCATGGGATGCAAGCGCTGACGTTCCGGAGGCTGAAGACATCTTTGTCCCTGCCAATCGCGGGTTCTTCGTTGACGTCAAAACGCTCGCCGCCGCGCAGCTGATCCAGGTCGAGTATTCGCTGAAAAGCCTGGCGGCCGTTTCTGAAGACGCCTACCCAGAAGATGGAAGTGGAAAGTCACGGCGGGCCGCTGACGGCGGACTATATCCGCTACGGGTACATCGGACGTTCAAGTGACGCTGGGAGTGTTACCGGCGGCTGGTAGACGATGTACGCGCAACACCAGCTTGAGCGCGGGCCGCATCAAGATCCTCAGCGAAGCCAGCGTCGGCAAAGCCTATTTGGAGGCAATGAAGGTCGGACCCTTCTTCGCATTCCAGAACCACGAACCCCGCGCAGGTCTCGGACGCAACATGTCCACCTACTATGGCGGACGCGCGGAATCCGGTATCCGCCGCAAACCGACTCAGGTCATGTATTGCGGACTTCAAGTCGATGTACCCGACCGTCAACGGGCTCATGGGCTCAACGCGACTTTGTGACGGCGCAGGGCTACACCGAAGAGGACGCGACCGAGGCGACGCAAGCGTTTCTCGATGCAGTCACGGTCGATGATCTGCTTGAAGCCCGAGACGTGGCGGACGGCTGCGCCACCATCGTTCAATTCAAACCAGACGACGACCTGCTGCCCGCGCGCATGCGCTACACGCCGGATCACAAAGACGCAAAGAAGAAGGCCAACAACTTCACCATCGGCCTCAATTACGTTCGGTCTGACAGGTCCCTGTGGTTCATGCTGCCTGATGTGATCGCGTCCAAGATGCTGACGGGCCGCGCGCCAAAGATTGAGCGCGCAATCGCGTTCGCACCCGGACCACCCCAAGAGGGATTGCAGCCAATCCGCCTGTTCGGGCGCGAGGAATACACAATCGACCCGCGCACCGATGATATTTTCATTCGTCTCATCGACATGCGCGATGAAGCCAAGGCTAAGCGCGACCCTTTGGAAAAGGTGATGAAGATCATCGCCAACGCGACCTGTTACGGCATCTATGCCGAGGTGCAGCGCGACGACGCGCCCAAGCCAGAACCGATCGCAGTCTTTGGCCCTCATGGTGAGGGGACCAGCATGTCGGCACAGGCAATCGAGGAGCCCGGCGAATACTTTCACCCGGTACTCGCCCCACTCATCACCAGCGCGGCCCGCCTCATGCTGGCATTGGCCGAGCGGTTGGCGCGTGACGAAGGGCTTGCGTGGGTCTTCTGCGATACCGACAGCATCGCCATGGCAAAGCCGGAAAGTATGGCGGACGCCGATTTCTATTCGCGCTGTGTGCGCGTCATCGAGCGGTTCAACGCGCTCAACCCGTACCGTCTCGCGGGCTCTATCCTCAAAGCGGAAGACCAGAATTACGAACCCGGCACGAAGCCAGAAATGGGCAAACTTCAACCGCTCTATTGCCTGTCCATTTCGGCCAAGCGCTATGCCCTATTCAACATCGACAATGAAGGCCGCCCCGTCATCCGGAAATTCTCCGCGCACGGGCTGGGGCATCTCATGGAGCCGTATCCAGACGATCAGCCCGCCACAGATGTCATTGCGCCGGTAAGCGACGTGTATGAGCTAGGCGGCAAGCGCTGGCAGTACGATTTCTGGTATCACGTCATCCAGGCCGCGCTTGCGGGAAAGCCCAATCAGGTTAGCCGAAATTTCCACCCGGCATTTGAGCAACCTGCCATGCTCCGTTACGGCGCAACCAGCCCGGCAATGCTTCGCTGGATGAAGGTATTTAACGCAGGCAAGCCGTACGTCGATCAGGTGAAGCCGTACGGATTCATGGTTGGGTTTCTTCCTCGTGCGGGCGGAGCATTTGCCGAGGAATGGCATGCGCAACTGGTCGAAGAAGTGAAAGCAGGCGCGCCACCGAAAGAGAAAAGTGTTCGACCTATAGCGTCATTTGACCGTGATCCGGCTAAAGCAGTCGCCAAGGCTTTCGACCGTGACACAGGCCGCAAGATGGAGCCGTCAGAGCTGCGCACCTATGCCGAAGCGCTCGCGCTCTATCACGTCAGCGCGGAAGAGAAGTTTGAGAATGGAGGTCCCGCGGATGTTGGGCCGACGGTTAGGCGTCACCTCCACGTCAAAAAGATTGGGCTGATCGGGAAAGAGGCCAATCAGGTGGGCGAAGCCGGGGAAGAGGATGGGGAGAGCATAGCGGTTATGGAGTTTCGAGTGTGACGACAAAGCGCCTGCGGTCAGGGCTCTGACGGAATCTGGCTGATGTCTGACTGTTCTGACGTCTCGGCATCGCCAATCTTCGAAATCGCACGCATGCCCATCAAGAAAACATAAGCTACAAAAGCTATTCCAAAGCACGGAATTGCAGCCATGACTGCGAAGCCGATAGGATTTTCGCTGCGAGTTCCCGAGACCAGATTTTCAGGAGCAAAAAGCGGGTACATCATCCGAGTAAGCCAATCCTCGTCAGCCAGAGCACGAGCCTGAAAGAATGCGTTGAACCAATGGTCAAACGTTCCTAGCTGGCAAAGCACCACGAGCGTGAGGAACACACCTAGGGCAATTTTGGCTGGTGTGGTCATGTTCAATTCCCCGAGCTGTACGATTCCAAAGTACATCTTATAGTTGATAACAATATATTGCGTATCCGGCCAATCCGCTTCGGATGGACGTGCGCGCTCTTGTTGGTCGGAATTTCGCGCGAATTCGCGCTGCGAAGGGGCTTACCCAAGAGCAAGTGGAGGAGCGGTCCGGCTTCAGCCAACAATACTTGAGCGGCTTGGAGCGCGGGAAGCGAAACCCAACAATTGTGACGCTTCACGAGCTAGCTCTCGCGCTGGGAGTCACACACGAAGAATTGGTCAAACGCGACGATATTGCCCTAGGGAAACCGAAACGCACTCGTTAGCCGGTAGCGAGCGGCCTATGCGATTTTGGCATAATTTCGATTTCGGAGCATACTCCGTTGGCGCGGCTAGCAACGTGTGAGTACGAGTATAAGCCCTGCCGAGCTTCGGCTACGGCGTCCGCTATGTCGTCCAACCATGCGGCAGGCCGGTGAAAAGCAGAAAGTCTTGAACTCGCTGCATTTGACGGCCGCTAGCCGCGCACCCGGGCGGTCCTTATGGCAAAGCTGTTTGCCGGTCTCGATGTGTCTGATGAAAAGACCAGCATCTGCGTGGTCAATGGTAACGGCACGCCTGTGCTTGAGGCGGACGTTCCCACGTCAGGCCGCCGCCATCGGCACAGCCCTAAAACCTTTGAAGCGCCATTTACGTGAAGTCGGCCTAGAGTCGGGTACCCACGCCGCGAGGCTGTACAAGCGGCTCGGCAATTCTGGCTATCCGATGGTGTGTTTGGATGCTCGCCACGCACACGCCTCTTTATCGGCACGTCGCGCGAAGACCGATGCAAACGACGCTCAAGGGCTCGCACGTCTGCTGGCGCGGGGGATTTACACCCGGTCATTTGTGAAAAGCGATGACGCCCAGCGTATCAAGATGCTTCTGGTGCTTAGGCGGTCGATGATCCGAAAAGCCAAGGACATGGAAATCTGCGTCAAGATGAACTTGAAGCAGGTCGATCCGGCCGAGCGAAATGTTTTGCGTGAAGGTCGAGCGCGAAAATCAGCCAACCCTGTGGATGCGGCGTTGCAGCTGGCCACGCAGGGCATCCTTAGATCTATCACTGCGACGACCACGGAGATTGCTAGTCTTCAACGTGTGGTTGAACAGCTTGCCAAAGCTGATCCAGTTTGCCGTCGCCTGATGACCATTCCAGGTGTCGGTCCGCTTTCCGCGCTCACATACAGACACGCGGTCGATGATCCGTTCCGATTTAAGTCATCAAGGGCTGTTGGTGCCTACTTCGGGCTGACACCGAAGGTGCGCCAGTCTGGGGCCACTCACCACATCGGTGGCATCACGCGGGCGGGCGACAGTAGCGTCATGGCTGCGCTCTATAGTTCGGCGCATTCCATGTTGACCACGTCTCGATCCACTTCCTCATTGCGCAGGTGGGGGCTTCGGCTTGCCGAAAAGAAGGGACGTAAGGTTGCGTACGTAGCCGTTGCCCGGAAGCTTGCTATCCTCATGCACCACCTTTGGATCACCGGACAGGACTTCGACCCCGCGCGGTGACGTAAGACGATCGAAGAAACGAGGTGTCTAGTTTTACTATGGCAAATTGGATGCATCATATCGTTGTTGACGTGGAGTCGGATGGACCATGTCCAGGACTTTACAACATGATCTCCTTTGGTCTGGTGTGCGTTGGCAACCCCGAGCTGACCTTTTTCGGCGAGGTAGCGCCGGTTGTTAACTCGCCGGGAATAGCCGCCGCGAGAAACGTCACGGGAGTAACATTCGAAACGCAAACGGCGTTCGCTCATCCGGCCAGTGTGATGATGGCTGCGAAGCGGTGGATTACTGAAACCACAGGTAACAGACGACCAATATTCTGGTCGGACAACCCCGCTTTCCACTGGCAGTTTTGGAACTACTACTGCCACCGTTATCTAGGCGATAACCCCGCTGGGTTCAGCGCTCGGCGCATCGGAGATTTGGATGCTGGACGTCGGAACGAGCCCCTCAACACGCATGCATGGATGAAGCAGCGAAAGACCGCCCATACCAATAATCCTGTCGATGATGCCCGGGGCAACGCTGAAGCCCTTCGTTGGATTCTCGGTACAATGGAAGAATCGCTGAAGCCTAATCTTCTGAACTAGCTGCGGCGCTGGGAGTGACGGCGGCTGCCACGTCAGAATCTGCGAATTGTTTTCGGAGATCACATTACCCCCTCGCCGAAGGCGGGGGAGGTGGATCGCGAAGCGAGACGGAGGGGGCTGACTGCGAAGCAGGCGGACAGCCCGCGCCTACTTCTTCATCCCAAGAAACTTCTCAAGCCAGTGGATGTCGTAGTTCCCCGCTGCGATATCCGCATTAGCCGCCAGCCGGCGATGCAACGGCAGCGTCGTCTCGACACCGCTGACAACCGTCTCATCCAGCGCCCGACGCAACCTTGCCAGCGCTTCCGCACGTGTCGGCGCATGCACGATCAGCTTGCCGATGAGGCTGTCGTAGTGCGGCGGCACGCGATAGCCAGCATAGGCCGCGCTATCGAGACGCACGCCGAGACCGCCCGGCGCGTGGAATTCCTGGATCAGGCCCGGCGAAGGGACGAACGTCTCCGGGTTCTCTGCGTTGATGCGGCACTCGATGGCGTGGCCGGAGATCTTCACGTCCTTCTGCGTCAGCGAGAGTTTTTCGCCGAACGCGATGCGGATCTGCTCCTGCACGAGATCGACGCCTGTGATCATCTCGGTGACCGGGTGTTCGACCTGCAGGCGCGTGTTCATCTCGATGAAGTAGAACTCGCCATTCTCGTACAGGAACTCGATCGTGCCGACGCCGAGATAGCCGAGCTTCTTGATGGCGGTGGTGACGGTCTTGCCGATGACGGCGCGCGCCGCGTCGTCGATGACGGGCGAGGGCGCTTCCTCGAACACTTTCTGGTGGCGCCGCTGCAGCGAACAGTCGCGCTCGCCCAGATGGATGACGTTGCCGTGGCTGTCGGCGACGACCTGAATCTCGATGTGGCGCGGCTTCTGGAGGTATTTCTCCATGTAGACCGCTTCATTGCCGAAAGCTGTTTTCGCTTCCGTCCGCGCGGACAGGAAGGCGAGTTCGATTTCTTCGGGCGAGTGGGCAACCTTCATCCCGCGGCCGCCGCCGCCGGCTGTGGCCTTCATGAGGACGGGATAGCCGATGCGCTTGGCGTCGGCCTTGGCCTGTTCAAGCGTGGCGACCTCGCCATCGGAGCCGGGAACAACAGGAATTCCGGCGGTCTGGATTGCATCCTTCGCAGTGATCTTGTCGCCCATCATCCGGATGTGTTCCGGGCGCGGGCCGATGAAGGTGATACCGGACTTCTCGACGATCTCCGCGAACTTGGCGTTCTCGGACAGGAAGCCATAGCCGGGGTGGATCGCCTGCGCGCCGGTGATCTTGGCGGCCGTGATGATGGCGGGGATGTTCAGGTAGGACTTCGCGGCCGAGGCCGGTCCTACGCACACGCTTTCATCCGCGAGGCGGACGTGCATGGCGTTGCGGTCGGCTTCGGAATGGATGGCCACCGTGTGGATGCCCATCTCCTTGCACGCGCGGTGCACGCGGAGGGCGATCTCGCCACGGTTCGCAATGAGGATTTTCTCGAACATAGCGGCGCCGCTATTCGATGATGATGAGAGGTTCGCCGAATTCGACCGGCTGCTGGTTATCGATCAGGATCTGCGTGATCTTGCCAGCGCGCGGCGCGGTCACCGGATTGAACGTCTTCATCGCTTCAACCAGCAGGAGCGTCGCGCCGGCATTCACCGTGTCGCCGACCTTCACGAATTTGGGCGAGCCTTCTTCGGCTTGCAGGTAAACCGTGCCGACCATCGGCGACTTCACGGCGCCCGGATGATCGCGCAGCGACGCCTTGCTGGCCGGAGCTGCAGCGGCAGCGGGCGCAGCGCTCGGCGCGCCGGCGGCGGGGGCGGGCGCATACGCCTGCGCCATGTGAACGGTCTTGGCCTCAGGCTTCACGACCTTGATGCGCAGGCCGCCCTGTTCGATTTCGATCTCGCCAAGGTCCGCTTCCCGGAGGATCGCCGCGAGCTCGCGGATGAGTCCGGTATCGAACCTGCCGGTCTTCTCGGGAGGCTTGTCGGCCATGATCGTCAAACTCTCTTCTGTTCGGTGAGGGCCACGACAGCCTGGATGGCCAGTCGGTAGCCCAGGGGGCCAAAACCGGCGATGACGCCGGAAGCTGCTGGAGACACCAGGCTCTTGTGCCTGAATTCTTCCCGAACCCCGGGATTGCTGAGATGAACTTCCACGACAGGAATGGTCAACACCTTGAGCGCGTCGTGAATCGCGACCGAGGTGTGTGTGTATGCCCCCGCATTTATGATCAGCCCGCCTGCCTGTCTACGGGCATCCTGTATCCAGTCCACAAGCTCGCCCTCGTGGTTGGACTGGCGGAAAAACAGGGTTGCGCCCACGGCATCCGCAGCGTCCTGCGACAGCTTCTCAAGGTCGGCCAGCGTGCCCTTGCCGTAGATGGCAGGCTCCCGCTCGCCCAACAGGTTGAGGTTGGGCCCGTTCAGGAGGTAGATGGTCAAGCTCATGGAAGACCCTTTACCCGAACCTCATCCGGCGGCCAAAGGCCATCGTGGCGCAGGCGAATGAATAGGCGAATCCTGAAAGAGATCAAATGCCTGAGTGGCCTGCCGGGTTGGTTAAATGAACCTCTTTCTCAACGGCGAGGCGACTTCCGTACCGGATGCCGCCACAGTGACTTTGCTCCTCGAGCAGCTCGGCCTGCCCCTGAAGGGTGTGGCTGTGGAGCGCAATCGGGAAATCGTGCCGAAGTCGTTGTATGCAACCACCGCCTTGGCCGAAGGCGACCGGATCGAGATCGTGCAGTTTGTAGGAGGCGGCTGATGCCGGACACTGAAGCTTCAGGCAGCGACAAACTCATCATCGCCGGCAAGGCCTACACCTCGCGCCTCATCGTCGGCACGGGCAAGTACGCCAGCTACGCGCAGAACGCCGAAGCCGCCGAGGCCGCCGGCGCGGAGATCGTCACCGTCGCCCTGCGCCGCGTGAACGTTGCCGACAAGGGCTCCGACCGCCTGATCGATCACGTCGATCCCAAGCGCTTCACCTACCTGCCCAACACGGCCGGTTGCTTCACCGCCGACGACGCCGTCCGCACGCTGCGCCTCGCCCGCGAAGCCGGCGGCTGGAATCTCGTGAAGCTGGAAGTGCTTGCCGACCAGAAGACGCTCTACCCCGACATGGAGGAGACGCTGGTCGCCGCGAAGGCGCTCATCAAGGACGGCTTCGACGTGATGGTCTACTGCTCGGACGATCCGGTCTACGCGCGCAAGCTGGAGGACGCAGGCTGCTGCGCGATCATGCCGCTCGGCTCGCTGATCGGCTCGGGCCTCGGCATCCAGAACCCCGTGAACATCCGGCTCATCGTCGAGCAGTGCAAAGTCCCGGTGATCGTCGATGCAGGCGTCGGCACAGCCTCTGACGCAACCATCGCGATGGAGCTCGGCGTCGATGGCGTGTTGATGAACACCGCCATTGCCGCTGCAAAAGACCCGATCCGCATGGCGCGCGCGATGAAGCACGCGGTGATCGCCGGCCGCGAATCCTATCTCGCCGGCCGCATGCCGAAGAAGCGCTATGCCGATCCGTCCAGCCCGCTGGGTGGCCTGATCTAGCGCACCACTAGCCCTTCTTGCTGACCATCTCGCGCGTCGCCTGGATCAGCGACTCCAGCTCCTGCTGGCCGAAGCCGCCGACGAACTTGCCGTTGATCAGGAAGGCCGGCGTGCCGCGCATGCCCGACGACTCGAATTCCTTCAGCGAGCGATCGACATGCCCGCTGGTCTCGGCCTTCGCCATGTCGGCCTTCCACTTCGGAATGTTGAGACCGATCGATTTCGCGACTGTCTCCAGGATGTCCGGCGTGTAGGCGCTAGACGGCATCTTCATCAGCGCGATGTGCATCTCGCGATACTTGCCCTGTTGGTGCGCCGCCAGCGCCGACATCGCCGCGCGGTGCGAGCCTTCGCCGCGCCAGGCCGCTTCCTTGATGATCAGCTTGATGTCGCCATGGCGGTCATCAACCTGGTTGATCACCCACGGCATCGCCGATTTGCACACGCCGCAATCATAGTCCGAGAACTCGATCATCGTGATCGGCGCGTCCTTCGGCCCGATATACGGATCGTCCTTCGCGCTCGCGAGCAGGGCCGGCCATGCGCCTTCCGCCTGCGCGGTCTGTTCCGCGAGTTGCTTCTTCTCGTAGGCGGTCTGCATCTCGAGCAGGATTTCCGGCTCGCGCAGCAGGTACTCTTTCACGATGGCTTCGACATCGGCCTTGGCCATCTTGTCGATCGAGTCCGGCGCCTTGGTCGGGCCGGCCGGTGAACAGGCTGCCGCGCCAAGAGCCAGCATGGCGGCGAGGGAGAGCTGTAGACGCATGGACGAGTTCCTTCCGGGCCGGCTGCCCCAAGCTTGCGCGCCGCGTATTAATGCAAATGGGCTTTAGCGCAAAATGGGGGCGAATGCCCAGTTTGCCAGATCAATGTTCAGTGTACGGGGGTCAGTGTGCAGCGTCCCGGCCCTCAAGGGCGAGACCGCTAAACCCCCGGCGCTGGCTCGCAGGCCGGTTGCGTGGGTCGGCCAGCGCCATGATGTCGTCGGCGCGCTGGCCGTTGGGCGTGTCCAGCGTCAGCTTGTCCCGCGCCCGGCGAGCGAACGTGAAAGCCCGCGCCATGTCGCCAGTGATATAGGCTTCCTCGGCCGTCGCGAGATCGGCATCCCCGATCCGCTCCTGGCTGGCATAACAGACCGCCAGCTGGTTCCAGGCGAACGCATTGTCCGACTCCAGCTGCAGCGCGTCCATCAGCAGGCCCTCGGCTTCCTTCACCGCAGCCTCTGATTTCGTGGCGATCAGCGACCGCGCAAGGTTCACCTTCAGCAGCGCCGCCTTGGGCTCCAGCTCCACCGACCTGCGGTGTGGCGCGAGCGACTCTTCCGCGCGGCCGCTCTCGAACAGGATCTGGCCTTTCAGCTCATAGAAATACGCATCGTTCGGAACGGCATCGATCAATTCCTGCACCATCGTCAGCGCCGCCTTGATGTCGACGGCGCGATAGGCCGCGATGGCGCGCGCATACTTGGCCGGTATCGACGTGTCGGAAGCCGGATAGCGCGACAGCACACGCGCCGGCGGTCCTATGAAGCCGATCAGCTTGGCTTTCATCATCGCGAGGTCGTCGATGTCTTTCGCGCTCTGCGGCTGGGCGTTCACGCTGATCTCGCGGGCGCGCTTGGCGATGGCGGAGATACGATCGCTGGAGATCGGGTGCGAACGGAAATACGGGTCGCGGCGCGATTCCGACATCAGCTCTTCATAGCGGAAATGTTCCATGAAGCTCGGCAAGCCTTCGCCGGACTGGTGGGTGTCTCTCAGAATGTTGAGGCCGAACTGATCCGCCGCGCTTTCTTCGGCGCGGGTGAACTTGAAGGCCGACAGCATCCCGAACTGCGGTGCGCTGCCGAACAGGGCGAGCGCCGCATCCGGCGCGCCGGCGAAGAGAGCCAGGGCGCCTAGGCCCATGGTGATCAGCGAGGTGGCGTTGGCGGCGCCGCCGGCCTGTCTTTCACGCGTCACGTTGTGGCCAAGGGCCATGTGGCCCGTCTCGTGCGCCATGACGCCCTTCAGTTCCTCGGGCGTCTTCGTTTCCATGATGAGGCCGGTGTGAAGGAACAGGTTCGGCCCGCCCGCCACGAACGCGTTCAGTGTGTCGTCCTGCACGATGTAGATGTTGACGTCGTCCGGCTTCAGGCCGGCGGCCGCGAACAGCGGGTCGCCATAGTCGCGCAGGATCTTCTCGATCTCGGCGTCGCGGATCAGGCCTTGCGCAGATGCGGTCAGCGGCAGCGCCGCCATGAGGGCGGTCGCGGCAATGGCGCCGATAGCCTTCTGCATAACGCCCATGCGAACGTCTCCTTCAGGCCAGCGCCAATCCCAGGTTAGCCCCGGGGGAGCTTAGCCCTGGCTTGAGCGCAAACAAAGCCGACGCACTGCTCAGGCCGATCAGCCTGTTTTGCGTTTGCTCCACCAGCCAGCCTTCTTGGGCGCGGAATCGCCGGCCGGAGCCGGGTCTTCCGGAGCGCCATGAATGGCGTGGCGCCGGGCTTCGGCCTGCTCCGCCGCGGTTGCAGCAGGAGAGGGTTTCGGCTCGGCAGGCGCAGGCTGCGGTGAGGTTGCGGCGATTTCGTGGTCAGGTTCCGGAGCCGGGGGCGCGACTTTGGCGCGCACGGGCTCAGGGGCCTGTTCCACGGCTGCTACCGGCGCCGGGGCGTCCTGATGGTCGGTCTCCCCATGTTCTTCTTCGACGGGAGCGGCAAACACAGGCGTTGCCTCGATCGGCGGGGCTGCAAGCGGGGCCGCTGTCTCGATGACAGCTTCCGGTTCCGCGACAGGCGCCAGGATCAGGAACGGCGCCGAGGCGATCGAATCCAGCATCTCGCCGCCATCGGCCGCGATGTCCGGGATACGGTTGCGTTCTGGACGCTCGGTCGCGTTCACGACCGCCACGACGGCGACGGCTTCTGCCACGTCCACGGCCCTCATCGCGCTCGCTGTCGTCGCGCGCGGCAACGGGCTGGGCGTCTTCGCTGGCTTCACCGGCATCGGCGTCGGCCGTATCGCGACCACGTCCGCCTTCACGCCACCTTCGCGCCCGCCATCACGGCCACCGCGACGACGGCGACCGCCTCTGCGGCCACGACCGCCGCGTTCCTTGCGGCCATCGTCTTCGCCATCGCTGTCTTCCGCGTCGGAGCTGGCTTCGTCTTCGGACTCATCCTCGTCGTGGTCATGATCATGACCCTCGTGATCGTCCTCGTCGTCGCCTTCACCGTCGTCGATGATCTCGTCGTCTTCTTCCTCGATCTCATCCGGCGCCGGCGGCGGCAGCGGCTTGAGCTTGCGCAGGTCGATCGGCACCATCGGCTTCGGCTGGATGACATTGCCGTCGGCGCGGCCTTCGATGTTGAACTCGCCGGCCTTCAGGTCTTCGTCGGCTTCGATGCGGACGGCGACATGGCAGTCGGCTTCGATGTCAGCGATCGACGACCGCTTCTCGTTGAGCAGGTAGAGCGCAACTTCGGACGATGCGCTGACATAAACCGACTGCACGCGATCGTCCGCCGCGCGCGCTTCGATCATGCGCAGCAGCTGGATCGCGGCGCTCTCGATCGAGCGCTTGCGGCCCGTGCCGCCGCAATGATCGCAAACCTCTGACGACAGCTCCAGCACGCCGGCGCGACGGCGCTGGCGCGAAATTTCGAAGAGGCCAAACTGCGAGATACGGCCGGTCTGCACGCGCGCCCGGTCGATCTTCAGGCTGTCCTTCATCTTCTTCTCGACGGCCCGATTGTTCTTCGAGTCCTCCATGTCGATGAAGTCGATCACGATAAGCCCGGCGAGGTCGCGCAGGCGCATCTGGCGGCAGGCCTCGGCCGCCGCTTCCATGTTGGTTTTCAGGGCCGTGTTCTCGACGTTCCGCTCGCGCGTGGCCTTGCCCGAGTTGACGTCGATGGCGACCAGCGCCTCGGTCTGGTTGATGACGATGTAGCCGCCCGACGGCAGCTGGACGGTCGTGCCGAAGATGCTTTCAAGCTGGTCCTCGACGCCGGTCATCACGAACAGCGGACCGCTTTCCTCGTGATGCACGACCTTCCGCGTGTGCGAAGGCATCAGCATCTTCACGAAGTTGCGGGCCTCGGCATACGCCTCGTCGCCCTCGACGATGATCCGCTCGACGTCCTTGTCGTAAAGATCGCGCACGGCGCGCAGGACCAGGTGACCCTTCCTCGTGGATCAGGGCAGGCGCCATGGATTCCATCGTCTTGCCGACGATCTGCTGCCACAGCTTGGTCAGGTATTCGAAGTCACGGCGCACTTCGTTCTTGGTGCGCTTCGCGCCCGCCGTGCGGACGATCAGGCCCGCGCCGCGCGGAATGGCGAACTCGGACGTGATCGATTTCAGGCGACGGCGGTCGCTCGCATTGGTGATCTTGCGCGAGATGCCGCCGCCACGGGACGTGTTGGGCATCAGCACGCAGTAACGGCCGGCGAGCGACAGGTAGGTGGTCAGCGCCGCGCCCTTGTTGCCGCGCTCTTCCTTCACGACCTGCACCAGCATCACCTGCCGGCGGCGGATCACTTCCTGGATCTTGTACTTGCGCTGGAAGAGAGCGTTGCGGCGGTTCTGCTTGCGCTCGGCAACCGCGTCGGACTCTTCGCTGTCGTCGTCCGACTCTTCGCTGTCGTCCTCATCGTCGCCGTCATCGCCATCCGCTTCCGCGATCAGCGCTTCGCGATCCTCTTTGGGGATCTGGTAGTAGTCCGGATGGATTTCCGCGAAGGCGAGGAAGCCATGGCGGTTGCCGCCATAGTCGATGAACGCAGCCTGCAGCGACGGCTCAACGCGCGTTACCTTGGCGAGATAGATGTTTCCGCGAAGCTGGCGCTTGTTGCGGGCTTCGAAGTCAAAGTCTTCGATCTGACCGTTCGAAACGACGGCCACCCGGGTCTCCTCCGGGTGGGTGGCGTCGATCAGCATGAGCTTGCTCATGTGGGGGAACCTCTTTGTGTATGCGGACGGCGCGCGAGTGCGCAGCTCCAGCCCGCGGAATGGCTGTATGTTCAGGTGACGAGGGGGCCCGGCGCTCGGTCTGGCTGACTGAATCTCGCGAAATCGCGTTCATAATGCCCTGACCATGGAGGCAGCGGGATCGCTGACCTCCGAAACGCTCGAAGCCGGCTAAAGCCCTGTGATGCCTAGGTTTTTTCGGAAAAACCCACGCGAGGGCGTGCAAGGCATGTCGGTGGGACCGCCTTGGGACTCACCTATGCACACATTGTGGCTGAAGGGGAAGGGCGATCAGGCCCCGGCTCCGGTTGATCCACAAAAGCGCCAGGTCAGCGCTCCTGTATATACCTGAATTAGCTAATGTTTTGTCTCTAGCTGGGCTGGGGGCAGGGCCGCTGGTGGGCGATCACCCCCACGCGCTTGACGCGCCCGTCCACGTTCCCCGACTCGAAATACAGGTCGCCATAGTCGTACACGGTCACCTCCGGCCGCGTCTCCACGCACCGCGGCTTGCCCAGCGCCGCCCGCGCCACGATCTGCTCCACCCCAGGTCCGACCCCGCTGGCCGTCCGGAACCGTGCGATCCTCCGTGATGATCCAGTAGACCGTCTCCTCCGCCCCCACCGTCAGACCATCGCTGAATGTGTAGGTCGTGGCCGTCGTGTTCGGGATCGGCGCCGTCCTGATCGGCTGGCCCTCGGCCGAAAGCAGGAGGGAAAGCGGCAGCCCCAGCTCGATGACCCCGATACGCTTGCCGGGCACGATCAGGTGGTCGGCGGGGTCGACGGGGGTGGAGGCGCAGGCGGCGGCGGTGAGGAGGGCGGCGGCGGCGAATGCGAGGCGCAGATTGGTCATGGCGAAGCGGTCCCGTACGCCCCCGGGAAGCCCATTGACCTGACCTCACCCCATTCCCGGCCCGCTGTCGAGGCGCCAACGAACAGTTAACGACAGCCCTGTAAGCCTGACGCTCCGGGCCAGAATGGCCCTCCGAAGCTTCCTGTAGGGTGCGACCGGCGTGCGGACGTGGTTCCTCACTCTTTTCTCGATTCTGGCGCTGGTCCTGACGACCGGCTCCGTGGCGCAGGCTGCGCCAGAAATTGAGCGCATCCTGTCCGTGCGGATCGGCGGCGAGGGCAAGGCGACCCGCGTCGTGGTCGAATCCGACGGCCCCCTGAACTACCACGTCTTTCTTCTCTCGGCCGGCACCTACCGCGTGGTGCTCGACCTCCCCCGCGTCCGCTGGTCGCTCAATGGGCTGACGTCCGAGGCCGGGTCCGGCAAGGGTTCCGGCGCCGTCTCCGGCTATCGCTACGCCCACAACACCGCCACCACGTCCCGCCTCGTCCTCGACCTCTCCGGCCCCGCCATCGTCGCCCGCGACTTCGCCCTCGCGCCGAAGACCAAGGCCGAACACCATCGCATCGTGCTCGATCTCGAGCCCACCACCGCCACCGCGTTCGCTAAGGAAGCTGTCGGCGACATGTCCGGGCCGAAGCCGGTCGCCGAGCAGACATCGCGCAAGCCGCTGATCGTCGTCGACGCAGGACATGGCGGGAAAGACCCCGGCTCGATGTCGAAGAAAGGTCTGATGGAGAAAGACCTCACGCTCGCCGCCGCGCTGGCGCTGCGCGACGAGCTGATGAAGACCGGCCGCTATGACGTCGCCCTGACCCGTTCGACCGACGTCTTCATCGAGCTGGAGGATCGCCCCACCAAGGCCCGCAATCTCGGCGCCGATCTCTTCATCTCGCTGCACGCCGACGCCGGACCGAAGCCGGAGACGCGCGGCGCGTCCGTCTACACGCTGTCGCCCGAAGGCGAGAAACGCATCGACGGCGCCCGCAAGCAGAATGACTGGATCCTCGACGTCGAAGTCGATTCCGGCCGCCCCGAAATGGTCAACCAGATCCTCGCCGACCTCGTGCAGCGCGAGACGAAAAACCAGTCCGCCCGCTTCGGCGAAATCCTCGCCGACCAAAGCCGGCGAGGCCGGCTGGCCCACCCTGCAGAACACCCACCGCAAGAAAAGCCTCTACGTCCTCTTGAGCCCCGACGTCCCCGCAGTCCTTCTGGAGATGGGTTTTATTACCAACGCCGAGGATGCCGCTGCGATGGTGTCCGAGGCGAAGCGCTTGAAGCTCGTGCGGGGCGTCGTCAGCGCCATCGACGCCTTCTTCGACGACCAGACGAAGCTGATGGCGTCGCGGTAGTCTGCGTCAGTCGCGTTTGGCCGACAGACTATCGGGCAGCGGTGCGCGGATGGTGAAGCGGGCGCCGTTGTTGTTTTCCGTCAGCAACTCGCCTTCCATCTTCTCGACCATCATGTTCACCAGCTTCATGCCGTAGCCCTTGCCGGTGGCATGGTCCGCGGGCAGCCCCGCGCCGTCGTCGGCCACGCCGATGATCACGTGGCTGTCGTCGCGCGTCAGCGTGACATGAACAGCGCCCTGGTCGCGCTCGTTGAAGGCGTGACGCAGGGCGTTCACGACAAGCTCATTGACGGCCAGAACGAGACACTGCGCGAGCACGACAGGAATCTCGAGCGCTTCGACGTCGACGCGGACTTCGACATGTCCATCATCGCCCGCCATGTCCTGAAGCGAGCTGCACATCTTTTTCAGCACCGGACCCAGGTCGACAAGATCGAGACCACCGGTTGCCTGCAAGGCGTCATGTATGCCGGCGATGCTGCCGATGCGCGCGGCCGCGCTCAGCAGGGCATTGCGCGCCGGGATGCTTTCCTCGCGCCGCGCTTGCACCCGCATGAGGCTGGCGACGAGCTGAAGGCTGTTCTTGATGCGGTGGTCGCCTTCGCGAAGCATCACGGCATAGCGTGAGGCGACTTCGTCCGCCGTCTTCAGGCGCTTTTTCAGATCCATCGCTTCCAGCCGGAGGGCGAGGATTTCCACGCGCTGATTGCGGCGGGACGGGCCCGGCGAGCCGTCGCCATTGTTCGTCTCATCAACAGACGAGCAGGTCGAAATCTCGTTCGCCATTGCCCTTGTCTCCATCACCGCGCGCACAATGGGCGCTGGCGACGGAAAAATCGGTACGCTGACCGACTCTTCTTGCGCACAATCGCAACGAGTTACGCGCCTGCGCGAGTCGAGGCGCCTACGCATGGAATTCAGGCGTACTGGATCGTCAGCTTCCTACGCAGCGACAGGCGCGACATGTTCGCCAAACAGGCGACGGTACTCGCCATTCACGGCCTCGTAGCATTCGCAGGCCGCGTTTTCGAGGCCTACCCGATCGATAATCGTGATCTTGCCGTGCTGGTACCGGATGATGCCGGCCCTCTGCAGCGTGCTTGCAGCGATGCTCACCGTCGCGCGCCTCACGCCCAGCATGACGGCGATCAGATCCTGCGTCAGCGACAGCTCCGGAATGCCGCAGCGATCATGCGCTGCGAGAAGCCAGCGCGCGAGCCGCTGCTCAAGCGCGTGGTGGGCATTGCAGGCTGCGGTCTGCGCGACCTGGATCTGGAAGATCAGCACATAGCGCAGCAGGTGATCGCGCAGCACCGGCGCATTCGCGAACACCTCCCTCAACGCCTCGGCAGACATGCGATGGGCTTTCCCGCCCGTCTGGCACATGGTTTCAGCGTAGGACGTCTTGCCGCCCAGCACGACGGAAACGCCCGCCACGCCTTCAAGTCCGACAAGACCGATCTCAAGCGGCGCTCCGTTCGCCAGCACGGTCAAAACCGAGATGAAGCCTGTCTCGACGAAATAGACGTTCTCGATCACATCGCCATGGCGATGCAGCGTTTCGCCCAGATCCATTGTGACAGGGGTCAGCTTACCCCAAAGCATCGCGAACTCTGCTGCGGGCAGGGCTGCGAGAATCCGGTTTCGACAGGTCGATTGGTCAATTGTGGGCAAGAACAGCTCCAGCGCCAGGGGCGGGAGCGCAAGCGTCTCTCAGGCGGTTGTGCGCCTTAACCGGGACAACCACTGTTGATACAATGCCTGAGTTCGTCGAAGGGGGCCACACATACCTCAAGATCAGCTTCTCCGCGCGAATGGCCGTCAAACAAAAAGGGCGCCTCGGACCAGAGGCACCCTTCTTCATTCCTGCGCACTTGTGGGGGTATAAGAGCGCTGAAACGACCAGACCATTGTCGGCTGCCAATGTCTGTACGGTAGCGGCTAGACTCAGCCGGAATGGGCTATTGGCGGAGAATATCTGGTTCGCTGAAATCCGGGCGCCATGCCCGGCCCCGTACAGATCGGCGCGGATGCAGATGCTATACAGAACGACGACTGGAAGGCCTCAACCTCCCACCGTCAAAAACGCCATCGTTCGCGGGGCTGTGAACGATGGCGCCGCGGCCCGGCGGTCCCGTCAGCCCCAAACCTGCGGCTTACGCCCACTCCACGGCGCTTCTTTCTCCAGCTGCGCGGCGAGGCGGAACAGCGTGGCTTCGTCGGCAAACTTGGACGGTGAACATCATGCCGATGGGGAGACCCTTCGCGTCGACCTCAAGCGGCAGGCTCATCGAGGGCTGGCCCGAGAAATTGAAGGGCGGCGTGAAGGGATAGAGGCGGCCCTGCCGCTTGTTGAGTCTCGCGCGGCTCGACAGTGACCGGATCGATCATAGCCGATCTCGGGAACGGGCTGGCCCATGACGGGGCAGAGATAGACGTCGATGTCGCTGAACGCCGCGAGCGTCTTGTAGTTCAGCATCCGCGTTTCCTGCAGCGAGCGCATGACGTCCGCGCCGGTCTGGCGCTTGCCGGCCTTGAGGATGGCCCAGGTGAGCGGCTCCAGCTCGTCGGGCTCGGGCTCGCGGCCGAGTTCGTCGGCGAGGCGCGCCATGCCGGCGGCGAAATTGCCGGCGGAAGCTGCGCCGCGCGAGGCGTAGAGCGCGCGATAGTCGATGCCGAGACCGCGCTCGATCACCTCGTGGCCGAGGCCCTTGAGCAGGGCGGCGGTGCGTTGCGAGCGCGGCCTCGATCTCCGGATCGATCGGGCGACCATTCGGTGTCTCCGACGAGAACGCGATGCGGAGCTTGCCGGGGCTGCGCAGAACCTCCTCGGCATACGGACGATCCTTGGGCGGCGCGGGATAGGGTGCGTTCGGCTCGGCATATGCCCGTCGCGTCCAGCATCACGGCACTGTCGCGGACTGTGCGGCTGACGACGTGGTCGACGACATTGCCGAACGCATAGTCATAACCATCGGGCAGGTTGGGCACGCGGTCGCGCGTGACCTTCAGTCCGACCAGTCCGCAGCACGCCGCCGGGATGCGGATCGAGCCGAGCCCGTCCGACGCATGCGCCAGCGGCACGATGCCCGCCGCGACAGCGGAGGCCGATCCACCCGATGATCCGCCGGAGATGTGGCCGGGATTCCACGGATTGCGGCACGGGCCGAGCGCCCCGCTCTCGGTCGTGCCGGTGATGCCGTATTCCGGCGTGTTGGTCTTGCCGAGCAGGACCGCGCCCGAAGCACGATAGCGCGCCGTCAGCCCGCCATCCTGCGCATCGACGAACCCGCGCGTGTACCTGCTGCCCGAACTGCGCGGCCAGCCGGCGACCGGCATGGCGAGATCCTTGATCAGGAACGGCACGCCCTTGAATGGACCGTCGGGCAGGTTGCCCGCGGCCTGTTTGCGCGCGTCGTCATAGCCCTTGAACACCACGGCGTTCAGTGTGGGATTGTGCCGCTCGATCCGCGCGATGGCGGCTTCCGTCAGCTCGGCGGGCGAGACCTTGCCCTTGGCGACCAGTTCGGCCAGGCCGACGCCGTCATAGCTTGAATAATCGTCCATGGTCGTGTCCTCCGGCTGGCTGATCTGCCGGGCGGGACGCCCTGTGACCGGCCTTATTGCCAAAGAGCATATCGATATTCTAAAAGGGGGCAGCATCAAGAGTTGGGGCGACGCCCAACGCCAACCTGCCGACCGGGCAAGGTGGCGCTCCGAAAGGAGGATGTGGCCGAGCCGGCAACGATACGGATCAAGCCACAAGCGTCGCTTCAGAGTTTTAGAGGACCGACGCGCCGTGCCGATCAAGATTCCAGACCACCTTCCCGCCCGCCAGACGCTGCAGACCGAGGGCGTCGCCGTGATGAGCGAGACCGACGCCATCCGGCAGGATATCCGCCCGCTGCGCATCGGCCTGCTCAACCTGATGCCCAACAAGATCTCGACCGAGACGCAACTCGCGCGCCTGCTCGGCGCGACGCCGCTGCAGATCGAGCTGACGCTGGTGCGGATGACCGATCACGTGGCGCGCAATGCGTCGCCGGATCACATGTCCGCCTTCTATCGTCCGTGGTCGGAGGTCAGCCACGAGAAGTTCGACGGCTTCATCATCACCGGCGCGCCGGTCGAGCGGATGCCGTTCGAGGACGTCACGCTACTGGGCGGAGATGCAGCGCATCTTCGACTGGACGCAGACGCACGTGCATTCGACGTTCAATATCTGCTGGGCGGCGCAGGCGGCGGTCTATCACTTCCATGGCGTGCCCAAGCATGACCTGCCGGGCAAGGCGTTTGGCGTCTACCTGCAGCGCAATTGCGAACCGTCATCGCCCTACCTGCGCGGCTTCTCGGACGATTTCGCGATTCCCGTCTCGCGCTGGACCGAAGTCCGCACCGAAGATCTTCCGGCAAGAAGCGGCATGCGCGTCCTCGCGGACAGCGCGGAAACCGGGCTGTGCCTGCTGAATGATCCGCAGCGCCGGTCGATCCACATGTTCAACCATGTCGAGTACGATACCGAAACGCTACATGGGGAATTCAGCCGCGATGGCGGGAAAGTCCCGGCCAACTACTTCCCGGGCGACGATGCGGCCAAACCGCCGCAGAACCGCTGGCGCAGCCATGCCCACCTGCTTTTCGGCAACTGGATCAACGAAATCTATCAGACCACGCCATTCGACCTCACCAAGGTCGGCGCGGTGACGCCTGCGGAACGGAATGTCGCGTAGCCGGAAGGACGTTCGCCGAGCCTGTTAACGGGGTGCGGCAACCATGTGCTGAGTTTAACCCGGCTGGGCCCTGTCATACGGGGTTCCAACGCCTTAAAGTCACCCCAAATCTCGGTGATTCCGGACCTTCCAGCGCCAGACTGCCTTCCACCCCTGACGGTGGGGACAGGTCTGTGCGAAGGGACGGACACTTTCGCGCCTGGCCGGTGGATACATGGAACTGTCGATGCCTCGTATGAACTGGAAGACGATCCTTGTCGGGACCGCCTCGGTGATCGGCATCGTGATCGTCGCCTTGGTCGTGTGGTTCTTCCTCGTCACGCAGAACCTGCCGTCCGAAGAGCAGCTCCGGAATTACGAACCGCCGATCATGAGCCGCGTCCACGCGGGCGACGGAAAGCTGGTGGCGGAATTCGCGACCGAGCATCGCGTCTATGTTCCGTCGGAAGAACTGCCGGACCAGCTGATCAAGGCCTTCATCTCGGCCGAGGACAAGACGTTCTACGAACACTCCGGCATCGACCTGTGGGGCATGTTCCGCGGCACGGTGCTGAACGCGCTGCAGGGCAAGCGCATGACCGGCGGATCGACGATCACGCAACAGGTCGTGAAGAACATGCTGACGGGCGACGAACGCTCGATCGACCGCAAGGTGCGCGAGGCCGTGCTGGCGATGCGCATCGAAGGCCAGCTGACGAAAGACCAGATCCTCGAACTCTACATGAACGAGATCTATCTCGGCGGGCGCTCCTATGGCGTCGGCGCGGCGGCGCTCAACTATTTCGGCAAATCGCTGGGCGACCTGACGCTGGCTGAAAGCGCGATGCTCGGCGGACTGCCGCAGCAGCCGGGCCGCGTGAACCCGATCCTGAATCCTGAAGCCGCCATCAAGCGCCGCAACTATGTGATCGGGCGGATGCTCGAGAACGGCTACATCACCAAGGCGGAGGCCGATACGGCCTATGCCGAGCCGCTGCATGTCGTCGATCGCCTCAACACGAACGAGAACCAGGCCTCGGCCTATTATGTCGAGGAACTCCGCAAGGAAATCCTGTCACTCGGCGAGAAGCAGAAGCTGGAAGGCATCAACAATCGCGAGGACGCGCAGAAGGCATTGCTCGGCGGCGGCCTGTCGATCCGCTCGACGCTCGACTCCAACCTCCAGCTGATCGCGCAGACGGTGCTGCAGGCCGGGCTTGAAAGCTATGACCGCCGTCATGGCTGGCGCGGGCCGATGGGCACGGTGACGGTCGATGACAAGTTCGCCGAGAACCTGAAGGCGTTCGCCAACACCGAAGCCAACAAGGTCAAGATCGCCGGCGGCAACAATGACTGGCAGCTCGCAGTTGTGCGTTCGGTCTCGCGCGAAAGCGTGCGGCTGGGCCTCCACAGCGGCGAGACCGGCACGTTGCACGCTGATGACGTGAAGTGGGCCTCTACCTTCAAGCGCGCCGATAAAGGCACGGGCCTGAAAGCGGGCGACGTCATCTTCGTTGCTGGCCAGCCTGTGCCCGATATCACCGTGCAGCTGATCACCGACTATGGCGTGGTCAAGCCGCGCGCCGCCAATGCGGCCTGGCGCCTGCGCCAGGTGCCGGCGCTGCAGGGCGCGTTGATCGCGATGGACCCGCATACCGGCCGCGTGCTGGCGATGAGCGGCGGCTTTTCGTTCGAAGCGAGCAAGTTCAACCGCGCCATTCAGGCCAAGCGCCAGCCGGGTTCGTCGTTCAAGCCGTTCGTCTATGCGGCCGCGCTCGAAACGCCTGATCCTGTAACCGGTCTGTTCAAATGGACGCCGTCCTATCGCGTGCTCGATACGCCGTACGTCTCCTGTACGACGATCGCGGGCAAGGACACTTGCTACAAGCCGGAAAACTACTCGAAAGAATTCTACGGCCTCACGCCGCTTCGCATCGGTGTCGAGAAGTCGCGTAACGCGATGACAGTGCGCCTCGCCTCCGAGATCGGCTTCGACAAGGTGTCGGATATGGGCGTGCGCATGGGCATGTACGACACGCTGCCGCCTTATGAATCCATGGCGCTGGGCGCCGGCGACACCACGCTGATGCGCATGGCGATCGGCTATGCGGAACTGGTGAATGGCGGCAAGCAGGTCCACCCGGTCATGTTCGACCGGATCCAGAACCGCTATGGCAAGACCGTGTACCGCACCGACCAGCGCGCCTGCCAGGGTTGCAGCGCCGAATGGAAAAACGGGCTGCCGCCGCCGGACCTGCCGGACGACCGCAAGCAATTGCTCGACCCGGTTACGGCTTACCAGATCGTGTCGATCCTTGAGGGCGTCGTGCAGCGCGGCACGGGCTCGACCATCCGTTCGGTCGGCAAGCCGATCGCGGCCAAGACCGGTACGTCCAACGACCAGTTCGATGCCTGGACGATGGGCTTCAGCCCGGACCTGGTGGCGGGCGTGTGGATCGGCTTCGACCAGCCGCACGACATGGGCAATGGCGAGACCGGCGGTCGCCTCGCGGCGCCGATCTTCCGCGACTTCATGCTCGCAGCATTGAAAGATCGTCCGGCTGTCACGTTCCGCGTGCCTAACGGCGTCGAGCACGTCGAGGTCGATGCCGATACGGGATGCCAGCCGGGTCCGGATACGCGCCTGATCATCACCGAGGCCTTCAAGCCCGGCACGGCGCCGACCGACCGCTGCGAAGCGCCGATCGGAGCGGACGGCTATCGCGTCGACTACAGCAAGATGGGCGCGGGCGACGAGACCGCCTCGTCCACGCGCGATGGCCAGGCGCTGACGCCGGATCCCAACCAGCCGGTCGATCCGAACAACCCCAATCCGCAACCGGTTGACCCGACCAAACCCGAAGGCGAATTGACTTTCGAGGACGGCACCTTCTAGACGGCGCAGTCAGGCGGCCCCATCTGAAACGCGGTCCGCCGAACGAAACAGAACAGAGCACGCTATGACGCCTGAAGCCGAAAACATGGTTGAGACGATCCGGCAGTCGGTGAGCTTGCTGCGGAGGCGTCTTTGACTGGGGCTTTGCCGAAAAGCGCCTGGCCGAACTGAACGCACTCTCCGAGCGCGCCGACTTCTGGAACGATCCGCAAAAAGCGCAGCCGCTGATGCGCGAGCGCAACCGGCTTGAGTCCGGCATGAACGACATCCGCGATCTCGAGCGCGAAGCCAACGACGCGGTCGAGCTGTGGGAGATGGCCGAGGCCGAGGGCGACAAGGGCGCGCTGGCCGAAGTGCAGACGAGCCTTCGCGCCGCCTTGCAGAAGGCGAAGGACGCCGAGCTGAAGGCTTTGCTGTCCGGCGAAGTCGACGCCAACGACTGCTATATCGAGATCAACGCGGGCGCCGGCGGCACGGAAAGCCAGGACTGGGCCTCGATGCTGCGCCGCATGTATGTGCGCTACGCCAATGCGCGCGGCTACAAGATCGAGGAGATCGACGAGCACGGCGGCGAGACCGCGGGCATCAAGTCGGCCACCATGCTGATCAAGGGCGAGTACGCCTATGGCTGGCTGAAGAGCGAGAGCGGCGTGCATCGTCTCGTGCGCATCTCGCCCTACGACTCCAACGCGCGGCGACACACCAGCTTTGCGTCCGTCTGGGTCTATCCGGTGATCGACGACACGATCGTCGTCGACATCAAGGAGGGCGACGTTCGCACCGACACCTACCGCGCGTCGGGTTCGGGCGGTCAGCACATCAACAAGACGGACTCAGCCGTCCGCCTCACCCACGCGCCCACCGGCATCGTCGTCGCCGTGCAGGCCGAACGCTCCCAGCACAAGAACCGCGCCAAGGCGTGGGACATGCTGCGCGCACGCATCTACGAAATGGAATTGAAAAAGCAGGAAGCCGCGTTGCAGGCCGAAGCCGATTCCAAGACCGAGATCGGCTGGGGCCGTCAGATCCGTTCTTACGTGCTGCAGCCGTACCAGATGGTCAAAGACCTGCGGACCGGAGTCGAAACTTCCGATACCGGCGGCGTGCTGGACGGCGATCTGGAAGCGTTCCTCCAGGCCTCGCTGAGCCACAAGCTGGGGCCGGAGACGGCGGTGCAGGACCTCGACTAGCGCCGGATCTTTGCCAGTCGCAATTGAGGCCGAATTGCCTTGATTGAATGCTTGCGGCGCTGATTGTTATCGAATATCGATAAAAACGGGTCAGGCGGCATGAGTCTGCCGGCGAACGGAGCGACGGATGCGTAACTACTATTCTTTTAGTTTGGCGTCAATTCTGACGGTGGTGTTGGCGGCGCCGGCGTTCGCCCAGGACACGACACCAGCCGCGGCGCCGGTCGCGCAGCAGGAAGGGGTGATCTCCTACACGCCCGCCGACTTCGCCGCGTCGCGCCCGAACACTGCGCTGGACATGATCAGCCGCATCCCGGGCTTCAGCTTCAACAGCGGCGACCAGGTGCGCGGCTTTGCCGGCGCGGCGGGCAACGTGCTGGTCGACGGCCAGCGCCCGACGGTGAAAACCGACTCGCTGGATAGCGTGCTGTCGCGCATCCAGATCTCTCAGGTCGAGCGGATCGACGTCGTCCGCGGCGGCGCGCCAGGCATCGACATGCAGGGCCAGACCGTCGTCGCCAACGTGATCGTCAAGAAGTCCGACACATTCCAGCAGGTCATCTCCGCCGGCGGGATGATCTACGCCAAGACGGGCGACACCATCCCGACCTACGGCTACACGGCGACGCGCCGCGTGGGTGAACACCAGTTCGACTTCAACGTCAGCCGCGGCCTGTCGCTGGACGACTCGGTCGGCTTCGGCACGCGCACCCGGATCGACGCCACGACCGGCGCGGTCACGCGGTTCGAGAACGCGGACACGGAAGGCGACGGGTACGTCTACACTGCCCGCGGCAGCTACAAGGGTCCGCTGTTCGACGGCACGCTGAGCGTCAATGGCCTTGCGAGCACGGACACGTTCAAGAACGAGTCCCACTTCATCAGCCCGACGACGGACGAGCGCTTCATCGATCGCAGCGCAAACGATCGCACCGAGGTCGGCATCAACTTCAAGCGTTCGCTGGGCGAAAGCTTCGAGCTGGAAGTGCCTGGGCCTCAACAAATGGGCGCAGGGCTCGGGCGATAGCGCGGGCATCGTCCCGCCAGACTCGCAGACGTTCGGCGTCCAGGCTGAAGCTGGCGAAACCATCGGCCGCGGCGTGCTGCGCTACAAAGTTTCGCCGGACCTCTCGTTCGAAGGCGGCGGTGAAGGCGCCTTCAACTATCGCGAGCAGTCGGTCGCATTTTTCGACAATGGCGTCTCGGTCCCGCTGCCCGTCAACCACGTCCGCGTCGAGGAATTGCGCGGCGAAGGCTTTGTTCAGGGCACGTGGCGGATGTCGCCCGAATTGTCGCTGGAAGGCGGCGTCCGGGTTGAGCAATCCACGATCAAGCAGATCGGCGACAACGCCAACGAGCGCTCCTTCACCTATCCGAAACCCCGCCTGGTCGCGACGTGGTCGCCGACCAAGGACGATCAGCTGCGCGTGCGGGTCGAGCGTGAAGTCGGCCAGCTCAACTTCCGCGATTTCAGCTCCAACGTGAACCTGAACTCCGGCCAGACCGCCACGGCGAACCGCGACCTGCGTCCTGACAAGACATGGGTCTACGAAGCTGCCTACGAGAAGCGCTTCTGGGATGGCGCCGCGGCCGTCCTCACGTTCCGCCATGACGAAATCACCGACGTCGTCGACATTTTCCCGGAGCGCGTGCCTGACACCGCGGGTCCGCCCGGCGCGACGAAAATCGTGGAAGGTCCGGGCAATATCGGCCCCGGCAAGAACGACTCGATATCGCTCAACCTCACGCTTCCGCTTGGCGGCATCGGCATCAAGGGCGGCGAGTTCAAAGCCGAGACAACCTGGCAGAACAGCGAAGTCACCGATCCGCTCACGGGCGAGAAGCGCCGCATCTCGGGCCAGCGGCCGAATGACATCAATCTGAGCTTCCGGCAGGACATCCCGGAGTGGAACATCACCTATGGCTTCGGCTGGTTCGCAGGCTGGAGCGAGAGCTACTATTACGGCGGCGAAGTGCAGGCCCTGCGTCTGCGCGACTTCTTTTTCTCGTTCGCCGAGTGGAAGCCCGACCCCTCCTTCTCGCTGCGCTTCCAGCTCGACAATTACGATCCCTATACCTTCACCATCCAGCGCCAGATCTTCGACGATGCGCGCGACGTGGGCAGCCTGGACGAGATCGAAACCGAGCAGCGCAATTCGCAGGTGATGGGTCAGGTCAGGGCGCGGTGGACGATCGGCTGACCCCCGTCGCCGCCACGCTTTCAGGCCCGCGGAATACCGATTCCGCGGGCCTTTTTGCGTCCGGGAAGGCCGTTCCTGCGGGGCGACATGTCGGACCGCGAATTTTCGCCAAATATCTGAGATAAATCAGAGACTTCTGGGTTGTGGATCAACCTGTCGAAACGTTTGTGTGGCGGTGCACAAATAGGGTAGAAGTCGGGATCAAATCCCGGTGGCTAAAACGCTGCCTTGGCCGCCCTGTATCCGGACGTTTCCCGCTTGACCGACACCCCTGACGAAACCGCCCCAAAGGGCGATAAAGGCGCGAATGGCGCAGGCGAAATTGCGCCGATCTCCATCACGACCGAACTGAAGAAGTCGTACCTCGACTACGCGATGAGCGTGATCGTTTCGCGCGCCCTTCCGGACGTGCGCGACGGCCTGAAGCCCGTTCACCGCCGCATTCTGTATTCGATGTTCGACATCGGCATGACGCCGGACAAGTCGTACTCGAAATCGGCCCGTGCAGTCGGCGACGTGCTGGCCCGCTTCCACCCGCACGGCGACCAGTCGGTCTATGACGCGCTGGTGCGCATGGCGCAGCCTTTCTCGATGGGCCTGATGCTGATCGATGGCCAGGGCAACTTCGGCTCGATCGACAACGATCCGCCGGCCGCCATGCGCTACACCGAATGCCGCATGACCAAGGCCGCGATGGGCCTGATGGCGAACATTCGCGAGGATGCCGTCGATTTCGTCGCCAACTATGACGGCAAGGAAACCGAGCCGAGCGTCATGCCGGCGACGTTCCCGAACCTGCTGGTCAACGGCGCGGGCGGCATCGCCGTCGGCATGGCGACCAACATCCCGCCGCACAACCTCCGCGAGATCATCGAGGCGACGCTGGCGCTGATCGAGAACCCGGCGATCGAGGACACGGCGCTGCTCGACATCGTGCCGGGCCCCGACTTCCCCACCGGCGGCCTGATCATCGGCCGCGCCGGATCGCGCAACGGCCTGATGACGGGGCGTGGCTCGGTGATCATGCGCGCGAAGACCGAGATCGAGACGCTGAAGGGCGGCCGCGAGGCGATCATCGTCTCCGAAGTGCCATTCCAGGTGAACAAGGCCGGCATGGTCGAAAAGATCGCCGAGCTGGTGCGCGAGAAGAAGATCGAAGGCATTTCCGACCTGCGCGACGAGAGCGATCGCACCGGCATCCGCATGGTGATCGAGATCAAGCGGGATTCCTCGGCCGACATCGTGCTGAACAATCTCTATCGCCTGACGCCGATGCAGACCTCGTTCGGCGTCAACATGCTGGCGCTGAATGGCGGCCGGCCTGAGCTGCTGAACCTGCGCACGATGCTGCAGGCCTTCATCCGCTTCCGCGAGGAAGTGGTGGCGCGGCGCACCAAGTTCCAGCTCAACAAGGCGCGTGACCGTGCCCACGTGTTGATCGGTCTGGCGCTGGCCGTCGCCAACATCGACGAGATCATCCGCATCATCCGCTATTCGGCTGATCCGGATTCCGCCCGCGCCGCTTTGCTCGAGCGCGCCTGGCCGGCGATGGACATGGGTCCGCTGATCAGCCTGATCGCGGATCGCCGTACCGCCATGAACGACAAGGGCGAGATCCGCCTGTCAGACGAACAGGCGCGCGCCATTCTCGCGCTGCAGCTGTCCCGCCTGACCAACCTCGGCCGCGACGAGATCGGCAAGGAAGCCTCCGGCCTGTCCGAGCAGATCAAGGACCTGCTCGACATCCTGTCGTCCCGCGCGCGCGTGCTGGGCATCATCAAGGCCGAGCTGACAGACTATCGCGACAGGTTCGGCGTGCCGCGCCGCTCCGAATTCGTCGAGGCCGACCTCGACCTCGAAGACGAAGCCTTTATCGAGAAGGAAGACATGGTCGTCATGGTCACCCATGGCGGTTATGTGAAGCGCACGGCGCTGTCGGCCTATCGCACACAGAATCGCGGCGGCAAGGGCCGGGGCGGCATGGAGACGAAGGATGATGATTTCATCATCCGCTTGTTCTCTGCCGACACGCACACCGAAATCCTGTTCTTCTCCTCGACCGGAATGGCCTACAAGCAGAAGGTCTGGCGACTGCCGCTGGGCGCGCCGCAGGCGCGTGGCAAGGCGCTGGTCAACATCCTGCCGCTCAAGAATGGCGAGCGCATCACGTCGGTGATGCCGTTGCCGCAGGACGAGGAGGAGCGCGCCAAGCTCAACATCCTGTTCGCCACCAAGTCGGGCGGCGTGCGACGCAATCTGCTGACGGACTTCCTGTCGGTGAACCGCGCCGGCAAGATCGCCATGAAGCTGGAAGACGACTGAGACGCCATTGTCGACGTGCAGATCTGCGCGCCCGAGGATGACGTCTTGCTGACGACGTCGCTCGGCCAGTGCATCCGCTTCCCGGTGGAACAGGTGCGCGTGTTTACTGGCCGTACCTCGACGGGCGTTCGCGGCATCAAGCTCGGCGCGGGCGACGCGCTGATCGCGATGAGCGTGCTCGGCAAGATCGACGTAACGCCGGCCGAGGCGCGCGCCTACATGAAGCGCGCCAACGCTGCACGACGCGCCGAGGGCGATGAAGCCATCGAGGATGTCGAGGTCGAAGAAGACGTGTCCGCCGATGGCGAGGAAGCCGCGCCAACCGCCGACGCCGAAGCGAATGGCGAGGTCGAACTGACGGAAGCCCGCTTCAACGAGCTGAGCTCTGCCGCGCAATACATCTTAACCATCACCGACGAAGGCATGGGCAAGCGTGCGTCCGCTTTCGACTACCGTCGTACCGGCCGGGGCGGCAAAGGCCTGATCGCGCACAAGCTGTCGAAGGGCCAGAAGCTCGTCGCCAGCTTCCCGATCGGCGACGACGACGAAATCATGGTGGTGACAGACGCTGGCCAATTGATACGTTGCGCTGTCGATCAGGTCCGCATCGCGGGCCGTGCAACACAGGGCGTTCGCGTGCTGCGTGTAGCGGCTGGGGAGCGAGTCGTCTCGGTGGAGAGGCTGGAGGACCAAAGCGGTGACGAGACGGCCGGAAAGACGGGCGGCGGGTGAGCCTCGCCCCGTACGTGGCGCCCGCGGTGTCGCGGCGCCAGCTGTGCGTCGCGGCGCGAAGCAGCGGATCGGGCTCTATCCCGGCACGTTCGATCCCATCACCAATGGTCACCTCGACATCATCGGCCGTGCCGTAAAGCTGGTCGACAAGCTGATCATCGGCGTGGCGATCAATGAGGGCAAAGGCCCGCTGTTCACGCTGGACGAACGCACCAAGATGGTGGTGGACGAGGCGCGCAAGCTGGCCAACGGCACCGAGATCGAGGCGCGGCCTTTTGACAACCTGCTGATGCATTTCGCCGAAGAGTGCGGCGCGCAAATGATCATCCGCGGTTTGAGAGCCGTCTCGGATTTCGAGTATGAATTCCAGATGGTGGCGATGAACCAGCAGATGAACAAGGAAATCGAGACCGTCTTCCTGATGGCCGATCCGCATCATCAGGCTGTGTCATCGCGACTGGTAAAAGAGATTGCGCGGCTGGGCGGAAGCGCCGAATTGTTTGTCCCTGAAGCGGTCCATACGCGACTGCTGGCCAAGTACGGCCTCAAGAAGGGCAAGTAGGATGATTCGACATCTGCTGATCGCGGCTGCTGCGGCGGCCTCGCTGGCGGCTGCTGCCGGCGCGGCCTGGGCTGCGGGTCCGGGCGATGATCCGGCCAACTGGCGCAAGGTCGATCCGGAAAACCTGCTGCAGCTGACGGTGAACGGCAAGGAGATCCTGGTCGAGCTGCGGCCGGATGTGGCGCCGGGGCATATCGCGCAGATCAAGAAGGTCACGCGGGCGGGCGACTTCGACAAGGTGCCGTTCCATCGCGTGATCAACGACTTCATGGTGCAGGGCGGCGACGTGAAGCTGGCGCACCCGAAAGCCAACTACCCCAACCTCAAGCCTGAGTTCACCTGGGGCCGCGATCCGGCCAAGCAGAAAGTGACGTGGCTGGGCACGACGCCCGAGGGCGACAAGATCGGCTATCTTGACGGGGTCCTGGTGCAGGGCCAGCCGGACGAGCTGGCGGCGATCTCGTATCCCGCCGTCGCGAAGACGTGGATGCTGCATTGTGCAGGCGTGACCTCGATGGCGCGCGCCGAAGATCCCGCCAGCGCCGACACCCAGTTCTTCCTGATGCGCTGGCCGCGCGTTGGGCCGACGGGGCTCGACCAGAAATATACGCCGTGGGGCTGGACCGTCAGCGGCCTGGACGTGATCCGCGGCATCAAGCCGGGCAAGGACGACGACAACGGCGTTCTGCCCAAGGGCACGGCCGATGTTCTGACCACGGCGGTCATGGTCGCCGACCTTCCGCCCGCGAAACAACCCGTGGTGTACGTGCGCCGCACCGACGGTCCGGAATTCGCCAAAAAGCTTCCCACAGAGCCGGTTACCGATCCGAACGAAGCATGCTACCTGCCCCCCGTTGAAGTCATCGTCGAAAGGGCACAGCCGTGAGCGCAGACAAAGAGAACACCCTCATCCTCACGCTGGATACCGGCGTCGTGACGATCGAGTTGCTCGCCGACAAGGCCCCCGGCCATGTCGAGCGTATCAAGGAACTCGTGCGCGAAGGCTTCTATGATGGCGTGGTGTTTCACCGCGTGATCGACGGCTTCATGGCGCAGGGCGGCGATCCGACGGGCACGGGCATGGGCGGTTCCGAGAAGGACGACCTGCGCGCCGAATTCAACGACGTCAGCCACCAGCGTGGCATCTGCTCGATGGCGCGTTCGAGCGCGCCGAACTCGGCCAACAGCCAGTTCTTCATCTGCCTCGACGACGCCTCCTTCCTCGACCGCAAGTATACGGCGTGGGGCAAGGTCATCAGCGGCATGGACGCTGTCGACGCGCTGCCCAAGGGCGAGCCGCCGAAGAAGCCGGGCAAGATCGTGTCCGCCAAGGTTGCGGCGGACGCCTGATCCGCTGCAAATCGGAGCATTGGACGCGCGACTGAGGGCCGTAGGGCTGAAGGTCCACACGTGCGGCTCGAATCGCGCGACCATGGCGTCAGAGGTTTGCGATGCCTGATTCACCCAAGTTGCCTGCGCCTCAACCCGCCTCGCCGCCAAAGGCAAGCGCGCTGACGACGCTGCGCAACTGGTTCTTCGCCGGAATTGTCGTCGCCGCGCCGCTGGGCATCACGATCTGGCTGGTGTGGAGCTTCGTCGTCCTCGTCGACAACGCGGTCACGCCATGGCTGCCGCATTCCTGGAACCCGCAGAGCTGGCTTGGCTTCCCGTTGCCAGGGCTGGGCATCGTCATCGCGGTGCTCGTGCTGACCTTGCTTGGCGCGCTCGTCGCCAACCTGTTCGGGCAGACGATGGTGCGACTGGGCGAACTGCTGCTGGCGCGCGTGCCGCTGGTGCGGTCGATCTATTCGATCCTGAAGCAGGTCGTGGAGACGATTGCCTCCAACGATAGCTCGTCGTTCAAGGAGGCCGTGCTCGTCGAATATCCCGGCAAGGGATTGTGGGTGCTCGGCTTCGTGACTAGCCGCACGCCGGATATCGAAATCGCGGGCCAGCTTGAAGGCGTCATTGGCGTGTTTGTGCCGAGCTCGCCAAACCCGGCGATGGGCCAGCTGGTCTATGTGACGCCTGAGCGTATTCGCGCGCTGGACATGCCGGTGGAGAAGGCCGCGAAGCTGGTGATCTCGTTTGGCATCAGGTCGGCCGAGCAGCCGGACGCCACCGGGAAATAGCTTCAGGTGTTCTTCAGCATCCAGTCGCGCGCGACGTCGAGAATTTCGTCCATCACTTCGGGATCCTTGCGTCCGCTCTTCGCGGGTACGTGAAAGGAGTGGTCGGCCTGCTCGACGAGGTGGAGCGTCGCGCGCTTGCCGAGTTTGGCGGCGACAGGCTTCAGCAGCTTGGTCTCCGCAAGTGCGTCGGCCGTGCCTTGCAGGAACAGCATGGGCAGCTTCACCTGATCCAGATGCTCGGCGCGATCCGTCCCCGCCTTGCCCGCAGGATGAAGCGGCCAGGCGAAGTAGACGAGGCCGCGCACGCCCGGCAGCGGATCAAGCGCCTGCGCTTGCGACGTCATGCGGGCGCCGAAGGAGCGGCCGCCTGCGAATAGCGGCAGGTCGCCCGCCAGCTTTTTTGCGTGCGCGACTGCGGCGCGAACGGCGGCGTGGGCGACGGGCGGACTGTCTGGCCGCTTCGAGTCGCGTTCCATGTAGGCGAAGTTGAAGCGCAGCACGGCGATGCCACGCTCGGCCAAGCCCTCGGCCGTAGCGGCCATGTGCTTGTGTGTCATGCCGGCCCCGGCGCCGTGGGCGAGCACGAGGGCGGCCTTCGCTCCGCGCGGCTTGTCCCACAGGGCGGAGACTTCGGTGGCGGGATCGATGCGGAGTGTGATGGGTTTGGTCGGCATTGAAGATATCTTTCAGTCGCTTTCGGCCACCATGTCCGCGATGCGGGGCGCGAAGAGATCGCGAGCGCGGCGGACGGCGACACCGCGCGGGCCTGCAAGCTGGGGGTCGGCCATCAGGATCGATTTGGCGTCGGTGCGGGCGATTTCAATGAGGTTGGTATCCTGCGAAATGTCGAGCACGCGGAAATCAGCGGCGCCTGACTGGCGCAGGCCGAGGATGTCGCCTTCACCGCGCAACTTGAAGTCGGCTTCGGCGATCTCGAAACCGTCGGTGGTCTTGCGCAGGGTGTCGAGGCGTTCCTTGCCATTCTCGGTGAGCGGGACCTGATAGAGCAACAGGCAGCTTGAAGCCTTGTCGCCGCGACCGACGCGGCCGCGCAGCTGGTGCAGCTGGGCGAGGCCGAAGCGTTCGGCGTGTTCGATCACCATGATGGTGGCTTCCGGAACGTCGACGCCGACTTCGATGACGGTGGTGGCGACGAGGACGGGGGCTTCGCCGGTGCGGAGTTTTTCCAGCGCTGCGTCGCGGTCGGCGGGCGGCATGCGGCCGTGGACGAGTTCGACGGGAGCTTGCACAAAGTTCGAAAGGACATCGCGGCGCGCGATGGCGGAGGCGTCGCCGGCGTCTTCGCTATCGACGGCTGGGCAGACCCAGAAGGCGCGTTCACCCCGCTCGACCGCGCGGGCAACAGCCGCGATGACTTCGTCGATGCGGGTGTCGGGGACGGCGGCGGTGACGACTTCCTGGCGGTTCGCGGGCTTTTCGCGAATGACCGAGATGTCGAGGTCGCCGTGGACGGCCAGCGCCATGGTGCGGGGGATGGGGGTCGCGCTCATCACCAGCATGTGGGGAGAGACGCCTTTGGCCGTGAGCTTCAGGCGGTCGGCGACGCCGAAGCGGTGCTGTTCGTCGATGACAACGAGCGAAAGATCGGGGAGGTCGACGTCGGACTGGTAGAGCGCCTGCGTGCCGGAGAGGACCTGGATCTTGCCATTGCGCACGTCGTTGAGGATGGCTTCGCGACCGGCGCCTTTATCGCGTCCTGTCAGGGCGGCGACGCGGATGCCGAGGGGGGCGAGGAAGCGGCCGATGGCTTCGGCTTGCTGGCGCGCGAGCACTTCGGTCGGCGACATGAAGGCGGTGACGCCGCCGTCGGCTGCGACCTGTGCGGCGGCGAGGGCGGCGACGAGCGTTTTGCCGGAGCCGACATCGCCCTGGATCATGCGACGCATGGGAACAGGGCGGCCCATGTCGGTGGCGACGTCCTTGTAGGCATCCATCTGGCCGCGCGTCGGTTTGAATGGAAGGGCTTCGATCATTGTCTTTTCGATGCCGACAGCGCGCGGGATGGCGCGAGCGTGGCGGCGTTCGCGGGCGAGGCGGGCCTGCCCCATGGCCATCTCGCGGGCGAGGGCTTCGTCATAGGCGAGGCGCTGGCGAGCGACGATGAAGCCGTCGGGGTCGTAGACTTTCGGCTGGTGCAGGCGGATGAGCGCCTGCTTGAAAGTCGGCCAGTGATTGCGCGTCATCAGGTGCGGATCGATCCACTCGTCGAGATCGGGGATGCCGTCGAGGGCGGCGGCCTCGAACTTTCGCATCTGTCGCGGCGTGAGGTTGGCCGTCATCGGATAGACGGGTTCGACTTCGGGGAGGTCGTCGTCCTTTTCGGGATCGGCGACGTGATCGGGATGCACGATCTGGCGGCCGCCTTGATAATCGCCGACCTTGCCGGAGGCGATGATGGTCTTGCCGATCTCGAACGTCTTTTCGAGCCATTGACGGTTGGCGTGGAAGTAGGTCAGCGTGATGAAACCGGTCTCGTCGCGCAGGCGGACGCGGGCGGGAAATTTGAGGCGGGCGTGTTCGACCTTGTCGACTGTCCCCGTGACGGTGGCAATTTCGCCGATCTGTACTTCGTCGATGGTGGCGCGGTTGCGGCGATCGATCCAGCTTGTCGGGAGATGGAAGAGGAGGTCGAGCCAGGTCTCGCCGCCGATGAGGCGCGCGAGCACCGGACGCAGTTTCGGGCCGACGCCGGGAAGGCTCGAGAGGTCGTTGTAAAAGGGGAAGAGGATCGGGTCGCGCATCGGCCCGCATGTTAGCGGGTTTGGGTGAGGGGCGCGAGGGCGCGTTCCCTGCGGCTGGGGGCCGGGGTTGGGGTTTGAGGTGTGGGCCTGAGCTAGGTCAGGCTGTGGTTGCGCGCAGCTCTCCGCACAAAACACCGCTCATTCCGACGAATGTCGGAATCCAGGAACGGTTTTGCTGCGGGTGCGGGTTGAAGCTGCAAGCTTGGACAAGGTTTGAGTCTCGCCCTGGATGCCGACGTTCGTCGGGATGAGCGGGGAGAGATCTGCGCCTTGTTGGGAGCGCGCGTTGCGCGCTGACTGGATCCCGGCCTTCGCCGGGAACGCGTGTTCCACGCTTCCAGTGGAGAGGCCGGTTGGTTCGGCCTGATCTGCTTCCTTGATGGAAATGCCACTCGTCGCTCGGGGCAGGTCTGCGTGCGACGCTTTCGTGTGGCATTCACGTGTGCGGCGGACGAGGACCATCTGGAGGGTTGAGGCGGCGTGGGACACAAGCTCGGCGAACAGCATCAGCACCGCATGCAGCCAGAGCTGCAGAGGCGGCGGGGTTCCGAGTCCGTATGATGCGGGTCGTGCCGGTGTCATGGGGAGGACTATACGCCCGCCCGGAGCCCGGCCGATTTGCCAAACGCCAATCCAGCATAGTTTTGAGGCAAGTGACTGAGATCACTTGGGAAGTTTTTTCGGCGTCTGTTGGATAGGCGCGAGGGCTGTCCAACAAAATGGGGTGTAACTCGGCGGCGAAAACTGGCGGGCGCGCGCAAACAAAAACGCCTCCGGCCTGGGACCGGAGGCGCGATGTTTGTGCGTCGTGTCTTGCTTACTCGTTCGCAGCAGCCTCTTGCGCAGCTTTCTCGTCGTTGGCGCGCTTGATGATGTAGGCGAGGATCGCGTCGGTGGTTTCCTCGTTCAGCGTGTTGCCGAAGCCGGGCATGCCGCGCGTCGCGCGTTCGCCGGCGCGGACAGGGCCATTGAACTGGGCCCTGAACGGCAGGAGTGCGCTGTAGCGCAGGTCGGGCGCGGTTGCGCCGGCGCCGGGAACAGCGGTCGCGCCGTGGCAGACGGCGCAGTTGGCCGCGAAGGCCTGTTCGCCTGCAGCGACCGTTTCGTTGTTCGCGGTCTGCAGCGGCGGGTTGATCGTGACCTTGGCGCCGGCAGTGACGGCTGTGGCTGCGGTCGTCGGCAGGATCGCGCTGCCGCCCGGGCGGAACACGAGGATACGCGAGTTGTTGGCGCTGACGCCGACCGTGCGGGTCTGGCCCGGAGGCAGGCCGCGCGCGCCGACGAGGATGGCGACCTGTTGCTGGCCGTCGACCATGTAGGTCGAGGGGGCGGCAACGACGCGGGCCTGTGTCGGCGCGGTCCAGAGTTCCTTGCCGGTGCGTGAGTCATAGGCGGCGAACTCGCCATTGTGGTTGCCGGAGAAGATGAGATTTCCGGACGTCGCGAGCAGGCCCGAGGCGCCGTACTCCTTGTTGGGAATGCGCCAGACTTCTTTCGCGTTCACCGGGTCCCACGCGAGAATGTAGCTGGTGACGTTGCCGCGCGGCGGGGCGCCGGGCTTGGTGTAGAGCGATGCGCCGCCGGCGAAGTCGGTGCCGGTGTTCCAGCCATTCGGGTTGTAGACGAAATTGTCCAGCGCGTCGTAGGCGGCGTTGGAGACCGTGACCGGGATGTACACGTAGCCAGTCTCGGGGCTGTAGGCCATCGGATGCCAGTTGTGCATGCCGAGGGCGGCGGGCCAGATGATGACGGGCTTGCCGCTCTTCGAATAACGCGCGTCGGGGTTCTCGACCGGACGGCCCGTCGCCATGTCGACGTGCGTGGCCCAGTTGGTTTCGGGAACGTATTTCTCGGCGGACAGGAGTTTGCCGGTCTTGGCTTCGATCACGTAGTAGAAGCCGTTCTTCGACGCCTGCATGACGACGTGCTTCGTGCCGTCCTTGAACTTCAGGTCGGCGACCATGACGGGGTTGCAGTTGTCGTAGTCCCATTCATCGCCGGGCGTTTCCTGATAGTGCCACGCGTATTTGCCGGTGTCGGCGTCCAGCGCGACGATGGAGGAGACGTAGAGGTTGTCGCCGCCGCCGGGGCTGCGCGCTTCCTGCGCCCACGACAGGCCGTTGCCGGTGCCGAAATAGATGAGGTTGGTCTTGGGATCGTAGACGATCGTGTCCCAGATCGTAGCCCCACCGCCGAGCTTCCAGTACTGGTCGCCCTTCCACGTCTTCGCGGCTTCGACGAGTTCGGGTTGCTCATAGGGCTTCGACGGATCGCCGGGCACGGCGAACCAGTTCCACAGCTTCTTGCCGGTTTCGGCATCGAAGGCGGCGATGTTGCCGCGGATGTCGTATTCGGCGCCGCCATTGCCGATGAAGACTTTGCCATTCGCAACGCGGGGTGCGCCGGTGATGGTGTGGTGCGTGCCTTCGGGCACGGTCTTGGTCGACCAGACTTCCTTGCCGGTTTTTCCATCGAGCGCGATGAGACGACCGTCGAGCGAGCCGAAGATGATCTTGCCGTTCCACGCGGCGACGCCACGGTTGACCACGTCGCAGCACGCGTCGCTGCCCTTGGCGCGATCGACCTTCGGATCGTACTCCCAGATCTTGGCGCCGGTGTGGATGTCGTAGGCCTTCACCATCGACCATGCCGTGGTGAGGTACATCACTCCGTCGACGACGACGGGCGTGGATTCCTGACCGCGTTCCGTGTCGATGTCGGCATACCAGGCGAGGCCGAGCTTCGAGACGCTGGTCTCGTTGAGGCTGTCGAGCTGGCTGAAACGCTGTTCGTTGTAGTCACCGCCAACGGCGAGCCACGAGCCGGGCTCGCTGGAAGCCGCAAGCAGGCGTTTCTGGTCGACAGCGGCGGCCCCAACGGCGTTGGCGGCGACGGCCGGCGCCGTGGTGACCGCGGGATTGTTGCTGCAGGCGGCGATGCCCAGCACGAGAACAGGCGCGGCAACGGCCAGCGACATCAGAAAGGCGCGCATTCGGATACTCTCCTAGAAGGCTTTTTCGGCCTTTTTCCCTCAGCGGATGGCGTGGTGTGTTCCCCCGCCGCCTCTCCGGTCGTGTGCAACCTAGAAGGGTGCGGCGACTGCGGCAATACGCCGGAGTTTCCGAATGCTGCGGCGTTTAGGCGGCGAGGATTTTTCCCAGTGGGCGGGCCAGCAACATGCAGATGACCGCGCCGGCCCCCGCGATGGCGGCGTGGACCAGCCAGAAATTCGCCGGGCCGAGGCTTTCATAGATCGACCCGAGGCGGCCAACGATCAGGTTGCCGATGAAGAGCGACAGGTAGGCGACGCCCATCATGGTCGATTTCAGCCGGACGGGCGCGGCATGGGAGATCAGGGCCAGCAGGGTCGGCCAATAGTAAAGGAAGGCGACGCCGAGGATCACGTCGTAGACGACGGGGAAGATGCCGGAGACGCGGCCGCCGGGAAGACAGGCGAGCACGAGGAGGAGATTGGCGGCGCAGGCCATCCAGGCGCCGGTCGCGATCTTGCCGATTTCGCCCGGCTCGCCGCCATGCTTCTGCTGCCAGCGCCAGACGACGAAGAGCACGGGCACGAAGACGATGCTGATGAATGAGTCGAGGGAGACGAACCAGCCGACGGGGATATGGAAGCCCAGCACGTTGAGGTCGACGAACTTGTCGATCCAGATCAGGCCGATATTGGTGTTCTGGTAGTAGGCGACGGACTGGAAAACGGTGAGCAGCATGACGAAGGTGAGCGCGGCGATGATGCGCCACTGTTTGCCGTCGAGCTTTTCCGAGGGCGCGTTGTCAGGCGATCTGGCGGCGGCGGTCTGTTCGGTGAGCGTGCGGTAGCCGATCAGGTAGGTGGCGAGGCCGATCAGCATCAGTCCGCCGGCGAGGCCGAAGCCGACATGCCAGCCATAGACCTGTGCGAGCAATCCGCAGGCGAGCGGGCCGGCGACGGCGCCGACATTGATGGCGATCGAGAAGATGGAATAGCCGCGCGTGCGGCCGGGGGCGTCGCCTTCGGGATAGAGCGCGCCGACTTGCGCTGCGATATTGCCCTTCAGGAATCCGGAACCGACCACGAGCAGGAGCAGCGCCAGCAGGAAGGACTGGTCGAACGCCATCGCGATGTGGCCGCAGCTCATCAGGATGGCGCCGAGGGCGACGGCGTTGCGCTTGCCGATCCATCGGTCGGCGATCAGGCCGCCGAAGATCGGGGTGAAGTAGACGAAGCCGGTGTAGAGGCCGTTGACCTGCGAGGCGAAGGCGACGGTGCTCATCGGGCCGAAGACGGATTCGACGCCGGCGCGGAATTGGATGAAGCCGGCGACGTTCTCGACATGGCCGGGCATGAACAGCTGCTGCGTCATGTAGAGCACGAGCAGCGAGGTCATGCCGTAATAGGAGAATCGCTCCCATGCCTCGGTGAAGGCGAGGTAGGCGAGGCCGCGCGGCTGTCCGAAGAATGTGCGCTCGGGAGGGGCGGACAAGGGCGCAGTTGCGTCGATGGTCATGGATGCCCCGTGGTCCCGCTATTCCCCGGGCGAGCGTAGGCAGGTCGTCATGCGAATGTCATCAGGGAACTAACGAGCAGCAGATCAATCGAGGACGATGGCGCGCTGGTGGAGGGCGTCGAGCGCGGCTTCGGGGCTGCTGGTGTCGGCCATCAGCTGCAGGAAGGACGCGGGCAGGAAGCCGCCTTCGATCATGTGGTCGATGAGCTTGAAGTAGGGCTGCCAGTAGTTGTTCTCGGAGAGGAAGGCCATCGGCTTGCGGTGGAGCGAGAGCTTGGCCCAGCTGAGGGTTTCGACGGCTTCCTCGAGCGTGCCGATGCCGCCGGGGAGGACGATGAGGCCGTCGGCTTCATCGAGCAGCGCCTGTTTCCGCTGGTGCATGTTGTCGGTGTAGCGGTTCTCGATGCCGTCGAGCACGCCTTCGAGGTCGCGCAGGAAGTGCGGCATCACGCCGAGCACCTTGCCGCCGGCGTCGCGTGCGTTGGTGGCGACTGCCCCCATCAGGCCGACATCGCCGCCGCCATAGACGGTGCGCCAGCCGCGCTTGGCGATGGCCTTGCCGAGATTGGCGGCGAGCTTGAGGTAGGACGGGTCGGACCCTGGGGCGGAGCCGCAATAGACCGTGACGGATTTGATTCCGGGCATTCTTTTTCTTCTTCTCTCTTTTTCTGAGCCCTAGATGCGATGGTTCGCGGCCCGGGGGAAGCGGCGACTGCTGACAGGACGGCGTCCGCAGCAAACCGTCGGCGACGCTGGGGGAACTCTGGCGTTTCCCCATGTGCGGGCCTACATAGCCGGGCATGGCCATGCATCCCCACGCTAAATCTGCTTCCGACGTCGACGGGCTGGAGACGGGGGATGCGGGGTTGGGCATCTCGCTGGCGCGGATCGGCAGGATCATGGCGCGGCCGGAACTGAAGCGGTGGCGCTGGTGATGCTGGCGGCGCTGGTGCTGACCTTGGCCTCGAAAGTGTTCGCGGTTTATGCGCCGGTGTTCTTCGGCGACGCGATCAACAGGATGACCGGACCTGAGGCCACGATGGCGGCGGTGTTGCTGCTGATCGGGTGGTGGACGGGCGCGCGGATCCTGTCGTCGAACCTTCCCTATCTTCGCGATGCGCTGTTCGCGCCGGTGAGCCAGGATGCGCAGCGGCTGATTGCGGTGGAGGCATATGGACATGCGCAGGGGCTGTCGCTGGCGTTCCACCAGACGCGGCGGACAGGGGCGCTGAACCGGATCATCGATCGGGGCGTGGCGGCGCTGGATTACCTGATCCGCTTTCTGGCCTTCAACATCGGACCGACGATCATAGAGCTGGCGCTGGCGGCGTTCGTGTTGACGACGCGGTATAGTTGGATCGCGGCGGTCATCGCGGTGGTGACGGTGGCGCTCTATTCCGTGTTCACGGCGGTGCTGACCAACTGGCGGACGGAGCAGCGGCGCAAGCTGAACGCGGCGGATACGGAGCTGCGGGCGCTGGCGGTGGACAGCCTCACCAATTTCGAGACGGTGAAGGCGTTCGCGGCCGAGGCGCGCGAGACGCAGCGCTATGACAGCGCGATGCAGCTCTACAACAAGAGCATGGTGGAGGTGACGCGGTCGCTGGCGCTGCTGAACGCGGGGCAGGACATCATCATGGCGCTGGGCCTGACGGGCGTGGCGAGCATCACGGCGCTGGCGACGTTCAACGGGACGGTGCAGGCGGGCGACATGGCGGCGGTGGTGCTGATCATGTCGAACCTCTATCGGCCGCTTTCGATCCTTGGATTTGCGTTCCGCGAGATCAAGCAGGGGGCGATCGATCTCGAGAAGCTGTACGGGCTGATGAACATGAAGGCGGAAGTTTCCGATGCGCCGGATGCGAAGCCCCTTCAGGTGAAGGGCGGCGAGGTGAGGTTCGAGGATGTGAGCTTCATGCACGATGCGCGCTCGGCGGGCATCGATCGCGTGAGCTTTACTGTGCCGGCGGGAACCAAGCTGGCGGTGGTGGGGCCTTCGGGGTCGGGCAAGTCGACGCTGCTGAAACTGCTATTCCGGTTCTACGATACCAAGGGCGGGCGCGTGCTGGTGGACGGACAGGACGTGCGTGGGTTGCAGCAGGAGAGCTTGCGCCAGGGCATCGGCCTGGTGCCGCAGGACGTGGTGCTGTTCAACGCCTCGATGAAGGAGAACCTGCTCTATGGCCGGCCCGAAGCGAGCGATGAAGAGCTGCGCGAGGCGGCGCAGCGGGCGCAGTTGCTCGAGTTCATCGACAAGCTGCCAAAGGGCTGGGAGACGCGCGTGGGCGAGCGGGGCGTCAAGCTTTCCGGCGGCGAGCGTCAGCGCGTGGGGATTGCGCGGGCGATCCTGAAGAACCCGGCCATCCTGGTGCTGGACGAGGCGACGAGCGCGCTGGACTCGGCGACCGAGCAGGAGGTGCAGGGGGCGCTGGACGAAGCCGCCAAGGGTCGTACGACGTTGATGGTGGCGCACCGGTTATCGACGGTGGCTGGCGCGGACGAGATCATCGTGCTCGACGAGGGCAAGATCGTGGAGCGCGGGACGCACCGCGAATTGCTCGACCGTGCGGGGCTCTACGCCGATTTGTGGAGCCGGCAGTCGCGGGCGCATGAAGATGCGGACGCGGCGGTACGCGAGAGCGAAGTGGCGTAGTGGTTGCTGACTGCCTTTGGAGTTGGGGCGGCCCCCGTATTTCATGATAGTCTCTTGCAGGTTGGGAGACACGCATGGGCAATCGGTCATTCTGTAGTCTGGCGCTCGTCGCTTGCGTTGTAGCGCTTGCGGCGCCGGCAATCGCGCGTGAGCGCAATGTCATGATGGTTTATTTCGACTGGGGATCGACCACGCTGGATGCGAAGGCGTCTGATGCCGTGAAGGCTGCGGCGCCGAAGGCCAAGGCTTGCGAGTATAATGGCCTGCGCGTGGTCGGGCATGCGGACACGTCTCATACCGAGGAGACAAGCACGGCGCTGGGGATGGCGCGGGCGCGGGCGGTGCGGGATGCGCTGGTGGTGAATGGCCTGGCGGACAGCGCGATCTCGGTGGCGACGCATGGCGAGCTGGATCCGGCGAAGGCGACAGCCGATGGTGTGCGCGAGCCGCTGAACCGGCGGGTCGAGATTATCGTGGTCTGCGACTAGGCGACTGCGCAGTCGCCTGCCGGGCTCAAGCGCTTTACACAGGAGGCAGACGCGCTCCTAATTCGCTTCGCCCGGTGGGAGGGGTGACTATGAAGCATTTATGGATTGCCGTGGCGGCCCTGTTGATGGGCGCTGTCACGGTGCTTGAGATCGTCGGCATAGCTGGCTGAAACCTGTTCCGCGCCGTGAGGACGAGGTCGCAAAGCTCGATCGAGAGGTTTATCGGCCTGAGTGAGTGGGGTGGCGAGTGTGCGCTACTTCGCGACTGGTACGAACGCTGACGGACCGACGCCTGATTCCTGATAGACGGCTTCGCTTTTGCCATAACCATAGTGAGGCGCGTTTCCGGGAACGATGAAGTAGCTGCCGGCTGGATATAGCTTGCAGCCGTCAGGATCGAACACGTCGCCAAAGCCGTAGCAAAGGTCGCCCGAGACGACGGTGATGACGCGCGTGTCGGGGTGAGAGTGCGGCGCGATGCGTCCGCCTTTTTCGATGTGGACGCGGATGGTGTAGGGGCCAGCGGCATTCGTGTTTCCATCCAGCGTGGCGGCGAATGCGCCGGGGTTGGCGGGGCCCATGGGGGCGAATTTCACGCCATCGGTCCATGCCGTGTTGCTGGCCGGCATGTGTGTGCAGGCGGCAAGTGACGTGGCGAGAGTGAGGGCGGCCCGGTGGACCAAATGTGGGCGCATGGAATCTTCCCCGTTTTGGGTGAGCCTATCGCGGTCGGGCGGTCATGTCAGGCAGGCTGGAGGGTCTGAGGAGGCCTGCTCACGCATTCGCGTGGCGGTGGCGGGATGTTCTGGCTTGTAAGGCGGGGCGCGGGGACGCACATCTTGCATCTGCACTGAAGGAATCCCTGCATGAGCGACGTCTATACGCCTCCAAAGGTCTGGACCTGGAACAAGGAGAGTGGCGGACGGTTCGCTGCGATCAACCGGCCGATCGCGGGGCCGACGCATGATGCGGAACTCAAGGTCGGCAAGCATCCGATCCAGCTCTATTCGCTGGGCACGCCGAACGGGGTGAAGGTGACCATGATGCTCGAGGAGCTGCTGGCGCTCGGGCATAAGGGCGCCGAGTACGATGCGTGGCTGATCAACATCAACAAGGGTGAGCAGTTCTCCAGCGGATATGTCGACATCAATCCGAATTCGAAGATTCCGGTGATGGTCGATCATGGCGAGCCGAAGCCGGTGCGGGTGTTCGAGTCCGGGTCGATCCTGCTGTATCTCGCGGAGAAGTTCGATGCGTTCCTGCCGAAGGATCGCGCGGCGCGGACGGAGGCGTTGAACTGGCTGTTCTGGCAGATGGGCGCTGCGCCCTTCCTCGGCGGCGGGTTCGGGCACTTCTACGCGTATGCTCCGGCGAAGTGGGAGTATCCGATCGACCGCTATGCGATGGAAGTGAAGCGGCAGCTTGATGTGCTGGATCGTCGCCTGGCCGAGACAGAATATCTGGCGGGCGATCAGTACTCCATCGCCGACATGTCGGTGTGGCCCTGGTACGGCGCGATGGTGAAGGGCATTCTGTACGAGGCGGGCGAGTTTCTGGCTGTGCACGAATACAAGAACGTCATCCGCTGGACTGACAAGATTGCCGAGCGGCCAGCCGTTAAACGCGGCCGCATCGTCAACCGCACATGGGGCGATCCGGCGAGCCAGCTTTACGAACGGCATGACGCCAGCGACTTCGAGCTGAAGACGCAGGACAAGGTCGCGCCTGCGGGCTGACGGTTGATCTGATCGGCGTTGACCTTGTCTTCGGGGGATGCGAGGCCGGTGTATCGCCACGGGGGATACATGCGCGCGTTCCTGTTCGCTGTCGGGTTCTGGTGGGTTTCCATTCTCTACGTGTTCATGGCGGCTGTGCTGGCGCTTGTGCCGGGGCGCAAGGGCGTGCGCTGGGCGGTCAAGCGCTACACCAAGCGGATGGTGCAGCTGATGAAGCTGATCGGCATCAAGCCTGAAGTGCGTGGGCGCGAGCGGTTGCCGCCGGCGCCGTTCATTCTTGCGCCGAAGCATTCGAGCTATGGCGACGGCTTCCTGATGTACATCCAGTTCGACGATGTGGCGTTCGTGACGGGCGACCATCTGGAGAAATTTCCGCTGGTGCCGAAAGTGCTGGAGAAGCTGGGCGCGATCGTGATCGACAATTGCGGCGGGCCGGAAGCGCGCAAGGATCTGGCGGCGAGTTTTGCCCACGCGGCGGAAGAAAAGCGCATCGTGCTGATCTATCCTGAAGGGCATCTCTGCAAGGTGGGCGAGCACAAGCGGATCCGCGCGGGCGTGTGGCACATGCAGGAAGCATCGCAATGGCCCGTGGTGCCGGTGGCGACCAGCCTCGGCCTGCGCTGGCAGGAACAGGACTACGCGAAGTATCCGGGACCTGCAGTGATCGAGTTTCTCGATCCGATCCCGCCGGGGCTGGGCAAGAACGAGATGGTTAAGGCGCTGGGCGACGCGATCCGCGTCAACACGGACCGGCTGATCGAGGAAGGTCGAGCCTGGGATCGGGCGAATGGCGTGGAGCGCAAGCAGCACCAGATCCCCGTTGGCTCTGATTCAAGCATTGCCGAATAGGCTACATCAATCTTAGTCAGCGTTTATCGCGAGCGACTTCAAGAAGTCTATCGACGCGGTGCTCCAGTCTTTCGGCGCTTTATCTGAGTAAGTGCATATCGCCATAATTCCTGTGGTCATTTGCGAATGGATCACTCCAATTTCGCGACCTCGCAGGGTCATGCCTGGGTACTTCACCGTGTATTTCCGCACCGCTGCTTCACCGACGCGAGTGGAAGTCGAATACTCGACCAGCTGGCCTCCGCCGCGTGTTAGAGAGTCTTTTGGGCGTTGCTCCATCCGGCTGTTCAGCTGCTCCTGGCTTTCGCCCAGCAGATTGGGTGCGGACCCCACAACAACTTTGCAATCGGCCCATTCCTTTTCTTGATCGTCGGTTCGCTCAATGAAGAGTGTGTGCTTGGGGTCTTTGACAGTGACCCAGTCCGTGGGGATCAACATGCTGACAACACCGTCGGGCGACGTCCATGCACTTGCCTGAGCCGCGGCCTCTGGCGAAGCGGCCATGAGAGCAAGCGGAAGTAGAGAAGTTAGTCCAAATCGCATGAATTGCCCCTGTGCCGGGTAGCGCCCCTGCATTATGAACTTTAGCAAAGGCCTGTTGCCGGACAACCCTGGAGACGCAGCCATGACAACAGCACACGATTTCAGTTTCACGTCGATCGACGGCAAGCCGTTGTCGCTGAAGCAGTTCGCCGGGCATCCGGTGCTGGTGGTGAATGTGGCCTCGAAGTGCGGACTGACGCCGCAGTATGAGGGGCTGGTGCAGCTCTATCACGACAAGCGCGAGAAGGGGCTGGTTGTGCTTGGCGTGCCGTCGAACCAGTTCATGGGACAAGAGCCGGGCACGAATGAGGAGATCGCGACGTTCTGCTCGACCACGTTCGGCGTCGACTTTCCGCTGACCGAAAAGACAGATGTGAAGGGCGAGACCGCGCACCCGTTCTACAAGTGGATGAAGAATGAGCTGGGCGAGCCGGCCGATCCGATGTGGAATTTCCACAAGCTGCTGTTCGGCAAGGACGGCAAGGCAGTGGCGGCGTTCGGCCCGCGCACAGAACCGCTCGCGCCCGAGATCGTGCAAGCCATCGACGGAGCTCTCTAGCATGACCACGGCATTCGATTTCGAATTCACCGGTATCAATGGCAAGCCGATGCCGCTCAAGGCATTCGAGGGGCAGGCGCTGCTTGTCGTCAACGTTGCGTCGAAGTGCGGGTTCACGCCGCAGTATACGGGATTGCAGAAGCTCTATCAGGACTATCACGGACGGGGGCTCACGGTTCTTGGCGTGCCTTGCAACCAGTTCCTGTGGCAGGAGCCGGCGAAGGAGACGGAGATCGCTGCCTTCTGCGCCGTGACATATGCGGTGACTTTTCCGATGACGGAGAAGACTCACGTGAAGGGCGGCCACGTTCATCCGTACTACAAATGGATGCGCGAGAAGCTGGGCCGCGCGGCGCATCCGGCATGGAATTTCCACAAGCTGCTGACCGACAAATCAGGGGCGCCGGTGGCGGCCTTCAAGTCCAAAGTCGAGCCGACAAGCGCGGAGTTACGCGCCGCAATCGACAAAGCGCTCGCCTGATCACGATTTATTTTAAGTTCGTTGAGTAAACGCATCGATCGGCAATGCTGCGTCGCATGATTGAAGTTCGGCCTCATAACGCCGGGTACGAAACGGAATTTTCCCGACGTGACCGTTCGGTACCGCCGCGCTGAATAGTTAACGAATTAAGGCGCCAAAAAGGTGGGCGCCCAGTGTGACTCTTCGGCGACAGACGAATCTCCCAATCCGCTGATAAACGCTCCCGGCGGGCACTTCGTCCGTTCCTAATCGACAGGGTACACTATGAAAAAATATGTCGTGACCGCCTCTCTCCTGGCGGGCTTCTCCATGTTCTCGGGCGCAGCTTTTGCTCAATCCGGCACCATCGGCGCGGGCGTTACGCACGTCGACACCGACACCGGCGACGCTGACATCGTTGGCGTGAACGGCGGCGCAGCTTTCCAGCTCGGCGGCAACCTCGCCATTCTCGTTGACGCCAACTACACCACGAACGACGACGCTGATGTGGACGTGCTGACTGGCACGGGTCACCTCGTCTCGCGCGATGCCAACGGCGCCTTCGGTGGCTTCGTCGGCCTCGGCAACATCGACGCTGGTGGCGGCGATGTGGACCTCTGGACGGCCGGCGGCGAATACGCTGCTTTCTACGATAACTCGACCTTCGTCGCCACGCTCGCCTACGCGACCATTGACGATGTGGATGTCGATATCTGGGGTCTCTCGGGTGAGTACCGCATCTTCTCGACCAACAACCTGCGCTTCGATCTCGGCGCTGGTTATGCTCGTATCTCGAGCGCCGGCGACGCTGATGCCTTCTCGGTCAACGCCGGCGTTGAATACCGTTTCGACGGCACGCCTTTCAGCGTGGGCGGCAACCTGTCGTACATCGACACCGATGGCGGCAACGCCACGATCGTCGGCGCGACGCTGAAATTCGACTTCGGCAACGACTCGCTCAAGTCGCGCGACCGCACGGGCAACACGTTCGGCTCGTTCGGTGGCCTGAGCCAGTACCTCAACTAGTCGCTTAGGCGACTAGTTGGACTGACCTCTCGAAGTGGTCCCCACTTCGGGGGCTACGATGAATGCCAGCGGGGCGGTCCTTTGGGCCGCCCCGTTTCTTTTTCGGGGAGCGGCTAGACATCTGGGCTTTCGCGCGGGCCGTCCTTGGCGTGAATCCAGCGGAGCAGCGGCTTGAGTGGAATGACCCAGGCCATGCCGACGATCGGGAAATACAGCAGCTTCCAGGCCCAGTGTTCGCCGGCGATGCGATCGCCGACAACAGCCGCAACGGCGATGTAGCCCAGCAGCCAGGCCAGCAGGATGAGAGATCCGATCATTTTGCGCACGTGACAGGCTCCTGCGGCTTTCCATCCGCTGGTCTTCCGTTCTCACAGGTAGGATAAGCGCGCAATGAGCGAGGCTGTCGCCGCAGATTTTCCAGCGAATTCCATGGTTCCCGCCAAGGGCGTGGAGCTGGTGCGGGCGTGGCTGCTGTTGATCGCGGTCATGGTCTACCTGATGATCCTGGTCGGCGGGGCGACGCGGCTGACCGACAGCGGTCTGTCCATGACCGAGTGGAAGCCACTGACAGCATGGCCGCCGGCGAGTGAGGCGGAGTGGACCGCAGAGTTCGATAACTACAAGGCGCTGACCCTGCAGGCGCAAGTGGTCAACGCCGACATGGACGTCGCGGGGTTCAAAGGCATCTACTGGTGGGAATGGAGCCATCGGCAGCTTGGCCGCGTGATCGGCGTGGTCTTCGCGATACCTTTCCTGTTCTTCCTGCTGACCGGACGCACGACGAAGAAATTGCTGCCGCACCTCGGCGGACTTTTCGTGCTCGGCGGGCTGCAGGCGGTGATCGGCTGGTGGATGGTGTCCTCCGGCGTCGGCGCCAACACGGACCTGGTTTCGGTCGCGCCTTATCGCCTGATGACGCATTTCTGTCTGGCGCTGCTGATCATCGCGTACTGTTTCTGGCTCTGGCTTGAGCTGGGCGGGAAGCGTCGCGAGGCGCCGGTCGAGGCGAAGCCGTGGACGAATACGATCATCTGGATTGTCGGCATCCAGATGGCGCTGGGCGCGCTGGTGGCCGGGTTGGATGCGGGACGCGGATACACGGACTGGCCGCTGATGTCGGGACAAGTGGTTCCCGAGGGCATGTGGCGGCTGGACCCGTTCTGGCGCAACCTGTTCGAGAATGATGCGACGACGCAGTTCCTGCATCGCCTGACGGCGTATGGGTTGCTCGCCGTGGCGGGCTGGTGCGCGTGGAAATATCGCGCGACGCACTGGTCGCTGTTTCCGTTGTTCGGCGGTCTCGTGGTGTTGCAGGCGCTGCTGGGCATCACGACGCTGATGCATGCCGCGCCGCTGGACCTGTCGCTGACGCACCAGGCGCTGGGTGTTGTCGTGCTGCTGGCGGCGACGCGCCTGGTGTGGACGTTGCGCCGCGCCTGAGTTTCAGGAGGGGCTTGCGATGGCGTTCCATCTCTCAGGGACAATAACCGTTCCCGCCGCCGATCTGGATCGCGTGCGTGCGGCGTTGCCGGAGCACAAGCGGCTCTCGTTGCAGGAGCGCGGATGCAGGGCCTTCAGCGTCGAGGAACAGGCGGGCGGCGTGTTTCTGGTCAACGAAAGCTTTGACGACGAGGCTGCGTTCGCCGCGCATCAGGAACACCTTCGGGGCACGGAGTGGGCCGCCGCGTCGGCGAGCGCTGTGCGTGATTACCGGACGTGGCAGGACGGCTGATCGCCTGCGCTGTCTTACCATCCGCGCTCCGACAGCCAGCCCGAGACTGCCTTAACCGCCACAGGCAGCAGATCCGGCCGCTCGATGTAATAGTGATCCGCCCCCTTCACATCGACATAGACCTTGTCGTCGCTGGCGACGGCGTTGAACAGGCGCTGGGCGTGGCTCGGCGTGCACGCAAGGTCGGCTGTGTTGTTGATGACCAGCACGGGCACGCTGATATGCGCGGCGTTGAGGAGGCCGTTGGCGCGGCTCTCGTCATAGCTCCATTGCGAGAGCCATGAGCGCAGCGTGGTGAAACGCGCAAGACCGACGGGACCGTCATTGGCGATGCGTGGATCGCCGAGATAGCAGGTGTGCGGGCGTCGGTCGGAGGGATCCTGCGACGGGTCGGTCCAGCGCACGTCGCACATCGTGCCGTTGACGACGAAGGGACGTTCGGCGTTGGGTTCGCCGGCGGTTTTCAGGTCTGCGAGCGTTGCCTTCACACGCGCCGTGATGCGACGGTTGCGCGCGATCTGTGCTTCTCGGAAACGCGCGACGAAGGCGGCGCTGTAGGGCGGCTGAGGCGCGCCGGCGGCGTAAATGTTGAGATCGTTGTCGCGGTCGAAGGGGCGGTCTTCGTCGAGGATGGACGGGTCCATCCATTCAGTCAGCGTGACGGAGCGGCTGATGTGGGCGGCGAGCAGCATCACGCCGTCGGCGGGGATCAGTTTCGCGGCGACGAGATCGGCGTGATCGCCTGCGGGTGTGTGGGTGATGGTGGGGTGCTCGGCTTGGTCCTGATAGAACAGCGACAGCGATCCGCCGCCGGACCAGCCACCGAGAATGACTTGCTCATAACCGAACCGCTTTTTCAGGTCTGCAACGCAGGCCCCGAGATCGAGGACGCACTTTTCGAGGATGAGCGCGGTGTCGTTTCCGCGATAGCGCGTGTTGCAATAGATGACGTGGTGCCCGGCGTGTGCGAGCGCGGTGACCAGCGGCAGGAAGGATCCGCCGCCGATCGGATGGCTGAACAGGATGGCGGTTTTCGACTCGCGGTTGTCAGGGCGGATGCGCATGCATTCGACGAACACCTGGCCCGACGGGCCGCCATAGACCTCTTTCAGCGGGCTGGGATCGGCATGGACATAGCCATAGGGCTCGCGGATCACTGACATGGGCAACCTGTGGTGTACTAGCGTCTCGCCCGCGAGAATAAGGACGGGCAATCACGAGTCCATGTTTGCCGCATATGCGCGTAGCGCGCTGGACGCGAGGACAACCGGAAATGAGCGGCGCTGGACTGCGGCGGGCTTCCTGTTTCAAGCTGCAGGCATCAGATCGCGGAGCGTTTCATGGCGCAGAGTCCCAACGGCATTCACCACCTTGCTTTCATGGCGGGTGACATCAAGAAGCACATCGCCTTCTTTTCGGACGTGATGGGGTGTCCGCTGGTGGCGTTATTCGACATGCACGGCGTGCCGGGCGGGCTGCATGCCTTCCTGCGACTGGAGGATCATTCGTATTTCTCGATCGTGCAGTTGCCGGCGGTTGACCAGATTCCGATCGAGCTGGGCAAGACGCATGCGGGCAATGGCGCGCTGCCGAGTGCGCCGGGCACGTTGCAGCATCTGGCGTTTCCGCGTCGCGACGGATGCCGATCTTGTCGCGATGCGTGATCGCATCAGGAGCCATGGCGTAAACGTGCTGGGGCCGATCGATCACGGCATGTGCCGGTCGATCTATTTCGCAGGGCCGGACCAGATGACGCTGGAGGTGGCGACCTCGCAGAAAGCCATCGACGCCGACAGCTGGATCGATCCGGCCGTGCTGGCAAAGGCGGGGATTTCGGGAGAGGAGGCGGCGCGCTTCCGCGCTCCGGCCGCCTATGCTGGGCCGAGCCCGGTGCCGCAGCCTGCCTATGATCCGGCGAAGCCGCACATGGCCTATCCGAAAGAGATGTACCTGCAGATGCTGAAGGCGCCGGACGAGGCGATTACGGCGGCGGGGTCCTATCCCAATCCGCCGGTTGCCGCGCGCGCCTGATCGGGTACTCCCTTCCAGTCAGTGGTCTTCAAGCGAGGTTTCGCGTTGGAATACGATGAGGTTGTCCTGGGCCGTCGCAGCATTCGCGGCTTCCTGAAAAAGCCCGTGCCGAAGGACGTGATCCGCGAGGTCGTGGCGCTCGCCATGCGCGCGCCATCGTCGCTCAACACGCAGCCATGGAATTTCTACATTGTGGCGGGCGAGCCGCTGAACCGCATTCGCAAGGGGAATACGGAGCGCAATCTCGCGGGCGTGCCGGACTCGCGGGAGTTCCGCACGCAAGGCGCTTATGGCGGCCAGCATCGCGAGCGGCAGATCGACATCGCCAAGCAATTGTTCGCGGCGATGGGTATCGAGCGCGACAACAAGGAGAAGCGGCAGGACTGGGTGCTGCGCGGCTTCCGCCAGTTCGATGCGCCCGTTTCCGTTGTCGTGACGTATGATCGCTCGATCCATGGCGGCGATATCGGTCCGTTCGATTGCGGTGCGGTGACCAATGCGCTGGTGAATGCAGCGTGGTCGCGGGGGCTGGGGTGCGTGATCAACAGCCAGGGCATCATGCAGTCGCCCGTGGTGCGCGAACACGCGGGGATCGCGGAAGATCAGGTGATCATGATCTGTGTCGCCATGGGTTATCCCGATGAGTCGTTCCCGGCCAACGCGGTGGTGTCACGACGCAAGGCAGTCGATGAGGCGGTGGTGTTTGTCGGCTTCGACGACTGACGCGCCTCAGCGCGTCGACGCTTGCGTCTGGTAGCGGATCGTCGCGTCGCTGTTGGCGGGGACAGTCAGCCGGAAGATCGGCTGGCCGTTCTTCTGCGCGACCGGATGGTCTGCCTTCACGATCTCCTGGCCGCTGAACACGTAGACGCGGACTTCGACCTGCACGGCGTAGGGCTGGGCGTTGGTGATTTCCACGCGCGTGACTTCACTGATGCTTGCGCCCTTGCGGCTGACTTTGCCGGGCAGGAACGGAAGGGTGGCGCGCGGTGTGATGTCCCTGGATTCGGAGACCTGACGCGATTGCACGGCAGAGCCACCAGGGAAACGGAGTTCGGTTTCCTCATTGATCGCGAGGTCGCGCAGGTTCGTCTGGCCCGCCATCATCCGTTGCGCCGTCGCACCGCTGCCGACAGTCTCGAAGGCGGCGACCCGGCCTGAGGGCAGCGGCACGCCGAGATTGTTCTTCTTGTCGTTCGTCGTGCGCAGGACGACTTCCATGGGGCGATAGTCGTTCTGATTGTTGGCTGAGTAAGACACCTCGTGGATCTTGATGACGGGCACTGCCGTCTGGTCAAGAAACCGGACCTGCTTGGACTGGCGGCTTGCCACCGTCGTGCGGTCAGGCACGCGATAGAGTTTGAGATCGCCGAGGTCTTCCTGCTCGGCCGCCTTGGCGTCACCCATGACTGCTTGGGGGGCCATGGGTGGGGGGGGAGGGGGCGGGGGGGGTGCTGGCATGGCCATGGCGACGCGGCTGTCGTAGCGGTAGGGGTCGAAGCCGAGGGGGAAGGCGCGCTCGATGTAGACCGTCTTCGGGCGTGTCGCTGGTGGAGCCTTGCGGCCAGCAGCGGGCGAGGATGGGCTGGCCGAGGCTGATGGGCTCGATATAGCCCGTCGTGCGGTTCAGCTTGCCGGCGACAACCTGCACGCGGGCGTTCGCGAAGCTCGTGCCATTGCCATTGGCGAGCGTCAGCCAGGCGCCGAGATCCAGCTTCTTGCCTGTCGAGGCCATGTTGGCGGTGTAGTCCGCCGACCAGTCAAAGCCGCGCGCGAGATAGGAGAGCTGGACCACAGCCTCGATCGGCTTGTCGGTGCGTGTGAGCACGGAGAGCGTCGGCCTGGCGGACAGACCCGTTGTGGTTGCACTAAAGCTGAACGTCTCCGGCATGCCGGAGCAGCGCAGGGCCTCGATGCCGTCGGGCGTTTCGAACACCACGCCGCCCCCGGCGCCGGAGCGGACCTTGCCGTCGACGCGCGTGGTCTTGCCCGTCGCGGGATCCGTGCGGGCCAGCATCACGCGGCCATCGCGATCAGCGGCGGCGTCCACCAGTGCGGAAGGGCTGAGCAGGGCGGCGTCGCGATTCTTCTCGACCACGCCCGAGGGCAGGCCGGTGACGATGGCGGAAACGGGCTCGATGCCATCCGCCACGCCTTCGAAGCGCAGGCGATGCTCGCCAGCCGGGATGATGACGCGGCGCGTTTCGGTGATGAACGCGAAACCGTAGAGGTTGTTGAGATCGAAGCCGCCAGCTCGACGATAGGGGTCGCGATAGACCGTCACCGACAGGTCTGTCGGTGCGCTGGCCTTGACGTCCTGCGCGACAGCGGCGGGAGCCGCTGCGATGGCGGCCAGGGCGGCGGTGACGAGGCCAAGCAGGCGTACTGTGCGCATCAGTAGGACTGCACTGTCTGGTAGCGGATGTTCAGCGTGTCGTTGGCCGGGATGGTGACCTTGAAGATCGGCTGGCCGTTCTTCCTGCCGGGCGTCACGTCGGATCTCGCGATTTCCTGACCGTCGTCGAGATCGATACGGACTTCGACCTGCACCGGATAGGGACGGGCGTTGCTGAGTTCGATCAGGTTCACTTCGCTGACCGTGCGGCCGGACACGCGCACGCCGGGGATTGGGCGAAGCGACGGGCGGGTGCGGGTGATCGCGGTGCTTTCATTGGTCTGGCCGGCCTGAATGTCCGGGCCGCCGGTGAGGCGGAGTTCGGTTTCCTCGTCGATGGCAAGATCGCGCAGCGTGGTCTCGCCGGCGAGCAGGCGCTGGGCCGTTGCGCCGCTTCCGGACTGCTCGAACACCATGACGCGGCCGGAGGGCAGCGGTATGCCGAGTTCGTTCTTCTTGTCGTTCTTCGTGCGGAGGATGAGGTCGAGCGGCTCGAAGTCGCTGTCGCTGTCGGCGTACAGTCGGGCTTCGTAGATCTTCGCCACGGGCACGGCTTCGGCGTCGATCATCCGAACCTGTTTCGACTGGCGGCTCGAGATCGTGGTGCGATCGGGCACCCGGTAGAGTTTCAGATCTCCGAGGTCTTCCTGTTCTGCGAGCCTGCTGCCCGTGACGATGACCGGATCCCCCCGACCGTCGTCTGCCATTGCCGACTTCATCGCGGCCGTAGGCGCGGGCATCGCCTCTGCGTAGCGGCGGAGGCGCTCGGGATCGAAGCCCAGCGGGAAGGCGCGTTCGATGTAGATCGGATCGGGGTTGTCGCTTGTCGAGCCCTGGGGCCAGCACTGGGCGAGCAAGGGCTGGCCGAGGCTGATCGGTTCGATCTCACCACTTTCGCGGTTGAGACGGCCGGCGACGATCTGGACGCGAGCGTTGGGGAACGACATGCCATTGCCGTTGGCAAGCGTGATCCAGGCGCCGAGATTCATCTTGCCGGGCTTTGCGGCCATGTTGGCGACGTAGTCGGCGGACCAGTCGAAGCCGCGCGCGAGATAGGAGATCTGCACCACTGCCTCGATCGTCTTGTCGGTGCTCGTGAGGACGGAAAGCGTGGGCTGGGCGGAGAGGCCCGTGCCGGTTGAGGAGAAGCTGAAGGTTTCCGGCATGCCGGAGCAGCGGAGGGCCTCGACACCATCAGGCGTTTCGAAGACGACACCGTTCGCAGCCTGCGAGCGGATCCTGCCTTCAACGCGCGTGGTCTTGCCTGTCGCGGGATCGGTGCGGGCAAGGAGGACGCGGCCCTGCTGGGCTTCCGCCGAGTCGATGAGTGCCGAGGGGCTGAGCAAGGCCGCGTCACGGTTCTTCTCGATCACGCCGGAGGGCAGGCCGGTCACGATGGCGGAGGCGGGTTCGATGCCGTCGGCGACGCCTTCGAAGCGGAGGCGATGCTGGCCCGGTTCCAGCTTCACGCGGCGGGTTTCGGTGATGAGGGCGAAACCGTTCAGGTTGTTGAGATCGAAGCCGCCTTCGTCGCGGTTGGGATCGCGATAGACCGTCACGGACAAGTCCACCGGCGGCGAGGCCAGCACGTCCTGCGCCAGCGCGACCGGGGCCGCGCCGAGGCCGGAGAGTCCGGCAAGGATGAGCCAGCTGAACGCCCGGCGCATGCGCTTGCCCCTAGTATGTGGAGTCAAAAACAGCCGTGACGTCGATCGAGCCGTTGGCGGGAACAGTCACCGTCCATTCCGCCATGTCGGCGTTGGGGCGCGTGCTCTTCAGGCTTTCCTTCTCGATCTTTGTATCGCCCCAGAGGCCATCCTGCTGAAGGGCGACGACCACCGCTTTCGGGCTGGCGTTGGAGAGCGTGTACTTCATCGACGTTTTCCAGCGACGCACACCGGCTTTCTCGCGCTTCTCGACGACGGGCTTCACCTTCACGTCGAAGGCATCGCCGGTGGACAGCGAAAGCGTGGAGCCCATCGGCGTATGGTCGATCTCGCTCTCGCCGATGAATTGCGGATCGCCCTTGCGGTCGCGCATGTAGAAGCGGAGCACGCCGGCAGGCAGCTGGTCGCCGAGGCCCTTGGCCGAGCCGGTCGAGAATTTGTAGACCGTCTTCGCGCTCTGCGGCTCTTCCTGCGTGCCCATCCAGTAGTTGCGGAATTCATAGCCGTGTTCGGCGGGCACGCCGTGCACGTCGAGGAAGCTGACCTGCTTGGTCTGCTGGTTGGCGATCGTGGTGCGCTCTGCCAGCGGATAGAGATAGAAATCGCCAAGGCGTTCGCGATCACCCGTCTCGGTGCCGGCCTGGACGAGCTGCGGACGGTTCTGGCGGCCGTATTGCGGGCCATCATTGTACTGGCCCGCGCGGTTCGGGGTGCCGGCGACAAGCGTCGTCGCGGCGTTGTCGTAGGTCGTGCCGCTGGAATTGGTGAGCGTGACCCAGCCCTGCACGTCGATCTTGCCAGCCGCGTCGTCGAACAGCGCCACATAGTCAGCGCGCCAGCCGAGGCCGGAGGTGAGATAGCTGAGCGTCGCCGGGCGCGAGCCGCGCTTGTCGCCGTTGACGGTGACGGACAGCGTCGGCTTCGAGCGGAGGTTTTCGGGCACCTTGTCGAAGATCACGCGCACGGGCAGGCCATCATCGCGCAGCACTTCGATGCGGTCGCCGATCTTGAGGACGACGCCATTGTTGGTCGCCAGCACTTCGGCCTGCTCGCGGGTTTCCTGGCCGTTGGCGGGATTGACGCGCACGATGGTGACGACGCTGCCGACCGCCTTCTCCATCAGCTTGGCGGGGGTGAGCAGGTCGAAATCGAAATTCTGTTCGACGATGGAGACGCCGTTGGCGGCGAGAGAGACTGTCTCAGGCCGGATCTGGGCGGAGACGCCGGGGAATTCGACGCGCTGTCGACCGCCGGTGATGTCGATGGGTCGCTTGTCCTGCACGAGCGCCAGATCGTCCGCATAGATCGTAACGGACAGCGCCTTGTCCTGCGCGAAAGCCATGGGCGCGAAGGCGGGCAGGCCGAGCAAAGCGCATGTTGCGACTGCGGTGATAGCCAGCTTCATGTTGATCCCTCCAACGATGTGAAGAGAGATTACACAGGTAGTCTGGCCGGTGGGAAGGAGAATTCGAGGCGTTCCTGTGTTCAAGCCAGCAGAAACGCCCCGGTATCCAGAGGGGCAGTAGCGTCAGACGGCTTTGAGGCGCGCGTGCCGCTTCTTGCCGACCGAGAGTCGCGCGGTTCCGTCTGCGTCGAGGGCGGCTTCGGTAAGTGACAGTTTTTCGTCGGTGACCGGCTCTCCGTTCAGCTTCACGGCGTTGGCCGTGATCTGGCGGCGCGCATCGCCCTTCGAATCGACCAGCCCTGCGGCCAGCAGTGCATCCGTGATCGGATAACCGGCGGCGAGTGTGACGCGCGCGACCTCAAAGGTCGGCATGCCTTCGGAGGAGCCGCCGCCCTTGAAGATGGCTTCGGCCGCTGCAGCAGCTTTCGTTCGCTTCTTCCTCGCCATGCAGCATGCCTGTCGCGACATCAGCGAGGCGTTTCTTGGCGTCGTTGATGGCGGCGCCTTCAGCTTTCGCATGAAGACTGATTTCGCTTTCGGGGAGATCCGTGAACAGGCGCATGAACTTCGCCACGTCCGCATCTTCCGTGTTGCGCCAGAACTGCCAGTAGTCGAAGGGCGAGCGCATCTCCGGGTTGAGCCACACAGCGCCATCGGCGGTCTTGCCCATCTTGCCGCCCGACGCGGTGGTGATCAGCGGCGTGGTGACGCCGAACACGTGCTTGTCGACGATGCGGCGCGTGAGGTCGATGCCGTTGACGATGTTGCCCCACTGATCGGAGCCGCCCATCTGGATGCGGCAGTCGTACGTGCGCGCCAGCTCCATGAAGTCGTAGGCCTGCAGCAGCATGTAGTTGAATTCGAGGAAGGTGTACGGCTCGTTGTTGCGCAAGCGGCGGTCCACCGTCTCCTGCGCGATCATCTTGTTGATGGTGAAGTGCTTGCCGTAGTCGCGCAGGAATTCGATGTAGTTGATCTGGTCGAGCCATTCGGCGTTGTCGATCATGATCGCGTCGGTCGTCTTCGGATCGAACATGTTGCCGGGCGCGAACTTCAGGAACGGCTCGAAGTTCGTCTTGATCAGCGCCATGTTGGCGGCGATTTCCTCGACCGTGAGGATCGGGCGCGATTTTTCCTTGTCGGTCGGATCGCCGACTTTGGTGGTGCCGCCGCCCATCAGGACGATGGGCTTGCCGCCGGCCTGCTGAAGGCGGCGCAGGTTCATGATCTGCACGAGGCTGCCGACGTGCAGCGACTTCGCGGTGGCGTCGAAGCCGATATAGCCGGTGGGCACACCTGAAGCTGCGTAGGCGTCGAGGCCCTTCTCGTCGGTGAGCTGGTAGACGTGGCCACGGCCGATCATTTGCCGGAGGAAGGCGGACGTCTGGGCTGATGCATCGAGGGTCACGAGAGAGGCTCCTGGTAGGTCGTGTCGACCGGAGGCCATCTCACATAGCCGCCGGGTTGGGCGGCATGCTTGGTCGCACCGCCGCTAGATGAGCGAGCGGCAATAATACGCGGAGAGGGTGGCGCGGTGCGACATGGATTGGGTGATACGGGCGTGAAACTACTGGGTCAAGCAGCGACACGCGTCCGGGTCTTTACCGCCTGTTCTGCGCCAGCGCCGCGCAGGACGAGAAGCCGATTGGCCCCTGTTCGTCGTGCAACCGGCAGTGGCCCAGCGCGACACCCTCGGCGCTCTGGTGGTCGGCGACTTCGTAGCCGATCCATTCGCTGACCGGCAGGCGATGGAGATAGAGCGTCACATCGGAATTGATGAAGTCGAGCCCGGACTCCGAGCCGTTCGATGTGGGGCTGGTGTAGTCGACGCCGGTGGCGACGCGGCTGAAGGGTGTGTAGGGCTCGCCGCCGACAAGCGGGCGCAGTTCGCGTAGCCAGGTGCGGCGCGGTCCGGGCGCGCGCAGGCCGTGCGCTGGCGTGAAGCCGGGCGGAAGAATCGGCCGCATCTCCCACTTGTCGGTGAAGGGTTTTGCCAGCGGTGGCACGTTGTCGGGCGCTGGCGCGTCCCACGGCGCGGGCGACCAGAGCGACACCTCCGGCTGCTGCCCCCGGCGCAGCAACTGGCACGAGGCGCGAGCAGACGAGACGCCGCCGGAGAACAGCTCCGCCTCCACCACCTTGATGCGCCCGCCCTGCCGCACGAGCCGGGTGACGACCGTGATCGGGTCAAGCTCAGGCAGGCGATAAAGATCGGCCGTCAGCCGCGCGGGCTGAAGGTTGGGTTCGCCGAACTGCTGCTCGATGACGTGGGCGAACAGCCCAACCATCACGCGCGCATGCAGATTGCCTGTCGGCCGCCACCAGCCATTGGCCTGCAGCGTGGGCGTGTAGCTGTCGCCGTCGCGGTGGAAGAAGGGTTCTGGCGTCTCGGACATGGCGCCGAGAGTTGCCCGACACATCGGGCCGCGGCAAGCGTCTTACGTCTGCGTATCGTAGCCATCCGGCAAGGGGCCGTAGCCGAGCTCGACATCGAACGCGGCCAGTTGCTGGCCGACGCCCTGCAGGAGCTGGTGCGCGATTTCGGTTGGTTCGAACTGCTGGATGATCCCGATCTTGCGCGTGCGGCCTACGCCATCGGGCAAGGCCGCGTCGAGCTGACCGCTCTGCATGAAGCCGAGATAAGCGCCGACCTTGCTCTGAAGCGCGTTCATGTGCGCGACGACATCGGACCAGTCGAGATGATCAGAAATGATCATCAGCGCATAACCCGTCTCCGGCTCGATACCCAGCGCGTCGATTGTGCCTGCGTCGTCGATTGCCATGCCCGTCCCCTGATAGACCTGTCCCCCCGACTGGCTGATGCGGGGTCAGCTCTGCGGTTTCGGCGCCGGCAGCGCCTTTGCAGCGTCCTTGATGGCCTTCGCCTCGGCGGCTTCCTTCTGCGCCTTCTCGAACGCCTTCATGCGCTTCTTGAGATAGGCGGACGACGTCTTCTCGAGCTCTTCGAGCTTGCCCTGGAAGAAGTGGTTGGCGCCGGGCACGTTGGCGCGCTCGATGACTTCGCCCTTCTGCACGCGCACCTTTGTCAGCGAGCGGTCGATGTCCGACGGCGGCGCGACAATGTCCTTCTCGCCGGCGAGGATGATGCCCGAGGCCGGGCACGGCGCGAGGAAGGCGAGGTCGTAGTGGTTGGCGGGCGGCGCCACGGCGACGAAGCCGTCGATCTCCGGCCGGCGCATCAGAAGCTGCAGGCAGATGTAGGCGCCGAAGCCGGAGCCCGCGACCCAGCACTGGCTCGGCGCTTCGTTGAGCTGTTCGAGGTGATCGAGCACGTAGGCGGCGTCGGAAAGTTCCGCCACGCCGGCGTCGAACGTGCCCTGGCTGCGTCCCACGCCGCGGAAGTTGAAGCGCATGGTGGAGAAGCCGTGGGCTGCGAACATCTCGAACAGGGTGATCGTCACCGGGTCCTGCATGGTGCCGCCGGCTTTGGGGTGGGGGTGGAGGATGAGGGCGATGGGGGGTTTTCACCCGGCGCCCGCGTGTACCGCGCCTCGATCCGGCCTGCGGGTCCGGAAATGATCAGTTCGCCCATGGTGCGCTCGCGGTGGCTGTCGGAACCGGCGCAACGGGATGTGGTGCGCCCAAGGGGGCCGACAAACACTATTTCGGGTTCGGAATTCAAGCTTTTCGTGTGATCCGCCCCAGATTGAGGAACGTAACCATCACGGCCGCGGGGTATTTCCCCCGTCCGGCCACCGACCGGGAGACGTTATGCGGGTTAGTTCCAAGGGCCGTTATGCCGTCGTCGCGCTGCTGGATGTAGCCCAAAACTCCACCGTTCGGCCTGCTTCCCTTGCCGACGTGGCCTCCCGGCAGAAAATTTCCCTGTCTTATCTGGAGCAACTTTTTGCTCACCTGCGCCGCGCAGGGCTGGTTGGAGCCTCTCGCGGACCGGGTGGAGGCTATCGCCTGCAGCGTCCGGCGGCGGAAATCAGCGTCCTGGAGGTTTTTCAGGCGGTTGAAGACGTCGCCAACACCCCGAGCGAGGGTATTTCCCGCGACTGGACCGACGGCCCCGCCGCGGACCTATGGGCGTCCCTGGACGATCACATTTCCAAGTTCCTCGAGAAGACCAGCCTCGCGGACCTGATCGCCGAGGAAACGGACGGAACTGCGGTCTTCCGGACCATTCCAGAGGCCCGGTCAGGCCTGTCGGGCGCCGGTAAACTGGCGTAAGAGCCGGGGCATGAGCCCCGGCACACGCACCTACGCCGATTACAACGCGACCGCGCCCCTTCGCCCCGAGGCGAAGGCTGCGATGGTTGCGTGCGCTGGAGATGACGGGGAACCCGTCGTCAGTGCATGGCGAGGGGCGCAAGGCGAGGGCGCTGGTTGAGGGCGCGCGCGAGGCTGTCGCGGCCGCGATTGGCGCCTGCCGGGACGACATAGCTTTCACGAGCGGCGGGACGGAGGCGGTTCGGCGCGCCCTACGCGGGGCGATGGTTGCTACGGGAGCCGGGGCTGGCCTGATGGCGTCGGCCATCGAGCATGACGCGGTCGCCTCGTATATCTCGGAGCTTTGCGCCGGCGTGGCCGAGGCTGGGCCGATCGAAGTGACGCGATGGTTGGAGAGTGGCGGTGCGACGCCGTTGTCCAGACCCAGCAACGGTTCCAGATGCTAGCGCCTACAAACTCGATGTCTGGCCTGTGCTTCGGACGGTCGCGTCGATCTTGGAATCTTCTACGGATCATCATGGGTGGCTTCAAGCATGCTCCGCCAGAAGCGCCTCGACCACTCGTCTCGCTCATGCTCGTCAACAACGAGACCGGCGTGATCCAGCCTGTCGCGGAAGCTGCCGAGATCGTCCACGCGGCGGGTGGACTGATCCACTGCGATGCGATCCAGGCGCTGGGCAAGATCACGACGTCGATCATCGATCTCGATGTCGATTACCTGTCGGTGTCGGCGCACAAGATCGGCGGGCCGCAGGGCGTCGGCGCATTCTATGTGAAGCCGGGCGCGCCATTCAAAGCCGTGCAGACGGGCGGCGGGCAGGAGTTTGGTCGCCGGGCGGGCACGGAAAACGTTGCCGGTATTGCTGGCTTCGGAGCGGCGGTTGAGGCGGCGGAAGCCGGGATGGCGGGCTATCAGGCGCTGGGCGTCGCGCGGGATCGGATGGAAGCCATCCTGAAAAGCGCTGCGCCCTCGCTGCAGGTGCATGGCGAGGCGGCGCCTCGCGTGGCGGGTGTTTCGTGCTTCGGCGTTGAAGGTCTGCCTTCGGAGACCCAGATAATGGGTCTGGATCTGGCCGGGTTTGCCGTCTCGGCGGGTTCGGCCTGTTCGTCGGGCAAGGTGAAGCCGAGCCGCGTGTTGACCGCCATGGGGCTGTCCGATACCGCCGCTCGCTCGGCCATTAGGGCCAGCTTCGGCTGGGCCTCGACGGCGGAAGATTTCGACGCGCTGGCCAATGCGTGGATCAAGATGGCGGCGCGGGCGAGACCGCAACTTGTGAAGCTGAACGCGCATGTCTGAGGGCAAGGAAATCATCGTCAAGGACAGCATCGACCGGGGAACGGTGGATGCGGCGCGCGCGCTTGAGTCCGACAAGTATGCCGAAGGTTTCGTCACCGATATCGAGATGGAGCTCGCGCCCAGAGGACTGAGCGAGGACACGGTCCGCTACATCTCGGCGAAGAAGGAAGAGCCGGAGTGGATGCTCGACTGGCGGCTTGAGGCGTTCAAGCGCTGGAAGGAAATGGAAGAGCCCACCTGGGCGATGGTCCACTATCCGAAGATCGACTACCAGGACGCGCATTACTACGCCGAGCCCAAGGGCGGCGCGAAGTACAAGTCGATCGCGGATGTGCCGCAGGAAATTCTCGACACGTACACCAAGCTCGGCATTCCGCTGAAGGAGCAGGAAGTGCTGCTCGGCGTCGAAGGCGCGGTGGGGACTGCGGCGGAGGCGCGCGAGACGCCGCTCGATCCTTCCCGGCCACGCGTGGCGGTGGATGCGGTGTTCGACAGCGTCAGTGTGGCGACAACGTTCCGTGCCGAGCTTGCAAAGTCCGGCGTGATCTTCATGTCGATGTCCGAGGCGATCCGCGAATATCCTGATCTGGTGAAGCAGTATCTCGGCTCGGTCGTGCCGGTGACGGACAACTTCTTCGCGACGCTGAACTCGGCCGTGTTTTCGGACGGGACGTTTGTCTACATCCCGAAGGGCGTGCGCTGCCCGATGGAGCTGTCGACCTATTTCCGCATGAATGCGAAGGGCACGGGGCAGTTTGAGCGGACGCTGATCATCGCGGACGAGGGCGCTTACGTTTCATATCTCGAAGGCTGCACGGCGCCGGTGCGCGACGAGAACCAGCTGCATGCGGCGGTGGTTGAACTGGTCGCGCTGGCGGATGCGGAGATCAAGTATTCGACCGTGCAGAACTGGTGGCCGGGCGATGCCGACGGCAAGGGCGGCGTCTACAACTTCGTCACCAAGCGCGGCGATTGCCGTGGCGCGCGCTCGCGCATTTCGTGGACGCAGGTCGAGACCGGCTCCGCGATCACCTGGAAATATCCGAGCTGCATCCTGCGCGGCGATGACTCGTCGGGCGAGTTCTATTCCATCGCCGTGACCAACGGACGCCAGCAGGCCGACACCGGCACGAAGATGATCCACCTCGGCAAGAACACGAAGTCGCGGATCATCTCGAAGGGCATTTCGGCGGGCAGGTCGAACAACACCTATCGCGGGCTTGTCTCGATCAACGCGAAGGCGTCGAAGGCGCGTAACTTCACGCAATGCGACAGCCTGTTGATCGGCCAGCACTGCGGCGCACACACGGTGCCCTATGTCGAGAACCGCCGCGGCGATGCGCAGCTCGAACACGAAGCGACGACGACCAAGCTGTCGGACGACCAGCTGTTCTACGCGCGCCAACGCGGCATCGGCGAGGAAGAGGCGGTAGCGCTGCTGGTGAACGGCTTCGTGCGCGACGTGCTGCAGAAGCTGCCGATGGAGTTCGCGGTGGAAGCGCAGAAGCTGCTTGAGGTCAGCCTCGAGGGGAGCGTGGGGTAACGCGGCGTGCGGTGGTATCTGACGCGCGCGATTTGGGGAGGTCGGGATGAGAGCGCTTCTGATTGCTGCCGGGGCAGGGTTGCTGGCTTCCGCTCCTTTGGCCTCCGCCCAATCCCTTGCGGGAATTGCGCTCGGTGATAGCGAGGCGAAGGCCACGAAGGCGATCCCGGGCGCGACCAACCTTCCGATCGACAAAGATCCGAGTCACCGCTTGATCTATGGCGGCGACCTGATGGTGTGGGTCTGCAAGGGCAAGGTTTATTCGATCCATAGTCAGGCTGATGCGACGCTGACCGACTATCTGGCGCACGTCAAAAAAGAGACGGCAACGCGGGGGGAGCCGAAGGTGTCCTCGAACGTCGATGACGGCCCGCACAAAGGCGAGAGCCAGCTGGTCTCCGAGTGGACGAGCAAGAACTCGGTTCTTCTTGTGGCGCTGTTGTACGATGGCAAGAAGAATCAGGTGATGGCCAGCCTGACAGGCAACAACTCGTGCAAGTAGATACGCACATCATCGACCTAGCCCCCATGGCCGGCGCCGGCATCGAGGTCTTTGCCAAATGGCCCGACCTCGTTCCCACCATCGGCGCGACCTTCGACCGGCTCTACAAGCCGGGCGCGCTCGTGCCCGGCCACGGCCACAACTTCATCCTCTACACGAACGAGACGAAGGAGGGCGCGACGCTGCTGGTCGGCGTGCTGGATCGCCAGCCGGGTGGCGCCGACCCCGATGTGAAGCCTGCACATGTTCCGGGCGGACGGGTGATCACGGCGACCCACTGGGGCGACTATGCGAAGATGCGGGGCACGTATGACGTGCTACATGCCGAGGTGAAGGCGAAGGGGTTGCGGCGGATCTGGATGTCGCTGGAGGTCTATGGCGACTGGAGCAACGATCCGGCCAAGGTGAAGACGGACCTTTATCTCTATCTGGCTGTGGCTATCTGACTTGATCGGGCGGAAGTTGGGGTATGTCTGCTGTCCAGCAATTCGTGGACGTCATGCGCGGGTCGAATGCTCCCGATGAGCCTTCGGACATTGCGCGGCATCTCGCTGGCTGTGTGATCGAGGCGTGCCGGCAACTGGGTCTCAATGAGGCTGAGGTCTATTGCGGCGGACCTGTGGTCACGATGATCCTCACTGGCAGCATTGCCTGGGAAGCAGTCGTCGTCGGTCCGGAGGCCTACCAGCTCTATCCGGGTTTCTTCCGCGATGACGGCGACACGCTGGTGTGGGCCAATGTGTGGGTTGCCGAGAACTACTCGCTCGCCAAACTGGCGAGTGTGCTGGGGGAAGAGCTCGCTGCGGCTGCGGCCTGATTACAGCAGCGTAAGCTGGCGTGTGGCCGCCAAGTGATTTAATCGGGTCCCAACATCAGGGGCTTTGCCATGAAACTGCGTTTTGCCGTCTGCCTTGCCGCGCTGGCTTTTGCCGCCTGCTCGCCTGCGCCGGACACCACAGCCGAAGCCCCCGCGGGCGGCGTCGCTTCGGCCAAGCGCGTGGCGCTGCCGGATTGCGCCACGGTTGAAGCCAAGGACGAGGGCGATCTGGGCTGGAAACACCCTGATTGCCGCCTGATGTTCCCTGACCAGTCGGGCCTCGCCATCGAGGCGCGCTATGCGCCTGCCGAGGACGAGTCGACGGAGGTGACCGTTCAGGTCGTGCAGACCGGCGACAAGACCATCCAGGAATTCAAGGAGCGGATGGGCAACACGTTCAACGGGCCAGAGCTGGTCGACTTCGACAAGGACGGCAAGATCGACATCAAGCTTCCGCTGGAGACGGGCAACGTCAACACGTCGTGGGCGCTGTGGCGCCAGGATACCGATGGCAAGTTCGTGCGGATCGACGCCGATGACCTGTCGGGCGTTGAACTGACCAAGACGGACAGCGGCTATATCGCGACGCAGGGCCGTTCCAGCGCGAACGAATACTACGTGTCGTTTTACACCTTGGCGGCGAACAAGCTGACGCCGGTCGCCACGGTCAGCGTCGTGGCGCAGGGCGAGCCAGACAAGATCACCAGCGTCGACTGCACCGTGGACACCGAGGACGGGCCGCTGGGCGGGGGCCTGACGACGGCGGCGGCAGCGGCCAAGTTTTGCGCTGAGCCGATGGCGCAGGACCTGATCAAGGACATGCAGCCGGACCCCGCCAACAAGGCCGACCACAAGCAGTAGCCGTAGGCCCGCGACGGGTTAGCCCTGCCCACTGGACATTTGAGCCTAGGGGCATGAAACACCACGCCTAATCGGGCTCTTTGACCTCGCGAAGACGGGGGGCAGGGCCTATCTAGTGGGTCCGGGGCCAATACCCCGCGTTTGCAGGCGTTTCATGCTGGAACTCAACAACCTTCGCGCCCGTGTCGTCCCCGAGGACGGGCCGGCGCGCGAGATCCTGAAGGGTCTGTCCCTGGCCGTGCCGGCCGGGGAGGTGCACGCCATCATGGGCCCGAACGGGTCGGGCAAATCGACGCTGTCCTACGTGCTGACCGGCAAGCACGGCTATGAGGTGACAGACGGGACGGCGACGTTCGAGGGCGAAGACCTTTTGGGTCTGGCGCCGGAAATTCGTGCTGCACGCGGCTTGTTCCTGTCCTTCCAGTATCCGATGGAGATCGCCGGCGTGCCGGTGATGACGTTCGTGCGTGCGGCGATGAATTCGCAGCGCAAGACGCGCGGCGAGCCGGAAGTCTCGGCGCCGGAGTTTCTCAAGCTGTCGAAGATCGCGGCAGCCAAGCTGCGCATCGATCCGGACATGCTGAAGCGGCCGCTGAATGTCGGCTTTTCGGGCGGCGAGAAGAAGCGTCTCGAGATCTATCAGATGCTGATGCTTGAGCCGCGCTTCATGATTTTGGACGAGACGGATAGCGGCCTCGATATCGATGCGCTGAAAGTGGTGGCCGAGGGCGTCAACGCGCTGCGCGGAGCGGGACGTGGCATGCTGGTGATCACGCACTATCAGCGGCTGCTCGACTACATCAAGCCGGATCGCGTGCACATCATGTCGGCGGGCCGCATCCTGAAGTCGGGCGGACCGGAGCTGGCGCTGGAGCTGGAGAAGTCCGGCTACGATCAGTTCATGAAGGCGGGCTGATGCTGCTCGCCGATCTTCCCTCGCGGCGCACCGAAGCGTGGAAATGGTCTGACCTTCGCGCGGCGATGGGCGGTCAGGAAACCACGCTTGCCGGTACGGGGCCGATCGGAAGCGAGGGCCCGATTGCGGCGTTCGCGCAGCTGATGGGCGATGCCTACGGGCCGGTGGCGCAGGTGATCGAGGCGCCGGGCGAAAGCTTTGAAACTACAATGACTGAGGGCGACGCTGGCCAGTATGGCAGCGTCGTTGTGAAGTCTGGCGCGACAGCTTTGATGATTGAACGGGTCCGCGTGTCGGGGTCGTCGCTGCGTCCGATCGTGCCTGCATTCCTGCGTATTGAAGTCGAGCCGGGTGCGACGCTGCATCGCGTGGTGGTGCAGACGAACGACGCGGCGAGCGGCGTGGCGGACGCTGCCATCGTGCTGAACGAAGTCGCCGTGAAGCTTGGCGCCGGATCGACCTTCCGGCAGTTCCAGCTGGGCGAAGGATCGCGGCTCACGCGGATCGAGACGACGGTCGAGGCCGGTGAAGGCGCGCAGATCGAGTTGAACGGCGTCTATCTTGCTGTCGGCAAGCGGCACGTCGATTTCACGTCGCGCGTGTCGCACGGCGCTGCAGGCATCAGGACGCAGCAACTGGTGCGCGGCGTCGCGCGCAAGGGTGGGCGCGGTGTGTTTCAGGGCAAGTTCCTGGTAGAGCGCGCCGGGCAGAAGGCAGATGCTGACATGCAGCACAATGCTCTGCTGCTTGAAGAAGGCGCCGAGATCTTCGCCAAGCCCGAACTGGAAATCTATGCGGACGATGTGGCGTGCGCGCACGGCAACACGTCGGGGCAACTGGACGAAGATGCGATCTTCTATCTGCGCCAGCGCGGCATTCCGCATGCCGAAGCGCAGGCGATGATTACGCGGGCTTTCCTGATCGAGGCAGTTCCCGAATGGATGGGGGACGACCTCCGCGCCGAAGTCGAAGCACGCATTGATCGCTGGCTGGGGACGTCGGCATGACATTCGACGTCCACGCCATTCGCAAGCAGTTTCCGGTGCTGGGCCGTACGGTCCACGGCAAGCCGCTGGTCTATTTCGACAACGCGGCTTCGGCGCAGAAGCCGGACGCCGTGATCGACGCGATGGCGAACCAGATGCGCACCAGCTATCGCCAACGTGCATCGCGGCATTCACACGATGGCGAACGAGACGACGCAGGCCTATGAGGCTGCGCGCGAGGCGGTGCGGCGCTTCATCAATGCGGGCGCGGTCGAAGAGATCGTCTTCACCAAGGGCGGTACGGAAGCGATCAACATTGTTGCGGCCGGCATCGGCGCCACCATCAAGCCGGGCGACGAGATCGTGCTTTCCATCATGGAGCACCATTCCAACATCGTGCCGTGGCACTTCCTGCGCGAACGCAAGGGCGCGGTGCTGAAGTGGGTCGATACGCTGCCGGACGGCTCTCTCGACATGGACGGCCTTGCGAAGCAGCTGGGTCCGCGCACGAAGCTGCTGGCGCTGACGCATATGTCGAACGTGCTGGGCACTGTTCCGGACGTGAAGACCGCGATTGATATGGCGCACGCGGTGGGCGCGGATGTGCTGCTCGACGGATGCCAGGCGGCCGTGAACCTCGCCGTCGACGTGCAGGCGCTAGGCGCGGATTTCTATGTCGGCACCGGTCACAAGATCTACGGTCCGACGGGGATCGGCTTCCTGTATGGCAAGCGCGCCAAGCTCGACGCCCTGCCGCCGTTTGAAGGTGGCGGGGAGATGATCGAGACGGTCACGCGCGACGTTGTGACCTACAACGGCGCCCCTCATCGTTTCGAGGCTGGGACGCCGCCCATCGTGGAGGCCATCGGCCTTGGCGCGGCGATCACCTGGCTGGAGCGCCAAGACCGGCAGGCGATCCACCTCCACAAGCAGGCGCTGCTGGCGCGGGCCGCCGAGGGCTTGCACGGGGTTAACGGGCTGACGCTGCATGGAACCGCACCGGGGAAGGGCCCTGTGCTGGCGTTTTCGCTGCAGGGCGCCCATCCGCACGACATTGCACAGATACTGGACCGCTATGGAGTGGCGATTCGGGCGGGACATCATTGCGCCCAGCCCCTGATGTCCCATCTAGGGGTTAGCGCGACGGCCCGGGCGAGCTTCGCCCTCTACAACACGCTCGACGAGATCGACGTGTTCGTGGAGGCGCTTTCCAAGGCCCGGACTATGTTATCTTAGTGCCTGTGCTGTCATAGAGAGACCATGGCCGACGACCTGCAACACCAGATCGCCCCCGCCGCCCCGGATAACCCCGAGGGCACCGAGAAGCCGTCTGCCATTCCGCAGGAAGAGCTGGACCGGATCACGGATGACCTGATCCAGGAGCTCAAGAAGGTCTACGACCCGGAAATCCCGGTCGATATTTACGAGCTGGGCCTGATCTACAAGGTCGACATCAACGACGACCGGCATGTCGACATCGAGATGACGCTCACTGCGCCGGCCTGCCCGGTGGCGGGCGAAATGCCAGTCTGGGTCGAAGACGCAGCTCGCAAGGTCGAAGGCGTCAAATCGGCCAAGGCCACCATCGTTTTCGAGCCCCCGTGGGACCCCTCGCGCATGAGCGACGAGGCCCGGCTCGCCCTCAACATGTTGTAAGCCGCTTTCATGGTAACCATCTAGGACACATGGCCAGACGTCCCCGCCCCAAGGTTGTGACCCTCTCCGACGCCGCCGCGGCGCAGGTTCGGGATATCATGGTCGAAAAGGGCGGTAGGCTTCCTGCGCGTGGGCGTGAAGAACGCCGGCTGCGCGGGCATGGAATACACCATGGACTATGTCGACGCCGTCAGCCCCAATGACGAGCGTGTGGAAGACAACGGCGTTTCCATCGTGATCGACGCGAAGGCCGTCCTGTTCCTGCTGGGCTCGGTGGTCGATTACGAAGTGACGCCGATGCATTCGCGTTTCACCTTCGGCAACCCGAACCAGACGGACGCCTGCGGCTGCGGCGAGAGCGTGACGATTGTTCCGGCGCAGGCCGCCGAGTAGTGTCGAGGCTCCGTTCGGGGCCGTCGCATGCCGTTATCTCCCGGGTTCTCTGACTACGTACTTGAACTGCTCGCCGGCTTTGGTCGGCTTGAGGCCAAGCGCATGTTCGGCGGGGCCGGGCTTTATCGCGATGGCGTGATGTTCGGCATCCTCGATGATGATGTCGTGTTCTTTCGTGTCGACGACAAGCTGGAAGCCGATCTGAAGGCGCAGGGCTCCGTGCCGTGGTCGTATTCCATGAAGCGCGACGGAGCCGTGCGCGAGATGGGCTACTGGCGCATGCCGGAGACGGCAGCAGATGATCCAGACGAGGCTGTAGCGATTGCAAAGCGCGCCTATGCGGCTGCTATTGTCAGGAAAGCCGTGAGGGCCAAGGCGCCAGCGCCGAAGAGGTCGGCAGCGAAGGTTGTCGGGCCGAAAATCGTCCGCAAGAAAGCCGCGACCAAGCCGAGGGCAAAGAAATGAGCGACGCTGTCTGGCATTTGGTGGATGCGTATGTCGAAGACCGGTTGGTTGGCGAAGACAGCGCGCTCTCGCTTGCCATTAGCGACAGCGCCGAAGCCGGGCTGCCCGCATTCGCCGTCTCTGCGGTGCAGGGCAAGATGCTGCATCTGATAGCTCTCTCCATCGGCGCAAAGCGGATACTCGAGGTCGGCACGCTGGGTGGATATTCTGCGATCTGGCTTGGGCGAGCGTTGCCGGCCGACGGAAAGCTGGTGTCGCTGGAGATTGATCCGCGCAATGCAGAGGTGGCGCGCAGGAACGTCGCACGGGCAGGGTTGGTGGAGAAAGTCGAGATAGTTGTTGGCCCGGCCCTGCAATCACTGCCGCATCTGTCCGGGCCGTTCGATCTGACCTTCATTGACGCCGACAAGGAAAGCAACGCCGCGTATTTCGACCATGCCGTGAGACTGTCGCGGCCGGGCGCAATCATCATCGTGGACAATGTGGTGCGCGACGGTCTTGTGGTCGATCCCAACGGCAATGCGCAAGTTCAAGGCGTGCGCCGCATGATGGACGCGATCCATGCAGACACGCGCGTTACCGCCACCGCCGTGCAGACGATTGGCGTGAAGGGCTACGATGGATTCCTGATGGCCGTGGTGCGCTAGACTAAGCGGCGTTGGTCACGGCAACTGGCGGCATCTGCGTTTCGAGCGTCACGCGGTTACGGCCATTGCGCTTCGACATGTACAGGCATTCGTCGGCGCGCGTGATGAGCGTGCCCACGGTCTCGCCAACGGAGTAGATCGCTGCGCCGAAGGAGACGGTGACAGCGCCGATGGTTTCGTTGGTCGAGCGGCGCACAAGGCGCTTGGCTTCAATCGCGGTGCGGATCTGGTCGGCGATGCGACCGGCATCCTTGAGCGATGTGCGCGGCATGATCACGGCGAACTCTTCGCCGCCGTAACGGGCGACAAGATGGTCAGGCAGGGCGAACTTGGCGAGAGCCGAGGCGACAAAGCGGATGACCTGGTCGCCCGTCTGGTGGCCCCAGGTGTCGTTGAACGATTTGAAATGGTCGATGTCGCACAGCACGAGGGCGAGGTCGGTCTTCTCGCTGTCGGCTTCTTCCTTGCGCAGGCGCAGAGTCTCGTCGAACAGCTTGCGGTTGGCGATGCCGGTGAGGGCGTCGGTCAGCGCTTCGGCGCGCGCCTGGCGCAGCGAGGTGCGCAACTTTTCCATCTCGACGGAGGATTGCGCCAGCTTGTGCGACAGCGACGAGTTCTGTTTCGACATTTCGGTCGTGGCGGACGACAGCACGTTGATCAGGCGCTTCAGCGCGTCGCCGTCGATGGTGGCGTTCTGCAGCGAGTCAGCGGCGACGTTCAGGGTTGCGCCATAGCGTTCCGTCGTGGCGCCGGCTTTCTTCAGAGCGTCCAGCGCGTCCGCGATCTCGTGCGCGATCCGGGTGCCGGTCTCCATGACCTGGGTGGACAGGTGGGTCGTGGAGAAAAACCGCTCGTAGAGCTGTTCCATGTCATCGGCGCTGAGCGGCTTGCCGCTGGCGATCATCTTGTCGAGCGCCTGGCGCAGGTCGGGCGACGAATGCGTCAGGTAGGTGAGCCAGACTTCGTAGTTCTGGGGGCTGACCGGCAGGACCTGGCGGCCGATCTCGTCGATCGTCCGGTGACCCAGCAATACGCCTTCGGGTCCGTTGAGTTGGTTATTCAACATTTAGATCACGCCCCTCGGACGCGCGCTCTTCTGAGCCGCAGTGTCCGGTCATAGTTGTGAAGGGCAGCCGTTACGGATTGGCTAAAATTGACCGAACCCGTTAGCGAAAAACTTACCAAAAAGGCCTGAAACCTTAGGCGTCTTCGCGTTTTCCGAGCGTTCTCAGCAGGAACGCGGGGACGTGGTCGCCCATGCCCTTGAAGTTCTCGTCGCCGCCCTGGCCTTCGCCCGGCTGGCGCTCGCCATGGCGATTTCGGCCTTCATTGCGGCCTTCGCTGCGGGGTTCGTTCCGGCCTTCGGGACGGCCACCGCCTTCACCGCGACCCTTGTTCCGGTCGCGGCCGCCACGTTCGCGACGGCCACGGCCCTCGCGTTTGGGCTGTTCGGATTGCTGTTCGGACTGCGTGGCGGCTTCCTCCAAATCGGGAGTATCCGGCACATAAACTGGCGTGGCCGCTACGGTTTCGATCTCTTCGATCTGCGGAGCAGGCGTCGAGATAGGCTTTGTTGCGGCTTCCTCGGTCCGGGGCGGGCGGTCGGCAGACCGGTCACGGTCGCGACCACGGCCCTTGCGGCCCTTGTCGAAGCGGTCGCGGGAGGTGGCCGGGCCACGGCTGCGGGCTTCGCCGACAGCTTCTTCCAGACCCTCGGGAATGAACGGTTCAACGTCCCGGCCAATGCGCTTGAGCACGGCGTCCCACAGGCGGGCGTCGCCCGGCGAGACGATGGTGAAGCTCTCACCCAGACGGCCGGCGCGGCCCGTACGGCCGATGCGGTGGACGTAGTCGTCCGAGTTCGGCGGCGGGGCGTAGTTGAACACCTGGCTGACTTCCGGAATGTCGAGGCCGCGCGCGGCGACGTCGGAAGCGACCAGAAGTTTCAACTCCTTGTTGCGGAACCGGTCGAGCGTGGCAGTCCGCTGACTTTGCGGCAGGTCGCCATGGATCGGCGCCGCGTCAAAGCCATGGCTGGCGAGCGATTTGGCGACGACGTCGACTTCGGTCTTGCGGTTGCAGAACACGATGCCCTGGTCGGTCGACTTGGCCTTGATGATTGAGCGCAGCACGGCGCGCTTAACGGTGTCTTCGTTCGACGGACAGTGCGTGACGTATTGCGTGATCGTGGTGGCCGCCGTGGCGGGCTTCGACACCTCGATCCGCACCGGCTCCTTCTGGAACTGCTTGGCGAGCTTGGTGATCTCCGGCGGCATAGTGGCGGAGAACAGCAGCGTCTGGCGCGACTTGGGCAGCAGGGTGCAGATTTTCTCGATGTCGGGGATGAAGCCCATGTCGAGCATGCGGTCCGCTTCGTCGATCACCAGCATCTGGACGCCGGTCATCAGCAGGCCGCCACGGCCAAAGTGGTCCATCAGGCGGCCGGGCGTGGCGATCAGCACGTCGACGCCGGCGTTGAGTTTCTTTTCCTGGTCGCCGAACGACACGCCGCCGATGAGCAGCGCCATGTTCAGCTTGTAGCCAGCGCCGTACTTCTCGAACTGCTCGGCCACCTGAGCGGCGAGTTCGCGGGTCGGCTCGAGGATCAGCGAGCGGGGCATGCGGGCCTTGGCGCGGCCCTGGCCCAGCTTGTGGATCATGGGGAGCACGAAGGCGGCAGTCTTGCCCGTGCCGGTCTGCGCAATGCCGGTCACATCCTTGCCGCCAAGCACGGCGGGAATGCCCTGTTCCTGAATGGGCGTGGGCACGGTGTAGCCAGCGCCCTTCACGGCCTCCAGAATTCTCGGGTCGAGACCAAGCTCGTCAAACGTCATCAGATAGATCTTTTCGGACTCTGCCGGCCGGATCGCGGGCAGAAACGCACGCTTTTCGGGGGTTGGCGGACCAATAGGCCCACCGGCCTCCAAGTCAATCCCGGAGGCTACAGACCCCTCTATGGCACGATTCCGTGAAGGAATCGTGGGCGCATTTGCAGCGTCATGGGCGACTATTCGCGCTCGTAGGCCTGCGGCTTGTCCTCGTCGAGGTTGAGGTAGCGATCCCGCAGCTTGGTCTGGCGCGACACCATCGGCGTCGAGACGCCGGCGATGTAGACCGCGTCGGGGCTGGACATCAGCTCCAGCGGGTCGCCATCCCAGATCACCACGTCGGCGATCGCCCCGGATTTCAGGGAGCCAAGGTCCGTCCGGCCATAGATGCTGGCGGGGACGCTGGTGATCGCGGCAAAGGCGTCCGCCCACGACATGCCGTTGGCGACAGCGTTGCCGGCCAGCTGCTGGATGAAGCGGGTGTTGTGGGTGGCCTCGTTCGGATCGGCGATGGCGACCTTTACGCCGGCTTTCGACAGGCGGCCGGCGTTTTCGAGCGTCGCGGCCAGCTCCTCGAACCGGTCCGGCAGGTTGGTCAGCGGGTTGACGATGACCGGCACGCCGGCAGCGGCGATCCGGTCGGCAACGCGCCAGCCTTCTGTCACGCCGAGGAGGATCAGTTTCATCTTCGGCTCGCGCTGGCGCAGCGTCAGCACCTGCAGGATGTCGGTTGCGGAGTGCACCTCGATCATCAGGGGCACGCGGCCCTCGACAACCGGCTTGAAAGCGAGCGCTTCCTTGGATGTCAGCAGATCGCCTTCGTTGTCGTCGGCGAAGCCGCGCGGGTAGGCCTTGGCGTCGTCGATGGCGGTGGTGAGCCATGTCCATGCCGCCGAACGCGAGCCGCCAGCGGAGGATGCGCCGCTTTCGCCGAGTTCGGCATACATCACCACGTCGCGGGCAAAGATGCTGTTGAAGCTGCCCGTGGTATCCGCGAGTGCGCCATAGCCGCCGAGCAGACCATTGCCCGCACCGTCCACCAGCGCGATGCGGGTGACGCCTTCAATGCGGTTGACCGCAATGGCCGTGTTGTCGGGATCGAAGGAGTCTGCTGCGCGCAGGGATGCCTGAAACTTGCTGCTGCCTGCGGACGTGTTGTTGGTTGAGTCCTCGGAGTCGAGTTCAGCAAGGCCGAGGCGCGAGAGCGCAGCAAACAGGCCCGGCGTGATCCACTTGCCCTTGGCGTCGACAATGGTTGCGCCCGCGGGGGCGGCGCCCGTGCCGACGGACGTGATGCGGCCATTGGTGATGACGACGGTGCCGTTCTCGATCACGCCTTGCGACGTGTTGGTGACGACGCGGCCGCCCGTGATGGCGATGGTCTGAGCGAACGCGGTCGGGGCCGTCGCGAGCAGCGTTGCGGCGAGGAGAAGGTTGCGGATCATTTGCGATCTCCTTCGCCCGGCTGGCCGAGTTCGAAGTCCATGATGGGCTGGCTGTTCACGTCGGCGCGGTTCCAGGTGACGGCGCCGTCGACGAAGACGAGGTCGGCGCGGGTGTAGACGCTGAAGGGGTCGCCGCTCCAGATCACGACGTCGGCGCCCTTGCCGGGCTCCAGCGTGCCGGTCTTGTCGAGGATGCCGAGCGCCTTGGCGGGGTTGCGCGACAGCCATGTCCACGCTTCGGCCTTCGAGAAATTGATGCCGGCCTTTCTCCCGTCCGCCAGCGCTTTCGCAGCTTCCTGGTTCAGGCGCTGGATGCCGTTGGCGTCGTCAGAGTGCACGATCGCGCACCCGCCCTTGGCTTTGGCGACCATCGGGAGGTTCTCGCGGATGCCGTCATAGGCTTCCGCCTTGAAGCCCCACCAGTCAGCCCAGAGCGCGCCGCAGATGCCGTTGGCGGCGAGCAGGTCGGCAATCTTGTAGGCCTCGACGCCGTGGTGGAAGGCGGAGACGTGATAGCCGAACTCCTTCGACACATCGATGATCTGCGCCATCTCGTCGGCGCGGTAGCAGTGCTGCTGGACGAGGATCTCGCCGTTGAGCACGCCCATCAGGGTGTCGAGCTGCAGGTTGCGATCCGGCGCATCAGGCGGATCGCCCGGCTTGCTGTCCTCATCATTCTGCTTGTCGCCGTCTTTCTTCTTGGCTTTCGGCGACTTGGCTTCCTTTTCCCACGCGTCGTAATCGGCGTTGTACTTGTCCCACTTGCGCTTGTACTCGGTCGCGCTTTGCCAGGCTTCGCGATAACCGGCGACGTTACCCATCCGCGAGTAGGGCTTGCCGCCCGGACCGCTACCGCCATTGCCATAGCCGTAGACGCGCTTGGGGTTCTCGCCGCAGGCCATCTTGAGGGTGTAGGGCGCGCCCGGGAATTTCATGCCTTGCGCTGTGCGGGACGGCACGGCCTTGATGATCACGCCGCGTCCGCCAAACAGGTTGGCCGAGCCGGGCAGGATTTCAAGCGCGGTGATGCCGCCCGCCATGGCGCGGGTGAAGCCCGGGTCCTGCGGCCACAGGCCGTGCTCGGCCCAGACTTCCGCCGTGACCGGGCCGGAGACTTCGTTGCCATCCTGATGGGCGCTGATCCCCGGCGAGGGATAGACGCCGAGGTGCGAGTGAATGTCGATAATGCCGGGCGTGACCCATTTTCCGGAAGCATCGATCGTCTTGATGCCGGCCGGCATGGTCATTGAAGCTTCAGAGCCAACGGCCGTGATCCTGCCGCCCTGGATCAGCACCGCGCCATTCTGGATTTCCCCGCCCAACCCGTCGAACACCGTGGCGTTGCGGATCAGCACGTCTTCCGACGGCATCGGCTTGTAGGTCGAGGGGAAGGGGTCTTTGGGATAGCTGATCCGCGCCGGCAGCGCCTTCACGGGCTGGCTGGCCTCGGATTGTTGGCGTAGTCTGCGCCGAAGGTTCTGAGGCGGTTGCGCATGCGCCGAGCGCCAGCACGATGGCCGGTAGGACGTGGAGTCGCCAGTTCATTCATTGCCCCGTTCTTGCGTCGCGGACTCTGCATGCTGCGGAATTCGCGTCAAACGCCGACACGCGAGGCGCGAAGACCCTGCGTCAGCTGACGAAATCGTGGGCAAAGCGACGTAACGGCGCCCTCTCGCGCACGGAAACCCGGCGTGAGAGCCTTCTCTGTGAGCCGGAACACCGGCCAAGGAGGAGACGATGAAAACGCTGCTTCAGGCGCTTGCCTGTGGAACTGTGCTCTTGTCCGGTGTTGCGTATGCTCAGGCTGGCAGCGTCCATTCCGCGAACGCCGGACGGCAAGCCGGATTTCCAGGGTGTGTGGACCAACTCCTCGCTCACCCGGCTGGAGCGCGTGCCCGAGTACAAGGATCTGGTGCTGTCACCCGATCAGGCCAAGGGCTGGGAAACCGATGCCGCCCGGGTCGCCGCGAAGGATGCGAAGCCGACCGACGCGAGCGTTGGCGCGCCCAAGGCCGGCGACGATCCGGAAGGCTACAATTATTTCTGGATCGATCCCGGCACACGTGTCGGCAAGGTGAAGGGCGAATACCGCTCGTCCTGGCTCATCGATCCGCCCAACGGGAAGGTGCCGTACTCGGCCGCTGGCCGTCAGGCGATGATGAAGGAGGTTTCGACCTACAATTCATACGACAATCCGGAAGAGCGCATCCCGATCGAGCGTTGCCTCATCGGCTTTGCGTCCACCGGTGGCCCGCCCATGCTCAACGCGCTGTACAACAACCACCAGCAGATCATCCAGACGCCAGACGCCATCGCGATCAATATCGAGATGGTGCACGACACGCGGATTATCCGGATGAATGGCGAGCACAATCCGCCGGCCGTGAAACAGTATCTCGGCAACACGGTCGGGCACTGGGAAGGCGATACGCTGGTCACGGAGACGGTAGGCTTCAAGGCCAAGGAAGCCGTGCGCGTCGATTTCGGTTTCTTCGCCTATATCTCGACGGATGCGAAGGTCACGGAGCGCTTCACGCTGAGCAATCCGGACGAGATACTCTACGAGTTTACGGTTGAGGATCCGGTCGCCTACACGCAACCCTGGAAGGGCGAGCTGACCTTCCGCCGGTCGCCGGACCGCATCTACGAGTACGCCTGTCACGAGGGCAACCACTCGGTGCCGAACATCCTTGCAGGCGCGCGCGAGATGGAGCGTCTTGGCATCAAGCCGGCCGTGACCCGTCCACGGGCACGGATCGACCGGGACGAGTGATGCTGGCCGCGCGCTTGACCGACCCATACTTGACGGACGCAGGGTCAGGCGCGCCAGCCTATCACCAGTCACAGGTTGCACGCGCGGCGACTGTGTGGGGAAATACGGCATGAGCGAACTTCAAACCTATCTCGGCTGGAAGATCGACTTCAGGAATCCGCCCGGCGAACCGTCGGGTCTTCCGCCGGATTCGATGCATTGGAAAGTCTACAAGAATCCCGTCGCGATGGCGGTGGGCGGCGTTGCCGCCGTGCTGCTCGAATTTGCCGACGCCCGCATCCGTTCCGGCGTCTGGGACCATTCGCTCTACAAACAGGATCCCATCGGCCGCTCGAAGCGTACTGGCGTTGCGGCGATGGTTGGCGTCTATGGCCCGACGCGCGCAGCCGAGCGCGTGATCCAGGGCGTCACCAACATGCACGCGCGAGTCAACGGTAACACGCCGAAGGGCGAAGCCTATCGCGCGCTCGATCCTGAACTGCTCGACTGGGTGAGCGCGACCGCCGCTTATGGCTTCCTCACTGCCTACGACACCTTCTGCGAGCGTGTCTCCGAAGCCGACAAGGCGCGGTATTATGCCGAGGCGGCCCCCGGCGCGAAGCTTTACGGCGTGCAGAACTCGCCTCTGTCCACGGCGGATTTCTTCAAGATGATGGACAAGCTCGTCCACCGTTTCGAGAGCCACCAGATCAACACGGAATTCCTCGACATCGTCATGTCCGGCGCCGCGGCGCCCGGTACGCCGAAATATCTCAGCCGTGCGATGGCGCGTGCGTCGGTCTCGTTGCTGCCGCCCGTGGTGCGCCAGGCGCTCGGACTTGGACCGAAATACGATCTCAGCTTCATCGATCGCATGACGGTGAAGACGCTCGGCCGCTATCTCAACAGCAAGCCGATCCCCGGCTCGCCGCCGTGCGATGCCAGCTTCAGGATCGGCCTGCCCGAAAACTTCCTCTTCCTGCCGGAACACAAGCGCGCCGCCATCCTCGCGGAATGGCGCGGCAAGGCGGCAGCTTCGCCTGCGCCTGCCGCAACGACAGTGGTGCAACCAGCCGAATGATGTGCTGAGACTGTCTCTCCAGCACCGGAGCGACCCATGAAACTCTACACCTCGATCGGCCCCAACCCGCGCGTCGTGAAAATGTTCATGGCGGAAAAGGGCATCGACATTCCGCGTGTCGAGCTTGACCTCATGGCCGGCGAAAATCGGCAACCCGCACACGTCGCCCGCAATCCCGGCGGCCAGATGCCGACGCTGGAGCTGGACGACGGCCGCTACCTCGCCGAGATCACGGCGATCTGCGAGTATCTCGAGGAGAAGCATCCCAAACCCGTGCTGATCGGCGCCACCGCCGAGGAGCGCGCGATGACCCGCATGTGGACGCGGCGCATCGATCTCTACATCGTCGAACCGATGCTGACCGGATTCCGCGGCGCCGAAGGGCAAGCCCTGTTCAAGAGCCGCATGCGGCTCATTCCGCAGGCGTCCGCCGACCTCAAGGCCCTGGCGCAGGAAAAAATCAGCTGGCTCGACGGGTTGATCGCGGGGCGTGATTTCATCGCCGGCGACAGCCTCACGCTGGCCGACATCCTGCTCTACTGCACCCTGGATTTCGGCGCGACCGTGGGTCAGCCGTTCAGCGCCGACAATGCCAATATCGCGGCGTGGTTTGCCCGCGTGAACGGGCGTCCCAGCGCCGAGGCGAGCCGCAAGTAGGCGGACGCCCGGGCAGATAGCTACCCGAAACTGGGCGGCGACCCCCTAACGCGAGGCTGTGGTTTCTTAACGAATCGCGGCGACTTTGGCCCTTGCGGGCTGGGGAACGCGGAGCAGGACGATGGAAAACTCGGAGCCGCTGGACGCGCAGATGCTGCGCGAGGCGCTCGATGTGCACGAGGACAGCGTGTCCATCTATGGACCGCAGGGCGAGCACGTGTTCATCAGCCAGTCTGCGCGCAAGCGGTTCCCGACATTCTACGCCTTCCTGGACAGCGGTCTCAGCCATTGGGACGCGATAGCGGCGGTGAGCCGCCTGAGACGGCCGGACGCGACCGAGGCTGAAATCCAGGCCGACGTCGACTGGTGCCGCGACAAGTTCGAGTCCGGTGAGACCTATGTTGCGCGGACGGATGACAATCGCACTGTGTTGGTCACCTACCGCCCGATGTCGGGCGGGCGGAAAGTCGGCATTTCGATCGACATCACTGAGCAACGCGCGCGCAAGGCAGAGTTGAAGCGTGCGAAGGAGCTGGCGGAGGCGGCCAGCGCCGCGAAGAGCGCTTTCCTTGCCAACATGAGTCACGAGATCCGGACGCCGCTGAACGGCATGCTCGGCATGGCGCAGACGCTGATGCAGGACGACTTGACGGCAGAACAGCACAGCAAGGTCGAGACGCTGCTCGACAGCGGACGGACACTGATGACGGTGGTCAACGACATTCTCGACCTCTCCAAGATCGAGTCCGGCAAGGTTGCCATCACGCCCGTCGACCTCGACATTCGTGAAGGGCTGGAGCGGATCATCGACCTGTTCCGGCCTAAGGCCGAGGAGAAAGGGCTGGAGCTTTCGCTGCAGATGGACATCGACCTGCCGCGGCGGTTGCGGATGGATCCGGTGCGAGCGCGTCAGGGCCTGGCCAACCTGATCTCCAACGCGATCAAGTTCACGGAGCGCGGCCGCGTCACTGTCGCCGCGCGCCTTCTTGAGACAGACAGCAGCCTGCAGCTGGAACTCGCTGTTGCCGACACCGGCATTGGCATGAATGCGGAGCAGCTCGCGCGCCTGTTCGAAGATTTCTCGCAGGCCGATGACACCATCACGCGCCGGTTCGGAGGAACGGGCCTCGGCCTCGCGATCACCCGCCGTCTCGCGCGGCTGATGGATGGCGATGTGGTGGTGGAGAGCCAGCCCGGCAAGGGTTCCGTTTTCCGTCTCCGTTTCGCGGTGGCGCATGCGGCGACCGAAGCGACGCTAGTGGCCACTGCCCGCGCGGAGGGCCGCTCGCCCGTGCTGCGCAATCATCGCGTGCTGCTGACCGACGACCACCCCGTGAACCGCAAGGTCGTGCAGATGTTCCTGAAGCCATTCGGGCTGACGGTTGTCGAAGCGCGCAATGGCGTCGAAGCGCTCGAGCGCATAGCCGAGGAAGCCTTCGATTTCGTTTTGATGGACATACACATGCCCGTCATGGACGGGTGCGAGGCGGTGAAACGAATCCGCGCTAGTGGCGAGCCTTGGGCCGATATTCCAATCATCGCGCTGACCGCAGACGCCATGCCGGGCGACCTCGAGCGCTACATCGCCATGGGCATGGACGCCTATGTCGCCAAGCCGATCGATCAGCGGGATCTGTTCAGTGTGATCAACAACACGCTGGCCCTGCGCGCGGCAAAGATTTCAGCGGCAGCGTAGGTCGCTGCGATCAGGATCCCGCGATTGCCTCGGGCAAGCGCAGCTGGCTGCGCAGGAGGCAGACGGGCGTGCTCTCGTCGCGCTGCCAGGCCTCGGCGTGAACGGTCGCGATGCGGCGGCCAAGGCGGCGCACGCGCGCGCGTGCGAATGTCGTCTCGCGGCGCGCGGGGCGCAGGTATTCGACGCTGATGTCGATGGCGCGCGCCGGCGCTGTCGTGTTGGTTTCGTGCGCGAGCTGCAGCAGGCAGGCGATCTCGAGGAAGGCGGCGACCGAGCCGCCATGCAGCGCCGGCAGCATGACGTTGCCGACGAGATCGATCGCGGACAGGCAGGATGGTGATCAGGCCCGTTCTCGTCCATCTTCGTTTCGATGTTGAGGAAGCGACCGAAGGGCGATGTCGCGATCGAGGGCGGCGAGGTCGATGGGCGTGCTCATTTTGCGCTCCGCCGGTTGAGGTTGAAGGCAGCCTGCGCGGTGGCGACCAGATCGTCGGACGAGACGTCCCACGCTTCGGCGCGGAGGAAGGCGATGGTGCGCGTCGCCTTGTAGACGTGAGCCGCGCACGTGACAGACGCACGAGGCGCGGCGGGGCGCATGTGGTCGATGCGCAGGTCGAGCGTCGCGGGCGAGGCTTCGAGGCCAAGGCCGGCCATGATGGCGAGGCCGCAGGCATGATCGATCAGGGCGGTGACCGTTCCCGGCGCGAGGATGTCGGTGCCATCGATGCCGACGAGATCTGCGCGCCAGGGGAGCAGGATCGTGCCGCGCCCCGGCGAAGAAGAGACATACTTCATGCCGAGCGCCTTGGCGTAGGGCGTGTAGTGCACCATGCCCGCAGCTATGGCGTCGCCTGGCCAGTCACCGACACCGTCGGAGCCGGTCTCGTCGTCGAGGTTGCGCGGGCTAGACATCCAGCTCGTCGATGAACTTGGCGTTGTCCTGGATGAACTTGAAGCGGAGTTCCGGCTTCTTGCCCATCAGGGTTTCGACGAGGTCTTCGACCGACTTGATCGACTTCGGCAGCGAGACGCGCGCGAGGGTGCGCGTCTTGTGGTTCATCGTCGTTTCCTTGAGCTGCGCCGGCATCATCTCGCCGAGACCCTTGAAGCGGCCCATCTCCGGCTTCTTGCCCTTGAACTCGTTGGCGAGGAGCTGGTCTTTGTGCGCGTCGTCGCGGGCGTAGATCGATTTGCCGCCATGGGTGAGGCGGTAGAGCGGTGGCTGGGCGAGGAAGAGGCGGCCGGATTCGATGAGGCCGGGGGTCTGGCGGAAGAAGAACGTGATCAGCAGCGATGCGATGTGGGCGCCGTCGACGTCGGCGTCGGTCATGATGATGATGCGTTCGTAGCGAAGATCCTCGACGCGGAAGCGCTGGCCGATGCCGGTGCCGAGCGCGGTCGCGAGGTCCGACAATTCCTTGTTGTTCGAGAGCTTGTCGTCGCCGGCGCTGGCGACGTTGAGGATCTTGCCGCGCAGGGGGAGAACTGCTTGCGTGGCGCGATCGCGGGCCTGCTTGGCGGAGCCGCCGGCGCTAGTCACCTTCGACGATGAAGAGTTCGGTGCCTTGCGCGGAGCCATCGGAGCAGTCGGCGAGCTTGCCGGGCAGGCGGAGTTTGCGGGTGGCGGACTGGCGCGCGACTTCCTTGTCCTTGCGCTTGCGCATGCGTTCTTCGGCCTGGCCGATCGCCCATTCGAGCAGGCGGTTGGCGTTGGCGGTCGATGCGGTGAGCCAATGGTCGAAGCGGTCGCGCATCGCGTTTTCGGTGATGCGGAAGGCGTCCTGCGTGGAGAGCTTTTCCTTGGTCTGGCCGACGAATTCCGGATTGCGGATGAAGACCGAGAGCAGCGCGCCAGCCGTGCCCATCACGTCGTCGGCAGTGACGAGCGCGGTCTTCTTGTTGCCGATCATCTCGCCATAAGCGCGCAAGCCCTTGGAGAGCGCCGAGCGCATGCCCTGCTCGTGCGTGCCGCCTTCGGGCGTCGGGACGGTGTTGCAGTAGGTGCGCGAGAAGCCGTCGGCTTCGCCATAACCGTTCACGGACCAGACGACAGCCCATTCGACGGCGCCGCCGCCATTGACGTCGACGCGGCCGGTGAAGGGCTCGGGCAGGACGGTCTTGGTCTCGGTCGTCAGCTCCTTGAGCATGTCGGCAAGGCCGTTGGGATAGTGCAGCGTCGCTTCGGCCGGCGTCTTGTCGTCGTCCTTCAGGAGGCTGGGGTCGCAGCTCCAGCGGATCTCGGCGGCGCGGGAGAGATAGGCTTTCGAGCGCGACATCGCGTAAAGGCGGGAGGGTCGGAAGTGCAGCTTGTCGCCGAAGATTTCCGGATCGGGGTGGAAGCTGACCTGCGTGCCACGGCGGTTGGGGGCTGCGCCGACGGGTGCGAGTTTCGAGGTCGGTTTGCCGCGCGAATAGGTCTGGCGATAGAGCTTGCGGTCGCGTGCGACCTCCACCTCCATCTTGTCGGAGAGGGCGTTCACGACGGATGCGCCGACGCCGTGCAGGCCGCCGGCTGTCGCATAGGCCTTGTTCGAGAATTTTGCGCCCGAGTGCAGCATCGTGAAGATTACTTCGAGCGCGGACTTGTTCTTGAATTTCGGGTGGGCGTCGATCGGCATGCCGCGACCATCGTCGCGCACGGTGACGAAGCCGTTTTTGTCGAGCGTCACGTCGATCCGGGAGGCGTGGCCGGCGACGGCCTCGTCGATCGCGTTGTCGAGCACTTCAGCGAAGAGGTGGTGGTAGGCGCGCTCGTCCGTGCCGCCGATATACATGCCCGGGCGTTTGCGGACGGGTTCCAGGCCCTCGAGGACCTCGATGTCCTTGGCGGTGTAGTCGGATCCATCCGACTTCTCGCCGCCGAACAGCTTTGCCTGGTTGTTCTTGGCCATGAGTTCCCTGAAGTCCGAATCAACGCCGCAGCGCGAGCGACTGAGCTAGCCTGACGGCCCTGATATGGACAATTCTCGCGATTAAGAAAGCCTTGTAATCCGGGCCATATGCGCGGCTAAAGCGCATTGTCGGCTGCATGATCCACAGCCGATGGGGGCCATTTGGGGCAGGTCGGGGGTCGTTGCGGGTGCGGTGAGCCGCGCTCGTCCTTCGACGGACGCTCCCTCCGGTCGCTGCTCAGGATGAGCGCTTCTCTCGCTCCGTCATTCCGGACGCGCCCAGCGCGAGCCCGAACCCAGGGGTTCCAAGCACCGCACTCGCAGCCCCTGGGATCCGACTCTGCGCGCTTCGCGCTCTGGCCGGAATGACGAGAGAGTGGCGAACCCTCGCGACGTCTCAGGCGACGTCGGTCTTTTTCTCGTGGGCGGCGTGGATCTTCTTGTTCACCAGGCGGTCGAGTTCGTTGACGACGGAGGAGCGGTGGATGAACGCTTCTTCGGGCATGTCGAGAATGATCGCGATGGTCTGGAAGTGGTACTTCACGACATCGATGTCGTAGGTGTCGGTCATGCCGACGCCTTCGATGTAGCGGAGCGATGAACTCCACACGCGCACGATGGTTTCATCGCCGAGGTGGGCGACTTCTTCCGAGTTCTGTTGCAGCAGGCGGTACATGCCGCGGATGCCGGCGCCGCGATCGGTCTGCGTGCGGTTGGCGTAGGTCGTGAGGCCATCGATGATGGCGCGCAGCTTGAACGCGTTTTCCTTCGACTGCTCGGTGTGCGCCTTCTGCGGCGGCTCGTCCGTCAGGCGACGCCACGGGCCGGTATAGGTGGTGTCTTCCTTGCGGCGACGGCACGGACCGACATAGTTGCGGCTGTCGATGAACTTGCGGGGGCGCAGGACGACTTCCTCGATGCGTGAGAGCACGCCTTGCGCGCTGACGGGCTTGAGCAGGAACTCGTTGATGCCGCCCTGGCGCGCAGACATGAGCTGATCGTGATCGATGATGCCGGCGAGCAGAATGATCGGCGTTTCGCGCGCCATTCCTGTGGTATTGCGCCGGACCTCGCGCGTGAATTCGAGGCCTGACATGCGGCCCGCGTCCCAATCGACGAAGATGATGTCGGGCTTGAAGCTGCGGCCGACGGAGAAGGCCTCCATCGCGCTGGCGGCGGCGTTGATGTTGGTGATCATGAGGCGACGCAGGCTGTCGGCGACGACGCCACGCATATAGGCGTTCGGGTCCACGATAAGGACCTTCATCCGCTTGAGATCGCTGGGGGGGATGGTGCGCTCTTCGGTCATCAGGCGGCGTTCTTCTTCTGCATGATCTGGTTGAGGGCCAGAGAAACGGTGTCGCGCGCATCCACGAATGCGGGCGGCAGGGCGGCGAGTTGTTCAAGCGCGGACAGCGCGGAGGAAATGACAGGCTCATCGACCTGGCCCAGCGGCGCAGCGATGCCGACATAGGTTTCGAACGAGGCGAGGCCGGCCATCAGCATCTGGTCGTCCTGATCGGCGGCGAGCGATCGAGCAGCGTTGATCTGGGCGAGGGCTGTGGCGAGTTGCGGCGAGTGTCCGCCGCCGAGAGCGGTGCAAGTCTCGCGCAGCTCCGTGAGGATCTGGCGAATGGGCGAGCGCCGGGCAACTTCGTCCTGATCGATCATGATCGGGCGATCAAGCAGGCGGCGCTTTTCGCCGTAATAGTCGGCGGGATTCTTGCGGCGGCGGCAGGGGCCGAGGAAGATCGAGCTGTCGATAAACGGGCGCGGGGTCTCGATCACCATCTCGAGGCGCTGGCGCAGGGCGACGGGCGAGACCGGCTTGGTGAGGAATTCGTCCATGCCGGCGTCGCGCCCGGCGATGACTTGTTGCTGAGTGAGGCGGCCGGTGAGGAGGATGATGGGGAGGCGGCGGAGGCGGTGGTCTTCGAGCTGCCGCAGGTCGCGGGCGAAGGCGAGGGCATCGAACGGATCGTTCCGATCCCATGACAGGAGGATGAGATCGACCGGGACCTCGTTGAGCGTATCGAAGGCCGCCTCGGCGCTGCGCACGTTGGGCGTGTTGGCGAATTTGAGGTGGCGCAGGATCTCGACGATCAGCTCGCGGCTGAAAATATGCGCGTCTGCGACCAGAACCGACAAGGTTCTGGGGTTCAACGGCCGAGGTTTTCTCGGATCGTGCATCTACGCGCTCGCCACCCGTTCTGAGTTCGAGAGGCAGAATACGTGCTTAAGGTAAGCATCCGGTTGAGAACGGGGCGGCCAAGGCCATTAATCCGGTTAATCGCGAATGAATCCGAAAAGTCAGGAAATTCGGCTGAGCCAATGCGTTGGCTTAAGGTGTGTAACTTGCTAAGGTCCGAGTCCTTCCGCAGGAGACCCGCCTTTTGAGTGCCCCCCTTTGAGTGACGATGAAAAGCTCGACCAGCGTATCCAGCTCGTGGCGTCGGCCAGTTTCGGCCGCGACGTGGACGAATGGCGCCGGACGCAACAGGACCTGCCCAGCCGTTCGGAAGCCATCCGGCGGCTGGTCTATCACGGGCTCAAGCACGAAGAGGAACATCCGATGCGCATGATCACCGCGATCATCCGGCCGCACCGCTATGAGGCGGTGCGCGATGCGCTGATGAAGATGGGCATTTCGGGCCTGACGGCGACGCAGGTGCAGGGCTTTGGCCGTCAGCGCGGGCAGACGGAATTTTATCGCGGCAACGAATACCAGGTGGCCGAGGTGCCAAAGATCAAACTCGAAGTCGCGGTTTCTTCGGGCATGGCGGAGGCGGTGGTCGAGGCGATCAGCAAGGCGGCCGGGTCTGGCAAGATCGGCGACGGGAAGATATTTGTCTCGGGCCTGAGCGACGTGGTGCGTATCCGCACGGGCGAGCGCGACGAGAAGGCGCTCGACTAGATCGGCTAGCGCGACTGGACGTCGGCGTTTGTCGCAGACGCGATATGCGTCGGCGCGATGAATCCGGGGAAAGCCTCTTCCGCGGTCATCGTATCGGGCAGGACATAGAAAATGCCGCCTTTCTTGAACACGACGCTGACGACCTTCTTGTAGAAGGTCGACGAGACGTTGATGCAGCCGTGCGTGATGCGATTGTCGTCGGGCTTCGGTGAGGCTAGGCGCTCCTTGCGCTTTTCCTTCTTGCTGGCGGACGTCGCCGGCATGGGGTGGATCGAAACCGACGTTGCGTAGTCGACCCAGAGTACGCGCTCTCCGCCAACAGCGGGACCGTAGCCGGCGAGGAAACGACCGGCGGGCGTGGTGCGGTCCGCCTTCGGAATGTCCTTCAGTTCACGATCGCCGACGCCGGGCGCCGATTCATCGCCGATAGCAGAGCCGGTCAGGATGGGGGCCATGCCCTTCACCTTGCCGTGGACGTCGAAGATCACGATCTGGGCGGCAGCCTTGTCGATGACGGCAAAGGGCAGGCCGCGATTGTTCGCCGTTGCGATTACCCAGCCGGCGAGGTCAGTCAGCATGAATGAAACCGGCTGACCGGGCGCCACTTCATCAGGCGCCGGTTCGGCGGGCTTCTCGGGAGCCTTCGCCGGGGTTTTCGTGGTCGTTTTCTTGGGCGCGGGAACGGCGGCGGCGGTGGCGGCAGGGGAGCTTTGCGCCACAGCAGAGGGCGCGGCGACGCCAGCCCAGGCGATCGCCAGGGAGAGCATCAAGGGCCTCAGCGCTGTTTTTCCCGCCGTACGAATTAGACACGCTCCGTCTTTGGAACGGCCGGGCTTCCTTTGGAGAAGCCCGGCCCACCAGAATTAGTTCTGAGCCTCGAGTGACCTGAGGGTCAACCCCGGGGCTTCTTCGCAGGCGCTTTTTCCAGCGCATCGACGCGGCCGGTCAGCTGGTCGAGGCGTTGATTGGCGGTGCGGGCGTCCGTAGCGGCGGACTGAGCAGTCGTGTTGGCGGCGCTGGCGCTGGACGCGGCGGCGGCGGTGGCGGATGCGGCGCTCTGCGATGCGCTCGTGACGCGGGCGTCGAGCTGATCGATGCGGCTGTTCGTGGCGGCGAATTTCTCATCGACATACTGGTTGGTAGCGCAGGCCGTGACGCTGACAGCGCCGAGTGCGATCACAACAGCAACACGTGCCGTTGCGGCGGATTTTTTCAGGAAAGACATATTCGGGATCCTCTTTGATGCATTGGTCCGACACCCCTGCGGGATGACGTTACGACTTGCTGTGCGACTTCCTGGAGTACGTCCTCCATGCCATGCGTCTGCACGCAGGCGTGCAGGCAGAATGGGCTGATGCGTAACGCCAGCGGAAAGATGTTGTTCCGCGTGCGGACGATATTTTTTGCACGTTTCTGCGCGGATTGGGCGTTACCATCCGTTCACGTGCAAACTCGTGTGGCGGTTGAATAGCGCCTACAGGTGGCGTGGTCTTTTCTTGCGCTCTTGCGGCAAAATTCGATCGTGAGGGCCGGGCGGCTTGTCGCGATTCACGAGCGTGACGAGTGCGCGCCACAACAGCCATAGCGGAAGAACGAGGATGGCGCCGAGCAGCAGCGGCATGGCGGCGAGTTGTGCTGACCACGTCGCGATCTTGATGATGCCATCGAGTATCTGTCCCGTGCCGACGCCGACTGTGAAGCCCGGTGCGAAGGGATTGAAGCCGCCCGCCTGGAAGATTGCGCCGACGATCACGCAGACGATGACGAGGCGCGTCCAGCCCTTCCAGCCGACATTGAACATGCGGCCGGAGAAGGACACTGGCCGACGGTGAAGGCTGGGATGATCGTCGCTGGAATCCCAGAAGCGGTCGTCACCGGTAGACGGTTCGAAGTTCACTTCCGTGACTTTTGCAGGGACTTGCGGGTCGTCCTGCCGGGGCTGTGCCATCGTCGGTCCGTAGCTCCGCGCCGCGTCATGCGGGCACGCAAACGCTATCAGTCTGTCGGCTCAAGTCCACGGGGCGCACTGAATTCTTCCAGCTGTTCCTGCAGTTGCGGCGGCCTGCGATCGATCGGGTGTTTGTCGACCTGGGTCTGGTGCGGATACGGAATCGTGATGCCGTTGCGATCGAAAGCGAGCTTCACGGAGCGGATCGCATCGCAACGCGCGTCCCACCAGTCGACGTTCGAAACCCACGCGCGGGCGCGGATATCGACGGACGACGTGGCGAGTTCGACCACCTTCACCCACACAGGCGGCTCGTCGCGGATGCGTTTGTCCTGCTTCAGCACGTCGGTGATCAGGCGGATCGCCTTGTCGAGGTCGTCGTCATAGTCGATCGAGAAAAGCAGGTCGAGGCGGCGCAGGCTGCGCACCGAACTGTTGATGATGACATCGCCCCACGCCTTGTCGTTGGTGATCACGACTTCGCGGTTGTCGATGGTGTTGAGCACGGTGGTGAAGGGCGTGATGTCGGCGACGGCGCCGTCCTGTCCGGCGATGCGCACGGCGTCGCCGATGCGATAGGGGCGGAAGACGGCGATCAGCACGCCGGCGGCGACCGCCTTCAGCGTGTCCTGCAGGGCCAGCGCGATGGCGAGGCCGGCGGCGCCGATGATGGCGAGGAGCGAGGCGGTGTCGAAGCCGAATTGCTGGAGGGCTGCGACGGCGCCGATCGCGAAGGCGCCGAAGCGGAGAAGGGCGCTGAGGAAATTGAACAGCGTCTCGCTGCCTGAATTGGCCTTGCCGAGCTTGCGGCCGAAATTGCGGACGCGCGAGCCGAGCCATGAGCCGAGGAACCAGACCGCGACGAGAATGGCGATGCCCTTCAGGGCGGCGATGCCGAGGATCTGTGCCTGTTCGAGCGGGAAGCCGAAGAGGAGGTTGGCGACAAGGGTTGCCGACACGAGCAGGAAGGCGGCTCGGATCAGTGCGCCGAGAATGTCGACGACGATATGATCGGCGGTGCGTTCCTGCCCGTCCTGCAGCTTGCGGTGGCGGAGGCCGGAGAGTTGTCCGGCGGTGAAGCGCAGGGCGGCGGAGACGATCAGGCCGAGCAGATAGGCGCCGAGCAGCGCGATGGCCGACCACATCCATTTCTGCGTCGGCCCGTGGAAATCCATGGCCCAAGTCTGGAACTGGCTGAACTGTTGCTGGAATTCCATAGGTGACTCGGCCTGCTGGTGTGTCTGCCTGCTGACCTAATGCGGAATCGCGGATGACCCAAGTTGTTTGGGGTAGGGGCGGTTCAGGTGGTCTTCTTGTAGCAGCCCCACTGGCGCTGCATCTTGAGGCTCCAGGCGAGTGCGGTGGCGAAGACTTGCGCCTTGGGGTCGAGGATGCCGTCTGCCTTGTAGGTGTTCCACGGGCCGTTCCAGGTGAGCGGGCTGTACTGGAACAGGCCCTTGTACGGGCCGACCGGATTGATGACGGAGGCGCGGCCGCCGGACTCGCACATCATCACGGCGTACATGCGGTCGGCGGTCTCCGAGTAGGGATACTTCGTGCGGGCTTCGCTGATCCACGTGCGGTATTGTTTCAGCGTTGCGGCGTCAGGCGATGCGTTGGGCTTGGCTGATGTCGCCGGCTTTGCAGCGGGTGCTGGCGTGGCAGCGGGAGCGACGGGCTTTGATGCGCAGGCGGACAGCGCGAGTGCGAGGCCTGCGATCAGCGCAACAAGGCGATAGGTTCGGCGCGTTTCATGAACCACGATACGTCCCCACGGCTTCCGCCTGTTCTGGCGGACGGTATCATGGCGCGGCGCGGGCACAATGATCATACGGGGCTAGCTGCTCAGCAGCGCTTCCAGCGTTTCGATGCGGTCGGCTTCGCGCGCGGGTTTGTCCCAGCGGATGCGATGGATGCGGGGGAAGCGCATGGCGACGCCGGAGCGGTGGCGGGCGGAGCGTTGCAGGCCTTCGAAGGCGATTTCGAGGACGAGACCTTCATCCTGATTGGCGGTGACGGAGCGGACAGGACCGAAGCGGTCGCGCGTGTTGTCGCGGACATACTTGTCGAGCAGGTCGAGTTCTTCGTCGGTGAAACCGAAATAGGCTTTGCCGACGGGCGTGAGTTCTTCGCCGTCTTCGGTCGTGCGCCAGACGCCGAAGCCGAAATCGGAATAGAGGCCCGAGCGTTTGCCGTGGCCGCGCTGGGCGTACATCAGCACGGCGTCGACCGTGTAGGGATCGCGCTTCCACTTGTACCACTGACCGGCGGGGCGGCCGGCGACGTAGGGCGCATCCCAGCGCTTCAGCATCAGGCCTTCGATCTCGCGCGTGGGCGGGTTGGTGCGGAGGTCCTGCAGGGCGGCAGCGTCGGCGAAGGCCAGCATGGGCGAGAGGTCGATGCGCGGATTGTCGAGCGTGACGACGAAGCGTTCGAGGCGTTTGCGGCGCTGGGCGAAGGGCAGGGGGCGGAGGTCTTCGCCGTTTTCGTTCAGCAGGTCGTAGGCGCGCAGCATGGCGGGGCGTTGGGCGATCTGCTTCGGCGAGACGGTCTTGCGGTTGAGGCGTTGCTGCAGCTCGTTGAACGAGGCGACGCCGCCGTCGGGCGAGCGGATCAGGAGTTCGCCGTCGAGCGTGGCGTTGAAGTCCGCGCCTGCGAGCAGGTCGGGGAAGGCGTTGGAGATGTCGTCGCCATTGCGGGTGTAGAGGCGACGCACGCCCTGGTCGGCGGCGAGCTGGACGCGGACGCCATCCCATTTCCATTCGGCGGCGAAGTCTGTGGGCGAGATGCGGGAGGGATCGATGTCCTGCGCTTCCATGCGCTCGGTCTTGTCGAGCAGGGGGTGGGCCAGCATGGGCGGGCGGAAGGGGGCGAGGGCGGACTGGATCGGCTTTGGCGCGCGGCCTTCGAGCCAGGCGAAGAGGTCGAGATAGGGCGGCGTGAGGCCGTGCCAGAGTTCCTCGATCTCGGAGACATCGACCTTTCCGAAGTCCGCGAGCGCTTGCCGGGCGAGGCGCGCGGAGACGCCGATGCGGAGGCCGCCAGTGACGAGCTTCAGAAGCGACCAGCGGCCGGAGGCGTCGAGCGCGTCGAGCCAGCCTTCGACGAGGATGAGGCCCTGCGCCTTGGTGGACTGCATCAGCGTCTCGACGATTTCGTCGAGCGCGGGCGCGCGGTTGGCGCCGGGGCGCTGGGGCCAGATCAGCGAGATCGTCTCGGCGAGGTCGCCGACATAATCGTAGGACAGGTTGAACAGGATCGGGTCGACGCGGCCCGCGACTAGCTCGCGGATGGCGGCGGGTTTGACGGACGGGATGTTGAGATCGCCGGTGATGGCCGCGATGGCCCAGCCGCGCGACGGATCGGGCGTGTGGCGCAGATAGTCGATGATCAGCTGGAGCTTCGCATTGCGCGACGGCGTGAGCACCAGCCGTTCGAGAAGCGCGGCGAAGGACTGCATGGGGGAGATATAGGTGCGGGCGGGGCGCTAGGGTACCGGCTCTGGAACAGGTTCTGGTAGAGGTTGCGCGGCGTCGAAGGGCGCGCCTGCGAATCCGCCTGATTTCATCAGGTCGATGACGTAGCAGTGGACGCCAGCCGGATGGCCCTCGCTGAGTGCGGGGTAGACGTCGCCGAAAGGCGAATAAACCTGCCCGCCGTCATTCTGGATTTGGGCGGCATGGTAATTCGCGCAGACCTTGATCTGGGTCGGGCCGGTTTCCTGATAGGTTATGTCGCCGGGCGTCGCGGGGGCATCTCCCGCGCCAACTGTCAGTTGCATCCCGCTGCTGGCGCCGCAGAAGGCTGGCGGCATGCCAGGGATTGGAGCGCTGCGCGTCTGCGTTGCGGCTTTATAGTCGACAGGTGCTATGCCGGATGCGTCCAGCGCGCACTGCGCGACGCTGACGACCTGTCCGACTTTCTGGGCGGTCATCTGGTCTAGTCGCTCGTCCCGCGCATGGCCGGGTCCGCCAACGATGATGAAGCCCGCGACGATCGCGACGACGGCAATGGCCGTCGCGGCGATGGCGAAGACAGGGCCGAGATCACGGCTTGCGGGCCTGGTCATGGGCGTCTCCCTGTTCGGCGTCGCGGATGAAGTAGAAGAACACGCCGCCCGCGATGAGCGCGATGACGAGGAATTTGAGGATCGCGCGGATGGAAAGGTCGCCGGCGAGGAAGCCGTAGACGAGGCTGATGACGTCGCCGATCAGGGTGAAGGCAGCGATAATCAACGCAGCATAGGTCAGCCATTTGCGCACCGTGCTGCGCTGCATGGCGGTATTGGTGCGGCGCTGCTTGCGAATGTAGAGGGCGAGCCAACCGAACAGCGGTCCGCCGACGATGAGGCTGGCGATGGCCTGCCGGATCTGCGCGTCGCGGCTCATCAGCATGAAGCCGAACGGTTCCTCCAGCTCGTCCGGGATCGCGATATCGATCAGGCAGAACACCAGTGAGCCAAGATTCCACGCGACGATGCTGAGGAGGATGAACAGGACGAGGTAGAGAAAGGCTTCGCGCGCCGAGATGTAGGCGCGGGGTTTCGGGACCGCGAGGCCAAGATCGTTGGGCGCGTAAGTGTTCAGCGCCGCATCAACTTCCTTGGGGGTCCAGCCGGCGGAGGTCAGCGCTGCGCCGATGCGGTCGCGCGATTCGCCCCGGTTGAGAGCATCGCGAATGAAATGATCGAGTGTCTGGTTGGCCATTACGTCCCCTGATCTCAAGGGAGGTTAAGCCGGTTTGTTGCGTTGGCAAATCGGTATTGTGACGCCCGAAGAGCGTGAAGCGCCCGCGCATTGCTGCACGGGCGCTCCGGTTCTTCTCCGTGGGGGAAGAAGACCGAGCTCCTCCAGGTTACGGCGCAGCCGGTTTGAAGCGGACAGCGGCCGGCACCGGGAAGGGGGCGCCGAGCACGGTCGAGCGACCGCGGACACGGTTCTGGGCCTGACACTTGTGCGTGCAGGCGGTCGGCGGCGGGGCGACCTCGGTCGCATCTTCACCGGTCACATAACCGAGACGTCCGCCGCTGGAGACGTCATAGATCGCGCGTTGTCCGCAATGCTGGACAGAGGCGGTCGTGCCGTCGCGTTTCGCGATGGTGTTAGTGCAAGCCGGCTCGTTGACCCGTGTTGCAACCTGCGTCGAGTCACGTGACACGAACTTTGCCGACAGGTCGTTGCCGATGTTGACGCGAGCGGCCACCTGGACAGTCGTGTCCTTGTAGGGAACGAAGTCGCCTTCACGTGCGCGGAAGTTCGGGTTGTCGTAGTAGAACACGCCCGGCCCGAGTGTGTGAACGATGCGGGTGACAGTCTTGTCGGAGCGTTCGGGCTCCATCTGGAAGATGCCGCCGGCCGAGCAATCCTTGGCCTGAATTTTCATGCTGACGCCCGTGCCCACGCGGCTGATGACGAGGTCGCCATCTTCCGTGCTGACACTGACGGCGCCCGTGAGCGTGCTGCCCTTGAGATCGGGCGTCTTGGACTGGAAGGCCACGGTGCGGCGACCGCCCGTGAGATCTTCCGGGCTCGCAACGCCGGTGAACGTGTAGTTCTCGACGCCGAACGTGGCGGAGACCACGTTGAACTCGATGTACTTGCCAAGAATCTGGAAGCTCGGCCCGATATTGCTTGCCGGGATCGTCGTGGCGGCGCCGGCAGGAACGTTGATGCCGTTCAGAAGGCCGGAGATGACGAAGCCACCTCCCGTGCACCCGTCAGATTTTGCGGCGTGAGCCGCAGGCGCAGCGAGCGCGATCATGGCCGCCATGCCCCCCAGGGCGGACAGTAGCTTCAGCTGCTTCGTCTTCGGTGGAGAGGTCTTGAGCATAACTGGAATCCAATCTCGGGTTGAAAGATACTTCCAGAAGCGCCCCCCGAGGGCTTGGCCCTGCATCTGATAGGAATGAGATGCACCGTGTACGGATGAAGGAAAGGATGCAGCTGCACGAAATTTGCGATCTTATTTGTAACGGAGCGTGCGAGAATAAAATGCGAAGTCCGTTTTTGGTCGCATTGCTTACGACAGACTGTCGGCCGGCAGGTTGACGTGCCTCGCAATGCGCAGACCTGCATTTGGTTCCACGTCAAAACAAAAGAGGCGGCGAGAATAATTCGCCGCCTCCCGTCGTTGTTGAACTGACCGAAAACTGCGCGTGTTACGCGCCGCGAAGTGTAATGCGCGCTACGCCGTGGCCGCCCTTTCCGCGGCGCGAATGTCCACTTCAATGCCAGGCGCCGTACGGAATACCATCATGTTGCGTTGCGCCGTCGTGTAGGCGGGCCATGCGGGCACTTTTGCATTTGAAGGATCGCCGTTCTTCGCAAAGGCCAGCCAGCTTTCGGACATCTGATCCGCGATGGCCTGCGCCTCGGGGCTTGTCCCCGACATGGACTCCGACTTTGCGACGTTGTCGAAGATCATGCCGATATCGAGTGCGTGCGGAACATAACGCTTGCCGCCCATCACCGGCGTCTTCCAGTCGAGATGGTAGAAGAACACCGGCGCGCCGCCTGCTGCGGCTTGCGCCGCCTTGCGATCCGCCACCGTTACACTGCCGCGCATAAAGCGGTTGTCGGCGTTGGCCATGAAATAGAGTTCGGGCGCTTCGATTGCGGGATAGTCTTTTTTGTAAAGGTCGATGATCTTCTTCGCATCCTTGCCGGGGAAGGACGCCTTGATCGCCGCCGGAAGCGTATCCCATGTCAGATTGAAATTGGGATCGTCCGCCTTGGTGAGCGACGTGCCCTCGGTGCGGTTGCAGCCGATGAGCAGCGGTATGTCGGCTGACATGGGCGGGGCGTCCGGATCGAACATGTGACGGGTGAAGGTCTTTCCGTCCTTCACGGGCGATCCGATGTTCGTGAGACCTTCCGCGGCGGCTTGAATGTCGGCAACCGGCTTGGCGAGAATCTCGCCGATGGTTGCTTTCGTCAGGCCGAGTTTCTTGACCAACGCGTCTGCGCCTTTGGAAGACGCATCCGGTTCAGCCAGTTTGATGCCGGGGCCGGACTGGGCGACGGAGCGGTGGAAAAGGCCCTTCGCCTTGTTAGTCGCCATCAGCGAGCAGGTTTTGAGACCGCCGCCGGATTCGCCGAAGATCAGCACCTTGCCGGGATCGCCGCCGAACGCCGCGATGTTGTCGCGCACCCATTCGAGCGAGGCGACCATGTCGAGCACGCCTGCGACGCCGCTATCCGCAAACTGATCGCCATAGCCGGCGAGGTTGAGATAGCCGAACAGGTTGAGGCGATGGTTGACCGTGACGATCACCACGTCGCCCCGCTTGGCGAGACGTACGCCATCATAGGCGTAGGACGAACCCGAGCCCGTCGACCAGCCGCCGCCGTGGAACCACACCATCACCGGGCGTTTCTTGCCATCGGCTGCCGGCGTCCAGACATTGAGGAAGAGGCAGTCTTCGCTGGTGGGCAGTGGCGGGTTAGGACGCCACGAGGCGAAGAGACCGCCGCCATCGCCGGAGACGGGCTGGGGCGCCGAAGCGCCATACTCTGTGCAGTCCTTTACATCGGTCCACGGTTCGGGCGCGCGCGGGGCCTGGAAGCGTGTTGTGGCGGTGTCGGCGCCGTAGCGGACGCCTTTGAAGGCCGAGATGCTGTCCTCAACGAAGCCTTTCACCTTGCCGTATTTCGTCGCGACGACAGGATTGGCTTCAGGCACGACGGCGGCGGGCGCGGCAGGTGCGTTGTCGCAAGCGGCAAGTATGCCGCCGCTTGCCGCGACTGCGATGACGGCGACGGAGGCTTTCAGGATGGCGCGGCGGCTGCCGATCATTGGCGTAGTCATGGATCTCTCTCCCTGGGTTCTCCGGTCTGTGCGCCGGTTTGTGTTGCGGAGACTAAGGTGCGTGGCATAGTGGCGTCCACCACGCGCATATGACGATACGGAGAGCTTGCCGCTGACGGGCGGGCTGACCGAGCGACAACCTTCCTGATGGGAAATGGAATGACACAGTCAGAACCACCTGCGGGCTTTGCCCCGCATTTTCGTAAATCGCCGTTGACCGATCCGTGGGAGCCGCTGTTCTCGCGCGTGCTCGAGGATCGCGTGATCATTGGGCTCTATGTCCGTGAACCGCATACGAACTCACGCGGAATGCTGCATGGCGGGCTGATCGCTGCGCTGGCGGACAATGCGATGGGCATGTCGTGCTCTATCGTGATGCAGGCTGAGGGGCGGGATATCGCGAAGAAGCCGGTAACGGTCTCGATGGCGACCGACTTCATTGGTTCGGCGAAGCTGGGTCAGTGGGTGGCGTTCGATACGCAGTATGTGAAGACGGGTAAGACGCTGTGTTTTGCGCAGGCGTTCGTCACGGCGGACGGCGAAATCATCGCGCGGGCGGATGCGCGGTTCCGCGTGATGTAAGACTTATTGCGACCCCAACTTACTGCGACCAGGGGCGCGTCGGCTGGTTGAGGATCATGATCTTCTGCCAGATCTTGCGCGACAGGCTGGTGGTCAGGTCTTCGATCTCGTTGACGCTATCGATGATGACGGGATCGCGCATGTTCTGCATGTAGAGCGCGGCGAGCTTGCCGGTTAGCGACAACATCTCGCTGCAATAGTCGAGATAACGCATCAGTTCGAACTCGGTCATCTGGTGCGTGTCGGAAGAGGCTGTGGACTTGTAGCCCTTCCACAGTTGTGCCGGATCCTTGGTGAGCTGGTGCATGTCGACGACGTGGGCGATGGAGCGCAACTCGTGCAGGTCGGCCAGCACGGCGGCGCGGCGCCAGCGGGATTCGAGGTTGAGCAAGAACCAGCTCGCGGCGCCGGACAAAGCGATGGTGTTCACGGCGGCGTCGACACCCTGCAGGACGTTCGACACCTCGTCGTTGAATTCGAGGCCCATCACGCTGAGCCCGAAGGCAAAACTTAGAAGACCGACGGCGCCGAGAACAATTGCGATGCCGACGCCGACGCGCAGCCAGATGTTCGGCTTGGCGACATAGGCCAACTTGCGCTTGTCATCGCGGGCGATGTCCAGCAGCTGCTTGCAGAGATTTGCGAGGCCGCGATTTGGAAAGCGCTCCTGGATACGGTTGTGAAGCGTCTCCAGCGTGGCTTCGATGCGGTCGGGGTTGAGTGAACGGTAGGGCATGGGGCAAGTAATGCCGTGCCTTGCGTCACTGGGAAAGGGGGCTCGCCTATTCTCCCGCCTCGTCTTCGTAGCCGACGAGGTGGAGCGGGCGGGCCTTGCGGCCTTCGAGTTCGGCCCAGCGGGCCAGTGCGTCGTCGCGGCCGTGCGTGATCCAGAGCTCGTCCGGGTTCACGTCGCGCACGGTCTGCGTGAGTTCGTCCCAATCGGCGTGGTCGGAGAGGATAAGCGGCAGCTCTATACCGCCGGCCTTGGCGCGCTGGCGGATGTTCATCCAGCCGGAGGCGAAGGCGATGACCGGATCGGGGAAGCGCTCGGCCCAGGGCGTGCCGGTGGCGGAGGGCGGGCAGACGATGATCTTGCCGGCGTACTTCGCCTTGTCGGCGCGGGCTGCTTTCGTGGTCGGGACGGCTTCGAGCGGGCCAAGATCGACGCCGAGCCGCTGGTACATGTCGCACAGGGCGGTCGCGGCGCCGTGGAGATAGATGATGTCGGCATATCCCGCGTCACGCAGTTCGCGGATGACGCGCTGGGCCTTGCCGAACGAATAGGCGCCGACGAGATGCGCGCGGTCCGGGAAGGCGCGCAGGGAGGTGAGCAGCTTGGCGACCTCGCCGGCGCTGTCCGGGTGGCGGAAGACCGGGAGCGCGAAGGTGGCTTCGGAGATGAAGATGTTGCACGGCACGACTTCGAACGGCGCGCAGGTGGGATCGTGGCGGCGCTTGTAGTCGCCGGTGCAGACCATGGAGAGGCCTTTCCACGTTCACCTCGACCTGCGCCGAGCCGATGACGTGCCCCGCGGGATGAAGTGTCACTTGAACATCGCCGATGCTGTTGGTCTCGCCATAGCGGGCGGGCTGGCGCGAGGCGGCAAAGTTCTGGCCGTAGCGGACAGACATTGCCTCCAGCGTTTCTGGCGTCGCCAGCACGGCGCCATGTCCGGCGCGCGCGTGATCGGAATGGCCGTGCGTGACGACCGCGCGATCAACCCCGCCGCGCACGGGGTCGATGTAGAAATCACCCGGCGGGCAATAGAGGCCCTGCGGCGTCGGGCGGAGAAGGTCTTCGGGGCGGATCATGCCCACAATATGTGGGCTAACCGGGTGTTCGACAAATTATGCGCTGGATGTGCTCCAGATCGCGCCCACGCGCGTATGAGGGGTATGAAAAACGTTGTCCGCGCCCTTGCCCTTTCATTTGCCCTTACGACCACGGGGTGCATTACCTCGTCCGGACCGGGTGGCGCGCCGCCGCCGGTCGCATCCGTGGACTTCGCCAAGCTCTACACCGGCGACTGGCACGAGATCGCGTTCCGGCCGAACTGGGCGACTGAAGGCTGCGTCGCCGGGATCACGCGCTACACGCCGAAGGACAAGGCCGAACGAGGTTGGCGTCCGGGATTCGTGCCGGGAGAAGACGGTCGACGGCAAGGAGAAGGTGGTCGAGGGAACCGGGCACATTCTGGATGCCGGGACGAACGCAAAGATCCGCGTCGACTATTTCCTGTTCGTGAGCCGCGAGACGTGGGTGGCGGCGCTGGCGCCGGACTACAGCTGGTTCATCACCACGACGCCGGATTTCGGCGAGGTGAACATCTTCACGCGCGATCCGCAGCCGGGCCAGAAGCTGGTCGACGAGCTGACCGCGAAGATGAAGGCGTGGGGATATGATACCAGCCAGTTGGTCTTTCCGCCCCAGCCTGAGAAGTAATTCGAGCAGTTTCGCGCCACACGCGTGCGGTCTTTGTAACCATTGGGTATCCGCGAGGGCAAGGTTACAGCATTGCGGCAAGGATGGCTTGCGTCGCGCCTTGAGTTTTCCCCAAATCGGCTGACACATGCGCCCAACCCAAACCGGGTATGGCAGCTGAAGGGACGAGCATGCCAAGCGCCTTTGAAGCCGCACGGCGCATGATTGCGGCGATGCTGGATGGCAGGACGTCCGCCGATCTCGACAGGCGGAGCCGTCCGGATACGACGACGCCGCTGAAGCCGTGGATACGCCCGGCGAAGCATCTGGAGCCGACTTTCACGGCGGCGAACTGGAAAGTGCTGCTCGGCCATTCCGGCGCGACCGAGGCGGACAAGGCGGAGCTTTATGACGCCAGGGCTCAGGAGCAGCTCGAAGGCTACGAGCACAATGTCGAGAACTACATCGGCACGCTGCGCCTGCCGGTTGGCGTGATCGGTCCGCTGCGGGTCAACGGGATTTTCGCGAAGGGCGATTACTATGTGCCGCTGGCGACCAGCGAAGCGGCGCTTGTGGCGAGCTATGGGCGTGGCGCGCGGTTGATCTCATCGGTTGGCGGGGCGACGACGGGCACGCTGGCCGAGGCGGTGCATCGCTCGCCCGGGTTTGCTTTCGCGACCACGACCGAGGCCGGCCTGTTCGTCGCCTGGGTGTGCGAGAATTTCGAGCTGCTGAAGGCGGCGGCGCGAGACCACCACGCGCCATGGCAAGCTGGTCGAGCTGAGCCCGCACGTCGAGGGCGATCACGTCTATCTGGTGTGCAGCTATACGACCGGCGACGCGGCCGGACAGAACATGGTGACCATCGCGACGGAGGCGGTGTGCGCCGCGATCATCGAGCATTCGCCGCTGAAGCCGATCTACTGGTTCGTCGAGGCCAACTTCTCGGGCGACAAGAAGGCATCGGCCATGTCGTTCGTCGGCGTGCGCGGGCGGAAGGTGACGGCGTCGGTCGAGCTGCCCGGCGAAGAGATCCGCAAGCAGCTGCACACGACGCCGCAGCGGATGGAGCAATACTGGCGCATGTCGGCGCTGGGCGGCGTGATGTCGGGCTCGATTGGCGTGCAGGGTCATTATGCGAACGGTCTGGCGGCGCTGTATCTGGCGACCGGACAGGACGCGGCGTGCGTGGCGGAGAGCGCGGTCGGCGTGACGCGGATCGAGACGCGGGAGAATGACCGGCTGTTTGTGTCGGTGACGTTGCCGAACATCATTGTCGGGACGGTGGGCGGCGGGACGAACCTGCCGACGCAGGCGGCGGGACTGAACATTCTTGGGCTCAAGGGCGCGGGCAACGCACGGGCGTTTGCGGAAGTGTGCGCGGCGGTGTGCCTCGCGGGCGAGCTGTCGATCATCGGAGCGCTATGTGCGCACGAGTTCGCCAGCGCACACAAGAACCTGGCGCGGGGCAAGTCGTGAGCGAGGCGGCATCGACGTCAAAGCCCCGCGACGGGCGCGGACTTGGCTCGCGCGCTGTGGGAATACCAGGCCGAACGCTTTCCGGTGTTCAAGCATGGCGCGCTGATCGTGGCGTTTGGCGCGTCCGCCGTGTGCCTGTCGGCTCTGCTGCGCGGCGGCGCGCCAAATCCGTGGGCGATCGCCGTTGCAGTGCTGGTGCTGTTCGGAATCTTTTTCCAGCTGCGCGTGGCGGACGAGCACAAGGACAATGAGGACGACACGAAGTTCCGGCCTGAACGGCCTGTGCCGCGGGGGCTCGTCACGCTGGCGGAGTTGCGCGGCGTCGCGATCGGCGTTGGCGTGGCGCAGGTTGCGCTGACGGCGTGGCTCGACTGGCGTCTGCTGGGGCTGCTGTTGCTGGTGTGGGGCTGGCTGGCTGTGATGACGAAGGAGTTCTTCGTACCGGACTGGCTGAAGAAGCGGCCGCTGATCTACATGATCAGCCACATGGCGATCATGCCGCTGATCGATCTCTATGCGACGGCGTGCGACTGGCTGCCGGCGGGAACGGGCGGACATGAAGGGTTTCGGCCTGACGCTGGGCGCGTTCCTGCTGCTGTCGCTGGCGAATGGCTCCGCGATCGAGATCGCGCGGAAGTGCTGGGCGCCGGAGAGCGAGCGCGAAGGCGTCGAGACATATTCCAAACTGTGGGGTCCGGGGCGGTCGGGCGTTGCGGTGATGGGCGTGGTGCTGGCGGGTTTTGCGCTGGCGGCCTTCATCAATGCGCGTTCGGGCGCGGGCGTGTGGATGCTCGGCGGGCTGGCGCTGGTGACGGCATGGGCGGCGTGGAGCGCAATTGACTATGCGGGCACGCCGACGACGTCGCGCGCGAAGATGCTGGAGACCAGCAGCGGCGTGTTCGTGCTGGCGAACTATCTGCTGCTTGGCGTGCTCCCGCTGCTTGATGTCGTTGATGCCGCAATGAGCGACGCAGACGCGATATGTGCTGACGGGCGAGGCCGCCATGTCGACGGCGGATGCCGGCGGCAAGGGCGCCGCGCTGGCGAAACTGGCGGCGACGTTTCCGGTGCCGGCGTTCTTCGTGATCGCGGCGGAGGCGTTTGATGAAAGCGGACTCCTCCCGGACGCGCGCGAAAGTGTGAACGCGGGGATAACGCAGCTTGGCAGGGGAGGGCGCTTTGCGGTGCGTTCCTCCGGCCGCGAGGAAGATGGCGCCGACAGTGCGCATGCGGGCCAGTTCGAGACGGAGCTGAATGTGCGGCGGACGATGTGGCGGCGGCGGCTCACGGGTGTGGCGGTCGGGGTTCAGCGAGACGCTGGCGGCGTATCGCAGGGCGAAGGGTCTTTCGGGCGCGCCGCAGCCGCCTGCGGTTGTTGTTCAGGTGATGGTTGAAGCGCGGCGGCGGGCGTGGCGTTTTCCGCCGATCCGGTGACCGGTGATCGCAACGTGGTGGTGATCAGCGCCATTGCGGGGTTGGCGGACAAGCTGGTTGGCGGCGAAGCGGATGGCGACAGCTATCGTATCGGCGCGGATGGCGCGACGCGAGAGGCCGAGCGAGTTGGCGACGAATTCGTGCTGAGCGAGCCACAGCGCGCCGAAGTGGCGGCGATGGCGCGGCAAGGCGGCGGCGCATTTCGGATCGCCGCAGGATATCGAGTGGGCGTTCGATCGCAAGCGGGCTGCACATGCTGCAGTCGCGGCCGATCACGACGCTGGCGCACACGGCGAGTGGCGATGAAACGATCTGGGACAATTCCAACATCGTGGAGAGCTATCCCGGTGTCACCTCGCCGCTGACGTTCTCGTTCGCGCGGTATGTCTACAGCCATGTGTATCAGGCGTTTGCGCGGTTGATGGGCGTGCCGGGGCTCGGTTGTCGACGAGCATCGCGCGGTGTTCGAGAACATGCTCGGGCGCGTGGATGGGCGGGTCTATTACAACCTGCTGAACTGGTATCGCGGGCTGGCCCTCTTCCCGGGCTTCAAGGCCAATCGCGCCTTCATGGAAGGCATGATGGGCGTGTCGGAAGCGCTGCCGCAGGAGATGGCGGATCGCATCGCGCCGCCGTCGACCAGTGGTGGCGAGAAGTTCATCGACAACATGAAGTTCGCGCGCGTGGGCTTCGGGCTGATCTGGCACGAGATCACGATCAAGACGACGATCAGGGAATTCTATGCGCGGCTGAACACGGCGCTGGCGCGACCTGATGCCGAGATCGACGCGATGCAGGCACAGGATCTGGCGGCGGAGTATCGCCTGCTGGAGCGGCAGTTGCTGGCGCAGTGGGACGCGCCACTGGTGAACGATTTTCTCTGCATGATCGCGTTCGGTGCGGCGCAGAAATCCATGACCAGCTGGGCGGGCGATGACGGCCTCGCCTTCCTGACTTCGATGCTGATCGGCCAGGGCGACATCGTTTCGGCCGAACCGGCGAAGATGATCCGCGAGATGGGCGTGATGGTGCGCAGTCGGCCGGATATCGTGGCGCGGCTGGGCGCGGGAGAGCTGGCGGCGGTTGATGCGCTGCCTGAACTCCGCGCGGCGTTCGATCGCTACATCGCGAAGTTCGGCGATCGCTGCACGCAGGAGCTGAAGCTCGAGAGCCGGACGCTGCATGAAGATCCGGCGCAGGTGCTGAAGGCCATCGCGGCTGCGGCGGCGACACGCGAGGGCGTGCGGGTCGAGGAGAAGCCGAAGGACCTTCGCCTGCTGGTTCATGATCCGCTGAAGCGGATGCTGGCGCGGTGGTTGCTGAAATGGGCGAAGGCGCGGGTGCGTGATCGCGAGAACCTGCGTTTCGAGCGGACGCGGTTGTTCGGGCGGGTGCGGCGCATCTTCCTGGCGCTTGGCGCGCGGCTGACCGAAGCGGGCGTGCTGGATGACAGGCGCGACGTGTTCAACCTGACCGTCGAGGAGTTGCTGGGCGCTGTCGAAGGCGCCAGCATCACGGCGGATCTGCGCAGCCTGTCGCGCATGCGGGCGGCGGAGTGGCAGGCGCAGCTGAAGCGACCCGATCCGCCGGAGCGGTTCAGCGTGCGTGGCGCACACATCACGGGCGTCGCCGGCCTGGCGGCTCAGGCGGTGGCGGCAGATGCTGGCGGCGAAATCCGCAAGGGGCTTGCCTGCTGCAAGGGCATCGTCACGGCGAAGGTGCGCGTGATCGAGGATCCGCGCGTCGAAGCTCTCTCGCCGGGCGAGATACTTGTGGCGCGCCATACCGATCCGGGCTGGATAGCGGTGTTCGCCAATGCGGCGGGCGTGATTGCGGAGCGTGGCTCCCTCCTCTCGCACTCGGCCATCGTTGCGCGGGAGATGGGCGTGCCGTGCGTCGTGTCGCTCAAGGGCGTGACGCAGTGGTTGAAGACGGGGGACATCGTGCGGCTGGACGGCGGCGCCGGGACGGTCGAGAGAATTGCAGAGCAAGCCGGATAACCATGGCCGACACCGATATCGCGCATCGCGCAAAATTCGACATCATCCGCTATGCGCAGGCATGGGAGGATGCAGACATCCTCGTCGCGGCCCTGCGCCCGAAGGCCGGAGACACGGTGGTGTCGATCGCGTCCGCCGGGGACAATGCGCTCGCGCTGCTGGCCGAAGGACCGGAGCGGGTGATCGCGGTCGATCTCAATCCGGTGCAACTGGCGTGCGTGCGGCTGCGCGTGGCGATGTACAGCGTGCTGTCGCACGAACATTTCCTGGAGCTGATGGGCTCGCGCCCGTCGGGACGTCGGCGGCATCTGCTGGAACAGGTCGCGACGCATCTGTCGCAGGAGGACCAGGCGTTCTGGGCGGGCCTGAAGGACGAGGTCGCGAAGTATGGCGTCGGCGGCGTCGGCAAGTTCGAGAAATACTTCCGCACGTTTCGCGAGTGGGTGCTGCCCTTCATTCACAACAAGGGAACGATCGACAGCCTGCTGAAGCCGCGCGACGCGGCAGGCCGCCTCGCCTTCTACGACAAGAGCTGGAATATCTGGGGCTGGCGGATGATGGTGAAGATGTTCTTCTCCCGCTTCGTCATGGGGCGGCTGGGGCGCGACCCGGCGTTCTTCGATCACGTCGAGGGCGGCCCGTCGGCGCAGGTGGCGCGGCTGACGCGCAAGGCGCTGGTCGAACAGGATCCGATGCTGAACCCCTATCTGCACTGGATCCTGAGGGGCGAGCATGGCGAGGCCTTGCCGCGCGCGCTGGATGCCGAGCGGTTCGAGACGATCCGCGAGCGGCTGGATCGGCTGGAGATCCGGCTGTGCACCGTGGAGACGCTGGCGGAAGAAGGCGTGAAGGCTGATGCGTTCAACCTATCCGACATCTTCGAATACATGTCGCCAGAGGCGCATGAGGCGGCTTACGGCACGATTCTCGCCGCATCACGGCCGGGCGCGCGGATCGCCTACTGGAACATGATGGCGCCGCGCCGGGTTCCGGCGTTGCTTGCCTCGCGCGTGACAACGAATGCGGAGCTGGAAGCGAAGCTGAAGCCGCTGGACAAGGCGTTCTTCTATTCGGACTTCGTGATCGAGGAAGTTGTCGGGGACAAGACGTGATCGAAGACCTGCTGGTCAGCGCGGGGAAGATTGGCGGGTCGGTGATCCTGCTGGCCGCCGTGCTGTTCGGCGTTTCGCGGCTGGCCAAACTGATAAAGGTGGATGCGGAGGTACAGCGCAAGCTGATCCATATCAGCCTGGGTCTCTACTGCCTCACCTTTCCCTATGTCTTCTCGCAGGCGTGGGAAGTCATCGCGACATGCGCGCTGGCGGTCGGCCTGTTCATGCTGGCGCGCGGATCGATGCGGAAGAGCCTTGGCGGCGGGCTGCATGCGGTGGAGCGCACGTCCTATGGCGAGCTGCTGTTCGCCGTCTCCGTGGCGCTGCTGTTCTGGCTGAAGGACGGGCACTTCATCTCGACGACGATGCATCACAAGCCGCCGCCGGGGCAGATCCTCTACATCCTGCCGATCCTGATCCTCACGCTGTGCGATGCCGCCAGCGCGCTGATCGGGTCGCGCTATGGGCGACGCGTGTTCCAGATCGAGGAAGGCAAGAAGAGCGTTGAGGGCGTCGTGGTCTTCGCGGTGACGGCGTGGCTGCTGTCGCTGATCGCCTTCCTGTTGCTGACGGACATCGGGCGCGGCGAGGCCGTGTTGCTGGCCTTCATCACGGCGGTGTTCGGCGCGCTGCTGGAGGCGGCGAGCTGGCGCGGGCTCGACAATCTGTTCATCCCGCTGGGGCTCTACTTCCTGCTGTCGAACCTGATCTACGCGGGCGCGAGCGGGCTATCGGCGCTGGCCGGCGTGTTCCTGCTGCTGCTGATCGCGCTGCTGTATGTGGCGCGCAAGCGATCGCGGCAGGACCGGCATTTTCTGGCGGTCGGATCGACGCTGTTCTTCTGCATCGCCATCTTTGCCGAGCCGCCGAGCGTGGTGATGCCGGGCATCGCGGTGGCGATGTATTTCGCGGCCATCCAGATCCGCAAGCCGGAGCGACCGCCGTTTGATGCGCTGAATCTGCTGATTGTGATCACGGCCGTTGCGCTGCTCTATTTCGTCGTCAGCAATCTTGTGCGGATGGATACGATCTTCGGGTTCAACCTGTCCTTCGCAGGGCTGGCGGCGGGCATCGCGGCGCGCTTTGCAAGGAGCGTGTGGCGTGTTTCGCTGGCGGTGTTGATCGCGTGGGGCGCCATGTCGGTCCGCACCTACTGGGCCGAGGCGCAGAGCCAGCCTGCTCTGATTTTCACGCTGGTCGGGCTTGCGGGAATTATCCTGCTGGCGGTGGTCGGGTGGATGCTGCGCAAGAACGACCATGACCGGCCATGGATGATATTGGGCGGTGTCAGCATGGTGGTCGGTGTCGCCTCGCTGCCGCTATCGCCGCCATGAATGGGATCGCGCCATGACAGATACAATCAGCATACCCGGCGCGGAAGTGACGCTCTATCGCGACGCGCCTTCGCTTGAGGGGCAGCGGACGGCAGCGCTGGGCGGTTTCACCTGCGCAACGCCGGAGACAGGCGCGAAAGTCATCCGCGAGGCGATGGCGTTGCTTAAGGCCGAGGGCTTCGTAGCCGTGCTCGGGCCGATGGACGGCAACACGTGGGCGAAGCACCGGCTGGTGGTCGAGAGCGACGGGCGTTCGCCATTCCTGATGGAGCCGAGCAATCCGCTGCACTATGTCGATGCCTTCGAGCAGAGCGGTCTGAAGATTGTCTCGCGCTATGTGTCGGCGATCCGGCCGGCCGTGACGCTGGACAGTACATCGGCCCCGCCGCCCGGATTGCGACTGCGGACGCTCGATGCAGGGCGGGCCGAGGCAGAACTTACGCGCATTCATGCGCTGTCGCTTGAAGCCTTTGCGTCGAACCATTTCTACCAGCCTATCGCGCTCGAGGATTTTCTGGCGAGCTATCGGCCAATCCTGCCGATGATCGATCCGGAACTTGTGCTGCTGGCCGAAGATGAGGCGGGCGCGCTGAAGGGCTTCCTGTTCGCCGCGCCGGATTTTGCGGAAGGGCCAAAGCCGAAAGCTGTGATCCTCAAGACCTACGCCTCGCGCGCGAAGGGCGGCGGGTCGATGCTGGCCAAGGCGTTTTACGAGCGCGCCAAGGCAAAGGGCTTCACGGAGGTGATCAACGCGCTGATGCATGAGAGTAATCTCTCGGCGACGCACAGCGGCAATGAGGGCAGCCGGATCTTCCGGCGCTATGCCTTGTGGGGCGGGTCGCTTTGAACCTGATCGAAACATTTCTTGCACAGGTGGAGGCGCGGCCCGAGGCTGCAGCGATCATCATGCCGGATGGCCGCGTGGTGAGCTATGCCGACCTGTCGCGTGCGTCAGCGGCGCGTGCGGCCGCGTATGCCAGGGCGGGCATCGGCGCAGGCGATGTGGTGCTGATCGCGCGGGGCGTTTCGGTCGAGCTTTATGAAACGCTGCTGGCGGTGTTCCGCCTTGGAGCCGTCGCGATGTTTCCGGAACCGGCTGCCGGGCTTAAGGGTCTGCGCGTGGCGGTGCAGGCGGCGCAGCCGAAGGCGATGGTGACGGCCGGCATCGGGTATGTGCTGCGCCTGCTGATCCCGGAACTGCGGGGGCTGAAGCTCCTGCCCGACATCGATGACGATGCGGTCGGCGTTGATGCAGCGAAGCATCTTCCGGGCGACGCGCCGGCGCTGATCACGTTCACCTCTGGCTCGACGGGGCGACCTAAGGGCATCGTCCGTTCGGCGGACTTCCTGATGTTGCAGCATGAGTTGCTGGAGAAGCTGCGGCAAACGCAGCCGGAGGATGTCGATCTTATCTCCCTGCCAGTGTTCATCCTTTCGAACCTGGCAGCGGGCGCGACCAGCGTTATTCCAGCCGGCAAGCTGACTCGGCCCGCGCTGCTGGATGGCGCAAGGCTCCGCGAGCAGATCGCGCGTCACAGAGTGAATCGGATCATCGCTCCGCCCGCCGTTGTTGCGCGGATCGCGGAAGGAGCTCCGCCCATGACGCAGCTTGGAGGCGTCTTCACGGGAGGCGGGCCGGTATTTCCCAACCTGCTCCACGCGGCTGCGCGCGCAGCGCCGAAGGCGGAGGTTCATGCGGTCTATGGCTCGACCGAGGCGGAACCGATTGCGCACCTTTCATTGAAAGACATCTCGGACGCTGACTGGCAGGCGATGGCTCAGGGTGCTGGGCTGCTCGCTGGCACGCCGATACCGGAGATCAAGGTCGAGATACGCGACCATGAGGTGTTTGTCGCAGGGCCGCACGTGAACCGTGGCTATCTCAATCCAGCGGATGACGTGTCCACCAAAAGCATGCGCGATGGCGAGCTGTGGCATCGGACGGGCGACGCGGCGCACGTAGATGAGCGTGGTCGGCTATGGCTGCTGGGGCGGCGCGAGGCGGCGCACGGCGCCCTGTTCCCGTTCGCGATCGAGACGGCGGCGTTGAGCTGGCCGGGCGTGCAACAGGCGGCGTTGCTTGCGGATGGTGCGCGTGCGCGGCTGGCGCTGGCGGGGGATGGCCTGAGCCTGCCCGACCTGCAGACGCGTGCGAAGGCGATGGGCGACATCGAAGTCGTGCTGCTCAAGGCGGTGCCGATGGATGCGCGGCACAATTCGAAGGCGGATTACGCGCGGCTAAGAAAGCTGCTTGCATGAAATGGCTGGGCGCCATCGTGCGGGCATGGGGTCCGGAGATGAACGCCGCCGATCGCACGCGCGTCGTTCTCGGTGTCGGCTTCCTGTTCGGGGCGGTGTCGCACTTCGGCTGGCTCTGGGTGAACGGCAGCCCTTGGTATCACGGCCCCGCGCCGGAATGGGCGGTGTGGTTCTGGTACGGCGTCTGCGCCGTCGACTTCGTGGTGTTCTGGCTGATGCTCTCACACCCCCGCTCCGGCGTCGTGCTGGGGGTTGCGACCATGGTCACGACCTTGTCCGTCAACTGGACGCAGTTTCCGACCTTCGAATTCACGTTCAACTGGGTGCTGATCGGCCTGTCGCTGTTCGGCGTGATCGTGCTGGCACTGGCACCGTGGCTCTGGTCTGCGTCGCGCTGGAAGTTGTCCGGGACGACGTGAGACGCGGGTTTGTTGGCGTCGGGAGCAGCGAAGGCCGCGGTCAACGCGGCCATGCCGAGTGCGCTTAGAAGCAGCGAGGCGCGGATCGACACGGTCATGGAGCCACAAAGTGCGTGGATTTGGCCAACAAAGCATTAACGGGCGGGCAGGGTGTCTTAACGTTCGCGCGACAAGCGCTGCCCAAGCACCTATCTTGGGTAGATGGCCGACGATCAGACAGCGCCAACCTTGCTGCCGCCACGCTTTGCGGATTGGTTCGACGCGCGCGGCTGGGAGCTACGGCCGCACCAGGCCGGGCTGATCGCGTCGGCAAAGCAGGGTCAGGGCGGGCTGGTGATTGCGCCGACGGGCGGCGGCAAGACGCTCGCCGGCTTCCTGCCCAGCCTGATCGAACTGGCCGATGCGCCGCCGCGCATCCATCCGGCGCTGCACACGCTCTACATTTCGCCGCTGAAGGCTCTCGCCACCGACGTGGCACGTAACCTGGCGCAGCCGGTCGAGGAGATGCAGCTCGATCTCAAGCTGGACACGCGGACCGGCGACACCAGCCCATCAAGGCGGCAGCGACAGAGGGCGAAGCCGCCGGATATCCTGCTGACCACGCCCGAGCAGCTCGCTCTGCTGGTGGCGTCCGAACACGCCGGTCGTTTCTTCGCCGACCTGCACGCCGTGATTGTGGACGAGGTGCACGCCATCGCGCAGACCAAGCGCGGCGACATGCTCGCCCTTGGCCTCGCCGCCTTGCGCCAGTGGGCGCCTGCCGCCCGGCATATCGGTTTGTCGGCGACCGTGCGCGATCCCGATGCGCTGGCGCGCTGGTTGGGGCCGGGTACGCCGATCATCCGGCATCAGGGCGGCGCCAAGGCCAATATCGACGTACTGGATTCGGAAGCGCGCATCCCGTGGTCGGGCCATTCGGGGCGGCACAACATTTCGGAAGTCTACCGCGCCATCAAAGCCGCGAAGATGTCGCTCGTCTTCGTCAACACGCGCAGCCAGGCGGAGATGACGTTTCAGGAGCTGTGGCGCGTCAACGAAGACAGCCTGCCCATCGCCCTGCACCATGGCTCGCTCGATATCGAGCAGCGGCGCAAGGTCGAGGCGGCGATGGCGGGCGGCAAGCTGAAGGCGGTGGTGTGCACCTCGACGCTCGATCTCGGCATCGACTGGGGCGACGTTGATCTGGTCGTGCAGATGGGGGCGCCCAAGGGCTCGTCGCGCCTGATCCAGCGGATAGGGCGATCCAATCACCGCATGGACGAACCGAGCCGCGCCCTGCTCGCGCCCTCCAATCGCTTCGAGGTGCTGGAGTGTCGTGCAGCCGTGGAGGCCGTCGCTGCAGGGGAGCTGGATGGGCCAGGGCCGCGGCGCGGCGCGCTGGATGTGCTGGCGCAGCACATCATGGGGCGTGCGTGCGGCGATGGTTTTGACGCCCTGAAGCTCTACGAGGAGGTGCGGGTTGCCGCGCCATACGCGGACCTGGACTGGGAGACATGGGAGCGGGTGGTCGATCTGGTCGCCACCGGCGGGTATGCGCTGAAGACGTATGATCGCTTTCGCCGTATCGTGCGCTTTCCCGATGGTGTCTGGCGCGCCCGCAATGACGATGTGCGCAGCCGGCACCGCATGAACATCGGCGTCATCATCGAGGAGCCGATGATCCCGGTCCGCATGGTGTCGTTCTACAAGGGCGCCAATGCCGACAAGCGCCTGATGCGGCCGGGGCGCAAGCTGGGCGAGATGGAGGAATATTTCTTCGAGATGCTGACGCCCGGCGACACATTTTTGTTTGCCGGCGAGATCCTGCGTTTCGAAGGCATCTCCGACAGCGATGCGCTGGTGACGAAAACCTACGATCCAAGCCCGAAAATCCCGTCCTACAATGGCGGCAAGTTTCCGCTGACGACATTCCTTGCCGATCGCGTGCGGCACATCCTGCATGACCGCGACAACTGGAACAAACTTCCGGACCAGGTGCGTGAGTGGATCGAGATGCAGGAACGCAAGTCGATCATCCCGTCGGCCGACCAGCTGCTGGTGGAGACGTTCCCACGTGGCGATCGTCACTATCTGGTCTGCTATCCGTTCGAGGGGCGGCTGGCGCACCAGACGCTCGGCATGCTGCTGACGCGGCGGCTGGAGCGCACGGGGCTCAAGCCGCTCGGCTTCGTCGCATCGGAATACGCGCTGTCGATCTGGGCGCTGGAGGACATGCGCGGCGAGGACATGGACTATCTCTTCGCGCAGGACATGCTGGGCGACGATCTCGATGCCTGGATGGAAGAAAGCGCCCTGATGAAGCGCACCTTCCGCAACAACGCGCTGATCTCCGGCCTGATCGAACGCCGTATGCCGCAGCACGAGAAGACCGGGCGGCAGATCACCTTCTCCACCGACCTTATCTACGATGTGCTCCGCAGCCACGAGCCGGATCACATTCTGCTGCACGCAGCGCGTCAGGAAGCGGGCGATGGCCTGCTCGACGTGCGCCGGCTGGGCGAGGCGCTGAAGCGTATCAAGGGCAAGATCGTTCACGCGAAGCTGGAGCAGATCTCGCCTTTCGCGGTGCCGGTGATGCTGGAGATCGGCAAGGAGCCCGTGTTCTCGGGCAATGCGGCGGAGGCGATCCTGCGCGAGGCGGAGGATGATCTGGTGCGGGATGCGATGAGCTAAGGGGTGGTGAGCCCGCGCTCGTCCTTCGACGGACGGCGGCTTTGCCGCCTGCTCAGGATGAGCGCTTGGGGCTAGTTGCTGGAGTAGCGCTCATCCTGAGCAGGCCCGCAGGGCCGTCCGTCGAAGGACGAGCGCGATGGGCACGGAACCGAGCAACTTGCAGCGGAGTCATCCGGACGCAGTTGACCTTCTCCGCGACCGCCGACACGGTCCCGCCAATGCAGCCGGCGCTCAAATCCACCGAAGCAAGCAGCGGCCTCGACCTTGTGGTCGCGGGCGCCCGCTTACGCGCACTGACGTGCGGTGGCTTGTGGTGGGAAGACCAAGGCGTCCTGGTCGTCTCCGACCTGCACCTCGAAAAAGCCTCCTCCTACGCCTCGCGCGGCCAGATGCTGCCGCCCTATGACACGCGCGCCACGCTGGCCCGGGTGGCGCGGGCGATGACTGCCCTCTCCCCACGTATGGTCATTTCGCTGGGCGACAGTTTTCATGATCGGCGCGCCCGTCCACGCATGGCCGCTGACGACGTTGCGAACCTGCGTGCGATGACGTCGATCTGTGACTGGGTATGGGTTGAGGGTAACCACGATCCGGCGCCGCCTGAAGATCTTGGTGGACGCGCCACGGCGGAACTCGCCATCGGCCCGCTGACCTTCCGACACATCCCGACCGGCGCTGCGGGCGAAGTCGCCGGCCACCTGCACCCCTGCGCCAAGGTCGTCGGTCGCGGCGGACGGGCGGTGCGCGCGCGGTGCTTTGCAACCGATGGCGAACGGCTGGTGATGCCGGCTTATGGCGCGCTGACAGGCGGGCTGAATGTGCTGGATACTGCTTTCGACGCTGTGTTTCCCGGTGGGCGGCTGCTGGTGGGCGTGATCGGGCGCGATGCGGTCTATCTCGCAGGCCCGGACAGCCTCGCGCCGGATCGGTCATAGGTCGCGCTTGACCCTGTGGCCCGTGCCGAATAGGCGGGGCGCTCAGGAGTTCCTCATGTCCGTCGCCGATATTGCGCAAGCTGCAAAAGCCTGGCCTTTCGAACAGGCCCGCGAGCTGAAGGCGCGCATCGACAAGCTGGAGAAGGCCGGGCGCGCGAAGGATGCGCCGGTCGTGTTCGAGACGGGCTATGGCCCGTCCGGCCTGCCGCACATCGGCACGTTCGGCGAAGTGGTGCGGACGACGATGGTGCGCCGCGCGTTCGAAGCACTGACGGGCGGCCAGTACAAGACGCGGATGATCTGCGTGTCGGACGACATGGACGGCATGCGCAAGGTGCCGGACACCGTGCCGAACCCTGAGAAGCTGCACAGCTTCATGCAGATGCCGCTCACCACCGTGCCTGATCCGTTCGGCACGCATGAGAGCTATGGCGCGCACATGAATGCGCGGCTGCGCGCTTTCCTCGACAGCTTCGGCTTTCAGTACGAGTTCGCCTCGGCGACGGAGCTCTACAAGTCGGGCCGGTTCGACGCGATGCTGCTGCGCGCCGCCGAGAAGTACGATGACATCATGAAAGTGATGCTGCCGACGCTGGGCGACGAGCGCCGCGAAACCTATTCGCCCTTCCTGCCGATCTCGCCGACCACCGGCCGCGTGCTCTACGTGCCGATGAAGGCGGTCGATGCGAAGGCCGGCACCGTGACGTTCGTCGACGAGAACGGCCAGGACACGACGTTGCCGGTCACCGGCGGCAATGTGAAACTGCAATGGAAGCCGGACTTCGGCATGCGCTGGGCGGCGCTAGGCGTCGACTTCGAGATGTTCGGCAAGGACCACCAGGCCAACGCGCCGATCTATTCCAAGATCTGCAAGATCCTCGGCGCCGAACCGCCGCAGCAATTCGTCTACGAGCTGTTTCTCGACGACAAGGGCGAGAAGATCTCCAAGACCAAGGGCAATGGCATCTCGGTCGAGCAGTGGCTGGCCTATGCGCCGGCTGAAAGCCTGTCGCTGTATCAGTGGCAGAAGCCGAAGACCGCCAAGAAGCTCTTTTTCGACGTGATCCCGAAGGCGGTCGACGAGTACCTTACCTTCCTCGACGCCTACGCGAAGCAGACGCCGGAACAGCAGCTCGAAAACCCCGCCTGGCACATCCATGGCGGCGCGCCGCCGGCGAAGTCCTCGCCGGTGTCGTTCGCCATGCTGCTGAACCTCGTCTCGGCAGCGAACGCATCGAACAAGGATGTGCTGTGGGGCTTCATCCGCCGCGAGGCGCCGGACGCCTCGCCTGCAACTGATCCGCTGCTCGATCATCTCGTGGGCTATGCGCTGAAATACTACGCCGACTTCGTGAAGCCTACGAAGACCTATCGCGCGCCTGATGCGAAGGAGCGTGCCGCGCTGGAAGACCTCGCGACACGTCTCGAGGCTTGGGACGGCGCGATGGATGGCGAGAGCCTGCAAACGATGGTGTTCGCTGTTGGCACCGAGCACGCATTCGAGCCGCTGCGCGCGTGGTTCACGGCGATCTACGAGGTGTGCCTCGGCCAGTCGCAGGGGCCGCGGTTCGGCGGGTTCGTTGCGCTCTATGGCGTGAAGGAATCGGCCCAATTGATCCGGGATTCCCTCGCGCGCGGCTAGTCCGCTACGGCAGGCGTGGAAAATCAGACACGGTTCCCGATTTTTCGGGATCGAAGTGCGTTGCTCGCGCGTACTGCGACTATGAACACGATTGAAACCTGCAAGCTCCGCTACAGCGACCCGCAAGGAACCGACGTTCGGGTGGAACGCATCAGTCGCGTCGAGGCCGATACACGCAAGCAGAAGCTTGAGGAGATGGGCTGGATCGTCACGCTGATCGAACCGCTCGCAGCCTCCGGCGAGTGCCTGCGTTCCCGCTTCGGCTCCATGCTCGATCCGAAGCGGATGATGAACTAGAGGCCTTCGCCGCTAGTGAAACGCCAGCACCGAAAAGATCACGGTGGCGAGCAATGACAAACCAGCCAACGGGCTGAGGCTGGCCAGCAGGTTCCCGGCCTGACGTGTGCGTCCGGCATGCACCATTTCAATGCCGAAGACCGCCAGCACGAATACCGCCGTGAAAGCCAGCTTCATCCAGAACATCGCGCCTGGATAGAACAGCCACGGCTTCACGACGAGCAGGCCGATCCCGCTCGGAACCATCAGCACGGCGCCGAAGCTGGCCAGCCGCGCATAGATCCGCCCCGGACTGCGCTTGGCCGAAGCCTTGCCCCGCGCAGCCGGCCTCGCCGACGCGAGCGAAGCGAGTGCGCCGACAACGCCGCTCGCTGCGAGCATCAGCCCGACAAAGTGGAGAATCAGCAGCCCATCCGCCATGCGTCGGGCATAAGCGCCGCCGCGTTGACGGGCAATTGGTCAGTCCTCAAGCACGGCGGCGACCGCCACCAGCTCGATCAGGTCGTCGCCTTCCAGCGTCGCGCCGATGCACGCCCGCTGCGGCGGGTTGCCGATATCGACCCATGCATCCCACGCGCGGTTCATGTCCGGCCTTGCGGGCCATGTCGGTGATGTAGACGGTTACGGTCAGCAGCCGGCTCTTGTGTGACCCCGCCTCCGCCAGATGCAGGTCGAGCTGTTCCAGCGCGGCATGCGCCTGCTCCTCCATCGACGCCGATTTCACCGGAGAGGTCGCCACCGTATAGACGCGCCCGTCATGCACCACGGCGCGGGCGCGGGTGGCGCCTGGGCGAGCGAAACGGTTGATGTCGCTCACGTCAGGTCCGCATCGGGCAGCGGATCAGGTCCACTGATTCCGAGTCGTTGATCGTCACGCGCATCTGTTGCTTGTTCGGATTGACCCGGAAGAACACGAAATCATGGCTCTGCTTGCCATCGGCAAGGCAGCGCGCGCTGGCGGACCAGCCCTGTTCCGCGTCGTCGCCCGAGGCAAATATCCGTTCGAAGACGCAGAAGCGCTCACGCTTCATGCCCATGCGGTTTTCCTCGATCGTCCAGACTTCCCGCTGGTTGTTGCAGCCATCGGAATTCCGGGCCCATTCGCCCGCATAAGCGCGGTCTTTCGCCGCGTCGGCGCGGAAGGCATTGCTGTCGCTGTCCGGCATCTCGGCGGCGGGGTCGGATTTATCCGACGGCGCCTCGCAGGCTCCGGCGAGCGCCAGCAGGGCGATGCAGACCAGGCCACGCACGTGAAACGCTCCTCGATACAGCCAAGTTACGGCCTCAGTTTGGACCGTTGCGCAAGTAGGCAGGGGGGCGCATCATGCAATTTCCAGACGCAAAGGACCTGCATGCGCCGTTTTAGCAGCGCATTCGGACTTCTACCCGCCGCGCTTGCCGCGTCCCTTTTGCTCGCCCTCCCGGCCCACGCTCATCCGACATCACCTGAACTCGCGGGGAAATTCGCGCGAGGCGAGTATCTGACGGCCGCTGCGGACGCAGAGACGGCCGCCGGCGCCGACGACCTCGCGTTCGCGGCAAGGGCGCTGCTGGCGCACTGCATGACAGGAAATTCAGAACCCGAAATGGCCATCGTCGACCGCGCCGCGCGCGACGCAGAGGCGGCGCTGAAGGAGGAACCTGGCCACGAGGAGGCGCAGCTGCAGCTGGCCATCGCCCTTTCCCTCAAGAGCCGCGACATGGATGCGATGGCGGCGTGGACCGCGGGCTATGGCGAGCGTGGCAAGAAGCTGGCCGAGGAGGTCCTCCGGTCTGATCCGCGCAATTTTTACGCGCACGGATTTCTGGCGGTGTGGAATATCGAGGTCGAACGGCGCGGCGGTTCCATGGGCTCATGGATGATGGGGGCCAGCCTCGATGATGCGCGGAAGCACTATGACGCCGCCCGCCTGCTCGCGCCCGATGATGTCGGCGTGCACTGGCAATACGCCCGCGCGCTCGCGGCTCTGGATCTGAAACGCTATCAGGGCGAGGTGAAAGCCGCGTTGGAGCGTGCTGCGTCGGCATCGGCCTCCGATCACATCGAGGAAGTGATGCAGACGCGCGCGGAGCAGTTGCTGACCGCGCTCGATGGCAATCAGGACGCCGCCCAGAAGCTCGCGCGGACAATGCTGTGAACAGCGCAGAAGCGCGAGACCTGTTCACGCAGGTGCAGGCGATCCTGCACGCTGACTGGGATCCCATCGGCTGCGGCGTGCCGCTGGATGAATACGACAGCTATGCGTGGCCGGTCGTGCGCATGCTGCAGCAAGGCGCTGGGCGAGAGGCGATCGCGCGCCACCTCCGCTGGGCTTCGGACGAGCAGATGCAATGCCCTGTGCCGGAAGAGCGGCTGCTCGCCGTTGTCGAACGTCTGATGACGCTAGGCTGACGCCCGACCTACTGCGGCGGAGCGGGCGTGCCCGGGTCTTTCCATGCCGGTCCGCTGAGCTCGGTTTCGATCTCGAACGTCACGTCATCGCCAACGCCCATGGTCGATGGCGGAACCGGGATGCCGAGGGAGACGCCGAAGTCCGAACGCTTCAGACGTCCCGTGGGCCGAGAAGCCGATGCGCGCGTGCGGGTCCTGCGGGTGGCCGCCATAACCGCCGTTAAAGGTGACATGCAGCGTCACCGGCTTGGTCACGCCCTTGAGCGTGAGATTACCCGCGACGTCGGCCGTGGCCGGCCCTGTCTTGGTCACGCCGGTGGATTCAAATTTCATCTGCGGCGTGGTCTTCTTGTCGAGCCATGGCGCGCTAAGCAGCTCGTCCACAAAACCCTTCGGCGGCGACGGCAGGGTCAACGAGGCGAGATCGATTGTGGCGATGACTTTCGCGGTCTCAGGCGCGGCCGGGTCCAGCGTCAGCTCTGTCTTCATGCCGCTGAAGCTCGCTGTGTAGTGGGAGAAGCCGAGGTGATTGACGTGAAAGACCAGCATCGAGTGCGACGGGTCGGTCGTGTAGACGCCTGCCGGCAGCTGCGAGACGTCCGGCGCCGGCGCAACGGGTTCGGCGGGGGTGACGACTTCGGGCGCGGTGGGCTTGGCCGGCGCTGGCGCGCTGGGTGAGCATGCGGTGAATGCGAGCGTTGCCAACGCGATGACGGAAACGGCTTCGGACGGGTATTTCATGATCGTCTCCAACTTTGCGTGCGGCTTGGCCAAGACGTGCCAAACCTGCGCTCCTGTATCAAGAACGATCTAGCGCGCCGCATTCCGACACCCAGTTTGAAAAATCGTAACGTGATTGGCGACTGCAAAGGGTCTGCGGAACGGTCTTGCGCTGTGCACGGGAAATGACTTTCCTGTCACAGGCCCCTCTGGCGTGACGACATCACATGCGCACTGTTCTGCTCTCCTGTCTTGCGCTCGGCGCGATTGGTTGCGCGCCGCCCGAAAAACCGGCCGCACAAGTGGTCGGTCCGGAATACACGTACACCTGCGCCGGTGCGAAAACCTTCCACGTCGGCTTCGATGAGGGTTTCACCTACGCGGTCGTGAGAACAGACAAGGCGACGTATCAAGTGCCTGCCGCGATCGCGGCTTCAGGCTCGCGCTACAGCGACGAGAAGGTCGAGTTCTGGGAGCATCATGGCGAGGCCATGCTGAATGGCGTGCCCGGCGAGACCTTCACCGACTGCAAGCAGACGGATCCGCCAGAAGGTTGATCAAGGGGGCTGACAAAGAAAAACCCCGGCCGAAGCCGGGGTAGTTGTCGAGAGAGAGCCGAGTCAGAAGCATCAGGCCATGGCGCGCCCCGAGCGGCGAAGCGCAGTGAACTGCAGCTCGCCAAACAGGAACACCATCGCCGCCTGAGCACATACGAACACCTTGCCGATCAGGGTCGGCGCGAACACCGGGCCGAAGGCGACGAACAGGCTGGCGGCGACCCAGGCGAAATTGATCGCGATGATCGCCGCCACGACACCGGCCGGCGCAGCGTTTGCCCGGATCACCATCACCAGCGTTGCGACGAACGGGATCAGGGCAACCCCGGACCAGAACAGCAGCGCGGATGGCAGGCCGAGCAAGTCGTGCGTCAGGTCCGCGCCGCCGATGAAGGCGAGCCCGGCCAGCGCCGCTGATCGTGGCGTCGACCATCAGAATTTTGCGGAGGAAGGGAGAGATCATCGTCATGTTGGCTCCTGTGTTGGGCGGTTTGATGGGGTCACCATGAATCGATGAACGGGGGCTGGCGATTACGTCAGAGGTAATGGAAGTGCGGAAGCGCCGGGGCTATTCATTGCGGCATGGAACAGCAAACCCTCTCCGCATCGCCCTCGGGTCAACAGCGCGTGGGCGATCTCATCAAAGACTGGCGCGCCCGGCGGCGCATGAGCCAGCTCGATCTCGCGCTGGAGGCAGGCGTCTCGCAGCGCCATCTCAGCTTTGTCGAAAGCGGCCGCGCTGCGCCCTCGCGCGACATGGTCGAGATGCTGTGCGAACACCTCGACCTGCCCCTGCGCGAGCGGAATGTCGTGCTGCTGTCGGCCGGTTTTGCGCCAGCGTTTGCCGAGCGCAAGCTGTCCGATCCTTCCATGGCGGCAGCGCGCGGCGCGGTGGAGCTGGTGTTGAAGGGGCATGAACCTAACCCGGCCTTTGCTGTCGATCGCTGGTGGCATCTCGTGCTCGCGAACGCGTCTGTGGGGCCGTTGCTATCGCTGGTTGAGGACAAGTCATTGCTGGAAGGCCAGCCGAACGTGCTGCGCCTGTCGATGCATCCGCGCGGGCTGGCGAAGAGCATCGTCAATCTCGGGCAGTGGAAAGCGCATGTGCTGTGGCGGCTGGGCCAGCAGATCGACGCAACGCACGACTCAAAACTGATCGCGCTGGAGAAGGAGCTGGCGGGCTATCCCGCGCCGCCCACGCCGCGCCGGGACCGCAACGAGGCAGACGCAATCGCGATCCCGTTCGAGCTGCGCATCGGCGATCGCGTTCTGTCTTTCATCTCGACCATCACGATCTTCGGGACGCCTGCCGACGTGACCTTATCGGAGCTGGCGGTGGAGGCATTCTTCCCGGCGAACCCGGAAACGGCGGAGGTGATGCGCGCAATGGCAGGCGGATAATGCCTACTGGCTGACCCACAGGATGCGCGCGATCCACGCGAGGTCGACACGCGCCAGTTCGCGTGGGCTATAATCCGCATTGATCGAGATCAGCTCGATCATCCGTTCCGTCTGCCGGCCGAGCAGTTTGGCGAGCACCTCGCCGTCCTTGGTGCGGACAACGACACGATCGCCACGGCGGATGTCTGCGCCGGGCGCCACGATGATGCGGTCGCCACGGCGATAGACCGGCTCCATCGAGTCGCCTGTGATCTCCAGCGCGTAGACATTCTCGGTCTCGAGGCCGGGGAAGCGCACCTCGTCCCAGCCCTGGCCGGTCGGGAAACCGGCATCATCGAAATAGCCCTCGCTGCCGGCCTTGGCGAAGCCCAACAGCGGCGCGGTGTGCCCCTGCCGGCCCTCGGCCAGCGCAGCGAAATCCTCCAGCGAGGAGTTCATCGCCTGCAGCACTTTGGACAGGCTCTCCGTCGACAGCCAGCGTGGCGAGCCATCCGCGTTCGTGCGCTTGGATTTGTTGAAAGCCGTGGGGTCGAGACCCGCACGCCGGGCAAGGCCGGAGGCGGACAGGCCATTGCGTTCGGCCAGCGAGTCGACGGCTTTCCAGATGTCGGTGTGGCGCATGAGCGATTCCAGCTCCTAGGACAGAATGCCTTTATATAGGACAATAATCCTACGCGCAATCCTCCGGGAATGGGCGCCAGCGCCCCAAATTTTGTCTCCACCGGGATATTCGAGGATGCTATCTATCTGAAAGATAGGTTGTTTTGGTCAAAGGAGGGGTGAGAGAGGCCACCGGCCCCGTTGAATGACGCGGGCAAGTAGAGCAAAACTCTCCTCCTCCGGACCTGACCCGGGCCAGTCGCACGGCCGTCCTGGCCGCGGAGTCCATGGAACTTCTGATCCTCGTACTGCTGATCCTGCTCAACGGCGTCTTTGCGCTGTCGGAGATGGCGATCGTTTCTTCGCGCCGGCCGCGCCTGAAGGCCATGGCTGACAAGGGCAATGCGGGGGCCAAGGTCGCGCTGCGGCTGCTGGAGGATCCCTCCAAGCTCCTGTCCACCGTTCAGATCGGCATTACCGCCATCGGCGTGATCGCGGGCGCGTACAGCGCAACGGCGCTCTCCGACGACCTGACGCCGGTGATCGCCGGCATTCATCCCGCCGTCGCGCCCTACGCTGCAGAGATCGCGTTCGGCTTGGTGATCGCGCTGACGACGCTTCTGTCGCTGATCCTCGGTGAGCTGATCCCGAAGCGCATCGCGCTGGCCGCACCCGAGCCGATGGCGGCGGCGATGGCGCCACTGATGTCGCTGATCGAGCGTGGCGCCTCGCCGGTGGTCTGGCTGCTGCGCGCAACGACCGACGGCGTGCTCAGCCTGCTTGGCCTCAACCGCACCCGGCAGGAAGACGTGACGGAGGAAGAACTCCAGTCGCTGATCGTCGAGGGCGAAAAGGCCGGCGTGATCGAGGAAGAAGAGCGCGAGATGATCCAGGGCGTCATGCGCCTCGGCGATCGCACCGTGAAAACCATCATGACGCCGCGCACCGAAATGGTGTGGCTCGACCCCGAGACGACGCGCGAGGACCTGATCAAGGAGATCGGCGACAGCGGCCATTCGCGCTTCCCCGTCGCCGCAGGCAACGCTGACGATGTCATCGGGATCGTGCAGGGCAAGGAGCTGTTCACCCACCTTGCACACACCGGCAAGATAGACCTCAAGGCCGTGATGCATCCGCCGACCTTTGTGCCGGATACCATGCCGGTTCTGCGCCTGTTGGAGGCCATGAAGGGCAATCCGGTGCGCATGGTTATCGTGTCGGACGAGTACGGCTCCGTGCTCGGTCTTGTCACGGCCGCCGACCTTCTGGAATCGATCGCGGGCGATGATGCGCTCGGAATCGACGAGGGCCTGTCTCCGCCGATCAAGCGTGACGATGGCAGCTGGCTGGTCGATGGCATGACGCCGGTCGACGAGTTCGAACAACTCGTCGGCGTGCGCGGGCTCAACGGCGAAGAAGGTTTTTCGACCGTCGCGGGCCTGGTGATGCACCTCCTGCGCGCACTGCCCAAGGAAGGCGACAAGGTCGAGCAGGCGCCGCTGATCTTCGAAGTCGTCGACATGGACGGCCGGCGCGTGGACAAGGTGCTGGTCCGCAAGGTCGAGCCCGTGGACGACGATCCCAGCGGCTGAGACTAGGTCTCCACGCCCGCGCGCTTCAGGCCCAAGCATGACGATCTTGTTCAGAAGGTCGCCATAGCTGATGCCTGCGTGCAGGGCGGCTTGCGCGTATTCCTGGCTGGAGGCGATCTCGGGGTTCGGGTTGGCCTCGATGAAGTACGGCACATCGTCCTTCGACAGCCGGAAGTCGATACGGCCATAGCCGTCGAGTTCAAGCGTGTGGGCGATGCGCTTGGCCAGGGTGCGGATCTTGGTCACCACTTTCGGTGAAAGATCCTGCGCCGGTCCCTGCAGGATGCCGCGCTTCTCCTGATAGATCGGATCGTGCTTCACCTTCTCGGTGGCGATCGCGTGCGCGCCTTCGGCCAGATTGGAGAAGCTCAGCTCCCACACGGGCAAAACCTGGATGCGGTCATTGCCGAGCACGCCGACATAGATTTCGCGACCTTCGATGAACTCTTCGGCGATGGCGGGTGTGTTGAGACGCTTGTGAATGAAGGCCACGCGCTCGGCCAGCTTCTCGTCCGTGTCGACGATGGAGGCCTGCGCGATGCCGAGGGACGCATCCTCCCACAGACTCTTCACGATCAGCGGGAATTTGAGGCGCGCCGGACGGCGTGTCTTCTTGCCCATCGGAAACACCGCGAACGCCGGCACCGGCACGCGATGGTACTTCAGCAGCTTCTTGGAGAGGTCCTTGCCGCGCGCCAGCATCAGCCCGCGCGGGTTGCAGCCCGTGTACGGCACGCGCAGCAGCTCAAGCAGGCCGACGACATTCTGCGCGTACAGCGTCTCGCCGTGGAATTCTTCGAGCAGGTTGAAGACGATATCCGGCTTCCAGTCCTCGACCGCATCGCGGATCGGCGTCAGCTCGGACTGCACGCCGATCATGCGCACGTCATGTCCGTTGCCTTTCAACGTCTTGATGACGTCGTACTCGGTCTTCCAGACATACGCCTCGTTTTCCGTCATCTCCGCGATGTTGTCGGGAGGAATCAGGTCGGGGTGCGCCAGACACAGGATACGTAGTGAATTCATACAGCGAACCATTGCCTGCGCGAGGCGTGCAGCTGGTGCGCCACCTTGGTGTTCAACAGGCGAACCATCGATTTGCGCAGCTCATACTCGCGGCCCGGCGCACGCAGCTTCAGCGCCCGCGCCCTGCTGATAAGCAGATCGATCGTGTTGTCGAGAGCGATCTGGTAGGCGCCCGAAACGCGCCAGGCGGATTCGCGAATGGCTACGCGGTTGTGACGCAGGAACGAAGATGCCGGCGGACGATGCGAATGGCGCGGATCGTTCGAGAAGATGCGCAGCAGGTCCTTGTCGTAACGCGTGTCGGTGTCGACCGCGTACCAGGCCAGCTTCTGTTCATAGTGATCGGCCAGCGTGCGGTTGAGGCGGCCGACCGGGTCAACTTCAAGTCGCCGCGTCAGGCCTGACTTGGAGCCAGCGATTTCGCCCATCAGCCCGTCGACATATTCCAGCTTGGCGAGCGCGCCGGGCCATTCGGCGTACTTCTGCTTCCAGTTCGACCGCGGCGTCAGCCACACGGCAAACGTCTCGGCAAAGTCTTCATCCGGATGGCTCTGCGCATACCAGCGCGGCAGGTGCTGGACGAAGTTCTTGCTGTTCGGATTGGGCCGATAGCTTTCGGGATAGGCCGTCGACGAACGGCCGAACGTGTCCTGCCATTTGCGGCGGCGGTGCAGGGCGTAGGCGTGCTGGACAATGTGCCCTGCCTCATGCCGCAGGATCTGCAGGCTCTGGCGGCGCGTGCCGCCTTCGACGTCCTTGAACATCTTGCGCTCGAGGCGCGCCAGGCGCGGGTGAGCGAGATAGAACGGAATGGCGATGCCGGGGGTCGTGTCCGGGCTGAACCATTCATCGGAAATCCACGCGTGGGCTTGAACGAGTCCCTTGCGCTTCAGTTCGCCGTTCAGCGTCGTCACGCTGGCCTGCAGCCACGAGCCGTCGAGCGAGACGTGAAGATCCTTGAGCCGCATCTGCAGCAGCTCGTCGTCCGGAAGAAAGGACCACCAGGGCTGGCGTGTCTTGGTTCGCATTGACCAGAGTGTCCCGCCCGAGTCGCCCATCAGATCTGCTCCCCCGAGGCCGTCACTGCGGGCAAATCGAGGCCGACGACCCTTACGGGCCGGACCACAAACATGCCGGGCAAATCGTGTGACGGAAGCAAGTGAACGACCTCTCCGCGACGATGTGCGGATGGAACGCTTTCTAAACCATAAATCTTCGGGCGCGCCTCAGAAAAAGACTGCAAATCGACGCTTTTTTTGGCCTCAAACGGGGTCGTAGGGGAAGACGTCGGCAGTCGCGTCCAGGGCGAAAAAGTCGGGCGCCATGGCCGGAAGGCAGGTGTCGAGGATTTTCTGGGGGTTCCAGCCGGTCAGGTCCGCCATCGACCGGATAGGCCGGGGCTGGTCGAACAGGACGATTTCGTTGCCCCGGACGCCGAAGATCTGGCTGCTGACGTGTTTGGCCCCGTCCGAGCACAGGGCGACCGCCAGCTGCGCCACCTGGTCGGCCCGCATGGCGTCCCGCATCCGGGCCACCCGCTTGGCGCTGGCTTCGTCTTTTACGGGAATGGACTCGATCATCCGGGTCCAGGCGAAGGGCGCGATGACGTTGGAGCGGACATTGTTCCGCGCCCCCTCCATCGCCACGATCCGCGACAGGCCGACAATGCCCATCTTGGCGGCGGAATAGTTCGCCTGGCCGATATTCCCGATCAGGCCGGAGGTCGAGGTGAAGAGGACGTACGCGCCATCCTTCTGTTCACGGAACAATTCAATCGACGCGCGAGTAACGTTGAACGAGCCCCGCAGGTGGACGTTGATGACCCGGTCCCAGTCTTCCTCGGTCATCTTGTGGAACATGCCGTCGCGCAGGATGCCGGCCGGGTTCACGATGGCGTGGAGCCCGCCGAACGTGTCCTTGGCCTGTTCGACCATCCGGCCCACGGCGGCGTAGTCGGTCACGCTGTCGGAATTGGCCACCGCCTCCCCCCCCGCCCCCCGGATCTCCCGCGCCACCGCCTCGGCCGGCCCGGCGGAGCCTTCGTCGCCCGCCGCTCATCGAGCCGCCGAGGTCGTTCACCACCACCTTTGCCCCTTCACGGGCAAGCAGAAGCGCCGTCTCCCTGCCGATCCCGTTGCCGCCGCCAGTGACCAGCACAACCTTGCCGTCGAGCACGCCCATGGGAATTTCCTCCTGATTTTGGGCAATAATCAGCACAGGGCGGAGCAGGTGGGAAGCGTCCCGCAGCCGCGCTCGTACTTCGATGGACGCGCGCAAGCGCACTGCTCAGGATGAGCGCTACTCTAACAACTCGCCCTGAGCGATCATCCTGAGCAGGCGGCGTAGCCACCGTCCGTCGAATGACGAGCGCGGGCCACCTGCGCCTGCGTCACAATAAATTCTTGCGAAGGGGGGCAAACGTCCCTATCTGCACCGTCCAATAACCGGCTGCGCGAAGGGCCCCCGATTCCTTAAATGGGTTTGGGGGGAAGACGGCGACCAGCGGTGATGCACTGACCTGGGCTGATCCAAGTATGGAGAGGCTGCGGTCGTTGGTTCGTCACTCTCGCCCGGAGCCTTTGGCCCCATGACTACGCCTGCCTCTGCCATCCCCGCCTATTCCATCGTGCTGGACGCGCCCGAGCACGCGGACGCCGTCGACGCGTTGTACGACGACGTGTTCGGCCCCGGCCGCTTCGCCAAGACGGCCGAGCGCCTGCGCGAAGGCAACGCCCCGATCGCCGACGCCAGCCTCGTCGCCATCGATAGCGAAGGCGTCACCGGCGTCGTCCGCGTCTGGCCTGTCACCGTGGGTGAGAAGGGCCGCGCCGCCTTCCTCGGCCCCATCGCCGTCGCCGAACGCCGCCGTGGCAATGGCGTCGCCTTCAAGCTGATGGAACGCGCCATCGGCGTCTGCCGCGAGCAGGGCTACGCCGCCGTCATCCTGGTCGGCGACCTCGACTACTATGAGCGATTCGGCTTCAAGCCATCCGGCGCCCGCTTCCAGCTCCCAGGCCCCGTCGACCAGCGCCGCGTCCTGATCCGCGACCTGTCCGACCGTGCGGCAAAGCTCGAAGGCGCGCTGAGCGTTCCGCGCTAGAGCAGGCGCAGGTGTCATCCCGGAAGCGCGCAGCGCTATCCGGGACCCATCGCGACAATACGACAGCGGATGAATGGTTCCCGGCTCTCCGCTTCGCTGCGGCCGGGATGACAAATTTGCGCTTCATGTCGGATTGCGCGACCTTCGCCCGTCGTTCCGATAGCTTCATAGCTCAGGATCGGACGGAGGCTCCTCATGACGCCCACCATCACCGCCTTTGCCGCTTCACCGGATCGCGGCCGGGGCCTCGCACGCGACACACGTGTCCGCTGGGCGCTTGAAGAGGCGGGCCAACCCTATGACGTGCGCCTGCTCACCTTCGCCCAGATGAAGGAACCGGCGCACCTCGCGCTCAATCCCTTCGGCCAGATTCCAACCTACGAAGACGGCGATGTTGCGCTGTTCGAAACCGGATCGATCCTGCTCCGCATCGCGCAAGACCATCCTGTCCTGTTGCCGCAAGACGCCAACGCCAAGGCGCGCGCGATCAGCTGGATGTTTGCGGCGGTGAATACGGTTGAGCCTCCCATACTCGATCTGCAGAACGCCAAACTGTTCGAAGCCGACAAGCCCTGGGCCGTCGACCGCCTGCCGCTCGTGGTCGAGCGCGTACACACCCGCCTGAAGCAGCTTTCCGCCCACCTCGGCGACGCAGACTGGCTCGACGACGCCTTCAGCCTCGCCGACATCATGATGGTGCATGTCCTGCAGCGGCTGAAACCCTCCGGCCTGCTGGAGGGCTACGCCAATCTCACCGCCTACATCGCCCGCGCCGAAGCTCGTCCGGCCTTCCAGCGCGCCTTCGCAGCGCAGCTGGCGGTGTTTACGGCTCAACAGCAGTCCTGACTTTCCGCCTGAACTCCGCTACGTTCGCGGAAGTTGGGGGCAGCCGGGCGATGACGGGACGCGTTTCTCTCCGTGTGATGGTGGCCGGTGTGATCGGCTTGAGCCTACCGACCGTCGCCGCGTGTGCATCGCCCGAAGAACCGCGAGAAGGCGAGATCACCGCCGTTTATCACTATCCAGCTCCCGATGGCCGCACGACGTGGCTGATCGATTGCTATGGATGGAACAAAGATAGAGATATCTGCGAGCGCCGAGCGTACTGGCTCTGCCAACATGACTACGAAGTCGTCGGCTACGATCGGGAAGACCTTGTGGTAGACCCCGCGCCTCCCGGTATCTTCCGGGCAAGGCTGGCCGTGATCTGCAAGCCGGACCGGCCACCAACAAAGTAAGACGTATCAGCGCCCCTCGCGCCGCCACGCCAGCATCAGGAACGCGCATGCCAGCAGCATGCCGATCACGCCGGGGAGCAGCGTCGTGCTCTCCGTCGCGCGTACCGCATAGGCGTTACGCTTGCGCAGGCCGAACCAGTCGGAGCCTGAGGCATTGCCGCGCTCGTCCACCCGCTGCATCCGCGGCAGGTTGGGCGAGCCGTCGGCGCCGAGGCGATAGACGCCGCCCAATGTCGCCGTCGCCAGCGGCTGGATCTTGTCGGCCGTCGCGCGCAGGTCGAGATATTCACGCGGATGCGTCGGCCCGCGCAGCGTCACCGCGCTCAGCTTGCCGCTCTTGGCGCGATAGAGGCCAAGCCCCACCGCTGGCAGCGTCGCCTGATAGTGGCCGGGCGAGGTCATCGACCAGTCGGTCTCGACTTCCTTGCCATCCGGCCCCGTCAACACCAGCTTGCCCGGCGTATCCGACATGGTCTGCAATCGCGCCTTGATCTCCGGCGCCGCGCCAGCCTCCAGCTTCAGCAATTCTTCCTCGAGCTCCGGCTCCTTCATTAGCCAGTGCGCGGTGCGGCGGATCAGTTCGGCATACGGTCCGCCGCCATCATAGCCGCGCGCCCACAGCCAGAGCTGGTCCGACATCACGCTCGCCACGCGGCCCTTGCCGACGCGTTTCAGCAGCAGCAGCGGATTGCCGTCTGGCGTCTGCATGAGGGCTTCGGCATTGCCGCTCTCCATCTTCATGTAGCGCATCCACGGGCCCCAGCCCTCCGTGGAGAGCGTCGCCGTCACCGAGTGCCGCTTGCCGAGCGCTGTGAGCTGCGGAACGAATTTGCCATCGACCATCTCGCCTGTGGCGCGGCCCGGCAGTACACCGCCAAGCGGCGTATCGTACAGCCTGTACGCGCCGGGATAGGACGGGCCCGCGGCAACCAGAAGCGCGCCGCCCTGTTCGACATAGCGCGCGACACGATCGAGATAGGCCTCCTCCAAAACAGCGGGCCGCAGCTCGTGGTCGAAGATCACAAGATCGAACTCTGACAGTTTTTCACGGAACAGCTGCGCTTTCGGGAAGGCGATCAGCGCGATCTCTTCGGTCGGCACATTGTCCGACTTGTTGGGCGGCCGCAAAATCGTGAAGTGTACCAGATCGACCGCCGGGTCGGATTTCAGGAGGTCGCGCCACACGCGCGCGCCCGCATGCGGCTCGCCCGTGATGAGCAAGACGCGCAGGCGATCCTGCACGCCCGAAATCCGCGCCGAGGCGAGGTTGTTCGCCAGCGTCAGTTCGTTCGGAATACCATCGACCGACAACACCACAAGATTTTCGCCGCGCTGATCAAGCGTGAAGGAAATCATCTGCGGCTCGCCGACCTTCACCGTCTGGTTCGGCTGCGCCTCGCCATTGATGGTGATGCCCACGGGCACGGTCTTCGCGGTCGGATCATTCACCTGCACGCGCATCTCGACCTTCTGGTCGATGATCGAGAAGGACGGCGCCGACTGTATCTCGATATTGCGGTCGATCTCATCATCGCCGCCCACGATCATCGCGTGCACGGGGCCGAGCTTCTGCGCGTCCGTCGTGTCTTTCGGAATGTCGTGGATCTGCCCGTCGGTAATCATCACCGCGCCGGCGATGCGGTCGCGCGGCGCATCCGACAGGGCCGATTGCAGTGCGATATACATGTCCGTGCCATCGGCGCCTGGATCGGTTTCGGCGACACGCAGCTCCAGCGTATCGTCCGCCTCGATCTGCTTGCGGATCGCGTCAAAGGCAACCTTCGCCGTCTCCGTCCGGCCGCGGAAATTCATGCTCTCCGAGCGATCCATCACGACCGCGACGATGTCTTTCAGCGGTTCGCGCTGTTCCTGTATCCATTGCGGATTGGCCAGCGCAATCGCCAGCACGGTCATTGCCAGTGCGCGGAACAGCCACGCCTTGCCGCGCAGCGTCACATAGACGCCCCACAGCACAACCGCCACGCCGACCAGACCCCATAGCGCGAGCCAGGGGATCAGCGGATCGAAGCCAAGACGGGATGCATCCATCATGGTCCGTTGGCCCTGTCGCGCGAGGTGCCGAGGCGTTCGAGAAGGTCAGGAATGTGAACCTGATCCTCCTTGTAGTTGCCGGTGAGGATATACATCACGAGGTTGATGCCGAAGCGGTAGGCCATCTCGCGCGCCTGCTCGCCGCCATCCATGGTCAGCAACGGCCGGCCGGTCTTGTCGTCAATCGCCCACGCGCCAGCCCAGTCCGACCCGCCGATGAAAAGACCCGAAACGCCATCGCCGCGCCGCGTGTCGCGATCCGTCGCCCCGCTCTCGATCCAGAGCCGCCCGTTGAGGCGGCCGGGGAAGGAGCGAATGAGATAATAGCTCTTGGTCAGAACGTGGTTCGCCGGCGCCGGGATCATCCGTGGCGCATCGATGCCCTGCAGGAGGCGTTGCAAATCCTGCGACACGTCACGGCCCGGCGCTGCATCGCGTGTATCCACCACGAACGCGCCGCCAGCCCGCAGATAGGCATTCACCTTCGCGACGGCGGCAGGCGGCAGCGCCTTCGCATCGCGCGGCACCGCGTAGTAGATCATCGGATAGAGTTCGAGACTGTCACGCGCCAGATCGATGCCATGCGGCAATTCCGGCTCGACGGAGGTGCGCTGTCCAAGCTGGAAGGATAGGCCGAACAATCCTGCTCTGGTCGTGTCGTCCAGCCTGCGATCACCTGTTTTGACATAGGCGAAGCGCAGGTGCGCCGCCGCTTCACGCGCCAGCTGCTCCGAGGTCTGCGCCGATGCCGGCGGCGCCGCGCTGAGCATCACTCCAACGATGACGAACATCGCCAGTCCAGCCGCAGCCTTCTTGCCGAAGAAGCGCGGCAGACGCCCGGCGAACGCGAGCGCGATCAAAAGATCCAGCGCGACAATGCCAAGCGCGAGCCCGATCATCCAGCCGCCAAGACCAGCGCGCTCCACGATGGCCGCTTCCTGCGTCACGGAGACCTCCGCCGGCCACGCATCGAACGGATGTGGCGCCGGCGCGCCTGCATTCAACGCGCGCTCGCCGCCCGGTCCGAGATAGATCCCCGGCGGCGTCGTCGGTCCAGGGCGCGTGGTGAGGAAAGTCGCGGCCGGTATCGGCGTCGCGGACGATTGCGGCGGCGTCAGCACGCCAAACCCGTCGAGCACACGCGCCGGCGTCAGTGTGCCTTCCGTGCCGAGTGCGGACGGCCCGGCGCGCTCTCCGCCGGACACCACCGATCGACGCAGCATCTCAACAAATGCGCCAGTGTAGGGCAGGTCGGACCAGTCCGGATCGGCCGTGACGTGGAACAGGATCAGCTCGCCGCGTCCCATGCGCTTCGCCGTCACCAGAGGCGTGCCGTCTTCAAGCTTGGCCCATGTCAGGCTTTCAAGTTCGGACGAAGGCTGCGCCAGAACCTGCTGGCGCACGGCGGCATCCACCGGCCTCGGAATCCCGAAGAAGGGCGAGCTTGCCGGGAAGTCCGCAACCTTCTGCGGCGTCTCCCACGACAGTGACGAGCCGAGCGAGCGCGATGTCGGGCGCAGCGCAACCGGCGTCAGCGCGCCTTCTTGTGCGGCGAGACGCGGACCAGCAAAGCGGATCAGCACGCCGCCCTTGTCGATCCACTCCACCAGCCGCGTCTTGGTCGCCTCATCGATAACACCGCGATCGCCCATGATGATCGCATCGATCGGCGTATCGAGCAGGTTGGACAGCGGCTTCTCGGTGAGCTGCGCATAAGGCTGCAGCGCCTTGCGCGCATAATAGTGCTCCGCCAGCAGCGGCTGCGCCTCGTTCTGCGTATCGGCGAGACCAACGTGCGGCCTGCGCGCCGTGTCATCCCACAGCCAGACGCCGCCGGCCGAAGGCGATCCGCCAATCCGGAATCGCGCCACGCGGTTCAACGCCGCCGCCGGAATGGGGAAGGCCGCTTCCGCCGTCGTCGATCCGCCGTCAAAGGCGATGCGCGTCGAGGCGATGGATGCGCCCTCGGACGTCTCCGCAATGATGTCCGCCGTGATGCCCGGCGTCGTATCGGCGCGCACGACCGAAACGCGTGCACCCTCCGCGGAAGAATCCGCCGATGTAATCGCAAACGCGCTCTTGGGCCGCGTGATGCGCACGTCGGTCGCGCCCTTGGACGCCAGACCCGCGCGCGAACGCCGCTGCGCTGTCATGATCAAAACCATCGGTCACCCAGATGATCCGGCCGGGCTTCAGTTGCGTCTTGTCGAGCGCCGCCAGCGCCGCCACGCGATCGGGCAGCCAGGCCGCCGGCCGCTCGTTGCGCACAAGCTGCCGCGCGGTTTCCGCATCCAGCGCTTCGGACGGATCGCGCGCCACTTCGCGCGGCGCGGTGAACATCACATGCAGCGTGCCGCCCTGCTGCGAGACTTCGTCCACCGCAGCCGTCGCCGTGCGCACCACATCGCGCCAGCGTTCCGCGCTGGTCCAGCCATCGTCCACCACGATCAGCGTGCCGCCCGCCGTGCTGGTCTGCGCATTCGGCGCCCATGTCGGCCGCGAGAAGCCAAGAATGGCCAGCGCCAGCGCAATCATCCGCAGGAGCAACAGCCACCACGGCGTCCGCGCAGGTGTCTCTTCTTCCGGCTTCAGGTCTTCCAGCAGCGCCAGCGACGGCAGCGCAAACCGCTTCGGCTCCGGCGGCGTCGCGCGCAGCAACAGCCACAGCAGCGGCAATGCCAGCAGCCCAAGCAGCGCCCATGGCTGCAGGAACAGGAAAGGTCCCAGGCTCACGCCGCGACCCCGCTGGTGAAGCCATACGCAAGTTCACCGAGCGGCGTACGCGAAGGCTCGCTGGTGACATGACTCACGAAGCGCCAGCCGATTTCAGCGGCCAGGTCTGTCATGTCCTTCCGGCGCTGCGCGAACTTGTCGAGATAGCCGTCGCGGATCGACTCCGCGCGCCCGATTAGGCGCTCGCTATCCTGTCCCGGCCGGAAGAACCGCACGCGGCCATTGAACGGGTATGTCTCCTCGATCGGATCGCAGACCTGCAGCAGCACGCCATCCCGGCACTTGGCCGCCACCGGCGCCAGACGCGCGCGCCAGTCCGCCAGCGGTGAGTAGAAGTCGCTGCACACCACCACCGCCGCCGTATCGCGCGGCGGGCGCGGGAAGGGTGTGCCAGCGCGAATGTTGCGGATGTCCTCGCCCACGCGTGCTGCTGCTCGCGCACCGGAAACAGGACCGCGTCCGCCGCCCAGCGCGCCACACCGTTCGCCCGAGCGCGACAGTGCGCCTGCCAGAGCCATGCTCAGCAACAGCGCGCGATCCGCCTTGTGCGGCAGCGCCTCCGCGCTCGACCAGTGAAAGCCCTCGCTCGGGTCGGCCCAGAACAGAAATGTCCGCGCGGTCTCCAGCTCGGTCTCGCGCACGAACAGGTTTTCCTCGCGCGCCGACCTGCGCCAGTCGATGCGATCGGCGCCGTCTTCCGCGGTGTGCCGGCGATACTGCCAGAAATTCTCGCCCATGCCCGACTTGCGCCGTCCAGCCGATCCCAGATGCGCTGCGCTCGCCGCGCGGGCGTGCGTGGTCAGCGTGCCGAGATCGCCTGCGAGAGCGGAGGCTTCGGCTTTCAACTGCGATAGGGGCGCCTGTGGCACGTTTGGAAGTCCTGGGGGAGGTCGTGAGGGTTAGGCGACTTTGGCGACAAGTTCCTGGATCAGCGCCGACAGCGTGCCCCCCTGGCCAGTCGGATCGTAAGCGAGCGCCATGCGGTGACCCAGAGCGGGCTCCGCCAGCGCCTCGATATCGTCGAGCGACGGCGCAAGGCGTCCGCGCAGCAACGCACGCGAGCGCGCCGCCAGCATCAGCGACTGACCCGCACGCGGGGATGGACCCCAGTCGACGCGCTTCTTCACTTGCTGGTTGTCGGTCTGCTCCGGACGCGCCGAGCGCACCAGACGCAGGATCGCTTCCAGCACTTCCTCGCCAACCGTCATGCGGCGCACCAGCGACTGCATCGCGATCAGTTTTTCTGCGTTCAGGATAGGCCGCACCGTCTGGTCGCCGAAGCCCGTGGTCTCGACAAGGATACGGCGCTCGGTCTCGGCATCCGGATAATCGACGTCGACCTTGAGCAGGAAGCGGTCGAGCTGCGCTTCGGGCAGCGGATAGGTGCCTTCTTGTTCGATCGGGTTCTGCGTCGCGAGCACGTGGAACGGCTTGGGCAGGTCATAGCTCGCGCCCGCCACCGTCACGTGCCGCTCCTGCATCGCCTGCAGCAGCGCCGACTGCGTCCGCGGCGAGGCGCGGTTGATCTCATCCGCCATCAACAGGCTGGTGAAGATCGGCCCCTTCACAAACCGGAAGGCGCGGCCGGAGGGGCCCTCGTCGAGGATCTCCGAACCCAGGATATCCGACGGCATCAGGTCGGGCGTGAACTGCACCCGGCCCCAATCGAGGCCCAGCGCCCGCGCGGTCGCCTCCACAAGCTTGGTTTTGGCCAGCCCAGGCGCCCCGATCAGCAGGGCATGGCCCCCGGCCAGAACGGTCGCCAGAACCAGCTCGACCACACGTTCCTGGCCGAACACAACCTTCCCGATCTCAGCGCGAACCTGCGCCAGAAGCTCGACGGCGGCGTCGGCTTCCTTGACGATATCGGACGATGGGGCGATGGCGACTTCACTCATGCGGCGCATTTACCTATCTGTGGGGAGAACCCGGAGGCCGAGCTGCCCATGTCGAACGCTATAGCCCCGAACGTTATGTCGCTCGCGGACCTGATTTCCACCTTGCAGGTGGAAGCGGGTTTGGAAAAGCCCCGTTCCCTGCCGCCCGTACATTTGTGGAACCCGACCCACTGCGGGGATATCGGCCTGCATATCCGCCGCGACGGCTCCTGGTGGCAGGAAGGCGTGCGGTTCACCCGGGAAAAGCTGGTTCGCCTGTTCTCGACCATCCTGAGACGGGACAGCGACGGCTACTACCTCGTCACCCCTCACGAAAAAGTGGTGGTGAAGGTGGACGACGCCCCGTTCGTGGGCGTCCGCGTGGACCGGCATGAGTCGGATGGCCATCAGGTGATACTGGTCACGACGAATGTGGGCGATGTCGTGGCAGTCGATGCGGACCACCCGATCCGGGTCGTGACAGATCGCCAGACAGGCGAGCCCTCGACCTACATCCTGGTCCGCGGCGGACTGGAGGCACGGCTGGCCCGGCCGCCGTACTACGAACTTATTAGTTGGGCGGAACCCGATGCCGGCAAATCCACCATGAGCGTGATGTCATCCGGCGTCCGTTTTCCGGTCGGCGAGGCGGCCTGAGCATGGCCGGGTTCTCCAAAGCCGATTTCCTCGATCGCGCCGACGCGCCTTCTTGCGCCGCTCGATGCCGTCTTCGACCAGCCCGTCCGCACCGACTACGATCTCAACCCCGACTGGCGCCTGCCGCCCGAATGGCAAATACAAGCGCGCCGCCGTGCTGGTCGGCCTGATGGATCGCGGCGACGATTTCGGCGTCCTGCTCACCCTGCGCCCGGAAACCATGCCCAGCCATGCCGGGCAGGTGGCCTTTCCCGGCGGCCGGATCGAACCGGGCGAAACCGCACTGGCCGCCGCCCTGCGCGAGGCCAACGAGGAAGTCGGCGTTGATCCGTCCACGGTGAAACTGCTGGGGCAGGGCGATACCTACCTGACCGGCTCCGGCTTCGCGATCGCGCCCTTCGTCGGCCTGCTGCCGGCCAGACTACGTGCCGAGGCCCGACCCGCGCGAGGTCGCCGACGTGTTCGAGACGCCGCTCAGCTTCCTGATGGACGCCGCCAACCACCAGCGCCACGAGAAGGAATATGCCGGGGTCTTGCGCGCCTACTACGCCATGCCCCACAACGGGCGCTACATCTGGGGTGCGACCGCTGGCATGCTCAAATCCCTCCACGACCGCCTGTATGGCGCGTAAAGCAAAGCGTGTGATACGGACCTGACATGACACAGCGTATTCTTATCGAACTCCTCCTCTTCATGATCCCGTTCGCGGTGTTTCTGGTCTATCGCGCCGCCTCGCGAGACCTGAAGATCAAGGACCGTTGGCCGTTGACGCGCCTCGTCATCATCGGCGCCGTGATCGCCGTGCTGGGTCTCGTCATCCCGCCGTTGCTGGAGCCGCGGGAATCCGACAAGTGCTTCGACCCCGTGCGCTACGACGCCAAGGGCGACGTGATCCCGCCCAAGGAGATCCCGTGCGCCGAGGCGCCGCTGCCCGGCAGCCAGAACACGCCCGCACAAACGCCGACCCAAACGCCGGTCGCTCCGCGCGATACGGGCAACTGACCCATGCCCCAGCTGGCGATCCAGCCCTGGATGATCGCCGCGCGACGGGTAATGGACGCGCTTGAAGGCGCGCGCCCCGGCTCTGCGCGCTATGTCGGCGGCTGCGTGCGCAACGCTCTCCTGGGCGAGCCCGTCTCCGACATCGACATCGCCACGCAACTCGTTCCCGACGAAGTAACGCAAGCGATGCGGACAGCCGGCATCGCCGTGCATCCGACCGGCATCGAGCACGGCACGCTGACCGTCGTCGCCGATCACCAGCCGTTCGAAGTCACCACCCTGCGCCGCGACGTTGAAACCGACGGCCGCCGCGCCATCGTCGCCTTCACGCAGGACTGGGCGGAAGACGCACAACGCCGCGACTTCCGCATCAATGCCTTATACGCCGACCGCGACGGACAGATCTTCGATCCCACCGGCGGCGGTCTCGACGATCTCGCCGCGCGCCGCATCGTTTTCGTCGGCGATCCGGAAACGCGCATCCGCGAGGACTATCTCCGCATCCTGCGCTTCTTCCGCTTCTACGCCTGGTATGGCCGCGAAGCGCCGGACGCTGCCGGCCTTGCAGCCTGCGCCAAGCTCCGCGCCGGGCTCGACGGCATCTCGGTCGAGCGCATCTGGATGGAAACGAAAAAGCTGTGCGCGGCGCCCCAGCCGATCCCCGCACTGGAAGCGATGCAGGCCTCCGGCGTAATGGCGCAGATTTTCCCGGAAGCGCGCGGCCTCGACTTGCTGCGCAAGCTGGTCGCTCTGGAGTCAGCGCAAGGTTCAACGCCCGATGCCTTGCTGCGCTTCCTGTCACTGGTCTGGAAGGACGCCGCCGCCACGCGCGCCATCGCCAATCGCCTGAAGCTGTCGAACGACGAACGCAACCGCATCGTCTGGCCGGCCGAAGACGAAACGCCCATGCCCGCAGACATGATGCCCCGCGATGTCCGCGTGGCCGTGTATCGCGTCGGCGTGCCGGTCGTGCTGGATCGCGCGAAACTCGCCTGGGCCGAAAGCGGCGACCCCGCCTGGGCCGATGTGATCCAGCTCGTCGAGAGCTGGCCGCTGCCCGTCATGCCGCTAACCGGCGCCGATCTGGTTGCGCGCGGATTTACGCCCGGCCCGGCGATAGGCGAGGCGCTGCGCAAGGCAGAAACCGCCTGGATCGCCAGCGATTTCGCGTTGACCTCGGAAGACCTTCTTCGCCTCGTCTAGGGCCACTTCACCACGGGCGGCATGGACGACAGGATGCTGGCGACATTGCCGCCGGTCTTCAGCCCGAATGTCGTGCCACGATCGTAGAGCAGGTTGAACTCCACATACCGGCCACGACGGATCAGCTGCTCCTCGCGCTGTTCCGGCGACCAGCTTTCCAGCATCCGGCGCTTGACGATTTCCGGATAGACCGTGGCAAACTCGCGTCCCGACATCCTGCGTGAACGCGAAGTCTTTCTCCCAGTCGCCGGAATTGTAGCGATCATAGAAAATCCCGCCGATCCCGCGCGGCTCGTTGCGATGGGGCAGGTGAAAGTATTCCTCGCAATGCTTCTTCATGGCCGGATAGTCCGTGCCATGCGCCTCGCACGCCGCGCGCATCGCATCGTGAAACTGGATCGAGTCCGGATAGTCCTGCTCGCGCTGATAGGCGAGCAGGGGCGTCAGGTCCGCGCCGCCGCCGAACCAGCTGTCGTCCGTCACCAGCATGCGCGTGTTCATGTGCACCGCCGGCACGCGCGGGGAAACCATGTGCGCGATCAGCGAGATGCCCGCCGCCCAGAATTTCCCGCCTGATTTGTCCGCCCCCGGAATGGTCTTGGCGAACTCCGGCGCGAACTCGCCATAGACGCAGCTCACATGCACGCCGACCTTCTCGAACAGCCGGCCCTTCATGATGGCCATCGTGCCGCCGCCGAGATCCTGCGCGCCATCGCCCCGCTTCCACGGCGTCTTCTCGAACCGCCCGGCCTTGCCCGTGTACAGCGGCGGCCCCGCCGCATCCTCCAGCGCCTCGAAGCGCGGGATGATGTCGCCCTGTAAGCTCTGGAACCACGCATACGCGCGGGATTTGCGGCTCTCGATGTCGGTCTTTGTCATGGCGGTTACGTAGCCGGGAGATGTGGGGCGCGTCCAGCGTTGCATCCGTCCGCTGCGCGGCCAGCCCCTTCCGTCATGCTTCGCATGCCACCTTCCCCAGCTTCGCCGGGGCAGGACTTCCCCTCATGATCTAGCGGTTTGTGGTCCTCCCCCACGAAGTGGGGAAGGTGGCAGGCGCGAAGCGACTGACGGAAGGGGCTGCCTGCGAAGCAGGCGGATGGTTCAGCGCGGCGCGAACAGCCGCACTTCAACGCCATCCACTGTCACCGTCTCCGCCACCCGCGTCCCCGCCTTGCGCGCCACAGCCGCGAGGCACCGCGGATAAAGCACGTGCTCCGCCTTCAGCACGCGCGCCGCAAGCGCGGCTTCCGTGTCGCCCGGCAGCACATCGATCTCGGCCTGACCGATCACAGGCCCCTCATCGACGCCCGCCGTCACCTGATGCACGGTACATCCGTGCACCACATCACCCGCCTCAAGCGCGCGATTATGCGTATCCACGCCCGGATATTTCGGCAGCAGGGAGGGGTGAATGTTGATCAACTTTCCGGCCCACGTATTCACGAACCACGGCGTCAGCACGCGCATGAAGCCCGCCAGCGCGATCAGCTCGACGCCTGCCGCTTGCAGTTCAGCATCCACCGCGCGCTCGAACGCCTCACGGTCCTTGCCGTAGATCTTGTGATCAATCGCCGCCGTCTTCACGCCAGACGCGCGGGCCTTCTCCAGCCCGCCCGCATCCGGCTTGTTCGACAGCACCAGCACAGGCTCGCACGGCCACGCCGGATCAGCCGCTGCCTTCAGCAGCGCCTCCATGTTGGAGCCGCGCCCCGAGATCAGGATGCCGAGCCGCGTGCGGCTCACGCTGCGGCCAGTTCGCCGATGACGAAGGCGTCCTCGCCCTCGTTCGCCAGACGCTCCATCAGCGGCATCGCCACCGCCGGATCAACCGCCATCACGAGGCCGATGCCGCAGTTGAACGTGCGCCGCATCTCCTCGTTCGACATCGCGCCGGTTTCCTGCAGCCACTGGAACACCGGCGGCAGTTTCCACGCCTTGTAGTCGATCTTCGGCACAAGATGGTCGGGCAACATGCGCGGCGTATTCTCGGTGAGCCCGCCGCCCGTGATGTGCGCCAGCCCCTTGATGCGCTTGTTGCGGATCAGCGGCAGGATCGCCTTCACGTAGATCTTCGTCGGCGCCAGCAGTGCTTCGCCCAGCGTCTTGCCAGGCGCGAACGGCGCGGGGTCTTCCAGCTTCAGCCCACTGCGCTCCACGATCTTGCGGATCAGCGAATAGCCATTCGAGTGCGGCCCCGACGATGGCATCGCCACCAGCAGGTCGCCCGGCTTCATGTCCTGCATACGCGGCAGAATGTCCTCGCGCTCGACGCCGCCGACCACGAAGCCTGCGAGATCGTAATGCCCCGGCGCATACATGCCCGGCATCTCCGCCGTCTCGCCGCCCGACCAGCGTGCACCCCGCCTGACGGCAGCCTTCCGCGATCCCGGCCACAACCTTGGCGCCGGTGCCCTTGTCCAGCTTTCCTGTCGCGAAGTAGTCGAGGAAGAACAGCGGCTCCGCGCCCTGCGCCAGCACGTCGTTGACGCACATCGCGACCAGATCGATACCGATCGTTTCGTGACGACCCGTGGCGAAGGCGAGCATCAGCTTCGTGCCAACACCGTCCGTACCCGAAACAAGTACTGGGTCCTTGAACCCGGCCGCCTTCAGGTCGAACAGCCCGCCAAACCCGCCGAGCGCGCCATCGGCTCCCGGCCGGCGCGTCGAGGCCGCCAGCGGCTTGATGGCGTCAACCAGCGCGTCGCCTTCATCGATGTCGACGCCGGCATCGCGATAGGTCAGGGGAGTCTTGGAATCCGGGCCGGTCATGGGCTGCTGCTAACACGATATTCCGGGTTATCGCCAGCATGCCAAAACGTTCATGCACAACCTGCCTTACAATGGCCGGAAGCCGCTGGTACGACTGCCCGCCATGAAGAAAATCGCCAGATTCGTTGCCCTTGCAGTTGCCTCCGCCGTGATGGCGGGTGCGGCATTCGCCCAGAACCCCGTCTATCGGGTGAAGGACCTGGTGGTCGACAGCGTGGCGCCCAACGCCGCCGATGCCAGTCTGCAAGGCAGGAACGCGGCCCGCCTCGTCGGCGCCCAGCGCCTGATCGAACGGCTGACCCTGCCGGAAGATCGCGCCTCGGCCCGCACGCCGCTCGAAGCCTCGGCCGTCGCACGGCTCTACGCGCAGCTATCAGACCCAGGGCGACCAGAAGTCGTCCTCCGTCGCCGGCGGCATCCGCGCCACGGGCCTCGTGACGTGGACGTTCGAGGAAGATGCGCGTCCGCGCCTATCTCGACCAGCGCGGCGTCGCCTATGTCGACAACCAGGCCGCCTCGGCGCTGATCGTTCCCGTCGCCGCCTCCAACGTCAACGCCGCCGACTGGGGCGCACAATGGGTGAACCGCAGCGCCGCTGCTGTGTCCGGCAAGTCGGATGAAACCTCGCTCACCCCCTATGTCGGCTCGATCCAGACCTGGACCCAGCGTCCGTCGACGGACCAGATCCAGGACGAACTGTCGCGCACCCGCACCGACCATGGCGTCATCGCCGAAGCCTACATGCAGGGGCCGCAATACTATGTGCGCCTCACCGACATGCGCAGCACGGTTCCCAACCCCACCATCGGCGTCGTCGGTCCCTTCATCAGCTTGTCCTCGGCCCAGTCGGGCGCGGTCGCCGAACTTGAGCGGGCATGGAAATCGGCCTCGGTCGTGCGCTCGACAGGCGCCACCAGCGTCTCGCTGATCGCGCAGTTCCAGGACATCCAGCAATGGACCAAGATCCGCAAGGGTCTGGAGACCTCGCGCCTCGTGCACAACCTCAACGTCGAGTCGATCACCGTCGCCGGCGCCGATATCACCTTCTCCTATACCGGCCGGCCGGAACAGCTCGCCTCCGACCTGCGCTCGCGCGGCGTCGACCTGCGCAATGCCAACGGCGGCTGGGTGCTTCTGGTGTCGGGAGCGCCATGAGTGCTGGCGCCAACAGCCAGCTGTTCCTGGACTTTCCGAAAGCGGATCCTGACAGCCGTCCCCTGATCGAAACGGGGTCATACGCCGGCGCGCTTGTCGCGCTGCGCCGCTGGCGGCATTGGCCCGGCCAGCAACTCGCGCTGATCGGCGATCAGCAATCCGGCCGCACGCGCCTGTTGCACCTCTGGGCCGCCGACGCGGGCGCCGCGCTCGTCACGGGCGCAGCTCTTGCCAACGCCGAGATGGACGAGATCGCCCGCCTGTCCGTCTCCGCCCTCGCCATCGACGATGCCGACCTGGCGGATACGGGGCTCGGTCTCCTGGCCGCCCTCAACCTGTGCCGCGACCGTGGCGCGCCGGTCCTGCTGTCCGGCCGTTCCCAGCCCGCCGGCTGGTTCGAGACCCCGCTCGACCTGCGCTCCCGCCTGACCGCCATGCCGGTCGCGACAATCGACCCGCCCGATGACGCCACGCTCGCCGCCCGCCTGCGCGAGGAATGCGCCCTGCGGCACCTGAATATCCCAGAAGAATCCGTGACTTACCTCGCCCAGCGGATGGAGCCTTCCTGGGAATCCGTCACCCGCGTCGCCGACGAAATCGCCCGCACGCCGGGCAGGGCGGAGGGCCTTCGCTCGGCCCGCGCCGCCCTTATATCTCTGGGAATGGACCCCGGCTGACGTAACGGGCGTAGGGTCCGCAAAAGTTCCGTAATATCTTGATGGTAAGCAGATTGTTCACGACCGGCACAAGACCGGCCGAAAACACTGGGCGATGATGGCAAAACGATCGGTCAAATCCGAACGCACTGCGCTTGAGCGCAAGACAGCGCCCCCGCGTGAGCGGAAGACGGCGCCGAAGCGTGCGCGCAAGGCGGCTCCCAAGCCGCCCCAAGAGCCGGTTGCGAAGCCCGTCGGCGTCACCTCGCCCCTCGCCAATACGTCCGAGCGTTTCTTCAACCGCGAACTGAGCTGGCTGAAGTTCAACTCCCGCGTCCTCGAGGAAGCCGAGAACCGCGCCCATCCGCTGCTCGAACGACTGCGCTTCATCTCCATCTCGGCCAGCAACCTCGACGAGTTCTATTCCGTCCGCGTCGCAGGCTTGCGCCAGCAGGTTCGCAACAACATCACGCGCGTCAGCTCCGATGGCCTGACCCCGTCGCAACAGCTCCAGCAGATCGGCGCCGAAGCCGGTCTTCTCATGGCCGAGCAACAACGCATCTGGACCTCGATCCGCGCCGAGATGCGCCATGCAGGTCTTGCGGTCGTCGACGCTGAAGAACTCAACGGCCCCGATCGCGACTGGCTGCGCGCCCGCTTCATGGAGCGCGTCTTCCCGGTCCTGACGCCGCTCGCCATCGATCCGTCGCACCCGTTCCCGTTCCTGCCGAACCAGGGCTTCGCCGTCGGCTTCGCGCTCCATCGCCAGTCCGATGGCGTGAAGCTGCGCGCGCTGGTCCCGATCCCGACCCATGTCGAGCGCTTCATCGAGCTGCCGGGCGAGCCCTCCAACCGCCGCTTCATCGCGCTTGAAGACGTCATCACGCTTTTCCTCGATGCCTTGTTCCCGGACTGCGTGTCCAAGGGCCGCTGCATGCTGCGCGTCATCCGCGACAGCGATATCGAGATCGAGGAAGAAGCCGAAGACCTTGTCCGCGAATTCGAGATCCTGCTGAAACAGCGTCGCCGCGGCCGCATCGTGCGCCTGAAGATCGACCGCGGCGCGCCCGAACACCTCAAGACCTTCTTCATCGAAGAGATCGAAGCCGAGCCCATCGACGTCGTCGAGGTCGAAGGCATCATGGGCATGAACCAGCTCAAGGAGCTGATCGTCGACGCCCGCCCCGATCTCGTCTTCCCGCCCTTCGAACCGCGCTTCCCCGAGCGCGTCCGCGAGCATAACGGCGACATCTTCGCCGCCATCCGCGTGAAGGACATCCTTGTTCACCACCCGTATGAATCGTTCGACGTGGTCGCCCAGTTCCTGCGCCAGGCCGCGCGCGATCCCGACGTCGTCGCCGTCAAGCAGACGCTCTACCGCACGTCCAAGAACTCACCGATCGTCGCCGCCCTCATCGAAGCCGCCGAAGCCGGCAAGAACGTCACCGCGCTGGTCGAGCTGAAAGCCCGCTTCGACGAAGAGGCCAACCTCCGCCTCGCGCGCGACATGGAACGCGCCGGCGTGCAGGTCGTCTACGGCTTCATCGAATTGAAAACCCACGCCAAGGTCTCGCTGGTCATCCGCCGCGAGCAGGGCTCCTTGCGCGCCTACACCCACGTCGGCACGGGCAACTACCACCCGATCACCGCGCGTATCTATGACGACCTGTCGCTGTTCACCGCCGACGAAGCAATCGGCCGCGACGCGGGCCGCCTGTTCAACTACGTCACCGGCTATTCGAAGCCGGCGCAGATGGAAGCCATGGCGATCTCGCCCTTCGGCATCAAGTCGGCGCTCGTGAACCTGATCGAAGACGAAATCGCTCACGCGAAAGCGGGCCGCCCGGCGCAGATCTGGGCCAAGCTCAACGCGCTGGTCGACGAGACGATCATCGACATGCTCTACAAGGCGAGCCAGTCGGGCGTGCAGATCCAGCTGATCGTGCGCGGCATCTGCTGCCTGCGCCCCGGCGTTCCCGGCCTGTCGGAGAACATCGAAGTCCGTTCCATGGTCGGCCGCTTCCTCGAACACGCGCGAATCGTGTGCTTCGGCGCGGGCGCCGGCCTGCCGTCGGACGAGGCGAAAGTCTTCATTACGTCGGCGGACTGGATGCAACGGAACCTCGATCGCCGTGTCGAAACGCTCACGCCGATCAGGAATCCGACTGTGCATAACCAGGTTCTCGACCAGATCATGCTGGCGAACCTGAATGACAACGCACAAAGCTGGACGTTGCGCCCCGATGGAAGCTATGTGCGTACCGCGGCGGGCAAAGGCGTCCAGCCTTTCTCGGCGCACGACTACTTCCTCGAAAACCCCAGCCTCTCCGGCCGGGGCAGCGCGCTGCGGCTGGCGACGCCACCGGAGCTCAAGCCCAGGGACTGACGCCGGCGATCCGGTGACAGCACTGGGACCAGACAGGGACCAGTGGCCTGCGTATGAGTACGCCTTCGACAACCAAGTCCAGAAACAGCGGCAAACCCGTCCGCTGGAAGCGCGTCGGCGTGATGGATGTCGGCTCCAACTCGGTGCGTCTGGTTGTGTACGATGTGCGTGGCCGCGCCATGCAGCCGCGCTTCAACGAAAAGGTTCTCGCGGGTCTTGGCCGTGGCCTCACCACGACGGGCAGCCTCAACAAGGAAGGCGTCGAGATCGCCATCGCCGCGCTCTCGCGTTTTGCCTCGATCACCCGCGCACAGAAAGTCGAAGCGCTGTTCCCGTTCGCGACTGCCGCCGTCCGCGAAGCAAGCGATGGCAAGGCGTTCGTTGATCGGGTGAAGAAGGAAACCGGCATCAACCTCAACGTCCTCACCGGCGACGATGAAGCCCGCTTCGCTGCCGAAGGCGTGCTGGCCGGAACGCCGGGCGTCGATGGCGTCGCCGGCGATCTTGGCGGCTCGAGCCTCGAACTCGCGCGCCTCGTCGCCGGCAAGTATGAAGGCGGCGCCACCTATCCGCTCGGCCCCCTCGCGCTCGACAGCGGCGCAGGCTTCAACGAAGACAAGGTGATGTCGCGTGTGAAGGACGTCCTGTCCGGCTCGCCCGAACTCAAGAAGTCCGGCGATGTCTTCTTCGCCGTCGGCGGGGCTTGGCGCGCGATCGGCACCTTGCACATGGAACTGACGCGCGCTCCGCTGCACATGTTGCAGAACTACGAGATGGACGCTGGCGAGTTGCAGAAACTCCTCGGTGAAATCCTCAGCGGCAAGAAGCACGGCGACATGATCCAGGAAGTCGCACGCAAGCGCGCAATTACCATTCCCTACGCTGCTGCTGTGCTGAAGACGGTCATCGACGTCGGCAAGTTCAAGACCGTGATGATCTCGTCCTACGGCGTGCGCGAAGGCATCATCTTTGACAGCCTCGACAATGCCGAACGGCAGGAAGATCCGCTCGAAGCCGGCATCGACAGCCTCATCGCCGACGAACAGGCCGCCGAATTCGGTCGCGCGCTGTCAGACTGGGCCGTCGAAGCTGCGCCCTATACGCTGAACGCCCGCCTCACCACCGCCGCCTGCCGCCTCGTCGATATCGGCGCGCTGCTGCACCCCGACCACCGCGCCGATCTCGCTTTCGATCTCGTCGCCCGCGCACCACTCCCAGGTCTCAGCCACCGCGACCGCGCCGCCCTTGCGCTTGCCGTCGCCTCGCGTTTCAAGCGCGGGCTGCGCAATGATGTCAGCGAAAAACTGCTCGACCCGATGTTGGCAGGCAGGGCGAGGGCGCTGGGCGCTCTCATGCGCCTCGCCGCCGATTTCTCGGGCCGCTCGGCGACGCTGCTCAAACACGCCAAACTCTCCTGCGACGGCGACACACTTACGCTGCGCGTCGCCGCCCCCTATCGCGCCCTGATCTCGGAATCCGTCGAACGCCGACTCGAACACGCCGCCGACGAACTCGACATGGACTACGCACTCGTGAGCTAGGATTTATTGCCGGGAAGGGGCTGGATATGCAGTATCTGCTCAGCCTCAGCGATGGGCTCCGCACTACCGTCAATCCAACTTGGGATGAAGTCGAGCGAAGCCTTGCGCGCGTCTGGTCGGACGATGGGTGTGTGACACTAGATGTACAGCACCCGCCGGAGGTGGGTCCTGCGTTGCTTCAAGTGCGCATCGATCATCAGAGAGCCGTGATCATGTTCGGCGTAAATACGGCGACCGATCATGATGTCCGATCCTATTCGAGCGGGCGGGATCCGACTTACCAAGTCGCAATTCTTGGCGATTTCTGGAGCGACGCTGGGGTGTGCCGCCAGTACGACATCGTGCTGCAAGTATTCAGGCAGTTTTTCGACGTCGGAGACGTGTCGACTGAGCTTCTAAGTTAGGCGCGCCTAGCTGAGGTCTTCGATCAGCCCCTTGTGCGTTGGCGACCACCCAAGCTGTTCGCGCGTCCACTCCGCCGACACCGGCGCATCGAAGCCTGCGAACATCGCGAGGAATCCGAAATGATCCGGCGCCTGGTCCTGCGTGATGCTCTTCACCGGCACGCCCAACCGCTTCCCGATCGTCTCCGCCAGCTCGCGGAACGGAATGCCATCGTCGCCCGCTGCGTGATAGCGCGAACCTGCCGTGCCGCGCTCCAACGCCAGCCGGTATAGCCGCGCTGCATCGCTCCGATGCACCGCCGGCCAGCGGTTCTTGCCCTCGCCAATATAAGCCGAGACGCCTTTCGCCTGCGCCGCCGCAATGATCAGCGGCGCAAAGCCACCTTGGGCGCCGTCATGCGTGTTCGGGGGCAAGCGAACAGTCATCGCCCGCACGCCACGCTCCGCCGCCTTCAGCACATCTTCCGACCTGCGCGGCGAATGCCCCGACGCCGCCATCGCCTCCGTGCCCACCGCACCCGGCGCCAGTCCCAGCAGGCCGGACGTCGAGATCAACGGTTTGCCCGTTCCCGCCAGCGCCTCCGCCATCACCTCCAGCGCCAGCCGGTCCTGCTCCGCATTCGCGGCGAACTTCGAAAAATCATGATTGAACGCACAATGGATCACCCCCTCCGCCCCCGCCGCCCCACTCCGCAAGCTGCCCATGTCCTCCATCGACCCGCGATGCACCTCCGCCCCCGCCCCCTCCAGCACCCCCGCATTCGCATCCGACCGCGCAAGCCCCAACACACTGTGCCCGTTCGCGAGCAGCTCCTTCACGACCGCCGATCCGACAAAGCCCGCCGCACCCGTCACAAATACATGCATCGAAGCATCCTCTCAGTTTTCATCAGCGTGCGAGGGAAGGTCAGCGCGATCACCTGCTGGCCTTCCACACTGGACATACGCCGTTGTCGGCCCCAATATTATGCTGGTAAAGTGGGTAGATTATACAGGTATAACGGGTAACAGGATGAGTGCAGAAGGCGACAACCTCCTTGGGACCTACCTGAAGGATCGCCGCTCCAGGCTCGATCCTGCCGCCTTCGGTTTCCCGCTCACCCGCCGCCGCACGCCCGGCCTCCGCCGCGAGGAAGTCGCCAACCGCGCCAACGTCAGCGCCACCTGGTACACCTGGCTCGAACAGGGAAGAGGCGGCGCGCCCTCCGCCAATGTGCTCGATCGCATCTCGCGCGCCATGATGCTCACCGACGTCGAACGCGAACATCTCTACATGCTCGGCCTCGGCCGTCCGCCTGAAGTTCGCTATCACGCGCCCGAAGGTGTCTCGCCCAGATTGCAGCGCCTGATCGACACGCTGGAGTTCAGCCCTGCGCTCGTCCGCACCGCCACGTGGGACGTGGTCGCCTGGAATCCCGCCGCCGCCCTTGTGCTCACCGACTACGCCACGCTCCCGCAAGGCGAGCGCAACATCCTCCGCCGCATCTTCTGCGATCCGCAAGTCCGCGCCGCGCAAGCCAACTGGGAGAATGTCGCACGCTACGTCGTGAGCTCTTTCCGCGCCGACGCCGCCCGCGCAGGCGCTGCGAAGAACGTGCAAGCCCTTGTCGATGAGCTCTGCGCCGCCAGTCCAGAATTCGAAGCGATGTGGCGCAACAACGACGTCCGCGCTCACGGCGACGGCCTCAAAATGCTGCACCATCCCGCTGTCGGCGAGCTGAGCATGGAATACTCCACCTTCGCCGTCGACGGCCGCCCCGACCTCACGCTCGTCGTCTACAACCCCGCGACGCCTGCCGATAAAGCCAAGATCAAATCACTAACCGAAGCGAAAGCCTCTGGACCGGCGGGCGCTGCAAAGCAGCGAGCAAATCCATCGCGCCGCTGACGCGTCGCGTGGCCGGGCAGGCGCCCGGCGGTCCGCCACATTTAGATCGGCCGATTCTGCACATCGGATTTTCGGACGGTTTCCAACAATCTCAACAGCTTGCAGCGTTGAGACCAGCCGATTCCGTATATCTCAATCCTACACCTCTCTGAGCGGACGTATGATGCCCACATCCATCCCGCAGGAGGGCAGCTGATCACTGTTCAACGGCGCGGGGTCGGACACAGATGAGCGTGAAAGCCTGTGTGAGCCGAAGAGGAGCCAGGGACCAAACTAAGGAGCCCTGGAAAACACGGGAGTGGTCGAGGGATTGCGGCTGAACATCCGCAACCTGCACGCCGGCGACGAGAATAGGGTCAGGCGGTTGAAACACCCCGCTGTTCCCCCGTGGCCGGATAACATCTGTCGGGGACGCGGGATCCGCGAACCTTCTTCTTCTACCGGTAGCTGCTGAGCAATCAGCATCGCCAAATCACGCGGGGTATCCCGCGTCCCCGGGCCCTCCATCTATTCGGAGACCCAGAGCGACAGCATCCCGGACGGCAGCAGCCGGTCCGAACGCGGGACTGCGATCAACCGTCCGCGCGCGGCGCAACCGCAAAGCTGACGCCCAGCTCGGCCAGCTGGTCCGCATCGCGCCAGCGCACGTTTTCCGCGATCAGCGCAACACCTTCGGCCGCCGCGACTTCAAGGCGCGTCATCGGGATTTCGAGCGCTTCGCAGCGCGACGGATCGAGGCGCACGGCTTCGAACGTCATGCGGGCGCGGGCGCCCATCGGCGTGCGCCAGGATTTGCGGGCGTCGAGGCCGACACGGAAACCACGGCGGCGGAACGCGTCAACGCGATCCAGCGCCAGATCTTCAAGGGCGCACACCGAGGCGTCGCAGAAATCGAGGCGAACTTCCTGCGGCAGCAGGCCGGCGCGGGCGATGCCGGCTTCAGCCGCCATCGGCGCATCCTGGTCCGACAGCGCGGCCATTGGGCAAAGGATCGCGATCGGGCGCAGCGTCTGGCCGCTTTCCTGTGCGAGGCGTCCAGTGCGCTCGATCAGGTCGCCGAGCCAGGCGGCGGCGGAGGGGAGGGGGGCGCCGGTCAGGTGCTTGGGGTGGAACGTGTCCTCGAAATTAATGTCTGATTCAGCGTGGACGCCGAAAGCCTCGCCATCGGCCAGGCGAACGACCGAACGGAAACGGATACGCGGCTGGCGAACGGCCAGCGGCGTCGGTTCGGTCTGGACGAGGCGCAGGTGAGTGGCGCGCGCTTGGGTCATTGCTTGGTTCCGGCTGAGGTGCTCTGAGTTGTCCCCCTGATACCAGAGCCGCCTGAAGGTCAGCCGAAATGCGATCGGTGAATTTTCATCAAATCGGCCATCAATTTCGAAGGTTTACGAGGCGCTAATGAGTTCAGAAGCCGACCGTCCCAAGCCCGCCTCCACCGTGTTGATCGTGCGCGACGCACCAACGCTGGAAGTGCTGATGGTTCGCCGCAGCGCCGGCATGGCCTTCGGCGCGAGCGCCTGGGTGTTCCCGGGCGGCAAGGTCGCGCCCGCCGATTCAGACCCCGCATGGGATGAATTATCCGACGGCACTTACGATCACTACGCCCGCTCCCTACGTATCGCTGCAGCACGCGAAGTGTTCGAGGAATCCGGCCTGCTGCTCGCAACGCGCGATGGCGCGGAAGTGGACGCCGCCGGTTCCGCCGCCTTCGACAGCCAGCGCGCCGCCGTCGAAGCAGACCCCAACACTTTCATCGCGCTCGTACGCGAAGCCGGTCTTCGCCTGACGCTCGATCGTCTCATTCCTTTCGCGCACTGGATCACGCCCAGCTTCGAACCCCGCCGCTTCGACACGCACTTCTTCCTTGTCCACGCCCCCGCCGGCCAGGTCGTCCGCCACGACGGCCGCGAAGCCGTCGATCATGAATGGGTGTCGCCCGCGAGCCTGCTGCAACGGCGTCTCGACCGGCGAGGCAAAGCTGATGTTCCCGACGCGGCTCAATCTGCAGGTGCTCGACCGCTCGAAGACCGCCGCTGAAGCCGAAGCCGCGGCCCGCCTGCAACGTGTCGTCACCGTCGAGCCGCGCGTCGAAGATCGCGCCGACGGCAAGGTGCTCGTAATCCCGGAGGAGGCCGGCTACGGCCTCACGGAAGAGCGCATGAAGGAAGTGATGGGCTGATCGCTCAACCCTTGGCGGCGATCAGCGCCTTGGTCTGGGCCTCAAGCTCGGTGGCAAGCGCGATGCCGACCGGATGATCGGCGCCCATGATCTTGCCAGTCACAGCTGCCTTCACCGCGTCGACATGCGCCTTCAGCAGCTTGTCGGGCGGGTTGAGATCGCCGTGCTCATCGCCCGTCAGCTTGCACAGCGACGCACTGATGCGCCCGACCAGCGGGTAGCCATAAGTTGGCGCAAGGCCCTTGAGGTCGTGAGCCCTCCGATGAAGCTCATTGCGCGAAGCCTGCGTGCCGGGCGCCTTTTCATAGGCGGCCCACGCTTCCAACAGTCGCTCAAGCTCCTCATTGATCCACTCGGCGAACTGCGAGGACATGTTCTGAAGCGCAGCCTCTGCCCGCGCGATGGCTTTCTGGTCGAGCGCAGGCAGCGCGCCGCCCACCTTCGCCTTCAGGTTATTAGGCGGCGTGATGACCTCGATAGGCTTCTGCTTCGACATGTCCCAAGCCTCTGGCGATCGGTTCGCGACCGGAATCGCTCTGATGTATGGCGGAGTCTAACAAAGGCCAGCGCGCTCGCCAAACCCCTATGAAATCCCGATGCTGTGAGCTCAGAAACGGGTTCGGGCCGAAACGATCCAGCCCTTCTCGTCGAAGTTCCCGGAGACCTCCTGCCGCCAGCCGACGCCAACCCCTATGAAGCCAAGGTCATAGCCGAGATTGATTTCCGCCTTTGTGCTGCCGTCCGATCCGCCGTCCTGCCAGGCCTTGAGGCCAAGGTTCCACGCGGGGGCAAATTCCAGCCCTGTCGCGACCTCCACGACCGCGCGCTGACAGTCGCCGCGAAATCGCTGGGCTGCTTCGACGTTCACGAAGCCATCGCGGCCCAGGAAAGAGAACGATGTGCCCGCCGCGGCGCGCGCCTCGAAGCCGCCGCCTTCACATTCAACGCCGTCGAGCGACTCCCCGCCCAGTAGCGACGCCTGCACCGAAATCGAACCGCGCTCGCCGATGGCAAAGGCGCGCTGCACGCCAACCCGCACGCCGGACCTGTCGTCATAGGTGTCGCCGATGCGGACCTGCGTTTCGAGCTTGACGTTGACGCCCCAGCCATCGCCCAGCCCTGCCTCGGTGAAGTCATCTGCGCGCCACGCCTGGCCGAAATCGCCTGCCTCACGTGAGACAGTGGCGAACCATTGCTGCTCACCTGGCTGGAGGCTCCACGCGCCGGCGTGAGCGGCAGGCGCCAGCGACGCTGACGCCGCCAACAGCCATGTGCCGCGCAATCGGAAGTCGCCCCCAACCATTATGCCCCCCGGCTAGTCCAGCATCAGGCGTCGTATCCCGGCGACTCGCGGTCGAGTTTCCGCAGGCAGCCCGGCCACGCCAACATGGCGCCGACGCCGCGCGCCATAGCCTGCTGCTCCTTCACGGTCTCAATCGCATCCTGCGGCGCAATCCGCAGATGCTCGCGGCCGCCCGCCGCCGCCATCACCTGAATCTGGCAGGCGCGCTCAAGGAAGAAGATCTGCGTCCAGCAGGCCGACGCCGTTTCACCGACGGCCAGCGTGCCGTGGTTCCACAGCATGAGCGCAGTCTTGTCGCCGAGATCAGCCACCAGACGGTCGCGCTCGTCGAGGTCGAGGGCGATGCCTTCATAGTCATGGTAGGCAAGGTTCGGCAGCACGATCAGCGCGTGCTGGCTGATCGGCAGCAGGCCCTCCTTGGTCGAGGCGACGGCGACGCCGGCATCCGAATGGATGTGGAGGACGAATTTCGCATCCTCGCGCGCCGCATGGATCGCGGAGTGAATGGTAAAGCCCGCCGGGTTGATCATGTATTCGGTCGGCTCGACGATATTGCCGTCGAGGTCGATTTTCACCAGCGACGAGGCTGTGATCTCGTTGAAGAAGAACCCATATGGGTTGATCAGGAAGTGGTGCTCCGGCCCGGGCACGCGGGCGGAAATGTGGGTGAAGATCATGTCGTCCCAGCCGTACAGGGCGACCAGGCGATAGAGCGCCGCGAGTTCAACGCGGGTTTTCCATTCTTCGGCGCTGACGCGGGATTTTACGCTGACGGTTCTGAGGTCATCGGCCATGACAATTCTCCCTATAAGGGCAACTTATAGCGCTCCGGGCGGAAAGTCATTCTGTCGTCATTTACTGATTTCAGCTTTATAGCTGGAGCGGCCCTCAAGGGGGCAAGTGGGTATCGAAATGACTGCCAACCTCAAATTCCACTTCACGGCCTCCCAGAAGCCGGAGGCGCGTCAGGCGCTGGAGGCGATGACCCGCCGCTATGGCCAGACCAGCCTGGACAAGGCCGAAGTTGTGGTCGCCCTGGGTGGCGACGGCTGGATGCTGGATACCCTGCGGGAGCGATTTCAGGACCGGCTGCCGGTCTACGGGATGCACCGGGGAACGGTCGGCTTTCTGATGAACGACTATGTCGAGGAAGGACTGCCCGAGCGTATCGACACAGCCGCGAAGGCCGTGATCCATCCGCTGGAGATGACCGCGACGCAGGTGGACGGAACGGTCACGACGCGGCTCGCCATCAACGAGGTGTCGCTGCTGCGCCAGACGTCGCAGACGGCGCGCCTACGGATCGTGGTCGATGGCCGCGAGCGTCTGGCAGACATGTCGGCGGACGGCGTGCTGGTGGCGACGCCGGCCGGATCCACCGCATACAATCTTTCGGCCCACGGCCCCATCGTGCCGATTGGCGGCAACCTGCTGGCGCTGACTCCGATTTCGCCGTTCCGCCCGAGGCGTTGGCGCGGCGCGCTGTTGCGCGGCGACGCTCGTGTCGTGATCGAAGTGCAGGAGCCGGATCGTCGTCCTGTCGCTGCCTCGGCCGATACACAGGAAGTGCGCGATGTCGCAACGGTGGCGGTTCGCGAGGATCGCTCGAAGCCAATGACGATGCTGTTCAACGAAGGCCACGCGCTCGACGAACGCATCCTGCGGGAACAGTTCTCGTTCTGACGCGGCGCGGCATTGTCCGGCTTCATTCAGCGTCAGAAATAATTCGCTGCTGAAGTGTCGAGCCTTACCTAAGGGTATGACTTGCGCGTCAGCCTGCACACGCGCAACGTCCCGCCAACATCAAGAAGAGTTGGCGAGTCATCCATGCAGCTGATCAGCCAGACGGCTGTTGAAGGCCGTCCCGGTCCGAATTTTCCGGAAGCCTATCCGCGTATCGAGGGGCTGTCGTTCAACGACCCCCGCGCCTTCATTCACGGCCAGCCGTTCGACACGTACGCAAAGATGCGCAAGGCCGCGCCGGTGGCCTGGCACCCCGAGCCCGGCGACTTCCCCGGCTTCTGGGCCGTGACGCGCCACGCCGACGTGATGCGCGTGAACGGTGATCCGGCGACGTTCTCCTCGCAACGCGGCGGCATCCTGATGGATACGCCGAAAGTCGGCACCGGCCACGTTCTGCTCGGCCGCGCCTCCTTCGACACCATGATCAACATGGACGCGCCCCAGCACCTGCAGCTGCGCCGCGAACACATGCCGTTTTTCACGCCCGCCTATCTGAACCAGCTGAAAGTGAAGGTGCAGACCGAAGTCACCCGCCTGATCGACGTCATGGCGCCGAAGGGCGAGTGCGATCTCGTGGAGGAGTTCAGCTCGCGCCTGCCGCTGTTCACCCTGTGCGAAATCCTCGGCGTGCCGGAAGCCGATCGCGGCAAATTCCTGCACTGGATGCACTATCTCGAACTCGCGCAGAACATGGCCAACGATCAGGCGACGCTGACGCCGAGCATCGAGCTGATGCAGTTCGTGGCCGACTTCAATTCCAACGTGGAAGAGATGTTCGCCTACGGCCTGCACATGATGCACAAGCGGCGGCAGGATCCACAGGCCGACCTGATGACCGCGATCGCGCGGGCGCAGGTCGATGGCGAAATGCTGAGCGATGAGTATCTCGATGGCTCGTGGCTGCTGATCGTGTTTGCTGGCAATGACACGACGCGCAACACGCTGTCGGGCGCGATGAAGTTGCTGACCGAATTCCCGGACCAGAAGGCGAAGCTGGCAGCGCAACCGGAGCTGCTGGGCAATGCGGCGGACGAGTTCATCCGCATGGTGAGCCCGGTGATCTACATGCGGCGCACGGCGCTGCAGGATGCGATGATCGCAGACCAGCAGGTTGCGGAAGGCGAAAAGGTCATCATGTATTACGGCGCGGCCAACCGCGACCCGGCGATGTTCGAAAACCCCGACACGCTGGATGTCGCGCGCGCCAATGCCAACAAGCACATCGCATTCGGCTATGGCCCGCACGTGTGCCTTGGCAAACGCGTGGCGCAGATCCAGCTGGAGGAAGCGTATCGCCAGTTGCTGGGGCGCCTGCCGGACATCAAGTGGAATGGCGCGATCGACATCGCGCCGAATAATTTCGTGCATGCCATCCGCAGCCTTGGCGTGAGCTTCACGCCCAAAGGCTGAAGGACAGAGACAAAGCATCCGGGCCCACCGGATCGGTCAGGGAGATGTGCCTTGGGTGAAATCATCAGCGGCAAGCGCCGTTTGAGCACCGCCGACCTAAACCTGCGCGCGGCAAAGGCCGCGACGGGGCTCGACAGCATCGGCGTGCAGCCGGGCGACATCATCGCGCTCTACCTGCGCAACGACTTCCCGTTTTTCGAGGCGAGCACGGCGGCCGGCCTGCTCGGCGTCTATCCAACGCCTGTGAACTGGCATGCGACGCCCACCGAGGCGAAGTATATTTTCGAGAATTCCGGCGCCAAGGTCATCGTCATTCACTCGGACCTGTACGAGTCCGTCCGTTCGATCATTCCCGCCGGCGTGCAGGTGTTGATTGTGCAGACGCCGCCGGAGATTGCTGCCGCCTACGGCGCGCCGTCGCAGAGTGCGACGCCGCCGGCAGGCACGCTCGACTGGTCGGCATGGCTCGAAGGCTTTGAGCCATGGGCCGGACCGCCGCGCCAAAGCCCCGGCACCATCATCTACACGTCCGGCACGACAGGGCATCCCAAGGGCGTCCGCCGCGCCTCGCCGACGCCGGAGCAATTCGAAGCGTCGATGCGCAGCCTGCTCACGATTTTTGGCCTGACAACGCGTCCTCCTGACCAGATCGTCAGCGTGATGGTCGGGCCGATGTATCACTCGGCGCCCAACGCTTATGGCTCCGTCTGCGCGCGGATCGGCGCGAACCTGCACCTCGAAGCGCGGTTCGAGCCGGAAGACCTGCTGCGCATGATCCAGGACTACAGGGTCACGCACCTGCATATGGTGCCGATCATGTTCAATCGGCTGCTGAAATTACCGGAGGATGTCCGCAAGAAATACGACCTGTCCTCGCTGGAGTTTGTCGTCCACGCCGCCGCGCCGTGCTCGCCGCCCGTAAAACGCGCCATGATCGAATGGTGGGGTCCGGTCATCATGGAATACTACGGCTCGACCGAGACGGGCGGCGTGGTGTTCTGCAATTCGGAGCAATGGCTCTCGCACCCCGGCACGGTCGGCAAGGCAATGCCTCATGCGGATGTCCGTGTCATCGATGCAGAGGGCAAGTCCATGGCGCCCGGCGAAGTCGGGGAGGTCGTCGCGGCGTTCACGAACATCGCGGACTTCACCTATCACAAGGACCACGACAAGAAGGTGGCATCGACGAAGCTCGGGCTCGTCGCGACGGGCGACATCGGTTACTTCGACGCCGACGGCTATCTCTACCTGTGCGACCGCTCGAAAGACATGATCATCTCGGGCGGCGTGAACATCTATCCGGCCGAGATCGAAGCGTCGCTGCATCGCATGCCGGGCGTTGCGGACTGCGCCGTGTTCGGCATTCCGGATGACGAGTATGGCGAGGCGATCCACGCCGTCGTGCAGCCGCAGCCGGGCGTAACCGATCACGCAGGAGCAGGTGAGAACCTATCTCCGTGAGCACGTCTCGGGCTTCAAGGTGCCGAAGTCGGTGGACTTCAGCGCCGAGTTGCCGCGCGAAGACTTCAGGCAAGATTTTCAAACGGAAGCTGCGCGAGCCCTTCTGGGCCGGCCGCTCCGCCCGCATCTAGTTTGTTCCATGGCCCAGGGAGGGCGCACGTGAATTTCGACTTTTCAGACGACCAGAAGATGCTGCGCGATCAGGCGCGAAAATACCTCACCGAGAAATCCAGCCGCAAGGTTGTGCGGGGCGTCCTGAACGACGACGCCGTCTCGTTCGACAAGGCGCTCTGGAAGGGCGTTGCGGAACAGGGCTGGCTCGGCGCGAGCATTCCCGAGGAGCATGGCGGGCTCGGTCTCGGCAAGCTTGAGCTGTGCGTGCTCGCCGAAGAGATCGGCCGCGCGGTGGCGCCGATCCCGTTCTCATCGACGCTGTATTTCTTCACCGAAGCCCTGATGACCTCGGGCTCAACCGCCCAGCAAGCCAGGCTATTGCCTGGCGTTGTGGCCGGAGACGTCATCGGCGCGTTCGCTGTTTCCGAAGGTCCGGGCACGCCTTCGCCTGCGTCCATCGAAGCGCAGTTCGACGGATCGAAACTGACCGGCGTGAAGATACCGGTGACGGATGGCGACATCGCCACGCATGCCGTTGTGCTCGCACGCGAAGCAGGCGGACTGTCGCTTGTGCTGGTCGATCTCAATCAGGCTGGCGTGAAGCGCGAGACGCTGAAGACGCTCGATCCGACGCGCGGACACGCGAAGCTGACATTCGACAAAGCCAGCGCGGAGCGTATCGGCAAGGCAGGCGAGGGCTGGGATCTGGCTGAGGGCGTGCTCGATCGCGCAGCCATCCTGATCGCGTTCGAGCAGATCGGCGGCTCGCAGTCCTGCCTCGAGATGTCCATCGATTACGCCAAGAGCCGCTATGCGTTCTCGCGCCAGATCGGCTCGTATCAGGCGATCAAGCACAAGTTGGCGGACATGTATGTCGGCATCGAACTGGCGCGCTCGAACGCCTATTATGGCGCGTGGGCGCTCTCGACCGAGTCGTCGCAGATGCCGATTGCGGCAGCTGCGGCGCGCGTGGCGGCCAGCGACGCCTACTACTTTGCGGCCAAGGAGAATATCCAGGCGCATGGCGGCATGGGCTACACGTGGGAGGTCGATTGCCACCTGTTCTATCGCCGCGCCAAGCTGCTCGCTGTCCAGTGCGGCGGGCCGGGTGTCTGGAAAGAGAAGCTCGTACGTCGCCTTGAACTCAAGAACGCGGCCTGAGGAGAAGCATCATGGATTTCAACGACAGCTCCGAAGAAGCCGCCTTCCGCGCCGAAGCCCGCGCATGGCTGGAAAAAACGCTCGGCCCTCCGGCCTCGCGCCAGACCGCGCGCACTGAGGGCGACGGTATTCCCGCTTCGAAAGCCTATCAGGCCAAGAAAGCCGCCGCTGGTTATGTCGGCCTGACCTGGCGCAAGGAAGTGGGCGGCCGCGAACTGCCGCCGATCTTCCAGGTGATTTTCAGTCAGGAAGAACAGAAATTCCAGGCCCCGGTCGCCCCGTTCGGCATCGGCCTCGGCATGTGCATCCCGACCGTCATCGCCTTCCATTCGGCGGACAAGATCAAGCGCTATGTCGGCCCCGCGCTGCGTGGCGAGGAAATCTGGTGCCAGCTGTTCTCGGAGCCAAGCGCGGGCTCTGACGTCGCCGGCCTCAAGACGAAAGCCGTCCGTGATGGCGACGACTGGATCGTCAATGGCCAGAAGGTCTGGACGTCGGGCGCGCATTATTGCGATTACGGCATCCTGCTCGTCCGTACCAATCCGGAAAAGGAAAAGCACAAGGGCCTCACCATGTTCGTCGTGAACATGAAGGCGCCCGGTGTTGAAGTGCGCCCCATCCACCAGATGTCCGGCGGCTCGAACTTCAACGAGGTCTACTTCACCGACGTGCGCATTTCGGATTCCGAACGCCTCGGCGAAATCGGCAATGGCTGGAACGTCGCGCTGGTGACGCTGATGAACGAGCGCCTCGCAGTCGGCGGATCGGCTGGGCCGGAATACGCCGAAATCCTCGAGCTCGCGCGCAACACGCCCTCGCCAAGCGGCAAGGGCACGCTGCTGCAGGATCAGGCCTTCCGCGAAAAGCTGGCCGGCTGGTATGTCAGCGCCGAAGGCTACACGCTCGGCAAGTACCGCACGATGACGGCGCTCTCGAAAGGCCAGACGCCCGGACCGGAAAACTCCATCGGCAAGCTGCTCAACGCCAACCGCATGCAGGATCTCGCCAACGCGGCTATCGAGGCCGAAGATCATTTCGGCATCATCTCGGATCCGGACGTCGCTGCCCTTCAGGGCGCGTTCCACAATGCCTACATGTGGGCGCCGGGCCTGCGCATCGCGGGGGGCACGGACGAAATCCTGCGCAACATCATTGCCGAGCGCGTGCTGGGTCTTCCACAGGATGTTCGTGTGGATAAAGGCGTTGCTTACAAGGACCTGCCGACCGGCCGCTAGATGCGGACCGTTTGGCGCCCGCCTCATTAACGCCCCGGATACCCATCAGATGTTTGGTAGTCGGGTAGGGTGAATTCCCTGCTTGCGGGGCGCACGAACTGCGCTACCGCTGCAAAGGTGGGTTTGAGGAATTTCGTATGGCGGATGGACCGGCCTCTCGGGAGCCGAATGTGATTGCGCGTGCCGAATGCGAAGTCGGCGTCGCGGTCGCGCGCATTGCCGAAGCGCTGGAGAAGCGCGATGTGCTCGCGATCATCTCCGGCGAATACCGCGCGCGGGATATTCATGCCGCACTGAAGGGCGCGGCGCCCGACGCTGTCTGCATCCTGCTGCCGTCGAGCGACGCCTTGCCCGGCGACGCCCAGCCGCCGACCGCCGCCAACATCGGCTCGCGCATGGCTGCCCTGCGTCAGGCGCGGCGCACGCAGAAACAGAAGTCGCGCCCGCGTCTTGCCTTCATCACTACGGCCGAAGCCGCCAGCGAAATGCTGCCCGATCCAGCCACCTTCGATCAGCCGCTGACGCGCTACGTAACCGGCGGCAAGCTGGAACCGCAGGCGTTCCAGGCGGCGGTGAAAGGCATCGGCTATTACGAAGACGACCGCGTCGACGAACCGGCCGAATTCGCCATGCGTGGCCGCGTGATCGACATCTTCCCGGTCGACGGCGTCAATCCGATCCGCATCGAACTGAATGACGGCGTCATCGTCCGCATCCGCGAGTTCGACAGCGTCAGCCAGCGCGGCCTGCGCGACCTGCCTTCGTGGAGTTCGGCTCGGCCGCCATGCCGGTCTTCCTCGGCAAGCGCTCGACACTGTTCGACTATTTCCCCACCGCCTCACTCGCCATGGATGTCGGCGTTGATGCAGAACGCGGCCGCTTCCTCGCGCTCGCGGCGGACGCTTCGCGTGGACCGCAGGGCAAGAAGGAAACCGGCAACCAGGCGCTGGTGCCGCAAGCGGTGTGGAACGCCGCCGTGAAGGCGCGTCGCCCGATCGACGTTGCGGCTACCGCCGGAACGCGCGTGATCCGCTTCACGGGCAATCCCAATCCCGTGCGCGCGATGAATGCGGAAATCGCCGATGCGATGAAAAAGAAGTCCCGCGTCGTGGTCTGCGGGTTCGGAACATGACCTGCGCCTCATCCGCAAGCGGTTGAGCAAGGAGACGGCCAAAGGGCGCGCGCCCGGCGGCCAGCTGGATCGACATCGATCAGGGCTGGGGCAATCGCGTGAAGCTGCTGGACATGCAGCTGGAGCGTGGCTGGCGCGACGCCAACCGGCTGGTGATTTCGGCTGCGGATGTCCTGCGCAGCAATGCGGGACTGGTCGCCGCCAGCGCTGGCAATGGCGAGCACCTGCTGGAGATCGGCGACGTCTGCATTGGTGACGTGGTCATTCACGAAGATCACGGCATTGCGGTAATCTCCGGATTGAAACGCACGTCTGCGCCGGGCGAGGATCGCGCCGGCGAGGTGATCGAACTGGAATATGCAGGCGGCACGAAGCGGCTGATCGCCGTCGAGGATGCCGACCGGATCTGGAAATACGGCGCTGACCGCACGGCTGTGACGCTGGATGGGCTGGACGGCACAAGCTGGCGCAAGCGCCGGCTGGTGATTGACAAGGCGATGTCGGAAACCGCCGCAGACATGTCGCGGCTCGCGAAAGAGAATGCCAAACGCAAGGCCGTGAAGATCGAACCGGATCCGGCCGCCTATGATGAATTCTCTGCCGGCTTCCCGTTCTCCGAAACGCCGGACCAGGCGCGCGCCATCGTCGCCGTGCGCGAGGACCTGGCGTCAGGCCGTCCGATGGACCGGCTGGTGATCGGCGATGTTGGCTACGGCAAGACCGAAGTTGCGTTGCGGGCCGCAGCCCTTGTCGCGCTGGCCGGCAAGCAGGCAGTCGTCGCGGTGCCGACGACCGTGCTCGTGCGCCAGCATCTCGAACAGTTCCGCAGGCGCTTCGAGAAGACCGGGCTGAAGGTCGCGGCCTTGTCTCGCCTCTCCGATGCCGCCGAGAAGAAGCGGGTGCGTGCGGGTCTGGCTGACGGCTCGATCTCCGTTGTCATCGGCACGGGCGCTGTCGCGGCCAAGGGGACCGAATACAAGAACCTTGCGCTCGTTGTGATCGATGAAGAACAGCGCTTTGGCGCGGCCGACAAGGCGACCCTGCGTGCGCTGGCCGAAGAGGGCCACCTGCTCAGCCTCACGGCGACGCCGATCCCGCGTACGCTGCAGAACGCATTGCTGGGCCTGAAGCAGATGTCGGTGATCGCAACGCCGCCCGCGCGGCGTCAGCCGATCCGCACGCTGGCCGGCGTGTTCGATGACTCGCAGGTGCGCACGGCGCTGCTGCGCGAGAAGGACCGCGGCGGCCAGAGCTTCGTGGTCGTGCCGCGTATCACCGATCTCGCTCCGCTGGCGGAGCGCATCCAGCGACTGGCGCCGGAACTGTCGATGTTGCAGGCGCATGGCGATATGCCGGTGCAGGAGATCGATGACTCCATGGTGCGCTTCGCGGCCGGGCTCAGCGATGTGCTGCTCGCCACCAACATCATCGAGGCCGGTCTCGACGTGCCGCGCGCCAACACCATGATCGTCTGGCGCGCCGACCGCTTCGGCCTTGCCCAGCTTCACCAGCTGCGCGGGCGGGTGGGGCGCGGCAACCGGCGCGGCCATATCCTGCTGACGACCGAGCCAGGCGCACAGCTTACAGAAGCCACGCGCAAACGCCTGCGCACGCTTGAATCGCTCGACCGTCTCGGCGCGGGCTTCGCCATCAGCGCCCGCGACCTCGACATTCGCGGCGCAGGCGACCTCGTGGGCGATGCGCAAAGCGGGCACATGAAGCTGATCGGCATCGATCTCTACCAGCACCTGCTGGAGCGCGCGGTGCGTGAAACGCGCGGCGAAACGATCGAACGCTGGACGCCGGTCATCAATGTCGGCGTCGGCGGGCGCATTCCGACCGACTGGATTCCCGAGGCGGATACGCGGTTGTCGCTCTACCTGCGTCTCGCACGTCTAACGACCAAGGCCGAACTCGATGCCTTCGAGGACGAACTCGTCGACCGCTTTGGCAAGGAGCCGGAAGAGTCCGCCATCCTGATGCGTATCGCCCGGCTACGAGTGCTGGCGCGCGAGGCGGATATTGCCCGCGTGGATGCTGGGCCGAGCGCAATTGCTTTCACGCCGCGAAGCGAGTTGACGAAGAAGGCGGTCGCCGCCGCCGAACTGCAGGCAAAGAATGGCCGTCTGCTGCTTGAGGCGTCGATTGCGTCGTCTGTGGACCGCCTCGGGCGAACTGAGAAAACGCTCCGCACGCTGGCTCGCTAGGCGCGCCGATTTCAAGGTGTCGAACCTGCGCGGAAGCCGCTCCGCCGAAGAGGCCGCCTTGACACACACCTGCGTGTTCGTTATTTGTTCCTGATAAGTTTGGATGTCTTCGGATGGACCCGCCCGGCAATCCCGATCGTCCTTCGCCGACGCAGCCGGTGAGTCTCTTCTTTGCATTAAGGCCCACGCCAGGCGTTGCATTGCGCGTGGCAAAGCTGGCCCAACAGCACCGCAAGGATCGCGGTTTGATCGGACGACCGCTCGCCACCAACCGATTTCACGTCACGTTGATGTCCGTCGGAGCGGGGACCGGCGCGGTTCCTGATGCCGTCATGCAGATGGCGCAGACAATCGGCGACACCGTTCGATTTTTGCCCTTTGAAATTGCTTTTGATCGCGCAGCAAGTTTTGCGAGAAGCCAGGGCAATCGTCCATATGTCTTGCTTGGCGAAGACGGGGTGATCGACGCGAGGATGCTGCACCGAAGTCTCGTTGGCGCTTCGTTGAAATTCCTAGACTGCGAACGCGCGTTTCGGAGATTCACACCGCACGTCACGCTCCTATATGACGATCTGCAATTGGACGAGCAAAAGATCGAGCCGATTTCGTGGTTGGTTGAGGAGCTTCTTCTCATCGAGAGTTGGGTCGGTCTGACAAAGCATATCGTTCGCGGACGATGGTTGTCATCCGAGCGATCATCGCGTGGAACGCTTCTGCGGGCATGACTTGGAACTGCGCGCTTGATGGAATTGCTCCGTGCTGTCGGATTGGCTGATTGAGCGAGGATTGCTAATGCGCCGCGTCAAAAATCAAATGTCGCTGCGGTGGGGAATAGCCGGGCCGTGGCTGCGCGAGAGGCGCAAGAAAATGGGACTATCGCAGAAAGGTTTGGCCGAACGCACGGGGGTGTCAGTTTGGCTAATCCGCAAGTATGAAATCGGCGGACGGTTGCTTCAGGACCGAGATTTCTCTCATCTGCGTTCGATTTTTCAGGCCTTGGGTCATTCGTTGGATGAGTTCGAGTACGAGTTGCCGTGGAGTAGCGAGCCATGTGCGTGTTGGAGAACGAGCGCCCGAAATTCGCGCCGCGTGAAGATGAGCGGGCTAAAGTCATCGGTCGTCACGCCAAGCAAGCCGCCTGAAAGCTCGGTGAATGGCAAAAGGAAAGCCGGGCGCAGACTTGCCATTGAAATCACGCTGACAATTGCGATCTGATTCCTGAATACGCGCGTGTGCTCGTGCGCCACTTTGAGTGTGTGACAGTCGAGGCCTCACTCAGCCGCGCGCGTCCTGGCCAGCATGATGCCGCCCGCCATTGCGTCGGCCTGCGGCGCGGTGATCCGCGCGGCCGTGGCGGCGGGAATGTAGGGCCGGATGAACTCGACCAGTCCGCCCACTAGCGCCACACGCGGTGCGCCGCGTTCCAGGACTGCCTCTGCCAGCCCGGCAATGTGGACGGCAGCATCGCGCAGAAGATTGCTCGCAGCGGGTTCGCCCGCGTTCGCGTGCTTGATGACGACGGCGGCGAACGCCGCATAGTCGGTCGGGCTCGCTGTTTCCGACCAGCGGATCACCACAGCCGGATCGGACGAGAAGTGGCCGAGTATCTCCTGCGCAAAGGCGGTCTGCCTGGCCCGGCCATCCAGCGTGCGCAGCGAATAGCGGATCGCGTTCAGGCCAATGTGTGCGCCGCTGCCTTCGTCGGAGACGGGGAACCCATATCCGCCAACGCGGATCGTCTGGCCTTTGTAGGTGATGCCGATGCTGCCCGTGCCGCAGACGACGATGCCGCCTTCATCGCCTCCAAACGCGCCGAGCCAGGCGAGATAGCCGTCACCCTCAAACCACGCTTTTGCGAACGGGTGCTGCCACAACTCCAGCGCTTGCCGCGCACCGATATGGCCGGTGCCCGCAAGGCCGATGCCCGCATATGTATGAGACAGCGCATCTTCGGTCAGGCCGGCTTGGGCCAGCGCCTCGCGCGCCGCGCCGAGGATCGATGCGCTCGCCGCCTGTATTCCGAATCGCATGCTCGCGGGGCCGGATATGCCTTGGCCCAATACGCGCCCGTCGGCTGTCTCCAGCCGCGCGCGGCATCGCGTTCCGCCGCCATCAACGCCGAGATAGAGCGTTTCCGCCATTGCCCTTGTCTAACCCGATTTGCCTGCCATTCAATGACGCAGATGCTTCGGATGGAGATAGGTGAATGGGCACGGAAGACATCAGCCCGCGCTATCTTGATCTCGATGCATGGTCAGCCGCCGACCAGCTACGCGCCCTCCATGAAAGCCAGGTGGAAGCCGTGGCGGCGGTCGGGCCGGCTCTGGCCGCAATCGCGAGTGCGGTGGAGAGCGCCGTGCCGCGCCTGCGCCGGGGCGGGCGGATCATCTATGCAGGCGCCGGGACCTCTGCGCGGATCGGCGTGCAGGACGGCGCGGAGCTGTTTCCGACGTTCAACTGGCCAAGCGCGCAGGTCGCTTTCGTTATCGCGGGCGGCGAAGCGGCGTTGCTGCGCGCTGTCGAGAATGCCGAAGATTCCGCCGAGGATGGCATGCAGCGTATCGCTGCGCTGGGCGTGGGCGCGAACGATGTCGTTCTCGGGATCGCGGCTAGCGGCAACACGCCGTTCACTGTCGCGGCCGTGACAGAGGCGCGCGGGCGCGGTGCGCTGACTGTGGGGATCGCCAACAATGCCGGCTCAAAACTGCTCGCGGCCGCCGAGCATCCCGTGCTGATCGAAACGGGCGCAGAGGCGATTGCGGGCTCAACGCGGTTGAAGGCCGGCACGGCGCAGAAAGTCGCGCTCAACCTGTTCTCGACTGCCGTGATGGCGCAGCTTGGCCGCGTCTATCGCGGCATGATGGTGGACATGCGCCCGACCAACGCAAAGCTGCGACATCGGGCGGAGCAGATGGTCGCGAAGATCGCAGGATGCAGTGCGGACACCGCGATCAATTCGCTGGGCAAGGCTGAGGGGGATATCAAGACGGCGTTGCTTGTCGCCAAGGGGCTCGGCGTTGAGGTAGCCATCGCGCTGCTTGCAAAGCATCAAGGAAACCTGCGCGCGGCGTTGGCGGAAGCAGAGCTTGCCTAGCGGACGCGTTCGCCGCCGATCCAGACCTTGCGTACATCGAGATCGTCGCCAACCAAGATGAAGTCGGCGCGAGCGTCAGGCGTGATGCGTCCATGGTGCCGATCAATACGCAGGAACTCTGACGGCGTCAGGCTCGCCATCCGCAACGCCTCTTCGGGCGAGGCTTCGAGCATGGACACGGCATTGCGCGCGGCCTGCGCGAGATCGAGGTGAGCGCCAGCAAGCGTTCCCGCTGGCGTGCGCAATGCGCCATCGCGGACTTCGATCTGTTCGCCGAACAGGCTCATGGAGTGGGACTTCGCGCCGACAGTCGACATCGCATCGGACACAAGCATGAGCTTCCTGGCGGTCTTCGCCGCGAATGCCGCGCGGGCCGACACCGGATGCACGTGGATACCGTCAAGGATCAGGCCGGCCCACGTGTTGGCCGCTGCCAGCGCCACGCCGACAGGACCCGGCTTTCGCCCCTCCAGCGGCGGCATGGCGTTGAAGAGATGCGTAAAGCCCGTAGCGCCTGCCGCCAGCAAGGCCTCGACGTCTGCGTGGTCCGCCGCGGTGTGACCGATGCTTACGATAACTCCGGCCGATGTGAGGGCACGCACATCTTCAGGCGTCGCTTGCTCGGGCGCGATCGTCACCATGACAGGGAAGCGTCGCTTCTGCGTCAGCAAGGCCATGTCTTCAGCATCCAGACTACGCAGGAAGCGTTGCGGATGCACGCCCCGCCTCGGCTCGGACAACCAGGGCCCTTCGAGGTGGAGGCCGATCAGGCCGGGAACGCCATCCCGCACGCAGTGGTCGACCGCCTCGAGCGCGGCGACGATCCGGGTGCGTTCATCGGAGATCAGCGTTGCCATCAGGCCCGTCACGCCGAATTGGCTGTGCGCCGCGGTCATCGTGCGGAGAGTTGTGACGGTCGGCGCATCGTTGAACAGCACGCCACCGCCGCCATTCACCTGCACATCGACAAGCCCAGGCGCCAACATCCCATCCAGCAACTCAGCGCCGGGGACAATGCCCAGCGTTACGGCGGTGACGCGGCCGTTGGCGATCTGAATCGTGCCGCCTTCAAGCACCTCGGCGCCGGTGAATACGCGCGTGGCCGCCAGCATCGGCATGTCAGCGCGTCTCCGTGATTTTACTCAACATGGGTGGCCTGTCGGGCGAGCGTCCACGGCGGAGGGCCGCGTCATTGGCAAACAGGTAGAAGCGCACCAGCATTGAAATCAGTTCGAGCACGGGCTCGTCATCGGCAGGAACATGAACGCCGGGCAGCGCAGTATCGGGTGAGATCAGCAGGACCGACGTGCCACGTTGCGCAAGGTCGGCGGCCAGCGTCTTCAGCCCGGTGAAGGCGGCATCGCGCTGGGCGAAGATGATTGCGCGAAGATCGGGGCCAGCAAGTGCATAAGGACCGTGCCGGATCTCCGCCGCGCTGATGGATTCCGCGTGGAGACCGCTGGTCTCCTTGAGTTTCAACGCCGCTTCCGCCGCGATGGCGAGACCGGGGCCGCGACCAACGACATAGACAGGCCCATCGCCGTCGAGGAAATTTGCGACACGCGACCAGTCTGCCTGCAACGCGCGGTTCAGAACATCGCCTGCACGTTTGAAGGCGGAGATCATGCCCGCGTCTTCGCGCCAGTGACCCACGAGGCCAAGCACTAGCGTCATCGCCGCGATGCAGGATTTTGTCGCGGCGACGCTGGTTTCCGGTCCAGCCATCAGTGGCAGTGTCACATCGACCGCGCCGGTCAGGGGCGAGGACGTGTCGTTGACCATGCCGACGCGAAGGACATTGGGGCCGGTCGCCGTGCGGCAGAACTCGACGAGGTCGGGACTGCGGCCAGACTGGGAGATTGCAAGCACCAGCGCGCGCTCAAGCTGCAGCTGCGCGCCATAGATGGAATGAACTGACGGCGCGACGGAGACGGTCGGCAGGCCGAGCCGGGTCTCGATGACGTATTTGGCGAGCAGGGCCGCCGCATCGGAACTGCCTCGTCCAGCCGCCAGCACAAGGCGCGGTGCAATCTCGCGCAGCCGCACGCCAAGCTGCTTCAGTGCTGCGCCGCCATCCGCCGCAAGGCGCGCCGCCACGGCCGGCGACTCGCGCGTTTCGCTTTCCATGAGGGTCGGAGTGGCCATTCCCGAGAGCATGGATCAAGCCGCAGCGCTGGACAACGCCGATCTGTGTGGAGGGATCAAGCCTCCCCGGCCAGCACCTTCTCCAGATTGCCAAGGAACTGCGTCCAGCCGTGCACGGCGCCGCCGGATGCCTGTTTCTGGTCCGGCCGGAAGCCCGCCTGTTCCATGCGCAGATGAGTGCCCGTGCTGGTGGGCGTGAGCGTAAACGTCACGACGCTCGTGAGGTTGTAGGCTGCATCCTCGTGCTTGAAGTCCCAAGTGTAGGCCAGGGTCTTGCCCGGGTCGACAGTCAGCACTTCGCAGTCCAGCACGCCGCCCCAGTCGCCGCGCAGATTGAACTTGTGACCCACGGTCGGCGCAAAGTCGTTCTTCATGAGCCACGCCTCGATCAGGTGTGGCTGCGTCAGTGCGCGCCAGAGTTTTTCCGGAGGATGCGCGATGTCGCGCTCGATGACGACGGAAACTGTTTCGGCAGTTGAATGGCTCATTTTGTCTTGCCCTTGGCCGCTGTTTTTTTCTTGGCGGGAGCGGCGCGCTTCGCCGTGTTGAGGTCCACGGCCGCCTTGATGAGCGCCTTGAATGCTTTCTCGTTGATCTTGTCGCCGTCGCGAAAATCGATGGCGCGCCGCACATTGCCGTCGAGACTGGAGTTGAACAGACCTGCCGGATCGGGAAGTGAAGCGCCCTTCGCGAATGTCGTCTTCACGACGCTTTTGTGCGTTTCGCCGGTGCAGAGAATGCCATCGTGTTCGAACACGGGAACCCCTCGCCATTTCCAGGTCTCCACCATGTCGGGATCGGCCTGGCGGATCAGCTTGCGCACTCGGGCAAGCGTTTCGCCGCGCCAGTCGCCCAGCTCCTTGATCCTTGCGTCGATCAGCTTGGTGGGAGACTCGGCGGCCTTGGGCGCCTTCGAAACGCTGGTCGTCTTCATGCGAATGCCATCCTCATGGTCACAGCTTTTCACCCGGCAGTTTGCTCGCCTGCTTGATCCACTTTGTGAATTGCGCCTCGTCAAACGTTTCGCCGTCGTGAATGTGAAGGTAGCGAACATTGAGCTGCTTGGACTCGATCGGCGGAAGCGGCTTCAGTGACGCGCCGCGGAAGAACGCGATTTTCACGTAACGCGTCATGCAATGATACGACACGAACCAGCTATCGTACTCATTGCCATAGAAGGGCGAGTTCCATTTCACCGCCTTGTACACGCCCGGAATGGCGCCAACGATGAGTTGATCGAGACGCCGCCCAACGTCTCGCTTCCAGCTCGGCAGCGCCGCGATGTAGGCCTGCACCGGTGCGTCGCCATGGCCCTTCGCGATCTGCGGATTGCCGCCGGAGAGCAGCTTCGGTTTTGCACGCGCAGCTTTTGCCGCGCTCTTCTTGGCGGGCTTGCTCACTGGTCCATCCTCTTGAGCAGGTCTTCGAGGTGGTCGAACTTGGATTCCCAGAAGCCGGTCATCTTGCTCGTCCAGTCGAGGAGCGGGGCGAGGGCTGAGATCTGGGCGCTGTAATGCGTCTGGCGGCCATCGGGGCGATCGCGCACGAGGCCGGCGTGCTTCAGGATACCGAGATGCTTGGAGACGACGGGCTGCGAGACGCCCGCGCGCGCCGTCAGGGCGCCGACAGTCTTCTCACCTTCGCGGCACAGGCGTTCGAAAATCGCCCGGCGCGTGGGGTCGGAGAGCGTCCGGAATAAAACATCGTGCGTGTTGGACATCGGCGACCAATACCCTGCTGGCTATGGGTCAACCTATAGCCAGTAGGGTATGAGTCAAGTGCGAATGTGCTAGGCTGGCAGGTGCGGCTCCGCGACAGGCGCCGGTTCCTCGATCGGCACCGGCTCGCGCTTTCCACCGGGCAGGCGGGCGGCGACCCAGCGGCTCACGACATAGAAGACGGGCGTGAACAGCAGGCCGAAGATAGTCACGCCCAGCATGCCGAAGAACACAGCCGTTCCGAGAGCTTGGCGCATCTCCTGACCCGGCCCGGTCGCGAGCATCAGCGGCACGACGCCGAAGATAAAGGCGAAGGACGTCATCAGGATCGGGCGCAGGCGCGTGCGTGCAGCCGCGATGGCGGCGTCGAAGCGGTTCATGCCATCTCGCTCCTCAGCCTGACGCGCGAACTCGACGATCAGGATCGCGTTCTTGGCGGCGAGCGCCACGAGCACGACGAGGCCGACCTGCGTCAGGATGTTGTTGTCCATGCCGCGAATGTTCACGCCGACGATCGCCGCGAGGATACACATCGGCACGATCAGGATGACCGCGAGCGGCATGGTGAAGGCTTCGTACTGTGCTGCGAGGACGAGGAAGACGAGGACAACGGCCATCAGGAAGACGATCGAGCCGGTGTCGCCGGTCGATTTTTCCTGCAACGCGATCTCGGTCCATTCATACCCGAAGCCGGGGGGCAATTGGCTCGCGTACTGCTCCATCGCCTGCAGCGCTTCGCCTGACGATATGCCCGGGGCTGCGACGCCTTGCACCTCGGCGGCGGGGAAGAGGTTGTAGCGGACAACGCGCACCGGACCGGTGTCATTTTCGAACGTCGCGACGGAACCGAGCGGCACCATCTCACCCGAAGCCGAGCGGACTTTCAGGTTGGCGACATCGGCGACATCGTCACGCGCCGACGGTTCAGCCTGCGCAGTGACGCGGAATGTACGGCCAAGCATGTTGAAATCGTTGACATAGCTTGAGCCCAGATAGGCGCCCATGGTCGAATAGACGTCGGCGGGCTGCACGCCCATCATCAGCGCCTTCTCGCGATCGACATGCGCCGTGATGCGCGGCGAGCCGGTGTTGAAGCCGGAGAAGGTCGCCATCGTCTTGGCGCCCGGCGTGTTGGCGGGGCCGAGCAGGCTGTTGGCGGCCTGTTCCAGCGCACGATAGCCAGCGCCGGAACGGTCCTGCACCATCAACTTGAAGCCGGCGCCGTTACCCATGCCTTGCACGGGCGGGGGCGACAGCACGAAGATGTTGGCTTCTTCGATGGCGCTCATCGCGCCCATGATCTGCCCGGCCATGGCGTCGGCGTTCAGTTTCGGCCCGCGTTCCTCCCAGGGCTTGAGGCGGATGAACATTACGCCGGCGTTCGACGCGTTGGTGAAGCTAGCGCCATCCATGCCCGCGAAGCCCGCGACAAGATCGACACCCTCTGTCTTCTGGAGTTGGGCGGAGGCCTTGCGGATGATCGCATCGGTGCGTTCCAGTGAAGCGCCCGGCGGCAACTGCACGACGCCGATCAGGAAGCCCTGGTCCTGCGCCGGGATGAAGCCCGACGGTGTAGACGTGAGACGCCAACCCGTGACACCGAGCAGGCCCACATACAGCACCAGCACGACTACGGATGTGCGGATGAGGCGACCCGTGAGGCGACCATAGCGGTCAGACAGCCATTCAAAACCCGCATTGAATTTGTCGCCGGCGATCTGCAGCGGCGCGAGCAAACCCTTGCGAGGACCGTGCTCAACGTGCGGCTTCAACAGCAGGGCGGCGAGCGCCGGGGACAGCGTCAGCGAAACAAGCAGCGAGATCACGGCGGCTGCGGAGATAGTAACGGCGAACTGGCGGAAGAATTCGCCCGGAATGCCGGGCACGAACGCTGTCGGTACGAACACCGCCAGCAGGACGAGTCCGATCGCGATCAAGGCGCCAGAGACTTCGTCCATGGTTTTGTAGGCGGCGTCCTTGGGGCTGAGCCCGGCCTTGATGTTGCGCTCGACGTTCTCGACAACCACGATCGCGTCATCGACCACGATACCGACGGCGAGGACCAGCGCGAACAGCGACAGCGAGTTGATCGAGAAACCCAGCGCCAGCTGCACGGCAAATGTGCCGACGAGCGCGACCGGGATCGCGATGATCGGAATGATGGCGGCGCGCCAGCTTTGCAGGAAGACAATGACGACGAGCACGACCAGCAGGATCGCTTCCATCAGCGTGTGCTGAACGGCTTCGACCGAGGCGGCGACGTATTCGGTCGGGTTATAAGGAATGGTCCAGCTGACGCCGGCCGGGAAATCCTTCTCGGCCGCCTTCATCATGTCGAGCACGGCCTTCTCGGCTTCCAGCGCGTTGGAGCCCGGCGACTGGATGACGGCGAGACCGATGCCGCGCTTGCCGCCGAAATAGCCACGGATCGAATAATCCTGCGACCCAAGTTCGATGCGGGCAATGTCACGCAGATACGTTACCGAGCCATCGGTTCCGCGCTTTATGACGACGGATTCGAACTGCTTGGGGTCCTTGAGGCGGCCTTCGACCTGCACGGGCAGCTCGTTTGCGATGCCCCTGTCCAGCGGAGGCTGACCCAGCGCGCCGCCCGCCGCCTGCACGTTCTGCGCGCGCAGGGCCGCGATAATCTCATCGGCGGTGAGGTTGCGCTCTGCGGCCTTGCCGGGGTCGATCCAGACACGCATCGAATAGAGGCCGCCGCCGAACACCTGGATGCCGCCGACGCCATCGATGCGCAGCAGGCGGTCCTTGATCGTTGAGTTGGCGAAGTTGCCGATGAAGTCGACGTCAACCTTCGGATCGTCCGACGTCAGCGCCACCAGCATCAGGAATCCGGTGGCCTGCTTGTTCACGGTGACGCCGATCTGGCGCACCTGTTCCGGCAGGCGGGGTTCGGCCAGCGCCACGCGGTTCTGCACCAGCACCTGCGCCGCGTCCAGATCGGTGCCCGGCTTGAACGTCACCGTCACCTGCGCCAGCCCGTTGGACGAGGACGAGGTGAGATACAGCATGTTCTCGACGCCGTTGATCTCCTGCTCGATCGGGGCCGCAACCGTTTCCGCCAGCGTTTCGGCTGATGCGCCCGGATAGGGCGCAGCGACGACGATGGAGGGAGGGGCAATGTCCGGATACTGCGCCAGCGGCAGCAGCGGATAGGCGAAGATGCCGAGGAGCGTGATGAAGACCGCGATCACGCCCGCGAAAATCGGACGCGCGATGAAGAAATGCGAGAAGCGCATGGAGGTCGTGCCTGTGCTTGGGGCTCGTGGGAGGAGCCCGTCTTGTTGTGGCAGTGATAGGCGTCGCGCCGCTTTTGCGGTCGCGCTATTCCTTGATGGATGCGTTGCGGTCGACCAGCTCTGCCGTGGTGGTGATCGTGGTCAGCTTCGCCTGAACCGTCGCGCCGGGCATCAAACGTTGAATGCCGTTGACGATGACCTGATCACCTGGCGCGAGACCTGAGCGAACGACGCGCAAGCCATCAACGATCGGGCCCGTTTCAAGTGGCTTCACCGAAACCGCGCCGGCCGTGTCGACGACATAGGCGATCTTGCGGGCGCCATCCGAGACGACAGCCGTCTCAGGGATCAGCATCGCCTGGTATTCGCTGGAGCCTTCGACGCGAGCGTGACCGAACATGCCGGGCTTGAGGAAGCCGTTCGGGTTCTTCACCACCGCGCGCATCCGCACCGCGCCTGATCCATCGCCGATTGCGTTGTCGGAGAAGTCGACAATGCCGGTCCAGGCGTACTCGGTTTCATCCTGCAGCCGGATCTCGATCTTGCCGCCGCTCTTCTCGGCCTGGCGCTGGTATTTCAGCAGCTGGGCTTCGGAGGCTTCGAAGTTGAAATAGATCGGATCGGTCGAAACGATGGTCGTCAGCACGTCGGCGGCTGACGAGCCGCCCGCGATGACGTTGCCCGCGTCAACCTTGCGGTCCGAGGCGATGCCGGAGGCGGGGGCGGTGACGCGGGTGAATTCGACGTCGAGGCGGCGGGCGCGGACGGTGGCGTCGGCGACGTCCATGGCGGCGCGGCGCTTGTCGTAGTCTTCGCGCGAGATCGCCTGTTCCTTCATCAGCACGTCGCCGCGCTCGAAGGCCTTGCGGGCGACCGCAGCGTCCGCCTCAGCCGAGGCGAGGGCGGCCTGGGCCGGCCGGGCGTCGAGGGTGAACAGGAGCTGGCCCTTCTTCACCGCCTGACCGTCCTGGAAGTGGACGCCCTGGAGGAAGCCGCCGGCCCGGGCGCGGACTTCGACCCGCTGGGAGGCTTCGAAGCGGCCGGTGAACTCGTCCCAGTCCGTAACTTTCTGGACGAGCGGAGCGGCGACCGAGACCTGGGCGGCGGCCATGGGGGCCGGTTCGGCTGGTTTTTGCCCGCAAGCTGCAAGTGACGCTAGGGCAACTGATGCTGCCAGCACAGGCTTGATGAAAAGGCGCATTTGAAAACCCCGGGGAGGAAAGCGTGCCCATTTTGGGCTATGCTGGTTTGCTCGTGACCTTCTAGATCGGTGTCCGGAGCGCTATGTCAACGGGTGTTGACAAAACTTTTCGTGCACTGCAGCAAAGGATCGAAATGACGGCTCTTCCAGCGATCGCTTCCCGCAAGCGCAATGCCGAAATCACGCGCGCCAGCCTGCTGGCGGCCGCGACCAAGCGCTTTGCGCGTGAAGGGTATGAGAATGCCAGCCTGCGCGAAATCGCGGCAGAAGCGGGCGTCGATGTCTCGCTGGTCTCGCGCTATTTCGGCGGCAAGGAAGAACTGTTCGGCGAAGTGTTGGCGATGACGCCTGCGCCGATGGACCTTTTCGAGGGTGATCACGCGACTTACGGCGAGCGGGTTTCCAGGAAGCTCGTCATCGATCCGCAGCAGACCAAGGATCTCGATTGCCTGCTGATCATGCTGCGTTCGGCGTCGTCGCCGAATGCGGCCGCGGCGATCCGCAAGTCCGGTGAAGAGCGCTTCTATGGCCCGATCGCCCGCTGGCTGGGCGGTCCACATGCAGAGATCCGCGCGCGGCTGGTCGCTGACATCATCAAGGGTGTCACGATTGATCGCCTGATCTCGGACGATTTCGGACTTGATGCCGCCAGTCGCGAGCAACTGCGCGCCCGTCTCGCCAGAATGCTTCAGAGCGTCATCGACGTCTGAGAGACATGTAGCCTCAGTTGATCGTCGGATGCCCCCATCCCAGGCGCCCTGCGTCGCGCAGGATTTCGCGCGCGGCGTTGCGGCCGGGAAGACCGGTCACGCCGCCGCCCGGGTGAGCTCCCGCGCCGCACATGTAGAGCCCCTTCATTGGCCCGCGATAATCGCCATGGCCGAGTTGCGGGCGCGCTGACCACATCTGATCGAGCGACATGGCGCCATGCATGATGTCGCCGCCGATCAACCCGAACTTTTCCTCGAGGTCCATTGGCGTCAATGTCATGCGCCCGAGGATCGATGATTTGAAGTTCGGCGCGTAGGCGGTCACGGTGTCGATGATGTGGTCGGCCACTGTGTCGCGATAATCGGCCCAGACTTTTCCGTCCGGCAGTTGCGGCGCGAATTGCTGGCAGAACAGGCTCGCGACGTGCTGTCCCGGCGGGGCGAGGCTGTCATCCACGGTCGAGGGAATGAGGATTTCGACGATCGGCGCCTTTGACCAGCCGTGAATCTTCGCATCGGCAAACGCGCGATCCATATAGTCGAGCGTCGGCGCCAGAATAATGCCGGAGCGATGGTGTTCGCCCGCCGTCTTGCCGGGCAGGCATGTGAAATCGGGCAGTTCCGACAGCGCCACATTCATGCGCACCGTGCCCGATCCGCATTTCCAACCACGTATGCGTGCGAGAAACTCTGCGTCCAGATCGCTCTCGGCGATCAGGCGCGTATAGAGAAGGCGCGGATTGACATTCGCGATCACGCGCATCGCTTCCACAAACTCGCCGCCTTCAAGTTCGACGCCTTCAACGCCATTGGGACCCTTGCGCACGCGCGAGACGGCTGCATCCAGCGAGATCTCGACGCCGAGGTCGCGGCAGGCCCCCGCCATCGCCTGCGTGATCGCGCCCATGCCGCCGATCGCGTGGCCCCACACGCCTTTCTCGCCATCGACTTCGCCAAACACATGGTGAAGCAGCACATAGGCCGATCCCGGCGTATCCGGGCTGGCGTAGTTGCCGACGACAGCGTCAAACCCGAACGCCGCCTTGACCGGATCGCTGTCAAACCACCTGTTCAGGAAGCTGCGCGCGTCCTTGGTGAACAGGTCCAGAATGTCGCTTTGCAGTTCCGTCGATCCGCGCGCCACCGGCCAAAGCTGGCTCAGCGCATCGATGCCCGCCGCCACGCCGCGTTTGGGATTGGGCGGGGTCTTCTCGGAGACGCTACGCAGCACATCGGCCACGCGCTCCAGCCGCTCATAATAGGCGGGCAGGCGCTCCGCGTCCTTCGTCGAGAATTTGGCGATCTCGGCCTGCGTCTTCTCAAGACCGCCGCCGACCTTGAGGTAGCGGCCATCCTCCGTCGGCAGGAAGTTCGAGACCGGCCGCTTCACGATGCGAAGCCCGCGATCCTTCAGCTTCATGTCGGCGATGACTTTGGGATTAAGCAGGCTGACTGTGTAGCTGGCCGTCGAGTTCCTGAACCCCGGATGGAATTCCTCGGTGACTGCCGCACCGCCCACAACGCTACGACGCTCCAGCACGCGTACCTTCAACCCTGCGCGCGCAAGATAGAAGGCGCAGACCAGGCCGTTGTGGCCGCCGCCGACGATCACCGCATCATACGCGCCCGGTTTCCGTTCCAATGTATGCTCCCCGCAGGCTCGATACTGAGAATGATCTCTAGCGCGCTTTTCTCTCAATCGCCTATCCGGTTGCCGGCGCCTCAGCCAGCTTGTTTTGCGTTGCCTGATCCCTTTGCATCCGGCTTGAGTTTCGGCGCACTCCGATGTCTGCTTGATTCTTCGTTGGGGTGGGTCTGCTGCGGGAGGCGGGCAGCGACATGGCCGATCAGGCAAAGTTTGATGCGGTTATTGTCGGCGGCGGCCATAACGGGCTGGTCTGCGCCTTCTACCTCGCCAAGGCGGGGAGGCGTGTCTGCATCGTTGAACGTCGCGGCGTTGTGGGCGGTGCGGCGGTCACCGAGGAATTTCATCCCGGCTTCCGCAATTCCACCGCGTCCTATTCCGTCAGCCTGCTGAATCCGAAAATCGTGCGCGAGATGGACCTCGCGCGGCATGGCCTTGAGGTAAAGCTGCGGCCGATGGCCTATTTCGCGCCGTCAGCCGATGGGCGCTACCTGCTGCTCGGCCGCGACGCGGAAGAAAACGCGGCCGCGATTTCTGCCCTGTCGCCGCGCGATGCCGAGGCCTACCCCCGGTTTCATGCGCGCCTTGATGCGCTGGTTGATCTCTTTCGCGCCACCCTGTTCGATACACCGCCAAATCCGGACGGCGGGTTTCGCGATCTCTTCACCGCCCTGTCGCTGGCCGGCAGGCTCAACAAGGTCGGGCTGACGGCACAGTCGGACCTGATCGATATGTTCGGCAAAAGCGCCGGCGAAATTCTCGACAACTGGTTCGAGTCTGATCTGCTGAAAGGCGTGCTCGGCTTCGACGCCATCACGGGCGCTTATTCGAGCCCCTATACGCCGGGCTCGGCCTACGTCCTGCTGCATCATGTGTTTGGCGAGGCGAATGGTGTGCGCGGCGCGTGGGGTCACGCCATGGGCGGCATGGGCGCGATCACGCAGGCGATGGCGCGCGCCTGCCAGGAGCAGGGCGTAGAGATCCGCGTCTCCAGCCCTGTGAAGCGTCTTCTCGCGGACGCGACGGGAGCGAGTGGTGTTGAACTGGAATCGGGCGAGGTCATTCGCGCGCAGACTGTCGTCTCTAACGTGCATCCGAAAATCCTGTTCGAGAAACTCACACCCGCCGGCCTCCTGCCGCCCGCCTTTGCAGAGCGTATTCGTACGTGGAAATCCGGGTCGGGCGTGTTCCGGATGAACGTTGCCCTGTCGGAGCTACCCAACTTCACCTGCCTGCCGTCCAACGGTCCGGGACGTCATCACGGCGCCAGTATTCTCGTGTCGCCGTCGCTCGCTTATCTCGATCGTGCCTTCGATGACGCCCGGCAGGTCGGCTGGTCGCGCCGCCCGGCCATCGAGATGCACCTGCCCAGCGTGCTCGATCCCAGCCTCGCCCCGCCGGGGCAGCATGTGGCGAGCCTGTTCTGCCAGTATTTCGCGCCCGAACTTCCCGCCGGCCGGAGCTGGGAGGACGCGCGAGCGCAGGCCGTGGAAACGGTCATCGACACGATCACGGAGCTTGCCCCCAACTTCCGCGGATCGATCCTGGGCCACATGGCGCTGTCGCCCATGGACCTTGAAACGAAGCTCGGGCTGGTCGGCGGCGATATTTTCCATGGCCAGCTGCGGCTCGACCAGTTGTTCAGCGCCCGGCCCGCGCTGGGTCATGGGGACTACCGCAGCCCGATAGCCGGTCTATACATGTGCGGATCGTCGACCCATCCCGGCGGCGGCGTGACAGGCGTTCCCGGCCACAACGCGGCTCGGGAAATTCTGCGGGACGGCGGACGCCGCTCCCGGCGCAACAAGGCGCGAACGACTGCGTGATAACGAAGCCAAGAGACAGCCGATGACCGCTAAGGACAGAACACTGAAAGTCGTTCCCGCGGCGGACCGCACGGGGTTCTCGCTGCCCGCATGGACCTATGACGATCCCACCTTCATGCAGATCGAACGCGAGCGCGTTTTCCTGCCGACGTGGCAACTCGTCTGCCATGTCAACGATATCCCCAATCGCGGCGACTATGCGACGCTGCGCCTTTACGGCGAGCGCGGGTTCGTGGTGCGTCAGCAGGACGGAACCGTGCGCGCCTTTCACAATGTCTGCCGTCACCGCGCGGCGCGGCTGGTCGATGGGCATCAAGGCAGCTGCGCGGGACGCATTGTCTGCCCGTATCACGCGTGGACGTACAAGCTCGACGGCGCCTTGATCGGCGTGCCGAACGAAGCTGCCTATGAGAGTTTCTCGAAGGCGGACCATGGACTTGTGCCGATTGAATGCGATGTGTTCGCCGGCTTCGTGTTTGTCCGTTTCGTCTCAGGCGGAGACAGTCTTGCCAGCTATATGGAGCCGATCGCCGAGGAGGCCGCGCTCTATCGCTTTGCCGATCTCAAGCCGATGAAGAAAATCGGTGAGCGGCTGCGCGAGGTGAACTGGAAGAACGCAATGGACAACTATTGCGACGCTCTGCACATCCCCGTCGCGCACGATGGCTTGAACAATCTCATCGGCGAAACCTATCGGCTCGAAATCGATCGCGGCGTCTACAAGATTTCCGGCGATCTCGATGAGATGCGCTCCGACACGCCGTCGAACCACGCCTACAAGTCGCTTCTTCCCAAGGTCGCTCACCTGCCGGAGGATCGCCAGCGGCTGTGGACCTATTACAAGCTCTGGCCGTCTCTGGCGTTCGACGTCTACCCGGACCAGATCGACTTCATGCAATTCCTGCCGCTCGGCCCGACCTCATGCCTGCTGCGCGAGAGCGTCTATGCGCTCGATGACAACCGCCGCGAGATGCAGGCGGCTCGCTATCTCAACCTGCGCATCAATCGCGTGGTGAACCGCGAGGATCACGATCTTATCTCCCGCGTGCAGGACGGCATGGGCTCCAGCGTCTTCGATCAGGGCCCGCTCGGCTCCAATGAAATCTGCCTGCGCGACTTCGCCGAACGCATGCGCGAAACCATCCCGCTGGCCGCCGAAGTCACGCGCCCCTCGCGCGATCGCCTCGAAGCAGCCCTGGGGTCCTGACCGTGAACCTGCGCGCCTGGGCTCTCGCAATCGCAGCGGCGTGCGTCGCCGATCCTGCATCAGCCCAGCATTCGCCCCGACCAATCATCGTCGCCGACGTCCAGCGCCTCGTCGACATCAGCGAGCCTCTGTTCACGCCCGATGGCGCGTCGGTGATTTTCACCGCTTCGGAGTCCAACGTCACGGACGATGCATCCGTCTCCGACCTCTGGATCGTCGACGTCAACGGAGGTTCCCCACGCCGCCTGACCTCGACGCCGTCCGTCAGCGAAAGCGCGCCGCGTATCTCTGCGGACGGCAAGCATCTCGCTTTCATCAGCGACGTCGACGAGGCCGGATCACAGATCTGGATGATCGACCTGCCGCTGGGCGCAGCCCGGCAGGTGAGCGACATCAAGGGCGGTGTCTCGGATTTCGATCTGTCGCCCGATGGCGCAACGATCGTCGCGGTCGCAGAAGTTGGCGCGCGCGTGGGCGAAGATCCGGAAAAGCCCGGCGCGCCTATCGTCATCGATCGCTTTGTCTTCAAGGCCGACGGCCACGGCTATCTCGACGACCGGCGCCAGCATCTGTTCCGCATCGATGTCGCCACCGGCAACGCCAGACAGATCACCCACGGCAATTTCGATCACTGGTCGCCGCGCATATCGCCCGATGGCAAAAGCATCGCGCTCGTTTCCAAACGCCGCGGCGATGCCGACCGCAATGGCGACTACGACGTCTACGTGTTGCCGCTGTCAGGCGACGGCGAGCCGCGCGTCATCGGGCAGGATGCCCGCGCGGACGGCGATCCCGAATGGGCAAGCCCGCCTGCCTGGTCGGCGGATAGCCAGCAGCTTGTCTGGCTGCGCGGCGGCGAAGACAAGTGGATCTACTATTCGCCCCAGCAACTCGTCGTCGCGGACGTAACAACGGCCAAGGCGCGCGACCTCGCCCATATCGACCGCTGGTTCACGCGGCAGAAATTCTCGGCCGACGGCAAATCGATCTTCACCCTGATCGAACAGGATCGCGACACCTGGCTGGCCAGGGTCGATATCGCGAGCGGCGGCATCACGTATCTGACGTCCGGCGCGCGCTTTGCGTCCGATTTCGCGGTGTCATCGCAGGGCGAGCTTGCGCTTCTGGATAGCGATGCGCGCCGACCCGCCGTCCTCGGCATGCTGAAGGATGGCGTCTGGAACACGCTTGCCGATCTCAACCCTTGGCTGAGCGATGTCGAGCTTGCCCCCTATCAGGATCTCACCTGGCGCAGCGGCGGAGCCGATATCCACGGCATGTTGCTCCTTCCACCGGATCACAAGCCGGGCGAGAAGCACCCGCTCATCGTCAAAGTACATGGCGGGCCCGTCTATCAGTTCAGCCACGAGTTCATGTTCGAATGGCAGGCCTATGCCGCGAAAGGCTACGCCGTGCTCGCCGTCAACCCGCGCGGGTCATCGGGACGCGGCTTTGATTTTGCCAAGGCGATCTACGCCGACTGGGGCGCCAAGGACGCGGCGGACGTCAGCGCCGGCATCGACGCCGTCATCAAGATGGGCGTGGTGGATGCAAATCGCATCGGCGTGGGCGGCTGGAGCTATGGCGGCATCCTCACGGACTACATGATCGCCAGCGACAAGCGCATCAAGGCCGCCGTCAGCGGCGCCGGCATGGCGCACTTCATCGGCGGCTATGGCGCCGACCAGTACGCCCGCGAGTACGAATTCGAACTCGGAACGCCCTGGGACCATCCCGACGTCTGGCGGCGCGTCAGCTATCCCTTCTTCAAGTCGAACACGATCACGGCCGCGACCATGTTCCTGTGCTCGCAGGAAGACACCAACGTTCCATGCCTCGGCGGCGAGCAGATGTACCAGGCCCTGCGCTCTCGCGGCGTGCCGACCCGCCTCGTCGTCTACCCGGGCGAGACGCACAGCCTGTCCACACCAAGCCACGTTCAGGACCGGATCCAGCGCAGTCTCGACTGGTACGACAGCGCACTTGCGCAAGTGATCAGCGGACGACCATCCCGCCTTTCATGACGTGCGCGACGTTCTCCAGCACCGTGATATCCGCCAGCGGATCAGCGCTCACCGCGACCATGTCGGCCCAGTGCCCCGTTGAGATCGCGCCAACCTGCTTGGGCCAGCCGATCAGGTCAGCCGCCCACAGCGTTGCCGACTGGATCGCCTGCATGGGCGTCAGGCCGTACTTCACCATGTTGCGAAACTGCCGGGCGTTGAGGCCATTGGGATAGACGCCAGCGTCCGTACCATAGGCGATCTTCACGCCCTTCTTGATGGCGAGCCGGAAAACCTCGCGCTGTGTGTCGGTGGTCTCGCGGTTCTTTCGCAGTGTCTCTTCGGGCCAGCCGTCGCGCGTGCCGACCTCTTCGATATAGTCGCCATTGTAAATGTCCGCGACGAGATAGACGCCGGCCTTCTTCATCATGTCGAGCGCTTCAGCATCCAGCAGCGACCCGTGCTCGATCGAGGCGACGCCGGCGCGTATCGCCATCTTCGCGCCTTCCGCGCCGTGCGCATGGGCCGTGACTTTCACGCCGTACTTTTTGGCTTCTTCAACCGCGATGCGCATCTCGGCCTCGGTGAGTTCCGGCTGGCCCGGTTCGGTTCCCACTGTCAGCACCGCGCCCGTCGCGATCAGCTTCAGCCAGTCGACCTTGTGGCGAAGGATATCGCGCGCCTTGTCGCGCATTTCGGTCTCATCCTTCACGACGCCGCGCGTCATCGAGGGCGGAATGCCGACATCGTCGGCCAGCCCGGTGATCGTGCCGCCGCCGCCGGGCGCGGTGATGTAGGCGCCGACCACGGCCATGCGCGGCCCTTCGATCAGGCCCTTGTTGATGGCGTTGCGCAACGCGACATCGGTGAAGGCGCGCCACGATCCAACATCGCGAACCGACGTGAATCCGGCTCGCAACGTGCGGCTGGCATTTGCGGCGCCCGCCAGCGCGTCATCCGCCTCCGACGAGATCAATGGATCGGCAACGCCCGATCCCTGAATGTCGCCAGCAAGATGCGTGTGCATGTCGATCAGTCCGGGCAGAACCCACTGCGTCGACCAGTCGACAACAGGGCCGTCCGAAGGCGCGCCGCGCCACGGGCCGACTGACACAACTTTTCCATCGACGATCCGCACGATCTGGTCGGCCCTGACGACGCTGGCCTCAACGTCGATCAGGTGACCCGCATGAACATAGCTCGTCTGCGCGATCGCAGGCGCTGACCAGAGCATGAAGGCGGCTGCTGCTGCGCCCAATCGCATCGCGAAACGTTTGATCGCAAAATCTTGAATCATGTCGCGCTCTCCGTCTGGATGTTCGCCTCGGCTACCGGCCTGCGCCGCGAGATGAGATAGACCGGGACACCCACTGCGAGAAGCGCGAGGCCCCACAGCACAGCCTCCGTGCCGGCGCCCCAGATCGTCCAGAGTGAATAAATCACGGCCATCACGGCAAGGGCCGAGAACACCGTCGTCCCCGCAAGCTTGCCTCTCGCCTGAAGGGTCAGCGCGGCGAGAGCGGTCATCAGGTACATGACGAGGCAGGATGTCGTGGACAGCAGGATCAGGAAGTTGAAAAACTCCGCCATCGATTTGGAATAGTTGAGCAGCACCACGCCGCTCAGGATGGCGCTCGAGATGATGTGCGCGCGCACCGGCACGCCGCGTGTCGATGTCTTGCCCATGTACGCTGGAAAGACGCCATCACGCGCCATCGCCGAGGGCAATTCGCCCTGCAGCAGGATCCAGCCATTGAGCGCGCCGAGCGCACTGATGATCGCGAAGACCGAAATGAATGCGCCTGCGTTTGCGCCGAGATGTAGCGCGATGAAGTCGGCGAACGGCGCATTCGATCCCTCAAGACTGCCGCGTGGCGACAGCAGAACGATGGCCGAGCAGACGAGCAGATAGAGCAGCGCCCGTGAATGCCGTGCCGACCATGGTCGCGCGCGGGATCGTCTTCTCGGGCTGATCGACCTTGTCAGCCGGCACCGTTGCGGATTCGAGCCCCAGCAACGCCCACAGGGTCAGCGTGGCGGCGGCGGTGATGCTACCAAGCTGGAGCTCGCCCGGCTCGATCGGCATGACGCTGGCGCCGCCCGTGGTCGCCAGCACCACGATCGCCACGCCGATCACGACGACCAGCGGGATGATCTTCAGTATCGTGGTGACCAGCTGGACGCGCCCCGCCAGAATAGCGCCGCGACAGTTCATGAACGTCAGCGCCCAGATCAGCGTCAGGGTTACAGCAGCATGCAGGCCCTGCACCTGCGTGAGGATCGGGAAGAACAACGAGAGATAGCTCATCGCCGCCGTGGCGATCGCGCCATTGCCCACGAGCAGCGCGACCCAATAGCTCCACGCGACAAGAAACGCGGGCGCAGGGCCAAAGGCTGCGCGCGAGTAAGCGTAAGGTCCACCCGCCGCCGGCATCGCCCCCGCCAGCTTCGCGAAGACCGCCGCCAGGCACAGCGCGCCCGAGATCGTGATGACCCAGCCGATAACGGCATTCCAGCCGAACGGCGACAGCGATGCGGGCAGCAGGAAGACGCCCGAGCCGATCATGTTGCCCACGACCAGCGCGCACGCCATCCAGAAGCCGAGACGGCGAGGAGTGGCGGCGGCTGAGGTGGTCATTCGCCCTCGATGGTGTGGCGCCCTAGAATTTCTGGCCCCACTTGATGCCCAGCGTACGCGGCTGGTTGGTTCCCTGGAACGCATGCGCGCCGCAGGTGCCGATGGCGCAGGCCACGAAGTTATAGGCGTCTGCGCGTTCGTCGGTCGCATTGGTCAGAAAAGCCGTAAGGCTCCAGTTGTCCTGCGCGATGCCCGTCGTGAGATCGAGCGTGATGAAGCCCTTCTGATCTCCGAGGATGGCCTGGTCCGCGACCAGCAGGCTGGAGCGCGAGTCTGTCTGGCCCGACACCGAGCCCTGGAAGTGAGCATCGAAGTCCATGAACGGGAATTCGTAACGCGCGGTCAGCGTGCCTTTGAATTCGGGCACGACCGGCAGTCTCTGCCCGGACGGGGCTTCGGGGTTCTGCGTCTCGTCGCCATTCGTGGCCGGATTGTCGACCGCCTGCGGGCAGTTCGTCTCCGGCGTCAGGTTGACGTCGACGAAGCCGCAGAAGTTCGACGTCAGCTTCGAGTCCAGCGCCGAGAAGGCGCCGCTGATCGTCAGGCCATCGATCGGATACCAGGCGAAGTCGCCCTCGATGCCCTGGATCCGCGCCGACGACGCGTTCTGGATTTCGGTCAGGCCGTTCTGGCCGAGGATCGGGAACTGGAAGTCGTTCCAGTCCTGCGTGAACGCCGCGATGTTGAACGTGAGCGAGTTGTCGAACCAGGTGGTCTTGGCGCCGATCTCGTAGTTCACCAGCTCGTCGGCAAGATAGGGCGGCAGGGTGCCACGGCGGTTGACGCCGCCCGGCCGGAAACCGGTCGAGTAGGTCGCGTAGATCATCTTGTCGGGGTCGAGGTGGTAGCTGACGTTCGCGCGATAGGTCGCGCCTTCGTCTTTCACCGTTCGGTCGAGGTTGGTGCAGGGCGAGCCCGCCACCACGGGCGGACCGAAGCAGGCCGCCTCGCCCGTGCCGCTGGAGAAGCCGGCGCCGTATCCGAAGAAGCCGATCAGCGAGTTATCGTAGCTGTAAAGGCGCACGCCGGCGGTGGCGCTCAGCTCCGGCGTAAAGTCGTAGGTGACCTCGCCGAAGACCGCGTAGTCGCGATCGGTCCGCTTCTGCTCGGTCAGCCAGATCGTGTCCGGATGCCCGGACACCTCGATGGCCGTGCCGATGTTCCGGATAATGTACTGCTGGTGGATGTTGTGTTCCTGATGGTTCTGGAACAGTCCCGCCACAAACCGCAACGGCTCATCCGCCGGAGAAGAAATCCGCAGCTCGTTCGAATAGAGCGTGAAGTCATCCTCACCCAGATAAAACTGCGTCGGATCAACCGGCACGTTGCTATCGTCAACGAAGTACGCGCCATACCCGAAGAGGGTGTCGTAATAGTATGCGTAGTCCGTGTAGTCGTTGGCGGAAGTGATCTTGCGATCGAGGTATGAGCTGGAATAGACCAGATCGAAATTCCCGATCTTCCCTTCGACCGACAACGCCGCCTGCAGGATGCGATCGTCGCTGAAGTCGGGCTCGAAGCGCTCGACTTTCAGGTCGCCCAGCTTGGGATCGAAGGCGCCGATGCCGTTGACGCTGGTTTTCTGCGCCATGAGGCTCGGCGTGATGGTCCAGCTATCGTTGAGGTCGATGCGCAGCGCGGCGCGCGCGCCATAGGTTTCGACCGTGTTGAAATCCTTCTGGACCTGGTCGGCGTTCGTCACCGTGATGCCGGAGGTGGGGAAGGTGCGGCTGCCCAGCACGTTGTCGATATAGCCCGCGTCTTTCTTGTAATAGCCGACAAGGCGAACGGCCGTGTTGTCGGAGAGGGGCTGGTTGAGGAAGCCCTCGACCTGTGCGCCCGTGCCGCCATGGTCGATCTGGTTGACCTCCAGATCGTAACCGGCCTCGAAGCCAGACGTGTCCGGTTTGTTCGAGATGATGCGAAGCACGCCGGACTCCGCACCGGCGCCAAACAGCGTGCCCTGCGGACCCGCGATCGCTTCGACGCGCTCGATGTCGTAGATATGAAGCGGCAGGAAGCCGAGGATTGTCGTGACCGGCTGGTCGTTGAAATAGACGCCGACGCTGGGCTGCGAGGCCGAGTGGTTTCCATCGCCGCCGCTCACCACGCCGCGGAAGTAGACGTTGGTCGAGTTCGGGCCGGTCGACTGATAGGACAGGCTGGGAATGAACTGGGCGTAGTTCGAGAAATCCGAGACCTGCAGCTGTTCCAGTTTTTCGGTCGGAAACGCCAGCACCGTGATCGGAACATCCTGAATGTCTTCAGACCGCCGCTGAGCGGTGACAACCACCGTGTCACGGCCAGATGAAGCCTCAGCTGCCTGCTCGGCCGTCTGGCCGAAAGCGACACCCGTGCCACACAGGATTGTCGACCCCAGCAGCGCTGCCCGGGTCATGGTCTGCCAGCTCGTGGTCAGGACCTGCGGTTTCCTTGCGTCAGTCAGCATTGTCGGCCTTCCCCAATAAGTTCATCGCGTTCTGGGCACGCGATTCAACTTCGTCATACTTGAGCGTAAGACCGAAATACTCCTCTCGCGAAGGGTGATTCATACAAACCGACGTGGACTGAGCAAATTTTGTGCACCGCAGCCACACTCGGCGCTCAAGGATGCCAGAAAGCGTCAGGGTACGCTGGGGTAAGCGGGGAGGACCTCGCCAAGGGCTTCCTTGAGGGCGCCCAACCACGGCTCGTAGTGGCGCCACTGGTCGACGCCATCGCGGAAGATCGGCTGACGCACCTGTTCGGAGGAGGCGGTGCGCACCGGGCGCTGGGTTTCATGGAAGGCGAGGCAGGCGGGTTCGAAGTCGAGGCCGCAATAGGCGAGCAGCGCCCTGACCTCGGCCTCCGTGTCTTCGACCATCCGTTCGTAGATCACCCGGTGGACCGCGCCGGGGCAGACCCGGTCGAACTGCGCCATCAGGCGCACATAGTCGCGGTAGTAGCTCCCGATGCGCCGCAGGCCGTATGTGAAGTTCTGTCCCTGGGCGAAGTGCTGCTTGAAGCCGGAGAAGCAGCAGGCCAGCGGATGCCGGCGCGCGTCGATGATTTTTGCATGCGGCAGGATCAGGCGGATCAGGCCGACATGCGCGAAATTGTTCGGCAGCTTGTCGATGAAGTAGGGGCGATCAGTCTTGCGCTGGATACGCGTGCGCGAAAGGTATTCCTCGCCCAGCTCACGCAGTTCATCCGGCCTGAGGTCGGCGGCAATCGCCGGGTAGCGCGATCCGTCGTCGGTGCCGGGGCGGCCGCCAAGGCGGCGCGCGATAATGGGCATGTCCGGCAGTTCCATCGTGCCTTCCACCAGCGAGTGGCTTGCGAGGATCTGCTCGATCAGCGTCGATCCGGCGCGCGGCATGCCGACGATGAAAATGGGATCAGGGGATGGGCATCCCTGTCCAGCGCGTGATGCGAAAAGGGCGGGCGTGTAGACACGCGCGGAGTCCTCAACCAGTCGCGCAGTATTCTCTTCATCATAGTCGACGCGGCCTTCGCCCATCTGGTTGCCACGGTCATAGTGCTCGAATGACTCCGCGTATGCGCCGGAATCTTCAAGCGCCTTGCCGAGCGCGAAGTGAAGATGGAGTTCATCCTCCGGCACGAGGTCTGCTCGCTGGAGCGCGGTGCGCATCACGGACACATCGTCTTCTGAAAATCGGTATGTCTTGAGGTTTGCAAGGCTCCACCACGCTTCGCCAAGTTCCGGCTTCAGGGCGATCGACTTGCGATAGGCTTCGATACTGTCGGCGGACCGCCCGACTGTTTTCAGGGCATGCCCAAGGCTCATCCAGACTTTCGGCCGGGTGGGATATTCAGCCAGCAGTGAGTTGTAGGATGCGATCGCCGTTTCGTATTCGCCCAACCGGACGAGCGCTGCGCATCGCAGAGCCCGGTAGTTGTGGTTGCGAGGGTCTTTCGCCAGCAGGACATCCATATCCTGAATGACGGCCTCGGACTTGTTGAGGCGCATCCGGATGATCGCCAAGTTGTGACGCGCCGCGGCAAAGCCGGGCGCGAGCTCCAGCGCGCGCACCAAAAGGGATTCGGCGTCCGTGTAGCGTCCCAATCGCGCGCCGACCTCGGCAAGCATGCGGATCGCCATGACGTCTGTCGGAGAGCGCTTCAGGTAATCACGCAAACCATGCTCGGCGACCGCAACGCGCCCATCAACCAGCGCCAGCGCTGCTTCGAGCAGGGCCGGATCCCGCGTGGAATCGGCAACGTGCCGATTGTACGCGGCGTCGGCCGTCTCGGCGTCGTCGGCCATTGTGGCGATGTCGCCCAGCAACCGCCAGGCGTTGGGAAGTTTCAGTCCGTTCCGGAGCGCGGCGCCAATGAGAGACATGGCATCGTCCAGCCGGCTTTCGCGATAGCGCAGCAGGCCCAGCTCAAACATTGCGCGCGGCCAGAGTTTTCCATCGCGCTGGAGGACGGCGAAGGCGGCGCTGGATTGCACAAAGTCTCCAAGCTGGCGAAAGGCGGCCGCTTCGAGCAGGCGCGCCTCACGGCTGGCCGGGGCAACTTTCAGGATCTCTGCGGCCTGCTCACGCGCCAGTTCCGGCTGGTCATTTACGAGCGACCATCCGTGCGCAAGCGCAACGCTGACCGGACCCGTCTCCTCCGTCTCACTCATCAAGCCGTTCCAAGTCGATGTCAGTCGAATGCCAGCCGGACCGGGATCGGCCCATGCAATCGCACAGACAATACCTGTGCTTGACGTCGCAGGACGTCAACGTGCCCTCAACCTGCGATGCGCGTCATTTTGCGAGACGATATGTGCCGCGGCAGCGGCGCTTTCGCGCGGGGGACCGGCCGTGGTGGAGGGGACTGGATTCGAACCAGTGTACGCAGTGAAGCGGGCAGATTTACAGTCTGCTGGAATTAACCACTCTCCCACCCCTCCAAGGGCGCCCATGCGGGTCACGAGACTGCTTGACGCGGCCGCGTGTGAGCCCGAAACGGGAGGTCATCCCGCCGCGGAGGGCGTCTTATAGTGACGAAGGATCGACCACGCAACCGGCCCGGAAACGGCCGGAAATCCGGCCCTTTCCGCGATAATGGCGGATCGGGCGGCCGGGGACGCGACGGCGCAGGCGGCGGGGAGTCGCGAGGGAGGCGAATCCGGCGCGGCGGCTTCCGAAGGCGGCGGCGTCAAGCCGTGGGATAAAAATCGCAGGGCTCAGGGCAACCGGAATAGCGGCCCGCGCCAGTTCGAGCGCCGGGAGGCTTCGTTCGAGGAGCATGGGGAAGTCTGGATCTGGGGGCTGCATGCGGCCGGGGCGGTTCTCGCCAATCCGAAGCGGCGGGTGTCGAAGGCTTATGTCAGTCCCAATGGCGCGATCCGTGCCGGGCTCGATCCCAAGGCGTTGCCGAAATTCGCCGAGCTGCTGGAGCCGCGCGATATCGACACGCGCCTGCCGCCCGGAGCTGTGCACCAGGGCCTGGCGGTTCGCTGCAAGCCGCTGGACGGCATGGACATCAGCGATGCGGCGATGCGGGCGGAGCAACCGATCGTCATTCTCGACCAGGTCACCGACCCGCAGAATGTCGGCGCGATCTTCAGGTCGGCGGCGGCGTTCGGCGTGGGCGCGGTGATAATGCAGACACGCAATGCGCCGGTGGCAGGAGGCGCGTTGGCGAAGGCTGCCGTGGGAGCGATCGAGACGGTCGAAGAAGTGCGGGTCGTCAACATCTCGCGGGCGATCGATGAGCTGCGTGATGCGGGTTGGAAGGTGATCGGGCTGGCGGGCGAAGCCGAGCTGACGCTGGACCAGGCTGTGAAGGGTCCGGAGCCCGTCGCCATCGTGCTGGGCGCTGAAGGGCCGGGCATTCGGCATCAGGTGGGCAAGGCCTGCACGATGCTGGCGCGGATCCCGATGTGGCCGGGCATGGAAAGCCTGAATGTTTCCAACGCCGCGGCGATCGCCTTCTACGAAGCGATGCGCCGGAACGGCGGCGCTTTGCCGCCGCCGAAGGCCGCCCGTCTGGGTGATGCGGACGACGGTGGATTTGACGACGAAGCCGACTAGACTTCCGACCTGTTATTCAAGGAGACCCGGATGAACCGGATCGTGATCGCAGCCTTGCTCGCCCTGCTTGCCATCGGCGCGGGGTCCGTGTGGGCCATCGGGCAGTTCGGCGGGTCGGCCAGTCCTGTCGTCAGCGAACCGCGCGAACCGATCGTGCGTGAGCCCGAGGTCGTTGCGGCCGTCGAGCCGGCTTCTGTGCCGACTGATGTGGTAATTCCAAGGCCTGCCAAGCCAACCCCCGCGAAGCCCAAGCCTGCCAAGCCGGCGGTGACGCCGCAGGTTGAGCCGAAGGCTGATCCAGCGCCTGCAGCGGCGACTGAGCCTGTCGTTACGCCGCCGGCGACCGAGACGCCGACGACTCCTGCGAAGCCTACGTCTCCGCTCGACAAGCTGAAGGCGCGTGTCGAAAAGGAGATCGACAAGGTGAAGCCGGCGACTACGCCGACCACGCCTTCGACGCTTGCGCCGACTGACCCGCAATCGAGCGCATCGACGACGCCTGCGGCTACGCCGCAAACGGCGCCGGCGACGCCCGCAACCCAACCTGCGGCCGAGCCGAAGGTCAGCGTGCAGACCGCGCCGTCCACGACGCCCGCGCCGCAGGCGCGCGTTGTGCAGACGCAGGACAATGTGCAGACCGCGAGCGTTCCCGGCGTGACGCAAACTGCCGCGCCGGTTGGTCTGGAAGCACAGTTCAAGTCGCGGCGTGTGACCTACAATCGTCCGCCCGAGAAGCTGGCGCTCAACAAGCCGGTGGATGTCTCGCTGGTGATCAATGCGACGGACGACGCTGATGCAGGTAAGGCTGCGCTCGAAGGCTTCAAGGGCGAGATCGTTGAACGCGATGTCGACTTGTCCGACACGGTCTCGGCGCAGCTGACCGGCGCCGGTTTCGACATCACGTCGCAGACGGTGGAACGCCAGCGCCTGTCGGGCCGCACGGTGAACCGCTGGCAGTGGCGCGTGACGCCGACTGAAGAAGGCGAGCATACGCTGATGCTCGAAATCTTCGGTTACGCGACGGGCTCGCTCGATGCCGAGCCGCTGGATGCCTATCGCGATGTGATCGCGGTCGAGGTCGAGCAGCTCGATGCGATCGTGTCGTGGGCCAAGGGCGTGCAGCCTTTGTTTGCGTTACTCGCGGCGATGGCCGGTATTGGTTCGGCCTGCTTCGCCTTCCTGCGCTTCAGGGAGGAGAAGAAGCAGACGAAGGCGATGGGGACGAAGGCGGAATAGGTTCTTTCCCCTTATCGCGCTTGTGCTTCGACGGACGGTCCGCTTTGCGGACCTGCTCAGCATGAGCGCCAAGTTTTCAGCTCCCTCGGAGCGCTCATCCTGAGCAGCGCGCTTGCGCGCGTCCGTCGAAGGACGCGCGCGGGCTCGCTCTCTACTTCAACAAATCGATCGCCGCCGCCGTCATGGCTTTTACACCAGCGGCCAGCGTCGGGTCCGGATCGGGTGCGAACTCGGACGAGTGGAGCGCGGGCAGACCCTTCGCGCCGGGAATTTGCGCGGCGTCGTACTTGGCTTGCGGAACTGCGCCGAGCCAGAGGAGCATGACGGGGATCTTGTCGGCGGTGCGGCCGAAGCGGGAAAAATCCTCGCCGCCCATGCTGGGCGTTGCCGTGTGGAGCAACGCGTGCGGGAAGATTTTCTCCCACACGGCGGAGAGGCGCTCGACCAGCTTCGGGTCGTTGTAGAGCGACGGCGTGAAGTCGTCCTTCACGCGCATCCAGATACCCTTTTCCGGATCGAGGCCGGCGGCCATCGCTTCGGCGCGCGCGATGCGCTCGATGGCTTTCAGCAGCTTGTCGCGTGTGGCGTCGGCGAAGGAACGGACGGTGAGCTGCATCTCGACATCGTCGGGGATGATGTTGTGCTTGAAGCCGCCATTGAAGGCGCCGACCGTGACGACGGCGGGCTCGCCCGCGGGAATTTCGCGCGAGACGATGGTCTGCAGCGTGGTGACGATGCGGGCGCCGATGACGATCGGGTCTTTCGTATCCTGCGGATAGGCGCCGTGGCCGCCGACGCCGTTGATCTTGAGGTCGACGCTATCGACGTTGGCCATCACATAGCCGGAGCCGATGCCGAGTTCGCCGGCCGGCAGGCTGGCGTGGTCGTGCAGGGCGATGACCTTGTCCGGTTTGGGGAAGCGGGTGAACAGGCCGTCTTCAAGCATGGCGAGTGCGCCGAGGCCGATCTCTTCAGCGGGCTGGGCGATCATCACCAGCGTGCCTTTCCAGTCGGCTTTGTGGGTTGCGAGTTCGCGCGCCGTGCCGATCCAGGTCGTCATATGGATGTCGTGGCCGCAGGCGTGCATCACGCCGGTGGTCTCGCCGCTCCAGGACGTGTCGCGAAGTTTGGACGCGTAGGGCAGGCCGGTTTTCTCGGTGAGCGGCAGCGCGTCCATGTCGGCGCGGATCATGATGGTGGGGCCGGCGCCGTTCTTGAGAACTGCGACGACGCCATAGCCGCCGACGCCGTCTTCTATCTTGCCATACTCTTTCTGGGCGCGGGCTTTCGTCCATGCGTCGCCGACGCCGGTGGTGACGGTGAAGCCGAGGCGCTTCATCTCGGCGGCGAGGATGGCGGAGGAGTTCTTCTCCTGGAAGGACAGTTCCGGATTGGCGTGGAGGTATTCGTAGATCTGGCGGAGGGTCTTGCCTTCGGCCTTGAAGGCGGGGGGCTGGGCGGAGGCCTCCAGCGGGAGTGTGGAGCAGGCGGCCAGAAGGACGGCGCCGAGGGCGAGGAAGGTCTTCTTCATGGTGGTGCTCCCGTGTGTGGGACGGTGATAGCGGGTGTGGGGAGCGGCGTCACCCGGGGCGCGGGCATGGGGGTGCGATCTCGCAGGTGGAACCTGCGAGGTGGGTTGGGGCCCTGTCTTCTGGATTGGGCATGGAGGACCGCGTGCGCAGAACGCGAGACCCCCTCCGTCATGCGCGCGAGATGCGCGCCTGACACCTCCCCCAGTCGCATGGCGACTGAGGGAGGCAAGAGGCGCCGGCGCTTTGCCTCCACCGGCGTAGCCGGGGGAGGTGGCGCGCGACGCAGTCGCGTGACGGACGGGGTGTCTCGGATCGATGCCCTCGCACTTTGCGATGCGGCGGACGTGTTCGAGGATCGCGGCTTCGGGATCGGCGTTGAAGCGCGCGATGGCGAGGAAGCGGCGGTTCATCTCGAACGGGGTGGCAGGACATGGGCCGCCATAGTCGGCGGGCGGTTCGGTTGAGGGGGTAAAGTCGCTTTCGGCGTCGAGCGTCTCACCGGCGAGGAGGCGCCTGGCGCAGTCGGCGAGGATCTGATCGCGGAGCCATTCGAGCTGCCGGAGGTTGGACCAATGATCGCGCCAGTTGGGTTTGAACTTCGTGGCGTGGCGGACGCGCTTCAGCTTTGCGATCTGGTCGAAGATGCGGACGAGCCAGGCGATGAACATGGCGAGGGGCGCGAGCCAGTCGTGCTGGGTCGCGGTGTTGTCGGGCTCGAGAGGCGCTCGGATGAGGCTCATGGGCGCGATTATAAGTGCGCTGGAAGCCCGGCCGATTTGCGGGACGCCAATCCGCCGAATTTTTCGCGCAAGTCATTGAGATCGCTAGAGACGCGCAAGAGTTATCCGCCGAATCTGCGCAGGGCCTGTCCAACAAAATGAGGTGTAACTTTCGGAGCCAAGGACCGCCGGGCGCCTGCCCGGCCACGTGAGGCGTCAGCGGCGCGATTGATCCAGTTCGCTGCTTCGCAGCGACGGCCGGGCAGGCGCCCGGCGGTCCGGAGAGGGCAAAGTCGTGCGGTGGGGGAGGGTTAATGGCTGCGGCGGAGCAAGAGTTGACCTGAGGGGGGTCTCCGCGTAGAAGCTGCGCCCCATGACACGTTCGTTTTTCAAGCGCTACTGGACGACCATTACCCCTGCGGGGCTGATGGCGCGCTTGGCTGTTACGAACTAGCCAGAAGCCCGCCGACCAGCCCCGCCGGAAACCGGATGGGGCGACGAGCGCCCTGTCTCCCGGCTCAAGAGGAGACTACCCCGTGACCAACTCTAGCCAGGCTTTGGCCAGCCAGACCGCAGAGCTCGGCTCCCGCGCGGACGTTGGTACGAAGACCGTCGCTGTCATTGGCGCGACCGGCGCGGTGGGCGCGGAGATGCTGCGCTGCCTTGAGACATCCAGCTATCCGACGGGGACGCTGAAGGCGTTCGCGTCAGAGCGGTCGGCCGGGAAGCGGTTCAAGTTTCGCGGCAAGGACGTGGAGATGCAGGTGCTGACGGATGATGCCTTTGCGGGCGTGGACGTGGCGCTGTTCGCATCCGAAAGCGATATCTCGAAACAGTATGTGCCGATTGCGGTGAAGGCGGGCGCGGTGGCGATCGATAATTCGTCGGCGTTCCGGATGGACGCGTCGGTGCCGCTGGTCGTGCCGGAGGTGAATGGTGCGCTGATCACGCCGACGCAGAAAATCTACGCCAACCCGAACTGCGTGGCGGCGATTGCCGTGATGGCGTTGTGGCCGCTGCATGCGGCCGGCAAGCTCAAGCGCGTGATCATGTCGACCTATCAATCAGCGTCGGGCGCGGGGCGGCCGGCGATGGACGAGCTGGAGGAATCCACGCGCGCCTATCTGAAGGGCGAGAGCTATGCGCCGAAAGTGTCTGCCGCATCCGTATGCGTTCAACCTGTTCAGCCACAACACGGCGATCGGCGCCGATGGCTATAACGGCGAAGAGCAGAAGGTTGTCGCCGAGCTGCGCAAGATCATGGGGCTGCCGGAGCTGCGCGTGGGCGTGACGTGCGTGCGCGTGCCGGTGCTGCGGGCGCATTCGATGGCGATCACGGCGGAGTTTGCGGACAAGGTGTCGGTGGATGCAGGCGCGGGCGATGCTGGCCAAGGCGCCGGGCGTGAAGATCGTCGATGATCGCGAGAAGAACCACTTCCCGATGCCGATCGAAAGCGGCGGCCAGAACGATGTGCTGGTCGGGCCGTATCCGCGAGGATATCTCGGACCCGACGGGCCATTCGCTGGCGCTGTTCATTTCGGGCGACCAGCTGCTGAAGGGCGCGGCCCTGAATGCGGTGCAGATTGCGGAACGTCTTGCCTAGTCTTGTAGAGTAGAGCGTGTGTTATGCGTGAGAACGACCGGATTGATGCGGGCTTTGGCGACGTGCTTGAACGCGCCGGGTCGATTGGAGCAGGCGACATGAGCCCCTCAGATGGATCGACTGCGGCTGGCGGCTGGGCGCCGGACTCGTGGCGGAAGAAGCCGGCGCTGCACATTCCGGCGGACTATCCGGACATGGACAAGCTGGCGGCGGTCGAGAAGCAGCTGTCGAGCTATCCGCCGCTGGTGTTTGCGGGCGAGGCGCGCACGCTGACGCACCGGCTGGGCGATGTGGCGGAGGGCAAGGCTTTCCTGCTGCAGGGCGGGGACTGTGCGGAGAGCTTCAAGGAATTCCACCCGAACAACATCCGCGACACGTTCCGCCTGATCCTGCAGATGGCGGTGGTGCTGACGTTTGCGGGCAAGAAGTCCGTGGTGAAGGTCGGGCGGATCGCGGGGCAGTTCGCCAAGCCGCGTTCGTCGCCGATCGAGACGATCGATGGCGTGACGCTGCCGAGCTATCGCGGCGACAACATCAACGGCATGGAGTTCACGGCCGAGGCGCGTACGCCGGATCCGCAGCGTCTGCTGCAGGCGTATCTGCAATCGGCGGCGACGCTGAACCTGCTGCGGGCGTTTGCGCAGGGCGGCTATGCCAGCCTCGACAACATTCACCGTTGGATGCTGGGGTTCGTGGAGCGTTCGCCCACCGCAGACCGCTACAAGGCAATGGCGGCGCGGATCACGGACGCGATGGAGTTCATGGAGTCGTGCGGCATCACGCCGGAGACGACGCCGGCGCTCTCTCAGACGGATTTCTACACGAGCCATGAGGCGCTGCTGCTCGGCTACGAGCAGGCGATGACGCGGGAGGACTCGACGCGTCCGGGCGAGTTCTACGACACCTCGGCGCACATGATCTGGATCGGCGACCGCACGCGGCAGCCGGATGGCGCGCATGTGGAGTTCTGCCGTGGCGTGCGCAATCCGATCGGCATGAAGTGCGGGCCGAGCCTGGCGCCTGATGACATGCTGCGGCTGATCGACATCCTCAACCCGGACAACATTCCGGGTCGCCTGACGCTGATCGCGCGGTTCGGGTCGGACAAGGTAGGCGAGGGCTTGCCGAAGCTGGTGAAGGCGGTGCAGAAGGCCGGCGCGAAAGTCGTGTGGTCGTCTGACCCGATGCACGGGAACATCGAGAAGACCAATTCCGGCTACAAGACGCGTCCGTTCGATCGCATCCTGAAAGAGGTTCAGGACTTCATCGATGTGGTGGAAGGCGAAGGCGCACATGCCGGCGGCATCCACCTCGAGATGACGGGGCAGGACGTGACCGAGTGCACCGGCGGCAGCCGCGAGATCACCGCGATGGACCTGCAGGACCGCTATCACACGCATTGCGATCCGCGCCTGAACAACGAGCAGGCGCTCGACCTGGCGTTCATGGTGGCCGAGAAGCTGGCGGCGAAGCGGTAGCGATTTGCGGCGAGGCTGATAAGGTTGCGTGGTTCTGATTTGGAGCCGCGCATGATCACGCTTTGGGGCGAGGGCCGGGGGTTCCGGGTGGCGTGGCTGCTGTGCGAGATGGACCTTCCATTTCGGTTGCGGTCAGTGGACATGCTCGCGGGCGTCGAGAACGATCCTGAGTTCCTCGCGATCAATCCGGCGGGGTTCATTCCGGCGCTGCAGGACGGCGAGACCGTGATGGTCGAGTCGATTGCGATCATGGAATACCTGATAGCGCGCCATGGACCGACGCCGCTTGTGCCCGATGTGCGTGATCCGGCTTTCGGGACGTACCAGCAGTTCCTGCATCTGGGCGAGGCGGGACTGGCGGCGTCTATGTTCTTCGTGGTGGTGGCGAAGATTCTTGCGCCCGAGGACCAGAAGGACAACTGGGGTACGCGCAAGGCGATGTCGACGTTCGAGAACCGGCGGAAGCTGGTGGCGTTGCAGCTGGCCAAGGCGCCGTACATGGCGGGCGACACGTTCACGGCGGCGGATATTTCCGTCAGCTACGCGCTGGAGTTTGCGCGGCGGGCAGGGGGCGTTGCGCTGACAGAGGCGGAGCAAGCGTACCTGAAGCGAACGACGGCGCGCGATGGCTACAAGCGCGCGATGGATGCGTGTCCGGCGGTCAAGGCCTGGGCGGAGTCGCTGGGGGAGCCGGTGGAGTGGTGAGCTGGACGGCCTCTGGCTCGCCATCAACGGGCAGGACGTGAACGCGTGCACCGGCGGCAGCCGCGAGATCACGGCGATGGACCTGCAGGACCGCTATCACACGCATTGCGACCCGCGCCTGAACAACGAGCGGGCGCTGGATCTCGCGTTCAAGGTGGCCGAGAAACTGGCGGCGAAGCGGTAGGGCTGACTGACCGGACAAAGCAAGGCATTCTATTCTCTGAATCACTTCGGGGGGTACAGAATGAAGGAGGCGGGGTCGGTATCCGATCAGCTTGGTGCAATCGCCGAAATGACTGAATCGGAACTGTTCGACTTGGTAGAAGACCAGGGTCAGTGGAACACGCTGTCTGTCGGCGAGCGTGACGCGGCCAAGACGAGATACCTAAGTCTCAAACGAGAGCGCTATCTTCTCGAAAGGCGATCGGCCGCCCAAAAGCTTGAATTGGAGGCAAGTCAACGCAACGCAATAGCGATTGAAGAAGAGCTTCGGCGCCGAAGAGATGAAGTTCGACTGGAATGGGAAGCCGCGTGGGACGATGAACGAGAGGCGCTGGAATCACTCGCTGATATCCGCGGTGATCGAGCCGATGCAGTGAGACCTTCCCAGGCGAGGTGTCGGCCGCGCTGTCGCTTGGTCACCGCTTGCGATGAGCCGCCGCCGCTTGCGACGTTGCAGGCGACGCCGGCGAAGTTTGTGGGGACGTGGGACGTTTCGCTGGATGACTGCAAGGCGGGGCGAGGCGGATCGACGGTGATCGTTACGGCGGATGAGGTGCTGTTTTCGGACAGTCATCTGGCCGTGACGGGGGCGCTGCCCGATGGCGCGAACGCGGCGCGGATCGACGGGCACTTCAAGACCGAAATGGCGGAGTGGGATGGCTCGATCCGGCTCGAGCTGGCGGACGGCGGCCGGACGCTCAATGTCGTCAACGGGTCGACCGTGGCGCCGCGGGTGAAGTGTCCGTAACGCGCTGGGCTGCGCGGTGGACTTGGCGCGAGGGCGGTCGTATCCGGGGAGCGGTCGGGCAAATCGCAGGAGACAGACGCATGAAGCGGATACTGGTCGGATCGGTTGCGGCCCTGGCATTTTCGGCATGCGCGAGCGGGCCCGGCGCCTCGAACACACCGGCCCAGAAAATCCTTGGCGCGTGGGATTGTCATGCCGCGTCCGAGGGCTCGGTCGTTGACGGCAGGATCACCTACCTGACGGGCGGCATGGCCAAGGGCGATACCGCGATGGACATCGCTGCGGGCGGCATGAAGGTCAAGCTCAAGGGCGCACTGGATGCGACGTGGGGCTTCCAGCCCGACGGCAAGCTGATCGAAACGGTGACCGGCCTGAAAGTTTCGTCGGCCGAGATGGATGGCAAGACCATACCGGCCATGGCGATCGGTTCGATGATCCAGCCGATGGTCGACCAGATGGCGGTCGGGCAGGCGTCGACATCGACGGTCGTGTTCGACGGCGCGACGATGACGTCGACCGACGAAAAGGGCGTGGTCACGACCTGCAAACGGTAAGCGGGTTCGAAGCGTAGGGGCGCGGCAGATGCCGAAGAAATTGAAGCTCAGGTCGGATGAGATCAGGCCGGTGGCGCCGGGGCTTGGCGCGTGCCTCGCGTCGGACATGATCACGGTGCGCGGCAAGCCGGTGGGCTTCATGTATCGCGAGGAGCCGGACAACGAGATGGACAGCGGCTGGCGGTTTACGTCGGGGCTGGAGGACCAGGACTATATGGACGACGAGGCCAATCACGGCATCTATGACGTGAACACCATCGCCAACTATGACCCGACCATCGTCCCGCTGCTGAACTCGCCGATCGGCAGCGTGTTCGAGCGCACGCCGGGCGCGGCGAATTTCCGGCCGGTTGACGACTGGTCGCCGGAAGACGAATAAGCAGTCCCCGAAACGCCCTGAACCCCAGAACCGCCTGACAGAAGCGGGATGGAGCCACCCCATGACTGCCGCACGCCTGCCCGCATGGGCGCGGCCCAAGGACATGCTCGACCTGACGCGACTGGCGGTGCCGGTGGCGATCTCGCGCGCGTCGTTCATGCTGATGTCGCTGACGGATGCGGTGCTGCTGGGGCGGTATGCGCCGGGCGAGCTGCCGTATGTACTGAATGGCTGGCTGCCGATCGGCGTGCTGTTCGGGTTCGGCATGGGCCTGATGATCGGCGTGCAGGTGCTGACGGCCGAACTGAACGGCGCGGGCAAGGGCGACGACACCGGGCGCATCTTCAGGCGCGGCATGGCGGTGGCGCTGGTCTATGGCGTGTTCGCCATGGGCGCGTGCATCGTGATTGCACGACCGCTGCTCGACCTGATCGGCTTTGATCCGGCGCTGGCGGAGGCGACGACCAACTGCACGCACATTCTGGCTTATGGCGCGATCGCACATATGGGCGGGCTGGCGTGCCAGTCTTATCTCGAGGCGCTGCGCAAACCGAACATCGCCACGGCGATCAACATGATGGCGGTGGGCGTCAATCTGGCGTTCGGGTTGATCCTCGTGCCGGAGCATGGCGCGATCGGCGTGGTGTGGGCGACGACGGGATCGCGCTGGTTCATGCTGGTCTGCTTCCTGATTGCGGTGGTGTTCCTGACGCCGGCCTTGCGCAAATCAAGCAAGGCGCCGGCGGGGGAGTTCAGGCGCCAGAACATGGTCGGCATCGGCACGGGCGTGGCCAACGTGGCCGAGTGGGGCTCGTTCAACTTCACCTTCGTGATCGCGACGCTGGTCTCGCTCGACGCGGGCACGGTCTATGGCCTCACGGTGCAGATGATGGGCGTGATGTTCATGATCTATGTCGGCATGGGCACGGCAACGAGTGTGCGCGTGGCCGAGCGGTACGGACGCGGCGATATGGTCGGCGTGCGCGAGGCGTCGCGGCTGGGCGTTGTGGCGTCGATATTGCTGGGGCTGGTTCTGGCGACAGCGCTGATCCTGTTGCGTGATCCGATCGCGTTGACGTGGCTCAACGGTTCGGAGGCAGCATCGGCGGGCGCGCATCTGGTGCCGTTGCTGTCGATGATGCTGGCGGCGGTGGCCTTCGTGACGGTGTTCGATGGCCTGCAGGCGGTCGGCTCGATGGCACTGCGCGCGCAAGGCGTCGTGTGGACGGCGACGGCGATCCATGTCGGAAGCTATGTTCTCGTGATGCTGCCGCTGTGCGTGTGGCTGGCGCTGTCGCCTGAAACGGCGCCGCCCTCGAATAACCCTCTCGCGGCGTTGCTGTTCTGGCCGGCGCACTGGCCGGGAGCGCCGGGGCTGGGCGTGTGGGGCGTGGTGATCGGGATATCGGTGGCGTCGGTGCTGGCGGGCCTTGGCCAGATCGTGACGCTGGAGATCAAGTCCGCGCGCGGCGTGCGGCTGGGGCCGCCGGCGGAAGGTGCGCGCAAGGTTGCGGCGGTGGTGCATTAGAGATGGTTGGTCGCTCCGTGCCGTAATTGGCGATTACGGAGCGCCTTGCACAAAGTCGTGGACCGCTGCCCGCGATCCTACGAGAAAATAGGCAGCTGCCATTGATAAGGGCGCGGACAACGCGAGCGCGCCGGCACCGATAAAAATCGAGAACACGATTGCTGCTCGCCGATGTTCACGATCAGCTGCCGTAACAATACGAATTGCGCCGAGTACAATCAGAATTGCTAGAGCGATCCAAACTTTTTGCCATACGAGCAATTTCTCTCTCCCGCTGTTTCGCTGGCAATCATCGTTTCAGGCGCGGCATTGGAAAAGGTACGCACCGGCCACGCACGATGGCCGCCGCGCTGACTCATCCCCCGACGCGCAACAAAGTATGCAGCTCTACTTCAGATCCTTCATCGCAGCCGCCGGCTTGAAGGCCGCCGTGGTGCGTGCAGGAATTTTGATCGTCATGCCGGTCGCTGGGTTGCGGCCGTCGCGGGCGGCGCGGGACTTGGTGACGAAGGTGCCGAAGCCGGAGATCGCGACCTGATCGCCTTTGCGAAGATGATCGGTGATCGTGTCGAACACGCAGTCGACCAGTCGTGTGGCTTCGGTGAGTTTGATGCGCGTTGCCGTCAGCGATGGACTTGATGAGATCGGACTTGTTCATGGCCTCTCCCCAGGGCTGAAGCCGTCTGTAGCGGCTTCTTGCCCTGATCGGGCGCCCATCGGGACGATTCTTCAACCCCGGATATCCGGAGACGCGAAAAAATCCTGAGCTACAGGCCCAGAATCCAGCCTTCCTCTTGCGTCACCTTCGTCTTTTGAGCGTCGGTGAGCTTGGCTTCCGATGCGAAAAGCGCCGGCAGCTTTCCGTTCGCGTCACGCTCGGCGAACCACTCCGCCATGGTGCGGACCTGCGCCTCGTCCTTGATCTCGTTGGCGTTGGCCGTGGTCGTGACCAGCGAGGGATAGATCTCGGCCACGACGATGCGCGTATCGCCGAGCGCCTCGTCGTCGAGCTTCGCGAACGGGATTTCGAACGGCCACAGTTTCAGCGCGGGGAATTTTTCGCGCAGGCGCTCGATGGCCGGAACGCCGGTGAGCGTCTGGCCGCCGACGGCGCCGGCATAGGCGATCTTCCACACCGGTTGCGGACGCGCCTTGCGATGCTCGGCGGCGTAGGTCTCGGAGATGCGATACTCCGTGACGTCCTTCGGTCCGTGCTCGCGCGACTTCTTCAGCGACAGCGTGGTGAGCTCGTCCTTCTTCGAGCAGCCCCAGAACGGGAAGGGGCCGTCCGACATGCGACGGTTCATCTGCGCGGCGAGCGAGAAGCGGTTGTTCGAGTTGTCGGGCTTGTCCTTCATTTCCTTGAGCAGGAAATCGCGGATCGAGCGCCACGGCGCATCGCCCTTGAGCTTCAGCGTGTCCGACGTGCCGGCCGGGAAGCCGAGCGGGAAATCGACGCCCATGAGCACGCGGTCGCCGCGCTTGAGGCAGCGGCCGAGCAGGTCGGTCAGCTCTTCGAGGGCCTTGGCGCGCGTCGGCGGGTTCGACGCCTTGAAGTTCAGCTTCATGCGGGCGTCGGGCGTGAGCGCGCCGATCCAGATGGAGTCGGCGCCGGTGGCCGGTTTGGAGGCGGCGCTCCAGTCCACCATCACATAGCTGTCGAACAGGCGGGCCATAGTCGGGTTCTTTCTTACGGTACGGCCGCGCAAGCGCGACCGGGGCTTTCTTATCGTTCAATCGCGCAGGCGCGACCGGAGGCTGACGTGCGGCCGCGTTAAGCGCGGCGGGAATTCAAGACCGGGATTTAGGGCGGGCAGGGATAAACCCCCGCGCCGCTGGGGAGATGCTAGCAGTCTTTGGCGATCATGTAGGGTCTTCCTTCGCTCTTTCGAGCCAAGGGGGCCCTGGGCCGCCAGCTCTTGCATCCGTCCGCAGGCTCGTAGCCGATTTGCCCCGTTCAAATCCAGCCCTGATTGGGAACTCGGCTGCTGACGTGATTCTGCTGGAAATCGTAAACGCCAGGACGCGAATGCCCGCTGCCTCACGGACTGTTACGCTTTACAGCAATATCGACTGCAATATGACCTCACGCGATCACGCTGCGTTGCCGGAAAAAACGAGCTATTTCATGCGGTTACGGATTGAAAGATTGTGTAACCAACCTTGATGGGCTCGACGATTGTGCAGGTGCGAAATTGGCGTATCTGCTCAGCTTGCGACGACCCCCGGGCTGTATCGGGGACCATGTCGGAGGGTGTATAGTGAAGCGTATCGAAGCCGCATCGCAGGCCAGAACGGCCACTTTCGTCGGAACTCACTCGGGCAAGGTCCGGGTCGGTGTCATCGGCGCGGGTGTCTTCGGTGGTTATCACGCCCAGAAATTCGCCTCGAGCGACTACGCTGAATTCGTCGGCATGTTCGACCTCAACACGGAAGCCGCCGGCCGTCAGATCGCCAAGCTCGGCAAGGGCGAGGTGTTCGCCTCGTTCGAAGCCATCGCCGAAGCCTGCGACGCGCTCGTGATCGCCACCCCCGCCTCCAGCCACGCCATGCTGACCCGCCGTGCGCTCGAAGCCGGCAAGCACGCGCTCGTTGAAAAGCCCCTCGCGCTGACCGGGCAAGAAGCTCGCGCGCTGGCCAAGCTGGCGCTGGATCGTGATCTTGTTCTTTCTGTCGGCCACCAGGAACGCCTCGTGTTCGAAGCGATGGGCCTGTTCGCTACGGGCGAGCGTCCCAAGCGCGTTGAAGGCGTCCGCATGGGCCCCGCCTCGCCGGAAGGCCGCTGCGAAGACGTGTCGGTCGTGTTCGACCTGATGATCCACGACCTCGACCTCACCGCCGAACTGTTTGGCGGCGAAGTGAAGGGCGCCGATGGTTCGGGCTATAGCGCGCACACGCGCCTGCTCGATCATGCCTCGGCCGAGCTGCACTTCGCCAACAACGGTCACGCCAAGCTGACCGCTTCGCGTTGCGCTGAGAAGCGTGAGCGCTGGATGCGTATCGAATACGCGTCGGGCATCGTCGAAATCGATTTCATCACGCGCGAAGTGAAGAACACCACCAAGTTCGACATCCGCGCGGACGTCTCGGCGATCCTGCCGGATCCGCTGAAAGCTGCGGACGAGGCCTTCATCGCTGCGATCCAGGGCCGTGCGGCCCCGGTGATCACCGGTGGCGTCGGCGCCCGCGCCGCCGCGATGGCCGAGCTGGTCGAAGGCTGCGCCATGGCCGAACACGCGGTCGTGGCGGCCTAGGCTTTTCGGAAAACCCCTGATAAGCAGCGCGCGTTGTCGCAGCTCCCTTGCGATTCACGCGTTTTGGGCCAATTGAACCCTCGCGGGCCCGATCCTGCCTCCCTGAACAGCCAACGGAGACTCCCATGGCGAAGAAGCCGACGGCTCGCGCCGAGTTCGTGTTTTTCAACGTGATCTACGAAGACGGCACCCAGAAGTCGAACCGCAAGGTTCCGCTGGAGGTGGTCGACGATCCGTATGACGGCGAGGGCGCTATCCGGAAGGCGCTTGAGGAACAGGACCGCCAGATCTCCGAACGTTCGGGCCTGCCGCCCCTCATGATCAGCAAGATCGTGCGCGTGAAGTAGGCCGACCGGCGCTGGCTGGCTTCCGCCACGGCGCCGATTGTTCCGCTCCAGAGAAGGCGTAGCATCCGACCCAGCATTCCGGGGAGGAACCAATGCCTGATCTTGGCTCTACTGAAATCACCATGCTCTGGATGAGCGCCGTTCTCGGCGTCGTCTATCTTCTGGCCGCCGTTGTTCCATCCGTGCTGGTCCGCGGCATGCCGTGGGCGCTCGGGCCGCGCGACGAGCCGGGCGCAGACGCCGGCAAGGTCGCCGGGCGGCTGGATCGCGCGTGGAAGAACTTCCGCGAGACATTCCCGCTGTTTGTTGCGGCAATCCTGATCAACGGCTCGGTCGTGCAGGACTCGACGCTTGGCGCGCTCGGGGCGCAGCTCTACTTCTGGGGCCGCGTCGCGTTCCTGCCGGTCTATGCGCTGGGTCTGCCGGTCGTGCGGACGCTGGTGTGGACGGTGTCGGTGGTGGGCATCGTGCTGGTGCTTGCAGCGGCGTTTCCGGGAATCTGACGCGAAAACAATGAGGCTCGCTGAGGCGGGCGTCTTGCGGCGCTCGCCAACGCGGATCATGCTGCCTGCATAGCCGCCAGAGTGCGGCCGGCGGGAGGCGCCTATGACACAGTTAACGCGGCGTTTGATCCTTGGCGCGCTGCCGGCGCTTGGCTTTGCGGGTCACGCGCTCGCGCAGACGAAGATCGCACCACCACCGGAAGACGACGCCGGCTATCAGCTCAATTCCTGGGTCGACGCCTATGGCCGGCCGACGGCGAAGGTGATGATCAATGGGATGGGTCCGTTCCAGTTCCTGGTCGATACGGGGGCGACGACGACGGTGATCGCGGCGCGGCACATGGCGACGCTGGGCGTGGCGCCGATCGGCGAGGTTACGGTTGTCGGCACGACCGGCTCGGCCGACATGCCGCTGGTGCGGATCGAGAAGCTGCAGACAGGCGCGGTGACCAAACCGGATCTGCAGGTGGCGGTGCTGCCTGACGTCCAGCTCGACCGCGAGGACGGTATTCTCGGTGGGGATGTGTTTGCCGGGCGGCGGGTGGTGTTCGACATCCGTAACAAGTCCGTGCGGATCGAGCCAAGCCAACGCCAGTCGCCCGGAGCGGGGCTCGGTAATATGCGCGTGCGCAACGGCCTGCTGGCCGAGATCGATGGCAAGGTCGGCGACGTGCCGACGCGGCTGATGCTGGATACCGGGGCACAGAACTGTCTGGCGAACATGGCGCTGAGCGACGCGCTGATGACGCACCATCCCAAGCTGCAGCGCATCGACAGGGCGCGTGTCTTTGGTGTGACGGGGCACCGGATCGTCGGCCAGTATATCGTGCTGCCCCGTGTGGACCTGCGCGCATTCACGGTGCGGGATGCCGCGTGCGTGGCGGCGGACGCACAGATTTTCGACCAGTGGGGCATGAACGACGCGCCGGCGATGATCGTGGGCGTCGACCTGCTGTCGCGGCTGGAATCCTTTTCCATCGACTATTCGGCGCGGATGTTCGACGCCAAGCTGGTTTCGGCGCTTCTGGCCCGGAATTCGGCTGCGTTCGGGTAGGCGGCGACGCTCTCGCTTGCCCCCATCGCTTGCCAAGCCGGGCCGGATGGGTACATGCATCGCGCACCCCTCCCGATGCCCGGAAACTGAGCCTCGAAAGCCTGATCCATGACCGTCAAAGTTCGCTTTGCGCCTTCGCCCACGGGCAAGCTGCACGTCGGCAATATCCGCACCGCGCTGGTGAATTGGCTGTATGCCAAGAGCCTGCAGGGCGTGTTCGTGCTGCGCATCGACGATACCGACCTTGAGCGCTCCACGAAGGAGAATGAGGACGGCATCCGGAACGACCTCACCTGGCTCGGCATGACGTGGGACGAGACGTTCAAGCAGTCGGACAAGTTCGATCGCTATACGGCGGCGGCAGAAGAGCTGAAGGCCAAGGGCCTGCTCTATCCTTGCTATGAAACACCGGAGGAGCTGGAGCGTCGCAAGAAGATCGCGCAGTCGCGCGGCAAGCCGCCGGTCTATGATCGCGCAGCGCTGGAGCTGACCGATGCGGATCGCAAGACGCTGGAAGCGGAAGGCCGCAAGCCGCACTGGCGCTTCAAGCTGTCGGGCGGTCGCGCCGAATGGGTGGACCTCGTGCGCGGGCAACAGTCGATCGACACGTCTTCGGTGTCGGACCCGGTGCTGATCCGCGAGGATGGCTCGTTCCTCTACACGATGCCGTCGGTGGTGGATGATGTGGACGCGAAGATCACGCATGTGATCCGTGGTGAGGACCACGTCACCAACTCCGGCGCACAGATCGAGATCTTCCTCGCGCTCGGCGCCAAGCCGCCCGAGATGGCGCACATGCCGCTGTTGATCGGCGCGGACGGGCAGGGCCTGTCGAAGCGTCTTGGGTCGCTGTCGGCCGAGCAGCTGCGCAATGAGGGCTATGAGCCGCTGGCGCTGCTGTCGCTGCTGTCGAAGATCGGTACGTCGGATCCGGTGGAAGCGCGTGAGAGCCTCGATCAGCTCGCGCTGGAGTTTTCGTTCAGCAAGATGGGCCGTGCGCCCGCCCGCTTCGACGAGAACGAGTTGAATGGCCTGAATGCGCAGCTGGTGCACGCGATGACGTTCGAGACGGTGAAGCCGCGCCTCGCGAAGCTTCCCTATGGCGATCAGGCGACGGCCGAGTTCTGGGACGTCGTAAAGGGTAATCTGCAGAGCGTGCCGGATGCAGCCTTGTGGTTGACTGTCGTTTATGGCGGCGGTCTCACGGGGCCGGATCTGGAAGCGGACGACAAGGCGTTCATCGGCGAGGCGGCTGCGCTGTTTCCCGCGGGCGACGTCACGCTGGCCACATGGAAAACGTGGGTCGATGCCGTGAAGGCCAAGACCGGCCGCAAAGGCAAGGGGCTGTTCCAGCCGCTGCGCCGCGTGCTGACCGATCAGGAGCATGGGCCTGAGATGGACCGCATGCTGATGCTGATCGGCGGCGACAAGGCGCGTGCGCGATTGATCGAGGCCGCGCCATAACGCTTCTCACTTGAGAGGACTTCGCTGAGTCGGGCGCTGTTTCCGCTCGGGTGACAGCGTTTCGCAACTCTGTCACGCTCCAGCCTGGACGGCCCGTCAGAGGCCGCCAAGGGTAGGGAGACGTCATGGAAGAAGCCGTCCGAACGGAAACGGCCGATCGTGCGCAAGCCGATGCGGATGGCGGCGGTGGAGGCAAGCTGTCTCGCGGCGCCAAGGCGTGGGCGCTATTCGAAGGCGCGCGAAACCCATACGTGATCCTGATCACCATCTACATCTTTGCGCCTTACGTGGTGCAGACCCTAGTTGGCGATCCGATCAAGGGGCAGGAGGTTGTCTCGCGCTGGCAGACTTACGCCAGCATCGGCGTGATGCTGACGGCGCCGGTGCTTGGCGCTGCGATCGATCGTATTGGCCAGCGCAAGGTCGGACTTGGGCTGATCGTGCTCGCCATGTCGGCGCTGATGATCGCGCTGTGGTGGGCGAAGCCGGGCGAGACCTGGTCACTGAACCTCGCGCTGATCTCAGGCGCGATCATGGCCGTGCTGTTTCCATGGTCGGAGGTGTTTCACAATTCGCTGCTGGTGAATGCGGCGGGGCTGCGCAATGCGCACAAGGCGTCGGGATTGGCGCTGGCGCTCGGCAACGCTTTCGCGCTGGTGGCGCTCGCGTTTGTGGCGTGGGCCTTTACGCTGCCCGGCAATGTCGATTGGCCGTGGGTGCCGAAGGAGGCGTTGTTCGGGATCGGCGCCACGGATCACGCCAATGAGCGGATCGTGGGCCCGATCGCAGGTGCGGTGTTCCTAGTCTTCTCGCTGCCGCTGTTCTTCCTGACGCCGGACCTGCCGCGCACGTCGACACCGATCGTGAAGGCGCTGGCGATGGGGGCGAAGGACCTCTGGACGATGGTGCGCAGCATTCGCAAGTATCGTGATGCGGTGACGTACCTTGCGGCGCGCATGTTCTACATCGATGGCATGACGGCGATCTTGATCTATGGCGGCATCTATGCCTCCGGCGTGATGGGCTGGAACCCGCTGACCATGCTGATGTACGGGATCATCCTGTCGTCTCTGGCTGTCATCGGCGGTGCGGTCGGCGGCTTCCTCGACCACAGGATCGGGCCGAAGCGGGCAGTGCAGGTGGAAGTGCTGATGTCGCTGGTCGGCATTATCGCGCTGCTGGGCATGTCGCCGACGCGTATCCTGTACTTCTGGGCCTATGACCCGGCGGCGCATGCACCCGTGTGGAACGGGCCATTCTTCACGACCTGGCCAGACATCGTGTTCCTGCTGATCGGGTTCTCCAATGCGGTTTTCATCACGGCGCACTATGCCTCGAGCCGGACTCTGCTGACGCGCCTGACGCCGCCTGAGATGACCGGCACGTTCTTTGGCGTTTATGCGTTGTCGGGCACGGCGACGCTGTGGCTCGGGTCGTTGCTTGTGAATCTCGGGACGAATATCTTCAAGACACAACAGGGTGGTTTTGCCACGATCGCGGTCTTGCTGGCGGTCGGGTTCGTTGGCACCTTGTTCGTGAAGGGCGGCAACCGAGGGGAAGTCGCGTCCTGAGAGGAAGTCGCATGGTCCGGGCCCTGTTCATCTGCAGTGCGAACAAGTTGCGCAGCCCCACGGCTGAGCATGTGTTTTCACAATGGCCGGATATCGAGACGGATTCAGCCGGCCTCAACAATGATGCGGACCAGACGCTGTCGCCCGAGCAGATCGACTGGGCCGACGTGATCTTCGTGATGGAGCGGGATCACCTCACCAAGCTGCGCCGCAACTTCACCAGGCATGCAGCGGGCAAGCGCGTGATCTGCCTCAACATTGCGGATGACTATAGCTACCTGCAGCCAGAGCTGATCAAGCTGCTGGAAGCGCGGGTGGGGCCGTTCCTGCGGCAGGCGTGACGCTTTACTTGCCTGCGTCGTCGTCCTGGGGCGCCATGTATTGCTGGTTGCGCTTGCGCACCTCCGCCGCTGCATCGTCGTACAGGAATGGCAGGAAAGCGTAGCGCCGGCCCCGTGTCACCTTGGTGACGGCGTGCAGCAGAGAGCATGAAAAAATCACGGCACAGCCCGGCGCCGGCTTGTAGCTGCGCGTGCCGTATTCGGGAAAGCAGATCTCGCCACCATCGAAATTGTCGCTGAGATTGATCGACACGGCGAAACGGCGATGCGCCGTACCTCTTGTCGTGTTGTCGCGGTGGGGGCGGAAGTGGGCTTCGTCCTCGGCCGCATAGCAGGCAACGAGATAGCGCTCCATGCGCGTCACGCTGAACTGGTGGATGCGCTGGATTTCGGGAACGATGCGTCTGCGGATCGCGGTCTGCAGGCGGGTGATGTCGTTCTCGCCGGTAATGATGTGATCGCGGCGGCGCTTGTGGCCGCCGTCGTGAATGAGGTGCGTCTTGCCGTCGATGTCGCGCATGAAGCCGGAGAGGTCCCGGTCCTGCGCGTCGTATTGCGCGATCAGATGCTGGCACAGGTCTGCGTCAAACACGCGGTCCATGATCATGATCGGCGCCTGCACGTCCATGCCGGCAATGCGGTTGGCCGGGGGTAAAGCTTCGACGTGCGCCATCATCTCGGCGATGTCGCTGCGGTCCTGGCGGAAGGGGAACACGCCGGTGACGCGCAGTCTGGGGTCGATCACCACCCATTTGCCGACAGGTCCGGTATCGCCCTCGTCTGCCGGCCACGCGCCGTAGAGGCGCGAAATCGTGTGATCGAAATCCCAGAAGAAACGATAGCCCGGCAGGACGGAGGCAAGACGAGCGTCTGTCTCGTCCTTTGGATCGATGCTGACCCCGAAAAAACTGGCGTGTACGTCGTCGAACAGGTCGCGACGGGCGAGGACTGCATCCAGGGATTCGCGGCCGGGCTGAAAGCCGGACGACCCCATGAAGCAGAGCACAAGATTTCGTCCCGCTGCCGCCTCAAGCTGGTAGCGCGGATTTCCGCTGGCGCGCTGCATGAAGCGGGGCGCAGGCTCACCGGGGTTGAGGCTTACATATCTCGGCAATCGCCTGCTCGCATACTGGCTGGCGGACCTTGCCGCCAACCTTCCATTCCTGGAATGACGCTAGCGGAGGCCGCTTAACATTCCGTCGAGGCGAGCATAGCCCTGTTCCATGCCATCCGTCATTCCGGATGCCGCAGCGCCATTGCGGGCGTTTTTCGATGCGTAAAGGACGGTGAGCGTTAATAGGGCGCTGGCGCCATGTTCACCAAATCGCCTCAGCCCCTTTACTCTGCGAGCATCGCGTCGAGCCGTTGATAGCTCACCTCCATGCCGTCGGTCATGCCGGTTGCCATGGCCGCGTCGCGCGCTTCCCTGGTTCCGAAAGCCATCACGGTGACAAGCGTGGTGACGCCGTTCTTCTCGGAATAGTCGGAGCGGATCCGCGTCGGATTGTCCGTCGGCATCGCGCTGCCCTCGGCCAGTTCGAAGTCGCCGGGATCGTAATGCTGGTCGTAGGAGAGCTTTGCCGGTTCATCGACTTCGGTGAACGGGCCGAAGAAGCCGAACCCCTGGCCATTGCCGTCCTGGCGCCAGAACCAGCGGTACTTTCCGTTCGTGCGGACATCCATCTCACACACCGGCATCGACCAGCCGGGATAGCCCATCCAGCGCGGGATCAGCTTCGGATCGGTATGCGCCTGCCAGACGAGCGCGCGCGGGGCGTGGAAGCTGCGTATGACGCGGACTTCCGTGTCGCTCGGCAGCGAGACCTGTGCTGTGAAGTTTTCCTCGTTGGCCATCTTCAGCCGCCCAGCTGTTCGGCAAAGTACTTGTCGAGGCGCTCATAGCCCATCTCCATGCCGTCGGTCATGCCGGTGGAGACGGCAGCGTCGCGGATCTTCCTTCGACGCGAACTCCATCACCATCACGAGGCTGGTGATGCCGTTCTTCTCGGAGAAGCGCGTATCGATGATGGCGGGCTTGCTTGTGTCCATCGCGCCGCCGAGATCGCCCGGATCATAGTATTCGGCGTGCAGGGTTTTGGCGGGCGCGTCGACTTCGCGATAGTCGCCGTGGAAGCCGAACATCTGGCCGGTTTCATCCGAACGCCAGCGCCAGAGATATGTGCCGCCGGGGCGGACATCCATTTCGCACACCGGCATCGACCAGCCCGGCGGCCCAAGCATCCAGAGTTTCACCAGCTCCGGCTTGGTGTGGCAGTCCCAGACCAGCGTGCGCGGCGCCTTGAAGTCGCGCGTGACGCGGACGGTCGTGTCGGTGGGGAGCGAGACCTGCGCTTTTTCGATGAGGGCCATCATGGCGGTGTTCCTTCCTGTGTTCTGGTGATCAGGCGGCGTTGGCGGCGGCATCGAGATCGGCGACGATGATCTTCTTCATTTTCATCATTGCCTGCACGACGCGGTTCGCCTTCGCGCGGTCCGGGTCGCTCATGTAGCGGCCTAGCGCATCGGGGATGATCTGCCAGGACAGGCCGTACTTGTCCTTCAGCCAGCCGCACTGACTCTCGGTGCCGCCATGCGCGAGGAAAGCGTTCCAGTAGCGGTCGACCTCTGCCTGGTCGGCGCACTTCACGAACAGGGACAGCGCCTCGGTGAACTTGAACATTGGACCGCCGTTGAGGCCCATGAACTCGACGCCGCCCAGCACGAAGCTGGAAGACATCGGGTTCATCATCGTCACCTTCGAGTCCGGCAGGAGGGAGACGTAGAACTGCACGGCCTCCTCCATGTTGCCGTCGAACCAGAGGAAGGGCGAGATCTTCTGCAGGGTGGGCATGTGCGCCTCCTAGTGGCGTTTGCGTTTTGATTTGGGCGGGGCGGCCTGAAGCTGGCCGAGCAGCTGTGTCGAGCGCGCTGTAGCGGCGCTCCCAGAACTGGCGGTACGCTTCGATCCAGGCATTGGCCTCGGCGAGAGGAGCCGCCTCGATCTTGCGCGGGCGGCGCTGGGCGGATTGGCTGGTCGATATCAGCCCGGCATTCTCAAGCACCTTGAGATGTTTCGAGATGGCGGGCTGGCTCATGTTGAACGGCTCCGCCAGCTCGGCGACCGATGTCTCGCCCTGGGCGAGGCGCGCGAGGATGGCGCGGCGCGTGGGATCGGCGAGGGCGGCGAAGGTGGCGTCGAGACGTTGGGAAGGCGTCATTGCTGCTTATCCATAACCATGAGGTTATAATAACCACATAGTTATGGACGTCAAGCGCAGCGCTGCGATTTTTTCAGGAGGGGCGGCGAGGGCGCTGTTTGGGCGAGATCGACTTGATGATCAGTTCGCCCTTGGCGTTCGGATCCAGTTTCCAGCCTGCCTGCAGGATGGCCGCCGTGATCAACCGGTCGACCGGCTCGGATTTCAGCATGGCGAGGCCGGACAATCGTATCGAACGGATACGCGGCCCCTTGCCCTCGAGCAGGCCAGTCCGGGTCATCCAGGGACGCGCCGTACATCAGGAACAGGGTCGCCCACTTGGGATAGAGCGCGATCGACAAGGGCAGGGCCGACACCTTGGCGTCGCGACCGAAGCCCACGGCCAGCGCATTGTAATTGTCGTAGGCCAGACAAATAGCGCCTGGCAGGCGTTTTCTGAGGTACGCAATCGCCGCTCGCCCGAGTTTTTCCATCTCGGGCGAATACTTTTTCAGAAAGCCGTCCAGTTGCTGCTGGGCAGTGGCCATGGCGAGACGATAGTCTGCGTAGGCTGGTTTGCGCCAGCGTCACTGGAACCATTTGTCCGGGCAGGCATTCCCGTTCTGACATTTGGAGATGTGGCATGAGCAATGCGAGACAGACTGCGTCCGAATTCAGGAATTCGGCGAACAAAATTGCGGGTAGGGTGGCGGAAGACATGTCGGATTATACGGAAAAAGCCAGACGGGCTCTGGGCGAAGCCAGTGACTTCGCTAGCGATGTTGCCTCCGGCGCGGTGCGCGGCGGCAAGAAAGCGACGAAATTCGTCGTCAAGGAAGTGCGCGAGCATCCGCTGCGCACGCTGGCGATCGGGGCCGCTGTCGGCGCCGTCGTCGCGGCGGTGATCATGCTGCGCAACCGCTCGGACGACGAATAACACGTCTCTAGGCAGCGACCCGGGTTGCTGAGGCCAACGCAACGGCCTCGGCGACCTTGATGCCGTCGACTGCGGCCGACAGGATGCCTCCCGCGTAACCGGCGCCTTCGCCGGCGGGGTAGAGGCCTTTCACAGTCAGCGATTGAAGATCCGGGCCCCGTGTCATGCGCACGGGGCTGGATGTTCTTGTCTCGACGCCCGTCATCACGGCGTCTTCCATCGCATAGCCCTCGATCTGGCGACCGAACACGGACAGCGCCTCGCGCATGGCTGTGGTGGCGTATTCCGGCAGGCAGAGATTCATGTCGGTCGGCGTTACGCCGGGCTTGTAGGACGGGACGACAGCGCCGAGCGCGGTTGAGGGGCGGTTGGCGAGGAAGTCGCCGACCAGCTGGGCCGGCGCGAACCAGGACGATCCACCCGCCTTGTAAGCCATCTCCTCCCAGTGCCGCTGGAAGGCGATGCCGGCGAGCGGATTTGCGCGCGCGTCTTCGGGAAAATCCTCCGGCGTCACGCCGACGACCATGCCGGCGTTGGCGTTGCGCTCGTGGCGCGAATACTGGCTCATCCCGTTGGTGACGAGGCGGCCGGGCTCGGACGCAGTCGCGACAACCGTGCCGCCCGGGCACATGCAGAACGAATAGACCGAGCGCCCATTGCTGGCGTGGTGCGCCAGCTTGTAGTCGGCGGCGCCAAGAATGGGATTGCCGGCGTTCGGCCCGAAGCGCGCGCAATCGATGATCGACTGCGGATGTTCGATGCGGACGCCGATGGAGAAGGGTTTTGCTTCAAAGAACACGCCGCGTTCGTGCAGCATCTCGAACGTGTCGCGCGCGGAGTGGCCGAGCGCCATGACGACGCGGTCTGTTTCGATGGCCTCACCGCTGTCCAGCACGACGCCGGAGATGTGTTTCTCGCCGCCGCGTTCCTGCAGCAGGATGTTGGCGACGCGCTGGTCAAAGCGGATCTCGCCGCCGAGCGCGATGATCTTCGCGCGCATATGCTCGATCATGGAGACGAGGCGGAAGGTGCCGATGTGCGGTTTCGAGACGAAAAGGATTTCCTCGGGCGCGCCGGCGGCGACGAACTCGTTCAGCACCTTGCGGCCGAGATGGCGCGGGTCCTTGATCTGCGAATAGAGCTTTCCGTCGGAGAACGTGCCTGCGCCGCCTTCGCCGAACTGTGCGTTGGATTCCGGATTGAGGATGGCCTTGCGCCAGAACTTGAACGTATCGACCGTTCGCTCGCGCACGATCTTGCCACGCTCCAGAATGATCGGGTTGAAGCCCATCTCTGCGAGAAGTAGCCCCGCAAAAAGCCCGCAGGGCCCGAGGCCGACAACAACCGGTCGCGCCTGACCCTGCGGTGCACGGACGGGTGGCTTGTACTCGAGGTCGGGCGTCTTGCCGATCTGCTTGTCTTTCTCGAGCCGCTTCAGCACGCCAGCCTCGTCCTTCACCTCGCAATCGAGCGTGTAGATCAACTGGATCGCCGCCGGCTTCCGCGCGTCATAGGCGCGCTTGAATACGTTGAAGGAGATGAGCGCTGCATCGGACAGCGCGAGGCGCTTGAGGAGGGCCTGTCGAAGCGCGGGCTCGGCATGGTCGAGCGGCAGCTTCAGTTCCTGGATGCGGAGCATCGTGTCGTTTCCCATGGGGGTGGCGCAGCGCACACCAGACCATGGGCGGGCATATAGGCGAGGTCGCGCGCGGGCGCAAACACTGCCCGCAAATGGGTGTCCGGCGGCGTTAATCCTGCTAAGTGGCGGATGGAGACCGAGCGCCGATGGGCGAGCAAACGCCAGATTTTCAATCGCTGCTTGTGCAGCTGGAAGGCAGGCTGGCGCCGGAGTTCCTTCTGTTCCTGCGCGACCTTGCAAAGCATCGCGCAGAAAAGATCGCCGTCGAATGCCTGATCGACCAGCTCGGCGAACGCGGCGTACGGCTGACGCCGGACATTGCCAGAGGCATCCTGGCGCGCTGCGAGATTGCTGGCGTTGACCAGAAGCGGCGCGGGCTGGTTCCCGGCTTGCTGGACTTCAATCCGGCAAGCGCCTCGCCTGGGGCGCTCGGACCACTGCCGTGTTCGCTTGAAGACTTGATGGCGGCGGACGATCCGGCCGCCTTCGGCAAGGCGAACGGCGCTGGCGAACTTCTGATCGTGCGCGCCCTGCGAGAGAAGTTCGGGATCAGTTTTGACGAGGCGATGGATCGTCTGAGAGCGGCGAACGCCAACACGGCGACGAACTAGTCCTCGAGGAAGCCGATCAGGCGCTCGCTGGCTTCGAGGAAATCTTCCTTGAACTGCTGCACGACCTGTCCGCAGGACATGGCCTGATCCATCAGTCCGACGCCCTGGCCGACCCAGTAGGTCGCGAGCTGCTTTGCGCCCGCATGGCCGCTGTCGGCCATCTTGTTGATCCGGCGCAGGGCTGGTTCCGAAACAAATGTCTGCAGCGGCATGGGGAGCGGTGTGGGGGCATCCTCGCGCTCCCATGCATCGGTCCATGGAGAGCGCAGCTGGCGCGATGGCTTGCCGGTGCGCGAGCGCGAGCGGACGGTGTCGCGGGATGAGGCGGCCAGCATCTTCTCTTTCACGACTGGATGAGTTTCCGCTTCGGACGTGGTGAGCCAGACGGAGCCGCACCATGCGCCCGCCGCGCCCATCGACATGGCGGCGGCCATCTGTGCGCCCGTGGTGATACCGCCAGCCGCGAGGATGGGCGTGCTGGCGCCGATTTTCTTGAGCGCGCGGTACACTTCCGGGATCAGCACCATGGTCGAGACATCGCCGCAATGGCCACCGGCTTCGCCGCCCGCCACGACGAGAATATCCACGCCTGCCTGAACCTGCGCGATCGCGTGCTCCTTGGCGCCCACGAGCGCCGCCACCGGCACGCCGTGGCGCTTGCCCAGTTCGAGCATGATGGCGGGCGGCACGCCGAGCGCGTTGGCGATCAGGCGGATGGGAAATTCGAATGCGACTTCGAGGGAGCCGGCGGCGCCATCGGCGCGCATGTTCTTCGCGAAGCCGACGCTGCGATTGCGATCTTCTTCGAGGTCGCCCGGTTCGATGCCGTGTGTGGCGAGAATGTTCGCGGCGAAATCCTTGTGCTCCTGCGGGATGGCGGCGAGCAGGGCGGCGGAGCTGAACGCCTCGGATTTGCCTTCCATCTTGTTCGGCACGATCAGGTCGACGCCGTAGGGCTTGCCGCCGCAATGCGCGTCGATCCAGGTGAGTTCCTCGCGCAGCCGGTCCGGCGGCAGGTTGACCGCCCCAAACACCCCCATCCCCCCCGCCCGCGACACCGCCGCCACCACATCGCGGCAATGACTGAAGGCGAGCAGCGGGAATTCGATCCCGAGCATGTCGCAGATGGGGGATTTCATGGGCGGTCCTGCGCTTGCGCTTACGTTCGCGGCAGGTTGGGCCGTGCTGGCGGCCACGTCAATTTAACGTGGGGGAAGCTGGCTACCTCAACGACGCATTGATCTTCGCTAGCGCCGCACCACCGGGCGTGAGGTCTTTCGTAGTGAGCTGGTTCAGCGGTTTGGCGGTGGTCTCGAGCCGGTCGTGCAGGTCGGTGGCTTCGGGATCGACGTAGAGCAGACCGGTGACGATCTCGCCTTCGGCGTGGCGCTCCTGCAAGTAGTTGGCGGCGGCGATCTTGTTCGTCGCGTCGTAGTCCTCATGCAGCTTGCGCAAGCGGAGGGTGGACCCGTCGTGTTGCGTGACTTCGCGCACTTCGCCCGGCCGGTAGTCGGCGGTGATCGGCGCGCGGCCGAGAATGACGTCGAGCCGGTTCACAGCTTCATTGTGCTCTCGGACGTAGTCAAAGCTCTTGGTCGAGCCTGCGTGATTGTTGAAGGCGACGCATGGGCTGATCACGTCGATGAAGGCCGGACCGTGATGCGACATGGCGCCCTTGATGAGTGGCACCAGTTGTTCCTTGTCGCCCGAGAAGGAACGGCCGACATAGGTGGCGCCGAGCTGCAGCGCGAGGGCGACGAGATCGATGCCGGACTCAGTGTTCTCGATACCCTTTTTTGATTTCGATCCCTTGTCCGACGTGGCCGAGAACTGGCCCTTGGTGAGGCCATAAACGCCGTTGTTCTCGACGATGTAGCTCATGTTCACGCCGCGCCGGATCGAGTGCGCGAACTGGCCGAGGCCGATGGAGGCGCTGTCGCCATCGCCGGAGACGCCTAGATAGATCAGCTCGCGATTGGCGAGATTGGCGCCGGTGAGCACGCTGGGCATGCGGCCGTGCACGCTGTTGAAGCCATGGCTCTGGCCCATGAAATAGTCAGGAGTCTTGGAAGAGCAGCCGATGCCCGACATCTTGGCGAGGCGGTGCGGCTCGATGCCAAGCTCCCATGTGGCCTGGATGATTGCGGCGCTGATCGAGTCATGCCCGCAACCGGCGCATAACGTGGAAACGCGGCCCTCGTAGTCGCGCCGCGTGAGGCCGAGATCGTTCTTCGGCAGGCTCGGGTGATGCAGCTTGGGCTTCAGGATGTAGGTCATGCCTATTCCTTCGTCTTGTCTGTGACCTGACGCGTCGCCTTGCGCGCGTCGAGACGTTTGCCGATTGCGTCGAGCAGGAAGCGCGCCGTGATAGGCGTGCCGTCATAGTGCAGGATGGACGTGAGGCGGACCGGATTGATGCCGCCCTCGATCATCAGCAGGGAGCGCAGCTGGGCGTCGCGGTTCTGTTCGACCACGCAGATTTCTTCATGCGCGTGGATGAAATCGTAGACGTCCTGGCTGAACGGGAAGGCGCGGATGCGCATGGCGTCAATATGGTGACCGGCGGCCTCGAGCTGTTCGAGCGCTTCGTGCATGGCGGGGGTGGTGGAACCGAAATAGAGCGCGCCGATTTTGGTTTTCTTCTTCGCCGGTCGCAGGACAGGGCCGGGGACGAGCGTCGCAGCCGTGTGGAACTTCTTCAGCAGGCGTTCCATGTTGTCCTGATAGTCGATGCCTTTTTCGCTATAGCCCGCCATCCGGTTGCGTGACGTGCCGCGCGTGAAATAGGCGCCCTTGTTTGGGTGCGTGCCCGGATAGGTGCGGAACGGGACGCCGTCGCCGTCGACATCGGTGTAGCGGCCGAAGAACGCGCCGCTTTCCAGCATCTCCGCCGTCATCACCTTGCCGCGGTCTATCTGCTTTGCGTCGTCCCATTTGAATGGCTCGCACAGCCATTCCTGCATGCCGATGTCGAGATCGAGCATCACGAAGACGGTCGTCTGCAGCCGGTCCGACAGGTCGAACGCCTGCGCGCCCATCGTGAAACACTCGCCGGGGTCGGCGGGCAGGAGCATGACGTGCTTCGTGTCGCCATGGCTGGCGTAGGCCGCCAGCAGGATGTCGGATTGCTGCGTGCGCGTGGGCATGCCGGTCGAGGGGCCGCCGCGTTGCACGTCAAAGATCACGGCCGGGATTTCGGCAAAGTAGGAAAGGCCGATGAACTCGTTCATCAGCGAGATGCCGGGCCCAGAAGTGCAGGTAAATGCCCGCGCGCCATTCCATCCCGCGCCGACGACGACGCCGATCGAGGCGATCTCGTCTTCGCATTGCACGATGGCGTAGTTCTTCGTGCCGTCTTCATTGGTGCGGAAATCTTCGCAGTATCCCGTGAAGGCCTCGGCCAGCGAGGTGGAGGGCGTGATCGGATACCAGGCGCAGACTGTGGCGCCGCCATAAACGGCGCCCAAGCGCTGCCGCGGCATTGCCCTCAACAAAATACGGTCGCCCACGGCGTCGGATTGCTGAAGCTGCAGGCCGATCGGCTTCAGGTGTTTCTTGGCCCAGTCGCGACCAAGATTGAAGGCGTTGAGGTTGGCCGGGATCAGCTTGGGCTTGGAGGCGAACTCCTCCTTGAGGAGTTGATCGATCACGGCCGGATCGATGCTGATCAGCCAGGACAGTGCGCCGACATAGCAGATGTTCTTGAACAGCTGCCGCTCGCGGGGAATTTTGTAGGCCTCATTGCATATTGCCGTCAGCGGCACGCCGATGACGTGGATGTCGTCGCGAAATTTCGACGCGGGAAGTGGCTTGGTCGAGTCGTAGAAGAGATACCCGCCCGGCACGATCTCCTTGACGTCATCGTCCCAGGTCTGCGGGTTCAGCGGCACGGCAAGATCGACGCCGCCGCGCCGGCCGAGATGTCCCGCGCCTGAGACACGCACTTCATACCAGGTCGGCAGGCCCTGAATGTTCGAGGGGAAGATGTTACGCGCGGCCACAGGCACGCCCATGCGGATGATCGCCTTGGCGAACAGCCCGTTGGCGGAGGCCGAGCCCGACCCGTTCACGTTGGCGAACTTGACGACGAAATCGTTCACGGCGGCGAGCGGCGCAACCCGCGGCCCGCTGGCTTGCGTTAGCGTGTCCGGCATTTTGGTCCTGCCTGCGTGATGTCGATCAGGTATTTCTGCATGTCCCATGCGCCGGTCGGGCAGCGCTCAGCGCACAGCCCACAATGGAGGCAGACGTCTTCGTCCTTCACCATCACGCGGCCGGTCGGCAGCCCGTCGGCGACGTAGAGGTCTTGCCCGAGATTGAGGGCCGGGGCCTGCAACCGTTCTCGCAGGTCAAGCTCTGCGCCGTCCTCCGTGAAGGTAATGCAATCCATCGGGCAGATATCGACGCAGGCGTCACACTCGATGCAGACTTTTGGCGTGAAGACCGTCTGCACGTCGCAATTGAGACAGCGCTGGGCCTCCTTGAAGCCTAGTATCTGGTCGAAGCCAAGTTCGACTTCCGCCTTCACATCTTTCAGCGACACGGCCTTGTCACGATGCGGAACCTTATGCCGCAGGTCGTTCGCGATGTCGTTGTCATAGCTCCATTCGTGAATTCCCATCTTCTGGGAGATCACGGTGACGCCCGGGGCGGGTCGGACGGAGATGTCTTCGCCAGTCAGGAACATGTCGATCGAGACGGCGGCCGAATGGCCGTGCGCGACGGCCCAGATAATGTTCTTGGGGCCGAACGCGGCGTCGCCGCCGAAGAACACGTTGGGGATCGTCGACTGCATGGTTTCCTGCCCGACGACGGGCATGCCCCACTTGTCGAACTCCATGCCGATGTCGCGCTCGATCCACGGGAAGGAATTTTCCTGTCCGACGGCGACCAGCACGTCATCGCATTCAATCAGCTGGTCCGGTTCGCCGGTCGGCACGAGATTGCGGCGGCCCTTCTCGTCCTTCTCGGCCTTCACCTTCTCGAACGTCATGCCGGTCAGCTTGCCGCCGTCATGCACGAAAGCCTTCGGCACGAGATAGTTGAGGATCGGGATGTCCTCATGCATCGCGTCTTCCTTCTCCCAGGGAGACGCCTTCATTTCCTCGAAGCCGGAGCGGACAACGACTTTCACTTCCTCGCCGCCAAGCCTGCGTGCTGTCCGGCAGCAATCCATCGCGGTGTTGCCGCCGCCCAGCACGATCACGCGCTTGCCGATCTTGTTAGTGTGCTCGAACGAGACGTTGGACAGCCAGTCGATGCCGATATGGATATTGGCTGCGGCCTCCTTACGGCCAGGAAGGTCGAGGTCGCGCCCACGCGGCGCGCCGGTGCCGACAAAGATCGCGTCATAGCCTTCGGTGAGCAGGTCCTTGAGGCTGTCGACGCGCTTCGACAGGCGCATCTCGGGACCGAGGGCTGCGATGTAGCCGACTTCTTCGTCGATGACTTCTTCGGGCAGGCGGAAGCGGGGAATCTGGCTGCGGATCATGCCGCCGGCGCGTCTGTCGCCGTCATAGACGTGGACTTCATAACCCAGTGGGGCGAGGTCTCTTGCGACTGTCAGGGAGGCGGGGCCGGCGCCGACGCAGGCAATCTTCTTTCCATTGGGTGGCGCGACCGAGGGCAGCAGGGCGGTGATGTCAGACTTGTTGTCCGCCGCGACCCTCTTCAGGCGGCATATCGCCACCGGCTCCTCTTCGAACTCGTCCCCTACGGCAGGCAGGCTCGCAGGGGCGGTCGCATGTGCGTCCCAGGATTCCCGGAAACACGTTCGACTTCCAGTTGACCATGTAGGCGTCGGTGTATCGTCGGTCGGCGATCAGGCGGATGTATTCGGGCACGGGCGTGTGTGCTGGACACGCCCACTGGCAATCGACGACCTTGTGAAAGTAATCGGGACGGTTGATGTCCGTTGCCTGCACGCCTGACCCCATGCCTCGCGCCTCTGGCCATGCCAAGGCGCACCAGGTCGATCCTGAGTCTTCTTCGCAACAGCGATAACCCAATTGCCGCGTCTGCGAACAAGTCCGGGTCGACCTCAACACGAGACGCGGGGAGGCGCGTCTCGAAGCAGAGACTACTCCGGCAAACGCGCACGTCTACAGGTAGTATGGGCTCGCAAATGTCAGCGCGGCAGGCTCGACGCGCCCATCAGATATTCATCTACGGCGCGGGCGCACTGGCGACCCTCGCGGATGGCCCACACGACGAGTGACTGGCCGCGCCGCATGTCGCCGCAGGTGAAGATGCGATCGGCGCTGGTCTTGTAGTCGTTGGTGCTGGCCGACACGTTGCCGCGCGGATCGAGCGTCGCCTTGGACTGATCGACCAGGCCCGGAATGACCGGACCGGTGAATCCCATGGCGAGCAGGACGAGGTCGGCTTTCAGTTCGAACTCCGAACCTTCGACTTCCTTCATCTCCATACCCTTCGGGCCGCGCACCCATTCCGTGCGCGCGCAGACGAGGGCTTTCACTTTTCCGCCTTCGCCGATCGCGCGCTTGGTGACGACTGCCCAGTCGCGCTCGCAACCTTCTTCGTGCGACGACGAGGTGCGAAGCTTCAGCGGCCAGTCCGGCCACGTCATGGTCTTGTTTTCCGATGTCGGCGGCTTGGGCATGATTTCGAGCTGCGTCACCGACGCTGCGCCATGGCGGTTGGACGTGCCGATGCAGTCGGAGCCCGTGTCGCCGCCGCCGATGACGATGACATGCTTGCCCTCGGCGCGGATCGTGCCGCCCGGCGCTGCGGTGTTCTCGTCGTCGCCCGCAACGCGCTTGTTCTGCTGCGTCAGGAAATCCATGGCGTAGTGGACGCCGTCGAGCTCGCGTCCCGGGATCGGCAGGTCGCGCGGCTTCTCGGCGCCGCCGGCCAGCACGATCACCTGATAGTCGTCGAGAAGGCGCTGCACCGACACATCGATGCCGACATGCATACGCGGGCGGAAGATGACGCCTTCGCCCTCCATCTGGCGGATCCGCTTGTCGATCGTGCTCTTTTCCATCTTGAAGTCGGGAATGCCATAGCGGAGCAGGCCGCCGATCCGATCGCTCTTCTCGAACACGGTCGGCGAATGGCCCGCGCGCGCCAGCTGTTGCGCGCAGGCAAGACCCGCCGGGCCGGACCCGATCACGGCGATGCGTTTGCCGGTTCCGCGCGGCGCCTGTTGCGGCTTGATCCAGCCTTCATCCCAGCCGCGATCGACGATCTCGCACTCGATCGCTTTGATCGAGACAGGGTTCTCGTTGATGTTGAGGACGCAGGATGCTTCGCACGGCGCCGGGCAGACGCGGCCGGTGAATTCGGGAAAATTGTTGGTCGAGTGCAGGTTTTCCAGCGCACGCTTCCAGTGGTCGCGATAGACGAGGTTGTTCCAGTCCGGGATCTGGTTGTTGACCGGGCAGCCGGGCGTGCCCGGCGCGACCGAGCCCGTGCCCTGGCAGAACGGAATCCCGCAATCCATGCAGCGCGCCGCCTGCGTGCGGATCTCGGCATTGTCCATCCGCTTCAGGAACTCGGCATAGTTCTTCTTGCGCGCCTCCGGTTTCTCGTAGGCGCGTTCCTTCTTGTCGTATTCGAGGAAGCCTGTGGGCTTGCCCATGTGCTTGCTCCCTGACTATTCGGCTGCGACGACGGCTAGCTTCTCGTTCCGCAGATCGAGAAGGGCGCGGGCGTAATCGGTCGGCATGACCTTGACGAAGTGCTTCAGCGCCTCGTCCCAGTTGTCGAGCAGCTCGCGGGCGCGAGCGCTGCCGGTGTGCAGCAGATGCCGCTCCACAAGGATGCGCAGGCGCTCGGCGTCGAAGCGCAGCATGTCGCCCATGCCGTTGTTCTCGGCGGAGGGCGAGCGCTGTAGCGGCGCATCGGCATCCGGTCCGCCTTCGGCCGGCTTCATCGGCTCCAGCTTCACCATCGACGCGTTGCAACGGCTGGCGAAAGTCTTGTCCGGATCGTAGACATAAGCCGCGCCGCCCGACATGCCGGCCGCGAAGTTGCGGCCGGTTGCGCCGAGCACCACCACCACGCCGCCTGTCATGTATTCGCAGCCATGGTCGCCGCAGCCTTCGACGACTGCGACGGCGCCGGAGTTGCGCACCGCAAAGCGTTCGCCCGCGACGCCTTCAAAGTAGGCTTCGCCGGCGATAGCGCCGTAGAGGACGGTGTTGCCCACGATGATGTTCTCACCCGGGTTCCGGTTGATGCCATCCGGCTGGCGCACGACCACGCGGCCGCCCGACAGGCCCTTGCCGACATAGTCATTGCCGTCGCCGATCAGGTTCAGCGTCACGCCGCGCGCCAGGAATGCGCCAAAGCTCTGACCGGCCGTGCCGGTCAGCGTGATCTGGATGGTGTCGTCGGGCAGGCCGGCATGGCCGAACTTGCGCGCGACTTCGCCGGACAGCATCGCGCCGACCGTGCGGTTCACGTTCTTGACCGTGTCGGTGATCTGCACCGGCTTGGGCGACTTGCCCGAGCGCCGGCTTCGCCGCCTTGATCAGCTTGTGATCGAGCGCGCCTTCGAGGCCGTGGTCCTGCTTCTCCGCCAGCTTCACCGCGACGCCTTTTTTGGCCGGCATCTGGTAAAGGATCTTCGACAGGTCGACGCCCTTGGCCTTCCAGTGATCGACCGCCTGCTTCATGTCGAGCAGGTCGACGCGGCCGATCATGTCCTCCAGCTTGCGGAAGCCGAGCTGGGCCATGATCTGGCGCAGTTCTTCGGCGACGAAGAAGAAGTAATTGATCACGTGCTCCGGCGCGCCGGTGAAGCGCGCGCGCAGGATCGGGTCCTGCGTCGCGACGCCGACGGGGCAGGTGTTGAGATGGCATTTGCGCATCATGATGCAGCCGACCGAAATCAGCGGCGCTGTCGAGAAGCCGAACTCGTCCGCGCCCAGCAGCGCGCCGATCGCGACGTCCCGGCCCGTGCGCAGGCCGCCGTCGACCTGCACCGCAATCCGTCCGCGCAACTCGTTCAGCACCAGCGTCTGCTGCGTCTCGGCGAGGCCGATCTCCCACGGGCGAGCCGGCATGCGTCAGCGAGGTGAGGGGCGACGCGCCCGTGCCGCCTTCGAAGCCCGAGATCGTCACATGGTCCGCGCGCGCCTTGGAGACGCCCGCCGCGACCGTGCCGACGCCAACTTCGGACACCAGCTTCACGGAGATCCGCGCGACCGGGTTCACGTTCTTGAGGTCGTGGATCAGCTGCGCCAGATCCTCGATCGAATAGATGTCGTGGTGCGGCGGCGGCGAGATCAGGCCGACGCCCGGCGTCGAGTGGCGCACCTTGGCGATGTTCTTGTCGACCTTGTGGCCCGGCAGCTGGCCGCCTTCGCCGGGCTTTGCGCCCTGCGCCATCTTGATCTGGATGTCGTCGGCGTTGACCAGGTATTCCGCCGTCACGCCAAAGCGGCCCGAGGCGACCTGCTTGATGCGCGAGCGCATCGAGTCGCCATTCTTCATCGGCACGAAGCGGTCGGCTTCCTCGCCGCCTTCGCCCGTGTTGGAGCGGCCGCCGATGCGGTTCATCGCGATGGCCAGCGTGGTGTGCGCCTCGCGGCTGATCGAGCCGAAGCTCATCGCGCCGGTGGCGAAGCGCTTCACGATCTCGGCGGCAGGTTCGACCTCTTCGATCGGAACCGGCGTTGCCGCGAACTTGAACTGCATCAGGCCGCGAATGGTCAGCAGCCGCTCGTTCTGTTCGTTGATGGTCTGCGCGAAGGCCGCGTAGTCCTCCGAGACATTGCCGCGAACCGCGTGCTGCAGCTTCGACGACGGACTCCGGCGTCCACGCATGGTCCTCGCCGCGAATGCGGTAGGCATAGTCGCCGCCGACATCGAGCAGGTCGCGATAGACGGGTAGTCGCCAAACGCCGCGGCATGGCGGCGCACGGCTTCTTCGCCGATCTCGTCGAGGCCGACGCCCTCGATCGTCGTCGCGGTGCCGGTGAAGTATTCGGCGATCAGTTCGGACGACAGGCCGACGCCGTCGAAAATCTGCGCGCCGCAATAGGACTGGTAGGTCGAGATGCCCATCTTGGACATCACCTTCAGGACGCCCTTGCCGATGGCCTTGATGTAGTTCTTCTTCACGTCCTTCGCGGAGAGCTTCATGCCCTCCTGCTGCCGGATCTGCTCCAGCGTCTCGAAGGCGAGATAGGGGTTCACCGCCTCCGCGCCATAGCCGGCCAGCGTGCAGAAGTGATGCACTTCGCGCGCTTCGCCGGTCTCGACAACGAGGCCGACCTGCATGCGCAGGCCCTGGCGGATCAGCTTGTGATGCACGGCCGACAGCGCCAGCAGGGCAGGCACCGGAATGCGGTCGGCCGACACGGCGCGATCCGACAGGATCAGGATGTTGATGTCCTGCAGCACATGCTCGGTCGCTTCGAGGCGGATGCGCTCGATCGCGGCCTTGAGGCCGGCCGCGCCTTCGCTGGCGTCCCACGTGATATCGATCGTCGCTGTGCGGAACGCGCCGTCGAGCAGCTCGCTGATCGAGCGGATCTTGTCGAGGTCGCCATTGGTCAGCACCGGCTGCGAAATCTCGAGCCGCTTGTGCGTGCCCGCCGCGAGGCCCAGCAGGTTCGGCCGCGGCCCGATCATCGAGACCAGCGACATCACCAGTTCTTCGCGGATCGGATCGATCGGCGGGTTGGTGACCTGCGCGAAGTTCTGCTTGAAATAATTGTAGAGCAGCTTCGGCTTGCGCGAGAGCACGGCAATCGGCGTGTCGGCGCCCATCGAGCCGAGCGGATCGTCGCCATGCTGCGCCATCGGCTCGAGGAAGAACTGCACGTCTTCCTGCGTGTAGCCAAACGCCTGCTGGCGATCGAGCAGGCTGGCGTTGGAGTTCTGGCCCAGCAGAACCTGCTCCGGGTCGTGCTCCGGCAGCGGCAGTTCCGACAGCTTGAACTGCATCTCGTGCAGCCAGTCCTCGTAGGGGTGCTTGCCCGCGATCGCGGCTTTCACTTCCTCGTCCTCGATGATGCGGCCTTGTTCGAGGTCGATCAGCAGCATCTTGCCGGGCTGCAGCCGCCACTTGCGGACGATCTTCTCTTCCGGGATCGGCAGCACGCCGGATTCCGAGGCGAGGATCACATGATCGTCGTCCGTCACGATGAAGCGGGCAGGGCGCAGGCCGTTGCGGTCCAGCGTCGCGCCGATCTGGCGGCCGTCGGTGAAGGCGATCGCGGCGGGGCCGTCCCACGGCTCCATCAGCGCCGCGTGGTATTCGTAGAAAGCCCGCCGCGCCGGCTCCATGTCCTGATGCCGCCGGCCCACGCTTCCGGGATCAGCATCATCATCGCGTGCGCCAGCGGATAGCCGCCCGCCACCAGCAGTTCCAGCGCGTTGTCGAGGCACGCCGTGTCCGACTGGCCGTGCGGGATCAGCGGCCACATCTTGTCGAGGTCGGCGCCGAGCAGCGCGCTCTCCATCGAGCGCCGGCGCGCATACATCCAGTTCACGTTGCCGCGCACCGTGTTGATCTCGCCATTGTGCGCGATGAAGCGATACGGGTGCGCCAGCTTCCAGCTCGGGAAGGTGTTGGTCGAGAAGCGCTGGTGAACCAGCGCCAGCGCGCTTTCGCACAGCGGGTTGGTCAGGTCCTCGTAGAACGTGCCGACCTGTCCCGCGAGCAGCAGGCCCTTGTAGACGATCGTGCGCGTCGACAGCGACGGCATGTAGAACTCGGCAAGGCCCGGCAGGTTCTTCTTCTTCGCGATCTCCGCCAGCGGGTTCTGCGTCTCCTTGCGGATGGCGAGCAGCTTCCGCTCGAACGCATCCTGGCTCATCGCGGGCGAGCCCTTGGCGATGACGGCCTGCTTGATCACCGGCATGCCGGCGATCACGGCCTTGCCGAGACCCTTCTTGTTGATCGGCACATCGCGCCAGCCGAGCAGCTTCTGCTTCGACTTGGCGAGGTAGTTCGCGAACTGGTTCATCGCGAAGTCGCGCGCAGCCGTGTCCTGCGGCAGGAAGCACATGGCGACGGCGTAATCGCCCTGCTTGCGGCAGCTCGACCTTGGCGTCCTTCGCCCAGTCGAAGAACAGCTTGTCCGGAATCTGGATCAGGATGCCCGGCGCCATCGCCCAGCAGGGGGTCAGCGCCCACGGCGCCGCGATGGTCGAGATTGACGAGGATCTGGAGCCCCTGCGCCACGATGGCGTTGGACTTCTTGCCCTTCACATTGGCGATGAAGCCGACGCCACAGGCATCGTGCTCATTGCGGGGATCGTAGAGACCCTGTGCCGGGGGATGGGGGAAGGCCCATTTCCATGCGCGTAAACTCGTCTCGTCACTGTGAGACTTGAGCGCGTAGCAGCTAGGGACGGAATTTCAATCGAATAGCCCCGGCTGCGACATGATTTGCTCGTGGATGCCTGTCGGGGGGAGAGTTGCGCACGAGTATTGCCGTCGCAAAGCGCAACCGTCCCAACGAGCTTGCGAGAAATCGTTGCTCGCCGACGCGCGTTGCGCCGCAAGCTCATGCCGCGACAGGCCGATCTCGCGAAAATTCCATCGAACGCGGCATGTGGCTAACCCGCCGAAACGGTCCGCTGCTCGGCGGTCCCCGCAGCCGTTCAGTGGGGCTGGCAGCAGGTCTCAGGCGCCCACCTGAGAATGACCCGCAACTGGTCTATGAGGCGCCTTCAGCCGCCCGGATAGAGCTGCGCCTTCTCGGCGGCGTAGGGCGCGTAGCGACTCCCGCAGCGTTGCCTGGTTCAGCAACATGGTCGCGATCACTTTCGCCTCGCCGGGACGATAGACGAACGTCCGCGTCCAGTACGATTCAGTGCGGCGGCTGCCGCTCAGCGCCACGATCTCGCGCTCGATCTCATAGTCCTCGCCGACGAACAGCGGCCCGTCGATCATGCGGATCTCCTGGTCGGCAAACAGCCCGACCGCCGGCCCGCGGATCTTCAGCCCGTCCTGCCGCGCCACATACTGCAACAGCACGCTGACCATCTCCCACGGCACGATCGGACGGCCGAACGGATTGTCCTTCCCGGAATACCAGGGCGAAGGCTCGGTGATCTTCGCGAGCTTCTGCGTTGAGCGAGAAGGGATAGAGGTCGCCCATGTGCTGGTCCGCATCCATGCGGATCTTGCACGCGCTTGGTGCGATGCCCAGCCTTCAGCGCGTGCAGGATCACCGGCTGCTCCAGCGGCGTGCAGTTCGCCCAGCCGCAGGTCCAGCGCCGTCGGCGGCGATTGCGGCCCCACCGACGCCGTGCCTTTCAGCACTTCCGTGCCGTCGCGCTTGGTCGCCCAGATCTTCGCGTGATCCTCGCCCGGTTCGCGCTCGATGAAGGCGCGCACTTCCTCGCCCTCCATCACCATGTTGCGGTAGTGCACCGACAGGCAGCCCTCCCGCAGGAACCGCTCGCCCCAGATCGCCTCGGCCAGCGGGACAAACTGGCTGTAGTGCGTCGGCCCCTCGATCGGTCCCGCCTTGAAGCCCAGCTTCTGCGCCATGGCGTCGTCGTGCAGCGACAGGTGATTATCGTAGGACTGCTCCAGCAACATGTTCACCGGCTTCCGCCACGGCCCGGCCAGCACCTGGCCAATGCTCTCAAGCTGGACGTCAAACGCGCGGCTGGACATGTGTTTTCTCCCTGTCCGAAGTATCGCGCGCCCCGTCGCAGTGGCGCAAGGCCACCTTCGCCTCTAGATAGGGGGAAGCAAGGAAGCCCAAATCTTCAGGGAGATTGGCATGGCCAAGCCGCTGCGCATCGATTTCGTGTCTGACGTCGCCTGTCCGTGGTGCGTCGTCGGCTTGCGCTCACTGCTGCAGGCGCTGGATGCCGTGGGCGACAAGGTCGAGGCGGAAATCCACTTCCAGCCCTTCGAGCTGAATCCCGACATGCCGCCCGAAGGCGAGAACACGACAGAGCACGTGCAGAAAAAGTACGGCGCCGATCCGGCTCGCTCGGCCGCCTCCCGCAACGCCATCCGCGACAGCGGCGCGGCGCTCGGCTTCAAGTTCAACTACGACTCCGAACAGCCGCATCTGGAACACGTTCGACGCGCACCGCTTGCTCTACTGGGCCGGCATCGAGGGCAGGCAGCTCGAAATGAAGGAGGCGCTGTTCACCGCCAACTTCACCGAACAGAAATCCACCAGCGATCACGACGTGCTCGTCGCCGCCGCCAAGGCGGCCGGATTGGACGCAGACAAGGCGCGCGAAGTGCTCACCTCCGGCGCCTACACCGCCGAAGTCCGCCACGAAGAAGAGGTCTGGCGCAATCGCGGCATCAACGCGGTGCCGTCGGTGATCTTCAACCAGCGCTGGATGATCCAGGGCGGCCAACCGCCCAAGTGTTCGAGCAGGCCATCCGCCAGATCGTTGAGGGCACGGCGACAGAGGCGCGGGCTTAGCGACAATTGTGAGCTCGGCCCCTCGTGGTTCGACGGACGCACGCTGCGCGGCTGCTCACCATGAGGGTCCTCATCGGGCGTCAGCGAGAGCCCTCATGGTGAGCAGGCCGCAGGGCCGTCCGTCGAACCACGAGGGCGGGGAGGGCAGCCCTCAAGGCGTCAGAAACAACGTCCGCTCTCTTGCCCGCCGTTTAGCCAGCGCCTTCATCACCACGCCGTTCATCCGGTTCCACAGGAGAAAACTGTTCGCCGCGCCCGGCCGGTCTTCCTTGTTCACCCGCTTCACGATCGACGATCCGCGCGTCTTGCCCGATCCGACATTGTAGCAGAACGCCGTCATGGCGCTGAACTCGTTCAGCGTGATCGGCACTTTCACATAGCGCTCGATAGACTCCTCGCACCAGTGCAGGTCGTCTTTCAGGAAAGCGTCGGCCGTGGTCTCGTCGATGAGGTCCTCCTCGCCTTCCAGCATCAGGTGCCCGTAACCGATCAGCCACAGCCCGCCGAGCTCATAGGCCTCAAGCCGCAGCTTCTCTTCTTCCTTGATGATCTGGATGGCGGTGTGGTTCGTGTTGTACTCGGCCGGCATCCGGTAGGTCGCCTCCGGCTCCAGCGCGTCGAGAAAGCTCACCTCCGCCGTTATCGGCACCAGCGGCACGCCATTCATCATCGGAATGGAGGACGCTTCCGCATCAGGCACGAGTGGCATTTCCGGTTCGGGCTCGGCGGCCGCTTCGGCCACGGGCGCGACGCTAAGCGTGGCCTCGGGCGCCGGCGCAGGGCTGCAGGATACGAGAAGACATGCGGCGCCGATTGCGCCGAAGGCCCGCAATCTCGTCCCCACGTTTCGACTCCCTCGCATCCCTGCCGCCGCGCCGCAGACAACCACACGCAGAGTGCTTGTAAAGCCGACCGCTGCAGCACAGCGCCGGCCTGCAATGTGTTCAGTTCAGTCCGTTCTGTTTACTTCCTGATTACCAACGTCAACAAAGTAAAACCAAATAAAAACGAGTAGAAAATTGCATCAAACTCGTTCGACTTAGCGATTGCTTAGGCAACCTCGTGTAGCGTCATCAATAAGCCGACCAGAGCGGCACAAAAAACAAAACGGTGGTGATGGTGATGACGAACGTGAAGGTCCGCGAAACCGCGGGTGATGAGAACGTTGAGCAATCCTTCCTGAAAGCCCTGTCGCTGCTGGAGCAGGCGCACCGCCGCCTCCACGACGTGGTGAAGGACAATCTGGAACGTAACGGCGAGCGTTCGCTGACCGGCGTTCAGGCTCTCCTGCTGTACGAAATCGGCGAGAGCGAAACCCCGGCCTCGGCGCTCCGCGCGCGCGGCTCCTTCGCCGGCACGTCGATGTCCTACAACGTCAAGAAGCTGCAAGAAGGCGGCTACCTGATCCAGTCGCGTTCCAGCGACGACCGCCGCACGGTTCGTCTCAAGCTCACGCCGTCGGGCAAGGCCGTCCGCAACCGCGTCGCCGACCTCTTCGAGAAACAGGCCGGTTCGCTCGAGCCCACCGCTTCGGTGCGCTCTGACGATCTCGACCAGCTGAACAAGTCGCTGGCCCGCCTCGAGCGTTTCTGGTCCGACCAGATCCGTTACCAGCTCTAGTTTTCAAGACGCGTGCAGACCCTGGCCTGATAGTTCGGGGCTGACAAACTACGGGCGACGGGCGGACTTGCCTTCAACTGGCGACCCTACCCGACAACCCAACGCCGCCGGCTTCGCAAGAGGCCGGCGGTTCTGTTTTCAGCGGCTGTGCTTCTCTGCGGCCCGCGCTTCCTCGACCCGCGCGCCCATCAGCATGTTGGTCAGCGAGTGATTGCCTTCGTGGCAAACAGTCTCGAACAAGCGCTCCCGCGAGCGCACCCATGCAATCTCGCCCGTCCAAGGCTGCGTGTAATTTTCAGGATCGGTCACCGTGTAGTGTATCACCAACTCATCGGGACCGTTGAGGTGAAAGCGTTCGATCAGCACGGCCTGATCGCCCAAAGGCAGATTTGTGGGTCCGGAGCCGCTCGCCTTGCTGCCATCGAAGTGCGACGTCTCGACCACGAGGACATCGCCTTCCCAGTGCGCGGCGGAGGATCCCGTTATCGTGCGCGGCCAGTTGGCGGGCAACGCCGCCTCGATCGGCATGATCCGCATGTCACCCATAGACTCCGAATAGATCACGACACTGTCGGGCGTCTGCACAATACGATGCAACATGTCGAAGTTTGCCGTCCGCATTGGCCCCGTATTGACGCCCGACACGCAGCGGACGCCCCGCGTGAAACTCTCTGGCCCATCCGCATTCGACTGGCTCGCCATTCTTGCCTTGCCCGCCTCTGACCTTGGAATGCGGCCGTCCACGGGGTCGATGACCTGGGAGCCACGATAGACGCCCCCAACGCTCATGATCTTTGCGGCAATCGCGATTTCGCCGTCAGTTCCGAGTTGGTCTTTGGCGCGGCCGGCTTCGCGCGTGAGAAACTGCTGCCTCACGCGCTCGATATCGTTGGCAGGAATATCGCCCGGCACATCGGCTGGCCGTTCAAGCGGGGTCAACCACAGCGAGTCCCACACGCCCTGAAAGTCCGGATGCCCGTCGCGGGTGCGCGGAATGTCAGCCGTCTGCGCCTGAGCCGAAGCGCCGCTTGCTGCGAAGGCGAGGATAAACAGGATCGCACGCATCATCGTTTGGCCTTTGGCTTCGGTTTCTTCCGCGAAGCTTCGACCGCTGCATGCCGCTCCGTTTCCCGGCTCCCCAACAGAATGTTGGCAAAACCGTAATTGCCTTCATGACAGGCGAATTCGTAGACGGGCGACTGTGTGCGCGTGAATGAATACTCCGCGCTCCAGGCGCCGGCGTAGATCGTGGGGTCCTCGACGGTGAACTGGTAGAGCAGTTCGTCTGGCGAGATCAGCTTGAAATGCTCGACGACCCGCGATTGCGGACCGACAAGAAGGCCGCCGCGCCTGACCATCTCATCGGCGCGTGCATGGATTGTCTCGACCACAAGCGTGTCGTCTTCCCATGTGGCCGTGGAGTCTCCCGCCCACGAAACAAGGCCTGCAGGACGCGGTCCCGCCCCGATGCCGATTGCGCGGAGTTCGGCATAGTGGTCCGCGAGGAAGACCAGGAAGGCCGGGGTCTGGACGATCTGATTGTACATGCCCTCAACGGGGCTGAGGATTGGAGCGCGGCTGGGACCGGCCAGGCAGCGTTCGCTGAAGGCGCGATCCTCGGGATTGTCGGTTGCTCTCGCGTCGTTCTTCGGAAACGCATTCCGGATCGCCAGGCCCTCTGGCGTAAGCGGCAGTTTGCCGTCCGGTGGATCGATGACTTGTGATGTCCGCCACGCGCCTTTGACCTTCGCGAGTTGTCTTGCTTCCGGGAATGCGCCGCCCGGGTCGAATTTTTCGGTGGCGCGCTGGGCTATGATGCCCGCGACCAGCGTCTTCGCTTCGTCATCCGTGACGACTAGCGAGGTCGCCCCCTCGATGCGTTCGAGCGGCGTGAGAAATTCGTTGGACCAGTAGCCCTGAAAGTCCGGATGCCCGTCGGCCGCGCGCGGAATGTCTGGTGTCTGGGCGTGAGCCGCGGCTCCGATAGCCGTCAGCGCGGCCACAATGAACCCGCGAAGCCTCATGGAGAATCCCCTGCGCCGTCCCGCGCCAGCGTGACCTTACCTGTATTGCAGCGCAGCGCGAATTGGCGGGCTTACCTCTTGCATCGCCCCGCGGGGAGCCGGTGGGGTGCATCATAGTTGCGAGTAGGTCGCAAGTAGACCTGCGACTTCTGCTCACAGTGGCGCGATACGCTTGATCTAAATCTAGGAAACGGGCGCGGACATGGCTAACTATCCGGAGAAGTCAGAGAAGCGCGCATAGCCGCGACGTGAGAAAACGCCAATGAAACATCTCGCCGCCTTCGAGAATGCCCTTGAGGAAATCCGCTCCGAGGGCCGTTACCGCGTCTTTATCGACGTGAAGCGTTACCGCGGCGAATTCCCGAAAGCCTCCGTCCGCCACACCGACGGCCGCGAGCAGGACGTCATCGTCTGGTGCTCGAACGACTATCTCGGCATGGGCCAGGATCCGGACGTGATCGAGGCCATGAAGGAAGCGGTCGATACTTTCGGCGCCGGCTCGGGCGGCACCCGCAACATCTCGGGCACGACGCGCTATCACGTCGAACTCGAGAAAGAACTCGCCAGCCTGCACGGCAAGGAATCGGCGCTGCTCTTCACCTCCGGCTATGTCTCGAACGAGGCGACGCTCTCGACGCTCGCCAAGATCATGCCGAACGTCATCATCTATTCGGACGAGCTGAACCACGCCTCGATGATCGAAGGCATCAAGCGCGCCCATTGCGCCAAGCGCATCTTCCGCCACAACGATCTCGCCCACCTCCGCGCGCTTCTCGAAAACGATCCGGCCGACGCGCCGAAAGTCATCGCCTTCGAGTCCGTCTACTCGATGGATGGCGACGTCGCCCCGATGGAAGCCATGTGCGACCTCGCCGAAGAATTCGACGCGATGACCTATCTCGACGAAGTCCACGCGGTCGGCATGTACGGTGAAGAAGGCGCGGGCGTCGCCCAGCGCGACAACGTCATGCACCGCATCACCATCTGCGAAGGCACGCTCGCGAAAGCCTATGGCGTCATGGGCGGCTACATCGCCTCCAAGACCGCCATCGTCGACGCCATCCGCTCGATGGCGCCCGGCTTCATCTTCTCGACCTCGACATGCCCGGTGCTCGCCGCCGGCGCGCTGACCTCGATCCGCAAGCTGCGCTCCGACTTCGGCCGCGACCTGCGCAAGATCCACCAGGAGAAGGCCGAGATGCTTCGCCAGAAGCTGATCGCCGCCAAGCTGCCGGTGATGATGGCCGACACGCACATCGTGCCGCTGCTGGTCGGCGACCCGGAACGCTGCAAGGCTCTGTCCGACACGCTGCTGTTCGACTTCGGCATCTACGTCCAGCCGATCAACTATCCCACCGTCCCCAAAGGCACCGAGCGCCTCCGCTTCACCCCGTCGCCGCAACACACCGAAGCGATGATGGACGAACTGGTCTCAGCACTGCTTGCGATCTGGAAACAGCTCGGCCTCGACCAGCGCGCGGCCTGAGTCAGTCGCTCCGCCAACAAGGGGGAGGCGGGATGTACGTTTGTCAAAACTGCAAGAAGGTCGTCGAGCTTCCATCTCCCGATGGCTCCGTTGGTGAGATGTGCCCTTGGTGCATGAAAGACCCCAAGTTCGGTCCCGTGACGCGCATTGTGCGTCTGGTCGGTATCGGATTCTCCGTGTTGGTGCTCCTCGTGGTCGTGGCGCTGATCGTGCTGAAGCCGGCGGGATGACACCTGACGCCGAACCTGCACACGAAGGCCACATCATCATCGGCGAGATCCGCACGCTGGATGCGCCGGGCGAGATCGGCGTGCTCACCCTGCGCTTCGTCCACTATCCCGGTGCGCAGCAGCTGATCCTCTGGCTGCCGCAGTCCGGCTATCACGGTTACGGCGACCTCACTGTCACCCGCAGTGGTGCTGTGATCGAGCAGGCGTCTGTACGCGACCGCCTCAATGGCAGCGTCCAGATCCTGTGGGACACGCTGCCCTGGGCGCCCGGCGACTATCTCATCACCATCACCCACACCGATGGCTGGCGCCATGAGGCTGCGCTGCAGAAGCTGGAAACGGGCGTAGCGCCACCCCAACCGGAACCGCCGCCCGCGCCGCCGCCGTCCCACACGCCCATCGTCTATCGCGACGGCTTTGGCAATGTGATCCCCGACACCGATCTCGAAATCCGTGCGCAGGCGCAGGTGAAGCTGGCGCGCACGTTCGGCCGCCGCCTCGAATACGAGGGCACGGCGCGTGCAGGCTCCGTCATCTACATCGATCCCATCCACCGCATCGTGTTCGAGAACGAGCTGTGCGGCGGTGAGCTGCAGGCCACAATCTACATACCGACCGCCGCCCACTGGGAGGACGCCACCGGCGCGCCGCTCTCGTTGCGCGAAGAGATCGTCGCCTTCGTCGCCCAGCGCGTCCAGCACGAGCAGGCCAGCAACTGGCGCTACCGTATCACCGCCAATTCAATCGATTTCTATTGATCGGGCAGGGTTGCGCATGACTTCAAGCCGGCCTCGGATTGGCCTATTCTACGCAGCAGACGCAGGAAACGCCGATGCCTGACACGATGTCCGTCGAAAGCTGGGCCCTGTTCGGGGCGATGATACTCGGGCTCCTTCACCTCACCGCGGCGTCCTTCACTTTCAAGGCGCAGGTCGGCAACACCTACACCGTCGGCGCGCGTGACGAGGGCCTGAGGCCGGAGAAAATGGCGGGCCGGCTCGACCGTGCCCAGCGCAACTTCCTCGAGACCTTCCCAATCTTTGCCGCCGCGGTTCTATTGCTTGAACTCCACCAACACACTGGCAGCTGGCTCAGCGTCTATGGAGCGCTCCTGTATATCGGCGGCCGCATCCTGTTCCTGCCGCTCTACGCGGCCGGTCTGCCCTGGGTGCGGACGTTCAGCTGGAACCTGGCGACGCTGGGCCTCGCCATGGTAATCGTCGCAATCGTGTGGCGGCCCGGCTGATGTCAGATCCCGACGACGAAATCCTGATCGAGATGAACCGCATCGGCGGCGCGATGGAAGTGCGCGCCATTTCCACCGCTGACGATCTGGAAGTCGTGTTCAGCTGTCCGGCCAACGCCGCAAAGCCCGACATCGAAAACCTGGCCCGCGCCAAGCTCGCCTATGTGCGCAGGAAAGCCAGTGGCGGCGATGCGCCCGTGAAGAAGCCGGACAGCAAGGGCGGCTGGACCGCGTGACGGTGAGCCAGCAGAGCAGGGCCTACCGCCCCTTCCGCACGCCCTTGCCCAGCCCGATCTTCTTCGCGAACTCTGACCGGCGCTCGGTATAGGCCGGCGCCACCATCGGGTAATCGGCCGGCAGGCCCCAGCGGCGGCGATAGTCATCCGGGGTCATGTTGAACCGCGAGCGCAGATAGCGCTTCAGCATCTTCAGCTTCTTCCCGTCTTCGAGACAGATGATGTAGTCGTCGCCGACAGACTTGCTGATCGGCACGGCCGGCTTCGGCCGGTCTTCGGCGCGGGCCTCCGGCGCCCCTGAAAGCGATGACACGGTCCTGTAAACAGACCGGATGACGTCCGGCAGGCCTTCCGCCGTAACCGGGTTGTTCGACACGAACGACGCCACAATTTGCGAAGTCATGCGAAGAAGTTCATCACCGCCGGGCGGTGGATTACCTGTTTCGTCTTGCATTGCACTATCCCACCTGCCCCGGAACCTCTCGAACCACCCCGGGCTCCTGGACGCGCATAGAAAACAACCAAGTCCCTGCCCCGAGATTAATTGCGAATACTCATTCTCATCGTTCTGGCCCGGAATTTACTTTGGTAAACGCGGGGGTAGCCCTTGCCCTTGCCAATCGGCGGGCGAGCCCGTATCGCCCCGTCATTCAGCCCCGAAACATTGGGAGTCGCGCCGATGAGCCAGTCGAACACCCTGACGAAAGGGTTCTTTTCGACCGGACTGGCCGAAATCGACCCCATCATCGCGAAATGGATCGGCGAGGAGCACCATCGCCAGTCCGACCAGATCGAGCTGATTGCCTCGGAAAACATCGTTTCCCGCGCCGTGCTGCAGGCCCAGGGCTCGCTGCTCACCAACAAGTACGCCGAAGGCTATCCGGGCAAGCGCTACTATGGCGGCTGCGAGTTCGTGGACGAGGTCGAAACCCTCGCCATCGACCGCGCCAAGCAGCTGTTCGGCTGCGAGTTCGCCAACGTCCAGCCGTCCTCGGGCAGCCAGGCCAACCAGGCCGTCTTCAACGCCCTCATCAAGCCGGGCGACTCCATCCTCGGCATGAGCCTCGATGCCGGCGGCCACCTCACGCACGGCGCCAAGGCCAACCAGTCGGGCAAGTGGTTCCAGGCCCATTCCTACGGCGTCCGCCTGCAGGACGGCCGCATCGACCTCGACGACGTCCGCAAGGTCGCGAAAGAGAGCCAGCCCAAGATCATCATCGCCGGCGGCTCGGCCTATTCGCGCACCATCGACTTCGCCGCCTTCCGCGCCATCGCGGATGAAGTCGGCGCGTTCTTCATGGTCGACATGGCGCACTTTGCCGGTCTCGTCGCCGCCGGCCTGATCCCCAGCCCGCTGAAGCACGCCCACGTCGTCACCACCACGACGCACAAGACCCTGCGCGGCCCGCGCGGCGGCATGGTGCTGACCAACGACGAAGCCATCGCCAAGAAGATCAACTCGGCCGTGTTCCCCGGCATCCAGGGCGGCCCGCTGATGCACGTCATCGCCGGCAAGGCCGTGGCCTTCGGCGAAGCGCTGAAGCCCTCGTTCAAGGCCTACGCGCAGGCCGTGATCGACAACGCCCACACGCTTGCGTCCACGCTGAAAGCCGGCGGTCTCGAGATCGTCTCCGGCGGCACCGACACGCACCTGATGCTGGTCGACCTCCGCCCCAAAGGCGTCAAAGGCAACGACACCGAGAAGGCGCTCGAGCGCGCCTACATCACCTGCAACAAGAACGGCATCCCGTTCGATCCGGAAAAGCCGATGGTCACGTCCGGCGTCCGCGTCGGCTCGCCCGCCGCCACGTCGCGCGGCTTCGGCACGGCCGAGTTCAAGCAGGTCGGCCTCTGGATGACCGAGATTGTCGACGCGCTCGCCAAGGGCGGCGATACGTCATCGGTCGAAGCCAAAGTCCGCGAAGAAGTGAAGGCGCTCACCGCGCGCTTCCCGATCTATGCAGCCCCTTGGAACTGAAAATAGCGGGCTGATCAGGAGTAACGATTGCGCTGTCCGTATTGCGGAACTGCCGACTCGGTCGTGAAGGACAGCCGTCCCGCTGAAGAAGACAACGCGGTCCGCCGCCGCCGTGGCTGCAACAATTGCGGCGGCCGCTTCACCACCTTCGAGCGCGTGCAGCTGCGCGACCTCATCGTCGTCAAGCGCGATGGCCGCAAGGCCGTCTTCGAACGCGACAAGCTGCGCCGCTCGCTCAAGATCGCGCTGCAGAAACGCCCCGTCACCGACGACCAGCTCGACCACATGATCTCCGGCATCGTCCGCCAGCTCGAGAACATGGGCGAGAACGAGATCAAGACGTCCGACATCGGCGAGATGGTGATGGAAAACCTGAACCAGCTCGATCCCGTCGGCTTCATCCGCTACGCGTCGGTCTACAAGGATTTCAAATCCCCCGCCGACTTCGCCGCAGTTCATCGCCTCGCAACCGCACGACGAGGACGAAGCTTGAGCGGTGATCGCCCCACCGTCACGCTGAAGCTCGCCACCTCGCTCGATGGCCGCATCGCCCTCGCCAATGGCCAGAGCCAGTGGATCACCGGCGAAGCCGCCCGCGCCGAAGTCCACCATCTCCGCGCCAATCATGACGCCGTCGTCGTCGGCTCCGAAACTGTGCTCGCCGACGATCCGCTGCTGACCGCGCGCCTCGATCCGCCGCCCGCCAAACAACCCCTCCGCGTCGTCGCCGACAGCCGTGGCCGCATCCCGCCCAGCGCCAAACTCTTCTCCACGCTGGAGATCGGCCCCGTCGCCATCGCCACGCTCGAAAACACCGACCTCGACGCCAAGGGCTGGCCCTCCACGCGCGGCCTGCAATTCTGGATGCTGCCCGCCGGCGAAGGCTCCACCAGCATCTCGCTCCCCGCCATGATGGAGAGCGCCACGCGGGCAGGGGTCACATCGATGATGATCGAAGGCGGCGGCCAGCTCGCCGCCGCCTTCATCCGCGCCAACCTCGTCGACCGCATCGAATGGTTCCGCGCGCCCATCCTCCTCGGCGGCGACGGCCGCCCCTGCCTCGGTGACCTCGGCCTCGAAGTTCTGAACGCGGCCCCAAAGTTCGACCGCACCAGCGTCCGCGACCTCGGCCCCGATCTCTGGGAAAGCTACGCGCGGCGCTAGCCACGTGAGCGCGGCTAGGGGATTCTCCCGCCAAAATTCGCCGATATCTTGGTGTTGAGCCTGCCTGATCCTACCTGTGGCGGCATGGCGGTTGTCAGACCGCCCGGACCATCGTAGCGGCTTTGTGTCGGGCCTCTGGACGGGCCTCAGGATGTTTGAATGTTCACCGGACTTGTCACCGATGTCGGCCGCGTCGCCTCGATCGAGGATACGAATGGTTTGCGCCGCATCACCATGCGCAGCCAGTACCGCGTCGAGCAGCTGCAGATGGGCGCCTCGGTCCAGCATTCTGGCGTCTGCCTGACGCTCGTCGAATTTCGGCCCGGACGATGAAGGCTCGTGGTGGACGGTCGAGGCCATCCCCGAGACGCTCTCGCGCACCACCATCGGCCAGTGGACCAAGGGCGCCCACGTCAATCTCGAACTCTCGCTGAAGCTCGGCGACGAACTCGGCGGCCACCTCGTTTACGGCCACGTCGACGGCCTCGGCACGGTCTCCGAAATCCGCCAGGTCGGCGACAGCCGCGTCATCCGCACCGCCATCCCGTCCGACCTCGGCAAGCTTCTTCGCCGAAAAAGGCTCCGTCACCCTCGACGGCGTCTCGCTCACCGTCTCCGCCGTCAGCGCGAAGAGCGAAGACGCCTGGTTCGAAGTCTCGCTCATCCCGCACACGCTCAGCGTCACCACGCTCGGCGAGCGCAAGGTCGGCGACAAGGTCAATCTCGAAGTAGACATGCTGGCGCGCTACGTCGCGCGCATGCTGGAGTGGCGCACATGAAAGACCACGTCGAAAAATACGATTTCTCCGCCGCCATCTCTCCCATCGAGGAGATCGTCGAAGAGGCGCGCAACGGCAAGATGTACATCCTCGTCGATGCGGAAGACCGCGAGAACGAGGGCGACCTCATCATCCCGGCGCAGTTCGCAACGCCCGCCGCCGTCAACTTCATGGCGCGCTTCGGCCGCGGCCTGATCTGCCTCTGCCTCACCCGCGACCGCGCCCGCACGCTGCAGCTCGACATGATGGCCCGCGAAAACCGCGAGAGCATGAAGACCGCCTTCACCGTCTCCATCGAAGCGAAAGAGGGCGTCACGACCGGCATCTCCGCGCACGACCGCGCTCACACGATCGCCGTCGGCGTCGACCCCACCAAGGGCGCTGACGACATCGTCTCGCCCGGCCACATCTTCCCGCTGGTCGCGCGCGAAGGCGGCGTCCTCGTCCGCGCCGGCCACACCGAAGCCAGCGTCGACATCTCGCGTCTTGCCGGCCTCTACCCCGCCGCCGTCATCTGCGAGATCATGAACGACGACGGCACGATGGCGCGCCTGCCGGAACTGGTGACCTTCGCCCAGCTGCACGGCCTCAAGATCGGCACCATCGCCGACCTCATCGCCTGGCGCCGCCGCCATGACCGTTTTCTCGAGCGCCGCATCGAAAGCGATTTCGAAAGCGCCTATGGCGGCAAGTTCCGCATCATCGTATTCCGCAATACGCTCGACGGCGCCGAACACGTCGCCCTCGTCAAAGGCCGCATCCAGGGCGACCAGCAGGCGCTCGTCCGCGTCCACCGCATGGACTTCCTGTCTGATTTCCTCGGCGAAGCCGGCAAGCGCGAAGGCCTCGTCCGCCGCGCCATGGAAAAACTCTCCGCCGCCGAAGAACCCGGCGTCGTGGTGTTCGTGCGCATGGGCATGGGCGAAGAGATCGCCCGCGCGCTCGGCGGTCAGTCTCCCGCCGAGAGCGAACCGGCACACCCACTGCGCGAATACGGCGTCGGCGCGCAAATTCTGAAGGATCTCGGCGTCCGCCGCATGATCCTCATGAGCAATACGCGTCCCAACGTGCTGCCGGGCCTTGACGGCTACGGCCTGACGGTCGAGGGCTGGCGCCGCATTGACGGAGACTGAGATGGCTGACGCCCCCCGCATCCTGATCGTTACCTCGCGCTACTACGCGAACATCACGGCCGAGCTTGAGGCTGGCGTTACCGAAGGCCTCGAAAAGGTCGGCGCGACGTGGGAGTTCCTGGAAGTGCCCGGCGCCTTCGAAATTCCCGCCGCCATCGCGATGGCCGCCAGCACGGGCGAGTGGGACGGCTACGTTGCGCTGGGCTGCGTCCTGCGCGGCGAGACTTCGCACTACGATCTCATCACCAATCATGTCGCACGCGGACTGATGGAGCTGTCCATCTCCGGCGTGCCGCTCGGCTTCGGCGTGCTCACCTGCGAGAACGAAGGTCAGGCCCGCATCCGCGCCGACCGCAAGCAGAAGAACAAGGGCGCCGAAGTGGTCTCGGCCGTGCTGCGCATGGTTGGCCTCTCCTATCGCTTCAACAAGCTCTCCGAGGTCGGCGAATGACATCGACCTCGTCAGCCGACGCAGAACGCCAACTGCTCGCCGCCCGGCGATCGGGCGCGCGTCTGGCTGCCGTGCAGGCCCTCTACCAGATGGAGCAGACCGAACAGTCGACGCGCTCCGTCATTGCCGACTTCATGGGCGACCGCCTCGGCCTCAACGACGAGGGCGAGCCGATCGAGGAAGCCGATCCCGATATCTTCAAAGCCATCGTCAACGGCGTTGTCGAGCGTCAGGACGTCATCGACGCCGCGATCATGAAACGCCTCGCCACGGGCTGGAAGATCGAACGCCTCGACGCCACCTCCCGCGCCATCCTCCGCGCTGCCGTCTACGAACTGGTCGCCGAGATCAGCCTGCCATCGCAGATCATCCTCGACGAATACGTCTCCCTCGCCCACGCCTTCTTCGAAGGCGCCGAGCCCAAATTCATCAACGGCCTGCTGGATGCGGTGTCGCGGGATGTGAGAGCAGGCTGACGCCTAAGTCTGGACTCATGGACCTTGGAAGCGTGCTCTGCACGCTTCCAGCCAAGCGCGCATGATGAACCGTTTGTCCCTCCGCGCCGGCTCTGCCATCCTGCCTAAATGAACGAGTTCGACCTCATCCGCCGCTACTTCGCGCCGCTCGCCACATCCCCCGGCGCAGACGGCCTTCGCGATGACGTCGCCGAAATCGCCCCCGGCCTCATCGCCACCAAAGACGCCATCGTCGAAGGCATCCACTTCCTCCCCGACGATCCGCTCGACACCGTCGCGCAGAAGCTCGTTCGCGTGAACGTCTCCGACATCGTCGCCAAGGGTGGCAAGCCAGACGCTGCGCTCCTCGCCCTGATCTGGCCCAAGGGCCGCCCGCACGAACAGCTCGAAGCCTTCGCGCGCGGTCTCGGCAAGGATCTGGAACGCTGGGGCGCGCGCCTCGTGGGCGGCGACACGACGTCCACCGACGGCCCACTCACCCTGACGCTCACCCTGCTCGGAAAGGTCGGCCCGCGCGGACCCATCCGCCGCTCCGGCGCCGATCCGGGAGACGACATCTGGGTCACGGGCACGATCGGCGACAGCTGGCTCGGCCTGCAGGCAGCCACCGACCGCCTTGGCGCACTTTCCGCCGAGGCCCGCAACCTGCTGGTCTCACGATACCGCGTGCCCGAGCCACCGCGCCTACCGTTCGCCGACATCGTCGCCGCTCACGCTACCGCCAGCATCGATATCTCCGATGGGTTCGTCGCCGATGCGGGCCACGTCGCGACCGCGTCCGGCGTCCGTCTCGCAATCCGGGCAGCGGATGTCCCGCTCAGCGCCGTCGCCACGCACTATGTCGAGAACGCCAAGACGGACATCCGCGCGCTGCTGACCGGCGGCGATGACTACCAGACCCTGTTCACCGCACCGGCCACCGCCCGCGCTGCAATCTCAGCCGCCAAAGGCGTCACCCGCATCGGTGAAGCGGAGCAGGGCGAAGGCGTGACCATGCTCGACGCCTCCGGCCGGCCCCTGGATTTCGCGGGCCTCACGGCTGGAAGCATTTTTGAGGGCCGGGTCCGCGCCACAACCGTAAACGCGGCCTCAACCATTGCGCGGCACGTTGGCGGAATGCGCATGTCCCGTCGTGACCTTCTCGCCGCCGCCTCGCTGGCCGTTTCCGCCGCCGTGCTGACCGCGTTTCCTGCGGCCGCGCAGGAACACGGCGCTGAGGGCGGGGGCGAGGCCTCGGAAGCCGAAGTCGCCCGCTCGGTCGAACTCGGCGGCATGGTCTTCCCGGTGTTCGACGAGAAGCGGAAGCTCAAGAACTATCTCTTCATCAACGCCCGCATGCTGGCCGGCCCCGGCAAGGATGTCTGGAAGTATCGCGAAGACCAGCATTTCATCCGCGACGCCATCGTGCGCGCCTCGCACCGCGTCAGCTTTCACCAGCAGGGCAATTTCAAGAAGCTCGATGAAAAGCTCGCAGCTGCCGAGTGCCTGAAGGCGGCCAACGCCGTCCTCAAGGAAAAGGACGCGCTGATCACGATGACCTTCACGCAGATCGCCAGCCGTACCTGAAGTCTGAATTGGCCTGAAGACTAGTCCTGGCGCCCGCCCGGGTTGTCGCCCGGCTGACGGGTGTCCTGCTTCTGGCCCGGCAGGGTGTTCCGCAGGCTGCCGATCGAGCCGAACAGCTGTTCCAGAATGCCCAGCTCGCGGCCACGCGTCGGCGTCACGCGCGAATTGTAGGACAGCGTCCGGCCATCATCGACGTCATAGATCAGCACGTCGGAAACGACGTCATCCGGATCGAACTGGATGGCGATGATCGAACGTTGCACGACCTTCGGATAGTAGAAGGTCAGCAGTTCACGGGTCGAAGACATGTAGACCCAGAGCTTTTCCTTGCCCGGCGAAGACATCGCGGCAGTCGAAGCATCGAACATCGAAGTCGTCGACGGCGTGCCGAGGCGCGCCAGCACGGTGGAGCGCGTGTCCACTTCCGGCTTCACGTCTTCCGGGAAGGCCTGGTCAGGCACATAGCCGTGGAAGTCGCGGGTCGCGGTGCATCCCGTCACGATGGCGGCGGCAAGGCCGACGAGGGCAAGCCGACCGAAGACGGGCGCGCTTCTGGACCATGGGGCGAAACTCCGGAACCAGTGGGTAGCTACAGGCAGCGCCAGCGGCTTGGCAAGGCTATGAGGCGCCTTCGTGGCGGCTGACCCTGCAACGGATCGAAACCCGAACTTCCCCCACGCGCGAACCCTGCTAGCTTCCCCCTCCTCGGAGGACGCAATGGCGCTCGGCAACTGGTTTCAATCCAAGAAAAACCGCTGGGCGGTGGACCGGCTGCACCAGTCGATCCAGGCGCAGGCCCTGCGCCCGGACTTCTATTACGAAGGCGGCGCCCGCGACAATTTCTCCGGCCGGTTCGAAATGACCTGCCTGCACGGCGCGCTGGTGTTCCGCCGCCTGCGCAATGCCGGCGCTGCTGGAAAAGCCCTGTCGCAGGACGTTTTCGACGCGCTTTTCGACGGATTCGACGAGGCCCTGCGCGATATCGGCACCGGCGACCTCAGCGTCGGCAAGAAGATCCGCAAGATGGGCGAGGCGTTCTACGGCCGTGCCAAGGCCTATGACGAGACGCTGGGCGATGGCAGCGACGACGCCCCCCTGGCGCTCGCCCTGCGCCGCAATCTGGGGCTGGACGAGGCCGCTTCCAGCCGTTTCGTGCGCTACGTGCACACCGTCGAAGACACGCTTGGGCGCCACACCGACGCTCAATTGCTCTCCGGCGAAGTGAACTGGCCCCGCCTTCCCTGAGCATCTGCCCTGATTTTAGGCGATTTTGCCGCGATCGCGCGTGTGGCAACGACGCGCGCGACGGGGTCTGTTACACCTGCGGGCTCGTGGTATTAGACCCTGAAGTCATGGCTGGTTCGGGTTGATTCCGACCTGTTTTGCCATGCGGGAGCAGTTCGGCTGACATGGCGGATCGAAAGATCATATCCATCGACGGGATGGGCGGGGACCACGCGCCCCGCATCGTCGTCGAGGGCCTGGAAGTAATCGCCAAGTCTCACCCGCACCTCGATTTCCTCGTTCACGGCGACGAAGCACAGCTGAAGCCTCTTCTGCTGAAAGCCCCCACCGCCGCGCCGCGCGTAACGATTCGCCACACCGACAAATCCGTCCCCATGGACGCCAAGCCCAGCCAGATGCTGCGCCAGGGCAAGGGCACGTCGATGTGGAACGCCATCGAGTCGGTGAAGGCGGGCGAGGCCGTCGCCGCCGTTTCCGCCGGCAACACCGGCGCGCTGATGGCGCTCTCCATGTTCATCCTGCGCAAGGTCGAGGGCGTCCACCGCCCGGCGCTCGTCGGCAGCTGGCCGACGCGCAAGGGCGTCTGCGCCATGCTCGACCTCGGCGCCGACATCGCCGCCGACGCGGAACAACTTGTCGAGTTCGCCATCATGGGCGCAGCCTTCGCGCGCGCCGTGCACGGCGTGCAGAACCCGCGCGTGGCGATTCTCAACATCGGCGAGGAAGAACTCAAGGGTCACGAGTCGATCCGCGAAGGCGCCCGCCTGATGCGCGAGTCCGGCCTGCCGATCGACTTCCGCGGCTTCATCGAGCCCGACAAGATCGGCAATGGCCAGATCGATGTCGTGGTGACGGACGGCTTCACCGGCAACGTCGCCATCAAGACGGCCGAGGGCATCGCCCGCATGATTTCGGACATGCTGAAGGATGCCTTCAAGTCTGGCCCGATTGCGATGCTGGGCGCCGCCCTGGTGCTGCCGGCGCTGAAGGGGTTCCGGACCAAGATGGATCCGCGCAATACCAATGGCGGCGTGTTCCTTGGTCTCAATGGCGTCGTGGTCAAAAGCCATGGCGGCACGGACGATGTTGGTTTTGCCAAGGCGATCAACGTCGCCGCCAGCATGGGCGAAAGCAGCTTCCTCGCGGAAGTTGCAGAAAATCTCCGCAGGCTTGCCCCTGTTGCAGCTGCATCTGGCGCTACCGCCGAACAGGTCGCGCAATAGATAGCCAGCGCGGGCCGGACACTATGACGAGGCGTTGATTTGACCGAGTTCGTTTCAGTTATTCGCGGCGTCGGCGGGTACCTTCCCGAGAAGGTGCTCACCAACGAAGATCTCGCGAAGATGGTCGACACGACGGATGACTGGATCGCCGCGCGCACGGGTATCCGCAAGCGCCACATCGCGGCCGATGGCGAGACCACGTCCGACCTTGGAACAAAAGCTGCTCAGAGAGCGCTTGCCGCTGCTGGCCTCACGCCTGACGACATCGATCTCATCATCGTCGCCACCGCGACGCCCGACCACACTTTTCCCGCCACGGCCACGATCATCCAGAACAAGCTGGGCATCACGCGCGGCGCGGGCTTCGACCTGCAGGCTGTCTGCTCCGGCTTCGTGTTCGCCATCGCAACGGCCGACAACTTCCTGGCGCGGGGACAGTTCGAGCGCGCCCTCGTCATCGGCTCGGAAACATTCTCCCGCATCCTCGACTGGTCAGACCGCTCCACCTGCGTCCTCTTCGGCGATGGGGCAGGGGCTGTCGTGCTCGAACGCCAGACGAAAGAGCAGGCCGGCGATCGGGGCGTCAAAGGCATCCACCTCCGCTCCGATGGTCGCTACAAGGATCTGCTGTTCGTCGATGGCGGCCCGTCCACGACCCAGACCGTCGGCAAGCTCCGCATGGTCGGCAACCAGGTGTTCAAGCACGCGGTCGGCAAGATCTCCGACAGCGTCCTCGCCTCACTGAAGCAGGCCAATCTCGAAGTGAAGGACATCGACTGGTTCGTGCCGCACCAGGCCAACCAGCGCATCCTCTCCGCCGTCGCCGAACGCCTCGGCCTCGAGGAAGCACAAGATCGTCTCCACCGTCGCCACGCACGGCAACACGTCCGCCGCCTCCATCCCGCTGGCGCTCGATGCAGCCGTGCAGGACGGCCGCGTCAAACCCGGCGACCTCGTCCTCATCGAAGCCATCGGCGGCGGCCTCGCCTGGGGCTCCGCTTTGATCCGCGTCTGACAAGCGCCCAAACGCTCCGAAATTATTTCGCGATTGGCCATTGCCTAACAACTCGTAAACGGATGAAATTGTTCGGGATTTGACCGAGGGGGCCTTAACATCCATTGGGGGTGGAGGTAGGCTTCCTTCTCGCATCGGAGACTCCGGAGTGCCCGAGAACACACTGACGCGCGCTGATATCGTGGACCGCCTTGTTCAAAAGGTCGGGCTGACGAAGCAGGACTCCAGCAACTTCCTTGAGCGCGTGCTCGAGCTGGTGTGCTCGGAACTCGAGCGCGACGAGGACGTGAAGTTCGCGCGTTTCGGCAATTTTGTAGTACGTCGGAAGAATGCCCGCGTCGGTCGCAATCCCAAGACCGGCGAAGAGGCTCCGATTTCAGCAAGACGGGTGGTGTCATTCAAGCCTTCGCCGCTGCTGCGGCAGAGGGTCGAAGCAGCGATGACCACCCGGAGAGACTGATGACCGCGACATCGCAGGCAGCCCTGGCGACAGAGTTGGACTCTGTCCTCGAGTGCGCTGATGCTGAACGCGTGGAAGCCGTATCTGAAGACCTCTACGCCAAGAGCGCCGATGCGTTTCGCACGATCGGCGAGGCTGCGACGGAGCTCGGGCTCAAGACGCATGTCCTGCGTTTCTGGGAAACCAAGTTCGACAACCTCCGCCCGATGAAGCGCGCCGACGGCCGCCGTTACTATCGTCCCGACGACATGGAGATGTTGCGTCGGCTGCAGAATCTCCTGCACGTGCAGGGAATGACCATCCGCGGCGCCATCAAGGCGCTCGACGGACAGCCGGGGGCGGCTGAGGCTGGCAGGTCAGCGACGACGGGGCTGAAGAGATGATGATGCCAGCGGACACCGGCGCTTCGGTGCGTGACCTGCAGGACGCCGTGCGCGTCGCTGTCGAGCGCGGCGAGTTCCACGCGCCGACACGCAGGCTTCCTCAACCGCCCGTTCGCGCCTGGAATCCTTGCTGGCCGATCTCACCAACCTGAAGACTGCGCCTCGACACTGTCCGCGCTGCTTAACTGCAGTTGCTGCTGGCTCGCCGCGCCGAAGCTCGCCCTCGCGAGCGAAGGCTGGTGGGCGATGACGGGATCGAACCGCCGACATCCTGCGTGTAAAGCAGGCGCTCTACCATCTGAGCTAATCGCCCATACTCCAACGCTCGCCAATACTTATGCGGACCTGGAGATTGGCCTGAAATGGTCGGAGCGGCGGGATTCGAACCCACGACCCCTAGTCCCCCAGACTAGTGCGCTAACCGGGCTGCGCCACGCTCCGTCATTTCAGGAGCGCCCTTATAGGGGCCTCCCCCGGCAAGGGCAACCAGCCTTGATCGCCCCCATTTCAAGGGATTTTCGCTCTCAATCCTCCGCCGGCGGCCGCCCGCCCGGCGGACGCGGCTGTGGACCGAGCGACTTCACGACATACTTGGCAATCGCCTCGATCTCCGCGGGCTGCAGCATGGCCGCCAGCGCAGGCATCTCGCCCTGACCGCCGGTGATGACGCGCGCTGATGTTCGCGTAGTCCGTCCGGTTGGTCAGCGGCGGCGCGCTGCTGCCCTGCAGGCCGGCGCCGTTCGGCCCGTGACACGCAGCGCACGTCACATCGAACTTCGCCTTGCCGAGCGCCAGCTCCTCCGGCGTCGCAGACACCGCTTGTGCCGCCGCCTTGCTCGAGGACGGCGCCGCTGCCAGCGGCACGCCGCCCGCAGGCGCCGCCCCGTTCTCGCTCGCGCCATCCAGCGTCAGCGCCACCAGCTCCGCCGGCTCGCCGCGCTTGGAAACAGCCAGCACAATGTACTGCCGCCCGTTCAGCACGTAGGTCATCGGCGCGCCGGTCACGAGCGTGGGCATCTTCGCTTCCCACACCACCTTGCCATCGCGCTTGTCGTACGCGCGGAACATCGGCCCGCCCGATCCGCCGCCGATATTTCCGGACTCGCCGAGGAAAAGCAGCTCCTTCGTCAGCAGCGGGCTCGGCCGCACATCGAACTTGCCCATCTTCGAGAAATCGAGCCCGAGCCCCTGCAGCGCCGGATTGTTCTTCACGAACTCATCCGCGTCACCGATCGGAATGCGCCACAGATGCTTGCCCGTGTTCATGTCCGTCGCGACGAGAACAGAGTAGGGCGGCTTCAGGATCGGCAGGCCTTGCGGGCCATTGATCGGGGCGCCACCTCCACCGCCATAGTAGTCCATGTTCGTCGTCTTGGGATCGCCGCGCTTGATCCCGGCGAACTGCGGTTTCAGGCGCAGCGGCGTGTACATGATGTGGGTATCAGGATCGACCGCCGCGCCATTCCAGTTCGGCCCGCCGCCCGTGCCCGGAAAGATCCACGTTCCTTTGTTCGTCGGCGAGATCTCCGTCGGCGCCGTGTAAAGTTCGCCCTTGGTATATTCCGACGCGATCTTCTTCCCCGCCTCGCGCAGTGCTGGCGTAAAGTCGATCAGGTCGTCCTCGCTATAGCCCAGCCGCAGGAACGGCTCGGGCAGGGTGGGAAAAGGCTGTGTTGGCGACGCGTGCTCGCCAGCGATGGGTGACTTCGGGACGGCCCGTTCCTCGATTGGCCACACGGGCTCGCCCGTCTTGCGGTCGAACACGAAGGTCAGCCCCTGCTTGGTCAGCAGGGTCAGCGCCTTGATTGTCTTCCCGTCCTTGCGGACGTCGTGGAGGATCGGCGCCGCGGGCATGTCATAGTCCCACAGGCCGTGGTGGACGATCTGGTAGTGCCACACGCGCTTGCCGGTCTTGGCGTCGACCGCGACAATGCTCTCGCCGAACAGCCCGTCGCCCGGCCGCTGCCCGCCATAGAACTCGTTGGTCGGCGTCTCCGTCGGCAGGTAGACAAGCCCCAGCTCCGGATCCGCGCTCATCATCGACCAGACGCCGGCAGCGCCGCTGAACTTGCCGCTGCCGTCCTTCCAGGTGTCGCCGCCCGGCTCGCCCGGTTGGGCAATCGGATTGAAAGTCCACACCAGCTTTCCGGTGCGAACATCAAACCCGCGCACCTTGCCCGGTGCGCTCTCCTTGTTGCGTGAGCCCGAGACGATCACCTGCACGACCACAACGTCACCCACGACCAGCGCCGGTGAAACAGAGCCCACATCGGTCGCTGGCGTCCCCTCGACCACGCCCTTGCGCAGATCGATCCAGCCATTCTTGCCAAAGCCCGGCGCCGGCCTGCCTGTCTTGCCGTCGACCGCGATCAACCGACCATCACCCGAATTGTGGAAGACCCGCTTGTCGGTCCCGTCAGTCCAGTAGGCCAGCGACCTCCCCGCCAGCGATGCCGCCCGTCCGCCAATGTCCGCAGGCTGCGGCTCGAACGTCCAGATCGTCTTGCCTGTGCCGGCATCCACGGCGGCCATGCCGTTATTGACCCACGGAATATAGAGAACGCCATCATCGAGCAGCGGTGTCGACTTGTAGTTCGACGAAGTTCCCTCGCCGGAGGTGTCGGCGCTCCAGCGCCACGCGATCTTCAGCCGGTTGACCGTGTTGCGGTTGATCTGGTCGAGCGGCGCATAGCGCGTCTGGCCGGCGTCTCCGCCCCAGTATTTCCATTCGGTCGCATCATAGGGCTGCGCCGCGCCGCCGCTTGATCCCATGCCGGAGGGCAGCGTGCAGGCAAATGCGAGTGACATCGCGAGCAGGGACACAACGGCCCCTCCCGCAAGCTTGCGGTTCCACATCCGGCTCTCCTCCCGACATTGGGGACCTCTGGCGGGCCCACTTCATTGGCGCCGAGCATTAGCGCTGCCTGCCCGTTACGCAATCCGCTCCCGCGGGGATATGAAGGTTCGCGCGCATGCAGTATTGAATTGCCGTAGAATTCGACCGGCCATCATCTCACGTTTACGGGAGTAGACTGCGCCGGGAGATGCCGCGGTCGAGATGGGCAGACAGATGTCACGGGGCCTCATACTGGCCGGCTTGATGGCGGTCGTTGGTGCATCGGCTTACGGCCTGGCACTGGCCGACGCCGAGGCGCCAGGCGCGACCGCGCCGCCCGTCAACACCGGCCGGGCCGCGGGCGAAGGTTTTCTGGACGATTTCACCCAGGGTCTTGATCGGGTGGCGCATGTCCGCGCCAACTGGGATGTCGCTTCGGACTGGATGGCAGCGTCCTACCGCTTGGCAAATGTGGAGTACGGCGCCAACGGCGTCACGCTTTCTGCGCGGCGTGAGCAGACCAAGGTCTCGGACTACACCAGCAGCGAACTCCAGCGTCCCGGCTTCTACGGCTATGGCCGCTACGAAGTCGTCATGAAAGCCTCCGACGCTCCGGGCGTGGTGTCGTCGTTCTTCACTTACGCCGGCGAAGACACGGGTGATCCGCACGACGAAATCGATTTCGAGCTGCTCGGACGCTCGCCGCGTCGAGCGCATCTGAACTTCTTCAGCAACGGCGCCAACTATCCCGTCGATGTCGACCTGTGGTTCGACGCATCTGCTGCCGAGCATCTCTACGCCTATGAATGGTCGCCCACGGCCATCGTCTGGTATGTCGATGGCGTGGAAGTGCGCCGTGTTGTCGCCGCTCCGGCTCTACGCCTGCCGACCACGTCGGCCCGTGTCATGGCGAGTGTCTGGACAGGTAATCGCAAGGTTGCCGAGTGGGTTGGCTGGCCGTCGATCGACTCTGCTTCGGCCAGCTACCGTTGCATGTCGCATGTGCCGATGAACAAGACCGGTAGCCAGTGTAGCGACACCTTCAACTCGCCCGCAAAGCCCTAGACGGACTGTCGCCGCTGCGCCTTGGCCGTAGCGACCCTGGCGAGCATTGAGAGCGTGTAGCCTGCCGCACGCACGTCCGACAGCATCACGCCGAGAAATGCGCCGATACGCTTTGACTTCAGAGCTTCCGTCGCTGCGACGAACTGATTCACATTACGGAGCGCGCGCATACGATCCGACAGCGCATCGTGTTCCAGAGGCGTGAGGTAGGCATCCTGGCGCGCCGCAAATCGCTTCTCGGCCTCCAGCCATGCCCGCGTCTGTTCGGGCTTCAGCCGGTGCGACGTCGATCCCGCTGCCCGCGTGTAGCGATAGCCAGCCTGCGGTGTGTAGAGCATGCGTGCGCCGCGCGCGAGCAGATCGGCGACCAGGTAGTAGTCCTCGCTGTTCCGCAACGTCGCGTCGTAGGTCGCACGGTATTTCTCCAGCGCCGCCGTGCGGATAAGCGGTTTGAGGTAGCCAATGCAGTCGCCGGCCTTCATTGGCTCGTTGAAGTCGATCCAGGTCTCGAGATTGATCGTACGCTGCAACCGGAAGTCTTCGGAACGCAGGAACCGTCCATCGCCGATAACCTGGCCCGAAGCGTCGACCTCGATCATGTTGTCGACGGCGATATCGGCGTGATGCGTCTCCGCCATCGCCACGAGCGTTGCAAACCGTTCCGGCGTCACAGCATCATCCGCGTCCAGCACGCCGACATAGCGCCCTTTTGCCAGCGCGATTGCACGATTGCGCGCCGCAGACGGCCCGCCATTGGTGGGCAGCCGGTCGATCACGATACGGGAATCCGTCGCCGCCAGCCGCTGCAATTCCGCCCATGTGTCATCTGGCGAAGCGTCGTCAACGACAATGACCTCGACGGCGACGCCGCTCGACGCCAGCGCCGAACGCACAGCATGCTCGACCGTGGCTGCAGCCTTCCAGGCCGCAACGATCACGCTGACATCTGGCTGTTGCGTCACGCCCGTCGCGCCCCGAGTAGCGGCTTGTCCACACGCGCCGCGCCTGCAAACAGCAGCGTGCATGTCGCCGTAAATTCCAGTGCGAGGTCGATCTCAGTCGTCGTCCGGATGATGACCATGATGGCGAGGATCAGGAAGGCGGCGTTGATCGCCGTCTGGTTCTTGAGCCAGGTAATCCCCGGCCGCCACATGGCCCACGCGGCGATGAATATGGTCGCCCAGTAGCCCGGGTATCCGAACGCGACGCCATTCTCGAGATACGAGTTGTGAAAGCTGAACTTCACATACTCTTCGTAGTCGAAGTACCGCGTGATCGAGTTCGCGAGTCCGTATTCGGATCGCCAGAATCCATCAGCGCCGACGCCCAGCAGGGGGTGCTCGGCCATCGTGCGCTCGGCCGTCGCCCACAGATAGGTCCGCCCTGTCAGCGTGGAATCCTTCCCGAGTGCGCTGAGCACCGAGTTTTCAGCGTCGATCCGCAGGAAGCCGAATAGCCACAGCATGGCCGCCAGCAGCGCCACGGTTGCGACCATCACGATCAGGAGCCGCAGGTGTTGAACTTTGGCCGCTGGCTGCCAGAGGAAGGCGTGACCAAGCATTGCGCCCGTCGCGCCGATCACCATCACAGTCGTTGTCGCCGACTTGGTCATCAACATGATGAAGAACGCAAGCGGCGCCACGGCAAGCGCCCAGAGCCGGAACCAGCGATTGGTTTGCTTGTCGAGCATCACGCCGAGCGCGGCGATGTAGAGAATGAACATGTTGATGGCCAGGAAGTTCTTCTGGCCAAACACACCCGTCCACGCGCCGCCCATGATGCTCGGTTTCAGCACCGACAGGATGGCCGCGATCGTCTCCACGCCGATGAAGACGAGCAGGATGTTACGGCCGGAAACACGGCTGGCCGCATAGATCGAGACGACCGAGCCGAGCGCGAACAGCATGCCCTTCCGGATCGCGTCCGGCGCGGAGGGCGCCCACAGCGCCGACACGATGCAGAGGAGGGGGATGATCAGGGTCGGCCACGCCCGCAGGGCGGTCGGGAACGTCTGTCGCCCGAACAGGACGAGCGCGCCGAGGAAGTATGCCGCCGCGATGTAGCGCAGCGGTTGCGACCAGCCGAACAGCAGCACGATCGAAAACACCCACGTGAACAGCATGATCACGTCGAGCGGCGCCATGAAGCGCAGCAATGATCCCCGCTGCGCATACGAAGACGTCCCGGGCAAACGGCCCGGCGTCGTCATCGATGCGCTGTCTGCGCTGGGGCTCATCAGGTCCGGTTCCGCGGTTCTGGCTTGCGCCGGCCGTCACAGGATAACGCGGCGGCGCTGATTTCCGATAACCAGAGCAATACGTGTACCATGGCGAGAGCCGGGCCAGCTACGATCTCCTGCCGGGCGACCGGTCACGATTAACCACACCTCACACATAGCTGCAGGCAGATAGGGCGACATGGCGCCGCCTGTTGGTTTATGAAGGGCCTAGCCAACGCGAGAGTCGCCATGTCCCAGATCAGGGTAGCCTGCGTCCAGATGCGGAGCGGAACCGAGGTCGCCGAGAACATCGCGGCGGCGAGCGCCCTGATCCGCGAAGCCGCCGCGACTGGCGCCGAACTGATCGCTACCCCCGAAATGACGACCCTGCTGGATCGCAAACCGGGCGCCTCCTGGGAAAAATCCACGACTGAGGCAGCCGATCCCGGTCTGGCGGCTTTCCGGGCGCTGGCGAAGGAATTGAGCGTCACACTGCTCATCGGCTCGCTGGCGATCCGGGCGGCAGACGGCAAATGCGCCAACCGCAGCTTTCTCATTGGCCCGGACGGCGCGGTGATCGCAAAGTACGACAAGATCCACATGTTCGACGTGCAGCTGAATGCCGGCAATATCTATCGCGAGTCCGACAGCTATGCGGCCGGCGGCTCTGCCGTGGTGGCCGATCTTCCGGCGGGCCGTCTCGGCATGACGGTCTGCTATGACGTCCGCTTCCCCGACCTGTTCCGCCAGCTCGCAGTCTCCGGCGCGAAGATCATCGCCGTTCCCGCCGCCTTCACCCGCATCACCGGCGAGGCGCACTGGCACATCCTGCTGCGTTCCCGCGCCATCGAGACGGGTTGCTACATCATCGCCCCGGCGCAGGGCGGCAAGCATCAGGACGGCCGCGAGACCTACGGCCACTCCCTCATCATCGATCCGTGGGGTGAAATCCTTGCTGAAGCTGGCACGGAACCGGGCGTCATCGCGGCCACGCTCGACCTGTCGAAAGTCGACGAGGTGCGCGGCAAGATCCCCTCGCTCCGCCACGTGCGGCCGTTCTCCCAGCCTCTGGCCTGATAGAGAAATCGCTTGCGCTTCGCTCCCGGCTTGTTTCGATGGGGCGAGGGAGCACGCCATGGCATCGATCCGCATAACCACCCGCCTCATCGTCAAGAACGAACGCGCCTTCGGCACCGGCAAGGCGCTCGTTCTCGAAGCCGTCGCCGCCGAGGGCTCAATCTCAAAGGCCGCCAAGGCCCTCGACATGAGCTATTCCCGCGCCTGGCAGCTGGTCGATGGGATGAACCAGTCCTTCCGCAAGCCGCTGATCGAATCGACCGCCGGCGGCAAGAAGGGTGGGGGCGCCACGCTTACTCCGCTGGGCAAGGAAGTTCTGGCCCTCTTCCGCAAGATGGAGAAACAGCTGGCGGAGGATGCCGAAACCTATCTCGGCGAATTCGAAAAGCGTCTCAAATAGCTTTGCTTGCCCCGACCGCAGTCTATCGCTTAACGAGGGCCAGATAATCGATCTACAGCGGGAGACGGCATGGAACACGCGGTAGGCGGAACGGATCTTGGCCTTGCCGTCGCCTTGCTTGCGGCCGGCGTCGTTGCCGTGCCCCTGTTCCGGCTGCTCGGTCTCGGCGCCGTGCTGGGCTATCTGACGGCGGGTGTTCTCGTCGGCCCCTTCGCGCTGAAATTGTTCAACGACTCGCAGGCCGTTTTGCACATCGCCGAATTCGGCGTGGTGATGTTCCTCTTCCTCATCGGCCTCGAAATGCGCCCGGCCAAACTCTGGGCCATGCGGCGAGACATATTCGGCCTCGGCCTCGCACAGGTGCTTGTCTGCGGCCTGCTGCTTTCGGGCATCGGCATTGCGTTCGGCCTGCCGGCGCCTGCCGCCATCATCGGCGCGTTCGGCTTCGTGCTGTCGTCGACCGCCGTCATCATGAAGATGATGGAGGATCGCGGCGAGGTTTCGGCGTCCGCTGGCCAGCGCTCTGTCGCCATCCTGCTGTTCGAGGATCTCGCCATCATCCCGTTGCTGGCGCTGGTCTCCCTGATGGCGTCCGCCATGCCGGGCGCCGAAGCCGCGACGCATGCCCCACTTGTGGCAGACGCTCGCGCTGGCGGTCGGCTCCGTCGCGCTTGTGTTCGTCGCCGGCCGCTTTCTCATGAACCCGCTGTTCGGCTTCCTCGCCTGGACCGGCGCGCGCGAAGTCATGACGGCGGCGGCCCTGATGGTCGTCCTCGGCGCAGCGCTGTTCATGCAGTGGGGTGGCCTCTCCATGGCGATGGGCGCCTTCCTCGCCGGCGTGCTGCTCTCGGAATCCACTTTCCGCCATCAGCTCGAAGCCGACGTGGAGCCCTTCCGGGGCATCCTGCTCGGCCTGTTCTTCCTCGGCGTCGGCATGTCGCTCGACCTCAAGCTGGTGATCGACAACTGGCAGATCATTGCCGCAGGCGTTGCATCCTTCATCGCCGTGAAGTTCTTCGGCATCTACGTCGTCGCGCGCCTGTTCAAGGCGAAGCATCGTGAGGCCATCCACCGCGCGTCGATGTTCGCGCAGGGCGGGGAATTCGCCTTCGTGCTTTACTCCGGCGCACTCTCGGCCGGCGTCATGGACGCCGAAACCTCCTCCGCCATGACGGCCATCGTCATCATTTCCATGGCTCTCACGCCCCTGCTGGTCATGGCGATCGAGCGTCTGACGCCCCCGGAAAAGGAATCCATGGATGGCATCGACGAGGCTCTGGATCTTCACGGCCGCGTCCTGTTCGTGGGCTTTGGCCGCTTCGCGCAGGTGGTCTGCCAACCGTTGCTGGCCAAGGGGATAGACGTTTCCATCATCGATTTTGACGTCGAGATGATCCGCGCCGCGGGCAATTTCGGCTTCAAGATCTACTATGGCGACGGCACTCGCCTCGACGTGCTGCGCGCTTCAGGGGCTGGCACGGCCGAGGCCATTCTCATCTGCGTCGACAAGCCGGAGGCTGCCGACAAGATCGTCGAGCTGTGCAAATCCGAGTTCCCGCACGCCAAGATCTACGCCCGCGCCTTCGACCGTGGTCACGTCCTGCGTCTCGTCGCCGCCGGCGTCGATTACCAGCTCCGCGAAACACTGGAATCCGCCTTCGTGTTCGGCCGCAAGGTGCTGACCGATCTCGGTGTCGAGGCAGAGGAGGCCGACGAAATCATGCTGGACGTCCGTCGCCGCGACGAGCAGCGCCTCGAACTGCAAATTGCCAGCGGCCTGCGTGCGGGCCTCACGCTCATGCGCGGCAACGTCGCCACGACGCAACCCGCGCCGCTCGTCGTTCCGCGCCGCGAAAGTAAAGGCCTCAACAAGGAAGCGGCCGAGGCCATCGAAGAAAAAGACCCGGCCTGATGGGGCCGGGTCTCTGTATGTCTTCGATTGTGACGGACGCTTAGTCCTTGGCGCGTTCGACGTAGGCGCCGTCTTCGGTCGAGACGATGATGCGCGTGCCCGTGCCGATATGCGGCGGCACCATGACGCGGATGCCGTTCGACAGCTTGGCGGGTTTGTACGAACCCGACGCCGTCTGGCCTTTCACGACCGGTTCCGTTTCCACGATCTCGAGCGTGACGCGCTGGGGCAGGGAGATGGCGACCGGCGTGCCGTCGAACATGAGCAGGTGGCACTCCATGTTCTCGTCGAGATAGTTGGCGTCATCGCCCAGCATGCCGGCTGGCACCGTCACCTGCTCGTAGCTTTCGGGGTTCATGAACACGTAGTTCGGGTCGTCCTTGTACAGGTAGGTGTGCTTCACTTCTTCGACGAAGGCGCGCTCAAGCTGCTCGCTGGTCTTGTGCGTCTCGACCACTTTCACGCCATCCGAAATGCGGCGCATTTCGAGGGTCGTCGTCGGCGTGCCTTTGCCCGGGCGATAAGTCTCGATTTTGAGGACGCTGTAGAGCCGGCCGTCCTCGGCTTCGATGACGTTGCCCTTGCGAACGTCGCTGGCGATGACTTTGACCACGGGTTATGCCTTTGAAATTGGGCCGTTGCCGGAGTATGGCTCGGCCGACTGGAACTTGATGAAGCGGCGCGGTCATACAATGACCCGCTCCGGCGGCCAAGCCCGGCTTTGTGAGCCCTCAGGAGACGCGATTGAGCGCCCCAACCCCCTGGTGGAGCAAGGAATCCCACGCCGACCGGCGCCCGTTCCTGATGGCGCGGGGCCGCATCCGGGATGCCGCGCGGGCGTGGTTCAAGGGAAATGGCTTCACGGAGGTCGAATCCGGCGCCCTGCAGGTCTCGCCGGGAAACGAGGCCCACCTGCATGCCTTCGCCACCGACAGGCTGGACGAAGCCGGCAGGGGACGGCCTGTTTACCTTCACACCTCGCCAGAATTCGCGGCGAAGAAACTGCTGGCGGCGGGCGAGACCAGGATTTTCGACTACGCCCGTGTCTACCGGAACCGCGAGGCGGGGCCGCTGCACGCGCCCGAGTTCACCATGCTGGAGTGGTATCGCGCCGCCGAACCCTATGAATCCGTGATGGACGATTGCGTGGCGCTCTGCCGTCTCTCCGCGCGGGAGGCCAGGCAGGCGATGCTGCGCTGGCGCGACAGCGTGTGTGATCCCGAGGCGTCGCCGGAACGCTTGACGCTGGTTGACGCCTTCGCACGGCATGCTGGCGTCGATCTCGAAGCTGCACTCGGCGATCGAGATGCGCTGGCGACGGCTGCGAGGTCAGTCGATGTCCGCGTCGGCGCCAACGACAGCTGGTCCGACATTTTCAGCGCGGTTCTGGTGAGGCACATCGAACCAAAGCTGGGGCAGGGCCGTCTGACGCTACTCTGCGAATACCCCGCCGAGGAAGCCGCTCTTGCCCGCCCCCTCGAACGCGACCCGCGCTTCGCTGAGCGCTTCGAGCTTTATGCCTGCGGTGTCGAACTCGCCAACGGCTTCGGCGAACTCACCGACGCAGCCGAACAGCGCCGCCGCTTCGAAGCCGAGATGAACGTGAAGCAGGCGACCTATGGCGAACGCTACCCGCTCGACGAGGATTTCCTCGCCGCGCTCGCCCACATGCCCGCCGCCAGCGGCGTCGCGTTGGGCTTTGATCGGCTGGTGATGCTGGCGACCGGGGCGCGCCGCATCGCAGATGTGCTCTGGACGCCGCCGCTCTGAGCCTGTCCAATGCCGGCACAAGAGGTGCTCCATGATCCGATCCTTCGCCGCGGCGCTCATTGCGCTCCCGATCCTCGCCAGCTGCGCCACCTTCGAGCCCGAGCCCTGCACGGCAAAATGGTTCGACTGGAAGACCGAGCGCATCCTTTGCTCAGTTCGTCTACGACCACCGCAAGCAGATCGATGAACTCCGCAACGTCGCGCCGACCATGTTCGGACCCGAAGGCGGGCTGGAGAAGATCGCGCCCAGCTCCCTGCTGGTGCTCACCGCCATCGGCGCCCTGCAGCTGACCATCGATTTCGCCCAGGACACCTGGCCGCGAGGTCGACCACGCCATCGGCCAGTGCGCCACCGCCCCGAAGGCGAGCCGCTTCTTTGCCGATATGCTCCGGCGCGAAGGCGTCGATGATCGCGCTGTCCGCGCCATCGAGGATCTGGGTAACATGATGGACAGATGACGCGGGCAGGGCGATAGAGCCCCAACTCCGAGGCCCGCTTGACCCGTCTTCTCCACCTCCCCCCCCGCCCCCTCCGCACCCCCGCCGACCTCGCCGACGCCGGCCTCGTGCGCGACACGGACCTGTCCGCCGTAATGTCCGCCTATGCGACCGCGATAACGCCGGCCATCGCCGGCCTCATTGATCGCACAGACCCTGCCGATCCCATCGCTCTGCAATTCGTCCCGTCCCTCGCAGAGCTGGATGTCCAGCCCGAGGAACTCCCCGATCCCATCGGCGACAAGACGCACGAGCCCGTGGAAGGCATCGTCCACCGCTATCCGGACCGCGCGCTGCTGAAGGTCGTCTCGGTGTGCCCCGTCTATTGCCGCTTCTGCTTCCGCCGCGAAATGGTCGGGCCGGAGAAGGACGGAAATCTCACCCCCGCCGAACTCGAAACCGCGCTCGCCTACATCCGCGCGCATCCCGAAATCTGGGAAGTCATCCTCACCGGCGGCGATCCCTTCATGCTGTCGGCCCGCCGCGCCGCCGCGCTCACGCGCGAGCTGGAATCCATCCCGCATGTGAAGGTGATCCGCTGGCATACGCGCATGCCGGTCGCCGACCCGGCGCGCGTCTCCGACGAATTCGTCAGCGCGATCCGCAGCACGTCAAAAGCCGTCTATGTCGCCGTCCACTGCAATCACGCCAACGAACTCTCGCCGGAAGCACGTGCCGCGCTCGCGCGCCTTGCCGACGCCGGAATTCCGCTGCTCGGCCAGACCGTCCTGCTCAATAAAGTGAATAACGACATCGACACCTTGGCCGATCTAATGCGCGCGCTCGTCGAGGCGCGTGTCCGCCCCTACTACCTCCACCACCCGGACCTCGCCCCCGGCACGTCTCACTTCCGGCTCAGCGTTGAGGAAGGGCAGGGGCTGGTGCGCCAGCTGCGCGACCGCATCTCAGGCATCGCGCAGCCGCACTACGTCATCGACATTCCGGGCGGTGTTTCCAAGGCGCTGGCCTCGCCCTCCGACGTCGAGACCGAGGACGGCCGCGTGCGCCTGCGCGGCCGCGACGATGTCTGGCGAGACTATTGATCGCCCTCATTTCTTGATGAAATGGCGCCCATTATTAACGGTACCGAAACGGCTTCTTGCTACAGGGGAATGCTAGTTACCTATCGTTGAGCAGCAGCATGTCTCTCGCCAAGGTCCCGAAGGCCCTGCTCAATCTGCAGAAGACCACGGTCCTTGTCGCTGATGCAGACATCATGGGCCAGAACATCATCGTTCAGATCCTGACCGGCTTCGGCGCCCGCAATATCGTGCGTTGCGCTGATGCTACGGAGGTCAGGCGCCATCTCTCCATCGCCAATTTCGAGCTCGTCATCGTCGACCCGTCGAGCTTTGGCGCGGAAGGCTATGAGCTGGTCGGCTGGATGCGCCGTGAACTTCCACCGCCAAACCGGCACGCGCCTGTCCTGATAGCCACCGGCCACACGGCGCAGGGCCGCATCAGCCAGCTTCGCGATTCCGGCGCCAACTTCATCATCTCGAAGCCGATGTCGCCTGCAGCCCTGCTCGAGCGCATCCTGTGGATGGCGCGCGAGAAACGCCCCTACATCGAAACGGACAACTATGTTGGCCCCGATCGCCGCTGGCACGACAAGGCGCTTCCTGAAGGTTCGAGCGGTCGTCGGCAGAAGGATCGCGAAGCCGCCGCGCGTATAGCCGCCGGCGGCGCCATGAACCAGGCGGATATCGATCTTGTCATGAATTCAGCCCAGACTACGGTGGCCATATGAAAATCACCTACGCCAAGAACAGCCTCGGCGCAGCGCTGGCCGCGGCGCCGGCGCAGATGGCCCATACGGCGCTTGTTCGCGCCGAAGACATGCTGGCGCAGATCGGCGATGACTGCATCGCGCGTATCGACGTGCTCCTGGCCGAATTTCCGCGTACTGCCGGCAAGGATGTCGCCGAAGTCACGCGTCACATCTACGAGGCATATGAAACCGGCCGGAAAATGATTGGCATCGGCGCTGTCGCGGGAATGCCCGAGATGGACACCGTCGCCACCAGCCTGTGCGATGTCGCTGACGGCCTGATGATACGTGGCCTTACTGATTGGGAGCCGCTGCGCGTGCACGTGGCGGTCATGGACCTCATGCGCCGCTCGGACCTGCCGCCCGCAGGCAAGCAGCAACTGATCGCCAGCCTCGGCTTCCGTACGCGCGCGCTTTGCATCTACGCCCGTCGTCGATGACATGTCGCCGCGTCGGCCAGCTCGCGCTCGGCTAAGCGCCGCCTTCAAGCAGGTCTTTCAGGTACGCCACATGCCGCTCGAACGCCTTGCGCCCCGTGCGGGTGAGGGCGACCCGCGTGCGCGGCTTCTTGCCCACGAAATCCTTCTGCACCGCGACGTAGCCCGCCTTCTCCAGAGCGCCGAGGTGCGCTGCGAGATTGCCGTCAGTCGCGCCGAGCACGGACTTCAGCCTGTTGAACTCCAGCAGGTCGCCGCCCGGTAAGGCGTTCAGCGTCGCGCAGATCCGCAGGCGCATCGACTGGTGGATGATTTCGTCCGGACCCTCCATCGTCACGCCGTCCTCAGCCAGATGCCGCCCGCGATCAGCGACCCACCGCCGAACACGCCCATCCAGAGCGGGAAGTAGTCGCCGATGAAGAAGTACCCCGCCATGATCGCGACTGCCGTGACGAACCCGATCGCGAACAACCGCCATCCGACCCAGATGCCGGCTCCCATGTAGATGAAGGGGAAGAATATCGAGATCATCGCGTTGATTTCGCGGTCGGTCTCCGGACGCGCGATCCATACCGTGCAGAAGATGAAACCGAACATCACGATCGACGTTGCCGCAGAGCGTGAGCCGATCCAGCGTTCCCGCTTGCTGGCTTCCGTTCCCCGCGGATACTTTCGCGCGTGGATGAAGCCCTGCACCGCGCTTGCGAGTATGCCGATCGCAACGCCCAGCGGCCAGGCCAGCCGCTGCTGCTCCGGCAGGAACTGCGAGACGCTGTTGGCGAACAGCCACACCAGTCCCCACACGATGAAATGGGGCGCAGCGGCATGATAGCCTTTCAGCTGCACAATCCGGCCGCCGGCCTTGTCGATATCGTCCAGCGCTTGCGCTGCTTCTTCGCGCGATACGTTCACCGCCATTACTCCTTCAGCGCCTTGTCGAAGAAAGCGAGCGCCTTCGGCCAGTCGTCGGTCCAGGCGGCCATGTTCGCTGTCGCCCGTCCCGCCCAGCATCGGGTTCTGCGGCGCCTTCTGCGATGCGAGCGCCATGGCGGAGGCCGGATCGCCCATGAAAACGAGATGGCCTGCGCCCTCATAGCTGAGATGCGTCACGTCGTGCCTGAAGTGCGCGGCCTGCAGCCGCTTTACGGTCCGCTCGGACATCTCAAACGATGGCCACAATGCATCCGCCTTGCCGGATATCAGCAGGATGGGGCCATTTATCTTCTCGACCGGAATTGCCGCATCCGCATCGGCGCTTGTGAGCGCGTTGTCGAACATCGGCTTCATCGATCCGCCCGGCTGATAGGCGCGCCCGTCGGGCCGCAGGAAGGGAATTGCCTTGCCGTCGACCGTCCACGCCGGCCCCATATTCATCGGGTTCCGGACATTGAGGCCCTGCCAGACAAAGCCCGAAGGCGCGAATGCCGCGGCCGCCTTGATCTCCGTCCGCCGGGAAGCCAGCAGCAGGGCAGCTTCCGACCCGCGCGAGCCGCCGAACACACCGATACGGTTCGCATCAATGCCCGGCTGGGCCTTCGCCCAGTCTAGCGCCCGGTCGAAGTATTCGAGCGGGATATTCTCCAGCGTCTGCGGAAGCCCCTCATCCATGAAGTAGGCAAGGGCAAGCACCGCATAGCCATGCTCGACAAATCCGACGCCGACGCGCGAGGTCGCCTGCAGTCCACCTTCAGAGCCGCCGAGCATGATGATCAGCGGCGCAGGCTTGTCGCCCCTGGGCCGGTAGAGAACGCCATTGAGTCCATCCGCACGCACGTCCTCACGCGTCGCGCCTGCCGGGGCCGGGGCGCCATGCGTAGCAGGCGCAACCACCGGGGCAGGCGGCGCTGACATGTAGTTCATCGTCGCGGTGATCGACGTGTCACCCGCGACCGCGAACGCAGAATTAGCGAACGTCGCCGGCCAGCCCGGATCGTTGCTGAACGCCGTGCCTTCCTTTGGAAAGTCCGGCGAGAAACTCCCATCCTCGTCGTGGAACGCCTGCAGCGCATACTTGCCGTTCGGGACATGGTCGAAGCTCAGCGTCGTCTCGCCTTCGCTGGCCTGCGCCATCGCGCGATAATTCATGCACGCGCCAGGAAACGTGCCGGCGGGTTCATCGCAAAGCGTCGCGAGAACGTTGCCCTGAGAGGAATGCACGCCCTTGATCGTCACCATGACGGTGCCTGTCGGGGTCTGCGCTGTAGCGGGGAAGGCGGTGGCAGCCATGAGGAAGATGGCAGGTATCAGACCGGACCGTTTCATACGGTTCTCCTTTGAGTCGTTATGCAGAGCACTTTGTATTACAAAGTACGAAGGCGTCAAGCCAGCCACTGACTCGTTGCCGGACAGGCCGAAGTCGTGCCCTCTACGTCACGCAAACCGGGGATGAAAATGGGCCTGTACGATCGCTACATCCTGCCAAAGCTGCTCGATGCTGCGTGCTCTGCGCGCCCGATCGAGCGCCAGCGCGCCAAGATCGTGCCGCAGGCCAAAGGCGTCGTGCTCGAACTCGGCTTCGGCTCCGGCCTCAACCTGCCATTCTACGACGCCGCCAAAGTCACGCGCCTCTACGCGCTCGAGCCCTCGCAAGGCATGCTGGCGCGCGCAAAGACCAAGGCAGCAGAAGCATCGTTCCCCGTCGACGTGTTGCCCGAGACTGCCGAGGCCCTGTCGCTGGGCGAGGCAAGCGTCGACACCGTGCTGGTCACCTATTCGCTCTGCACGATCCCCGATCCCGTATCGGCGCTGACTGCTGCACGCCGCGTGCTGAAACCGGGCGGGCGTCTCCTGTTCTGCGAGCATGGCCAGGCGCCAGACGCCGACGTGCAACGCTGGCAGCGTCGCATTGAGCCCGTATGGAAGGTGATCGGCGGCGGCTGCCATCTCACGCGCCAGATACCAAAGCTCGTTTCCGACGCAGGTTTTGCCGTCGATACGCTGGAAACAATGTACCTGCCGAATTCGCCGCGCTGGGCAGCCTACAATTACTGGGGCGCCGCCACCGCGCGCGCCTGATCTTGCGTCACCACGCGCCTGCCGGTCGCTCGTCCTTACCCGCACTCCCGTCCGTCCGACTCTATCGGCAAGACCGGCTTTGGACATCCAATCAGTCCGCAGTCGCGGTGAGGAGAAGGCGTAAGTGCGGGGCTGACAGGTCTTTGTGGAATTGGCGAGGGGCGCTTCCCGCGGCGCCAGATCCGTCGCACACGCGGACAACGCGATCACGGGCAAACAGGCGAGCAGCAGTTGTTTCATCATCGCCTCCCTCAGCATGGAACTGGGCATGAAACCGAACGCCAGCGCGGCGGGTCTGTTCCAAATGCGGCAATGACGAGGGTTAGAAAGCCGGCTTCACAAAGCCATAGCCATATATGTTGTCGCGCCCCGCTGGCCCAAGGTCTTCGACCCGGCCAATCAACGCCTTCACCGCAGCGGAGGCCGTGCCGCCGCCCTTGGCGACCAGCTCTGCGATCGCCGCCGCCACGACAGGCGCTGCAAACGATGTCCCACTCTCTTCGCCATAGCCGCCCTTCGCCCGCGCCACCGGCGCGTTGACGCCCCACGCCGCGAAATCGACCTGCGGTCCCTGATTGGCCCAGCGATAAATCTTCTTCTGCTTGTCCACCGCGGTCACCGCCACCACCGGCTCGAACGCCGCTGGATACAGCGGCCGCGCCGACGGTCCATCGTTGCCCACCGCCGCTACCACGATCATCCCGCGCTTCGACAACGTGTCGATCATCTGTCCGAGCACCTGGTTCGGCGGTCCGGCAAGGCTCATATTCACCACCTGCACGCCTTCGCCCGACATCCAGTCCAGCGCCGCAATCAGCGCCGATGTCGTCGCGCCCGTCGCGCCGCTATCGCCCTGATAGAACACCGACGCCGCCACAAGACGCGCGCCGGGCAGCAATCCCTTGTGGCTACGCTCATTGCCGACCAGCACCGACGCGATGGCCGTGCCGTGCGCCGTCGGTCGTGCGTTCGAGCTCTCGACAAAATCCCGCTCGGTAATGTTGGCGCGCACAAACGCCGAATGCTTCCGCACCAGCGCCGTATCGATCAGCCCGATCGTCGCCTTTCCGCCTGATGTACCTTGCGGAGCGGGCGAGGGCTCAGGCGCCATCTCCACATCAGGCGCCACCTCGACATCAGGCGATGGTCCACGCCTCTCATCATAGATGTGATTGCGGTCCGCCGCCGTGGCGCCAAGGCTGCGGAGCAACGCTTCGGCCCGGCCCGGATTGTTGTCCGCGTCAGACACCAGCACGCGCACCAGCACCGTGCCCGTCGCAGACAATGTTCGCTGACTCACCACCCGCACATTCGCCGCGCGCAAGGCCGGCATCTGCTCCGGCGTCAGCAGCGCGATCCATTCATGATCAACCGCCCGCCAGTTGTCCTCGACCTGAACCGTCTTCGGCGCCGGCAGCAGCGGCGTCTGGAGCAGGGGGTCGAGAATCGCCTTGGGAATGTCCTTCGCCTGCGTCAGCTTTTCCGCCGCGCGTTGCAGCCGGTCGCTCAACGGATCCGACATCGTCTGGTCGACCGTGCGGTCGATGGTTCCCTGGATTCCCGGCAGGATTGGCCCGTTGCCAATCCCGCCCGGCAGCTGCGCGACCGCAGCAGGCGTCAGGACAAGCGCCAATCCAAGCAGGAATGCCTGCCTTTTCAACGAATTTCGGACGTTACGCACGATCAGCCTCTTTATTCTGTCCCCAAACTCTACAAGCTGACGCTTCAGCCTGAAGAAAATTCCGCACATCCGCGGAATAAACCGCTCACCCACACGTCGTTGCATCAGATGGCTCGGGAACGAACCGAATTACACAGGGACCTGGTCGCGCTTGTCCCCCAGGTCAGGCGCTTCGCCTACGCGCTGACGCGCCATGCGTCGGACGCTGACGATCTGGTCCAGACCACGATTGAGCGGGTGCTCACGCGCCCGATGCCCGACGATGTTGAACTGGTGAAATGGATGTTCAGGGTGTGCCGCAATATCTGGATCGACGATCTCCGCTCCCGCAAGGTGCGGCGCGAGGCTGTGGCCGACCTCACGGCTGACGTCGAGCACGATGCTTCGACCGAAGAACGCGTCGTGGCCCAAGCGACCCTGCGCACTGCCCAGCAGGGTATCGACGCCCTGCCGGCCGAACAACGCGAAGTGCTCGCCATGGTCGCTATCGGTGGAATGGCTTATCGCGAGGCCGCCGAAGCGCTTTCCATTCCCATCGGCACCGTGATGAGCCGGCTGGCTCGCGCCCGTGCCGCTCTAGCGGCTCACATGGAGGCCGCATCATGACACACGCAAAATGGACTGACGAACAGCTCTCCGCATTCCTCGATGGCGAACTCTCGCCCGCCGAAACAGATGCGCTCGCGCAAGACATGGAGTCCGATCCGCAACTCGCCGCGCGCGCAGAAAGCCTCGGCGCCGCTAACACTGCCTTCATCGCTTCCGCCGCGCATATCGACGCCATACCCGTCAGCGCCACGCTGAAAGCCACGATGGAAGCGCCGCCCGCCGCCGCGCCGACAGGAAAGGTTCTCGCCTTTCGTCCGCGCTCGGTTCGCGCCTTCCTGGTGGAGCACCGCGCCATCGCCGCCTCGCTTCTCTGCGCTGTCGTCGTAGGGAGCATCGCCTCCACCCTCGCGCCAAAACCGTCGGCTGATCCGTTCGCGCCTGGCCCCGACGGCGTCATCCTCGCCAGCGCGCCGCTCTATCAGGTGCTGGAGTCCGGCCGCACCGGCGAAGCGAAATCACTCGATGGCGGTCGCACGGCCACGCCACAACTCACCTTCGCATCCGCCGATGGCGATTTCTGCCGCCAGGTGTCGCTCAGTTCGCAAGCCTCGGATGCTGCCGCCATCTTCTGCCGCGGCGATGATGGCTGGCGACCGCAAGTCGTCGCCTTCGGCCTCCCGAAATCCTCGCCCGACTACCAGACTGCATCCGCCGGCCGCTCACCCGCGCTCGAAGCCTTCCTCGATGCCCGCATGTCGGGCGCGCCGATGGACGCTGCAGCCGAAGACCGGCTGCTCAAGTCCGGCTGGAAGAAGGTGAACCAATGAGCGCGCATCAAGTCTCTACGCAGGGAGCTCCGTCATGACCGTCGCGTTGAAATGCCCCTGCTGTGGCAAGACGTCTGGCCATATCGCGGTCAAGAACGTGGAAGCACGCGGCGAGGAAGGCGCTCTGACCGCCACGGTCCTCGCGTGCCCGCGTTGCGACTTCGTCCTCGGCGCAAGCATCAACCCCATCGAATACGTCGCCGCCCTGATGCGCCAGCTCCGTCCCGATCCGGCGGCATCGCCAGCCTGACCCGCCTCCCCAAACGACCGGAAATCGCGGGATTGCCGCAGCCAGCCACCATTTTCCATTGGACCGGCCGATACCGGACCGACTAATGGCAGCCCATGTTTACCCGCCGCTTCTCCGTAGCCCCGATGATGGACTGGACCGACCGGAATTGCCGGGCGTTCCATCGCCATCTGTCGCGCCATGCCTTGCTCTACACAGAGATGGTGACGGCTGACGCCATCCTGCATGGCGATCTCGAACGGCTGCTGGGCTACGACCAGATCGAACACCCCGTCGCCCTGCAGCTCGGCGGCTCCGAGCCCGCGAAGCTCGCCGAGGCTGCGCGCATCGGCGCCGAGTTCGGCTATTGCGAGATCAACCTCAATGTCGGCTGCCCGTCGGAGCGCGTGCAGTCCGGCGCGTTCGGCGCCTGCCTGATGCGCGAGCCCGATCTGGTCGCCGACTGTCTCTCCGCCATGCGCGAAGCGATCAGCATTCCCGTCACCGTAAAACACCGCCTCGGCGTCGACGATGACGATCCGCGCGAGCGCCTGTTCTCCTTCGTCGAGACGCAGGCGAAAGCCGGCACGACCACTTTCATCGTCCACGCCCGCAAGGCATGGCTGAAGGGTCTCTCACCGAAAGAGAACCGCGAGATCCCCGAGCTCGACTACGAGATCGTCGCCGAACTCAAGCGCGCGCATCCAGATCTGGAGATCATCCTCAACGGCGGCATCGCCACGATGGAGACCGCAACACGCGAACTTGCGCGCGTCGATGGCGTCATGCTCGGCCGCGCCGCCTATCACGAACCCGCGCTGCTGCTGCAGGTCGACAACAAGGTCTTCGGCGACGGCTCGCACATCCGCACCGCCGACCAGGCCGCCCTCGACTTCCGCCCGTGGATCGTGAAGCGCCTGGAGCAGGGCGCCAGCCTGCATTCCATCACCCGCCACATGCTCGGCCTCTTCGCCGGCCGCCCCGGCGCCCGCCAGTGGCGGCGTACGCTCTCGGAGAAAGCGCCCGGCGCGCGCGGCGTCGCCGCCATCGCCGCTTATGATGAGGCACTTGCGGCAGTGCGTCCGGTTGATGTCGCGGGGCACCAAGAATGGTGATCTGCGACTTCCCTGCTTTTCTCTTCGTGCATATTCCCAAGACAGCTGGCACCAGTCTCGCGCACGCGCTTTCCCTAGGGCAGTCGCGGCATCCGCTGTGCGCCCGAAGCAAACACGAAACCGTCAGTGATTTTGTGGCGCGGCAGGGCGAGGAGACGCTCCGGAGGTATTTCAGCTTCGCGGTGGTGCGGCATCCGACCGAGCGGCTGCTGTCTCATTTCGCATATCTGAAATCCAACCCTGCCCAGTTCCCCGAAATGGCCGCGATCAGGTCTGCGGAAGAGTACATTGATGCGATCGCCCGCAACGATGCCGATGTGATCAAAAGGCCCGAGCGTGTCATGGAACAATGGCGCTATGTCACTATCGCTGACGGCGCCATCGGCCTGAACAAGATCTATCGCTTCGAGCATCTGAGCGACATGCTTGCTGATATCTCGCAGCGGCTTGGCGTTATTCTCGATCCTTTGCCCCGCAAGAATGTGTCCGACGGAGCATGGAAAAACCCGTCACCGGCGGTAGATGACTTTGCACGCGCCTATTACGCGAAAGACTTCGAGCTTTTTGGATATGCCTGATCCTGGCGCGCATATGCAGCCAGCTGCGAAGCGGTAGCCGCCGCCTACTGATGAATGATGATCGCGTTCGGCGTGACGTCCCAGCCTTCAAGGCGGTTGAGGAAGCTCATCCCCAGCAGCGAATATTCGAGGCCTTCCTCCAGCACGACAGCCTGCACGTTCTGCAGCACCACGCCGTCGATCTCGATCTTGTCGATCAGCACCGTGCCGGCCTTCACGCGACCCGCGGCCGTGCGCACGTCAACGCTGCGCACCAGCTTGTCGGTGTTGACGCCGATCTTGCGGGCATCGTGACGCGTCAGCGAGATCATCGTCGCGCCGGTGTCGACGAGAAACTTCACCGTCTGTCCGTTCACCCGCGCCGTCGCCCAGTAATGCCCATCGCCTTCCTTGCGGAGCGATGCGGTGCGGATCTGGTGCGGGGTGACCTTGGCGTATTCCGGCACGGCGTCGGTGAGTTCGGCGACGGCCGGTTTCGCCTCCAGCCCTTCGTCCACGGTGCCACGCAACGCGACCACCCCAAGGGCGGCGGCGCCGAACAGCGCGATCGCTGGAAAAAGAGCCTTTCTCAAGCGACCGACTCCGATGGGTGGCAGGCGCACATGATTGATAGCAGAGAACCTGCTGCGGAAGAACAAACGCGCAGCAGCGAATTTGGCCTCAGCGCTTGCCGGCCGCCTTCAGCGCATCGATCCGGGCGGGCAGGGCGGCCATCACCGTGTCCCGCTCGCCGTCGCTGAACCTCGCCCAGCGCGCGATTTCCCCGAGATTCCGTCCGCAACCAAGGCAGTGGCCCGACTGTCCGTCGACCACGCAGACCTTCACACAGGGGGTTTTGATCGGAACGTGCATGCCGCACCCTATAGACCAGCTTGCGCCCGAAATGCACCCTGCCGTAGCGGCAAAGCGACCTCGCGTCCTTGGGCAAAACCGCTTGACGTACCTGACGTAAACAGGTGCAACCGGGTCAAGAGCAGTCGCGAGACTCGTCGTTACGTTACGTCAACCATAGCGCCCGGAGCCAGCCATGGACGTCCAGTTCTCGCCCGAAGAGATCGCCTTCCGCCAGGAAGTCCGCACCTTCCTCGAGACCGACTATCCGGCCGAGCTGCGCGGCAAGTTCTCGCGCGACGAGTATTCCAAGGAAGACTTCCTCCTCTGGCAGCGCACCCTGTTCGCGCGCGGCTGGGGCGCTCCGGCCTGGCCGAAGAAATACGGCGGCACCGGCTGGAACGCGACGCAGAAGTACATCTTCCAGGAAGAATGCGCCCGCGCCGAAACGCTGCCGATCCCGCCCTTCGGCATGGCGATGCTCGCGCCCGTGCTGATGGCCTTCGCGTCCGAAGAGCAGAAGGCGCACTACCTGCCGCGCATCATCGAGGGCAAGGATTTCTGGTGCCAGGGCTACTCCGAACCCGGCGCCGGCTCCGACCTCGCCTCGCTGAAAACCAAGGCCGAGCGCGTCGGCGATCACTACATCATCAACGGCCAGAAAACCTGGACCACGCTCGGCCACTTCGCCGACTGGATCTTCGTCCTCTGCCGCACCGACCCGACCGCGAAGAAACCGCAGGAGGGCATCTCCTTCATCCTCGTCGACATCAAGACGCCCGGCGTCGAAGTGCGCCCGATCATCACGATGGATGGCGGCCACGAGGTCAACGAGACCTGGTTCACCGACGTCAAAGTCCCGGTCGCCAACCTCGTCGGCAAGGAGAATGAAGGCTGGACCTACGCCAAATACCTGCTCGCCCACGAGCGCACCGGCATCGCCGGCGTCGCCCGCTCCAAGAAGGGCATCGAGCGCCTGCGCGAGATCGCGTCCGTCGAACTCGACCAGGGCCAGCCGATCATCCGCAATCCGGACTTCGCCAAGAAGATCTCCGAACTCGAGATCGATCTCTCGGCGCTGGAATACACCGAACTCCGCACGCTCGCCCGCGAAAGCCGCGGCGAGGGCCCGGGGCCGGAATCCTCGATCCTGAAAATCAAGGGCACCGAGATCCAGCAGCGCATCACCGAGCTGACGCTCGAAGCCGTCGGCGTCTACGGCGCGCCGTACTTCCGCGGCTTCCCGCAGGATGGCGACAACCAGCACCCGATCGGGCCCGACTACGCCCACCTCACCGCGCCGATGTACGCCAACATGCGCAAGACCTCGATCTACGGTGGCTCCAACGAGATCCAGCACAACATCATCGCGAAAATGGTGCTGGGGCTCTAGAAACTGGCATCGGGCCGGGGCGTTCGAAATCGCCCTGGCCCGTGCTATTCTCCCCGCATAACCAGCCTCCGTCAGAGGGGCATAAGGGAGACAAACATGTCCGCATCCAGCGTCGGCAATTTCACCATCTGGCTTCTGATTACCATCCTCTCCGTCGGGGTAGGCGGCTACGCGCTCTTTCACGTCGCGACCGTTCTACGCGCACGTGCCCAGCGGCGTGCTGGACAATGCCAACCTCGAAGCCCATCGGCATTGAGACCCACATCGCCGCCTCGGGCGTCGCGATGCTTCTCGGCGCCTTCCAGTTCTCGAAAACGCTCCGCCGGAAAGCGCCGACCGTCCATCGCTGGATGGGCTATGGCTATGTGATCGCCTGCACTGTGGGCGGTCTCGCCGGCGGCTCCATCGCGCTGGGCTCCACCGCGGGTCCGATCGCGGGCTGGGGCTTCCTGATGCTCGCCATCTGCTGGGTGCCGTTCACGCTGCTCGCGCTCGCCGCCGCGATGCGGAAGGACTTCGTCGCGCACGAACGCTGGATGATCCGCTCCTTCGCACTCACCTTCGGCGCCGTGACGCTGCGTCTCTACCTGCCGATCGTCGGCATCATGGATTGGGACTTCCTCACCTCCTACCGCATCATCGCCTGGGCGGCCTGGGTTCCGAACCTCATCGTCGCCGAGCTCTACATCGCCAGCCTGCCGCGCCTGAAGCGCCGCAAGCGCCCCGCCGTCGCGACTGCGGAGGCCTGATGCGGACAGCTGGGGTCTTTGCCTGGGCGACTACTGCGGCGCTGCTGGCCTCGCCAGCCAGCGCAGTCTGCTTCGCGCGCGACGCCTCGAAGCCCGGAGGCTGGGACCTCGACCGCTCCGGCTCCGCGCGCACCTTCTCCGTCGATGACGAGTTCGGGCGCGCCTTCATCGTCGCGAAGGTGCATGTCATCGGCGCAGCGACCCACATGAACGCGGATGGCCTGATCGCCGATCACACCTATCGCGTGGTCGCGCAGGACACGTTCAAAGGGCCACCGCTTGCCGAATTCACGCTGTTCAATGCGAACAATTCCGCCCGCTTCGACATGGAAGCCGGCAAGTCCTATCTCGTTTTTGCCAGCGCATCGGGCGGCCGCTCCGTAATAGACAGTTGCGGCTGGTCCGACCCGCTCCCCGCCGCCACGGAAACCCTGTCGAAAGTCAGAGATATCGCCGCGACGACGCGCCCGCCATCATCGCCCTAGCCAACGCTTGCACCACACCGAATTCGCGTCCTAGAAGGGTCGCAAGGAGACTTTCCATGGATTTCAACTTCACCTCCGAACAAGACCAGCTGCGCGACACGGTCGCCCGTCTTGTCCGCCAGCAGTACGACTTCGACACGCGCCGCAAGGTCGCGAAGTCCGAAGCCGGCTGGCGTCCGGAAATGTGGTCGCAGTTCGCGGAACTGGGTCTCCTCGGCGCGTCCTTCTCGGAGGAAGACGGCGGCTTCGGCGGCAGCGCCATCGAGGCGATGATCATCTCGGAAGAATTCGGCAAGGGCCTCGTGATCGAGCCCTACCTGCAGACCGTCATCATCGGCGGCAACTTCCTCCGCCACGGCGGCACCGCCGCGCAGAAGGAAGAGCACATCGCCGGCCTCGTCGGCGGCGAGACGATCTTCGCCTTCGCCTACTCCGAACCGAAATCCCGCTTCGACCTCAACGACGTCTCGACGACCGCCAAGAAAGACGGCGCCGGCTACACGCTCAATGGCCACAAGGCCGTCGTCATCGGCGCGCCCTTCGCCACCCACCTCATCGTCACCGCCCGCACCTCGGGCGGCCAGCGCGATAAGTCAGGCATCACCGTGTTCGTCGTGCCGAAATCCGCCAAGGGCATCACCACGCGCGACTATCCGACCGTCGATGGCCTGCGCGCCTCGGAAGTCTATTTCGAAAACGTCTCCGTCGGCGCTGACGCCGTGATCGGCGCTGTCGATGGCGGCCTGCCGCTGATCGAGAAGACGGTCGACCACGCCATCGCCGCGCTCTGCGCCGAAGCCGTCGGCTGCTTCAAGGTCCTCAACGAGGCGACCATCACCTACGCCAAGCAGCGCAAGCAGTTCGGCCAGCCCATCGCCAACTTCCAGGTCCTGCAGCACCGCATGGTCGACATGTTCATGGCGGCCGAGCAGGCCACCTCCATGACCTACATGGTCACGCTGAAGCTCGACGAAGCCGACAAGGCCCGCAAGCTCGCCGCCTCCGGCGCCAAGGTGCAGATCGGCAAGGCCGGCAAGCTGATCAGCCAGGACGCCGTCCAGATCCACGGCGGCATGGGCATGACCGACGAACTCAATGTCGGCCACTTCTTCAAGCGCGTGACGATGATCGAATCCCAGTTCGGCAACACCGACTGGCACCTCCGCCGCTATACGGAAGTGTCGAACGCCTGATCCATCGTCCTGTCTGCTGCGCGGCCGGCTCCTTGGGGCTGCCCGCGAAGCAGGCAGAATTCGCTCGGCTCAACCGCAACCCTACCGCCCCAAAAACGCCGCACACTCCTCCCGCGTCAGCCCCGACGCCGCCCATTTCGCATGCGTCGGCAGCCCGCCGAACGCCTCGCCGCAGGCGCGCGTCATCACGCGCTTCAGCTCTTCGGGTGGCTCCATGTTCTTGAGATACCCCACCACCGGATGGTGCGGCCCGCAGTAGCGCGGCGAGATCGCGATATCGAGCGCGCTGTCATCCCACTTGTTGCGCATCGTCACGTCGACGCCCGCCTTCACCAGCATCTGCGCGATCGCCGCCACCATGCCGCTGTCATGCGAAGGGTCGCGCTCGCACGCCATGAACAGCGACTGCAGCGCATTGCTTCCCTGCGCGTCGAGCTTCCAGTTGGGATCCCATCCGCGGTCGAGGTAGTCCTGCACCCGCTTCCGGTCGAGCAGGATCAGCGCCTCGCTCACCTGCGCCGCCGTCGGCAGGCCTGCCTCCTCCGGCGCTGTGGACGCGACGCCCGGCGCGCGCGCCGCTTCCGACTGCCGGGGCAGTAGCGCCCACGCCGCCAGCACGGCGACGATCAGCCCGGCGACCAGGATCAACGGCCGCCACTGCGCCGCCTTTCCGGAAGCTGTCTGGCCGGAAGCCGGCTGACTGGATGCTGAAATGGGGGCCGGGGCCACCGCCGGCGCGTGCGTCTCGTCCGCTGCCGCGGCGTCCTGCGCGGTCAGCCGGTAGCCCACCTTGGGTAGTGTCTCGAGCACGAAGGGGGCTGGGCTCACATCTTTCGCCACTGCCCTTACCTTGGCGATAGTGCGCGTCACCGCATCGTCGCTGACGATCCGCCCCTGCCAGCACGCCGTGATCAGCTCATCCCGGCTCACCGTAGCGCCGCCCGCACGGGCCAGCATTACGAGCACGGCCATGGTCTGGGCTTCGACGCGCAGATCCTCCTTGCCGGGGTGCGTCACCCTGCAGGTCGACGGCGACACGTTCAGCGCGCCCAGCCGGAAATCGGCCTCGCTGGCGAGATTTGCGCGGTCTAACGGGGCCGACATGGGCTCACGCTTGCGAAAGTCGGAAAAAAGCCGGCTCGCCCACGTCGAAAACGCCTGCAGAGATCAACAAACACCGCAAGCGATCCCCCGAGGACGTAACGCGTCGCCATCGAGACAACTACAAGCCTGCGCGGTTGGCAACATGCCAGCGCGGAACGGTAGGTCATGGCGCGGCGGTGGACATGGAATGGGCGCCTCCCCCACCGTCCGCTTTTCCAGCGGTATGTCCGCTGTTCGCAGGAAGCGTGAATTTTCACGTCCGCGTGCCCACCACCTGTCCCCCCGCCCGGCGCCCGCATCCTGATCCCGTCGAAGGACGTTTGACGGGATGACAACCGTGAGTTGAGCCAGAACCGGCCGATTCTGCACACGCTGATTTTCGCGTGATCCGAACAAACTCAACGACTTGCGCAGATCAAACCGGCCGATCCTGTATATCTCAATCCTACACCTCCCATCCCATGCGATACTCACTGCATCCATCTCGCAGGAGGGCGGTCGCGCAATCGTTCAACGGCGCGGGGTGGATGCAGGCGAGCGTGAAGAGCCCGGGTGAATCCGTTACAAATCCGGGAGGCTTCGAGGGATCATGGCCGAACACCACGACCTGCACGCCGGTGGCCGAAACGTGGTCAAGCGGTTGAAAAGTATACCGCGGTATCCGGGCTGCCGTAAATTACCTGCCGGGGACGCGGGATCCGCGTTTTCTCTTTTCTACCGGTAGCTCCGAGCAATCGGTGCAGCCAAACCACGCGGGGCATCCCGCGTCCCCGGGCCCTCCATTTGGGTTCAGGACCACAGCATCCCGGATGGCGTAGCCAGTCCGAATGCGGGATTGCGCTCACCAACCCGTCAGCCCCTCCGCAGATGACACGCCCCCATTTGCCCGCTAATCCCTGCGCCAACGAAAAACCACACCGGGAACCGCGTACATGATCACGCTCGAGAAAAAAGGCCCCATCGCGATCCTGACGCTGAACCGTCCCGACGCCATGAACGCGCTCGGCGAGCCGGGCGACGGGCAGGCGGTGAAAGACGTCTGCGACCAGATCAACGCCGACAAGTCGTTGCGCTGCGCCATCCTCACCGGCGCCGGCAAGGGCTTCTCCGCCGGCGGCAACGTCAAGGCGATGCGCGACCGCGTCGGCTCCTTCGCCGGCAGCCCCGCCGAAGTGCGCGACAACTACAAGAACGGCGTCCACATGATCGTGCGCGCGCTCTACAATCTCGAAATCCCGCTGATCGCCGCCGTCAATGGCGCGGCAGTCGGCCTCGGGTGTGACGTGGCCTGCATGGCCGACATCCGCATCTCGTCCGACAACGCCAAGTACGGTGTCACCTTCCTGAAGCTCGGCCTCATCCCCGGCGATGGTGGCGCGTGGCTCCTCCCGCGCGTCATCGGCATGAGCCGCGCTTGCGAACTCCTGTTCACCGGCAACCTCATCGACGCGAAGACTGCCGAAGCGTGGGGCCTCGTCTCCAAGGTCGTGCCGGGCGACCAGCTGATGACCGAAGCCATGGCGCTCGCGACCTCGATCGCCAGGCAACCGTCGCAGTCGCTCCGCGTCGCCAAGCAACTGCTCCGCCACGGCACGCAGGCGAACTACGATACGATCATGGAAATGTCGGCCGCAGCGCAGGGCCTGATGCACCACACCAAGGACCACGAGGAAGGCGTCGCCGCCATCCTCGAAAAACGCGAACCGGTGTTCAAGGGAGAGTAGGGCGGATGATGAAACGGGTTGGGGTCGTCGTCTCACTGTGTCTGGCGCTCGCGGCGTGCGATCCGCCGCTGCCAGGGCTCAAGCGAGAGCCGGTTGCGGCCAAGCCCGCGCCAGCCAAGCCGGCGCCCGCCAAGTCGCGCGAGCCTGTCGCGGTGCCGATCGAAGACAGGCCCGTGATGGGCAAGCAGGGCGACACCAAGTGTGTGACCTCCGACAACGAGTATCTGCTCGGTCAGGACAAGTTGATCTGCCTGTCCCTGCTCAAGGACACGATCAAGACTGACACTGCTGCCGACAGCGCCAGCCTGAAGCTTGCGCGCCTCCGCCTCGTGTTCTTCCAGCCCGGGCCGATGGTCGATGGAAAGTTCGTCGGATGGGGGCTCTTTGCGATCCGCACGCACTGCGGGACCAAGGAGATCAACGTCATGGGCAATGTGATCTACACGCCCGAAGGCGTCGAGATCTCACGCGCAACGCCCGTCGGCGGCCGGCTGGAACTACCGCAGGGCTTCACGGCCGACAAATTCCTGAAGCAGGTCTGCAAGTGACCGCACGCTGATCCGGGCGAGCGTCCGAAGGAAAGTCAGACCTTCTCCAGCTTCGCCAGGTCGCCCTTCACGTCGAGCGGTTGCAGCGCCGCCATCACCACGCGCTTGCGCATGTCGAAACGCTCGCCCATCAGCAGCGCTTCCTCCTTGGAAAGCACCTTCTTCGCCGCCGGGAAGAAGTCGCGCTCTTCCTCTTTCATGTGGTGTTCGACGAGTTCGCACAGCGCCTTGAACTTCATGCCCCACTCCTCGGAATCGACCGGGAAGGTGTCGAGCTCCTCGAACACGCCATTGGCCATGTGGTGCTCGTTATAGGCTTCCATCGCCTCGCCATGCATCTCCTTGCCGGCGCGCAGGTGCGAATAGAACACCGCTTCCTCGACCTTGTGGTGCACCCACATGTCGATCTTCAGGTGGTCGAACAGCTCGCGCCGCAGTTTCCAGGCGCGCGGCGTGGTGGCTTTGAGCTTCTCGATCACTTCACGCGCGGCGTCGTGATCCTGCTTGATGCGTTGGAAAATGTTCATGGGTCCGGCTCCTGGGGCTCTGCAACAAACCCCAAGCCACCCCCACTTGTTCCATGCCCCCTGTTGCCGAAGGGGGTGACGGTCCCGTGACGTGACAAATCGGGGCGGAGGCTTATTCTTCGCGCCGAAACCGCGTCATAAGCGGACCGACCACAGGGAGAGGCAGATGACCACACGAGCCCGCAGCATTTTGGCCGCACTGATTCTTGTCGCAGCCGCCGCGCCTGCCGCCTCTGCTCAGGCCGCAGGTTACACCGCCCCCCGCGCCGCCGACGGCAAGCCGGACCTGCAGGGTTTCTGGACCAACACCTCGCTCACCAGCCTCGAGCGCTCCAGCCAGTTCAAGACGCTCGCCATCCCGGCGGAGCAGGCTCAAAAGCTCGAAGCCGGACGCGCCGCCGCTGACGCCCGCTCCGGCCTGCCGACCGATCCCAATTCCGGCGCGCCGAAAGCCGGGCAGGATGTCGGCGGCTACAACAGCTTCTACGTCGACGCCGGCACGCAGTACGCCACCATCAATGGCGAGAAGCGCTCGTCCTGGATCGTCGATCCGGTGGACGGAAAAATTCCGTACACCACCGCTGGCCGCAAGAAATTCGACGACGGCCTGTTCTTCGTCCGCAACACGTTCGACGGCCCCGAAACCCGCCCGATGGCGGAACGCTGCCTCGTCGGCTTCGGCTCCACCGGCGGCCCGCCGATGATCAATGTGATGTACAACAACACGTACCAGTTCGTGCAGACGAAGGACTACGTGCTCATCAACGTCGAGATGAACCACGACGCGCGTATCATCCCGCTCGGCAATGCCAACATGGATGTCTACCAGTGGCTCGGCCGCTCCAAGGGGCACTGGGATGGCGACACGCTGGTCGTCGAAACCACCAACTTCAATCCGGGCGAAAGCCTCCGCACTTTCTTCTCGGCCAGCTACCTCCTGTCGCCCGACGGCAAAGTCACCGAGCGCTTCACTCGCGTCAGCGACACCGAGATCCTCTATCAGTTCACGGTCGATGACCCGAAGCTGTTCAGCCAGCCCTGGAAAGCCGAGATGGTGTTCAACCGCTCGCCCAAGCCCGCCTACGAATACGCCTGCCACGAAGGCAACCACGCGCTGCCGGGCATCCTCGCCGGCGCCCGCCTCAACGACACGTAGCGGGCGTCAAGAACTACGCCGACGAAAGCGAGTAAGTGCGATCAGGTCAGCTGCAGCGCCTTGAACACCGCGCCCTGGTCGAAATAGGGGCGCTCGCAGACGATCCGGTCCGTGCCCGGCTTGAACTCGAACGAGGCCGCGATGCGCACGCGAAAGCTGCGCCCCGTCGGTTCGATCACGCGGTCGCCCACCTTCAGCGGCCCGGAGTGCGTGCCGGTCAGCCAGAACTCGACCAGCACGGTGTCGCCGTCGGCCGCGATCGCGATCACTTCGTTGCCCTGGTCGGGGAAGGGCGTCCGTGACGCTGCGAAATAGGCCCGTACGGCCGCTTCGCCGTCGAACACCGGCCCATAGCCATTCATCTCGTAGCGGGGATGATCGAACGTCGCGATCACGCCGTCCCAGTCGTGCGTGATCTCCAGCGCCATGTGGCGTTTCACCGTCTCGATACGGCGGGCCTGCAGGTCGTCGGTCATCCGTCGAAGTCCTTCAGCGCGAGATGCGCCAAGCTGGCAGATGACAAGCGCGCTGTAACCCCTATTCTGGTCGTCCAAAGACGGAGGAAACAGATGATTGGTGCGGTCGCAGAACTCAACATCAAGGAAGGCTCGCAGGCGGATTTCGAAAAGCCGCGCGAAGGCAGCTCGAGGCGGCAGTGAACGCCAACGAGCCGGGCATCCTGCTCTATCGCCTGTTCAAGGTGCAGGGCTCCACCACCAAGTACATCTTCATGGAAGAGTACAAGGACGCCGCCGCCGTCGAAGCCCATCGCGGCTACGACCACTTCAAGCAGCTCGGCCGCGCCATGGGCCCGTTCCTCGATGGCGCCCCGGTTGTCACCCGCATGGACAAGGTAGTCTGAGATGGATCTCGAATTCACCACCGAAGAACTGAAATTCCGCGACGAAGTCCGCGCCTGGATCGCCGAGAACTACACCGACGATCTCAAGAAGCGCATGGAGCTGACCAAGAACGGCTCGCTCGATGAGAAGCATCAGAAGGCTTGGCTGAAGAAGCTGGCCGAGAAAGGCTGGCTCGTCACCAACTGGCCGACCGAACATGGCGGCCCCGGCTGGAACCAGACGCAGAAATACATCTACGAAATGGAGATGTCCCTCTCCGGCGCCCCGCGCATGAGTTCGATGGGCGTCCGCATGTGTGCGCCTGTCATCATGAAGTTCGGCACGGATGAGCAGAAGGCGAAATTCCTGCCGCCGATCCGCAACTCGGATATCTGGTGGTGCCAGGGCTATTCCGAACCGGGCTCCGGGTCCGACCTCGCCAGTCTCTCGATGAGTGGCAAACGCGAAGGCGATCACTATATCCTCAACGGCTCCAAGACGTGGACCACCTACGCCCAATGGGCCGACTGGATCTTCTGCCTCGTCCGCACATCGAAGGAAGACAAGAAACAGAACGGCATCTCCTTCATCCTCGTCGACATGAAGACGCCCGGCATCACCATCAGCCCGATCAACACGCTGGACGACACGCCCGTCGGCGACCAGGAGATCAACTCCGTCTTCTTCGACAACGTGAAGGTGCCGGTCGAAAACCGCATCGGCGCCGAAGGCGAAGGCTGGACCTGCGCCAAATACCTGCTGACGTTCGAGCGCGGCTCGGCCTATGCGCCGGGCAATCTCAACGCACTGCAAAAGGCGCGGCGGATCGCGAAGATGGAGACTGCCGGCGGCCGCCCGCTGCTCGAAGATCCCGATTTCGCCCGCAAGCTCGCGGACCTCGAAATCCAGATCGAAGCGCTCGACGCCACCGAACGCCGCATCTTCGACAAGCTGTCGTCCGGCCAGTCGGTCGGCGCCATGTCGTCGCTGATGAAGACGCGCGGATCGGAGATCGGCCAGAAGGTGACGGAGATCGTGCTCGAAGCCGCCGGCGTCTACGGCGTGCCCTTCGTGCAGGACACCTACGCCCACCTCGAAGGCCGTTCGAACGAACCGCTCCCGGCGCCGGAACACCTGATCACGTCCGCAGGGTCGCTACTTCAACAACCGCAAGACCTCGATCTACGCCGGCTCCAACGAAATCCAGCGCAACATCATGGCGCAGATGATTTTGGCTGGTTGAGAGTGCTAGGACCCGCACCCCGGTGGACAGAAGCTTGTGGCCATGTGGCTGTTGCGCTGCTGTCCCTGGCGGCCGCGTTGTACGTTCCTTATGCGCTGGGGATGGGTGATAGCTCCCCATGGCTGTTCATCGTCTTTTTCGTCGTCGCTATTTGGACCTCGGCCCTGCTTGTCCGGTCGCCGGCAAAGCTGGTGCTGACGTTACTTGTGTCAGCGATCATCTGGACGTCGGCGATCCGTCTGATCACCGACGCCGACGGACTCGACAGCTTGAAGATGACTGTTGTTGCGCTGTATCCGTTCGGATTTGAAGGCGGTCCTGTCTATGAGATGCTCGCCTTCCTCGTCTCGGCTATGTTGCTGCTCGCGCCGTTGCTCATGCGGATAGAACTGCCGAAGTTTGATCCATTGCGAGTCGCACGCGCGCTCCTTATCTACCTCGCCGGGCTGCTGCTGGCGCTTGTCGTTCTGTCGTTTGTTGGACTTGCCAGATTTCTTGATCCTCTGAAGATCGTTTTCTTTACCTACCTCTTTCCGTTAATGGCGTCCGCGATTGCCGTCTTCGGTTGGTTCAAGCTCAAGGAAGTGGCAAGAACCAAAGGCGACGCGCGTGGCTAAGCTCATTCCCTCCATCGGCTACCACAAGGACGGCAGCATCTGGAACAAGGGCCAGATGCTCGACGGCGAGATGCATGGCTACTGGGAATTCTACCGCAAGGGCGGCGGCGCGATCATGCGCTCGGGCTCGTTCGATCACGGCGTCCAGACCGGTGAGTGGGTCACCTACGACTCGAGCGGCAAGGTGTTCAAGATCACCGTGTTGAAGGCGCCTGAGGTCCGGGCGACCGAGAAGAAGGACGCGGCTAAGGCGTCTGCGAAGAAGAAGGTAGCGACAAAATCCGCCAAGGCGGCGCCGGGTGGGACGACCGCAAAGGCCGCTAGGGCGCCCGCAACGAAAACCAAGACCGAGCCGACCGCCGACGCCTTCATGGCCACGCTCGACCACCCGCTCATCACCGACTACGAAGCCGTCCGCAAAGCCATTCTCGCCGCCGATAAATCCATCGCCGATGGCGTCAAATGGAACTCGCTCTCATTCCGCACGACCGAATGGTTTGCCACCGTGAACCTGCGCTCGCGGGATACGGTGCAGCTTGTCCTTCACCTCGGGGCCAAGGTGGGCAAGCAGGCGCCGGCTGACGCCATCCCCGATCCCAAAGGCCTGCTGAAATGGCTGGGGAAGGACAGGGCGATGGCGACTCTCGGCGCTGGCGCCGCGCTGAAGGCGAACCTGCCGGCGCTAAAAACGCTCGTGAAAGCGTGGATTCGCTGCGTCTGAGCGGTGATTTGCCAACCGGGCGGCGTCGGCTAATCTGCGCCAACAGCATCAGGAGCCCAGCGATGGCCGACGATCTCAAAACCGTCCCGACCGACCATGTCAGCCACGAAGAGCCGATGGGCCGCGCCAGCTTCACGGCGTTCACCAACGCGACGGTGGATGACTGGCAGAAGATCGTCGCCGCCAACTCGGTGTTCGCGAAAAGCCATGTCGACCGGATCGTCACCCACCTCAACCTGCTGAAGGGCGATTGCGGCGGCTTCCCGATCGACCGGCTCGAACATTCGCTGCAGACCGCCACCCGCGCTCATCGGGCCGGCATGGACGAAGAGTATGTCGTCTGCGCGCTCATCCACGACATCGGCGATACGCTCGGCGTGTTCAATCACCCCGACATCGCGGCCGCGATCCTCAAGCCCTTCGTGTCGGAGAACAATCTCTGGATGGTGCAGAACCACGGCATCTTCCAGGGCTATTATTTCTGGGATCACATCGGCCTCGACAAGAACGCCCGCGACCAGTTCCGTGGCCATCCGGCTTTCGAATACACGGCGCAGTTCTGCCACCTGTTCGACCAGCCCGCCTTCGACGGCGCCTACGAGTCGATGCCGCTCGATGCCTTCATGCCCATGATGCATCGCGTATTGGATCGCCCGAAGCAGTCGATGTATCTCAAGAAGTCCGGCGAAAGCGTGATGAACGGCGAATAGCCGTCCCGTGCAGCGCCGCCTGTTGAAGCAGGGCAGGTCGATGCCCAGATTGTTCAGGCGCGCCACCGGTGTGCTGGCCGCAACGCTTCTCATCTTCGGCGCTGTTGCTTCGGCCGACGAAGGCATGTGGACCTTCGACAATTTCCCGACTGCAAAGGTCCAGCAGCAATACGGCTTCGCGCCCGACCAGAAATGGCTCGACCGCGTGCGCAAGGCGACCGTGCGGCTGGAGAGCGGATGTTCCGGCTCCGTCGTTTCGAAGGATGGGTTGGTGCTGACCAACCATCACTGCGTGACGGACTGCACGGCGGACCTGTCCAGCCCCGGCAATGACTATGTCGATGACGGCTTTTACACCGCCGCCGCGCAAGGACGAGAAGATCTGCCCCGGCTTCGAAGCGTCGATCCTGCAATCGGTCACGGATGTAACCGCGCGCGTGGAAGCCTATCCCTCGGCGCGCGCGCAGATCATTTCGGATATCGAAGAAGAAGCCTGCGCCGGCAAATCGCGGCTGCGCTGCGATGTCGCGAGCATGTATCGCGGCGGCCAGTACAAGCTCTACGTGTACGACCGCTACGACGATGTGCGCATCGTCTTTTCACCGGAAATGCAGGCCGCGTTTTTCGGCGGCGATCCGGACAATTTCAACTACCCGCGCTACGCCCTCGATATGTCCCTGTTGCGGCTCTACCGCGATGGCAAGCCTGCGACCTTTGCCGATCCCCTGCGGATCGATGCGGCCGGACCGAAAGCGGGCGACCTGATATTCGTGTCCGGTTATCCGGGCACGACCGAGCGCCTGCTCACGAACGCCCAGCTCGAATTCCAGCGCGATCACTATCTGCCATGGCGTATCGAATACCTGTCGCAATTTCGCGGCTCCCTGCTGACCGAGGCGACGAAGGGCGAGGAAGAGGCGCGGCAGGTCAGCGAGGCGCTGGACTCCGTCGAAAACACGCTGAAGGTTTTCAAGGGCCAGCGCGGCGCCCTCGTCGAGCCGTCATTTTTCGCGGTGAAGGTCGCGGAAGAACAGAAGCTCAAGGATGCGCTCGCCGCCTCCGCCGATCTGCGCGCCAGGTATGGCGATCCATTCGCAACGCTTGCGGCGATCAGTGCAAACGAAAAGCGCGATTACCAGCCTTACCAGATGCTCGAACTGCGCTTCGGCGCAGGCTCCGTCCTGCTCAACGATGCACGCACCGTCTACCGCTCGGCCGTCGAGAGGGGCAAGCCGGACGAATCCCGCCTGCACGAATACGGCGCCTCGCGCATCGGCAGCATGCATGCCGGCATCCTCGCCGAAGCGCCCGTGCACCCCGTGCTCGAAAAGCTCGCCATCGCATTCTGGCTCGACAAGACGCGCGAATATCTCGGCCCGGATCATCCCGCTGTAAAAGCAATGTTCGGCGCTCGCACGTCGCGTGAGATCGCTGCCGACATCGTCGACAACTCGCAGATCGGCGACACGGCTTTCCGCAAACGCATGTGGGCTGATCCGAAACAGGCGCAGGCGTCGAACGACCCCGCGATCACTTTGATGCGCGCCATGGACGCTGCCGCCCGCGAAGCCCGTGCGACCTATGAGCGCGACGTCTCAGGTCCGACCGCGTCCGCAGCTGAAAAGCTCAGCGGGCTTCGCTTCGCCGTGCTGGGCCGGAGTATCTACCCCGACGCGAATTTCACCCTGCGGCTCTCCTATGGCGTGGTGCAGGGCTGGGACGATCCGGTTCACGGCACGATCGCGCCGTTCACCTACATGGCGGGGCTGTGGAAAAGAGCGACGGGCGCCTATCCGTTCAACCTCGGCGCCCGATGGATTGGCGGCGAGAGCAAGCTGCCGGCGGATATGCAATACGACTTCGTATCCACCAACGACATCATTGGTGGCAATTCCGGCTCGCCCGTGCTCAACAAGCAAGGACGGGTCATCGGCTTGGCATTCGACGGCAATATTCATTCGACGGGCGGGGCGTACGGGTTCGATCCTGCCCTCAACCGGATGGTGTCGTTGTCCAGCCAGGCGATCGTCGGGGCGCTACGGAATATCTACGGCGCGACGGCGCTGGCGGACGAACTGGTGAAGTAGGGGCGAAGTGCGGGCATGAATATCGAATGGGGCTGGGACAATGCGCGGGCCATCATTGGCCTGTTCGTGATCTACGGCATTGCGTGGGCGCTGTCCGAGAACCGCAAACGGTTCCCGTGGAAGATCGCCATCGGCTCCACGATCATGATGTACGTCGTCATCCTGCTGCTGTTCTGGCTGCCGGTGCTGTTCACCCAGTTCAACATTCCCGGCGGCAACGTGCTCCGCGATGGCCTCAACGGGATGAACAACTGGATCGACGTGCTGATCGCCGCAACGCGCGAAGGCACGAAGTTCGTGTTCGGCCCCTTCATCGGTGATCAGTCCAACTGGGAAAAGCTCGTCGGCAGCCAGGGGCCGATCTTCATCTTCCAGCTGTTGCCCCTGATCATCGTCATCGGCTCGCTGTCGGCGATCCTCTGGCACTGGGGCATCCTGAAAGTCATCACGCGGGCCTTTGCCGCTGTGTTCAAGCGCACGATGGGCATCTCCGGCCCGGCCAGCCTGTCGGTCGCCGCCAACATCTTCATGGGTCAGACCGAAGCCCCGCTGCTGATCAAGCCCTACCTCCGGACCATGACGCGGTCGGAACTGTTGATCGTCATGGCGACGGGCTTCGCAACCATCGCGGGCTCGGTTCTGGTGGTCTACGTCACGCTGCTGCGGCCGCTCCTGCCCAACGTGCTGATCCACCTGCTCACGGTGTCGATCATCGCCTCGCCTGCGGCAGTTGCGCTCTCGCTGGTGATGATCCCCGAGACGGGCAAGTCGGAGGAAGAGTCGACCGAGTCCGAGTTCAAGTATCACTCGACCATGGACGCCTTCGCGACCGGCGCCACGGACGGCATCGCCATCATCTGGAACATCGCGACCATGCTGATCGCGGCGCTGGCGCTGGTCTACATCGCCAACGCGATCCTCGGCGCCGTGCCAATCGACTTCGGCGGCGGTAAGCATCTCAGCCTCGACATGATCCTCGGCTGGCTCTTCGCGCCACTGATGTACGTCGCCGGCGTGCCGTGGGAGGAGGCGGTCAAGGCCGGCTCCTTCGTCGGCCAGAAAACCGTGTTCACCGAGTTCGTCGCCTTCATCAATCTCGGCAACCTGCCGGCTGGCGAAATGACGGAGCGCACCCGCACCCTCGTCACCTACGCCATCTGCGGCTTCGCCAACTTCGGCTCGATGGGCATCCTGATCGGCGGACTCTCAATCATGTGCCCCGAACGCCGCCCCGACTTCCTCGCCCTGTCGTGGAAGACACTCTACGCGGGCACGCTCGCCACGATCATGGCCGCGGCCGTCGTGGGGTCACTGCCGTATTCCCTGTTCAAGTCGGACGACGCGCTCGCGCCGGTGGTTCAGGAAGCCACGCCAGCAGCAGCGGCTCCCGCCGTGGTTGAACCCGCTCCTGTCGCGCCGGCTCCGGAAGCAATCGCGCCCGCTGCGCCGATCACAACTCCGGCGCCTGCCCCCGAAACGGCGCCTGTCACGCCAACTCCGCAAACTCCGTAGTTTCCCTGCACTAGTCTCCGGCGCGGAAAGGCGTAACAACGCCGGGGGAAGGCCGGAGAGCCCTTCTGATACGGGAGAGTAGCGTGCGAACAGCATATACGGCTGCGAGCTGGATCGCGCTTGCGGCGGCAGTTTCGGCATTGTCGACACCCGCCTCTGCCCAGCAGACTCAACCCGCATCCGGCCCGATGGCGCCGGTTGCCGCTCCTGCCGAAGCCCCAGCGAGCGGTGAAGCGGGCGACGATGTCGTCACGATCTACGGCGACCGCGAGAAGAGCGACCCGGGCGCCTATTCGGTCATCGACAGCCAGACGATCGAGGATGTCGGCGCCAACCATCCGGCCGAGATCCTGAACACGGTTCCGGGCGTCAACGTGCAGATGAACTCCGGTCAGGAACTGCTCGTCGCGATCCGCTCGCCAGTGTTGCCGGCGGGCGCAGGGCAGGGCTCATTCCTGATCCTCGAGAATGGCATCCCGACCCGCGCGCCGGGCTTCGGTAACGTCAACGCGCTTTTCGAACTGCACCATGAAACGGCCGAAGCGATCGAGGTCGTGCGTGGACCGGGATCCGTCCGCTACGGTTCGAACGCCGTCCATGGCCTTATCAACTTCATCGACCCGGAGCCCGGCGCCCAGACCGGCTCGACGCTTCAGCTCAGTGGCAACACCCTGCAGCGCTATCGCGCAGATGCGACCTCGAACTTCACCGTCGGCGGCGTCGCGAACTGGATAGGCCTCTCGGTAATGGACGATGGCGGCTGGCGTGACTCGTCCGGCGTCGACCAGCAGAAACTCACCTGGCGCTCGAAATTCGAGGGCGAAACGTGGAACGCTGTGGCGACGCTTGCTGCCGTCAATCTTCAGCAGGAAACGGCAGGCTTCATCCAGGGGCTGGATTCTTACAAAGACGAAGCCATCGCCAGGACCAATCCGAACCCGGAAGCTTATCGCGACGCGACAACCATGCGCGCCAATGTGCGGTTCGAGACGAATTTCGGTCAGGACAAGCTGGTCATCACGCCGTTCGGCATCAGCCAGCGCATGACCTTCATCCAGCACTTCCTGCCCGATCAGTCGACGGAAGAGAACGGTCAGGACTCGCTCGGCCTGATGACGCGCTACGAATTTGGTCCGGAGAATTTCCGCTGGTCCGTCGGCGCCGATGTGCAGTGGGCAGATGGCTTCCTCACCGAAACGCAGACCCGCGCCAGTTTCGGTGCGCTCATCGCCGGTATCCCGACTTTCCCGCAAGGCATTCACTACGATTACGACGTCGATACCCTGATGACCGGCGTTTATGGCGAGCTCAATTGGGAATTCGCGCCGAACTGGAGCCTGCTGGCGGGCGTTCGCGGCGAACGGCACGACTATGAGTACACGACGAACAAGGCGCCGGGCTCGTATGGCCGCTTCCGCGTTGCGCCGAGCCGCACCGACAAGTTCCACCTGCTGACGCCGAAGCTCGGCCTGGTCTACACCGGCTTCGAAGGCGCGGAGCTTTATGCAAACTACGCGCGCGGCGAGCGTGCGCCGCAGACATCCGACCAGTATCGCCTGCAGAACCTGCAGACCATCGAACGCCTCAAGGTCGAAACTCTGGACAGTTTCGAAGTTGGCGCGCGCGGCGTGCTCGCCGGTGTGAACTACGACATCGCCGCCTACACGATGAAGAAGGAACACTTCTTCTTCCGCGACAGCGACGGCCTCAACGTGCCCGACGGCAAAACCGATCACGTCGGCGTCGAAATCGAACTCAACAGCGACATCGCCGACCTGATGGGCGGCACGCTTAGCTGGAACGGCAATGTCACCTGGTCGGACCAGACCTACGCCTTCACCCGCAATGTCGTCGTGGCCGCCGAGGACATCTTTGATGGCAACGAGATCGATACCGCGCCGGAATGGCTGGCTGATGCCGGCCTTGGCTGGCGAAATGCCAATCTCTCGCTGGGCCTCAGCGCGGAGTATGTCGGCGAGTACTTCGCCAACGCCGCCAACACAGCCACCTATCCCGGCCATCTGATCGCGCACCTGCGCGGCGCCTGGCATTTCTCCGATAGCGTCGAAGCCTTCGTGATCGTCCGTAACATCACCGACGAGCGTTACGCCGACCGCGCCGACTTCGCGAACGGCGCCTACCGCTACTTCCCCGGCGAGCCGGTGAACGCGACGCTCGGTGTGCGGATCAGGAATTAGAGTCGCTTGTTATTAGCGCGCTAACTTTGTTGTTCCAGCCTCGACACAAAAGGGTTGGAAAATGCTTCGCAAACAAATTGAGAAAATCGCACGTGACTTGGAAGTGCCTTACTTACTGCACTTCACAAAGGTCGAAAATTTGGGGCCAATTTTGGCCCGTGGATTATACCCAGTTGCTCGACTGGCAGAGATAGGCGCGCGGCCGGCTGTAAACGACCATCTGCGTCTTGATCGGCGAAAGCACGCTTCCTGTGTTTCGATCGCACACCCGAATGCTCGAATGTTCTACAAGTATCGGATTGAAGGGGGAGATTGGGTAGTCCTCGCCATCAATCCACACGTGCTATGGAAGTTGGACTGTGGATTTTGTCGACATAACGCTGCCGACTCCAGAATTAGTCGACAGCCTGAGGCCGAGTTGAAGACTGCCGAAGCTTTCCGGGGCATGTTTGATGAAATTGAAGGACACGATAAGCGTGCAGATCAGCGATTGGAAAAGTATGACCCTACAGATGTTCAAGCCGAAGTTTTGATTTTTGATGTAGTTCCTCCAAGCGACATCTATGCGGTCGTTTGCCAAACGAAGGAGACTAAAGAAGCGTATAGCAATCTGGTCGGTGCTCGCGACATTCTTGTCGCGTCACAGTTGTTTGGGCAACGAGCTTGGATCCGCAAACCTTAGGAAGTGCTATGGCTGTTCGACCGGTCTTTGTGCCGCACGAAGCTGGGCCATTTTTGGTGCGTACTCAGCTTGTGGAGTTCGTGTGGTCAGCGGGAATGGCGGTAAGTCAAAAGCAAAAATCTGTGCGTGCGCTTCATGCCGCCGCCGCGATGTTGAATATAGACAATGTCTTAGAAGTTTCGAGTAAGTCCCCGCATGCGTTGGGCGTCGCCCTCAGCGCTTTCAATTTGTCTTTCACAACTAAAAAATCCGGAAGAACGCTCACCGTTGAAAGCGCGTACCAGGGTAGCAAGGTCTTCGAAAATGGAGGTCCTTTTATTGACATTCTAACCAAGCCTTCGATTGACGCTAAGCGGGACGAACGACTTCGCGAGTCCGGACGACTGCTTAAGTTTTGTTTCTTCGGCGACGACTGGCCGTTGGAGCCGCAAACGGCATTTTATGATTGGGTGTATTTGAACGCGCTGAAAACTCATGAGCAGCTCGGTTCTGAGATTGCTGGATTTTCTGCCTTTACAGATATCGAGTTTAACCCTGGCAAGTCTGTCAATTGCCAAGCGTATTCGGTGGCGCTCTACGCGTCTCTGGTGCGTCGGCGATTTCTTGAGAAGGCGCTTTCATCCAAAGAGGCATTTTTGGAGATCGTGTCTAACTTCGCAGTAAGCAGCGCGCGGGAAGACCTTGTAACCCAGCCGAAACTTGATTTTCCTAGGTCCCCGTGAACGCCTACGCCGGCTCCTTCACCTTCGCCCTGGCCTTCTCGAACGTCATCACGCCATCGGCCAGCTCGCCCTTGCGCAGCAGCTTGATGTCGCGCTTGTAGTTCTGGTTCAGCTTCCACGGAAGTTTCGATCCCTGCTTCGGGAAGCGCGAGATCGTCCGCTGCACATAGCCGGACGAGAAATCGAGCCACGGCTCCGTCGTCATGTTCGGGTCGGAGTTGCGTGGCGTTGCCGACGTCATGCCATTGGCATCCATGTAGTTGAGCAGGCGGCAGACATATTCGCACGTCAGGTCAGCCTTCAACGTCCACGACGCGTTGGTGTAGCCGAACACGGAGGCGAGGTTCGGGATGCCCGAATACATCATGCCTTTGTAAGTCAGCTGCGTGGACATATCGATCTCGACGCCATCGACGCTCACCTTCATCCCGCCGAGGAACAAGAGGTCCAGCCCCGTCGCCGTCACCACGAGGTCGGCCGGCAGCTCTTTGCCCGATTTCAGCTTCAGCCCCGTCTCGGTAAACGTCTCGATCTGGTCGGTGACGACGCTCGACTTGCCGTCCTTGATCGACACGAACAGGTCGGCATCGGGGATCAGGCACATGCGCTGGTCCCAGGGGTTATAGCTCGGCGTGAAGTGCGACAGGTCATAGCCTTCCGGCAGCTGCTTTCTTCGCCAGCTTGAGGATGCCCTCCTTCGTCTTCTGCGGCTTCTTGCGCGCGTTGTTGTAGAACAGCGCGCCCAGCGTCACGTTGCGCCAGCGCACAATGTTGTATGCGGCTTTCGCCGGCATCCACTTCCGCATCCAGTTGGCCATCTTGTCCTCGGCCGGACGCGAGACGACGTAGGTGGGCGAGCGCTGCAGCATGGTGACGTGCTTCGCCGTCTTCGCCATCTCCGGCACCAGCGTCACCGCCGTTGCGCCCGATCCGATGACGACGACATTCTTGCCGGCATGGTCGATGTCCGCGGTCCACTTCTGCGGATGGACCACACGGCCCTTGAACGTCTCCATCCCCTCGAAGTGCGGCGTGAAGCCGGCTTCGTAGCGATAATAGCCCGAGCACATGAAGAGGAACTGGCTGGTATAGGTGACGGCCTTGCCGCCGCTCTCGGTCGTCACGGTCCAGCGCGATGTGGCGCTGTCCCAGTTGGCGGCGAGAACCTTGTGGTTGAAGCGGATGTTCTTATCGATCCCGGCCTCGGTCGCCGTGGCCCGCACATATTTCAGGATCGACGGCCCGTCCGCGATCGCCTTGGCTTCGGTCCACGGCCGGAAGGCATAGCCGAGCGTGTACATGTCCGAGTCGGAGCGGATGCCGGGATAGCGGAACAGGTCCCATGTGCCGCCGATGGCCTCGCGCTGCTCCAGGATTGCGTAGGTCTTGCCGGGGCATTCCTTCTGCAACCACCACGCTGCACCGATGCCGGAAAGCCCGGCGCCGACGATCAGGACATCAACATGCTGTCCGGAGCCGGAGGGCGGGGCAGATTGTGTCAGGGTGTCCGGCATGATGCGGCTCCTCTGCTGGCGTTGTGAGCGCCTTGACGGTGTCAGGCGGCATACACCGGACCTGGTCATTTTGCACTACCGGCCGCAGAAACAGCCGCCTCTGGCGCATAAACCGCCTCCCGCGACTGGCGAGCTTGCAGCCCCGTGTTCTGCCTTGCGCCCAAGGCGCCTCGCCGTTTATCTGGCCCCCTCAATTCGCCGAGGGACTGCACGCACATGAAAGACATCGTCGCTGCGCTGGAGAAGAAGCGTGAGATCGCCCGCCTCGGTGGCGGTCAGAAGCGCATCGACTCGCAGCACGCCAAGGGCAAGCTGACCGCGCGCGAGCGGATCGCCCTGTTGCTCGACGAAGGCTCGTTCGAAGAGTGGGACATGTTCGTCGAGCATCGCTCCCACGATTTCGGCATGGAGAAGCAGCGTATCCCCGGCGACGGCGTCGTCACCGGCTGGGGCACCATCAATGGCCGCGTCGTCTACGTGTTCTCGAAAGACTTCACCGTGTTCGGCGGCTCGCTCTCGCGCGCTCATGCCGAGAAAATCGTGAAAGTGCAAAAGGCTGCGATCAAGAGCGGCGCGCCTGTCATCGGCCTGTTCGATGCCGGCGGCGCCCGCATTCAGGAGGGCGTCGAAGCGCTCGGCGGTTACGCCGATATCTTCCTCGAGAACGTGCTCGCCTCCGGCGTCATCCCGCAGATCAGCGTCATCATGGGCCCGTGCGCGGGCGGCGACGTCTACTCACCCGCGATGACCGACTTCATCTTCATGGTGAAGGACACGTCCTACATGTACGTGACCGGCCCGGACGTGGTGAAAACCGTCACCAACGAGATCGTCACCCACGAAGATCTCGGCGGCGCGCGCGTGCATGCTTCCAAGTCGGGCGTGGCCGATGGCGCGTTCGAGAACGACATCGAGGCGCTGACGCAGATCCGCCGCCTGGTCAGCTTCCTGCCGTTGTCGAACCGCGAGAAGCCGCCCGTCGTCCCGACGTTCGACGATCCGGAGCGCGCCGAGCCGAGCCTCGATACGCTGGTGCCCGCCAACCCCAACACGCCCTATGACATGAAGGAGCTGATCCAGAAGGTCGCCGACGAAGGCGACTTCTTCGAGATCGGCAAGGACTTCGGCAAGAACATCCTCACCGGCTTCAGCCGCATGGAAGGCTCCACGGTCGGCATCGTCGCCAACCAGCCGATGACGCTGGCCGGCGTGCTCGACATCGACTCGAGCCGCAAGGCCGCGCGCTTCGTGCGCTTCTGCGACTGCTTCAACATCCCGATCGTCACCTTCGTCGACGTGCCGGGCTTCATGCCGGGCACGAAGCAGGAGTATGGCGGCCTCATCAAGCACGGCGCGAAACTGCTGTTCGCCTACGCCGAAGCCACTGTTCCGAAAGTCACCGTCATCACGCGCAAGGCATATGGCGGCGCCTATGACGTCATGAGTTCGAAGCATCTGCGCGGCGACGTGAACTTTGCCTGGCCGACCGCCGAGATCGCCGTGATGGGCGCCAAGGGCGCCGTCGAAATCATCTTCCGCGCCGAAGCGGCGGGCGATGCCGAGAAGCTGGCCGCGAAGACCAAGGAATATCAGGACCGCTTCGCCAACCCGTACGTCGCCGCCTCGCGCGGCTTCATCGACGACGTGATCATGCCGCACAACACGCGCAAGCGCATCGTCCGGTCACTGCGAACGCTGAAGAACAAGCAGCTGAGCAACCCGACGAAGAAGCACGACAATATTCCGCTGTAAGGCGGAAGGGTAAGTCGCTCAGTCCATTTGCGGCATTTTATCGAGCAGCTTGCCGACCGCTTCCATCGTCTCGTTGTCATAGGACAGGCGGCTCAGCACTGACATGCCCTTGGTGCTCATGCCGATCAGCTGCGGCAAGGCTGAGCCGAAAGCGACGTCCCGCTTGTCCTCGGGCATGGCTTTCAACGTCGCGGCGGGAGCTGCCATCTCCGCATAGACTGCGGTCACCTGCGGCGTGATTGCGTTGACGTCCGCCACGCTCTTGACGTTGCCGAGCAGGTCGAACGCCTTGTTGGCGCCGGCAAGCCAGGCGGAAGCCGCCGGATCCACCTGGCCGCTGGCCATCGCGCCGGTGATCGCCTGCAGCTTGGCCCGTTCCTCGGGCGTCATGTTCGCGTCCGCGGCGCTGGCTATCGCGCCCGCTCTGGCGATGGCCGCAGCCATTTGCTTCTGGCGAGACCTGACCTTGTCCGTTCGCTCCGAACGCTGCGCCCATCTGCTGCAGCGCGGCTGCGTTCTTCTCCGCCTGGACCTGCTCCGGCGTTTTTTGAGGTTGGCAGGCGGCGAGGCCGAGCGTGGTCGCAGCAAGCGCAATCATCGACATACGGATCATGGGTCCCTCCTGACAGGATTGCAGTCTGCGACAGACCGCGTCCCGCGGCAAACTCTCACTGCGGTTGGGATGCAGCGCCCGACCTGAGTTCCCGCAGCTTGCGCGTGTAGGAGTCTCCGACGCTGGCGGGCAGGCAGGGCGTACCGAGCGCGACTTCCATCGCCGCCATGAATGTCGCCTTGTCCGCGGTCTCGGCAAGCGCCGCGACCTGAATCTGGATCAAGGCCGATACCTGCGTGCCGTCCATCGCGAAGGGGCGCGCCTGCGCTGCCGCGCTCAACGCTCCGTTCCAGTCTCGGGCGTGAAGCGCTTGAGATGCCGCATTGTACGACTCTACAAACGCCTTCTTGGCCTTGCTTACCGGCCCCCCGCACTGGCTCTCCTGTGCGTATGCCGCGCCTGCGCAAAATGCGGCGGCGACCACAAGGATTGCGAGTCTCACGCGCGATCTCCCCAACTCGTGTTCCGAGACTTCCACAAACCGGCGCCAGTGGCGAGGCTCGCTGACGGGATTTGCCTTGCCCTGAGCGTCAGGCCGTAGCAGCTTGTCGCCAATCATAAAAGCAACCGCCATCAATGGCGGAGGGGAGAGGCGACTATGGAAACTGCGGCGCCCGCAGCGGCTGTTCCGAAGAAGCAGAACCAGGCATTCGTGATCGGCGCGTCCAGCGTCGGCTCGATGTTCGAGTGGTACGATTTCTTCCTGTACGGAACCCTCGTCCCCTACATCAACCGCCACTTCTTCTCGGCGGTCGACGAGAACACCGGCTTCATCCTCGCACTCGGCGCCTTCGCGGCTGGCTTCATCGTGCGCCCGTTCGGCGCGCTGGTGTTCGGCTGGATCGGCGACATGGTGGGCCGCAAATCCACCTTCCTCGTCGCCATGATCATCATGGGCGCATCCACCTTCCTTGTGGGTCTGCTACCCGACTACAGCACGTTCGAGGCGATGGGGCCGGGCCTCGGCGTTATTGCACCGATCATCCTCGTCCTTCTGCGCGTGGCGCAGGGCCTTGCCGTCGGCGGTCAGTATGGCGGCGCGGTGACCTACGTCGCCGAGCACGCTCCGATGGGCAAACGCGGCTACTACACCAGCTGGATCCAGATCACCGCCACGGTCGGCCTGCTGGCCTCGCTTGTGCTCATCATCGCCATCCGCGCCGGCATGGGTGAAGGACCCTTCGGGGAGTGGGGCTGGCGCATCCCGTTCCTCGTTTCCATCATCCTGCTTATCGGTTCGATCTGGATCCGGATGTTGCTCAACGAGAGCCCTGTCTACCAGCAGATGAAGGACGCGGGCGCAGGCGCGAAGGCGCCGTTCAAGGAAGCGTTCGGCAAGTGGAGCAACCTGAAGTTCGTCTTCATCGCCCTGTTCGGCGCCGTCGCGGGCCAGGCCTGCGTCTGGTATTCCGGCACGCTCTACGGCCTGTTCTTCCTGCAGAAACAGATGAAGCTGCCGGACATCGACGCCTACACCATCATGGCGATCGCGCTGGCCATCGGCACGCCCACTTACGTCTTCTTCGGATGGCTCAGCGACAAGATCGGCCGCAAGCCGCTCGTCCTGGCGGGCCTCATCCTGCCGGCGATCCTCTATGCCCCGATCATGCCGTGGTCGGTTTTCCACCAGATCACCGACTACGCCAACCCGGCCATGGCGCGTGCGCTGGAAACCAACAAGGTCACCGTCGACGCCGACACCACCGCCTGCTCGTTGCAGTTCGATCCCGTCGGCAAGACCAAGTTCGACTTGCGCTCGTGTGATATCGCCAAGTCGTTCCTCTCGAACAACGGCGTCAACTACGAGACCATCCCCCAGCCCCCGGGCACGATCGCGGCCGTCCACATGGGCGAGCAGACTTTCGTCGCGCCCGATACCGCTCAGATGGACAGCAAGGAACGTGCGTCTGCCATTGCCGCCTATCAGGCCGAGTTGGGCGCCGCGCTGAAAGCCGCCGGCTACACGGTGACTGACGACCCCAAGAAGCCCGCCTTCGCCGATCCCGCCGGCATCAACCATCTCGGCGTCATTCTCATGATCGCGCTGACGACGGTCTTCACGGCGATGATCTACGGACCCATGGCTGCGATGCTCGTGGAGCTGTTCCCCGCGCGCATCCGCTACACCTCGCTGTCGCTGCCGTACCACATCGGAAACGGCTGGTTCGGCGGCCTGCTGCCAACCACGGCGTTCATGATCGTCGCCGCCACCGGCAACATCTATGCGGGTCTCTGGTATCCCGTCATCGTTGCCGGCGTCACCTTCGTCGTCGCGTTGCTGTTCCTCCCGGAAACCTTCAAGCGCGAAATTCACCACGACGAGGCCGACAACCGGCCAACGGAGTCTGCATGAGCCGTATCGGCCGGCTCGTCAGCTCAGCGCCCATTCCGGCCCCCGTGCGGGACCGTGTGTTCGCGACCTTCGACTGCACAGAGCCCGAGCGGCCGATACGCACCGATGACCTCATCGACCTCGCCAATGCCCACAATGCCGAGGCCGTCCTGGCGGCGCTCGGCATGCCGCTGCGCGCCGAGCATATCGCCCGTCTGCCGGACACCGTCCGCGTCATCGCCACCATCAGCGTCGGCTTCGATCATATCGACGTCCGCGCCGCCAATGCGCGCGGCATCACCGTCTGCAACACGCCCGACGTGCTGTCAGACGCCACTGCCGACACCCACATGCTCCTTCTTCTCGGCGCCGCCCGACGCGCCAAGGAGCATGTGCGCAACATGGATGGTGGCTGGAAGGTCAGGAATGGGTTCTTCCAGGGCCTCGGCGTCGATGTGACTGGCAAGACGATGGGCATCGTCGGCATGGGCCGCATCGGTCGCGCCGTTGCGGAGCGTGCGCGTGGCTTCCGCATGCCGATCCTTTACCACAACCGCAGCCGTCTCGCGCCTGACCTCGAAGGCGACGCGCGCTACTTCGCCAGCCTGGAAGAGATGCTGCCGCACTGCCAGGTGCTCAGCCTCAACCTGCCGGGCGGGCAGGGCGTGCTGATGACCCGCGAGCGTTTCGCCATGCTGCCCGCCGGTGCGATCTTCGTTAACTCCGCCCGCGGCGCGCTCGTCGATGAGGATGCATTGCTGGAAGCGCTGAAGTCGGGACAGGTCGGCGCCGCTGGTCTGGATGTTTTCCAGAGCGAGCCAAATTTCGACACCCGGCTGAACGATGTCGAGAATACCTTCCTGCTTCCACACATCGGCAGCGCCACCGTGGAGACGCGGACGGCCATGGCCTCGCTTGCGATCGACGGTATTGCAGCGGTCCTGTCGGGTGAAATTCCAACGAACCGCGTATCTGTCTGATTGCGAGATTCCGCCTCGTGCCGGGATCGCGCTCTAGTGCTTGCGCGCAAACTCGTGGACGTGGTGCTTGGAAGGATCGAAATAACCTTCTTCAAGCTCTTTCTGATGGTCGTGCGGCTTCTTCTTGATGCCGAACAGCCCGCGAAACCAATTCGCCACAGCGCGACGGAAATACCATTTCTCGCGTAGCGCTGGCGTCGTCGGCGCGTCGTCTTCACAGCGCGGCACCTGCATGTCGTTCATCTGCGGCTTCAGGCCCCGGATCAGGTCTTCCTCGATCTGGCGGCGCTCGGTCTCGGTCGCGATGCGCATCACGTGGCGCTCGGTCGCCCCGAGAATCCACCAGGCCTTGCCCCATTTCTCGTGGCCGAGCAGGCGGCCACGCAGGTTCGCGGCCTTGCCGACATAGAGCGCGTGCAGGAAAAACCCGAAACGGCGGCGGACGAAAACGTAGATACCGCCCGAGTCCTGCGGGATGCCGTTCTTGGTCAGGGCGCAGTTGAAGTGATAGCGCTGGCCGGATTCCCCGCGCCAGGTGTGCTTCCCGAAGAACATCATGGCGACCTCCGCTTGCGGCCTGAGCAATGTGCCGGACTTTCCGTCGGGTCGGTTAATGAGGTCTGAAAATCGCGTCTTTCCCTTGGCTTGGCCTGCCGCAAGGTGGAGAAGTTCGGGGTTAGTCGTCCAACCCGCCGTGCGAGGTTTTGCATGCTTGCCCAGAACCTGGCGATTTCCGCCGGCATGATCGTTCTCTGCGTCCTGTGTCATTCAGCTGGAATCTGGGGCCTCACACACCTGCACGGCTCGGAACGCGCCCAGCCATGGCGGGAAGGGCATGCGCACGAGCGGACGTTTACCGTGGTGCTGATGGTCTTCGGCCTGCTGGCGCTGCACGCCGTGGAGATCCTGGCCTATACGCTTCTCTATTCGGGGCTTGGCCAGTTTCCCGGCGACTTCGAAACGGCGCTCTATTTCTCGGCGAGCACGTTCACCACACTCGGCTATGGCGACGTCATCCCTGCGCCAAACCACCGCCTGCTGGCCGGCGTCGAGGGCGTCATGGGGCTGATCCTGATCGGTTGGTCCACGGCTATTCTGGTGTCGATCACGAACAGCATGGACGAGGTTGAACTGAAACGGCCCGGCAAACGTGGGGTCGAGGCGCCGCAGGGGCGAAATTCGCCTTGACCGACAAGCCTCAATGGTCACTTTGCGGTCACAGTTCCGAGCCTGCCGGGGTAGCCTATGTTCTCTAAAATCCTGATCGCCAACCGCGGGGAAATCGCCTGCCGGGTGATCAAGACGGCTCGGCGCATGGGCGTGAAGACGGTCGTTGTCTATTCCGATGCCGACGCCAGCTCCATGGCTGTCGATATGGCCGACGAGGCGATCCACATTGGCGGCTCGCCCGCCGCCCAAAGCTATCTCGTCCAGGACAAGATTGTTGACGCCGTGCGCAAGTCAGGCGCCGAAGCCGTCCACCCGGGCTTCGGCTTCCTGTCGGAGAACGCCGGCTTCGCCAAGCGCCTGCAGGACGAGAAGATCGTCTTCATCGGCCCGAACCCGTACGCAATCGAAGCGATGGGCGACAAGATCACGTCCAAGAAGTTCGCGGCCGAAGCGGGCGTCAGCACCGTGCCGGGCCACATGGGCCTGATCAACGATTCAAAAGAGGCCGTGAAGATCGCGGATTCGATCGGCTATCCCGTGATGATCAAGGCGTCTGCTGGCGGCGGCGGCAAGGGCCTGCGCATCGCCTTCAATGCAGCCGAAGCGAAAGAAGGTTTCGATGGCGCCCGCGCGGAAGCGATCGCCTCGTTTGGCGACGATCGCATCTTCATCGAGAAGTTCGTCGACCAGCCGCGCCACATCGAGATCCAGGTGCTCGGCGACAAGCACGGCAACATCATCTACCTGAACGAGCGCGAGTGCTCGATCCAGCGCCGCAACCAGAAAGTCTTCGAAGAGGCGCCGTCGCCCTTCCTCACCGCCGAGACGCGCAAGGCCATGGGCGAGCAAGCCGTCGCCCTCGCGCGCGCCGTGCAATACGACAGCGCCGGCACCGTCGAGTTCATCGTCGATGGCCAGCGCAATTTCTACTTCCTCGAAATGAACACGCGCCTGCAGGTCGAACACCCGGTCACCGAACTGATCACCGGCTGCGATCTCGTCGAGCAGATGCTGCGCGTCGCCGCCGGCGAGAAACTCGCGATCAAGCAGAAGGATGTCGGCATCAAGGGCTGGGCGCTCGAGAGCCGCATCTATGCCGAGGACCCCTATCGCGGCTTCCTGCCCAGCATTGGCCGCCTCAAGCGCATGCGCTTCCCGGCGGAGGGCAAGCTCGGCGAGGGCACGGTCCGCATCGACACCGGCGTGCGCGAGGGCGACGAGATCTCGATGTTCTACGATCCGATGATCGCCAAGCTCATCACCCACGGCAAAGACCGCGCGACCGCCATCGCCACGCACACAAAGGCGCTCGAGCGTCTGGAAGTGCAGGGCATCCAGGACAACTCACCCTTCCTCGCCGCAGTCCTCGACCAGAAACGCTTCCAGTCCGGCAAGATCACCACCGGTTACATCAAGGAAGAATTCCCTGACGGCTTCCACGGCGCCCCCGCCTCGCCGGAAGTCGAGAACCTCTTCGTCGCCTCCGCCGCCTACGCCCATGCGCTGAATGTCGGTCGCGCCGAATCCACATCGGGTCGCGTCGAGCCGATGAAGCCGCTCCGCAAGGACTGGGTCGTCATCGTCGGCCGCAAGCACATCCCCATCCGTCTCGACTTCCAGATGGGCAAGGCCGACCTCACGCTCACCGCCACTGGCGAGAAGCTCCAGCTGTCAACGCAATGGCGTCCCGGCATCAGCCTGATGGAGACCACGTTCGGCGACCAGGCCTACGCCCTCTCCATCGCCAACGCGCAGGAAGGCTTCATCCTTCGTCGCCTCGGCGTCGAAGCCCATGTGAAAGTCTGCACGCCGGCGCAGGCCGAAATGCACGCCCGCCTCCCCGAGAAGCAGAAGGCAGATACTTCCAAGCTCATCATGAGCCCGATGCCCGGCCTCGTTGTCTCTGTCGCGGTCGTGGTCGGTCAGGACGTGAAAACGGGCGAAGCCGTCTGCATCGTCGAAGCGATGAAGATGCAGAACATCATCCGCGCTGAAGCTGATGGCGTCGTGAAAGCCGTCAACGCCGCTGCCGGCGCAAGCGTCGCCGCCGACGAGGTGCTGGTCGAGTTCGCGTAGAGAGAGCGAGCGCTAGCCGCGCTCGACCTTCTCCACCTTGCCGCTCTTGCCGTCGATGCGGACCTCGATCTTGGCGCCTTGCGAGTCCGTGCCTTCGATCTTCCAGTTGCCACGCTTTGTAAGCTTCAGCTCCCGCACCGTGGCGACGCCTTTGCCCCTGGCGATATCCATCGCCTTGGTGTGATTGACCGACAGCTTCAGGTCCGCCGCCTGCTTGTCCAGTTTTTCGAGCCGGGCGGGGCTCATGTCATCGCTCTGCGCCAGCGCTGGCGAAGACACGGCGAGGGTCGCAAGGACGGCGAGGCAGGCGAGACGGAGCTTCATTGCGATATCCTCTTGAAACATACAGCCTGTGACATCGCCCAACCTGCCGCGACGATCAACCTTGCATGGCGCCCGGGTGTTAGCTACGGATCGGTACCATAACGGGAGAGACCACATGAAGCGACGTGAAACAGCACGGCTCGCCGGATTGCTAGTGGCTCTGGCGTTCGCCGGCTGCACGAGCTCCGCGCCACAGCCCGCCACGCCAGCAACGCCGGCCGCCTTCCTGTCGCCCGCCCCTCTCACACCCGCCATGGCCGAGGTCTTCGACGGCAAGGCCCTGCGCATCATCCTCTGCGGGACATCCTCGCCATTGCCCGACCCCAACCGCGCCAAGGCCTGCACGATCGTCGTTGCCGGAGACAAAGCCTACGTCATCGACACCGGCCCGGAGAGCTGGGAGCAACTCCAGCGCATGCAATTTCCCGGCAGCCGCATCGCCGGCATTTTCCTCACCCACTACCATTCCGATCACATCGGCGACCTCGGTGAGTTCCGTATGCAGACGATGGTCTCGGGCCGGCAGGAGATGCTGCCCGTTTACGGCGCACACGGCATCAAGGCGATCGTCGACGGCTTCAACACCGCCTATGCCGAAGACGCTCGCCTGCGTCTGGCTCATCACGGCGCCGGCGTCATCAACATCGCGACCTCGCCACTCGTGGCAAAAGAGTTCGGCGCCGCCTTCAAGGGCGAACTCAACGCGGAAGAAGTCATCCTGCAGGACGGCGATCTCAAGGTCACGGCCTTCGAAGTTGACCACGATCCCATCCGCCCGGCTGTGGGCTATCGCTTCGACTGGAAAGGCCGCTCCGTCACGCTCTCCGGCGACACCGCCGTCTCCGCCAATCTGGTCGAGAATGCCAAAGGCGCCGATGTACTGGTCTCGGAATCCCTCTCGCCTGCGATGATTGCGCTGGTGCAGAAACAGATGGCCGCCGCCGGCAATCCGCGCATCGCCAAGGTCATGGGCGACATTCCGGATTACCACGTCAGCCCCGTCGACGCCGCGAAGATGGCCAATGAAGCGGGCGTGAAACTGCTGGTCTACACGCACCACATCCCATCCATTCAGGTGAACAACCCTCTGTACTTCGCCGGTGTCGCCGCTGTGCGCCCCGCGGATCAGTGGGTCGCCGGGTGGGACGGCTTCCGCGTCGATCTTCCGATCGGCTCAGCTGAGGTAAAGCAGGGCGAGTTGCTGCCGAAGCCGAACTAGTTACCTGCCCGCGAAACGGGCGGATGTCGCCACGCGCCGGAACCCAACTCATGTCCGGCACGTTTCAGCGCGGATGAGCAAGCTGTTCACGAAATTCGCGAACGCAGTGTCGGAAGCGGCGGGCAGCCCGTTCGCCTTCCTCGCCTGTATCCTGTTCGTTTCCCTCTGGGCGCTGTCCGGTCCGCTCTTCGGCTTCTCCGACACGTGGCAGCTCGTCATCAACACCTCGACCACCATCATCACCTTCCTGATGGTCTTCCTGATCCAGAACACACAGAACCGCGACAACGGCGCCCTCCACGCCAAGCTCGACGAACTCATCCGTTCCCAGATCGACGCCGACAACGAATTTATCGGCATCGAACATCTGACCGACCAGGAACTGAAAGAGATCCTCGAAAAGGTCGAACAGAACGCGCATCGCCTGCACACCGAGCGCCGACGGCGGGGTGGCCGGACGGCCGCCTAATCCTCCGCGTTGCGGGCGGATCAGGGTGGATGCTAACATGCTAGGCCGACGCGATTTGGGGGATTCATGCGCTGTTTGCTCTTGGCAGGGTGCGCGGTTTCGCTGGGTGTCATGTCCGGTGCTTACGCCCAGCTACCTGATCAAGGCGTATCGCCGGAGTTGCGGGCAGCCGCCGCCGCCGCGTTTCGGTATGTGAAAGATCTGCCTGCCGGACACTCTCCGGTGATCAGCAACCCCGAAATTTATTTCAATGTATCTATGTCAACCCTGCGACAGACGCTCGCTGCTGAACGCGAAAGGTTGAAGGAGTCGAGAAGCAAGCTGAAGGCGATGACAATCCCGACCAGCGATGTGAAAGGGTTCGAGGTCACTGTTGCGCTTGAGGACATGCGGCGGCGAGCGGAACTGATGATCGATGCGGCAGGTGATGTCGTGACCGCAATGGAAGCCATGCAGGCTGCACAGATTGCAGGGCATTGCGCCGTCTTCGCACAGCAGGAAGCGGCCATGCTGGCTGCGAGGCGACGGATGTACGAGGTGGGGGCGTCCATCAACACGGGAACGGACGACCTGCAGGATTTCATTGGCTCATTCGCCGGAGGGGACCGAAAGCTCAAGCTGAACCCGGCGCCGCCGAAGTACGATCCGGTTGCCGACAACGCCAGGAAGAGAGGCTATCTCGCGGCTGAGCTGGCTGTTCCGCTGCGTTGCCCGTTGCCTGACATTAGCTTCGTGCTCGAGGTTAAGCTGCCGAAAACACCCGGGGGGCGTGTTGTTGAGTCAATGACACCAGAAATCCGCGTGATCTCGATTTCGGATCCAGCGCAGCGGTCCGCCATCGAAGGACGCTTCAAGGATTTCATCGTTCGTCCCACTTACCAGTACGCTGGCTGGGCGCTGCTCGGCCAGCCGCTGAGGTTCAAAGGGGTCGACCAGCATATGGCGCCCGACGGATCGTAGAGCAGCATGGAATGCTGGACTTGGCGCGCCATCCCGTCCAAACCGCGCCCATGCCCATCTATGTCGATGCAGACGCCTGCCCCGTGAAGGAAGAGATCTACAAGGTCGCCCGCCGCGTCGGCTGGGACGTCCTCGTCGTCGCCAACTCCTTTATCCGCACGCCGATGGAGCCGCGCATTCGCTTCGTGCTCGTCGAGTGCCGGTCCCGACATCGCTGACGACTGGATCGCAGAGCGGGCAGGAGCGGGCGATGTCGTCGTCACCAACGATATCCCGCTGGCTGGCCGCTCACTCGAGAAGGGCGCCGAAGTCATCTCGCCGACCGCGAAAGTGTTCACCACCGACATGATCGGCGGCGCGCTGGCGACGCGCGGCCTGATGGAACACCTGCGCTCCGTTGGGGAGATCACGACAGGCCCGCCACCCTTCTCGCCAAAAGACCGCTCGGCTTTCCTGTCGGCGCTGGACGCCGCGATCAATCGGGCGAAACGGAAGGCTGGCGCTTGACGCCTCCGCCGGCTGCTTCGCGGCCAGCCCCCTCCGTCGGCTTCGCCGCCACCTCCCCCGCCTTCGGCGAGGGAGGACTTCCCCTTCCGGTCTAACGGCATGTGGTCCTGCCCCAGTCGAAGACTGGGGAAGGTGGATCGCCGCGTCTTCGCGGCGAGACGGAAGGGGCTGGCCGCAAAGCGGCCGGTAGGCGCGTCAGGCTCGCCCGCAACACAAACCGTTCGTCCCAGCAATACCGATCAAGCGGGCATCGCAGCCTCTTGCCATTCTGCCCTCGCTTCGGAAGGTTGCGGCATGCAAGCGATAGGCAAGGCGCTCTGGTACATTGAAAGCCATTTCGGCGAGCCGTTCACGCTCGACGACGTGGCGCAGGTCTCGGGACTCTCGCGCTTTCATCTTGCACGCACCTTCACTGCCATGGTCGGTCAACCTGTTCTCGCTTACGCGCGCGGACGGCGGCTGAGCGAGGCGGCGCGATTGCTGGCCGATGGTGCGCCCGACATTCTTCAGGTCGCGCTCGCTGTTGGTTATGGATCTCACGAGGCATTCACCCGCGCCTTCCGCGACCAGTTCGGGGTCACACCCCAGGAGGCGCGCGCACGGCAATCTTTTGCCCAACTCGCAATCACGGAGGCTATCCGTATGCCCGACCAACCTGCCGCATCCATCTCCCCCGATCGCTACGTCTCCGGCACGACAATGCTCTTTGCGGGAATCCGAAAGTATTTCCGTTTTGACGAACGCGCGGGCATCGCCTCGCTCTGGCATGCCTTTGGCCCGCACCTCGGTGCGATCACGAACACGATCCCTGGCGCCGCTTTCGGCCTCTGCCTTGGCCCCGCAGATCCGAGCGACAGCAACGGCTTCGACTATGCACCTGCAGTTGAAGTCAGTAGCCTTTCTGATCTTCCTGAGGGCCTGTCGGGCATCCGCGTCGCCGCGCGCGAGTGGGCCGTCTTCCGTCACGCCGGGCATGTTTCCACGCTCGGCGTCACGTGCGCAGCAGCAGGGGACTGGCTGGCGCAATCGAGTCGCGCGCCGCCTGATGGTCCGATGCAGATGATCGAGCGTTACGGTCCGGAATTCGATCCGCATACGGGCAATGGCGGATGCGAGGTCTGGGTACCGCTTGGTTCCTGAATGCTTAATTTGAGTCCGCACAGCCGGCCAAATCGCGCATCGAGGGAACAGCCTGACTCCAGGGCGCTCGTCCGGGGCGTAATGCCTGCAGATTCCTGGATTACGGCGCATTCGCGTGGCGGGGCGAAAAAACGAATCGTATCTGCGGCGGGAGGCGATTCTGTGCTCTTCCGGAACGTAACTCGCCTCCCACCGGGCATTGCCAGACGGCAAGCATGTTGCCCGCTTGCCCGCGTGGCGCTGAAAATGCGTCCGGGGGCGTTGTTCGGTCCGGCCCGCGTATCGCCAACGCAAAAAAAAGCGTGTAACCCGGGGATCAGATGCGGGGCGACCGCGTTTAGACCTTGGCGCCGGAGCTTGGCTGCCGGGGAATGCCTTTGGATAAGGGGACTGTAATGAAAAGAGCACTTTTGTGCGCAACAGCGGCCGCCACGATGGTCTCTGCGGGCGCGGTAGCGCATGCGCAATCCGGCTGGTACGGCACTGCCAAGATCGGCGCTATCGTCGATGGCATCCAGGACGTCGATGCCAAGAACCCGGTCGTCGGCGGTATGATCGACACCAACGCGACGCCCCAGTCTGATCTGGTTTACGGCGCGGGTCTCGGTTTTGGCTTCGACAGCGGTCTCCGCCTCGAAGGCGTTTTCGAATATCGCAACGTCGAGCTCGAGGTACCGGACACGTTCCTCGGCCTGCAGCCGCTCGGCACGAGCGGTCCGGACGGCGCTGGTTCGACCCGCGTCACCGACCTGATGTTCAACGTCATCCAGGACTTCAAATCCGAAGCTCGAAGATCACGCCGTATCTCGGCATCGGTGTCGGCGCTGCTCGCGTCAACAGCCGCGTTTCGTCGCTCTACTCGGCCGGTCCGGCTCAGGCCAACGGCTTTAACGACAGCGGCACTGGCTACGCGTACAACGCGGTTGCCGGCCTCGGCATCAAGCTGAACGAACAGGTGACGATCGATCTCGGTTACACCTACCTGACCGTTCCCGATATCGACATGAACGGCATCGACGGCAATTACGAGACGTCCTACCAGGACCACTCCGTGAAGGTCGGTCTGCGTTGGCAGTTCGCGGCTCCGCCGCCGCCGGCCCCGCCGCCGCCGCCGCCGCCGCCTCCGCCGCCTCGCCGCCGCCGCCGCCGCCCCCTCCGCCCCCGCCCCCGCCGGTAACCACCGGCCAGACCGCGGCTCAGACGTGCACCCAACAGCAACCGCCGTTCGTGGTGTACTTCGAGTGGGATCGTTCGGACCTCACCTCGGCGAACCGCGACACGATCAACGCTGCCGTGGCTCGCGCCAAGACCGGTGGTTGCTCGATCACGCTGACGTCCGTCGAAGGTCACACCGACTCGTCGGGTAAACCGGCCTACAACGACAAGCTGTCGCAACGCCGCGCTGACGTGGTGAAAACTGCTCTGCTGGGCGCTGGCGTGGCTGACGCCGCGATCAAGACCGCCGCCAAGGGCGAATCGGAACCGGCTGAGCCGCGTCCCGACGGCACCCGCGAGCCGCTCAACCGCCGCGCGGAAGTGCAGATCACGATCGGTCGCTAATCGCGATCAGTCGCTACGAACTGAAGAGGCAGCCCGGTCGAAAGACCGGGCTGTTTCCGTTTGGGCGCAGCGTCGCCATCAATTTCGAGCCCGGCTGATTCGAACAGGCGCGCGATCGCGCCCACCAGTTCGATATTTCGGGGACGGTCTTCCAGGTCTCCGATCTGAGCCGCAATGAGGTGCGCCAGATTTCCAAGACGCTCAGCGCCGATGTCGAGCAGCGAATCGCGCAGAGCAGGCGAGATCTGCGGTGATTGTCTGATCGCTGCCACCGAAGCTTCGACCAACATCGTGCGGGTGACGCCGGTTTTGGCGCGGGTTAGGTGGAGGAGGTGGAGGCCTAGTTCGATTTCGGCGGCAACGGCCGTGCCTTTGCCGCCCTCGTATTCCCGGGGAGCGCCGAGATAGCGTAGCGGCCAGCCATAGGCCGCGATCCGTTCGGCCAGGCGATATTCGGCCAGCATTGTCAGATGCGTGAGACCGCGCGACAGGCCGAACTCCAGGATCCCGACCATCAGTTCGCGCTGATGATTGGTTGGCCAGCGCGGGTTGGCCGCGCGCCGGTGTTGCGGGGCCGCGATCCAGCGCGAGATGTCCCAGACACTCTCCAGCTCCGGCAGCGGTTCGTCCGCCCAGTCCGCGAATTTCTTGAGCAGCGTGGGGCCTAGCGTAGGGTTCAGTCGCACCGACGCCGCGACATCGCCAAAAGGATCAATGCTCATCAGGTAGACGACGGTCTCATTGTCGAACTCGTCGGTCTCGCGACCATTGGTTGATGTGAGCCCACCCCAACCGTGACCTTCGACGTAGTAAGTGTGGCGCATGCGAAACATCTGGTCGAGCTGGCGGCCGTAGAGATGCTGATTGTCGAGTGTAACCGTATGGATCATGGCGAGCTCCCAACTCCGAGATCGAAGAAATGTTGGGGCGACTATGCGCTGGCGAGTCATTGAAAACAACTATAGGTTGTAGTTCAGACGGAACGGGCTGCCGGAGCCAGGCCGTCTGCGTACAGTCGGGGGTTGTCCAGCGCCTGGCTGCCGCTTAACGCCTGTATTTGATGAAAGGCGTGGCTTTTGCCACCTGATCATAGAGCCGACGCGCTGTGGCGTTGAACTCCTGAGTTAGCCAGTAGACCTGATCTGCGCCGCGCGCGTCAGCCGCAGCGTAGACCGCTTCGATCAACGCGCGCCCAACGCCCTGGCCTCGTGCTTCCGGCGCCGTGAACAGGTCTTCGAGATAGCAGCGAGGCCCGACCGCCCACGTCACCGGATGGAAGAGATAGTGCACGATGCCGAGCAGGTCGCCCTCCGGCGTGGCGGCGCAAAGGCCAAGGATGGGCGCTTCCGGATCGAGGATGCGGGTCCAGGTCAGCTCGGTGACGTCTGCCGGGACATCGCTTTCATAGAACCGCAGATAGCCCTGCCAGAGCTGATGCCACCGGGTGCGATCGGCAGCGGCGAGCGGGCGTATTGTGAATGGCATCGTCTGGCGGGCCTTCGGGTGGAACGGATCGCGGGAGACCATGACCTGATCCGCCAGATCATCAACCGTGGCGGATCAATTTCCGGCCCCGTGGCGCCTGCGACGGTCTGTTAATCTTGACAGACACCCCCATTGCGGGCGCCTTGCTGGCAATGAGCACGGTCACTCTCACCGCCGGACAGGTCACGCGCGCCAAGCTGATGCAGGCGGCCAGCGTGATCGTTGCGCGCGACGGCATGGAAGCGGCCACGACCGCCGCCATCGCTGCCGAGGCTGGCGTGGCCGAGGGCACGCTTTATCGCCATTTCGATAGCAAGGACGACCTGCTGATCGCTGCCTATCGCCAGATGAAGCAGGAAGTGTTCCTCGACGCTGGCGCAGGGCTCGACACGTCCATGGCGCCGCCGGAACGGCTGAAGCGGACCTGGCGGGCGATCTATCTCGCCTATCGCGCCAACAAGGATGCGTTCGCGCTTCGGCCAGCGCTTCTGCGGAGTCCGCACTGGCGGAGCGCGAGGGCGGCGAGGCCGGGCGGGCGGTGGGGCGCATGGTCGGCGACCTGCGCAAGGCGGGCATCGCGTCGGGCGACTTCAAGAACCTGCCGCCGGACCTGCTGGGCAGCCTGTTCATGGCGCCGATCACCTATCTGCTGAAGGCCGAGATCAAGGGTCGAAAGTGGACGGACGCCGAGCTTGATGCGGCGGCGGATTCGGTGCTGGCAGGCTGGCTTAAATAGGTGTCGATCCAGCGACCTGTCGTCATCGACAGCTAGGGGCGCAGCACGACCTTCCCGACCAGTTTGCGATCGCGCATCAGTTCGAACGCTTCGCGCCATCGGTCCAGCGGCAGCTCGGCAAAGACGACGGGCTTCGTCTTGCCCTCGGCCGCCCAACGCCAGATCTCATCGCGAATGATGCGACCCCGCTCCGGAAACTGGCGGCCGTATTCGCCCGCGCGCACGCCGACGACCGAGAAGCCCTTGATGAGGGGTATGTTGGTGTTGACGCTGGCGATGCGTCCGCCGGCGAAGCCGATGACGAGCAGGCGCCCCGCGAAGGCAATGCAGCGCGTGGATTCGTCGAAGACATCGCCGCCCACCGGATCAAAAATCACATCGGCGCCCTTGCCGTTGGTGAGCGCTTTGACCTGCTCGCGAAACGCGTCGCCTGGGTTGGGGCCGAGTACGATGACCTCGTGCGCGCCTGCGCGACGAAGGCTCTCCATCTTTTCCGCAGACCCCGTGGTTGCGATCACACGCGCGCCGAGAAGGCGGCCGACATCCATCGTTGCCATGCCGACGCCGCCCGACGCGCCGTGAACAAGGAGCGTCTCGCCGGGCTGGATCTGTCCGCGCGCGATCAGGGAAACGTGCGCCGTCACGTAGGCGGCGGGGTAGGCGGCGGCAGACGATGTCGGCATCGCGTCGGGGATGGGGTGCAGGTTGGCCGCCGGGCAGATTGCGAAGTCCGCGAATGCGCCTGTCTTGGCGCCGCCGGCGACCCGCTGGCCGACGCTGAACCCGGTAACGCCCGGTCCCATCGCATCGACCGTGCCGGCCAGGTCCATTCCGACGGTGAAGGGAGGATCGGGCTTGAACTGGTATTCCCCCTTCAGCATCAGAAGGTCCGGAAAATTGAGGCTGGCCGCTTCGACCCGGACGCGAATCTCTCCGGGTCCGGGTTCCGGGGTGGGGAGCTGCTTGAGGGCGATTCGCGAGTAGTCGGCGGCCAGTTCCTCGCAAATCTACCGCACGCATCTGCTCGCTCCCTAGACCAGTCTGCACGCTGCACTGTCACTTCACCGGCGTCACGCCTTCCGTAACGACAAGGTGAAGCCCGGCCGGTTGACGAGAGTGCGTTGCAGCATGAATTTGTTCGCAACTGCACAAGAACAGATGAGCCGTGCAGAGGGAAACGTTCCAGGGTCGTTTAGTAGTGCAATCAAACGACAACCCGGAGACATAACACCATGAAACGTATAGCAATTATCGCCGCAATCGCTCTATCGGCTTCGGTCGCACACGCCGATCCCGTATCTGTCGAGACGCCGAAGTCGCCGATCACGGCCGAGGCCGCGCAGGCCTATATCGTGAAGCTGGATAAGGCCGTGAAAGAGGTTTGCCACGATGAGTTCGCGCCTCTGCTTGGCTACGCCTATCTCAGCTACCAGGCCTGCGTGAAGAACACGCGCGCGACCGTCGCGAAGGACGAGCCGACCGGCCTGTACGCGCAGCGCGGATCGGCCGGCGCCATCGTGATCGCCGCGAAGTAAGTTCGACAACACTCAAACGCCAGAACGCCCGGGGCATCAGCTCCGGGCGTTTTCTTTTGTCGCCGCGTGCGCGGAGGCCGAATGCCCAGAAGAAGCCACACTTGGTCCATTGACAGACCATATTGTTTCTCGATAAACAATCATCGACTTTCGAGATGGCATTCAGGGGCCAGCCCGGGAGGGACGATAGAGCAAAAGCCATGTCCAATCGGAGAATAACAATGAAAACATCATCTTCGACCACCAACCTGATCGCCTGCATCACCATCATCGGCGCCGTTGCCGTGGGTTTCGCAACCGGACCCGCCTTCGCGCAGACCGGGCGCGACCGGAATGCGTTCGAATTCCAGTTCGTCTATGCGCCGAGCGAGCTCCAGACGGCGCAAGGCGCCGAAAAGCTTCTGGCGCGTCTCGAAAGCCAGGTGCGCGGCCGCTGCATCCCCCAGGGCCGCGTGACGACGGACCAGCATGCGCAAGCGCGTACCTGCGTGACGGAGACCATGCAGAAGACCATTTCCAAATTCGCTTCGGCCACCGTGGCCCAGGCCTACGACCTTCAAACTGGCGGCTGATCCCCCCGATTCCCAACGCCAGTGAGACGAGAGGCCGGATCCCACAAGGGTCCGGCCTTTTGCCCTTTAAGTGAGGGGTGCTCCCGGTATCCCTCCCTCCGACCTGTCTCGCGGGCCACCCCGCGATCCGGAAGACGCAGCGGGGTGCAGTGGTGTCTACCGAGCCAACGCATCCACCAGGACGCAACGCCATGCCGGACGTCCGCCACAGCTGATCCCAAGTCCTTGGCGGACGGACCGGGTCAGGCGCCTGCGCGCCGCCGCTAGTCGCGAACGCTGAAGGCAGCCCAACGGCTGAGCTGGCTTTGCTCGCCATCGACCGAGACACCCCGTACGCGCCAGCGCCACACGCCAACCGCAAAGGTCTCGGCAACTTCCGTGGCGGCCGGAATCGTCATGCGGCGTGGTGGATCGCTGGTCCACCGTTGAATGGCAGAATCGAAGGGTTGGATTTCAACGAGGTAGGACGTCGCTGAGTCGTTGCCGGTCCAGGCGAGGCGGATGGATTGCTGACCGCCAGCGAGTTGCGCGCCTTCGACGGGCTCGAGAATGCGCGGGGATGATTCAACAAAGGATGCTGGCGCGACCGATGACGCGGCGAGCGTTTCCGCGAAACGCGCCTGAGGGATTGCGAGGGATGCCTTGAACCAGGCCGTGCGCTCGTCGGGCAGGGAGACGCGGTACCACTCGCCGTCGCTTTGAAATACATGGCCGTTGATCAGCAAGGCTTCGCCGCCGAAGCGTGTTTCTGCCAGCACCGGCACTTCGTCGGTGGAAGAGGGTTGCGCGCGGTAGCGTTGGCCGGACGCGCGGGCGACGATGGGTTCGGGAGGTGTGAAGGCGGCGGGATCCGGGGCTGCTGCGGGTTCTGCGGGGGCTGTACTGAGTGTGGGCGCTGCGGTCTCAGCGAGCGCATCGGCGAGGGTGATGCTTTCGGCGGGGCTCGTGGCGGCGGGTGTCATCAGAGATATGGACAGCGCGCCGTCCGGATTTCTGAGCACCATCCACGCCGCAACGCCGCCGCCGGCGAGGATCGCGAGAAGGAGGACGGGGAGCATCCATCGCATCGGGCCGGGGCGAACGCTCTGATCGCCCTCGTATGCGAAGCCGCCCGGCGCATTCAACCAGTCACCTTGTGGTCGGGGCGGAGCGATCGAAGGGCCGTCGAGCATTGGATCGTGCGGCGCCATGCGCTGTGCCGACTCTGTCGCCGCGCGTTCCGGTACAGCCGTTGATTTGCGCTTGGGTTCCGGCTCGCTGGCAAATAGCGCCTCGTCGATGTCCGGGCCGCCGGCAATCGAAGTGGCTGCGGGGTCACTGGATGCAACCGCAATGTCGGTGTCGCGGGCTGGGACTGCGGCAACTGGCGCGCGCTGTGACGGCGGGCTGGCAAGCGGGGGACTGTGTTCGTTCGCATGGATCGTGCCGGTGGAGATATCGAAGCTCGCAATCAGCGCTTCGTTCCGCGAGTTGATCTTTTCGGTCAACAGATCCAGCAGGCGACGAAGAAACGCCGCGTCTTTGGACATGACCATCGCCGTGCGGCCATCGGATGTGCCGATCAACAGACCGCGCTCGATGGGCGCAAGCATGTTGATCAGGACCAGCACGATCCCAAGTCCAACGCCCGCCCAGGCCAAGGGTCCGTACAGCGGGACCTGTGATCCGGCGCCGCCGGTCGCCAGCAGTCCGACGAAGGCGAGCCACCAACTACGCGCGCTTTCGAAGAAGCGGATCGAACCGATATTGTCGATGGCGATAACCTGTGTGCCCAGAACAAGCGTGTGTTCCCGCACCTTGCCGACGCCTGCCTTGTAAGACGTCTGCAGCTCTGATCTGGCGAGTCCCGCAACCATGGCGTCCCCGTCCTTCACTCAACAGGCTGACGCGGATGATGACCAAAATCATCATCGCGACTGCGGAACAAAACGCACCCCTCCGATCCCTCGGCGGTGAGCATAGGCTGGGGTCAGAGGGGCCGCCAGAGGCAGGCGTTACGTGCGGGCGAGATCGGCGACGCTCGTCAGGCCTTTTGCGTCCATGGCGCCGATCAGATCGGCCTTGATACGACGGACGAGCATGGGGCCATGGAACACCAGCGCGGAATAGAGTTGAACAGCCTGAGCGCCGGCTTTCAGCTTGGCAATCACGTCGTCCGCTGACGCGATGCCGCCCGCGCCGATGAGGTCAAGACGGTCGCCAATCACGCCATGAAATGCGGCGAGTACGCGCGTCGACTTTTCCAACAGGGGAGCGCCGGACAATCCCCCCGTTTCGCCCTTGTGTGAGGAGGCGAGCGTTTCGGGCCGATCAATCGTCGTGTTCGAAACGATCAGGCCGGACAGCCAGTCCTGCGCCAGCGCAACTTCGGCGATGTCGGTGATGGCTTTCTCGTCGAGGTCGGGCGCGACTTTCAGGAATACGGGGCGGTTCTTTACGCCGGAGTCCATTTCGCGCGCGGCGACGCCAATGCGGCCGAGCAGTTCCTCGAGCGCGCCGCGATCCTGAAGGCCGCGAAGTCCGGGCGTGTTGGGCGAGGAGATGTTGATTGTGATGTAGCGGCTGTAAGGCCAGACGGCTTTCACGCCGGCGACATAGTCAGCGATGCGGTCTTCGCTGTCCTTGTTGGCGCCGACATTGGCGCCGACGATGCCGATCTCGCGCGGCGACGCGGCGAGACGGCGGACAAAATATCCGATGCCGTCATTGTTGAAGCCCATGCGGTTGATCACGGCCTGATCCTGCGTCAGCCGGAACAGGCGTGGGCGCGGATTGCCGGCCTGCGGGCGCGGCGTGACGGTGCCGCATTCGACGAAGCCAAAACCGAACGCCAGCATCTGGGCGAACACTTCGGCGTTCTTGTCGAAGCCGGCGGCGAGACCAATCGGGTTCGGCAGGCGCATGCCCGACTTCTTCAATGTGACGGCAAGGCGCGGATCGTCGATTTCGGGTGCAGGCTTTGCGAGGCCCGTCTTGAGCGAGTTGATGGTGAAGCGGTGGGCGCTTTCGGCCGGCAGAATGCGGACAGCGGCGGTGGCGAGATTGAACAGGCTCACGCGTGGCGGCCCGGCTTGCTGTCGGGCTCGGGCGATTGGACGACGACATCGGGGACGAGCGCTACGCCCTCGGCGTCGAACTCATCCAGCGGCCAGATCGCGCTGATGTTGTGTTCACGGACCTTCGCATAGACGTGCGGGAAGAAATCGCCGCCGCGGGATTTTTCCCATTTCAGGTCTGGTCCGAAATCATCGGCATCGATGGAGACCAGCACGCAATCCTTCTGGCCCTTGAACCACTTGGCCAGCGTCTCCTGCACCTGCTTCGAGGTGGAGAAATGGACATAGCCGTCGGCGATGTCGACGGGGGCCTGCATGAGGCCACCCGACTCGACGGTCGCCAGCTGGTCGGCGGTCAGTATCTTGTAGATCATATGGCCCATGGGGGCGGGTTTTGCTCTGCTTGAGGGCAGGTGGCAAGGGATGCGGCGTGCGCGCTTGACCGAGGGCGTTGGCGGCGCCATCGCAGGCGCATGACCACCACCTCCGCTCTCGTGCTGTTTTCCGGCGGGCAGGATTCCGCCGTCTGCCTGGCATGGGCGTTGTCGCGCTATGACCGGGTGGAGACGGTCGGGTTTGACTATCGCCAGCGGCACCGGGTGGAGCTCGATTGCCGAACGGTGTTTCTGGCGAAGCTGCGTGAGGTGTTTCCGGCGTGGGCCGCCAAGCTGGGCGAGGACCGCGTGCTGGACCTGGGCGTGCTGGGCGAAGTGTCGGATACGGCGTTGACGCGCGAGCAGGAGATCGGTTTTGCCGAAAGCGGCCTGCCGAGCACCTTCGTGCCGGGCCGCAATCTTGTGTTCTTCACGCTGGCCGGCGCCGTGGCCTATCGCCGTGGCCTGGCTTCGCTGGTCGGCGGCATGTGCGAGACAGACTATTCCGGATATCCCGATTGCCGGCGCGCGACGCTGGACGCGGTGCAGGCTTCGCTGTCGCTTGGCATGGATCGCGACATGCCGGTCGAGACGCCGCTGATGTATCTCGACAAGGCGCAGACATGGGCGCTGGCGCAGGAGCTGGGCGGCCAGCGGCTTGTCGATCTCGATCGTCGAGGATACGCACACCTGCTATCTCGGCGATCGCACGCACCGGCATGCGTGGGGCTATGGCTGCGGGTCGTGCCCGGCGTGCGAGCTGCGCGCGAATGGCTGGGCCAAGTGGCAGGCAGGCGCGCCATGACCTATTCGGTCAAGGAATGTTTCTACACGCTGCAGGGCGAAGGCGCGCATACCGGCCGCGCCGCAGTGTTCCTGCGCTTTGCGGGGTGCAATCTGTGGAGCGGACTCGAGCGGGATCGCGCGAGCGCAGTGTGCAAGTTCTGCGATACGGATTTCATCGGCGTCGACGGCGAGGGCGGCGGCAAGTTCGCGACGCCCGAGCAGGTCGCCGCGCATGTCGCGGCGCGCTGGGCGGGCGCAAGCGGTAAGCCCTATGTCGTCTGCACGGGGGGCGAACCGTTGTTGCAGCTCGACGACGCGCTGATTTCGACGCTGCACGCCAAGGGGTTCGAAGTCGCGGTCGAAACCAACGGCACTGTCGTCGCGCCTGCGACACTCGACTGGGTATGCGTGTCGCCGAAATCCACGGCAGATCTGAAGCAGATGTCAGGCGACGAACTGAAACTTGTCTATCCGCAGGCGGATGCGCCGCCAGAGCGGTTTGAGGCGCTGCCATTCCGCAACTTCTTCCTGCAGCCGATGGATGGTCCTGCGCGCGAGGCGAACACTGCGGCATGCATCGCCTACTGCCTCGCCCATCCGCAGTGGCGGCTCAGTCTGCAAACTCACAAGGTAACTGGCATCCCCTGATCTCAACAGGGCGGGCCAACCAAAAACGCCGCCCCCTTTCGGAGCGGCGTCTGGTCGTCGGAGTGGGTCGAAGCGTTACGACAGCTGCGCCGCGAAGCGACGGGCGAAGCGGTCGAACGATGTGCGTGCATCGGTCCAGGTGCTCGCCGTGACCGCGTTGGAGATGTCGGTCTCATACCATTTGTTCTCGAAGCGCCCGATCTCGTTGCCGGAAGCATCGTAGGCGATACCGGAGATGCGGGCGCCGCCGATGCTGATCGAGCGGAAGCTATCAAGACCCGGCTTGTCGGATACCTGCTGGAAGGTCGGGCGATTTGGTTTCGCATCCTCGATCGTCACCACGACGCGCTCGGCCTTCACGCCGGCGCTGGTGAAGGCGTTGTCGATCTTGCGGGTGAGCGCCTCGGTGAGCGTCTTGGCTTCGCGTGCGCCGAGATCGTCATCCAGCTTCTTCTGGAATTCGGTCGACATCCTTGTCTCGACCGTGACCGCAGCGGCGGGCATGGCCAAGGCAAACGTAGCGAAGGTGACGGCGGCGAGGGCGGCGATACGCATTCTCTGCTCCCTGATTTTCCAAGAATTCTTGTCCGGTATGGATTCGTGCCGGGCCTGAACCTAATCCAACCTAACATGAAGCTGGGATGAACAGGAGCGTTTGGGAAGGGGGCGGCCGCTAATGTGACTTTGCAGCCTGAGCCTCCTGCTGACGCTTGAGCTCCTCGTTTTCCTTCTTCAGGCGCTCATTGTCCTGGTCCCGGCGTTCATCTTCGTCCGTTGTAACGAGATCGACGGCAGCGCCGCCGACGGCGCCGACAGCTGCGGTGGTGAGGCCCACGGCCGCGCCGGCGACTTCAGCGACAAGGCAGCCCGAGAGAAGGGGGGCTGACGCCAGAATGAGAGTCAGGACCAGAGCTTTCTTCATGACGACGCAAATCCCTTCGACCCGGTTCGGCGAAACTAGCCGAGTTCGGATCGAAGGAAAATGGCGGGACGCACGCCGCTAGAGCGTGTCGGTCAGCACGATCTCGGCGGGGCCTTCGATCGCGCGGAATATGACCTGCGAGGCGCCGGTGACTGCGACGCCGTCACGGGCATTGGCGCGTTGCCAGCTTCCGTCAGCATTGGCGACTTCGATGGCGCCCGTTGCGGCCACGGCATAAACATGGCGTCCGGCTTCGGTCTCCCACGCGAGTTCTTCGCCAACTTTCAGGGTTGCGCCAGCGACGCGCGCGTCGGCACGGATGTCGAGCGCGCCTTCATCGCCCTTGCCGGACGCGAGGATGGACCACGCGCCGGAGCGGTCCGACTTCGGAAACTGCTTCGCCCCCCAGCCGGGCTGGCCACCGGCCCGGTCGGGCTGGATCCAGATCTGGAACAGGGTCGTATTCTCGTCCTCAAGATTGTACTCGGCGTGGCGCACGCCCGTGCCGGCGGACATGACCTGAACATCGCCAGCGCCGGTGCGGCCCTTATTCCCCATCGAATCCTCGTGGGTGATCGCGCCGGTGCGAACATAGGTGATGATTTCCATGTCGCGGTGCGGGTGCGGCGGGAAGCCGGACTTGGGCGCGATCAGGTCGTCATTCCAGACGCGGAGCGCGCCCCAGCTCATGCGCTTGGGATCGTAGTATTCCGCGAACGAAAAGTGGTGATGGGCGTCGAGCCAGCCATGGTTCGCGCCGCCAAGTGTGGTGAAGGGTCGGACTTCGATCATCAGGATCTCCATCGGTTACGTGTTGCAGTCCATGTAGTTGCATATGCAACAAACTGCAAGGGGTAGCCGAAAGTCGACCCGGAACGCTCCGGACTATTTCAGGGGCGAGTAATCCGTCGGGGTCAGTTGGACCGAGACGACGCCGCCCTGCGCGATGAGCAGCGGACCGTTCTTCTCGCTTTCGGTGCGGACCTTCACCCATTCCGGATCAGCCGAGAACGCTTGCCACATCGTGGTGCGGGCGGCGGGGGTGGGGTAGGCGAGCATGTACACCATCTTGTTTTCGAGCGCGGGCTGATCTGCGACGGGGCGCCAGTACATGAAGTTCGTCATGCCGAGGCGCGAGAAGATCGTGGTGGTGTGCTCCCGGAAGCGGGCGTGAACGTTCTCCAGCTTGCCGGCGTTGGCGGTGTAGGTGCGCAGCTCGAAATGGCGGGCGGTGGCGGATGACTTCTGGTTCAGCTTCGGCGAATAGTCGGTGGCGTTGAGGAAGATGTTCTCGATCTTTGAGGTCAGCGAACCGTCCTTCTGGCTGTCGGCGTAAACCTGTTTCCATTCCGGATCGGCGGCGAAGGAAGCCCAGGCGGCATCACGTGCGGCGCGGTCCTTGTAACCCATCAGATAGAACAGGCGATCGTCCGCAGGCGCGCCCGGCGCGCGTGTAGACATGCCAGAAGGCGATCGGCGTCATGCCATGGCGTTTGAACAGGCTGATCGTGTGATCGCGGAAACGGCTGTCGAGCGCCGCCATCTTGCCGGGGCTCGCCGTGTAGGTGCGCAGTTCGTAGAGGCCGACATCCGGGCCGCCCTTCTGGGTGGCGTCAGACATGCTGGCGCAAGCCGAAAGGAAGGTGGCGGCCACGGCCGCGAGGCCAAATGCTGCGCGACGGAAAAGCGATAGGCGCGGGGCTGCTGGGGTCGTCATGTTTCCTGCCTGTTGTCGGTCGGGCCGGATGTTTCCGGTCGTATCCTGTTGAAATAATCCATCTTTGCCCGGATCAACAAGCCTGACAGGCATATTGGACCGTCACGAAAAGCGGCGTCAGGGCGTCAGGCTGCAATTCGCGCGGCAGTCTGTTCGCGCCTCTGGGCAATACTCTCCCAGATGGCGACAAACACGATAACGGCGGTCGAGCCGATGCTGAGCCCAATGGGCGGCAGGTTCGGAGACAGCAACCAGAGCCCCGCGAGCAGCAGCATGCCGATTGCCGGCGATACGGGCGGCTCGGCAAAGACCAGCCAGCAGAATAGCCCTGCGCCCGCGAGGAAAATCGCGGGCCCGATCAAGGTGACAGCGAGCGCCACGGCCGAGATGTGACCGAGCGGATGGGCGAGCACCAGCTCGTCGGAGACGGCGGTCACGATGATGCCGGCGACAATGGGCAGGTGCCCGAAGGTGTAGGCGGCGCGGGCGACCGCGCCGGGATCCTTGTGGTGGGCGAATGCTTCGGTTGCGGCTTCGGCGCTCAGCACGAAGTAGACCCACCACATGCCGACGGTGGCGACGAGCGCGGAGCCAAAAGCGAGACAGACCTCGAGCGACCAGGGAAGGTCTGCGAAGGTCGCGCCGGTCACGATGATCGACTCCCCAAGAGCGATGATGACGAAGAGGCCACAGCGTTCGGCCATGTGCTCGGGGTCGATCGACCAGTCCGCCGTGGACGAGGCGCCCATGCCCGGAACGCGGAACTTGAACCATGGCCCGCCGAGATCGACGAGAATGGCGGCGATCCAGAAGCCCCAGCGCGCTTGGCCCTCCGCGAACCCACCCGCGATCCACAGCGCCGCCGCTGTGGTGAGCCAGATGAAGATGCGCTGAAAGTTGACGCGCTCGTTCGCAGGGCCATCCTTCAAGGCGTAGAGCATGAACAGGGTACGCCCAACCTGCATGGCGGCATAGGCGATGGCGAAGGTAAGGCCGCGCTGCTCGAATGCCTCGGGAATGGATGCCGATACGATCAGGCCGCCGGCCATGAGCCCAAACAGCATCAGGCGTGAGGGGCCGCGATCGCAATCGATCCAGTTCGTGACCCATGTCGTGTAGACCCAGACCGTCCAGACGGCGAGCAGCAGGAGCAACGTCTGAGCTGCGCCTTCGAGTGTCGGGTGATGCAGCAGGTGATGGGACAGCTGCGTGATGGCAAAAACGAAGACGAGGTCGAAGAAAAGCTCAACGAAGCCTACGCGGCCATGATGCGGTGCGGACTTGTCGCGCAGGAGGCTGCTGTGCTGGGTTGTCGGATGCGACGTCACTGTGAACCTCACGCTGTCGGCGCACCGTGGCCGAAGCCAGCGCGAGTCTCAACCGTCTGGCGTCCAGTATATTGTCGGGATCAGACGGCGCCGAAGGCGAAGGCGTCCATGCGAAGAATGCCGTAGGTCGTGCTCTGGTGGATGTGCTCGACCCGGTCTTCGCCTGCACCCAGCGCGACATAGAGCGGCAGGAGATGTTCTTCGGTCGGATGGTTGTGGGCGGCTTCGGGCGCCAGCGATCTGTAGTCCAGAAGGTCCTGCGTGCGACGCTCCTTCAGCGCGGACACCATCCATTCGGCGAAAGCGTGAACCCAGTCCTGCTCCGGCGCGTCGATGCGCCCGCCCGAGACGCGGAAGCTGGAAAGGTCATGCGTAAAGCTACCCGAGCCGATGATCAGGATGCCTTCCGCGCGCAGCGGGGCAAGCAGCTGGCCCAGCCTGTAATGATGCTCTGGCCCGAGCCGGGTCTGTACGGACAATTGCACGACAGGAATGTCGGCATCTGGCCAGGCGACGTAGAGCGGCACCCACGCGCCATGGTCGAGGCCGCGGCGGGTGTCGATGTCGGTGGGCAATCCACCTGCGGTGAGGAGTTCGGCAACTCGGTCGGCGAGTTTGGCCGACGGAGGGGCTGGATACTGGATCTGGAAAAGGGCCTCAGGAAAGCCGCCGAAATCGTGGATGGTTTCGTGGTGCGCAGGCGCATTCACTGCCGGGCGAAGCCGTTCCCAATGGGCGGAGATCATCAGGATGGCCTTGGGTCGCTCCGGCAGCAGGTCGGGCAGGCGCTTGAGGAAATCCCGAGCGTCCGCCTGTTCTAGGGCGAGCATGGGAGAGCCGTGGGAGACGAAGATTGCTGGCAGCATTTGAGCTATCTGGAGATTGTTGCGACTGCAATCAAGTGGCTGCGTTGACGGTGTGTTGAACACTGCCGGGTTATGCTGCCGCCCGGAAGGGTCGCGAGGCGGTGTTCATGCGGTTTGCAGGTGTGGGAGCGTTGGTCCTGGCGCTGGCGGCGTGCGAGCCGGTACAGGCTGCCGATGCTCCGGCTGAGCCAGCCAAGACGGTCATGCAGACCGAAGCCGAAAAAGCGTGCGCCGAGATGACGGGCTACAGCCCGGAAAAGCTGCAGGGCAAGCCGGTGGAAACCCAGGCGCTGATGCGCCGGGAGTATGAGCTCTGCGTCAAGTCAGTCGCGGCGGACGATGCCGTGTCCGCCAAGGCGCCTGGGTTGCGCGGACGGACGACGGCGCCCTAAGGCTCGCTAGCTCTCCATGTCCTTGCGGATGGTCAGCCTGGCCAGCGCAAAGAAGATGAAGCCGATCCCGGCGACAGAGGTCGACCAGTAGATTGTGCTCTTGAGGCCGGATGCCGCCGCCGCGGCGCAAGTCGCGAACTCGGGCGCTTCCTTCACGACGGCTTTGCAGGCCTGCACGTCGAGGCCAGTGCCTGCCAGAACATTATTGGCGAACATGTCGCTGGCCATGCCGAACAGCGTTGGGCCGCCGCCGAGGCCGATCATGTTGATCACGAAGAGCAGGATGGCCGCCGCCGTCGCTCGCATGGCGGGGGGCACAAGGCCGGGCACGCCGCCATAGACCGGGCCGTACCAGATCGCGACGCCGATGTTCGGGATGATCAGGAGGAGCATCGACAGATTGATGTCGTTCTGCCCCACCAGGTACCAGAAGACCGGCAAGCTGATGAAAGGCATGATCAGCGGCAGCGTCAGGAACTGGCGCGCGTCCTTCGCTCCGAACTTGTCGCACCACCATCCGCCCAGCCACGAGCCGATGACGCCGCCGATGCCAGCGGCGAGGCCCATGAAAAGGCCGAGATAGCCGAGCTGCGTCATGCCGAAGCCAGAGGACGCAATCGTCACTTCCGGGAAGTAGTTCCGCATGAAGAAGGACGCGATGAAGAAGGAATGGGCGTACGAGACCGACGACGCGAAACGCGCCGCCAAGCGCGAGGAACCAGAAAGTCGGCTTGCGCGAGAGAAGGTGAAGCGCCTGTCCGATCGGGATGTACGGGCTCGAGGCGTGCCGGACATAGTTTGTCTTTCGACGCGGCTCGATCAGCGTGAAGGCGGTCAGGACGGCGAGGATCAGGCCCGGCGCTCCGGCGACGAGGAAAGCGACGCGCCAGCCCCACGATCCAGCGATGATGCCTCCGAGCGCCATGCCGAGCAGGGAGCCGATGGAGATGCCCATCGAGTAGATCGCCATCGCGCGCGCGCGCGAAGCCTTGGGGAAATAGTCGCTGATCAGCGAGTGCGCGGTCGGCGTACAACCTGCTTCGCCGACGCCAACGCCCATGCGGCTGATCGCGAGGACAGTGAAATTCCACGCCATGCCGGCGAGCAGCGTGAAGCCGCTCCAGACGGCAAGAGAGACGGTCATGATGGCAGGCCGGTCGCCCTTGTCAGCGAGGCGCGCAATCGGAATGCCGAGTACGGTATAGAGGATCGCGAACCAGAGCCCGCCCATGGCGCCGACCTGGAAGTCGTCGAGCTTCAGCTCGTTCTTGATCGGCTCGATGAGCTGCGTGACGACCTGACGATCAAGAAAGTTGACGGTGTAGATCGCGACGAGCAGGGCGAGGGCATACCGCCTGTAGGACACCGGCATGGGCGCTGCTGGCGCAGCCGTATCAACCGTGGGCGCTTCGCCCATCGTCGCGTCCGTCATGGAGTTCTCCCGGCACGCCTCTGGCCGGGCGCTGACCGGACTATGACGCGGGGATGGCGGAAGCCAACCCGCAATCCGTACCGTTCATTCGAATTGTCATGCTGCGGCGCAGCGTTCGCCCTTAGCCGTTTACGCCCTTCATGCCGTCCTCGTTGTAGCGCTCGCCTTTCACCTTGGCGGCGAGCGCGTCGAGCTTCGCGACAGCAGCCGGCGTGAGCTTCACATCTGCGGCGCCGAGATTCTGCTTGAGGTTGGAGACCTTGGTCGTGCCGGGGATGGCGACGATATTGTCTGCTCGTTGCAGAACCCAGGCGAGCGCGACCTGACCAGCGGTAGCGTCGAGGTCGGTCGCGACCTTGGCGATCTCCTCGACGAGGGCGAGGTTGTTCTCGAGGGCGTCGCCCTGGAAGCGTGGGGCCATGGTGGCGCGGAAGTCGAAGCCGTTCGCTTGCCAGTCCTTCGACCAGCCGGCGAGCATGCCACGGCCGAGGGGCGAATAGGCGACGAGCGTTGCACCAACGTCCTTGCAGGCGTCGAGAATGCCATCGCTCTCCACGAAGCGCGTGAAGATCGAAAATTCCGATTGCACGGCGGCGATGGGATGCACCTTGGCGGCGGCGCGCAGCGTATCGGCGGTCACTTCGGAAAGACCGATGCTGCGAACCTTGCCCTCTTTCACCGCGTCAGCCATGGCGGTGACGGTTTCTTCGATCGGGCGCGAGAAGTCCCGGCGGTGGAGATACCAGAGGTCGATGTGATCGGTCTGCAGGTAGCGGAGTGATTGTTCGAGCGCACGCTTCGCGTTGGCGGCCGATCCATCGACGCCGAGACGCTGACGCGTTTCAGTGTTGTAGATCGGGCCGAACTTGGTGGCGATGAAGACCCTGTCACGCCGGTCGTGGAACGCCTTGCCGAGCATCTGTTCGCTGTGCCCGAGGCCATACATTTCTGCGGTGTCGAAATGATCGACGCCGAGATCGACGGCCTGATGCAACAGCGAAACAGCGTCATCGTCCGCCATCGCCGGTCCGTACGCAAACGAGATCCCCATGCAGCCAAGGCCAATGGCGTTGAGTGGGCGGCTGTCGCCGATTTTGCGCTTGATCATGAAATGCCTCGCTGCGATCGCATGTGAGTGTTCGCTCACATATTGGGTTGTTGTGCATCAGGTCAAGTCTCCGCACGTAGTGCGGACCGCCTCATCTTTCCCACTGTCATTCCGGATACGCGCAACTTGTCGCGCCGGAGCGCAGCGAAGGCTGAAGCGCGTGAGCGGGAACCCAGGAGCCACACTCCCCGCTTGTCATCCCGGAAGCCGCGTTGCGGCTATCCGGGACCCATTCATCGGCATGCGGATCGGTAAAATGGGTCCCGGCTCGCGCTACGCTTGGCCGGGATGACAACCTCGAGTTGAGCCAGAATCGGCCGATTCTGCACATCGGATTTTCGGACGGTTTCCAACAATCTCAACAGCTTGCGCGATCGAGACCGGCCAATTCTGCATATCTCAATCCTACACCCCTCCAGCCCCGGCGTATGATGCCTCCATCCATCCCGCAGGAGGGCAGCTGATCACTGTTCAACGGCGCGGGGTCGGACGCAGATGAGCGTGAAAGCCTGTGTGAGCCGAAGAGGAGCCAGGGACCGGACTAATGGAGCCCTGGAAAACACGGGAGTGATCGAGGGATTGCGGCTGAACATCCGCAACCTGCACGTCGGCGACGAGAATAGGGTCAGGCGGTTGAAACACCCCGCTGTTCCCCCGTGGCCGGATAACATCTGTCGGGGACGCGGGATCCGCGAACCTTCTTCTTCTACCGGTAGCTCCGCTGGCGCGGCGAGCCAAATCACGCGGGGCATCCCGCGTCCCCGGGCCCTCCACCTGGTCTGGAGACCCAGAGCGACAGCATCCCGGACGGCGACAGCCAGTCCGACTGCGGGGTCGCGCGCACTCACGGAGCTGCATTCACCGCACACGGCTGAACTGATCCAAGGCTTCATTGTGATGAGTGTGACAGGCGGATGTCCTTGACCTCAAGTCTCGCGGGCGTAGCCTCCACTTGCCCGTTGAGCTTCTGCAGCTCCCGTGTCGCAGGCCGACAGACAGGTTGTAGCGCGATGCATGGCGGGCGAGGTGAAACTGTAAGGAGAGATCGTATGGAGGCTCCACCTGCTTAGCTACCTGGGCTCTCCGGATACGGTGGAGCCCCGGCTCGATCGGAAGCGCACCTGGCCAGGACGCGTCGAGTCGTCAAATCGCAAAATCAGAAACACAGAAAACGGCCGTCAAACGCCGTATTGAATAGCAGCTCTCTTGAGCAGCTCCGGCAAAAGCCGAAAGAGCCTCACGCGTGGTCCGCGTGGGGCTCTTTGTTTTTTGAAATGGCGAGCGTTCGAGATCTATTGCGGCGCTGCGATCTGCTTGCGCACTTCCGCAACGCCGCGGATCACCGACTTGATGCCATCATCCGGCGTGGCGGTCAGCGCGCCGCGATAGCCTTCGATGGTGAGATCGGGTCCGATCAACAGGTAGGCCGGCAGCGCAGGCGCGGCGACGGCCTTCGAGATCGTGCCATCATCGATAAGCACGGGCCATTGGGGCGGCGTTGTGGGCGCTGCGCCTTCGTGCTTCGGCTGGACGATCAGGACATCGAGATCCGGGTCCTGATCGGCTGCTGAACTCAATGCTGTCGCGAAGTTGGCTTCGTCGGATGTCGCGCCGGCGTCAGGCCAGATGCCGAGAATGGTCCAGTGGCCGCGCAGAGCTTCAGGTGTGGCGTCGGCGCCGTTGGGCTGCTTGACGGAGTATGCGGGGAGCACCGTTCCGACCTTGGCATAGGCTGTCATGTCGATCTCCCAACCATCGATTCCTGCGGACGCCGCCGGGTCGACCGCAGCGACGGTCGGTTGCGGAGGCGCCTCGGCAGTCTCGGAGGGGGCGGGGCTGCAAGCCGCGAGCGTTGCAAATGAAGCTGCGAAGAGGATTGTGCGCATGACTGATCTCCCAAGGTAAGGCTCAACATGGAATGGGGCGTCACCGTGGCAAGCAGTGTTTGCGATCTGCAACGGAACCGCTGTCCGGGGTAATGGCTGGCGTTTCCAGACGTCACGTTCTACGCGTGGGCCGGGACGGAAAAGGCGGAGGGCGGAGCGGTGTTGAAGCGGATCGCGATTATTGCGGGCATCGTTGTGGGCGTGCTGGCGATCGCATTGGTTGCTGGCGTGCTCTACATGCGCACCTATTTCTCGGCGCCGACGGCAAAGGCTGTGGCGTCGGTTGTGGGCGATGTTGGCGCCAAGCGCGTGCTGGGCGTTTTCGCGCATCCCGATGACGAGCAGCTCGTCACCGGATTTTTCTCGTCCGCCAAAGACACCGACAAGGCGTTCACCGCGCTTGTCACCGGAACAAAGGGTGAGGCGGGCCATCAAGTCCCCACCGTGGCGCGCCAGCAGGATCTCGGCATCGTTCGCAAGGCGGAAGCGCTCAAGAACGGTTTCGCGCTCGGCATCGATGATCAGGAGGTGTGGGACTATCCCGACGGTGGCGTGCCGGAAATTCCGATGGAGGAAATCGTCGCGCGCGTCGTCGCCAAGATTGCGGCCGACAAGCCCGACATGGTCGTGACATTCTGGCCGGCGAGCGGCGCGACCGGCCACAAGGATCACATGCGCATGGGCCTGGTCGCCGAGACGGCGGTGAAGCAGGTGCGAGCGCAAGCTGCGGTCGATGGCTACAAAGGTCCGCGCTGGATCGCCTACGTCATCACGCCGCCGAACGGTTTGCGCACCTTCGGTGGAGCGACCGGCAAGTTCGTCGCTGACAATCAGCCAGACCCGACACACGCGATGTCGGGCAACACTGGCGCGAAGCTGCGCGGATGGAAAATCCATGCTTCGCAGGAGCACTATGTGCAGGCCGTCTACGGCTTTCCGGATTGGCTGCTCTATCTGTTCTGGGATCAGGAGTTTTATCGCGTTGTCGATATGGATGCTGCGGGATGAGGTGCAGTCGCTGAGGCGGGTGTGGGAACGCCTGCAGGCGCCGGGGGTTAGTCCGGTGCGACGAGAGGGGACGCGTGCAACCCAGGAGGCTTCTCATGCACGCCAACACCAAAACACTCATTCGAAGCGCGTTGCTGGCCGTCGGCTTGGCAACACTCGGCACGGGCGCGGCCTCGGCAGGTACGTGGCATGTCAACGCTGCGAAATGCCCGGATCTGCGTGAAGACCGTTGGGATCGACGCGAAGATCATGGTCGCGCAGACAGACGCGAAGATCGTCGGGACGAACGGGTGGTCAACTGTCCAAAACGCGCCTGGTATTATGTGCGCGATCGCGGCGAGCGGCGCGGCTATTACAGTCATCCGCGTCCGCGCGAAATAATCGTCTATCGGGATGGCCGTCACTTCTACCGCAATGACCACGGTGCGCTGCTGTCGCTCCGCATCGGCTAGTCAGCGTAATGAAAGCTGAAAACAGAACCGCCCGCTCCGTGAAGAGCGGGCGGCATTGTTTTGGTCGACGTGTCGAGATTAGTTGAAGATCTCGAACAGGCCGGCAGCGCCCTGGCCGCCGCCGATGCACATCGTCACGACGCCATACTTGGCCTTGCGGCGCTTGCCTTCGAGCAGCAGGTGGCCGGTGCAGCGCGCGCCGGTGACGCCGTACGGGTGGCCGATCGAGATCGAGCCGCCGTTGACGTTGTACTTGGCGGGGTCAATGCCGAGGAAGTCGCGGGCATAGAGGCACTGCGAAGCAAACGCTTCGTTCAGTTCCCACAGGTCGATGTCCTGAACCGTCAGGCCGTGACGCTTCAGCAGGCGCGGCACTGCGTAGATCGGTCCGATACCCATTTCGTCGGGCTCGCAACCGGCAGCCGCGAAGCCGCGGAATGCGCCGAGCGGGGAGAGGCCACGCTTTGCAGCTTCCTTGGCTTCCATCAGCACGAGCGCTGCGCCGCCGTCCGAGAACTGCGAGGCGTTGCCGGCGGTGACGTATTTGCCTTCAGCGATCTTCTGGCCGCCCTTGAACACGGGCGGGAGTTTCTGGAGATCGGCCAGCGTCGTTTGCGGACGGTTGCAATCGTCGCGCGTGACTTCGGCGTCCTCGATGCTGACGGCTTTCGTCTCCTTGTCGGTGACGGCCATCTTGGTCTTCATCGGGACGATCTCGTCCTTGTAGAGACCAGCAGCTTGCGCGGCGGCCGTGCGCTGCTGCGACTGCAGGGCGTACTCGTCCTGGGATTCGCGGCTGACCTTGTAACGCTCTGCGACGATTTCGGCAGTCTCGATCATCGACATGTAGATGGCGGGGATCTTGGCGAGCAGTTTTTCGTCGAGCGAACGGTTGCGGCCGTCGGGCGAGGCGGGGCGAGCCGGGGCAAACTGCACCAGCGAGATCGACTCAACTCCGCCGCCGACCATGATGTCAGCGCCGTCGTGAATGGCATGGGCGGCGAGCGCGATGGCGTTCAGGCCCGACGAGCAGAAACGGTTGATCGTGCCGCCGGCGACGGAGACCGGCATGTCGGCCCAGAGCGCTGCCTGACGGGCGATGTTGCCGCCGGTCGCGCCTTCAGGGTTGGCGCAACCGAGATAGACGTCTTCCACGTCTTTGGGGTCGAGTTTTGCGCGTTCGACCGCATGCTTGATCGCGTGTCCTCCGAGAGCCGCGCCATGGGTCATGTTGAACCCGCCACGTACCGATTTCGCGAGCCCCGTCCGGGCTGTCGAAACGATCACCGCCTCACGCATGTAGTCCTCCGTACCGCTTCTTTTGAAAGGTTAGGGTACCTTAAGCGACAGATTTTGGAGGAATGCAACAGAACGCCCGGCCGGTGGGAACACCGGCCGGGCGCATGGGTTAGCTTAGCGCGCTATCAGCTGTCGGATTTGGGCGTCGTCGTGGTTGTCGTGATGACTGTGGTCGGCTCACTCGGCGGTGTCGCGAGGACAGCGGCGAGCTGGGCATTGGCGAGATCGGCCGTGGTGTAGTGCTTCTTGCTGTCGACGACTGCCTGCACTTCTGGGGCGATGGGATTTTCAGGATCGAGAGCCGGGCGATCCGAAATCGGAATGATGATCTCGGTCGTTTTCTCGACCGTGGCGTCCGGCGTTTCCTCAACAGTCGTCTTGGAAACCACGAGGGGGGTGTTAGCGGGCGGCGCTGCTTCCACAACGGGAGCTCCTTCTGGAGGCTGGGCAAGCGCCGGCATGGCGAACAAAGCCGACAGCGTGGCGGACGCGACGAGATATTTCATGGTACATCTTTCTGACTGAGACTGTGTCTCCGAAAGACGCGAGCGCTCAACTCGTTCCAAGGACTTTCGTCTTTGTAACCTCTTCGCCTGCTATGATGTCGGGGGCCTCCGGCGACTGAACGTGATCCGCCACATAGGCGCCACGTTGTCCGCGAGGTGCTGGACTGTCGACTGTCGTGTCCACACTGGTGAACAGTTCGAGTTGCGCGTTGAGTTCCGCGCCGAGGCAAATCACGTAAGCTGATATCCAGAACCACATCAGCAAGGCTGCGACAGCGCCGAGCGATCCGAAGGTCGCGTTATACGCGTTGAAGTTCTCAAGATACGTCGAGAACGCGATTGACGCCATTAGCCACATCACGCCCGCGGCGATGGCGCCAGGCACGATCCAGCGCCAACGCGCCTTCGTTCGTGACGGCGCGATGCGATAGATGACCGCGCAGGACGCCATGAAGACGGCAATGATTATCAGCCATCGCGCGCCGCCAATAACGGCCTCCACGAAGGCTCCGAGATAGAGCGCTTTCAGGATCGGGGGCACCGCAGCGATCGCCGCAATCGACAGGCCGACAAATATTATGCCTGCCAGCGTGAAGCCAAGCGTCAAGGCTGTGCGCCGAAGGAAGGGGCGCTTTTCCTTTTCGTGATAGGCCATGTTCATGGCTTGCATCAGAGCAGAGACACCGCCCGACGCGCTCCAGAGCGCAAGCACGCCGGACACGATCAAGCCGAACGTCAGGCCCCCATCGTCCTGCGTGGCGATGACGACCATCTGATCCGCCACGAGACCAAACGCGTCGGGCGCGATTTCGCGAATGGCGCCAAGCTGCGCCCCAAGCGTCGTCATGTCCGTGAAAAGACCCCAGACCATCAGGCCAGCTGCGACAGCCGGAAAGATCGAGAGGAAGGCGTAAAATGCTATGCCGGCAGAGAGCAGGCCAACGTTATCCGCGAGCGCTCGCAAGAACGCACGCACCACAATTGCGCGCCAGTCCCGCCATCGAATGGCGAAGCGGTGACGCCACTGCATTCGGCTTTGTCATCGTTCGGAAAACGCAGGTGGTCTGCGCAAGTTCCGCAAGCGCGTTGGTGAACGGCGGTCGGCACGCTAGGCTCCTCACATGAGTCCAGATCTTTTCACTCTTCGGCAGCGGCCCGTACCGTCATGCCTCGATGCACAAGCACGGAAGCGCGGCTACCGGAAAGACGTGCCGATCCAGCTTGATGGGCCATTGGCCAATGAGGACTGCGTTGAAGTCCGCAGCGTCGGGCTAGCAGGCGACAATCACTATAACAGCGTTTTCAATCCGCCGTATCACGCGCGCATTCCTGGTTCGATTGCGGAGCTATTCGTTCGGCGATCTGTTGCGGACAAGCTGCGCGGGGTGAATGCGCGGCTCGCGGGCGCAGGGCTCGAGCTTTATCTCTTCGATGCATGGCGGCCGCAGGCTGTGCAGCGCCATTTCCACGATGTCTGGTTTCCAGCCTGGTTGAGCAAGCGGCAACCGGAGCTGGCGGGACAGGCGCTGGTGGAAGAGGTCGAGAAATACTGGTCGGCGCCGACGGCGGGCGCCTCATCGCCGTCGCCGCATTCCACGGGTGGGGCCGTCGATCTGACGCTCAGTTTCGTTGAGACAAGGCAGCCCTTGTTCATGGGCGGGCTTTTCGATGATGTGACGGACGATGCATGGACCGATAGTCTTGAACGCAGGCCGCTCGTTTCGATGTCGGACGATGAAGCCTGCGCCAACCGCCGGCTGCTCTATTGGGTAATGAGTGAGGCGGGATTCGCCAACAACCCGACTGAGTGGTGGCATTTCTCGTGGGGCGACCAGATGTGGGCGCGGCTGACAGGACAGCTTGCCGCACATTACGGCCCCTGCAATCCTACCAATTCCCCAGATACCTGAAGCTGCCATCTGAGCAGCCTTAAGACCCCGGCAACCTTACCCCGGCATTCTCCGGATCAGATTGATTGCGGAGATCGAATGCTGAATGCGTTCATCGGCCAGATTTCACAGGCCACCGGACTGGCAGAAGGCGAGGCAAAGGCGGCGATCGGCATCGTGCTGAACGCGGCAGAGCGCCAGGGCGCTCCCATTGCTGACGAGATCTTTGAACGTGTTCCCGGCGCCCGCACGCTTGCGGCATCGATGGGAAATGAAGTTGGCGCTCCGGTTGGCGTCCTTGCTCGGCTGATCGAGCGGACACCCGGCGGACGTCAGGCTGTTGTCGAGCGCCTGATCGAGGATCTGCATGCGCAGGGCCTTGGTACACAGGCGATTGGTTGCCTGTTCCCGGCAATTGGCGAGTTTTCGGAATCTGCGTTCGGCGTCTCAGGTGTCGGTCATCTCGGTGACATCTTCGGAGCGCTTAATGCTGAGGTTAGTGGAGTGCGTAGCGTAGCCTAATGGCAGAGTAGAGTGGCATAACTGGCGGGCGGTCCTTTCGGGCCGCCCGTTTTGTTTTGCGGGTTCCATATTGAATCAGCGAGCGATTTTGCTTCGCAGTTGATTGCTCACCGTCCTGTGATCCAGCGCCCCTAAAAAAGCCCAAAAATATCTCCACCTCTTGGGAACTGGACGAGCGCATCGGCGTTTGGTCCATGTGCTTCCCGGCGGTGGCGGTCTTATCCGTCCCCCCCGACCCCCCGAGACCCTTCCGTCGGGAAGTCACCTTACCCTTCAAGTGGAATTTAGAAGCGCCCGCTGGGCTGCGCGCCTTCACATTCGTGATGGGCGTGCGTAATGCGTCTGGATGGACGCAACGACTTCAATCAAGAAAACTCTCAATAGCGGTGACGTTGGCGGGCCGGCTTCCGCCGATCCAACGCTGTGCTCCGAGCGGGTAATCGCGTTGCTCAGCGAGGCTGCGGGCGAGGGGATGCGCATGGCATCGCTTGCGCTCGACGTGACGACGAATGTGCTGGGCGATCGATCCGTTGAGGTAGTGGTTCGCATCGACAAGCGGGCGCGGTCGATTGTATTTGCGTCGGCAGAGGCGCGTGCGGGCGATGATCTGGTGTTCACCGCCCAGGGGCTGTTTAGTCGCGCAGGCTAAAGCGGCCCGACTAGAGCGGTTTGTCCGCCAGCTTCATCAGATCGGGATACTCCGGCTCGCGCTTTTCGGCTTTGGCCATGAAGGCTTCCTTCATGTGAGCGCCTGACAGCATCGCAGCATTCCACACGCCGATATAGTCGAGGCCATCGGCAATCGTGTGGTCGCGCGCGTAGTTGATCATGGCCTTGGCGCCCGTGACGGCGAGCGGGTTCTTCGAGGCGATCTCCTTGGCCAGCGCCATGGCGTGGGTGAGCATGGCCTCCTGCGTGTCGAACGTGTCGTTGACGAGGCCCAGCGCTTGCGCCTTGGTGGCCGGCAGGCGTTCGCCCGTATAGGACATCTGGCGAACCCAGCCTTCAGGCATCAGGTGGCAGAGGCGGGGATAGGTGCCGACGTCGGCGGTCATGCCGATGTTGATCTCGGCGATGCAGAAGTACGCGTCCTTCGTGGCGAGGCGAATATCGCAGGCGGAGATCATGTCGACGCCCGCGCCGACGCAGCCGCCCTGCACGCAGATGATCACCGGCATGCGCGCCTGATCGAGGCAGGTGAATGCATCCTGCAGCGGCTTGAGATTGGCGCGGAAGCGCTCGGCCTTGAGGTGAGGATCGCTCGACTGGCCCGTAATGCCGTCGGGACGTGTGAAGACGGCGAGGTCCATGCCCGCCGTGAAATGCTTGCCGGACGATGCGATCACGATGCACCGGGCGGTCGCACCGCGGTCGATCTCGCGGACGATGGCGGGCAGCTCAACCCACGCCTCGGGCGTGAAGGTGTTGAACGCCTCCGGCCGGCTGAAACGGATCAGCGCGACCCGGTCGGTGATCGAGACTTCGAAACAGGTGTATTTGCCAGCCATGCGGTTTCGTCCCTGAAATGCTTTTGCCCAAACCTAGCGCCAGGCGCGGCGCAGCGCGACCCGTTTGACGGATCATGACTTTGCCTATCCTATCCCCCAATCGTATCCCCTTGGGGAAACCGACAGCGGGAGGCGAAATGCGCACGGGGCCGGCACGATTGTGCACACTGCTCGTCGCTGCGTTGGTGCTGTCGGCGCCGGCGCAGGGGCAGGACCTCGGCAAGATCGCATCGGACATCCTTCATCGCGCCACCCCGGGCGACAAGGGCAACCTGACCAAGGGCGATGTGTCAGCTGGTCTCAAGGAAGCCCTGTCCAAGGCCGGCAATCTCGCGACGACGCGCCTGTCGGCCAAGGATGGCTATATGGGCGACAAGGCGGTGCGTATCCCGCTTCCGGGCGCGTTGGGCGCCGCCCAGAAGAAACTCGGGCCATTCGGCATGGCGGGGCCGCTGGATGACCTGCAGCTGAAGGTCAATCGTGCCGCCGAGGCGGCCGCTCCGGCGGCGGGCAAGATGGTGATGGATGCCGCCAAAAGCATCACATTTGACGACGCCATGAAGATCCTGCGGGGCGGTGACACGGCGGCGACCGATTTCCTGCGCAGCAAGACCGAGGTGGGCCTGCGTGCGTCATTGAAGCCCAAATTCGGCGAAGCGCTTGCTTCTTCCGGCGCGTTGACCTCACTGGACACCGCCGTCGCCAAATACGGGTCTGGTTTGCTCAAAACGGATACAAAAACCTGGCTCGCCGAGGAGGCGACGACTAGTGCGCTCAACGGATTGTTCTATTACGTCGCGCGTGAAGAGCAGGCGATTCGCAAGGATCCCGTGAAGCGGACCAGCGATCTTCTGCGCAAGGTATTCGGAGGCTAGTCGCGCCCGCATGCGCAGGTTTCGTGTAGAGTTGAAAGATGGCGAGGCGTCCGGGATCGCGTTTGGCGATCCGGTGCGGCCCATCGACGTGCTGTTCCTGCACGCCACCGGCTTCAACGCCATCACCTATCAATCGATCCTCGAGCCGCTGGGAACGCGGATGCATGCCGCCGCCATGGACATGCGCGGTCACGGGCGATCGCGCCTGCCAGCCAATCCGCGCAGGATGAAATCGTGGAACAAGTTCCGGGACGACGTGATTCAACTCCTCGAGAAGACCGCGCCCGAGGGCGCCGTGCTCGGCGGGCATTCCATGGGCGCGACGGTTGCGCTGCTCGTCGCAGGAAAACGGCCTGACCTTGTGAAGGGTCTGGTGCTGGTTGATCCGGTGCTGCTGCGGCGGTCGATCTACCGCGTCTACAATATTCCGCTGGTCAACATGCTGATCGGCAAGAATGCGATGGCCAAGGGCGCCCTGCGCCGCCGGCGCGATTTCGGATCGCCGGGCGAAGCCGCCGAACAGCTGCGCGGGCGCGGCGCTTTCAAGACATGGCGCAGCCCGTTCCTCGATGACTATGTGGTGGATGGGGTGCTGAGACAGGACGACGGCCGTTATGCGTTGTCATGCACGCCGGAGTGGGAGGCCGCGGTGTTTTCGGCCCATCGCTATCGCCCGTGGGCTGCGGTGCGGCGGCTGCGCAAGAAGCGCATCCCGATCGTGATCCTGCAGGCAGAGAAAGAGTCCACGTCGTCGGCCGACACCGATCAGCGCATCCACAATATCCGCCCGGATGCCGCTGTGACGCGCGTGCCGGGCACGACGCACTTCATTCCGATGGAGCGTCCGTATGTGGTGCGCGATGCGCTGCAGTTGCTGTTCGAAGGCATGATCGAAGGGCACCAGCTGGTCGACTATGTCGGCTCGGTCCGCCGCACGATCGACAGCAGCATCGGGCTGATGGACTGAGCCTCACAATCAAGGTGGCGCCTACATCACGCCGGCTTTGACCCATGCTTCCTTGGGCCAGCGATTGTGCATCCAGAACCATTCGTCCGGCGCTTCGCGTATGATGCCTTCCACGAACTGGTTGATGCGCAGAACCGAGGCATAGAGCGCCTGATGCTCGTCCGCGTCCTGCGCGGGATGGTAGGGCTCGTGAATGGTGATGCGATAGCGCGCAGCGCCAATACGGCGGCATGAGACGGGAACGATCGGCGCATTGAACTTGAAGGCAAAGCGGGTAGGACCCGGCGCTGTCATCGCGTCGTACCCGAAGAACGGGGCAGCGATGCCCTGGTTGAATTTCTGGTCGTTCATCAGCGCAACGGACTGACCACGCGCGAGGGCGCGCATCAGTTCGCGTGTGCCGGCGCCTTTGGGCGTCAGGATATCCGTGTAGGTGCTGCGCGCCTTGGCGATGCGGCGGTCGATATGCGGGTTGTTGGCGGGCCGGTAGGTGATCTGCGCGTCCGGCAGGCGGCCCGACACTGCGGTGGCCACGATCTCCCAATTCGCAAAATGGCCGCTGATGAAGACAGCCGGCTTTCCGCTGTCGCGAATGGCGTCGATGTGCTCAACGCCAACCACTTCGACGCGGGCATTCGGCGTATACGGCTTGAGTTCCTTCAGGTGAGGCATCTCGCCGACAACATGGCCCATTGTCCGCCAAGCGCCCTTGGCGACCTTCTTCACCTGCGCGTCGGTCCATTCGGGGAAGCACATGCGCAGGTTGCGCATCACCGTGCGGTGCTGCGAGATCAGCGGACCAATGGCGCCGAGAACGGCCGCCATGGCGCCGGAGGCCCATGCGATCGGCAACAGCTTCATCGGATACCAGTAGAGCACATCCCAGGCGATGGCCTCGACACGCCACATCAGTCGTGCGCCGAGCGTGGTGCGCTGGTCGTTATCCAGATCCTTGGGGCGGATAAAACGGGCGCTGTCAGATTTCTTTTCGTCGCTCATGCGATCACGCGATCGAGCAGGGCGGTCAGCGGCGCCGCGTCCTCGAACAGCGCCTTCACGGACGAACGCACCACGTGCGCTTTCATGTCCGCAGGCAGGCGAACATGATCCTTGTCCGTGGTGACAAGCTGGGCGTCGCGTTCGGTGGCAAGCTTCATCAGGAATTTCAGATCGTGCGGTGTGAACATGTGGTGGTCGGGATAGGGCGCGCCCTCGGAGAGTTCGATGCCTGGTTGTTTCTGCAGCGCATCGAAGAATCGCGAGGGGCGTCCAATGCCCGCGAACGCCACATACCGCCCGGGCGGCAACGGCGCCAGCGGAACAAGGTGAGCGCGCAGGATGGGTTTGGCAAACCCTTCAAGAACGTCGGGGATCGGGCCATCGCCCATCAGAACGACCGCGTCAGCACGGGCGAGACCCACGGCCGCCGGTTCGCGCAGCGGACCTTTCGGAAAGACGTGTCCGTTGCCGACAGGGTTGCTCGCATCCATCACCACGATGGATAGCGACTTCTTCAGCGTGGGATTCTGGTGACCATCGTCCATCACGATGAGCTGCACGCCATCCGCCTTCATCGCGCGGGCGCCTTCTGGACGATCCTTCGATACCCAGGACTCGCCAAGGGCTGCGAGCATCAGCGGTTCATCGCCAACTTCAGACGCCGTGTGCCGCGCTGGATCAACGCGGTGCGCGCCTTCCAGCGATCCACGATAGCCGCGCGACAGGCTGGCGGCCCGAAGGCCCTTGGCCGAGAAATAGCGGCGAACCTCTTCCGTGATCGGTGTCTTGCCGGTCCCGCCGAGCGTCAGGTTGCCGATGCAGACGACCGGGATGCCGACATCTTCCGGGATCGTGCGCTGGATGCGGCGTTCACCGGCCCAGCGGTAGATCATCGAGAAGGGCGTGGTCAGCAGCTTGAGCATCGGCGAGGCCGCGCGGGATCGCTTGTCCGTGACCGACCAGAAATAGGGCTCACGCATGGGGCGCGGCTCCGGGAGGCGGCAGCATTGCGACGATGGCGCCGACGGTGGCGTCGAACGGCGCCTGGAAGCCCGCAAACAGATCGCCGGCATCGAACGGCGGCAGGCCGCCTTCGAGTTCATCGCGCCAGTAGGCTGCAAGTTCGTCGGGAGCGCTGCCGACCACAAGCGCCGACGCGCGGCCAAGAACATCGAACGTGTCCTTGAAGTTGAAACTGTGCGGACCCGTGAAGACGCGCTTACCGAGCTGGGCGGGCTCGATCGCATTGTGCCCGCCAATGCCCTCCGCCGTCGCGCCGCCGAGATAGACGGCGTCGGACAGGGCAAACCAGAAGAGCAGTTCGCCAATGGTGTCGGCGACCAGCACGTCCGTGGCGGGCGTTGGCGTTGTCCGGTCCATCGACCATTGCTGGCAGGCGAAGTTACGCGCGCGAACCTCGGCAGCGATGGCGCCGCCGCGATCCGGATGACGCGGCACGATGATGAGCAGGGCGCTGGGATGTGTCTCACGCACATCGCGGAAAGCGTCGAGCGCAAAGGCTTCTTCGCCGGGGTGGGTCGAGGCAGCCAGCAGGATCGGCCGGCCAAGCGCCGCACGAAAGCTGGCGACCTTGTCGGCGGGTGGCGGCGTGATTTTCGTCGCCATCTTGAGATTGCCGACGAGGCCGACCGGCCGGCTGATCGCTGCGCCAAGTCCATCGGCGGTCTGCTGGTCGGCGGCGCCGATAAACCCGAACGCCGCGAAGAGTTCACGCGCCGACGACTTGCGGCTGTTCCAGCTCGTCAGCGATTTTGTCGTCATGCGAGCATTGGCGAGAGCGGCTGGAATGCCGCTACGCTTCAGACCGAGCAGCATGTTCGGCCAGATCTCGCCTTCGGCAAACACGGCGGCGTTCGGGCGCCAGTGTGCGAGGAAACGCTTCACGGCGCCGGGGCCGTCTACGGGCGCCATCTGATGGATGACGCCGGGCGCGGATTTCGCGGCGATCATGTCGGCAGACGTCGTGGTCTGCGTTGTGACGACGGCGCTGGCATCGGGTCGCTTGGCGCGCACGGCTTCGAACAGGTCGAGCAGGAGTTTGGACTCGCCGACGCTGGCGCCATGCATCCAGATGAGGGGACCGTCCGGACGCGTGACGGCCGTGCGACCGAAGCGTTCGCCGGTGCGCTCCGCGCGCTCCTTGCCCGACTTCACGCGGCGGCGCACCAGAGCGGGCGCGAAAGGCTCAAGCAGGGTCGTGGCGATGCGATAGAGCGCGAGCGATGCGGTCACGTGCCGCGACGCTCCAGCGCGCCTTGCGGTTCCGGTGCAACTTCGGGTTCAGGCGCAGGCGCGGGCTCTGCAGTTTTCGGAATAGGCGCAGTATCGGGCGCCAGACCGGCAAGCTCATCGGCGCGCGCGGTTGCGGCCCGGAGCGCAATCTCGACCCGCAGCCGAAGGTCTTCGGAGTCCATGCTCTTCGAGGTCGGGATGGGTTCTGAAATCACGACAGCGCCGCGCGCAAACGGCTTCGGCCAGAGCAGGCGATCCCAGGTGTCGAGGCGCTTGGCATTCGCGGAAAGTCCGTAGATCACGATCGGCGCGCCCATCTGCTGCGCCAGCTTGATCGTGCCCATGCCGACCGTCTCGCGCGGGCCTTTCGGACCGTCGATGGTCATGACCACGCAGCCGCCCTTCTTCATCACCTCAAGGCACTCGCGTGCAGCCGAGACGCCGCGCTTGTTCTTGTCGCTGCGGCCAGAGGACGAGCCGCGGATGATGTAGAGACCGAGCCATGTGCCGGCGCGCTTGGTGAACTCACCGTCCTTGGAGGGCGAGACCATGAGAGCAGCGGGGTGGGGCGGCTTGGGCCATTTCGGCCGCTGCATGATCTGGATGTAGGGCATCAGCAGGATGCGCGAATGCCAGGTCGCCGCGACCCAGCCCTGCGGGCTGTCCCACAGCTTGCGGATATGATCGACGCCCTCGACCCGCCAGCGCATCGTGTGCGCCAGGATCGACATGTAGGCCCAGATGAGGCTGCCACCGATCCAGGGAATCACGGGCGATTGGGAACGACGCTTCGACATTGAGGCTATATACTCCCTGACGCGCGCGCCGCCAGACGCTGGCAATATAGGGATAGCAGCCTGCGACCAGCAGGCGCCGCTGCGCCGCCTTGCAATCCAGTGGAAAAGCGGCATCTAGCGCTGATGAGCGGCAGCGCAGCCATCGACCTGACAACCTCGACTGGCCGCCGCCGTGCGCGCCGGGACCTTGTGTGGGGCGATCACGGGTTCCTGCGGGTCAGATTTCGGAACCTGCACCAGATTTCCGACGAGATGTACCGGGCGAACCAGCCCTCGCCCGAGCATATCGCCCGGTACGCGAAGGAACTCGGCCTGAAGACCATCATCAACCTGCGCGGGGAAAGCCCCAAGGGGTACTACCTGCTGGAGAAGGAAGCGTGCCAGCGGCACGGCATCCAGCTGGTCGATTTTCAGGTGTTCTCGCGGGAAGTGCCCACCGCCGAAAGCGTTCTGCAGGCGAAACAGCTTTTCGATTCAATCGCCTATCCGGCCCTGATGCACTGCAAGTCGGGGGCGGACCGGGCCGGCGTGATGGCGGTCCTGTACCAGCATTTCCGCAAGGGATTGCCCATCGAGGAGGCCCTGGAACAGCTGTCGGGCAAGTACCTGCATGTGCGCCACGGCAAGACCGGCGTGCTGGACGACTTCTTCGAGACCTATCTGGCGCAGGGGAAGCCCGCCGGTCTGACTTTCGAGGAATGGGTCGAAAAGGGCTATGACCACAAGGCGATGAAAGCCCGGTTCCTTCAGGGCCGTAAGTCGAAGATTGACGTCGACCAGTTGCTGGGCCGCGAATAGTGGCGCCTGGCGCCTCCCGCCAGTTGAACCAAAAAAAGGGCTCGTTTGTTGTCTTGCCGCAGGCTAGACACTCAACTGGTTCGCGTGGAGGGGTCGTCTATGAAGTTCTTTATCATCAACAGCTTCCGCTTTCTGGTTTACAACGCTTACTTCGGAATTATCGCCCTTTACACGTTCGGCGCCTTCCTTGAGCGGGCGCAGATCCAGGGTGTGATTTCGCAGTTCACGTCCAGCGGCAAAGTGCTCGTGGAACGTGGCGCGGTCGATCCGGCGACGGGTCTGGTCGCCATGGATCCGATCGTGGATCCGGGCACGGTGCTGGCGCAGCCGGCGCTGTCGGCGCTGTCGATCATCATCGGCCTGATCGTGGGCTGGGTCGCAGCGACGCTGATCTGCGGCGTGCTGGTCACGCTGCTCGACATCCGCGACGACATCAACGACCGCCTGCCGCGCGCCAAGTAGGCAGCGCCAAGGCTGGAACAGGTTAGGGCGCCGGGCCACAAGCCCGGCGCTTTTCGCCTCATACCAGAAGCGGGGCTTGGCGATTCAGTCGGGCAACGTCACATAGGGTCCATGACCACATCCTCCGCAGACCTGCTGGAATCGCTGATCGAGGCCACGCTCAAGGCCGGCGCGGATGCGGTGGATACGCGGATTTCAGAAAGCGCCAGCCTGTCGGTCGAGGTGCGCAATGGCGATCTCGAGACGGTCGAGCGTGAAGAGTCGCGTGGGCTGGCGCTGCGGGCGCTGGTGGGTAAGCGGCAGGCGACGGTTTCCGGCACTGACCTTTCCCCCGACGCCCTGAAGGCTCTCGCTGAGCGCGTCGTGGCGATGGCGCGGCTGGCGCCTGAGGACAAGTATTGCGGCCTGGCAGGCGCGGACGAGATCACGCACGCGCGCATCGACCTGCAGCTCGACTGCGATGACCTGCCCGAAGCCGATGAACTGGAGCGCCGTGGCCGCGAGATGGAAGCGGTCGCGATGGCGGTGCCGGGCGTCAAGCAGATGTCCCACAGCGGCGCTTCGTGGAGCACGTCGCGGTCCTGGCTGGCGGCTTCGAACGGATTCCGGGCCAGCAAGTCGTCGGGCATTTCCTCGATGGCAGCTGTGGCGATTGCCGAGCGCGATGGCGCGATGGAGCGTGACCACGAGTCCACGTCCGAGCGTCGCAAGGCAAAACTGAAATCACCGGAATGGGTCGGGCGCGAAGCCGCCAACCGCGCCACGTCCCGGCTGGGCGCGCGCAAGCTGGAAAGCCAGACCGCCGCTGTCATCTACGAGAACCGGCTGTCGAGCCGCCTGATCGGCGCTTTCATTGGCGCCATCTCCGGGCCGGCCGTGGCGCGCGGCGTCTCGTTCCTGAAGGACAAGATGGGCAAGCAGGTGTTCGCCAGGGGCGTCAACCTGATCGACGATCCGCTGCGCATCGGCGGCTTTGGCTCGCGGATGTTCGATGGCGAGGGCCGGGCGGTGGGCCGCAATGCGCTGGTCGAGGACGGCATGCTGACGCAATGGCTGCTGAACGGACCATCCGCGCGACAGCTTGGCCTTTCGCCCAACGGCTTTGCCAGCACGGCATTCGGCGATCCGCCGGGCGTCACGACGTCCAACCTCGACCTGCAACCGGGCGATCGTTCGCTCGACCAGCTGATGGCGGATGCGGGCAAGGGCCTGCTGGTGACCGACATGTTCGGCCCGTCGCTGAATCCCAACACCGGCGACTATTCGGTCGGCGTGTCCGGCTTCTGGTTCGAGAATGGCGAGCGGGCCTATCCGGTTTCCGAAGTGACCATCGCGGGCGACATTCCCGCGATGCTGCTGCGCGCGGTGCCCGGCTCCGACCTGCAGATCCGTGGTTCGACAAACGCCCCCAGCATCCTGATCGATGGGATGACGCTTGCTGGACGCTAGCGGTCCCGACACCGGCCTTGATGCCGATCTGGCGCTGATATCCGAAGTCGCGCGCGAAGCCGGCGAGCTTTCCCTGCACTGGCTGAAGAAGGGCGCGCGGAGCTGGGACAAGTCGCCCAACAATCCAGTGACCGAAGCCGACATCGCCTGCAACGACCTGATCGCAAAGCGCCTGCGCCCCGCGCGTCCGGACTATGGCTGGCTGTCGGAAGAGACGCGCGACAATGCGCAGGATCGCTCGCAGAAGCGCGTGTTCGTGGTCGATCCGATCGATGGCACCAAGGCGTTCGTCAATGGCGAGACAGGGTTCTGCGTCTCCATCGCCATCATCGAGGACGGCGCGCCGATCGCGGGCGTTGTCTACAATCCCAATTTCGACGAGCTGGTTGGCGCGCGGGCGGGCGGCGGTACGCACCTGAACGGCGCCCGCGTCGAGATGACCGACGCCGACAGCCTTGCCTGCAGCATGATCGGCCAGCCGGATGTGTTCGCGCGGAACAACGCGTCGTACTGGCCGGATATGCGCCTGATCGATGAGGTTCCCAACGCGATGGCCTGGCGCATGTCGCTGGTGGCGGCCGGGCGCTGGGATGCGACGGTGGCGCTGAACGAGAAAAGCGACTGGGATCTCGCCGCCGCTGTCCTGCTGGTTCAGGAAGCGGGCGGGGTCGCGACCGACCGGCATGGCCGTCCCTTCGTTTTCAACGGGGAATCGGTCATCCAGAAGGGGGCTATCGCTGCTGGCGCCGGGCTGCACCCGCTGATAATGGATCGGCTCCGGCAGTGGGCGAGCGAGCGCTTCAAGCCCGCCCGGACATGACGGAGCTTTCGATGAGTGCGACCCATTCCGACAAACAGCTGCTGCACATCGTGATCGGCGGCGAGCTGAAGCATCCCGGCACGGTCGAGTTCGCCAATCTCAAGGACATCGATTTCGTCGGCGCCTTCCCGAGCTATCGCGCCGCCTATGACGCATGGCGGGGCGCTGCCCAGCGGACGGTCGACAACGCCCACGTCCGCTATTTCATCCTGCATGCCCACCGCCTGCTCGATCCGGAGACGGGCAAGCAACACGATGCCTGATAGCGTTGGGCCTCCTCCCGCCGGCGCGACCGGCCGGGATCGCCTGCTTTCCCGATTTGCGCACGACTACCTGCTGCCGCAGTGGAAGTGGTTTTTCCTCGGCGCGGTGTTTGCCGCCATCATGGCGATCTGCGCGGGCGGCTATTCGCAGATCACGGCGCATGCGACCGACTGGCTGAAGGACGGCGATTCGCGCATCTTCTCCGTCGCGCCGATGGTGATCATGGCGCTCGTGCTGGTGCGGGCGCCGGCCATGTACTGGCAGACGCAGACCAACAATCGCGGCGTGCAGAATGCGGTCGTCAAACTGCAGGAGACGATGTTCGCGCGCCTGATCGAGGGCGATTTTGCGCGTCTGCAGTCCAAGGCGTCGGGCGAGTTCGTGTCGCAGTTCGCCAACGACATGATCCTCATCCGCGACGCATCGCTGCGGGTGGCGACCAGCCTTGCGAAATCGTCGCTGACGATCGCGGCGGCCGTTGTCTACATGCTGATGACGGACTGGCTGCTGACTGTCCTGCTGCTCATCGTCTATCCGATTGCCTTCATTCCTGTGGTGCGTCTTGGCGCCCGCGTGCGGAATTCCTCGCGGCTTGCGCAGGAGCAGGCGGGGGCGCTGACCGCTGTGCTGAACGAGGCGTTTCAGGGCGCGCGGACGGTGAAAGCTTTTGGTCTTGAGGGCTATCAGAAGGGCCGCGCGCATCGCGGGTTCTTCGAGCGTGCGCGGCTTTACATGAAAGTGCTGCGCGCCAAGGCGCTGGTCGATCCTCTGCTCGAAATCGTCGGCGGCCTCGCGCTGGCAGGGTTGTTCGCGTTTGCGGGCTGGCGGGCGCTGACGGGCGATATCAGTGTCGGCGAAGTGCTCGGTGTTGTCGTGGCCATCGGCGTGGCGTCGCCCGAGATACGCGCGCTGGGCACGCTGAATGGCGCGCTAAATGAAGGGCTCGCTGCAGCCTCGCGTATCTACGCGGTGATCGATGAACCTCAACATGTCGGCGACAAGCCTGGCGCTGTGGCGCTTGAACGAGTCAAAGGTAGCGTGACGTTCGACGGCGTCATGTTCGGGTATGACGCCGAGCATGACGTGCTGAAGGGGCTAAGCCTCGAAGCATTGCCGGGGCAGACGGTCGCCATTGTCGGGCCGTCGGGCGCGGGCAAGTCGACCGTGTTCACGCTGCTGCTGCGGCTGTACGAAGCCAGGGGCGGCGCGGTGCGGATCGATGGGCAGGATGTGCGGCAGGTGACGCTGGCGTCGCTGCGCGCGAATATCGCGTTTGTCTCGCAGGATGCGTTCCTGTTCGACACGACAATCCGCGAAAACATCGCGCTCGGGCGGCCGGGCGCGACGGAAGAACAGATCCAGGCTGCGGCAAAGGCTGCGGCGTGTGATTTCATCGAGAAGCTGCCGGGCGGATGGAATGCGCCGGCGGGTGAGGGCGGGCGCAATCTTTCCGGCGGACAGCGACAGCGGATCGCGCTTGCGCGGGCGCTGGTGTCGGAGGCGCCGGTCTTGTTGCTGGATGAAGCGACGAGTGCGCTCGACTCCGAAAGCGAGTCTCGGATCCAGCAGGCGCTCGCAGCGCTGGCGGGGCAGCGGACGATCATCGTGGTGGCGCACAGGCTGGCCACGGTGCGGCGCGCGGATCGGATTTTCGTCATGGAGGGCGGCGTGACGGCCGAGGCTGGGACGCACGACACGCTGCTCGCGAAGGGCGCGGTCTATGCGCGGATGATCCAGCACCAGCTGACCTGATCGCGCGACTGTGACTCAGTAGTAGCCTTACGTTAAGGTCACTACGGTAACCCTGCGTTCGTAGGGGAAACGATGAACAAGACAACTGACGTTAGCGTCGTGATCGGCACACATGTGCCCGGCATCGGACAGACATTGCGGATGGCGCTGAGAGGCGCGGGCGTCCGCAATGTGCAGCTCGCGATCAATACGACCCAGCTTGCCGACACGTTCGGTGTGACTGCGCCGGACGTGCTGATGATCTACATCGACAGCGGCGCGCAGGATGATCCGGGCATGCAGATGCTGCATTTCATGCGACGTTCGGCGACAAGTCCCGACAAGACGATACCGGTTGTGGTGATCTCGCAGGGACGCGAGATGACGACGATCCAGGCGGTGGCGAATGCGGGGGCGCATGAGTACGGGTTGTTCCCGGCATCGGGCGAGCAGCTGATGAAGAAGGTGCTTGCGGCACATACGTCGAACCGGCCGTTTCGTGGACACGCCGGACTATGTCGGGCCCGAGCGCAAAGCGCCGCCGGCGCGCAGCCAAGCCGGCCTGAGTCCCAAACCAACTGCAGAGACGCTGAACTTGGTCCTCGTGATGGGGCGCATCGCTGCTATGCTCGTTGCAGCGAAGCGGGAGGACATCATGCGGGCGATGCTGGTTCTGGGCGTGGCGGTGGCAGCGACGCTGGCTGGCTGCGCGCCGCCCGAGAAGAAAGCCGAGGCGCCTGCGCCGGCGCCCGAGCAGGTTGCGGCGCCGACGACGCCGGCGGAACCGCTGGATCCGTTTGTGGTGATGATCGGGGCGGAGCGCTGGACCGTCATTCTCGACAAGGCGCTGGAGGGTGCGCGTGAGGCGCCGGAGCCTGCGGGCGCGGCGGAGCGGACGGACATGTATCGGGCGGATGCTGCGCTGAAGCGCGGGGCGGCGATGGTGATCGAGGTGCGCAATGATGTCTGCGGCAAGGGGCTCGTTACGGGGGCTGCGTGTACGCTGCCGGAATGGCCGGCGTGGACGCGGGAGCTGCCCACAGGCGATACGCCGATCGCGGAGATCGAGAAGCGGAGCGACTGGCTGAGTGGCGTGATGTCGCCGTTTACGGATGCTGCGTGCGAGGCCGGGCGGATCGCGACGAAGGACGATATGTTCTGTTCGGTAGAATAGGCATGGCGGTGCGATCTCGCGCGCGGGGCGTGCGAGGTGGGTTGGGGTTTGATTTTCGGAATTTGAAATTGAGCGGTGGTCCGCGTGCGCAAGTGCGCACGCAGCCCCCTCCGTCTCGCCGCGAAGGCGCGGCGATCGTCAACGCTACGCGTTGACCCCACCGCCTGACGGCGAGGGAGGACTTCGTTGGGGTGGCAAGGGGCGTGCGAACAGGCGCGCGTGCAGAAGCGGCGAACGCGGCTTCGCGTTGGCTGATGCCGTACTGCGCGCGCAGGTGCTCGACGTACGCGCGGACGGTGGTTTCGAGGTTCATGTTGGCGCGGCGATAGGCTTCGAAGCGTTGCTCGGTTTCGAGCCAGTCTGCGGGCGGGGCGAATGCGCTGAACATCACGAGGCGATGGCTCCAGCCGAGGCGGCGGTAGGCTTCGCGCCAGAGGGCGAAGTCGAGCCGCGCTTCGGCGTGGGCGAGCAGGATCGGGATGGCGTCGAAGACGGATTTCGGAACCTTCTTTCCGCGCATGGCGGCAAAGCCGCTGCGGATCACGAGGATCATCAGCGGCCAGAAGCTGAACATGACACCCAGCAAGGCCGGGACGTCACGCAGCAGCCAGAGGGGAAGGCTTCGGCGTTTCATGAGCGCGACTATACGTCGCGCTGGAAGCCCGGTCGGTTTGCGGAACGCCAATCCACCCTATTTTTCGCGCAAGTCATTGAGATTGCTGGAGACGCGGAAAAGCGGGCTGCTGTGTAAGTGCGGATCTCATCCAACAAAATGGGGTGTAACTCTTGTCGCGCCGAGCGGTTGTCATCCCGGCCAAGCGGAGCGAGAGCCGGGACCCATTGATCCAGTGTCGGGGTAGAGGAATGGGTCCCGGATAGCGCTTCGCGCTTCCGGGATGACAAGCGGTTGCTGTAGCTCCTGGGTTCCGGCTCGCGCTACGCGCGCCCGGAATGACAGCAAAGGGGGAGCGATTGAGCTGAACTGGTTGGATCAATCGCGCCGCTAACGCGACGCGCTGCCGGGCGGGGGCCCGGCGGTCCAGAGAGATCAGCCGCCGCCGAAGCGGGCGGTCCAGTCGGCGACTTGCGTGTCTTCGATCTTGGTGAAGAGTTGCGGGGGGACGGTGATGGTCATGCCGGGGGGCAGGGCGTTGAGGAGGTTGGCGAAGCCGCCGGTGGCGAGTTTCGACAGGTCGAGGCTGCGGCGGTCGTCGGGGATGCCGAGGGCGTCGAGGATTTTGGCGGCGGTTTCCGGGATGATCGGTTGGGCGATGATGCCGCACAGCGCGACGAGGTTGAGGCCGGTGCGGATGCCGACGGCGGCCTGGTCCACGCTGGTCTTGTAGGCCGTCCATGGGGCGGCCTTGGTGATGTACTCGTTGCCGGCGGCCCAGATGGCGCGGGTCTCGGCGGCGGCCTTGCGGAATTCCATCGCTTCGTAATAGCCGATCAGCGTGGGCAGGCGTGTGGCCAGCTCGTTGGCGAGCCAGGTCTCGTGCTCGCCGGTTTCGCCGCCGGAGGGGACTTTGCTCTCGAACTTCGCGGCAGTGTATTTCGTGATGCGGTTCACGAGGTTGCCGAGCACGTCGTTGAGGTCGGAGTTCACGCAGGCCTTGAAGCTCTCCCACGTGAAGGCGGTGTCGGAGCTCTCCGGTGCGTTGGCCATGAGATACCAGCGCCAGTAATCGCCGGGCAGAAGCTCGAGCGCCTTGTCCATGAAGACGCCGCGTTTCTGGCTGGTGGAGAATTTTCCGCCATACCAGTTGAGCCAGTTGAAGGCCTTGAGCTTGTCGACGAGCTTCCACGGCTCCTCCGAGCCGATGATCGTCGCCGGGAATGAGACGGTGTGGAAGGCGACGTTGTCCTTGCCCATGAACTCGACATAGGTGACGTCGTCGGCGCCCTTGTCGGTGCGCCACCAGCGTTCCCAGTCTTGTCCGCCATTCGCTTCGGCCCATTCGACGGTGGCCGCGATGTATTCGATGGGGGCGTCGAACCAGACGTAGAAGACCTTGTTCTCGAAGCCCGGGCGCGGCGCGCCGTTCTGCGTGACGGGGATGCCCCATGAGAGGTCGCGCGTGATCGAGCGGTCGATCAGGCCCTCGTCGAGCCATTTGTAGGCGATGGAGGTGGTGAGGTTCGGCCAGTTGGCGGCGCGGGCATCGACAAACGCGCGCACTTTATCCTGAAGTTTCGATTGCAGCAGGTAGAGGTGGCGCGTGTCGCGGTTTTCGACATTGCGGGAGCCGGAGACGGACGAGTAGGGATTGATGAGTTCGGTTGGGTCGAGCAGCGTTCCGCAATTGTCGCACTGGTCGCCGCGGGCTTTCTCGTATCCGCAATTGGGGCAGGTGCCTTCGACATAGCGGTCGGGCAGGAAGCGCCTGTCGTCGATGGAGTAGACCTGGTTGGAGGTGCGCTCGTCGATCAGGCCGTTGGCTTCGAGGACTTCGCAGAAGTGTTGGGTGAGTTCGCGGTTGGCGCGGCTGGACGAGCGGCCGAAATGATCGAACGACAGGGAGAAGCCGGCGCCGACCGTCTTCTGGATATCGTGCTGTTCGGCGCAGTAGTCGGCAACCGTCTGGCCGGCCTCGATGGCGGCAAGTTCGGCGGGCGTGCCGTGCTCGTCGGTGGCGCAGATGAAGAGGACTTCGTGCCCCGCCGCGCGGCAGTAACGGGCATAGACATCGGCGGGCAGCATCGAGCCGACGAGGTTGCCGAGATGCTTGACGCCGTTGATGTACGGCAGGGCGGAGGTGATGAGGATTCTGGCCATGGCCGCGATGTAGCGTCAGGCGGGGCGGAAGGCCAGTCTTGTCATGACGGCTCAACCGACGCCGGAGGCAGGCTCAATTGAGGCGCCGGCTGACTTCGGCTAGTCAGCACGATTATGCCTAATCCGCCTCATCCCGCGAATGCGCCCGGCGATTTCTACGTAGAGGAGGGCTGCTGCATTACGTGCGGTGTGCCGATGGAAGAAGCGCCGGAAGTCTTTGCATGGGCGGGCGGGCCGGAGAGTAACCATTGCGTAGTTGCCCATCAGCCGCGGACCGCGCAGTCGATTGACCGAACGCTGAACGCTATGTGGAGTAGTGAGGTCGACTGCATCAGGTATCGCGGCGCGGATCATGACATCGTGCGCCGGATCGTGGAGATGGGGAATCGCGATCTGTGCGATCAGGATATTGAAACCGGCGCGGCGCCGCTGATCCGCCACCACGTTCGCTTTAGTATTGCGGACGCGAGCGCCTTCCCGACAGCGAAGCAACTTGCTCTGAGTTTCCTTCACGATTTCACGGGTCGCTATCACAGAAACCGGGGACAACTCGTGCGGCGCCTGCTTCCCAGAGGTGGGCAGGTGAGCGTTCGAATTTCATGGTTCGACGACGTCGAACATGACGTGGCCTTCGAACGGCTTCCCGATGGTCAGTGGCACATCGTTGCCAAGCCCAGTAATCCGAATGTTCTCATGGGCCTTTCGCGTATTGTGGAAAGATGGATGGAAACAGACGTGCGGTTTCAGAACATCCGCTGGTTTTCCGAAGCGCAGTGGCGCCTGAAAGAACCTGGGCAAGCCACAGTGCTCTAAATAGGCACGATGGTTCTCGCGCGACCCGAGTCCATTCCTCTCAACCGATCGCCGTCACCTGCACCGCCGCGCGTCAGTATTGGACGTAGACATCGGCAGGCAGCATCGACCCGATAAGATTGCCAGCCTTCTGGTGTGGGCAGATTATTCCATTGGGCCATTTGGGCAGGGGGCGTTCTCGGGTAGCCGCTCGATCAGGCGCGCATCGCGGAAAGTGGCTTTGTCGACGCTGTAGATCAGGCAGGCTGACCCGCCGGGACCGGTGTCGCCGCGCAGTGTGTAGACGGGCTCGGCCGAGATCAGGACACGATCGCCCTTGTCGGCGGTGAAGTACGCGTAAAAATGGTAGACCTGCTCCGGCGACTTGCCGATGCGCTTCAGCACGTCGCCGAATACAACCTCGCTGAGGTCGATCGGCGCTGCGGTCTGGGCGGGCTGAGGCCTGGACGGCAGCAGGATAACCAGCGGTTCTGCCGATCCACTGCCTGAAAGATAATTGACGATCAGATGCGCTCCATCGTCGAGCCAGTGCAGGTTCGCGCTGCGGGACATTTCGAAAGTGGCGACCACTTTTCCTGTCACGGCGTCGGCAACGGTCGCCATGTCGGCAACCAGAGGCTCCTTGAGGGGTGAGGCCGTAGGCGACCCCGTTATCGGGCGATAGGCAAGTATCCATCGGCAATCGGGAGAATGCAGAACAACGGTTTCATCGCCTGCCCAGATACGCTGATGCTTGCCGTCGCCGCACGGCAGGACGGGCGCCGAAATAGCGGGCGGTGGCGCGTCCCAGATCATGCGAAGCCTCCAGGACGGAAGCGTAGCAGGCGGAGACTATGCTACCAGCGGCCCAACGCAGTGCGGGGCGCCTTCCGCTGCATATGGTCGCCAGGACCTTAGCCGATCGCCGTCACCTGCACCGCTGCGTGGTAGCGCATCGTCGAGAAGCCGATGTAGCGGTAGGTGAGTTTGCGTTCGGCGACGGTTTCCTGCCAGGCCTTGAACTCGTGTTCGCGCCAGTTCGGGTAATTGTAGTATTCGTCGAACATCACGATCGTGCCGGGGCGGATGCGGTCGGCGAGCTGGTCGAGGACGTACTTGCTCGAGTCGTAGGCATCGCAGTCGACGTTGATGAAGCTGACCGGGCCGGGGTTGGATTTCAGGAAGCCGGGGAGCGTCGCGTCGAACCAGCCCTTGTGGAGCATGACGTTCCCGGGGACGCGGGGAAGTTTGCCGCTTTGCGTGAAGCGGCCCTTCTGTTCGTGCGTGCCGGTCCAGTCGCTGGGCAGGCCTTCAAAACTGTCGAAGCCATGGACGGTGCGCGGCTCGGCATTCTTGGCGATGATGCGGGTGGAGACGCCGCCGGCGACGCCGAACTCGAGGATCATGCCGTTGAGCTTGGCTTCCTTCTCGCGCTTCATGCAGAGCTCGATCAGGGGACGGCGGCCCGACACCAGCATCGCCTCGTTGAGGTGAGCCTCGATGTAGTCGACCGTGTCCTTCTTCGCCCGCATGCGCAGGTCGAGATACATGTCGTTGAGGAAGTACTTGTGAATCAGGCGGCTGTAGGCGCGACCGAGAATACGCTTGTCCATCATTCCCCACTTTCGCGGGGGCTTGTAACACGCACGGCCAATCGCGCCAGAGCGACGATGCCGTGATGTGATTTTCGATCAGCTCAGGCGCGTGCCCGGCGCGGCAACACGCAGGACGACGGAGCGGTTGATCATCGCTTCATCGGACTGGGCGAGCGCTGGTGACGGAACGATGACGGCCTTCAAACCCTTGGCCCGCAAGGCGGAGGCGACGGTCTGGGCGCGATTGTCATCGGCGGCGGACTGGACGACGACGCCCTTCGATCCACAGGCCTGGGCGTCGTTGGCGATCCTGACAATGGTGTAATTGGAATAGGTGCTCAGCTCGGCCGAGTCGGGGGAGAAGTAGACAGTTGATTCGTATTTCGGGCAGGCGGCCATTTTGCCGGCCGGGGCCATGCCAGCTGAAGTTTGCGCGGACGCGGCATCATACGCATAGCCAGCGAGGCCGATGGCCAGTGCGCCCAAGGTCATTGCGGTGAGACGTTGCATGTCAGCCCTCCAGATCCAGTTCCCTAACGGCCCGAAGCTGAGTCTAGTTCCCGGAACGGCTCCCGATGGGCGGGAACCGGGCGGAATGTGGCGGGGGAGGGGTCATTTCGGGTCGCGTGACCGCTTGCGCGGGAGGCTGCAGGCGCCTATTCCCTCGCGGCGGACACATCGGCCCACCCTGGGCAAGCGTGCCTGACGCCGGATTAGCTCAGCGGTAGAGCAGCGGTTTTGTAAACCGAAGGTCGGGGGTTCAATCCCCTCATCCGGCACCAGCGTTCCTTCGCGCGGCGCGCGAGCCGGTTCCATCGATGGCGATCCGTACGCGGACGGGAAACTACGAAACCCACTCTTTTTCAGCAGCTTGTCTGTTGCGGCGTCTTCCATACGCACGCGCTTACGTTAATGTGATTGCGCACAGTGAATACGGGCTTGGGGACTCAGGAGGGACGACGTGGGGTCTAATAAGATTCTGCGCGCTATTGCGGTCGCGACCGCTGGCGTGCTTTCCGCGATTGCGCTTGCCGGTTGTGGCCAGTCGGGCACCGGAACTGACGCCGCGATGGTGATGGGCAAGGACCAGGGTCCACAGCTCGAAACGCGACAGGCGAATGCCGGCGCGCGCGGCCGGATCGGGCGAGTTCGAGTTTGTCCGCTACACGATCGACGTCACCAAGGACCTGCCGCGGGCGTGCCTCGCCTTCTCGTCCAGCCTCAACCCGGCGACGGACTATCGTCCGTTCGTCGACATGGGCGACGGACCGCAGATCGCGCTGTCGGTCGAAGGCTCCAGCCTGTGCCTCGGCGGCCTGAAGTTCGGCGACGATCGTTCGATCAAGATCCGCTCCGGCCTGCCGGCCACTGATGGCCGTACGCTGCCGTTCGATGAAGACGTCGCGATCTCGTTCGGCGACCGTCCGTCCTACGTCGGCTTCAAGGGCGACGGCGTGATCCTGCCGCGCATCGATGCGGATGGCCTCGCGCTGGAGACGGTGAACGTCGACAAGGTGAAGGTGACGATCTCGCGCATCACCGATCGCGCGCTGGCGTTCAAGACCATCACACAGGGCTATTCGCACAGCCAGGGCGGCTGGGGCTATATGGATTACGGCTCGGATGTCGGTGACGTCGCCGAGCAGCTGTGGACCGGCGAGATCGACACGCCCGGATCGGCCAACTCATCCAAGACGACGGTTTTCCCGATTGCAAAAGCTATCCCGCGCCTGCAGCCGGGCGCCTATTTCGTCGAGCTCGACCAGCTCGATGGCGCCGACAAGGTTCCGGACAATGCCGCGCACGCCAAGCGCTGGCTGGTCATCACCGACCTCGCGCTGACGACCTATACCGGCAATGGCGGCATGTCGGCGACCGTGCGGTCGCTGCAGTCGGCCAAGACAGTGTCGGGCGTGAAGCTGGAGCTGATCGCGCGGAACAACGAGATTCTGGCGCGCGGCAATTCGGACAATTCCGGCCGCGTGAACTTCTCGGGCCCGATCATGGGCGGCGAGGGCAATGTCGCCCCGCGCATGCTGATGGCCTACGCGCCCAATGGCGACTTCGCGATCCTCGATCTCGACCGCACGCCGGTCGACCTGACCGAGCGCGACATTGGCGGACGCTCGCCGGCGCAGGCTGCTGACGCCTTCGTCTATACCGAGCGTGGCGTCTATCGACCGGGTGAATCTGTGGCGATCACAGCGCTCATTCGCGATGCGGCGGCGATCTCGCTGAGCAATCGCGCGGGGTCTGTCGCGGTTTACGGGCCCAACGGGCTCGAGGCCGGGCGCCTGCGCTTCAAGGATACGAAACAGTTCAACGGCGCCGTGACCTATGCTTTCCCGGTGCCGCGTACGGCGGCGCGCGGAACGTGGCGCATCGCGACGGAAGTCGATGGTGTCGGCGAAGTCGGCAGCGAGACATTCTCGGTCGAGGACTTCGTGCCGCAGCGCATCGCGCTCGACCTGAAGGCTGACGACAAGGTTCCGATGAAGGCGAACGAGTCCCGCCCGATCACGGCCAATGTCCGCTTCCTCTATGGCGCGCCGGGTGCTGACCTTCCGGTGGAAGGCAATGCCCGCGTCGAGCCTGACAACAATCCGTTCCCCGACCTGAAGGGCTTCACCTTCGGGCGTCATGACGAGCAGTTCCGCGAGTCGACCTTCGACCTCGCGACAGCGAAGACCAATTCGCAAGGCCAGGCGATCATCTCGCTCGACCCGCGTGCGGCAGAGAATGCGACCTCGTCGCGTCCGCTGCGCCTGCGCGCTGTCATCTCGGCAATCGAGCCGGGCGGGCGTGCGGTGCGGGATGACGTGCGTGTCGCTTACCGTCCGGCGGAGCGCTATGTCGGCATCAAGCCGTCGTTCGACGACCAGTCTTCCAAGGAAGGCGACTCGGCCAGCTTCGAAGTGGCCTCGGTCGATCGCAACGGCGCTCAAGAAGGCGGCCAACGTCAACTGGCGCCTCGTCCGCATCGACTGGAAGTATGACTGGTACCGCGAAGATGGCGGCGCCTGGCAGTGGCGTCAGTCGCGTCGTGTGGTCGAACTCGAAAGCGGTCGCCTCGCGATTGCCGACGGCAAGACGGCCACGCTGAAGACGCGCCAGCTCGATTACGGCGACTTTGAAATCTACCTGACCGAAGAAGCGAATGGCGGCGAAGCCTCCTACGCGTTCTGGTCGGGCTGGGGCGGCCAGCCGCAGGATGGCGTCGAAGCGCCGGATCGCGTGCGCGTGCAGGTTCCGGACTCGCTGCCGGCCATCGGCGGCGATGTCGATGTCACGATCATGCCTCCCTATTCGGGCGAAGCGGAAATCGTTGTTGCGTCCGAGAACGTCATCACCACCCGCACGGTGTCGGTGAAGGCGAACGAGGGCGCGCACATCAAGCTGCCGGTCACCAAGGAGTGGGGCGCGGGCGTCTATGTCATGGCGACGGTCTACACGCCGCGTGATGCAGCCAAGACGCCGAAACCGCGGCGCGCCGTGGGCGTCGCCCACGTTGCGGTCGATGTGAGCCCGCGGACGTTCAAGCTGGATATTGCTGCGCCGCCGGTTCAACGGCCGAACAGCAAGATGACGGTGAACATCACGGCGGGCGGGCCGAACGATAACGGCTATGTCCAATTGGCTGCTGTCGACGAAGGCATCCTGCTGCTGACCGGCTTCAAGACGCCGGACCCGGTGGAATACTTCTTCGGCAAGCGCCGTCTCGGCGTTGAGCTGCGCGACGATTATGGCCGCCTGCTCGATCCCAACCAGGGCGCGGCCGGCAACATCCGCATGGGCGGCGACCAGATTGGCGGCGCTGGCCTGACTGTCGTGCCGACGCAATCGGTGGCGCTGGTTTCGCAACCGGTGAAGCTGAATGGCGGCAAGGCGACGATTACGCTCGACGTGCCGGCGTTCAATGGCGAGCTGCGGCTGATGGCTGTGGCCTGGTCCAACTCGGGCGTTGGCTCTGCGTCGAAGCCGGTGACGGTGCGCGATCAGGTTCCGGCCCTGCTGGCCCTGCCGCGCTTCCTGTCGCCGGGCGACACGGCGACGGCGACGCTGACGCTGGACAACGTGGAAGGCCAGGCGGGCGCTTACAAAGCGGCGCTGCAGGCTGGGCTTCCGGTGAAAGCGACAACGACGCAACTGTCGACCAACCTTGCCAAGGGACAACGCGTCGATCTCGACGCCGGCTTCTCGTCGGCGTCGGAAGGCATCTCGAACGTTTCGTTCAACCTCACCGGTCCGGGCAATTACGCGGTCACGCGCAGCTATCCGATCCAGACGCGCTCTGCGTGGCTGCCGGCGAGCAATGTGATCCGCACGACGATCCAGCCGGGGGCGACGTTCTCGCCTGCAGCTGACTCACTCTCGTCGTTCGTGCCGGGCTCGGCCTACCTGCAGGTGTCGTTCTCGCCCATTCCGATGGACGCGGCCGCCCTGTTCGACTCGCTCGACCAGTATCCGTACGGATGCACCGAGCAGATCACGAGCCGTGCGCTGCCGTTGCTCTATGCCTCGCAGATCGCGGCGCTGGCGGGACGCAAGACGCCGGGCGACCTCAAGAACCAGGTTCAGGAAGCGATCAACACGCTGCTGAACCGTCAGGGCGCGGATGGCGCCTTCGGCCTGTGGCGGACGGGTGATGGGCTCTCCAGCCCGTGGCTTGGCGCCTATGCGACGGACTTCCTGTTCCGCGCCAAGGCGGCTGGCTACGTCGTGCCGGCTGCGGCGCTCGACAAGGCTTATGACAGCCTTGAAGAGTTTGCGGTTCGCGAGAACCGTTACTCGTCGGGCTACGACTTCGAAGTCTATGAGAGCCGCTGGCACAACGACACGGCCAAGGCGATGATGGACCGTTCGATGGCGTATGCCGCCTATGTGCTGGCCAAGGCCCGCCGCATGGACAAGGCGCGTCTGCGCTATCTCCACGACGACAAGATGAAGGAGATCGCGAGCCCGCTGGCCCGTGCGCAGATCGGCGCGGCGCTCTACATGATCGGCGACAACGCCCGTGCGAAGTCTGCCTTCGAGCAGGCGGAGCAGGCGATCGGCTACGTCAACACCGGCGACTACTACCAGACCACCGCGTCGCGATCTCGCGGGCATCCTGGCGGTGGCGCAGGAGTCGAAGCAGACGACGCTGGTGACGCGCCTGTCGCAACGTGTGGCGCAGGACCTGCCGGAACCGGATCGCCTCACGACACAGGAGAAATCCTTCCTCCTGCTCGCGGCGAACGCGCTTTCGGGTGGTCAGTCGGCGGTGAATGTCGGCGTGCAGGGCACGGCGGAGAGCAAGTCGACCGGCGTCTATCGCATGACGACCGTTTCGCAGCCGCCCGTGTTCACCAACAAGGGCTCCGGTCAGCTGTGGGTGACGGCGGTTTCGCGCGGTTCGCCCGCTACGGCCCCGGCGCCGGCGTTCGACGGCATGCTTGCCAACAAGCAGCTGTGGAGCCCGGCAGGCCAGTCGATCGACGGGACGAGCTTCCGCCAGGGTGATCGTATCATCGTGGCGGTGACGGTCGCCTCGACCGAGATGCGCACCACGCCGCTGGTGATCGCGGACCTGCTGCCGGCAGGCTTCGAGATCGAAGCGGTGCTGCGTCCGGAAGATGCGGGCGCGACGGGTCCGTACCGCTTCCTCGGCGATCTGGTGCAGCCGGACATCGCCGAAGCGCGGGATGACCGCTTCATTGCGTCGTTCAATCTCTACGACCAGAAGCGCATGACGGTCGCCTACATGGTTCGCGTGGTGACGCCGGGCACGTTCACGATGCCGGGCGTGGTCGCCGAGCACATGTACAAGCCGGATACGTTCGCACGGACTGTCTCGCGGACGATCACGGTCGCGAAGCGATAGGAACTGGATAGCGGCGCGGGCCGGTGGTCCGCGCCGCTGATCCCGGTGCGCCGGGTCGAACGGCCGAGTAATGCGTGAGCGCCTGACCAAGCTGGTGAAACGACTGACGCCCCCCAAGGGCTGGCGTTTCCGTTTCTGGTGGCCGGCCGAATGGTGGCGCCGGGTTGGCCTTGTCATCCTCTATGTGGTGGCGCCGTTCTACATTCTCGATTTCATTCTGCCGCCGCCGCTGGAGCGGGCGTCGCACCTGTCTGGCGTGGTGATGGACCGGCGCGGGACGGTGCTGCGCGTGTTTCCGGTCGATGACGGCAAGTGGCGGATGCAGGCGCATCTCGACCAGATCGACCCGGACTTCATCGAGGCGCTGCTGACCTACGAAGACAAGCGGTTCATGTCGCATGGCGGCGTGGATTTTGCCGCGATGGCGCGGGCGACGGGGTCGCTGGCGAGTGCTGGGCGGGTGGTTTCCGGCGGATCGACGATCACGATGCAGACGGCGCGGCTGCTGGAGCCGCGGCCGCGGAATATCGTGTCGAAGGTCTTCGAGGCGTTCCGCGCCTGGCAGCTCGAGCGGCGGCTGACGCAAAGAGCAGATACTCGAACTCTATCTCACGATGGCGCCGTATGGCGGCAACCTTGAGGGCGTGCGCGCGGCGTCGTGGGCGTATTTCGGGCGCGAACCGGATAACCTCTCGCCGGACCAGATCGCGATGCTGATCGCCTTGCCGCAATCGCCTGAGGCGCGACGGCCGGACCTGCAGCCCAAGGCAGCCATCGTGGCGCGCGAGCGCGTGCTGATGCGGCTGGCGGATGAAGGGGTGTTCGCGCGCGACCTCGCGAAGGAGTCTGCGGAATACCCGGCGCCGAAGCGTCGCGATTTTCCGACGCTGGCGTGGCACGCTTCGGAAGAGGCGCTGGCGCGATCGAAGTCACCGGACAATATCCGCACGACGCTGGACCTGAACCTGCAGAAGGAAGTCGAAGACCTCGCAACGCGCTCGGCCGGTCCGGCGCGGGATGGCGTGCAGGTTGCGGTCATGGTGGTCGACATTGCCAGCCGCGAAGTGCGTGCGGTTGCAGGTTCGTCGAACCGGAAGTCGGCGGGCGGGTGGATCGACCTGACCAACCGGCCGCGCTCGCCGGGCTCGACGCTGAAGCCGTTCATCTACGGGCTGGCGTTCGACGATGGCGTGGCATCGCCCGACACGCGGATCGCGGACGCGCCGCGCCGGTTCTCCAGCTATCGGCCGGACAACTTCGACCGGACGTTCCGGGGCGATGTGACGGTGGCGCAGGCGCTGCAGCACTCGTTGAACATTCCGGCCGTGTCGGCGCTGGATGCGGTCGGCGCGCAGCGGTTTGCGGCGGCGCTGGCGTTTGCGGGCGCCGACCTGTCGATGCCGCTGTCGGGCGATGACGATGCGGGGCTGGCGATTGCGCTGGGCGGGGCAGGCCTCACGGTGCGCGAGCTGGCGCTCCTGTATTCGGCGCTCGGCGACCGGGGGCGGGCGCTGCCGCTGAACTGGCTGGAATCGGAATCCGAAGCTTCACGCAAGTTGAAGACGCCGGCGACGCAGATCATGTCGGCGCAGTCGGCGCGTCAGATCGTGGACATTCTTGCAGCGGCGCCTGCGCCGTCAGGACGGATGCCGGCGCAGCTGACGCAGGAAGCGCCGGTGATCGCGGCGAAGACGGGCACGTCCTACGGCTTCCGCGATGCGTGGGCGGCGGGGACGGGGAATGGGTATGCGGTGGTGGTGTGGATCGGCCGGGCGGACTCGGCGCCGCGGCCAGGCGTGACGGGACGCGAGGCGGCGTTGCCGGTGCTGTTCGAGGTCTACGACATGATCTCGCGCATCATGCCGAAACGGAATACGGGGCCGAGCCTGCGCGAGGAAGATCCGGGCGATCACCTGCCGCCGTCGGCGCTGGCGCGGTTCGAGCACGAGAATGTGCCGCCGCAGATTCTCTTCCCGCCTGATGGCGCCGATGTCTTCAAGGATGACGAGCACACATCGTTCGTGCTGGCCGCCGAAGGGCACGGGAAGCTGGCCTGGTATGTCGACGGCAAGCCGCTCGGCAAGAACGTGGCGGGCGACACGGTGTGGCGGCCGGGCATGGCCGGGTTCTACACCGTCTCCGTGGTCGACGAGGGCGGGCTGACCGCCAAGTCGCGCGTGCGGATCATGAGCCCGGACGCTAGTTAGGGCGGGTAAGCTTCAGGATTTCCGGATTGGTCGCGATGGCCTCGCGGCCGCCAGCGATGAGTGCGTCGATCTGATCTTTCGGCAGGCTGACGGCGGTGGCGGCCTTGCCGAGATCGGCGAAGCGTTTGTCGGTGAGGTCGCCGAACGAGATCATGTCGAGACGGAAATCGACGTCACCGCATTTCCAGCCGGGGCCGGCGCCGAGTGCGGCGGCGGCGGCGGGGGTGAGGGCGCAGCGCCAGGCGATGACGTCGCGCTGCCATCTTTCCAGGGTTCCGGCGAAGGCGTCGGCGGCGGCGCGCTTGGGGGCGTTGACGGCGATGCCGAGCGCTGCGTCGAGCAGTTGCGGGCCGTCGGGGCCGGCTTCCTTCAAGGCCCAGTCGCCTTCGGGATTGCGCTCGGCATTGATGATGATGAAGGCGAGGCGGCGGATTTTCACTGCGTCGCGCGCTGAGAGCGGACCATAGGGCTTCTGGGTTGCGGCGCGCAGGGTGACGAGGCTGGAGACGCCGAAATTGTCGGCTACGCCGCCGTCTGTCAGGTGAAGGTACTGCATGCGCGTTTCATCGCGATAGAAGCGGAAGGCGCGGGCGGTTTCGCGCAGCAGCGTGGGAGACGACCGGTCGATCTCGGCGGCGCGCACCCATGGCTGAAGCGGGGCGGGGCAGTCCTTGGCGTAGCTCTTCACAACGACAGGACGGAACGCGATCGGCACGGACATGGAGGCGGCTACGGCATCGGCGAGGCGAACAGCGCCGAGGTCGCTGCAGATCGCATCGAACCAGGGGGCGCGAAGGCGAAGGGCGTGCCGGTGTAGAGGTCGGCGGCGTTGATGATGATGCGCGGCCGGTTGGGCATGTCGCGCATATGGGCGCCGTTGAACACTTCCTCATCGAGCCAGTTGGCGAGTTTGTCCGGACCGTTGAGGCCGCCCTGCATCAGGCGCTGCCAGTTGTCCGGTATCATCCAGCTGGTGTTGAGCTTGGCCTGCCAGTCCTTGTCCAGAACGGCGGCGCGCATGTCGTCGAGGCCGGCGGCGCCGTGCTGGCCGAACCACGCAGCGGTGATGGAGCCGCCGGACACAGCCGTAACGAGGGCGACGCGGTCGATCAGCGGCTTGCCGCCAGGGTCTTTCATGTCGCGCAGCTGCTGCAGCGCGCCGAGCGAGAAGGAGGCTGCGCGGGCGCCGCCACCGGAGAAGGCAAACGCGATGGCGTCGCCGTCTATGCCGACATCGATTTCGGGCAAGGGCGCGGGCGCTAGCGGTGAGCGCGGTATTGATCGGGTGCGTGTCAGGCACGCCCGCGCAGGCCGTTGCGAGCGCGAGCAGCGATAGGGCGGCGATACGCATGCGAAGTCCCCACTGACGTCGGCGTGACAAGGTCCGACGCCGGGGCTGTCTTGTCCAGACGCTTCGCCTAGCGGCGCGTGCGGGAGACGAGGCGGAGGGTGGAGGGGTCGCGCTTGCCGGGATCGGCGCCGGCGAGCGCGTTGTCGAGTTCTTCGGCGAGAACCTTGCCGCGTTCGACACCCCACTGATCGAACGGATTGATGCCCCAGAGGATGCCGGCGGCGAAGGTGCGGTGTTCGTACATGGCGATCAGGGCGCCTATGGTTTCCGGGCTGGTATCGTTCAGCAGGACGGTGGTGGAGCCGCGATTGCCGGGCATGTGCATGTGGCGCGCCTGTTCGACAGCCGCTGGCCCGGTCTTGCCCTGGGCGGCTAGCTGTTTCTCGGCTTCAGCGGCGCTGCGGCCAGCGAGGAGGCCTTCGGCCTGGGCGAGCGCGTTGGCGATGAGGGCGCGGCCACGCGCGATGTCGCCGGCGCCGGCATCGCGCGCGACGACGAACTCGATGGCGCTTTCGCGCATGCCCTGGTGCAGCAGCTGGTGGAAGGAGTGCTGGCCCAGCGTGCCGACGGAGCCCCACACCATCGGAGACGTCTGCCCGATCAGGCCCGCCGTCAGAGTCGGCGGCGCTCTTGCCGTTGGATTCCATTTCGAGCTGCTGGAGGAAGTCGGGCAGTTTGCGCAGGCGGTGGGCGTAGGCGAGCACGGTGCGGTTGGGGATGTGGAGCGCGGTGTGCAGGAACACGTCCATCATGGCGAGGCGCGCAGGCGTGTTGCTGGCGAGTGGCGTGTCGCGGAAGTGAGCGTCCATTTCGGCGGCGCCAGCGAGGAGGCGGCGCCAGCATCGGCGCCGAGGGCGATCTGCAGCGAGAGACCGACGGAGGACCAGACCGAGTAGCGGCCGCCGACCGCTTCATCCATCGGGAAGATGCGGTCTTCGGCTGCGCCCCAGGCTTTGGCCTTGTCGGGCGCGGAGGAGACGGCGGCGAGATGGTTGTTGGCTTGTGTCTCGCCGAGATGGCTGACCAGCCATTCGCGGGCGAGCTGGGCGTTGGAGGCGGTCTCGGGCGTCTTGAAGGATTTCGAGACGACGAGGACGAGCGTCGTCGCGGGATCAAGATGGGCGGTCGCTTCGTGGAAATCTTCCGGATCGACGTTGGCGGCGAAGCGGATTTCGGGTCCTTCGGAGGCGTAGTCGCGCAGGGCGTCCCACATCAGGCGGGGGCCAAGGTCCGAGCCGCCGATGCCGATGTGCAGGATGGTCTTGATCGGGAAGCCGAGGCCACCCTTGCGGGCGAGATCTGCGAAGGCGGCGGCTTTCGCGGCTTCGCGGTTCATCGCGTCGATCGCCGGGATGCCCTTGCCGCCGCCACGGAGCGCCCAGTGGAGAGCCGGCCGATTTTCAGAGGCGTTGACGATCTCGGCGGCGAAGAGGGATTTGATTTTCGCTTCGAGGCCGCGCTCGGTTGCGAGCGCTTGCATGGCGGCCATGACGGCGTCGTCGATGGGTTGCTTTGCGACGTCGACTTCAAGGTGCGGCGCGGCCCAGACGAACGGCGCCATGTCGGCGCGGGCGGCGATGGCTTTCAGCTCGGTGGCGCGGATGCGGACGGCTTCGGCTTCGACCTTGGGCCAGCTGGCGAGCGTCATACGAACTTCCTTGCGGCATTTAGCGAACTGGAGGAACTGGTGAAGTCTGATGCAATCGAAGTGTTCCGGCGGCAAGCCGGAGATATGGCTTCAATTCCGGCCCGAGGTAGCGCGATGCGTCTTGTTGGCATGATTCCGGCGATGATTTCTGCGCTTGCGCTGGCTGCCTGCGGTGGGGAAGCGCCGAAAGCTCCGGCGGCGCCTGTTCCCGTGGTTCCGGCGCCAACGTTGGCGGAACTGCCGGCGCCGTACAACGCGGCGGACCTGGACAAGGGCAAGGAATTGTTCTCACGGAAATGCACGGCCTGTCACTTCCTCGACCCGAAGCGTGGGAACCAGGTGGGGCCGAACCTGCATGCGGTGTTTGACCGGGGGACGGCGGAGGCAGCGGGCTACAAATATTCGCCGGCGCTGACGGCGTTCACGGCGCCGAGTTGGACGCCTGAGCTGGTGGACCAGTGGCTGCTTGCGCCGGACAGTTTCGTTCCGGGAACGGCCATGCGGCTCAACGGGATTGCGGAGCCGACCGAGCGACGGGATTTGATTGCTTTCCTGCTGATCGCCTCGCGCCAATAGCTGACCAGTAGTCGGCGGGTCTGGCGGGCGGTAGGGTTCGGCCTATGACCGCTTCTCTGCAGCCACATGCCGATTCGCCGCGACTTCCCGTCGAGGGACTGACGGCGGAGGCGCGGCGGTTGCCGGGCGGCAAGGTCGAGGTGATCTACCGGCTGACCGGCGATCTCGAACAGCTGATGATTCCGGAACTGTCGGATCCGAGCCGCGCGGATGAGCTTATGGAAGCATACCTGCTTCGAGATCTTCATCCTGAAGGCCGAGGCGCCCGGCTATGTGGAGTTCAACTTCGCACCGACCGGAAGATGGGCCGCCTACAGCTTTCGGAGCAGGCGCTCGGGGATGCAGGATATTGCGGGCGTGAAGGAAGCGCCGATCGGGACGCTGACGATGGGCAGGCAGTTCGTGCTGCGGGCGACAGTCGATGTGTCGGGCGCGGAGGGAATGCCGCCGCAGGATGCGCCGTGGCAGGCGGCGATCAGCGCGGTGATCGAGGCGGCCGACGGGCGCAGGGCGTACTGGGCGTTAGCGCATCCGCAAGGAAATCCGGATTTCCATGCGCCCGAGGGTTATGTGCTGACGCTGGCAGCGCCGGACCAGAACAAATGAGTGGTGGCATGAAGTTTGGCATCGACAGGCTGATCGCGGATGCTGGGCTGCGGGCGCCGCTGAAGGGCAAGCGCGTGGCGCTGGTGGCGCACCCGGCTTCGGTGACGGCTGACCTGACGCATTCGCTGGATGCGCTGGCGGCGTGTGGCGATGTGAAAGTGACGGCAGCGTTCGGCCCGCAGCACGGCATGCGCGGCGACAAGCAGGACAACATGGTGGAGTCGCCGGACTTCACCGATCCGGTGCACGGCATTCCGGTGTTCAGCCTGTACGGCGAAGGACGCCGGCCGACCGGCCAGATGATGAGCACGTTCGATACGGTGCTGGTCGATCTGCAGGATGTGGGCTGCCGGATCTACACGTTCATCACGACGCTGCTCTATGTGATCGAGGCGGCGGCGGAGCATGGCAAATCCGTGTGGGTGCTGGATCGTCCGAACCCGGCGGGGCGGCCGGTCGAGGGGCTCACGCTGCGGGCTGGCTATGAGAGCTTTGTCGGCGCGGGGCCGATCCCGATGCGGCACGGGCTGACGCTTGGCGAGCTGGGCAAGTGGTTCATCGACCATTTCAAGCTGAAGGTCGATTATCGCGTCATCGCGATGGAAGGCTACAAACCGGATGAAGGTCCGGGCTTTGGCTGGCCGCTGGGGAACGGACGTGGGTGAACCCGAGCCCCAACGCGGCGAACCTCTGGATGGCGCGGGCCTATGCCGGAACCGTGATGCTGGAAGGCGCGACGCTGTCGGAAGGGCGCGGGACGACGCGGCCGCTGGAGTTGTTCGGGGCGCCGGACATCGATGCGAAGCGGGTGATCGCGGAGATGCAGGCGCTGGCGCCGCAATGGCTGAAGGGCTGCCGGCTGCGCGAGTGCTTCTTCGAGCCGACCTTCCACAAGCACATGAAGCAGATGTGCGAAGGCGTGCAGATCCACACGGAAGATCCGAGCTATGATCATGAGGCGTTCCAGCCGTGGCGGTTGCAGGCGCTGGCGTTCAAGGTGATCCGGAACCTGTATCCGGACTATCCGCTGTGGCGCGGGCTCGACTTCAAGTACGAGTATACCGACGGGCATCTCGCCATCGACGTGATCAATGGCGGGCCGCAGTTGCGGGAGTGGGTCGATGATCCCAAGGCCACGCCCGACTGATCTCGATGCGATCACGGTTCCCGATGAGCAGGCCTGGCTGGTCGAGCGGAAGCCGTATCTGATCTACTGATCCCGCGTCGGGCAGCTTAATCGTTCTGATCTGCGGGAACCGTCAGGGCGGGGGCATCTTGCGACGCGAGCCATGCTTGCGCTGCTGCGTGATTGACGGACAATGTCGCTTGCGGAGATTTCCGCGTGTGGGGCAGGCATGGACGGCGAACCCAAGACAGCCCAGCTGCTGGCCGCATGGCATGGCGGAAGCGTCGATGCCCGCAATGTGCTGATCGCGCGGCTGCACCCGGAGCTGAGTGTCATTGCCGCCGCGCGGCTGCGGGCCGAGCGGGGGACGTCGCTGTCGACCGGGGACCTGATCAACGAATCCGTTATGCGGATCGCCCAGGCCGATGGGCTGTCGGTCGCCGACCGGACCCATATGCTGGCGTTGGCTTCCCGCGTCATGCGGAACATTCTGGTGGACCATGCCCGCCAGAAAGGGGCCGGAAAACGCAAGCACCAGAAGGTGGAACTGACGACCCGGGTCGATGGCGACCAGCGGTTTGATCTGCTTACGCTCGATTCCGCGCTTGTCAGGTTGAAGGTGCTGGATGCCCAGCTCGCGGAGCTTGTTGAGATGCGGTATTTCGGGGGGATGACGGTGGAGGACGTTGCGCTGGCGACGGGCCTTTCCGAGCCGACGATCAAGCGCCGCTGGCAGGTCGCGCGGTCGTGGTTGCTGGACGCGCTGCAGAATCCGATCGACCAGGAATGACCGACGTTTCGCTCGATCGCGATGCGCTGAAGCTGTTCGAGGATTTTCTCGAGGCGGCGCCGGCGGAGCCTGAGACCTGGCTTGCGACACACACGTCGGGCCGGCCGGACCTGCTCGCGCGGGTGAACAGGTTCATCGAGGCGGAGCGAACGATCGTGCTGCAGACCGGCGGGGCGGTCGAGGCGCTGGATGATGAGCCGTCGCCGACGCGGCTTGCGGGGTATCTGATTACGGAGCGCATCGGCGCCGGGGGAATGGGCTCGGTCTATCTCGCCAAGCGTGACCGTGGCGATTTCGAGCACATGGCCGCGATCAAGGTGATCCGGCCGGGGCTCCTGTCGCAAAGGCTGGTGGACCGGTTCAGGCGCGAGCGGCAGATCCTGGCGCAGTTGCGCCATCCCAATATCGCGCAGCTGTTTGATGGTGGCGAGACCGAGGATGGCTCGCCCTACATCATCATGGAGTATGTCGAGGGGCAGCCGCTGCTGGCGTGGGCGGATGATGCCAAAGCCAGCAAGACTGAGCGGATCGACAAGCTGCTGCAGGCCTGTGCGGCGGTGTCGTTTGCGCACGCCAACCTGATCGTGCATCGCGACATCACGCCGTCGAACGTGCTGGTGACGTCGGCGGGCGTGGCGAAGCTGATCGACTTTGGGATTGCGCGGCCTGCGGGCGCGTCGGATGCGCCAGCGCCTGCTCCAACTGGCGCGCCCTCGCTCCACACGCTGAGCCTGACGCCAGGCTACGCGGCGCCGGAGCGGATGACGGGCGCAGAGCCGACGACGGCCGCGGACATTTATTCTCTCGGCAAGCTGGCTGAGAAGTTGCTCGAAACCTTCAGGGCGGAGCCGGAGCTTGGCGCCATCGTTGCGCGCGCCACGGCGCAGGCGCCGGCAGATCGTTACCCTTCCGTGGAGCTGATGGCAGCCGATATCCGCAACTGGCGGGACGGCTATCCGGTTGCTGCGTTCAAGGGCGGGCGCGGATATGCGTTCCGCAAGTTTGTCGGGCGCCACAAACGCGCGGCGGTTGCGGTGACGGCGGGCGTCGTGCTGGTTCTCGGGGCGTTTGCGGGAACGGCCGTTGCGTTCGTGCTGGCGGATGGGGCTCGGGCGGCGGAGGCGCGGCGGTTCGAGGATGTAAGGGCGCTGGCGCATTATCTGCTTTTCGATCTGAACGAGCAGTTGCGGTCAGTGCCGGGAAATACGACTGCGCGGGCGGACCTGGCGGAGAAGGCGCAATCCTATCTCGATGCGCTGGTGAAGACGCCGCATGCGAGCACTGCGTTGCAGCTCGAGACGGCTCAAGGGTTGTTGAAGCTGGGCGAGATTCAGGCCTCGCCCCTGGAGCGCAATCTCGGCCAGAAGAAAGCGGCGAAGGCCAACTTCGTACGGGCGCAGTCGCTGCTGGCGGCGGTGCGGAAAGAGGGTGGCGACACGCCGGAGATTGCCATCACCGAGGCACGGATCGAGGCAATCGCGAGCCTGATGAGTTTCTACAACGATATCGATCCGAAGAAGTCGGTTGAGGAGTATGAGGCGGGGCAGGCCGCGCTGGCGCGGGTTCCCGAGAAGGATAGGACGCAGGCATGGCGGCTGGCCCAGCGGGATCTGTCGCAGGCGGCGATGGATCGGTTTTCGGCCAATGAGCAGTTCAAGGAGTTGGTTGAGGCAGCGGACAGTCACGATGCATTGGTGAACGCGTGGCCGGCGGAGGAGCAGACCGGCGATGCGGCGGGCATCGAGCATGCGATTGCGAAATACAATCGCGGCCTGGCCTGGTCGCTGATGGATCGGAATGCGGAAGGCTATCCGGAGATCCGGGCCGCACATGATGCGCTGGCTGCGGCGGAGAAGCGGTCGCGGGGCGATCCGCATTTGCTCTATTTTATCGGGTGGAGCGGCGCCGATGGGTATGCGGCGGCCGCGCAGATCGACGAGGCGAAAGAGGGCGAAGACCTGCTGGTCAGTGCGCGCGAGGCGGTGGGCCGGCTGGTTGCGATCGAGGACCGGGATGAATCGGCGCGGGTCTTGAGTGTGACGGTTGGCGAGACATATGCGCAGCATCTCTCCAATGTCGGGCGGTTCAAGGAAGCGATTGCGGAGCAGCAGCGGATCGTCGATGCGCGGATCGCGGACATGGACGCGACGAGTTCAGGCGCCGACGCCGGGTGGAGCGAGATGATCCTCGGCATCATTGGGAAAGATGCCGGTGATCGGGCGCTGGTGTGCAAATCGTTCGAGAGTGCAGAGGCGCGGTTCACCAAGGCGGATGCGGCGGGCAGGCTCGTTGCGTTCCATCAGGCGTTCCTGCCGGGGCTACGGAAGAGTGTTGAGCTGTGCAAGGCAGGTCGCCCGCTGAAGGAGTTCAAGCCGCTGCGGTGAGGCGGCTCTTCCCCCCCGGATGGCGGGGCGTTAGACAGCGACATGAGCGATATCGAGACATATCGGCGGAAGCTGAAGTTCCGGTCGGACCGGCGGGGGTTCCGCGAGCTGGATCTCTACATGCAGCAGTTCACCGACGCGCATCTGGGACTGTTCGATGAACGCCAGTTGGGCGAGTTCGAGGCGGTGCTCGATATTCCCGACCAGCATGTTTTCGACTGGATCATGGGGCGGGGCGAACCCGAGGCAGGGCTGCGGACGGAAGTTCTCGACCTGCTGCTTTCATTCCGATATGCCGCGCCTAGATAGGTAAGGCGCGCCCTCGGGCGCCTGAACCGTGAAAACATTCCGCATCCTGGCGCTCAAAGAGGCGTCCGGGAGGCGGATCTATTCTTTTGTGAGTGACTTATGCGCGTCTGGGACAGTCTGGCCCAACAGAAATCGCCGGTGCGGGTCTATGAGACGCCGTTCATTGCGGACGTACGGCTGATCGCGGAGGCGGCGCAGAAGCGGGGCGGGGCGGCGCTCTATATCGCGCGGGACGATCGGCACGCGTTGATGGCGTATGCGGCGGCGCGGTTCTTCACGCCGCTGCTGGACGTGGTGAACCTGCCGGCGTGGGATTGCCTGCCGTATGACCGGGTGAGCCCGAGCCCTGCGGTGGCGGCGGCGCGGTGTGCGGCGCTGGCGCGGCTGGCGAGCCGGACCGCGAAGTCTGCGCCGATGCTGGTGGTGACGACGGCGTCGTCCGTCGTGCAGCGGGTGCCGCCGCGATCGCACATGGGCGTGGCGGCCTTCGTTGCGCGCGTCGGCGAGACGGTGGCAGCCGACAAGGTGCGGGCCTACCTCGACATAAATGGCTATAGCCGGGCGTCGACGGTGCGCGAGCCGGGCGAGTATTCGATGCGCGGGGGCATTGTCGATATCTTCCCGGCGGGCCTGATCGAACCGGTGCGGCTGGACTTCTTCGGCGATGAGCTGGAGGCAGCGAAGTATTTCGATCCGGAGACGCAGCGCTCGACGCTGGATCTGAAAGAGATCGTGCTGGCGCCGGTCAGCGAGATCGATTTCTCGGACGAGGCGCTGAACCTGTTGCGGCGCAACTTCCTGACGGAGTTGGGCTCGCCGGGCGGCGACCCGACGTATGAAGCGGCGCGCGAGCGCATCCGCCGGCAGGGCGTCGAGCAATGGTTGCCGCTGTTCTATGCGAAGCTGGAGACGCTGTTCGACTATGTTGGTGCGGACGCGCTGGTTGGCATCGATCCGTCGGCGGCTGAGGCGACGTCGGAGCGCCTGGCACAGGCGGAAGACTATTATGAAGCGAGGAAGTCGGCCGGGGTGGCGGCGGGGACCGTGCAGCATGTGTTGCTGCCGGAGAAGCTTTACCTGACGCCGAAGGAATTGGGGGAGGCGCTGACGAGCCGCGCGACGGCGACGTTCACGACGCAGAATGCGCCGGAGAAATCCGACGGGCTGCTGGGGCGGTCGCGGATCGGGCGCAGCTTCGTGCTGGAGCGTGCTGATCCGAACGCCAACCTGTTCGACGCGGTGGTGCGCCATGTGCGTGAGCGACAGGCGGCGGGCAAGAAGGTGATCATTGCGGCGTGGAGCCCGGGATCTGCGAGCCGTCTGGTTGGCATTCTGGAAGACCATGGCATTCCCAACGCCAAGCCGGTGAAGTCGTGGCCGGAGGTGGCGAAGGGGCAGGTTGCGGTCGCGGAGATCGCGGTCGAGACCGGGTTCGAGGATGATGATCTCGTGATCATCTCCGAACAGGACATGCTGGGCGACAAGCTTGCGCGTCCGAGAAAGCGGAAGTCTTCGGCGGCGGTGATTGCGGAGGCGGCGGCGCTGTCGTCGGGCGACCTGATCGTGCACGTCGATCACGGTGTTGGTCGTTACGAGGGGCTGAAGACTGTCACGGTGAATACGGCGCCACATGACTGTCTCGAGCTGATCTATGCGGGCGGGGACAAGATCCTGCTGCCGGTCGAGAACGTCGAGCTTATTTCACGCTATGGCTCGGAGGGCGGCGAGAACGCGCTCGATAAGCTGGGCGGGGGCGGTTGGCAGGCGCGCAAGGCGCGGGCCAAGAAGAAGATCATGGACATGGCGGACGAGCTGATCAGGCTCGCCGCCGAGCGCGAACTGAAGACGGCGTGGAAGACGGATTCGGCCGATGGCGTGTTCCGCGAATTCGCAGCGCGCTTCCCGTATGAAGAAACCGACGACCAGCTTTCGGCCATCGAGGACGTGATCAAGGACCTGACATCGGGCAAGCCGATGGATCGCCTGATCTGCGGCGATGTCGGCTTCGGCAAGACCGAGGTTGCGCTGCGGGCGGCGTTCCTGGTTGCCATGTCGGGCATGCAGGTCGCGGTGATCGCGCCGACGACGCTGCTGGCGCGGCAGCACTTCCAGACATTCTCGGAGCGCTTCGCAGGCTGGCCGATCAAGGTGCGGCATCTGTCGCGCTTCGTGACGTCCAAAGAGGCGGCCGAGACCAAGGACATGATCAATGCGGGCGGGTGCGACGTGGTGATCGGCACGCACGCGCTGCTGGGCAAGGGGATCGACTTCAAGCGGCTCGGCATGATCGTCGTGGACGAGGAGCAGCGCTTTGGCGTGAAGCACAAGGAGCGGCTGAAGGAGCTCAAGGCCGACGTGCATGTGCTGACGCTTTCTGCGACGCCGATTCCACGGACGCTGCAGATGGCGTTGACGGGTATTCGCGACCTGTCGATCATTGCGACGCCGCCGGTGGATCGCCTGGCAGTGCGGACTTACGTGGTGGAGTTCGATCCGGTGACGATCCGCGAGGCGTTGCTGCGGGAACGTTTCAGGGGCGGCCAAAGCTATTTCGTGGCGCCGCGCGTGGCGGACCTGCCGTTCCTGGAACGGTATCTCCGTGAGCAGGTGCCGGAGGTGTCGTTCCTCACGGCGCACGGGCAGATGTCGGCGACGGATCTCGAAGACCGCATGGTCGCGTTCTATGACGGCAAGGCCGATGTGCTGCTCTCCACGACCATCGTGGAATCCGGCATCGATATTCCGCGCGCCAACACGCTGATCATCCATCGCGCGGACATGTTTGGTCTGGCGCAGTTGTATCAGCTGCGCGGGCGCGTGGGGCGGGCGAAGCTGCGGGCGTATGCCTATCTGACGACGCCGGATGAAGAGAAGATGACGGAGGGCGCGGACAAGCGGCTGAAGGTTCTGCAGTCGCTCGACAGCCTTGGCGCGGGCTTCATGCTGGCGAGCCACGATCTCGACATGCGCGGCGGCGGCAACCTGCTGGGCGAGGAGCAGACCGGGCATGTGCGCGAGGTGGGCGTCGAGCTGTACCAGCAGATGCTGGAGGATGCGGTGAAGGCGCTGCGGTCGGGCGAGAGCCTCGATAGCCATGAGGTGGCGGACGAGTGGTCGCCGCAGATCGATATCGGCGCGGCGGTGCTGATCCCGGAAGGGTATGTCGAGGACCTGTCGACGCGGTTGTCGCTGTACCGGCGCCTGGCGGACCTGCAGACGGACGAGGAGCGCGAGGCGTTTGCGGCGGAACTGATCGACCGGTTCGGTCCGCTGCCGGATGAGACGAAGCAGCTGCTGGAGATCACGGCGGTGAAGATCCTGTGCAAGCGGCTGGGCGTTGCGAAAGTGTCGGCGGGGCCGAAGGGGGCGCTGCTGGGCTTCCGCGATAACGCGCCGCTGGATGGCGCCAAGCTGATCGCGTATGTGCAGAAGCAGCCGAACCGGCTGAAGCTGCGGCCTGACATGAAGCTGGTGCTGAGCGGGGCGTGGGTCGATGCGCCGGCGCGGCTGGCGGGCGTGAAGAGCCTGCTGCGGGATATGAGTGGGCTTTTGTAGGGTGTATTGAGCGGAGCGAAATGCACCGTTGGCGGGCGTGGCGAGATGGTGCATTTCGCTTCGCTCAATGCACCCTACGGGTTCTGGGAGAGATCTGATGACCGGTCGTGTTGCGGGACGTGTGGCGCTGGTGACGGGCGCGTCGAGCGGGTTGGGCAAGCGGTTTGCGCAGGTGCTGGCGGCTGAGGGCGCGAAGGTGATTGTCGCGGCGCGGCGGAAGGATCGGCTGGATGAGCTGGTCGCGGAGCTGGGCGCCAATGCGTTTGCCGTGCAGTGCGATGTGACCGACGAAGCGCAGGTGATCGCCATGTTCGACGCGGCCGAACAAAAATTCGGGCTGGTCGATACGGTGATCAACAATGCGGGCATGACGCACGCGAACAATGCGGTGACGCAGGACATTGCGGAGTTCCGCAAGATCATGGACCTGAACGTGACGTCGGTGTGGTGCGTGGCGCGGGAGGCGGCACGGCGGTTGATCAAGGCGGGGCCGGAGAAGTCGCATCATGGGCGGATCGTCAACATCGCCTCGATGGCGGGGCGGATCGTGATTCCGAACGTGACGGCGTACAACACGTCGAAGGCGGCTTGCGCGCATCTCACGCGGTCGCTGGCGCGCGAGTGGGCGCGGCATGGGATCAATGTGAATGCGCTGTCGCCGGGCTATGTGGCGACGGAGCTGACCGAGGAGTGGCTGAACGGCGAGGGCGGGGCGAAGACGATCGGCAAGTCGCCGCGCCGGCGGGTGATGGATGAAGGCTCGCTGGACGAGGCGCTGCTGTTCCTGTGCTCGGACGCCGCGAAGTTCGTGACCGGCACGGACGTGCTGGTCGATGACGCGCAGAGCATGGGTTAGCCGCGCGCAGCCTCCTTACATCGGCGCGGGCGGAGGCGGCGGGAAGGCCAGTCCATCCGTGCCGGCAAGGCTGCCGCCGGCGGTGGCGGCGGCGTAGATCGCTTCTCCCGATCGGGTGAGAAGCCGATCACGCGTGCGAGCAGCAGGGTCGCGAGGAGCACGCCGATCCCCCAGAACCATGCCGGGTGCGGGCGACCCTGCACGCGCCAGTCGCGCACGATGCCGATGATCGGGAAGATGAGCGGCACCAGCACGGCGATCTCGAAGGCGTAGGGCGTCAGAAACGGCATCGGCAGGAGGCGGCCGAAGCCGGGGCCCATCAGCATCACGAATGCGCTGACGTGGAGGCGCGCATGCCAGTCGGTCTGGCGCCGGAGGGCGATCGCGGCGAAGAAGAGCCCGGCAAAGCCGAGGAGGCCCACGGGGTTGGCGATCAGGAAGTGCTGGGGCTGGAAGAAGAATGGCGTGCGCGCCGTCTGCACGTTCGCGATCGTCACCATAGGCCCGAGAACCAGCAGGCCGATCGCCCAGATCACCGCTATCTGCCCCAGCCTCCGGTGCGTCGCCGCATTGCGGTTCGCTGCGAGCCAGGACTGCGCGACTGTGATGGCGACCCATCCCATGAAGGCGAACGCGTGGAGATGAACGATCAACGGCGCGTTGAAGCTCGAGCGCCCGAGCGCGAGCTGGACGACGAAGCCCGCGACCAGAATGATCGCCATGGCGGTGATCAGATCGCGGAAGAACCGACGGTCATCGACCAGCGGCCGCTCGATTGTTGCACCTGCCATGAGATCCCCCTCACTTCGTGTGCCGCGAAAGTACGGCTCATGCTGGCCCAAGACAAGTCACACGGCGTAAGGGATGAGGGCCAGGCGATCTGGATACTTTCTCCTTCGGGCGCAAACCGTGATCCTCGGGACAAGCCCGAGGATGACTCCGTGAGCCTAGGCCCGCAGCACCTTCTCCATCGGGCGGCCCTTGGCGAGTTCGTCGACAAGTTTGTCCATGTAGCGGATGTTCTGCATCAGCGGCTCGTCAATGTCTTCGATGCGGACGCCGCAGATGACGCCGGTGACGAGGGTGCGCGCCGGGTTGAGTTTTGGCGCCGTCGCAAAGAAGTCCTCGAAGGTGGTCTTCTTCCTGATCTGCGCATCGAGGCCCTTTTGCGTGTATCCGGTGAGCCAGCGGATGACTTCATCCACCTCCGCCTTTGAGCGCCCCTTCTTCTCGACCTTGGCGATGTACAGCGGATAAACGCTGGCGAAGCTCATTGTGTAGATGCGGTGCTTCGTCGTGGAGGTCTTCATGAGGTTTCTCGGTGGCTGTCTCAGTGCGCCAGCCAGAGTGTGTGTTGGCTGAAGTCGGTCGTGATGCGGAAGTTGCGCAGGAGGCTGACGCCGATGTTGAGTTCTCCGGCGGTGTCATTCTCGTCGACGGCGGCTTCGATGTTCTCAAACGTGCGGCCGGCGATCTCGATGGATTTCAGGCGGACCAGCTTGCGCTCCAGTTCGCCGCCAATGCCGCCGCCCTTGCGGGTCACTAGCGAGGCGGGGTCGTCGAGCAGGCCGAGCTTTTTGGCGGTCGATTTTCCGATCAGGACATCCGTGCCGTTGCCGAGATCGAAGTCGGCGGCAATGGGCTGGCCATTGACGCGCACGGGGAAGGATTCAATTCCTCGCGCGCTGGTGAGGGGGAGGGCGATACCTGCCGGGGTCGCGGTCCGGGTGACGGTCGCGATCGATCCGTCTTCGATGTCGATCGCCAGCCGCTCATTGTCGAAAATCTCGCGGCCGAGGATGAAGGTGACGGGACGGCCGACAAGGCGCTGCGACAGGTCTGTCAGGTCGAGGACGGCGGCGGTGAGATTGTTGAGACGTGTGCCCAGCGCTTCGACAGTGAGGTTTTCAGCGAACGAGACTTCCGCCTGGCCGCCCGAACCCTGGGCAACTTGCGATCCCGATGCGGCAAGGCCATTGGCCTCGGCCCATGACTTGTCGACGAAAGACATCTCCGCGGCGCTGTCGAGAAGGGCAGAAACCGGCTTGGCGTTGATGGTCGCCGCGACAAAGAGTTGATTGCCGGCGACTTCCAGCGTCGGGCTGATCGCCTGTGGCGCGGTCGCGCAGGCGGACAACACCAGCACTGCGCCGAACAACAGGCGAAGCATCCGAGATTCCTTTCAAGGCCCCGCCAGATTGTAGATCATCGCGCGCCACCTGCCGCAACGTGACACTTGACGTGTCCGTCAACCGTGCCCTTTCGTCTTGTGAAACGGAGAAGTGTCATGGCGTCTGGCCCGCTGGTTGGTGTGAAGATCGTGGAGTTCGCGGGCATCGGTCCGGGGCCGTTCTGCGGCATGCTGCTGGCGGACCTCGGCGCGGACGTCGTGCGCATCGATCGCGCGGAGAGCGTGGGGCGGTCGCACCCGGATCTCGCCAATCGGGGCAAGCGGTCTGTCGCCATTGATCTCAAGAAGCCGGAAGGCGTCGAGGCGGCGCTGAGCCTGATCGAGAAGGCGGACGGGCTGATCGAGGGATTCCGGCCGGGCGTGATGGAGCGCCTGGGCGTCGGACCTGAGGTGGCGCTGAAACGCAATCCGAAGCTGGTGTTCGGGCGGATGACGGGTTGGGGCCAGACGGGGCCGTGGTCCAGCATGGCCGGACATGACATCGACTACATCGCGCTCACCGGCGCGCTGCACACGATGGGCCGCAAGGGCGAGCCGCCGGCGCCGCCGCTGAACCTCGTGGGCGATTTCGGAGGCGGCGCGCTCTATCTCGCGTTCGGCCTGCTGGCCGGCATTATCGAGGCGAAGTCGTCGGGCAAGGGGCAGGTGATCGATTGCGCGATGATCGATGGTGCGGCCTCGCTGATGACCATGTTCTACAACATGAAAGCGGTGGGGATGTGGACTGCCGAGCGCGACAACAACATGCTGGATGGCGGCGCGCACTTCTACGATACGTATGAATGCGCGGACGGCCAGTATCTCGCGATCGGGTCGATCGAGCCGCAATTCCACGCCGTGCTGGTGAAGGGATTGGGCCTGCCGGACGATACGTTCGGCAACTACCTGGACCGCAGCAGGTGGCCGGAACACTCGAAGCGAATTGCCGAGGTGGTGAAGACCCGCTCGCGCGATGACTGGATGAAGGTGTTCGATGGCACGGATGGCTGCGTTGCGCCGGTGCTCAGCATGGATGAGGCGCCGAAACATCCGCACAACGCGGAACGCAAAACTTTTGTCGAAGCCTTTGGTGTGACCCAGCCGGGCCCCGCGCCGCGGTTCTCGCGTACCGCGGGAGCGGTGAATGGCGCGCCCGCGCTGGCGGGCAAGGATTCCAGCCAGGTGCTCGCAAGCTGGGGCATCGATGCTGAACGCGCGAAGGGTTTCCTGTCCACCGGAGCGGTGACTCAAGCTTAGGCGCGGAGGCGGTTAGCGTCCGATTCAGACTGAAATACGGCATGAAACCAGTGGCTTGCCGGTATTTGTTTCACCTGAATTGAGGACAACAAGCGCCTCAATCGCCGTTCAGACTCACTCACCTAAACAAAGCACACACCGCCGGGACGCCTTGATGTCCCTCGATGGTTCCCGACGGTTCTGTTCCTGTGCAACTGGGGCCGGTCTCGAAAGAGGCCGGCCCTTTCCTTTTGAGCCTATGCTCGCCTGGGGCGGGAAATCGCGCTTCGTCGTAAGGTCGCGGTGACTTTTCATCGATTATCGCTAAGGCTCGGCCACGTTTTCGCGGGAGCCTGTGGATGAAATTGGTTTGGTTGGCGGCGGCGGCGGCCGCTCTGGTTCTCGGCTGCGATCCTGCTTTGGCGGATGCCAACAAGCAGACCAAAGGGTCGTTCGATGACAAGTTCAGGCAGCTGGAAGTCGACCTTCCGACACCGAACAGCTATCGCGCGGCGTCTGGCGCTCCCGGCGAGTCGTACTGGCAGCAGCAGGGCGACTACGTGATCAACGCCACGCTGGATGAAACCAAGAAGCGCATCACCGCGACGGGCACGATCGACTACCATAACAATTCGCCGCATCCGCTGAGCTATGTCTGGCTGCAGCTCGACCAGAATATCTTCAAGCAGGATTCCGCGTCGCGGCGGACGCAGACGACATCGACGGCGGGCGGCGACAGCGTCAGCATTGGCATGCTGCGCCAGCTGCAATCCTATGCGGACAAGCCGCATGGCTATGAAATCCAGTCGGTGACGGATGGCGCCGGCCGCGCCCTGCCGTTCACGATCAACGACACGATGATGCGCGTTGACCTGTCCAAGACGCTGGCGCCCAAGCAGAACACGACCATCAAACTCGCCTGGGCGTTCAATATCGTCGACAATGGCCTGATCGGCGGCCGGACCGGCTATGAGTATTTCCGCGACAGCGACACGTACACATTCTTTCAGGCGCAATGGTTTCCGCGGCTTGTGGCCTACACCGACTACACGGGCTGGCAGCACAAGCAGTTCCTCGGCACGGGCGAGTTCACGCTGGAATTCGGCAATTACGACGTCTCGCTTACCGTTCCGGCTGACCACATCGTGTCGGCGACGGGCGTGCTGCAGAACCCGAACGATGTTCTGACCGCCGAGCAGCGCAGCCGCCTCGCGCAGGCGCACAAGACGTATGACAAGCCGATGTATATCGTGACGCCGGATGAAGCGCTGGCGAACGAGAAGGAAGGCACGGCGGCGACGCGGACGTGGCGCTGGAAGGCCTCGAATGTGCGGGATTTTGCGTGGGCGTCCTCGCGCAAGTTCATCTGGGACGCGATGGCGGTGAAGCAGCCGGAAGGCGCCGATGTGCTGGCGCAATCCTTCTTCCCGAACGAGGGCGATCCGCTGTGGTCGCTCTATTCGACGCGTTCGGTTGCGCACACGATCGACGTCTATTCGCAGTTTGCCTTCCCGTATCCCTACCCGACGGCCATCTCGGTCAACACCTGGGTCGGCGGCGGGATGGAGTATCCGATGATCTCGTTCAACGGCGGCCGGCCGGTGAAGGACGAGAAGACAGGCGTCAAAACCTATACGCGACAGGCGCGCGATGGCCTGATCGGCGTGGTGATCCACGAGGTGGGCCACAACTACTTCCCGATGATCGTCAACTCGGACGAGCGGCAGTGGTCGTGGATGGACGAGGGGATCAACTCCTTCCTCGACTATCAGGCCAAGAAGCTCTGGGACGAGGATTTCCCCGGGCGCAACGGGCCGTCCAACATTCTCGATGGCATGACCGCCTACATGCTGAGCGATGACCAGGTTCCGATCATGACGAACTCGGAGTCGGTCAAGCAGTTCGGCAACAACGCCTATGGCAAGCCGACGGCGGCGCTGACCGTGCTGCGCGAGACGGTGATGGGGCGCGAGCTGTTCGATTTCGCGTTCAAGCAATATGCGGAGCGCTGGAAGTTCAAGCGGCCGACGCCGGCGGACTTCTTCCGCACGATGGAGGATGCGTCCGGCGTCGATCTCGACTGGTTCTGGCGTGGCTGGTTCTACACGACCGATCACGTGGACATCGCGCTCAACGACATGCGCGAGTATCGCCTGTCGACGAAGGACCCGGATGCCGAGAGTGCTCTCCAGCGCCAGCGCCGGACTGCAACGCAGCCAGAGTCCGTAACGGTCACGGAGAACCGCGACAGCGGGCAGAAGACGTATATGGAGCGGCATCCGGACGCTGCGGATTTCTATACGCAGAACGACGAGTTCGAGCCGACCAACAAGGACCGCAACGACTACCAGACTTTACTCGACGGCCTGAAAGAGCCCGAGAAAACGGCGTTCGAAAGGGCTCTGCGTGAAAACCCGTATATCTACTTCGTCGACTTCGAAAATGTCGGCGGCCTCGTCTCGCCGCTGCCGCTGCGCTTCACGTTTGAAGACGGCTCCACGAAGGATATCATGATCCCGGCCGAGATCTGGCGCTTGAACAACGAAAAGGTGAGCAAGCTGTTCGTCGAGACGAAGAAGGTTGTGTCGATCGAGCTGGATGCGCGCCACCAGATCGCGGATGCCGTGCCGCAGAACAACGCCTTCCCACGCCAGAACGTGCCGAGCCAGCTCGACCTCTACAAGTCCACCCAGAGCGGCACGCGCAACCAGATGGCGGATGCGATGGCCGAGCTGAAAGCGAAGCAAGCGCCCGCCAGCAGCGCGGCGCCGATTGCACCGACCAACTGAGGAGAGGCAAGGACGTGGGTAGGCTTGCGGATCCAACGCGCAGGGTGGCGTTGCTGGCGGGATGCTCGCTGGGCGCCGGCCTGTTGCTTGCTCCGCCCGCGCTGGCTCACCGCTCACAGACCGTGCTGAGCACGGTGATGTGGAACGCCGCCGCGACCGTGCTGGAAGTGACGCATCGCCTGCATCCGCACGATGCAGAGCTGGCGCTTCAACAGACGACCGGGGTGCTGCAGGTCGATATCACGGCCGTGAAGAACCAGGCGGCGCTGATGATCTACATCGACGACCGCTTCGTGCTGACCGATGGCGGACGAAGGTTGACGCTTGAGCCAGTGGGCGCCGAGTTCGAGGGCGATACGCTGCTGCTCTACCAGCAGTGCAAGCTGAAGGCGCCGCCGGCGAGGCTGGCGATCGACGACCGGATCCTGCGGGATGTTTTCGAAGCCCAGGCGAACCTCGTGAACGTGCGTCTGGCGGAGCGGACGCGCACTTTCCTGTTTTCCGGCAATGATGGCGTCAAACAGGCCGAAGGCCTGCTGTAAGCACGCTCTGGCGCCCGCCCTGTGTGACCGTTAGGCTCGGCGCGGGGGCAGCCAGGGGATTGCCATGAGAATTTTCCTGATCGCACTGGCGGCGCTGGTTGTCGCAGCGGGCGCGGGACTGACGCTGCTGCCGATGTCGATGGCGGCGGATGTCGCTTCCCAGCGCTTGCCCGACTTCAAGTTCAAGGAAGCCTCGGGCAGCGTCTGGGATGGCGAGCTGAAGCAGGTCGCCTACGGGAAGCAGTTCATCGGCGACCTGAAGGTGAAGAGCGATCTGCTCTCGCTGCTGACGGGCAAGGCATCGGGCGTGCTGGGGCTCACACGCGATGGCTTTTCGGGGCAGGCAAACATGATCTACGGCCTGACGAACGGCAGTCTTGAGCTCAAGGACATGCAGCTGGACGGTAATACCGCCATGGTGCCTGGCATGCCGGCGGCAATAGCCAAGGTGGACGGCAAGTTCAGCCTGAAGGTGAAAGACCTCCAGTTCGTCGAGGGCGCGTGCGAGGCCGCCAATGGCGAGGTGTGGACCGACGCGCTGACCAAGGTGAAGGTCAAGGGCTGGGTAGGCCCCGAGCTGCGTGGCCCCGTGACCTGCGAGGGCGGCAAGCTGCAGGTGCAAGCCAAGGGCAAGGCGGCCACAGGCGAGGACGTGCTGGCCATCCTGAGCATAAGTCAGCACCTCGACATGGAGATGACAGCCACGGTCGCGAACGCCACCCCGGCGGCCGTGGAGGCCTTGCGGGATGTCGGCTTTGTCCGCGATGGCGACAGACTCGTGCTGCATCACGCTATGGGCGGATCTTGAATGCGGCCTGAAACGTGGTTTGGCGCTTGACCGCCCCCGCGACCCCGCCTAAACGCTCCTTCCTTCGACGCCGGCGTATGCGGGTGTAGCTCAGTTGGTTAGAGTGCCGGCCTGTCACGCCGGAGGTCGCGGGTTCGAGCCCCGTCACTCGCGCCAGGCGTTGAAGTAAAAACAAGGGCTTAGCCTAGCGGCCCGGTTCCCAGTCCAATCAGTCCAGATCTCCCCTTCGGGGCCATTCGGCCTGCGATGGCCTCCCTGCGTTTTGTGCTCGAACCTGCGCCTTGCCGCCGAGGCGGCCCTTCGGCATGGCGCCCCAGCCGCAGGGCGGCGAGCCAGGTGATTGCATGAGCGCCAGACTGCCGAGCATGATCCGATCAGTTGCGCGAGCTTGATGATTCTCCTCGCTTCGAGCGATCAAGCGAATGGATGCTTGGGGATTCGAAGACGAGGCGCTCGCTAACCGCGAACGGTTCTCAATTTGAGGACTTCAGTGGTGTGCGCTGCGTGGCCTTGCTCAAATAAATCTCGGATAAAATTCGGCGTTGCGAACACCGTTGTAGAGCGCGCAAATCGGACGCGATCCACGTCACGATTGCGACGTTCAATCGCAGCGTGAGCGTGTCGCCAGTGCCCGGAAACAAGGCCGAAAAGTAACGCTTCAGGTTTGATTGGGGATGCCTTCGACCCGCTCTATTGCCTCTCACGTCAAAGCGGACTAGGCCGTCCGGAAATGTAACCGAGGGTACATATGCAAGGCGTGGAGACACTCGTCGTCGAGTATCTGCCGGTCGTGATCTTCCTCGTGATCGCAATCGTGCTGAGCTGTCTTTTTCTCGTGGCGTCTGCGCTGTTGGCGCCGCGCAAGCCCGACCCTGAAAAACTGTCGGCTTATGAGTGCGGATTCAATGCGTTCGACGATGCGCGCATGAAGTTCGACGTGCGTTTCTACCTCGTCTCGATCCTCTTCATCATCTTCGATCTTGAAGTGGCGTTCCTGTTTCCGTGGGTCTTCCAGGTGGCGGAAGGCAACATCGTCGCGTTCTGGTCGATGATGGGCTTCCTCGGCGTGCTGACGGTCGGCTTCGTCTACGAATGGCGCCGTGGCGCGCTGGAGTGGCAGTAATGGCCGAACAGAAAGTAGCCGCAGGATCTGCCGGCCGCGTTCTGCGGCCCGAGGGCGGGGCGCTGGTCAAGCCGAACGATCCGTTTTTCGCCGGTCTCTCGGACGAGCTGGCGGATAAGGGTTTTGTCGTCGCAGCCGCTGACGACCTGATCACGTGGGCGCGCACCGGCTCGCTGATGTGGATGACGTTCGGTCTCGCCTGCTGCGCGGTCGAGATGATGCAGGCGTCGATGCCGCGCTATGACATGGAACGCTTCGGCGCCGCCCCGCGCGCCTCGCCGCGTCAGTCGGACGTGATGATCGTCGCCGGCACGCTGACCAACAAGATGGCTCCTGCGCTCCGCAAGGTCTACGACCAGATGCCGGAGCCGCGCTACGTGATCTCGATGGGCTCGTGCGCCAATGGCGGCGGGTATTACCATTACAGCTACGCCGTGGTGCGTGGGTGCGACCGGATCGTGCCGGTGGACATCTACATTCCGGGCTGCCCGCCGACCGCTGAAGCGCTGATCTACGGCCTGCTGCAGTTGCAGAAGAAGATCCGGCGTGAGGGGAGCATCGAGCGATGAGCGTTGTTCCCTCCCGCTCGACGATGACGGCGGAGCTCAAGACACACCTGACCGCGACGCAGAAGGCGATCAAGTCGATCACCATCGCGAATGACGAAATGACGGTGACGGTCGAGCGCGACGGCATCCTGAAATTCCTGGAGTTCCTCGTCGAGGATAGCCAGTGCCGTTTCGAAACGCTGGTCGACCTGTGCGGCGCCGACTATCCGACCGCGCCTGAGCGCTTTGAAGTTGTCTATCACCTGCTGTCGATGCGCCTGAACCAGCGCATCCGCGTGAAGGTGCGCACAGACGAGACGATCCCGGTGCCGAGCGTGACGAGCCTGTTCCCCGTCGCCAACTGGTATGAGCGCGAGACGTTCGACATGTATGGCGTGATCTTCTCGGGCCACCCGGACCTGCGCCGCATTCTCACGGACTACGGCTTCGAGGGTTATCCGCTGCGCAAGGACTTCCCGCTCAGCGGCCGCGTGCAGGTGCGTTATGACGAAGCCCAGAAGCGCGTGATCAACGAGCCGGTGAAGCTGGTTCAGGAATACCGCAACTTCGATTTCCTCTCTCCGTGGGAAGGCATGCAAGCCGTTATCCCGGGCGATGAGAAAGCCGGCGAGGCGAAGAAGTAGCCATGACCGAGCGCCACATCGATCAGTCCAAATCCGCCATCATGGAAGAGATGGACGACCGCAAGTTCACCATCAACTTCGGGCCGCAGCACCCGGCCGCGCACGGCGTGCTGCGCCTCGTGCTCGATCTCGATGGCGAGATCGTCGATCGCGTCGATCCGCACATCGGCCTGCTGCATCGCGGCACCGAGAAGCTGATCGAGTACAAGACATTCCTGCAGGCGCTGCCGTACTTCGACCGGCTCGACTACGTCGCGCCGATGAACCAGGAGCATGCCTACTGTCTCGCCATCGAGAAGCTGGCGGGCATCGAGGTTCCGCGCCGCGCGAAGTTCATCCGCGTGATCTTCTCCGAGATCGGCCGCATCCTGTCGCACCTGCTGAACGTCACGACGCAGGCGATGGACGTGGGCGCGCTGACCCCGCCGCTGTGGGGCTTCGAAGAGCGCGAGAAGCTGATGGTGTTCTACGAGCGCGCGTCCGGTTCGCGGATGCACGCGGCGTATTTCCGTCCGGGCGGCGTCCACCAGGACCTGCCGCCGGAGCTGGTGGAAGACATTCACAAGTTCTGCGATCCGTTCCTGAAAGTGCTCGACGACCTCGAAACGCTGGTCACCGAGAACCGCATCTTCAAGCAGCGCAACGTCGATATCGGCGTGGTGTCCGTGCAGGAATGCCTCGAGTGGGGTTTCTCCGGCGTGATGGTGCGCGGGTCGGGTCTGGCGTGGGACCTGCGCCGTTCCGAGCCGTACGAGATCTACTCGGAACTCGATTTCAAGATTCCGATCGGCAAGAACGGCGACTGCTGGGACCGCTATCTCATCCGCATCGAGGAGATGCGCGAGAGCATCAAGATCATCAAGCAGTGCATTGATCGCATGCCGGTCGGCCCGGTGCTGCCGGAGCATTCCAAGTTCGCACCGCCGCGCCGCGGCGAGATGAAGAACTCGATGGAAGCGCTGATCCATCACTTCAAGCTCTACACCGAAGGCTTCCACGTGCCTGCCGGTGAAGCCTACGCCTGCGTCGAGGCGCCCAAGGGCGAGTTCGGCGTCTACATGGTGACCGATGGCGGCAACCGCCCGTATCGCCTGAAGATCAAGGCGCCCGGCTACGCCCACCTTCACGCGATGGACCACATCTGTCGCGGCCACATGCTTGCTGACGTCTCGGCCATTCTCGGCTCGCTGGACATCGTGTTCGGGGAGGTCGACCGTTGAGCCACCGCCGTTTCCATCATCCCGAAGACCACAAGCCGTTCGCCTTCACGAAGGAGAGCGACGATCTCATCGCATGGTGGGAGCGCAAGTATCCGTCGGAGCGCAAGGCTTCGGCCGTTATCCCGGCGCTCTGGATTGCGCAGAAGCAGAATGCGGGCTGGCTGTCCGAGCCGGCGCTGCGCGTGATCGCCGATCGTCTCGGCATGACCTACATCCGCGTCTACGAGATCGCGACCTTCTACACGATGTTCAACCTCGAGCCGGTCGGGAAGTATCACTTCCAGGTCTGCGGCACGACGCCGTGCCAGCTGCGCGGCGCGGACAAGCTGAAGGATTTCTGCGAGCGCAAGATCGGGCCGAAGGGTCACGTGTCGGGCGGCGGCAAGTTCTCGTGGGTTGAGGTGGAATGTCTCGGCGCCTGCGTGAATGCGCCGATGATCCAGATAAACGATTACTACTACGAAGACCTGAGCATCGAGACGCTTGAGAAGCTGGTCGACGATTTCGCGGCGGGCAAGGAGCCTCAGCCGGGCACGTACGTGAAGCGGCAGACATCTGCGCCGGAGGGCGCGCCGACGTCGCTGACGGATGAGACGCTTTATGATGGATCGCGCGCGAAGCCTCTTGCGACCATTCTGAACGCGCCGAAGCCACCTGAAGACAGCGCTGCTGCGCCCGTGAAAGCATGAGGGACCTGAACCGTGCTTCTCGATAAAGACCGTATCTTCACGAACCTGTACGGCCGCCACGACTTCCGCCTGGAAGCCGCAAAGCAGCGCGGCGCGTGGAATTCCACCAAGGAGCTGATGCAGTTCGGCCCCGAGTGGATCTGCGACCAGATCAAGGCGTCGGGCCTGCGCGGCCGCGGCGGCGCGGGCTTTCCGACGGGCCTGAAGTGGACCTTCATGCCGAAGGTCGTGAAGGAGCGTCCGCACTATCTCGTCGTCAACGCGGATGAATCCGAGCCGGGCACCTGCAAGGACCGGGACATCATGCGCCACGATCCGCACCTGCTGATCGAGGGGTGCCTGATCGCGTCGTACGCGATGCGCGCGAACAAGTGCTACATCTACCTGCGCGGCGAATACATTCGCGAGCGTGAAGTGCTCGAGGAAGCGATCAAGGAGGCCTACGCGGCCGGCCTGGTCGGCAAGAATGCCTGCGGCTCTGGCTGGGACTTCGACATTTACTGTCACCACGGCGCCGGCGCTTACATCTGCGGTGAAGAGACCGCGCTGCTCGAAAGCCTTGAAGGCAAGAAGGGTCAGCCTCGCCTGAAACCGCCGTTCCCGGCGAATGCGGGTCTCTATGGCTGCCCGACGACGGTGAACAACGTTGAATTGATCGCTGTGGCGCCGACCATCCTGCGCCGTGGCGCCGGCTGGTTCGCGGGCTTTGGTCGTCCGAACAACACGGGCACGAAAGTGTTCTGCATCTCCGGCCATGTCGAGCGGCCGTGCAATATCGAAGAAGAGATGTCGATCCCGCTGAAGACACTGATCGAAGAGCATTGCGGCGGCGTGCGCGGCGGCTGGGGCAACCTGCGCGCGATCATTCCGGGCGGATCGTCGGTGCCGATGATCCCGAAGGAAATCTGCGACACCGTGCTGATGGATTTCGACGCGCTGCGTGATGTGAAGTCGGGCCTCGGCACGGCGGCCGTCATCGTGATGGACAAGTCGACCGACCTCATCAAGTCGATTGCCCGTCTGGCGTACTTCTACAAACACGAAAGCTGCGGCCAGTGCACGCCGTGCCGTGAAGGCACCGGCTGGATGTGGCGCGTGCTGGAGCGGATGGTGAAGGGCGAGGCCGAGGCCTCCGAGATCGACACGCTGCTTGATGTGGCGTCCCAGGTTGAAGGTCACACGATCTGCGCGTTGGGCGATGCCGCTGCGTGGCCGATCCAGGGTTTGATCCGTCACTTCCGTCAGGACATCGAAGACCGCATCGCGAACTACCGCATGGGCCGCCCACACGTTCAGGGCGTAACACTGACGGCGGCGGAGTAGGGCATGACCGACACCGTCAAACTGATCGTCGATGGCGTCACGGTGGATGCGCCGAAGAGCTACACGCTGCTGCAGGCGTGCGAACTCGGTGGCGCCGAGATTCCGCGCTTCTGCTATCACGAACGTCTGTCGATCGCTGGCAACTGCCGCATGTGCCTTGTCGATTGGGTTGGCGCGCCGAAGCCGATCGCGTCGTGCGCCCAGACGGTGGGCGACATGGCGCCCAAGAAGGACGGCACGCCTCACGAGATTTCGACGCGCTCGCCGCGCGCGATCAAGGCGCGCGCTGGCGTCATGGAATTCCTGCTGATCAACCATCCGCTGGATTGCCCGATCTGCGACCAGGGCGGCGAGTGCGACCTGCAGGACCAGGCGATGGGCTATGGCCGCGCCGGTTCGCGCTATTCCGAGAACAAGCGCGCAGTAGACGACAAGAATATGGGCCCGCTGGTCAAGACCATTATGACGCGCTGCATCCAGTGCACCCGCTGCGTGCGCTTTGCAGCCGAGGTTGCGGGCGTGGACGAGATCGGCCTCGCCAACCGTGGCGAAGACGCCGAGATCACGACCTATCTCGAGAAATCGCTGACGTCCGAACTGTCGGGCAATGTGATCGACCTGTGCCCGGTGGGCGCTCTGACCTCCAAGCCTTACGCGTTCAACGCGCGTCCGTGGGAGCTGCGCAAGACCGAGAGCATCGACGTGATGGACGCCATGGGCGCCGCCATTCGTGTGGATGCGCGCGGTCCGACCGTGATGCGCATCCTTCCGCGCGTGAACGAAGAGATCAACGAGGAGTGGATTTCGGACAAGACGCGCTTCGTGTGGGACGGCCTCGGCCGCCAGCGTCTCGACAAGCCGTATGTCCGCGAGAATGGCGCGCTGAAAGCTGTGACGTGGGATGAGGCGCTGAAGGTCGCTGCGGCCGCGCTGAAAGTTTCGGGCGAGCAGATCGGCGTGATCGCCGGCGACCTCGCTGATGTGGAAAGCATGAAGGCTGCGCTCGATCTGGCGACGTCGCTAGGTGTGAAGTCGATCGACTGCCGTCAGGATGGCGCGAAGCTCGGCCTCGGCGCCGACGGATCGAGGCTGCCGCGCGAGAGCTATCTTTTCAACTCGACGATCATGGGCATCGACGAAGCGGACATGATCCTGCTCGTCGGCGTGAACCCGCGCAAGGAAGCGGCCGTGCTGAACGCGCGCATCCGCAAAGCCTGGCTGCGCATGGTTCCGGTCGCGGTCGTCGGCGAGCGTGTCGATCTGACTTATGACTACCAATATGTCGGCGCGGGTCCGGATTCGCTGGGTGAGCTGAAGGCCGGTCACCCGGTGTTCGAAGCACTGAGCAAGGCGCAGCGTCCGCTAATCATCCTTGGTCAGGGCGCGCTCACGCGTGGCGATGGTGCGGCTGTTCTCAACGCTGTCTCGTCGCTCGCGGCGAATGTCGGCGCGATCAAGGATGGCTGGAATGGCTTCAACGTGCTGCACACGGCTGCAGCGCGCGTTGGCGGTCTCGACCTCGGCTTCGTGCCGGCGGCTGGCGGCAAGGATGTGGCGGGCATTGTCGCCGCTGCGCAGTCTGGCGAGATCAAGACTGTGATACTGCTCGGCGCTGACGAGATCGATACGTCGAAGCTCGGCTCGGCCAAGGTGATCTATATCGGCAGCCATGGCGATAACGGTGCGCATCGCGCAGACGTCATCCTGCCGTCGGCTGCCTATACCGAAAAGTCGGCAACTTACGTCAACACCGAAGGTCGCGTGCAGCGCACGCAACGCGCCGTGATGCCGAAAGGCGATGCGCGCGAAGACTGGGCGATCATCCGCGCCCTCTCCGCCTATATCGGCAAGACGCTGCCCTATGACAGCGTCACCCAGCTGCGCGAGAAACTCGCGAAGGATCATCCGACCTTCCTTGGTCTTGATTTCGCGCCGGGCCATACGTCCAGCAGCGTTGCGCCGCCTTACGGATCGGCCGGCGCCATGCAGTCGGCGCCATTCCGCACGTCGGTGGGCGCATTCCACCTGACCAACCCGATCGCGCGCGCGTCCCGCACTATGGCGGAATGCGCCGAACTCGTTGCGGGCGCCTCGCCTGCCGTAGCAGCAGAATAGGAGGGCGCGATGCAGAACCTCTTCCTCTGGGGCGGCGGCATGTGGGGCGGCATTGGCCTCGCCGTTCTGCAGATCCTGGCGCTCGTCGTCGTGATGTTGGTCTGCATCGCGTTCCTGCTGCTGTTTGATCGCAAGGTCTGGGCGGCGGTGCAGCTACGCAAGGGACCGAACGTGGTGGGGCCGTTCGGCCTGCTTCAATCGTTCGCCGACCTGATCAAGTTCGTGCTGAAGGAAGTGATCATCCCCGCAGGCGCCAACAAGACGGTGTTCCTGCTGGCGCCTGTTATCACGCTGTCGCTGGCGCTGGTCGGCTGGGCAGTGATCCCGATTGCGCCGGGTTGGGTGGTCGCCAACCTCAATGTCGGCGTCCTCTACCTGTTCGCGATCTCGTCGCTCGGCGTCTACGGCATCATCATGGGCGGCTGGGCGTCCAACTCTAAATACCCGTTCCTCGGCGGTCTTCGCTCTGCGGCGCAGATGGTGTCGTATGAAGTCTCGATCGGCTTCGTGATCGTTACGGTGCTGCTGCTCGTCGGCTCCCTGAACCTGTCGGACGTTGTGAACCACCAGGGCGGCGGCATCTGGAACTGGCATGCCTTCGCTTTCCCGACGATCTTCGTCATGTTCCCGATGTTCGTGATCTTCTTCATCTCGGCGCTGGCCGAAACCAACCGCCCTCCGTTCGATCTTCCGGAAGCGGAATCCGAACTCGTGGCGGGTTACCAGGTCGAGTATTCGTCCTCGCCGTACCTGATGTTTATGATCGGTGAATACGTCTCGATCGTGCTGATGTGCGCGATGCTGACCATCCTGTTCTTCGGCGGATGGCACATGCCGATCCCTATCCCGGTGCCGAGCGGCACGCCGAACTGGCTGATCAGCCTCGGCGGCCTGCTGATCTTCATGGTGAAGGTGACGTTCTTCTTCTTCCTCTTCGCCATGGTGAAGGCGATCGTGCCGCGCTACCGCTATGATCAACTGATGCGCCTGGGCTGGAAGATTTTCCTGCCGACGTCGCTGGTCGCGGTCGTGATCATCGGCGGCTATGTGACGTTCATGAACGCGCAATCGCGTGGCCCCTTCGACGCCATCGACACGGACAAGAGCGGCTTCCTCGAGGCGCCGGAACTGGCAGCTGTGACGCTGCCTGCGGGTCTCGACACGAACAAAGACGGCAAGATCAGCTGGCAGGAATATCGCGCCGGAGGGGCCAGCTAGCATGTCGATCGGTCAAGCCATCCGGGGCGCTCTGCTGACGGACTTCGTCGGCGCCTTCTTCCTTGCCATGCGGCAGTATTTCACCCGCAAGGCGACGATCAATTACCCGTTCGAGAAGGGTCCGCTGAGCCCGCGCTTCCGTGGTGAGCATGCGCTACGCCGCTATGCCAATGGCGAAGAGCGCTGCATCGCGTGCAAGCTGTGCGAGGCGATCTGCCCGGCGCAAGCCATCACCATCGAGGCCGAGCCGCGCGAAGACGGTTCGCGCCGCACCACGCGCTACGACATCGACATGGTGAAATGCATCTATTGCGGTTTCTGCCAGGAAGCCTGCCCGGTGGACGCCATCGTCGAAGGCCCGAACTTCGAGTTCGCGACGGAGACGCGCGAGGAACTCTACTACGACAAGGAAAGACTTCTGGAGAACGGCGACCGCTGGGAACGCGAGATCGCCCGCAATCTGGAACTGGACGCACGCTATCGCTAGAAGGACGCGGCTCGCGGGGAGCGAGCCGGGTTCTTGAACTTCTCGGCCCCATCCGGGGCGCTTTGGACCAAAGGAAGAGGAAAGCCACGCCATGGCGCTGATCGCTTTCTATATCCTCTCGACGGTGGTCGTGCTGGCGGCGTTGTTCGTCGTCGCGGCGCGCAACCCCGTGCACTCGGTGCTGTGGCTGATCCTGACGTTCTTCACGTCGGCCGGTTTGCTGGTGCTGATCGGGGCGGAGTTCCTCGCGATGCTGCTGGTCGTCGTCTATGTCGGCGCCGTGGCCGTGCTGTTCCTGTTCGTGGTCATGATGCTCGACATCGACTTCGTGGCGCTGAAGCAGGGCTTCCAGAATTACCTTGTGGTCGGCCTGCTGGTCGCGCTCGCGCTGCTGGCCGAGATCGGCATCGTCGCTGCGGCGGCAACCTTCGGCGGCGGCGCCACCTTCCAGCCGAGCCCGGGCGCGGCGACCAACGCCGAAGCGCTCTCGAAAGTGCTCTACACGGACTACCTGCTGCTGTTCCAGATGTCGGGCATCGTGCTGCTAGTCGCCATGATGGGCGCAATCGTGCTGACGCTGCGCTCGCGGCCCACGGTCAAACGCCAAAACATCGCCGAGCAGGTCGGCCGCAAACGCAAAGACGCCGTGGAACTCAAGGACGTTCGTCCGGGACAAGGTATCTGATCATGCCAGGCGCTGAACTTACCCTCGGCCATTATCTCGCAGTCTCGGCGGCGCTGTTCACCATCGGCGTGTTCGGCATCTTCGTGAACCGCAAGAACATCATCGTCATCCTGATGTCGATCGAGCTGATCCTCCTCTCGGTGAACCTGAACCTCGTTGCTTTCTCGGTCTTCAACGGCACGATCATGGGGCAGGTGTTCGCCATGCTCGTGCTGACGGTTGCGGCGGCCGAAGCTGCTGTGGGTCTTGCCATCCTTGTCGTCTACTTCCGCAACCGTGGTGAAATCGCGGTTGAAGACGTCAACGTGCTGCACGGATAGGGGAACAGGCCGGTGACCTTCCAGGATATCGCAGCGATCTTCATCGTTCTGGCGCCCGGCCTTGCCGCGGTCATCGCCGGCCTTGGCCAGCGCGTGCTGGGCGACAAAGGATCGATGGCGCTGACCACGACGCTCGTCGTGTCGGCGGCGGCCCTCGCGGGCTTCCTGTTCTTCAATCAGGTGTTCGGTTCGCACGGCGAAGCCGGCAACCACGCCCACACGATCGTCCTGTCGCGCTGGTTCAATGTCGGCACGTTCATCGCCGACTGGGCTATCCGTATCGACAGCCTTTCGGTGACCATGCTGTTCGTGGTGACCAGCGTCTCGGCGCTCGTCCACATCTACTCGATCGGCTACATGCACGAAGATCCGCACCGCGCGCGGTTCTTCGCCTACCTCTCGCTGTTCACCTTCGCGATGCTGATGCTGGTGACGGCGGACAACTTCTTGCAGCTCTTCTTTGGCTGGGAAGGTGTTGGCCTCGCGTCCTACCTGCTCATCGGCTTCTGGTACAAGAAACCGTCGGCCAATGACGCGGCGATCAAGGCTTTCGTGGTCAACCGCGTCGGCGATTTCGGCTTCGCGCTCGGCATCATGGCCGTGGTGTTCATGATCCAGCCGGTGGCCGGCGTGGACTACGCCAAGTTCGGCATCAGCGAATTCTCCTCGATCAAGTTCGACACGGTGTTCGCCGTGATCGCCCAGAATGCCCCGGTCATGCCGATCGGCGCTGTGGCGGCGGTCCCGATCCAGGACGTGACGTTCGATTTCCTCTGGCTCCATGTCTGGGGTCTCGAGGCGGCGGGCGTGCTGCTGTTTATCGGCGCGATGGGCAAGTCGGCGCAGTTCTTCCTGCACACATGGCTGCCGGACGCGATGGAAGGCCCGACGCCGGTCTCCGCGCTCATCCACGCCGCCACCATGGTCACCGCCGGCGTGTTCCTCGTCTGCCGCTGCTCGTATCTCTACGAGCATACGGTTGTTGCGGCGAACATGATCACGATCATCGGCGCCGTGACCTGCTTCTTCGCCGCCACGGTTGGCCTTGCGCAGAACGATATCAAGCGCGTCGTGGCTTACTCAACCTGTTCGCAGCTCGGCTACATGTTCTTCGCGGCGGGCCTTGGCGCCTATCAGGCGTCGATGTTCCACCTGTTCACGCACGCCTTCTTCAAGGCGCTGCTGTTCCTCTCGGCCGGCGCGGTCATCCACGGCATGCACCACGAGCAGGACATGCGGAACATGGGCGGCCTACGCAAGAAGATGCCGCTGACGTGGGCGATGATGCTGATCGGCACGCTGGCGCTGACGGGCGTCGGCATTCCCGGCATCGAGGGCCTCAACCTCGGTTTTGCGGGCTTCTTCTCGAAGGACGCGATCATCGAGAGCTCGTTTGCCTCGCATGACGCTTTCGCACCGCTGGCCTTCTGGCTCAGCATCGGCGCGGCCTTTCTGACGTCGTTCTACTCGTGGCGCCTGATGTTCATGACGTTCGAGGGCAAGACGCGCGCTGATCACCACACCTACGATCACGCGCATGATCCGCCATTCGTTATGGCGCTGCCGCTGATCCTTCTTGCGGTCGGCGCTGTGCTGGCCGGCGGCGTGTTCTACGACGCGATGGTCGACCACCACCAGGTTGCCTATCTGGGGCGATGCGATCTTCACAGGCGCGGAGAACGAGGTGCTGCACGCGCGGCACGAGGTTCCGATGTGGGTGAAGCTGGCGCCGGCAGTCTGCTGGGTCAGCGGCCTGATCTTCGCGATCATCTTCTACCTGGTGTTCCCGTCAGTTCCGCGCCGCATGGCGCGTAACGGCGGGCCGATGCATTCGTTCCTGTCCCACAAATGGTATTTCGACGAGATCTATCACTTCGTCTTCGTGAAGGGCGCGGCCGGCCTCGGCGACCTGCTCTGGAAAGCTGACAAGAAGATCATCGACGGCGTCGGTCCGGATGGCGTCACCAGCGTCGCCAAGGCAGGCGCCGGCGGGCTGTCGAAGCTGCATACCGGGTACATCTTCCACTACGCATTCGTCATTCTCTTGTCGGCCGTCGTCTTCGTGGCCTTCGTTCTCCTGAATCAGGGGCGCTAGGACATGACCGGTTCCATGATCCTGACGCTGACGACCTTCCTGCCGATGGTGGGAGCGCTGCTCATTCTGGCCCTCCGCATTGTCGGTGGCGCGTCGCTGGCCGCCAGCGCCTCGAAGCCGATTGCGATCCTTGCGTCGGTTGCAACGCTTGTCGTCTCCGTGATTGCGCTCAGCCAGTTCGACGCGTCGAAGACTGGCTACCAGCTCGTCGATTTTGCGCCGTGGTTCGGCGGTTCGTCCTACAAGCTCGGCGTCGACGGTCTCGCCATCTCGCTGGTCATTCTGACGACGGCGCTGATGCCGCTCTGCATCCTGCAGTCGATCAAGTCGATCGAAGACCGGATCGGCGAATACCTGATCGCGTTCCTGCTGCTCGAAACGCTGATGATCGGCGTGTTCTGCGCGATGGATCTGGTGCTGTTCTACGTCTTCTTCGAAGGCGGCCTGATCCCGATGTTCCTCATCATCGGCGTCTGGGGCGGCAAGAACAAACTCTACGCTGCGTTCAAGTTCTTCCTCTACACACTGCTCGGATCGCTGCTGCTGCTGGCAGCCCTGGTCTACATGTCGATCGTCGCGGGCACGACGGATATCCCGACCCTGCAGGAAGGCATCAACCCGCAAACAGGCGCGCTGCTATTCCCGCCAGAAGTGCAGACATGGCTGTGGCTGGCTTTCTTCGCATCGTTCGCGGTGAAGCTGCCGATGTTCCCGGTGCACACCTGGCTGCCCGATGCACACGTCGAGGCGCCGACCGCAGGCTCGGTCGTGCTGGCCGCCGTGCTGCTGAAGATGGGCGGCTATGGCTTCCTGCGGTTCTCGCTGCCGATGTTCCCGGACGCCTCGCACCTGTTCCAGCCGCTGATGTTCGCGCTGTCGGTGATCGCGATCGTCTACGCATCGCTGGTCGCCTTCCGGCAGACCGACATCAAGAAGCTGGTGGCCTATTCGTCGGTCGCTCACATGGGCTTCGTGACGCTGGGCATCTTCTCGTTCAACGAAGCCGGCATTCAGGGCGCCATCTTCCAGATGATCAGCCACGGCATCATCTCCGGCGCGCTCTTCTTCTCGGTCGGCGTCATTTACGACCGGATGCACACGCGTGAGATCGCCTTCTACGGCGGCCTGGTTCACCGCATGCCGGTTTATGCCGCGCTCTTCATGCTGTTCTCGATGGCCAACGTCGGCCTGCCGGGAACCAGCGGTTTCGTCGGCGAGATTCTCACCATGGTCGGTGGCTTCCAGGCCTCTACATGGGCGGCGGCTGGCGCCGCGCTCGGCGTCATCCTGTCGGCGGTCTACATGCTCACGCTTTATCGCCGCACGGTGTTCGGCGAGATGACCAACGAGAAGCTATTCGACATCAAGGATGTCACCGCGCTGGAGTTCTTCATTCTCGGCCTGCTGGCGATCAGCGCGCTGGGGCTGGGCGTCTTCCCGAGCATCATCTTCGACCTGACGAAGACCTCGGCGATGGAAGTCCTGCGGATGGTCGGGCAGTAGGAACACGTCATGAATTTCCTCGCTGACATCACCACGGCGCTCCCAGAGACCATCCTGGTTGTCTTCGGTCTGGTCGGCCTGCTGCTCGGCGCCATCGGCGGCGACCGTATCTCGGGCCTGCTGCGCGTGCTGGCGGCTGCAGCGCTTGCTGCTGCGGCTGTGATGGCGTTCGTGCAATTTGGCCGTGGCGAGTCCGTTGCCGCCTTCGCCAGCGCGGTGGCGCCGGATGGCCTCTACAAGGCGACGCCGTTCACGATGTTTGCCAAGGGCGTCACTTATGCGCTGGCGGCGTTTGCGCTGTTCATGTCGGGCGGCGCTCTCAAGTCATCGCAGATGGAGCGTTACGAGTATCCGCTTCTGATCACGTTCGGCTCGTTCGGCGCAGGCATGATGCTCTCCGCCAACGACCTGATGACGCTCTATGTCGGCATCGAGACGCTGAGCCTGTCGTCCTACGTGCTCGCTGCGTTCCGGCGCGACAGCCTGAAGTCGGCCGAGGCTGGCCTGAAATACTTCGTACTCGGCGCGCTTGCCTCCGGCCTGCTGCTGTACGGCTCGGCGCTTGTTTATGGCTTCTCGGGCGGCACCAGCTACGCGGCCATCGCAGCAGCGCCCAATTCCGTGGGTCTCGTATTTGGCCTCGTGTTCGTGATCTGCGGCCTGTCGTTCAAGGCGTCCGCGGCGCCGTTCCACATCTGGACGCCGGACGTTTACGAAGGAGCGCCCGCCCCGGTTGTTGCGTTCTTCTCGACAGCGCCGAAGATCGCCGCAGTCGGCGTGCTAGCGCATGTAATGTTCACCGCGTTTGGCACGCATTACCCGTCGTGGAAAATGATCATCGCGATCATCTCCGCGCTTTCGATGCTGGTCGGCGCGTTCGGCGCGCTGATGCAGAACAGTATCAAGCGCATCCTTGCCTACTCCTCGATCTCGAATGTCGGCTTTGCGCTGATCGCGATTGCCGCCGGTGTGGAGCAGGGTGCGGCCGCTGTACTGGTCTACATGACCCTCTACGTGATCGCGACCCTCGGCATGTTTGGCGGCGTACTTGCGCTGCGCCGAGGCGGCGTGCCGATCGATCAGGTGTCCGACCTCAACGGCTTGGTGAAATCCAAGCCGGGCATGGCGCTGGGCCTGCTGATCCTCATCTTCTCGGTCGCGGGCATTCCGCCGGCCGCTGGCTTCTGGGGGAAATTGCAGGTCTTCACCGCCGGTATCGAGGGCGGAATGCTCTGGCTTGTTCTGGTTGGCGCGCTCGCGAGCGTGGTCTCGCTCGGCTACTACCTCCGCCTCGTCTGGGCGATGTTCGTGAAGCCTGCTGGCGAGCCCCTGGACAAGACCGACATGTCGGTGGCGGCGACGGTGGCGATCACCACGCTTCTCGTCTTCCCGGTGCTGACGATTACGATCCAGTTTCTGCTGGATGCGGCTGCGCGTGCGGCTGGCGGCTAGGGTGCGATGACGCCCGAGTTCCTCCTCAGCGCCTGGCCGGTTATCCGGTTCGCTGAAATCGATTCAACCAACGAGGAAGCGCGCCGCAGGGCCGTTGCGGGCGATACCGGCCCGTGCTGGCTCGTCACCGACGCGCAAAGTGCAGGGCGTGGACGTCTCGGCAGGCAATGGTCGTCGCCCAAGGGCAATCTCTTCACGACAGCCCTGCTGCCTTATCCGCGCCAGGCGAGCGAAGCGACGGTCGTGCCGTTCGCCGCCGGCCTTGCCGTGATGGACGCCGCGCGGATGGCGGGCGTCGATGTCAGTTCGCTGGGCCTCAAATGGCCGAACGATGTGCTGTCGAATGGGGCCAAGCTGTCTGGCATCCTGATCGAGACGGGGTTGTTGCACGGCAAGCTCTGGATGGCGGCGGGTTTCGGCGTCAACGTCGAGGTGGCGCCGGAGCGGCCCGACCGGCCGACGGCCTGTCTTGCGGATTTGCCGGGCGGAGCCGGGCTGACGGCGTTGCGCCTGGTGCCGTTTCTGGATCTGGCTTTCCGGGCGCGATTGAACCAGTTGCTGACGGAGGGCTTTGCGGGAGTGCGTGCAGACTGGCTCGCCTGTGCGGCGTACCTCAACGCATCCATCGAGGTTAATGGGCTCAAGGGCGTCATGATCGGGCTCGCCGATGACGGAGCCTTGATGCTTCAGGGCGATGACGGGACCGTCACCCATGTTCGCGCGGGCGAAATATCGCTATTGAGCTAGGCTGGAGCCGCAAGGCTCTATCGACCAAGGATCTGGCATGCTGCTGGCGATCGACACAGGCAACACCAACACGCTGTTCGCCGTCCACGACGGCGCCGAGTGGCGCGCCCAATGGCGCTCATCCACCGACATGACAAAGACGGCAGACGATTACGCCGTCTGGCTGTCGACGCTGATGGAGCTGAGCGGGCTGCACCTCAGCCAGATCGACGACTGCATCATCTCGACCGTGGTGCCGCAGTCGCTGTTCAACCAGCGCAACTTTGCCCGCCGCTATCTGAAGGTTGAGCCGTTCGTCGTCGGCGAGAATGTCGATCTCGGCGTGAAGGTGAACATTCCCAAGCCCAGCGAAGTGGGCGCGGACAGGCTTGTCAACGCAGTCGGCGCTCACGGAGGTTATGCCGGGGCGAAGATCGTGATCGATAGCGGCACGGCCACGACTTTTGATATCGTGGCTCCCGATGGTTCCTTCGAGGGCGGGATCATCGCGCCCGGCATCAACCTGTCGATGAAGGCCTTGCACGAGGCGGCCGCCAAACTGCCGCGCGTGGCGATCCAGAAGCCGGAACGCGTCATCGGCCGCGACACAGTCGCCGCCATGCAGTCTGGCGTGTTCTGGGGCTATATCGACCTGATCGACGGGCTGGTGGAACGCATCAAGGCCGAGTATGGCCAGCCAATGACAGTTATCGCCACCGGCGGCGTCGCCTCCCTCTTTGAAGGCGCTGCGCGGAACATAGATCACTTCGACAGTGACATCACCATCAAGGGCCTGCGGATCATCTATGATCGCAATATCGGGCAGGCCGCGAAAGAATTGAAATGAAGGACGACGAACTCGTCTTCGCACCGCTTGGCGGTTGCCGCGAAATCGGAATGAACCTCAACGCGTATGGCTATGGTCCGGCGGACAATCGCCGCTGGATCATCGTCGACGTCGGCGTGACGTTTGGCGACGACACGACGCCCGGCGTCGATCTCATCATGCCGGATCCGGTCTATCTCGAAAGCTATGCCGACGACATCGAGGCGATCATCCTCACGCACGCGCACGAGGATCATATCGGCGCCATCGCATGGCTTTGGCCCAAGCTGCGCGCACCGATCTATGCAACGCCCTTCACGGCCTATCTCGTAAACGAGAAACTGCGTGAACGCGGCCTCGACAAGGAGGCGCCTCTCCACATCATGCAGCTGCGCGAGCGCCGCCAGTTCGGCCCCTTCGATGTCGAGATGGTGACCCTCACGCACTCCATCCCGGAGCCCAACGGTCTCGCGATCCGCACGCCGCTCGGCATGATCCTGCACACCGGCGACTGGAAGATCGATCCCGATCCGATCATCGGCGAGGACTTCGACCAGGCAAAGATCGAGGAGTTGGGTCGCGAGGGTATTCTCGCAATGGTCTGTGACTCGACTAACGTGTTCGAGGAAGGCGAGGCCGGCTCCGAAGGCATGGCGCGCGAGGCGCTGCGCCGCGCTGTCGCTGAACAGACGGGCAGGGTGGCGATCACGGCGTTCGCCTCCAACGTGGCTCGTGTCCAGTCGGCGTGCGAAGCGGCGCGTGCGAACAATCGTTCGGTCTGCCTGCTTGGACGTTCAATGATCCGCGTTGTCGGCGCGGCGCAATCCGTGGGCATGCTGGAAGGCTTCACGTTCGTGGAGCCCAGCGTGGCGGTCACGCTACCGCCGCAGAATATCCTGTACCTCTGCACGGGCAGCCAGGGTGAATCGAACGCAGCGCTGGCGCGCATCGCGCGCGGCGATCATCCGGTCGTCAAGCTTGGCGCGTCTGACACGGTGATCTTCTCGTCACGCGTCATTCCGGGCAACGAAAAATCCATCGGCGCCGTCCAGAACATGCTGGCCGAGCGCAACATCAAGCTGGTGACGGACCGTCAGTTCGACATTCACGTCTCCGGTCACCCGTGCCGCGACGAGCTGCGACGCATGTATCTGTGGGCCAAACCGCGTATCGCCGTGCCGGTTCACGGTGAGCGCCGCCACATCATGGAACATGCCCGTTATGCGAAGTCGCTGCAGGTGCCGGAAGCCATCACGCCGGACAATGGCCAGGTTATCCGGCTGGCGCCCGGACCAGTCGAAGTCATCGATGAAGTTCCCGCGGGCCGCCTCCACGTCGATGGCCAGGTACTGACGTCCGACAAGGCCGGCGGCATGTGGGAGCGCAAGAAGATGGCCTATAACGGCCACATCACTGTCAGCATCGTCATTGCCAAGGGCAAGATCGAGGATGGCCCCACGGTCCTGGCGCGCGGCTTCTCGGAGCCCGATGGCCGGCCTGCCGACGAGTCGCTGGAAGCAATCGATGAGGCAGCCGAAGATGCGATGGCGACGCTGAAGCGCGGCGATTACGGCGACGACGAGAAGATCGAGAAGTCTCTGGTGCGCGCTGTGCGGCGCGCGGCGGAGCTGCAATTCGGCAAGCGGCCGCTGGTCGACGTCACCATTCACAGACTCTAAGCTGGGAGTTCACGCATGACCATCGGACGCCTGAACCACATCGGCATCGCCGTGCCGTCGATCGAGAAAACCTTTGAGACCTACCGCACGCTGTACGGCGCAACGGAGTTCATCCAGCCGTTCGATATGCCTGCGCAGGGCGTGCGCGTCGGCTTCATCAACCTGCCCAACACGCAGCTCGAGATCATCGAGCCGCTGGGCGAGAAATCGCCGATCATCAATTTCCTCGAAAAGAACCCGAAGGGCGGCCAGCATCACGTCTGCTTCGAGGTGCCGGAAATCCATGCCGCCAAGGCCGAGATGGAGGCCAAGGGCGCCAAGGTGCTGGGCGAGCCCCGGATCGGCGCGCACGGCACGTTGGTGATCTTCGTGCACCCGAAGGATTCGGATGGTGTGCTGATCGAACTCATGGAAACGCCGAAGGGCGATCACTAGGCTGCCCTTATGGGTATTTTCGAAGGCATCGTCGTTTTCTGGTCGGCCTGGTGGCTGATCTTCCTGCCGATCCTGTCGGCGGGCACGCGCAGCCAGCACGAGGCCGGGGCCGTGATTCCCGGCACAGATCTCGGGGCGCCCGAAAAGGTCAGCTGGCGCTGGAAATTCATAATCCCCACGATCGGTGGTGCGCTGGTCACTTTCCTCCTGTGGCTGGCGCTCCATATGCACTGGCTGGATTTCATGATTCCAAAGGCTTAGGCCGCAGATCGGCCTCATTGCGCGGGCGTGATTGGGCGGCTATCAGCCAGTCATTGTCTGCACCTCGCTAGGGCCCCGCATGCGTCTTTCCCGCTATTTCCTGCCTGTGCTCAAGGAAGCGCCGGCTGACGCGCAGATCGTGTCGCACCAGTTGATGCTGCGCGCCGGCATGATCAAGCAGAACGGCGCGGGGATTTACTCGTGGCTGCCACTGGGCCTGCGCGTGCTGCACAAGATCGAGAAGATCGTTCGTGAGGAGCAGGAACGCGCTGGCGCGGTCGAGCTGCTGATGCCGACCATCCAGTCAGCTGAGCTCTGGAAAGAAAGCGGCCGCTACGACGCCTATGGCAAGGAGATGCTGCGCATCATCGATCGCCATGATCGCGAGATGCTCTACGGTCCGACGAACGAGGAGATGATCACCGACATCTTCCGCACGTATGTGAAATCGTACAAGCAGTTGCCGTTGAACCTCTATCACATCCAGTGGAAATTCCGCGACGAAGTGCGCCCGCGGTTTGGCGTGATGCGCGGCCGCGAATTCCTGATGAAGGACGCCTACTCGTTCGACTCGTCGGTCGAGGCCGCCAAGCAATCGTACTACCGGATGTTCTGCGCTTACCTGAACACGTTTAGCCGGATGGGCCTCAAAGCTGTCCCGATGCGCGCTGACACCGGCCCCATCGGCGGCGACCTCTCTCATGAATTCATCGTGCTGGCTGATACGGGCGAGAGCGCTGTGTTCTGCGACAGTGCGTTGGTGGACATGCCATCACCCGGCGCTGATCTCAATTTCTGGCAGGATCTGCTGCCGGAGGTCGAGAAGCGCACCAGGCTCTATGCTGCGACCGAAGAGATGCACGATCAGGCCCGCTTTGAAGCCGAAGTTCCTGCCGAACGTCGTCTGTCTGCGCGCGGCATCGAGGTCGGCCACATCTTCTATTTCGGCACGAAATACTCCGCCGCGATGAAGGCCGAAGTTGCCACTGCCGACGGCAAGAACATGCCGGTCGAGATGGGCTCATATGGTATCGGCGTTTCCCGCTTGATCGGCGCGATCATCGAAGCCAGCCACGACGAAAAAGGCGTGATTTGGCCGTCGGCCGTCGCGCCGTTTGAAGCGGCGGTGCTCAATCTGCGTGCTGACGACGCTGACGTGACGAAGGTATGCGAAAGCGCCTACGGGCAACTTCAGAAAGCTGGCGTCGACACACTATATGACGACACCGCAGAACGCCCCGGCGCCAAGTTCTCAACCATGGAACTGATTGGCGTGCCTGAGTTGATCGTTGTCGGACCCAAGGGCGTCAAAGCTGGCGTTGTCGAATACCGCACGCGCAAGACCGGTGCGAGCGAGGAAATGACGCTGGAAGCCGCCATCAATCGCTGCCTCGCCAGCAAGAGGGGCTGAACCGCATGGCCGCGACGCAGGAACAACGGATCGTCGAACGCCCTTTCGGGCCGTTCGAGCGCATGTTGGCGATCCGTTACCTCGGCGCCAAGCGCGAGCACGGCGGCCTCGCCTTCATTTCGATCGTGTCAGTGATCGGAATCATGCTCGGCGTCTGGGCGTTGATCCTGACAATGTCGATCATGAACGGCTTCAGGCTTGAACTGATCTCGAAGATTGTCGGCTTCGAGCCGCACGTCTTCATCGAAACCTCCGGCGCGCCGATGAACAAAGTCGAAGAATTGATGACCGACCTGCGCCAACGCCCGGGTGTGGAGAGCGTAGAGCCAATCCACGAAGGCTTCGCGCTCGGCTCTGCCTACGGTCGTAGCGATGGCATTCAGGTTCGGGGGGTTCGCCCTGAGGATCTGCGCAAAAACGAGCTGATTGCTCGCAGCGTTTCAAATGGCGAGAAGGCGCGAAGCAATCCCAATCAGCCGCTGCCGCGGGGGCCACTCGGACAAGGCTCGCTCGACAGGTTCGGCGACGAGGGGCCGCTCTCGCAGGACATCGTCCTGGGTGATGCGTTCGCGTACGTGCTCGGCGTGGGTGCTGGCGACAAAATTACGCTAACGCAGGCGAATGGCGCGCGAACGGTTCTAGGCACGGCTCCGCGAACCAAGACCTATACCGTCTCCGCGATCTTCCACGTCGGCAACGAGCGTTACGACCGTGGTGTCGTCTTCCTGCCGATTGAAGCGTCAAAGCTGTTGTTCGGTTATGATGAAGGTTATCCCATCGTTGGCGTTCGATTGACCAACCCCAATGGCGCCGCCGATTTCGCCAAAAAGCTCGAGACCGAGGTGCCTTACCGCATCAATACCTGGATCGATCGCAATGGTGCTTACATGACGGCGCTCGTGGTCGAGCGCAACGTGATGCGATTGATCCTGTTTATCGTCGTGGTGATCACGGCGCTCAACATCATTACCGGCGTTCTCATGCTGGTGAAGAACAAGGCGCGCGATATCGCCATCCTGCGAACCATCGGGGCAACGCGCACTGGCGTGGTGCGTGTCTTCATGATGACGGGCACGATCCTGGGCATGGCGGGAGTTGGCACGGGCATTATTCTGGGGGTGCTCAGCGCAATCTACATCGCGGAGATTCAGCACTTTGTCGAAGCCGTGATCCGTATCTTCAACCCCAGTTTCGAAGGCATTTTCCCGGCCAGCATCTACCAGCTCGACTCGCTGCCTGCGAAGCTGGAGTGGGATGAAGTCGGTTGGGTTGGCGGGATGGCTTTCATCGTTACCCTGCTCATGTCCGCAATTCCGTCGATGTGGGCGGCGCGGCTTAATCCGGTTGAGGCGCTCAGGTTCGAATGATGAGTGACGCAACCAGCATTTCCACTGCTCCAGTCCTGTCGCTTCGCGGCGTGGAGCGGCACTACAAGTCGGGAGACCGCACGCTGCATGTCTTGCGCGGCGTCGACCTCGACCTCCATGCAGGCAAGATGGTCGGATTGATCGGGCCGTCTGGCTCCGGCAAATCGACGCTGCTGCACGTCGCGGGATTGCTGGAAAAGCCGGATGCCGGGACGGTGACGTTCAACGGCAAGGATGCGCTGTCGATGTCGGACACGGCGCGCACCATGGCGCGCCGGCTGCAGCTCGGCTTTGTCTACCAGTTCCATCACCTCCTGCCGGAGCTGAACGCTGTCGACAACGTGGCGGCGCCGCTGATGATCAACGGCATGTCGCGGGGCAAGGCGCGCAAGCGCGGGCAGGAGCTCCTGGCGATGATGGGGCTCAAGGACCGCGACCATCACCGGCCGGGGCAACTTTCCGGCGGCGAACAACAGCGCGTCGCGATTGCCCGCTCGCTGGCCAACAAGCCCAAGGTCCTGATTGCGGACGAACCGACGGGGAACCTCGATCCAAACACCTCGCGCAAAGTTTTCCAGAACCTTTTCGACATTGCGAAGCAGGAAGGGGTGGCGGTGCTGGTTGCGACCCATAACGTGGAACTGACGAGCTTTATGGACCACACGCTGGCCCTTCAGGATGGGCAGCTAACCGCCGCGCCGCAACGCGGGGTGGAAGACTCGGTCTAGGCTCGCCCGTCGCCGGTCGTTCCAGGGAGTCGCGCAACATGACTGCAGAGACCCCGCAAGAGGGCAGCCCGAAAGAGGCTGCGAAGTTCATTCACCTGCGCGTGCGCACGGCGCTGTCGCTGCTGCAAAGCATGATCCGTCCCAAAGATCTGGCGAAATGGGCGCAATCCGCCGGCGCCCCAGCCGTCGCTGTCACCGATGACAACCTGTTCGCTGCGCTTGAACTGTCCGAGGCGCTGACCGAGCAGGGCGTGCAGCCCATCACCGGGTTGACGCTGACGGTCGTGGAGCCCGGCGTCACGGGTGAGACCGGCACGTTGGCGCTGCTGGCGCAGAACGAGGCCGGCTATCGCAACCTCATGGTGCTCTCCTCCGAGTCCTTCGTGTCCCCGGCCGGCAATGAGCACCAGGTCCCGCTCGCAAACGTCCTTGCGCGCGCAGAAGGGATCATCTGTCTGACGGGTGGAGGCGGCGGCCTGCTGAATCGCCGCGCCACCGCTGGTCGTACTGATGAAGTACGCAAGCGCCTGCAGGATCTCAGCGCCGCATTCGGCGATCGACTTTATGTCGAGCTGCAGCGGCACGGAAAACCGGAAGAGGCGGCGGCCGAGGGCATGCTGGTGGATCTGGCGTATGAGCTTGGCCTGCCGCTGGTCGCGACATGCGATGCACGCTTCCAGAAACCTTCGCAGCATTCTGTTCACGACGTGCTGATGTGCATCGCCAACTCGGCCTATGTCAGTCAGGCGGATCGTCCGCGCGCCTCGCCGCAACAGTATCTGAAGTCACCGGCAGAAATGACAGCCGCTTTCGCGGACTTGCCCGAAGCGCTGGCGTCCACGGTCGAGATCGCCAGACGCTGCGCTTTCCGCCCGAAGAAGCACAAGCCAATCCTGCCGCCATTCGACACAAAGCGCGGACGCAACGAATCCACCGAGTTGAAGGCGCAGGCCGAGGCAGGACTCAAGGAGCGCTTGAAAGTCGTCGTGCCGGCTGCGGAGCGGAACGTTTATGACGAGCGCCTGGCTTACGAGATCGGTATTATCGAGCGGATGGGCTTTCCGGGCTACTTCCTGATCGTGTCTGACTTCATCAAGTGGGCGAAGGCCAACGACATTCCGGTCGGCCCGGGCAGGGGGTCGGGCGCCGGCTCGCTGGTCGCCTGGGCGCTGACGATTACCGACCTCGATCCAATCCGCTTCGGCCTGCTGTTTGAGCGCTTCCTGAATCCGGAACGTGTCTCGATGCCCGACTTCGACGTCGACTTCTGTCAGGAACGGCGCGGCGAAGTCATCGAATACGTTCGCGACAAATACGGCTCGGATCGGGTCGCGCAGATCATCACCTTCGGTACGCTACAGGCGCGCGCCGTGTTGCGTGATGTCGGCCGCGTGCTGCAGCTGCCGTTCCACCAGGTCGACAAGCTCGCGAAGCTTGTACCGTTCAATCCCGCAAAACCGCCCACGTTGGCGGAGTCGCTCGAAATGGAGCCGAAGCTCGAAGAGGCGATCGAGGAAGACGAGGCGGTTGCGAGCCTGTTCGAGACAGCGCAGCAGCTTGAGGGTCTCTACCGAAACGCCTCGACGCACGCGGCCGGCATCGTGATTGGCGACCGTCCGCTGGTCGAGCTGGTCGGCCTCTATCGCGATCCGCGCTCGGAGATTCCGGCCAGCCAGTTCAACATGAAATGGTCCGAGGCCGCGGGCCTCGTGAAGTTCGACTTCCTCGGCCTCAAGACACTGACCGTCATTGACCGCGCGATCAAGATGATTGCCAACAGGGGCGTAAAGGTCGACCTCGCGCGGCTGCCGCTGGATGACGCCAAGACCTATGAGATGCTCCAGAAGGGCGACGTCGTTGGCGTGTTCCAGGTTGAAAGCCAGGGCATGCGGCGGGCGCTTGTCGACATGATCCCGGATCGCTTCGAAGACCTGATCGTTCTTGTGGCGCTTTATCGCCCAGGCCCGATGGCGAACATTCCAACCTACTGCAGCCGCAAGAAGGGTCTGGAAGAGACCACTTACTTCAACGACGCGCTGACGCCCTGGCTGAAGCCCATCCTCGAGCCCACGTTCGGTATCATCACCTATCAGGAACAGGTGATGCAGGTCGCGCGCGACATGGGCGGCTATTCGTTCGGCGAGGCCGACCTTCTGCGTCGCGCGATGGGCAAGAAAATCCGTTCGGAGATGGACAACCAGCGCGTGCGCTTCGTGAAAGGCGCGATGGAGAAGGGCATTTCACAGGTCGACGCTGACCTGACATTCGACGCTTGCGCCAAGTTCGCCGACTACGGCTTCAACAAATCGCACTCTGCGCCATATGCGCTACTCACCTACCAAACGGCATGGCTCAAGGCGAACCATCCGGTCGAATTCCTCGCCGCATCGATGAGCCTCGACGCCGGCAACACGGACAAGCTCGCCGTGTTCTTCCAGGAGGCCCGGCGTATGGGCGTGGAAGTACGCCCGCCGGACGTGAACTTCTCACACGCCGACTTCAGCGTGGAGGAGGGCGCGGTTCGTTATGCACTCGGCGCTATCAAGGGCGTTGGCAAGCCGGCCATGTTGACGGTTGAACAGGCGCGTGAGGCGGGCGACTTCAAGGACCTGCAGGACTTTGCCGAACGTGTTGATCCGCGTCAGGTCAACCGTCGCTGCTTCGAGGCGTTGGCCAAGGCCGGCGCCTTCAATCCGATCGAGCCCAATCGCGCGAAGGCGTTCGCGGCGGCGCCCATGCTGTCCGCGCTCGCATCTGCGGCTGACGAGCAACGCAATTCAAATCAGGTGAACCTGTTCGGCGATGAACCGCCCCAGCGCATGCGCCTACCTGATGTTGCGGGCTGGGGTGAGTCCGACCGTCTCGACAACGAACTGGCCAGCGTTGGCTTCTTCCTGTCGGGCCACCCACTCGACGATCTGCTGAATGGCGGCATGCGCGCGCGCGTGACGCTGGCGGCGGAGCGGGAGATTGTCGGTCGCGAACGCCAGTTCCTCGACATGATCGGTGTCGTACGTTCGCGCGTCGAGAAGCCCTCGAAGGCGGGTGGCAAGTTCGCGATCGTCACGCTGTCCGATCCGTCAGGCGAGTACGAGCTGTTCGTCGGCGGCGATCAGTTGGAGAACATGCGCGAGATACTTGAGGTTGGTGGTCGCGTCTTGTGCCGCGTGAAAGTGCGGAAGGTCGAGGAAGAGCTGCGCTTCTCACTCGAGAGCGTAAAGGAGCTGAGCAAGGCCTCGATCGGATCGCACGAAGCCCTGCTTGTGCGGTTGAGCCCGGAAGCGCCCCTCGATCGCATCGCCAGCGTTGCGAAGAGCCTGCAGAAGAGCCCGAGCCAGAACGCCCTTGGCGAAATCCACCTCGAAATGCTGGTGGACGGCAAGGTGGTGACGATCGTGCTCAACGGAAAGTATCCTGTCGACTTCGGCGCCATGTCGGCGTTCAAGTCCGTGCCCGGCGTCGATCAGGTGCGCCCGGCGGCGGCCTAGACCGGTCAGGAGAGTTCGATGTCGTTTGACGCTGCACGCTTCGACACCGCCTGGGAGCGATACGTCGCCGCCATCGAGAAGGGCTACCGGCTTTTCCGTATTCACCTGGGCAAAGGCGCCTCGCCGGCGAACATCGCTGCGGCCGAGAAAACGATAAGCTTCACGTTGCCCGAGGACCTGCGCCATCTTCTCAGCCGGCACGTCGGTACAGAAGATGGTTTCATCCTTCCCGGCTGGGATCTGTTTTCGCCCGACCAGATCGCCGCCGAATGGCAGATCTGGGAGGATCTTCGCCGGACTGAGTTCGTGCCCGAGGGCTACACCTCCGAGCCCGAGGGGCCGATTCTCGGCGACGAGTGGTGGCGCATTGGCTGGATACCCTTCTGCGGCGATGGCGGCGGCAACCACCTCTGCCTCGATCTGGACCCCGCTCCGGGCGGAAAATCGGGTCAGGTCATCACGCTATGGCATGACGGCCCCGAACGGCAGGTGATCGCGCCGTCACTTACTGAATTCATTGAACTTATTGCCACAGACGCCGAAGCGGGCGACCTTGCCTGGGACGAGGAATGGGGCGGCGTGAACGCGGTCGAGAAGGACTGATCGTTGCCCAGGGGTGGCTTTCGCCATCCGGCTTGCGCCCGACCCGTATCCCGCCTATATCGCCGCCCATTCCGACACGCGGACCCATTCCGGTGCGGGCGTAAGCTCGTTCTGTCCGCGGCGGCCAACCGGATCAGGAGACTACATGGCACTTCCCGACTTCACTATGCGCCAATTGCTCGAAGCAGGCGCCCACTTCGGCCACCAGGTTCACCGCTGGAACCCCAAGATGAAGGGTTTCATCTTCGGCGAACGGTCCGGCATCCACATCATCGATCTTTCGCAGTCCGTTCCGCTGCTTCACCAGGCTCTGGTGAAAGTGCGTGAGACTGCAGCCAAGGGCGGCCGCGTGCTGTTCGTCGGCACGAAGCGCCAGGCCGCTGAAGCTGTCGCTGAAGCCGCGGGCCGTTGCGCGCAGTACTTCATGAACGACCGTTGGCTGGGCGGCACGCTCACCAACTGGGCCACGGTTTCGAACTCGATCAAGCGCCTGCGCGACCTCGACGACATGCTGTCGGCGGGCGAGTCGACCGGCCTCACCAAGAAAGAACTGCTGGGCCTCCAGCGCGAACAGGTGAAGCTGAACCGCGTTCTGGGCGGCATCCGCAACATGGGCGGCCTGCCGGACCTGATGTTCGTGATCGACACCAACAAGGAAGCCATTGCGGTCAAGGAAGCCCGCAAGCTCGGCATCCCGGTTGTCGCCATCATCGACACCAACTGCGACCCGCAGGAAGTCGACTTCCCGATCCCCGGCAACGACGACGCCGCCCGCGCGATCCAGCTGTATTGCGGCCTGATCGCCGACGCCGTTCTTGACGGCATGGCTGACTCGTCGATGGCGTCCGGTGAAGATCTCGGCGCTGCTGCGGTCGTCAACGAACCGGCGCTGGCCGCTACGACCGACGCTGAAGCTCAAGCCTAATTCGCGCTCGCGCATGCTGGCGACACAGTTCGCCAGCATGCTGCGGGACGCGATCCAGATAGAAGATGCCTGCAGGCCGTGCGGTTCCCATGCCGCTGAGCAGGGCAAACGTTCAGGAGACAGACATGGCTGACATTTCCGCCGCGCTTGTGAAACAGCTGCGCGACAAGACCGGCGCAGGCATGATGGACGCCAAGAAGGCGCTCGTGGAAAACAACGGCGATATCGAAGCGTCGGCTGACTGGCTGCGCGAGAAGGGCATCCTCAAGGCTGCAAAGAAAGCTGACCGTATCGCTGCCGAAGGCCTGATCGGTCTCGCGTCCGGCGGCACGTCGGCGGCGCTCGTCGAAGTGAACTCCGAAACCGACTTCGTCGGCAAGAACGCTGAATTCCAGGCTGCGGTTCGCGAAGTCGCGGGCGCGGCCCTCGCCAATGGCGGCGATCCCGCCAAGACGCTGCACGCCACGTCGTCGGCCGGCAACACGATCGGCGAGATGCTGGTCGGCCTGGTCGCCAAGATCGGGGAGAACATGACGCTTCGCCGCACGGTTTCACTGTCGGTCAAGGACGGCGTCGTCGCGACATACCTGCACAACACGGCTGCTGACGGCATGGGCAAGATCGGCGTGCTCGTCGCGCTCGAATCGACCGGCGACAAGTCGCGCCTGAACGATCTCGGCCGCAAGGTCGCCATGCACGTCGCTTCGGCCAAGCCGCTGGCGGCGACGACGGCGGAACTTGATCCGGCGGTCGTTGAAAAAGAGAAGCAGATCCTGACTGCCCAGGCCGCTGAGTCGGGCAAGCCGGCCGCGGTCGTCGAGAAGATGGTCGAAGGCCGGATTCGCAAGTTCTATCAGGAATCAGTCCTGGTCGAGCAGGCTTTCGTCATGGACCCGGACGTCACCGTCGGGGCCTTCATCGAGAAAGCCGGCAAGGAAATGGGCGCTGCGGTGAAACTGACCGGTTTCGTCCGGTACGAAGTTGGTGAAGGCATCGAAAAAGCGGTCAATGACTTCGCTGCTGAAGTTGCTTCTTTCGCCAAGCCGAAAGAGTAAAGCCTTTGCGGAATCCGCGGTTTGGCGGATAGAGTTTGACGGCCCGGCGCCAGAGGCGTTCGGGCCGTCCCCGTAAGGGGGACTGGCCGTGAAGGGCCGCGGCGAAGGAAGGCACGATGGCAGATCACGCTAGCCTCAAATACAAGCGCGTCCTTCTGAAGATCTCTGGCGAAGCCCTGATGGGGGACCAAGGCTACGGGATCGATGTTCCCGCCGTCACCAAATACGCCGAAGAGATCAAGGCTGGCATCGCGCTGGGCTGCCAGATCTGCCTCGTCATTGGCGGTGGCAATATCTGGCGCGGCAAGTGGGGCGTCGACGCGGGCATGGAGCGCGCTCAGGCCGACCACATGGGCATGCTCGCCACCGTCATGAACGCCCTCGTCATGCAGAATTCGTTGGAGAGCGTCGGCGTGCCGACGCGCGTGCAATCCGGCATCTCGATGCAGTCCATCTGCGAGCCGTTCATCCGCCGTCGTGCGATCCGCCACATGGAGAAGAACCGCGTCGTCATCTTCGCGGCCGGCACGGGCAATCCGTTCTTCACGACCGACACGGGCGCTGCTCTGCGCGCCGCCGAGATGAACTGCGATGCGATGCTCAAGGGCACGCAGGTCGATGGCGTCTATACAGCCGACCCCAAGCTCGACAGCGAAGCGACGCGTTTCGACACGCTCGACTACATGGAAGTGCTGTCCAAGGAACTGAAGGTGATGGATGCGACCGCCATCAGCCTGCTCAAGGAAAACAAGATTCCGATCGAGATCTTCCGCATTCGTGACAAGGGTGGGCTCGTGAACGTGCTCCTCGGTCAGGGCGTGTCGACAGTGATCAGCGGCAAGAAGAAGTAGGAGAGGCAAGCAATGCCCGAAACCTTCGATCTCAAGGCAATCGAAAAGCGCATGGACGGCGCCATCGCGGCGCTCAAGACGGAGTTCTCCGGTTTGCGCACTGGCCGCGCGTCGATCCACTTGCTCGATACAATCGTGGTGATGGCATACGGCGCACCGACGCCGCTGAACCAGGTTGCGTCGGTAACTGCATCCGACGCGCGCATGTTGAGCGTGAGCGTTTGGGACAAAAGCGTCGTCGGGGCGACCGACCGCGCGATCCGTGAGGCGCCGCTTGGCCTCAACCCGATCACCGATGGCCAGACACTCCGCATTCCGATCCCGCCCCTCAGCGAGGAGCGCCGCAAGGACCTGCAGAAGCTGGCAGGCCAGTTCGCTGAAAGCGCCAAGGTTGCCGTGCGCAACGTGCGCCGTGACGGCATGGAACTGATCAAACGCATCGAGAAGGCTGGCGGTCTGAGTGAAGATCAGGCCAAAGGCAAATCGAACGATGTCCAGAAAGTCACCGATCACCACATCAAGGCGATCGACGACCTGCTAAAATCCAAATCCGAAGAGATCATGCAGGTGTGAGCGAGCTCAAGCCCTCTCCGCCAAGTGCTGACGTGGCGACCTTGCGGTCGCCACCGCGGCACGTCGCCATCATCATGGATGGCAATGGCAGGTGGGCGAAGGCGCGCGGGCTCCCGCGGGCGCTCGGGCACAAGGCCGGCGTTGACGCCTTGCGCGATGCTGTCGAGGCAGCCCGCGATCTTGGTCTGTCGCATCTCACGGTTTTCTCGTTCTCGACCGAAAACTGGAACCGCCCGCAGTCGGAGATCGACGCTCTGTTCGATCTCCTGCGCATGTTCGTTCGCCGCGATCTCGCGCGACTGCACAAGGACGGCGTTCGTATCCGGATCATCGGATCGCGCGAAGGGCTGAGCGAAGACCTGCTCACGCTGATCGACAATGCGGTCGAGACAACCAAAGACAATTCACGCCTCACCCTGAACATTGCCTTCAACTATGGCGGCCGCGGTGAGCTGGTTGCGGCAATGCGCGAGATCGCAAAGCGCATCGAAGCGGGCGAGCTCAAGGCCGACCAGATCGACGAGGCGATGATCTCGCGCACGCTGTGGACGGCGGAGTCGCCGGACCCCGATCTCGTCATCCGCACCAGCGGCGAGTTGCGGCTCAGCAACTTCCTGCTCTGGAGCGGGGCGTATGCCGAGTTGATGTTCATGGACCTGTGGTGGCCGGATTTCACGAAGGAGAGCCTCGAGAAGGCGATCGATGCGTTCAGGCGACGCGACAGACGGTTTGGCGGCCTTGGCGCCTGAGGGAAGGTCAAAAGGTGCCGGGCGACGCGAAATCGTTATGCGCGTTGCGACGGCTCTTATCCTCGCCCCTCTGGGCCTGTGGGCCGTTTATGCAGGCGGGCTCGCGCTCGTCCTCGCGACCGCGGCCTGCGGCGTCGTGGCCGCGTTCGAGTGGACCCGCATGGCCTCACAGGCTGACATCGCCTGGGTGCGCTGGACGCAATACGCAACGCTCGGCCTGACAGCAGCCTCAGCCGTCATCTTCGCCCGCAACGGTCTCGAGACGGTGGCGCTGGTTGCTCTGATCGGTTCCGCAATCACGGGCGTTCTGGCTTTCCTCGGCAAGGGCTCCATCAGCTCGATGATCTTTGGCACGGTCTACACGAGCCTGCCCTTCGGTTGCTTCGTGTGGATCCGGGAGTTGGCGCCGCACGGACAGTTGCTGTTGATTGCCGTGCTGATCATCGTCTGGATGACCGACATCGGCGCCTACTTCGCCGGTCGTGGCTTTGGCGGGCCGCTGCTGAGCCCGAAGGATAGCCCCAACAAGACGTGGACCGGCGCCATCGGCGCGTTGGTCTGCGCAGGATTGGCTGGCGCAGCGATCGCGCGGGCAGGGGGAGGGGATTTTTTCCACTGGCTCCTGTTCGGGCTCGCCCTCTCCGTCGTCGCGCAGACGGGCGATCTGCTGGAATCGCGCTTCAAGCGTCTCTACGGCGTCAAGGACACGTCGGGTTTCATACCCGGCCATGGCGGCGTGCTGGATCGTCTCGACGGCCTGATGGTCGCGACGGTTGGCGCCGCCATGATTGTCCGCTTCCTGCCTGCCATGGCGCCATCCCTGACCCTGGCGCTCGGCCAATGAGCAATCCGGTTCGCGTATCCGTTCTTGGCGCAACCGGCTCCGTCGGCGCATCGGCGCTGGACGTGATCGCGAACCAGTCCCCGGGCGCTCCGGCCTTCGAAGTCGTCGCCCTCAGCGCCAACACCAATGTCGAAGGCCTGGCTGCCGCCGCAAAGGCCGCGCGAGCCGAAATAGCCGTCATCGCCGACGAGAGTCTCTACGGCGCTCTCAGGGACCTGCTGGCGGGCTCCGGCGTTGCCGCCGCCGCAGGAGAGGCCGCACTGGCCGAAGCCGCCTCACGGCCCGCTAATGTGGTTGTGGCGGGGATTGTCGGGATCGCTGGGTTGCAGACCACGCTGGCCGCTGTGCGGCAGGGGGCCAATCTCGCCCTCGCCAACAAGGAGAGCATGGTCTGCGCAGGGGCTTTACTGCGCGCCGAAGCGACCCGTTCGGGCGCCCGCTTCCTGCCGATCGATTCAGAGCACAACGCGATTTTCCAGGTCCTCGATCGCCCCGAGCGCGTCGAGAAACTGGTCCTGACCGCGTCCGGCGGACCCTTCCGCAACGTCAGCATGACGGAGATGGCCTCTGCCACTCCGGAACAGGCCTGTGCCCACCCGAACTGGATGATGGGCGCGAAGATCTCGGTCGACTCAGCCACGATGATGAACAAGGGCCTCGAGCTGATCGAGGCCGCTTACCTGTTTGATGTGCCGGAGCCCCGAATCGAGGTGCTCGTCCACCCCCAGTCCATTATCCATAGCCTTGTGGCCTACGATGACGGCTCGGTCCTCGCCCAGCTGGGCCTGCCGGACATGCGAACCCCCATCTCCTACGCGCTTTCCTGGCCCTCGCGGATGCCTCTGCCGGGGCTCGAGCGCCTTGATCTCGCCAAGATCGGCAGGCTGGATTTCCTGCCTCCCGATCCGCAGCGCTTCCCGGCGTTAAGGCTCGCGAGGACGGCCGTTTCCGAGGGGGGAGGCGCGCCAATCGTGCTGAACGGAGCGAATGAGGTTGCTGTGGCGGCCTTTTTGCAGCGCCGTATTGGATTCTTGGCGATAGCAGAGGTGGCGGAGCAGGTGCTTGAAGAGTTCCTTGGCAACCCGACCGCCCGTCACGAACCGGCCAGCTTCGATGAAGTCTACGATATTGACCGTTGGGCCAGGTCCCGCGCTATCGAGAAGCTGCGTCTTGCAGCGTGATCGAGTGGAGTTCCGGCCTATGAAGGGTACGCGCTGATGGACATGATATGGCTGCTACCAGCGATACCGCTTTTCCTTCTGGTCATTTCGCTTGTGATCACGGTTCACGAGCTGGGCCACTATTGGGTGGGCCGCTTGTTTGGCGCCGCCGTCGAATCGTTCTCCCTCGGCTTCGGCCGTTCCATCTTCGAGACGCGTGACCGGCGGGGGACGCGCTGGCGTCTCAACTGGATCCCGCTCGGCGGCTTCGTGAAGTTCGTCGGCGAAGTACAGCTGGCGCAGGACATCAATCAGGAAATTCCCGAAACCGTCGCTACCGAGGCGCAGGCCCTCGAAGCGCGCGGCAAGACCACAATCCTTCACGACAACGAGATCCTGGTGGGCAAACCCTACACGCATCTCAATCCGTGGCAGCGAATTGCTGTTTCGCTTGGCGGCCCGTTCGCCAACTTCGTGTTTGCGGCGTTCGTTTTCGCGATTATCGCTCTCGCACAGGGCGTGTCGCAAGCCAGGCAGGTGCAGGTCACCGAGGTTCTTCCGGGCCAGGCCGCCGAGCACGCCGGCTTCAAACCCCGCGACATCATCCTCGCCGTCGATGGCCGCAACATCACCACCGCCTTCGACGTAACCTCCGCAACATCCCTGAATGCCGGCGAGTCCGTGCAGTTCAGCATCCTTCGCGACAACCAGCCCATGGTTCTCGACGTGACGCCCGTGGAGAAGGAGCAGGTCGATCCGGTTCTGAAAACCCGTCAGAAGGTTGGCAGGATCGGCATGGGGCTCGCCGAAGTGGAAATCTCGCTGCGCCGTCTCAATGTCATCGAAGCCGCCGGTTACGGCATTTCCCGCACCGGCGAGGCGATCGGACAGACCTTCAACGTCGTGAGGCGTCTCGTCACAGGCAAGGAGGGCATCGACAAGCTGTCCGGGCCGGTCGGTATCCTGCACCTCACGGGTGGCGTCACCCAGATGACCATGAAACAGGAAGGTATCGATCTCGGCCATAAGTTGGGCGATCTGGCATGGGTTCTTGTGCAATTGGCCGCGCTTTTGTCGGTAGGCATCGGATTCTTCAACCTTCTGCCACTGCCGGTTCTGGATGGCGGGGCGGTCGTCATGACCCTGGCCGAAGCTGCGACCGGCAAGCCACTACCGGACAAGGTCCAGAACGTCGGACTGACAATTGGACTTGTATGTTTGGCCGCCTTTGCTCTGGTGGTCACGTTCCAGGATGTACTGCGACTCCCAGGGGGGAGTTGAGCTTTCAGGCGTCATGTAGTCATAAGTCGCCGTTAGAGACTGCGGGTCGGCAGTCCGTTTGTTAGATAGTTTGTGTTCGTGCGAGGGGTTTCAATGCGGTCTTGGTTTGCGGGCGCCTTAGCGCTGACTGCATCGGCCGGCGCCATTGCCGCTGCGCAAGATTTTGCGCCCAGCGGCAAGGCGTGGGGGCAACAACCCACTCAGCCGCAGGTCATCGGTCGGATTCTGGTCGAAGGTAACCAGCGGATCGAGGCGCGTACGGTCCTGTCCTACCTGCTCGTGAAACCGGGCGACGCCTTTGATGAAGAGCGCATTGGTCTTTCGGTTCGCGCGCTCGGCGCGACCGGCCTGTTTGCCGATATCCAGATCGAGACCCGTGGCGCCGACCTTGTCATTCGGGTTCTGGAGAACCCGATCATCAACCGCATCATGTTCGAGGGGAACAACGAGGTCACGACCGAGAAGCTGGAAGAGGAAACCGAGGCTGAGCCCCGGCAGACTTTCACGCTGTCGCGCGTCGAACAGGACGTGCAGCGCATTCTCGAAGTCTATCGCCGCGCTGGCCGTTTCGCCGCGACCGTCACACCGCAGTACAAGGTTCTGCCGCAGAACCGGGCCGACCTGATCTTCTCGATCGACGAAGGTCCGACCACGGGCGTCAGCTCGATCAACTTCATCGGCAACGAAGCCTTCCCGGACGATCGTCTGCGTCGCGAGATCACGACGCGCCAGTCGCGTTGGTGGCGCTTCTTCGAACAGGCCGACAACTACAACCCCGGCCAGGTCGAATACGACCGCTCGCAGCTCACCGAATTCTACACCAACCAGGGCTATGCCGATTTCCGCGTGATCTCGTCGGTCGCTGAACTGACGCCGAACCGCAAGGACTTCTACCTCACCTACACAATCGACGAAGGTCAGAAATACACCTTCGGCGACCTGTCGGTCGAAACGCAGCTCGAGAAGCTCTCTGGCGAACGGCTCGCGCTGTTCCTGCCGATGAAGAAGGGCGATCAGTTCCGCTCCAAGGGCATTCAGGACGCCATTGATGCGCTGACCTTCGCGGCCGGTATTGCCGGCTACGCAAACGTGCAGATCCGCCCGAAGGAAGTGCGCGATCCGGTGACGCACACCATCGGAATCAAGTTCCAGGTCGACGAAGGTGCGCGCGTCTACGTCGAACGCATCGATATTCAGGGCAACACCCAGACGCTTGATCGGGTTGTTCGCCGTGAAATCCGCGTCGCAGAGGGCGATCAGTACAACCCGGTTCAACTCGACAGCGCTAAGAGCCGTATCCGCGCGCTCGGGTTCTTCACGCCGGACAAGGTCGAAGTGAAGGACGAGGCTGGCTCGACGCCTGATCGCACGGTGATCAAGGTCAAGGTTGAGGAAGAGGCCACGGGCGAATTGGCTTTCTCGGCTGGCTTCTCGTCGCAGGACGCCTTCCTGTTCAGCGCCAGCGCTCAGCAACGAAACTTCCGCGGTCGCGGCCAATTTCTCTCGGCCCGCATCCAGACCACTTCGCGTCAGCAGGATCTCGAATTCCGTTTCACCGAACCCAAGTTCCAGGATCGCAACCTCGCTGTGGGTCTCGACGTGTTTGCCACCAAGTCGGACTTCTTCGACATCGCGGGCTTCCAGAACGACATCGTCGGCGCTGGCGGACGACTGCTGTTCCCGCTGTCCGATACTGACCAGCTGGGCCTGCGCTATCGCCTCCGCAGCGACAATCTCCAGGTCGACCAGCTTCTGCCCGGCGAAACCAACAACGGCACCAAGACGGATTGCACGCTCACGGGATTCGCACGCTCGTCACTGTGCGATCAGCAAGGTGATCGCCTTACATCATCGTTCGGATACACGCTGACGATGAACCGGACGAATGACTACGTGGATCCGACGCGTGGCTTCAACCTGAACTTCAGCCAGGACATCGCCGGTCTTGGCGGCGACGTGAACTACCTGCGCAACGAGTTCGAAGGGTCGATGTATCACGGCTTCGCGCCGGGCTGGACGCTGCGCTCGCGCCTTGAGGTCGGCTATATCGAGAGCTGGGGCGACGAAGGCATCCGCATCAACGACCGCTTCTTCAAGGGCGGCAACTCCTTCCGCGGCTTTGACGTCGCGGGCGTCGGTCCGCGCGAAATTCGCTATAGCTACGCGACGGAACAGATCGCGCTTCCGGTGGGCGTCGCACCGCGCGATTTCTCCACCCCCGTGCTGAACAGCGACGGAACTCAAGCAACGAATGATTCCGGTCTACTTCTCTATAATTCGGCGCAAAGAGACACGAGCGGGAACCTGCTTCCCGCGACCGTGACGCCGCTCAATGCACTTGGCGGCAAGGCATATGCGATTGGGTCCTTGGAATTGTCCTTCCCGCTGCCGTATGTTCCGGAAGAGTTTGGCCTGGACGGCGCCTTCTTCCTCGAAGCCGGCACGGTGGGCATTCTCGATGATGTCGACAAGGACAAGCGTGCGCAGGTTGATCCTTTCACCGTCGTGCGCGTGGACGACAGCGCGAGCATAAGGGCCAGCGCCGGTATCAGTATTGGTTGGGACTCGCCCTTCGGCCCCATCCGCTTCGACTTCGCGCAGATACTTGCAAACGAAGAGTATGACCGGACCCAGAGCTTCCGGTTCGCAACCAACACAAGGTTCTAGTGTGATGAAAGTTCGTAACCTCGCCCTGACTGCAGCCCTCTTTGTTGGCTTGACCAACATGGCCGGCGTCGCAATGGCGCAGACCAAGGTGTTCGTCATCAACGAGCAGCGTATCCGTGCCGAAACCAAACTCGGCAAGGAAATGGATACCAAGCTGAATGCGGTCGCCGAAGCGGGCGTCGATCAGCTTGGGCTCAAGAACCTGAAGAGCGAAATCGATACCGAAGCTGCTGCACTGAAGCCCCAGACCCAGTCGCTGTCCAAGGAAGCGATCGCCGCCAACCCGACGCTGAAGGCGCGCGTCGAGGGGCTGAACAAGAAGGCGAACGAGCTGATCCAGAAACAGAATGCCCTGAACCAGGGTCTGGAAAAAAGCGACAACGGGCTCAACGCTGCCTTCATGCAGGTGATGGGACCGGCCGTTGAAGCCGTCGCCAAGGAAGCAGGCGCCGACATCGTCGTCAGCTATTCCTCGACCTGGTACGTGAAAGGTGCGACCGACCTCTCGGCCAAGGTGATCGCGCGTCTCGACGCCACCGTGCCGACGCTGGTCGCCCTGCAAGCCGCCCTCCCGCCCCCCCCCACCCCCCCCAAAGCCGCACCTGCACCGGGCGGCGGTCAGTAACTCTGGACTGAAGGCAGGGCTGTGATCGATCCGCGGTTCTACGAGGTTCCACAGCCCCTCTCGGCCTCGGACATAGCCATCCTCCTGGGCGCCGTAGTCAGCCGCGGAGATGCGTACACAACCGTGAACTCGCTCGCCCCGGCATCGCGCGCGGGCAAATCAGATCTGGCCTTTGTCGAAGACGCGCGAGACGCTGCCGGCCTGAAGGCTGGCGTCATATGTCTCGTGGCGCCCGATGCTGCTGGCGGGATTCCGGATGGTCCCACCGTGATCGCCGTTCGGCATCCGCGCGCGGCATTCGCTGTGGTCGCCGAAAAACTCGCCCGCGTTCGCAAGCTCCACACGACCGAAGTCCGCATCCACCCATCCGCGAAAATCCACGCCTCCGCCACGATCGAGCCGGGCGCAGTCATCGGCGCCGGCGTGGCGATCGGCCCGAATGTCAACATCGGCGCGAACGCCGTCATCGCGCCCGGCGTCCAGATCGGAGCCAACGCCACGATCGGCGCCAACGCCAGCATCCGCTGCGCGCTCATCGGCGACGGTGTCACCATCTACCCGTCCGCCGTTATCGGTGAGGCGGGCTTCGGCCTCGCAGCAGGCGGGTCAGGCGCACGCCTCACGCCGCATTTCGGGCGCGTCATCATCCAGAACGACGTGTCGATCGGGGCCGGCTCCTGCATCGACCGCGGCCTCCTGGAGGACACGGTGATCGGCGAGGGCACGCACATCGATAACCTCTGCCACATCGGGCACAATTGCCGCATCGGCGCCCATGTGGTCATGGCAGCCTTTGCTGGCGTCTCGGGGTCCAGCGAGGTGGGCGACGGCGTCCAGTTCGGCGGCCGTGTCGGGCTCAAGGACCATGTGAGGGTGGGGGCGGGGGCGCGGGTGGCGGCGGGGGCGGCGGTGCTGGGGGATGTGGGGGCGGGGGAGACGGTGGCGGGTTATCCGGCCAAACCGATCCGCACCTGGATGCGCGAGCTTGCATGGCTGGCGCGGGCAGCGCAAAAGCGTCCCACAACCAAGGAATAGCCGGGAAATCCGGCCAGGGGCGCCGGCGACATGGCTGTCAGAATTCATCCCACCGCCATCGTCGACACGGGCGCGGAGCTTGCCGACGGCGTCGAGATCGGCCCGTTTTGCATAGTCTCCGCCAGCGCCCGGCTAGCCGAGAATGTCCGCCTGATTTCGCATGTCTCGATCGCCGGTTCGACCACGGTCGGCGCGCGTACGGTCGTCTATCCCTTCGTCGCGCTCGGCCATCCGCCCCAGGACAACAAGTTCAAGGGTGAGGACACCAAACTTATCATCGGAACCGACAACCAGATCCGCGAAGGCGCCTGCCTGCACATCGGAACGATCCAGGGCCGCGGACGGACCGTTGTCGGCAACAAGTGTCTGATCATGAACGGGGCGCATGTCGGCCATGACGGCATCATCGGCAATGGCGTCACGCTGGCGACCCATGCCGTTACAGGCGGTCTCGCGATCTGTGGAGGACTCCGTCATTCTCGGCGGCAATTGCGCCATCCACCAGCTCGGCCGGGTCGGCATGGGCGCCTTTATCGGTGGTTGCGCGCCCGTCGTCGGCGATGTGATCCCCTATGGCATGGTCGACAATTCGGGCGGCCTGCACGGGCTGAACATCGTCGGCCTGAAGCGTCGCGGCGTCAGCCGCGAGACCATCCACCTGCTGCGCAGCATCTATCAGGAGCTGTTCCACGGCGCCGGCTATTTCGAGGACAGGCTGGCAAGTGTCACGGAGCGCCATTCGGGCGTGCCGGAGGTGAAGCGCATTCTCGATTTCATCGACGCGGGCGAAAAGCGGCCGCTATGCGTGCCGAGACATTCCTGATGGCGCCGTCGCGCCTCGCCATTGTCGCTGGCGGCGGAGACTTGCCTCGCCGCGTGGCCGAACAGGCGCGCCGCTCTGGCCGCAATCCTTTCGTTGTCGGACTTAAAGGCTTTGTCGAACAGGCGCTGCTTGCCGACTTCGGCGGGCCGGAGCTTTCCGTCGGCGAACTCGGCCGTCTCATCCAGCTGATGAAGAAAGAGGGCTGCGAAGAGATGGTGTTCGCGGGCTGGCTCAAGCGCCCCGACTTCGCCTCGCTCAAGCTCGATCTCAAGGGCGTTGCATCGCTTCCGAAAATCCTCGCGGCCGCCAAGAAGGGCGACGACGCGCTCCTGCGCTCGGTGATGGACATCTTTGCCGATGCCGGCTTCCGCATTATCGGCGCCGACGACGTGCTCAACGACCTTCTTGTCACCGCCGGACCATTGGGCGCCATCGCACCGACAGCAGAGCATTGGCCCGACATTCGCCGCGCGGCGGAAGTCGCCAGGATTTCCGGGTCGCTGGAGATCGGGCAGGGCGCCATCTCATGCGCCGGTTTGATCCTCGCGGTAGAGGCACAGGAGGGCACAGATCGCATGCTGGCCCGTATTCCCGACCTGATTGAGGAAATCCGGGGAACGCCAACCGAACGTCGTGGCGTCCTCGTGAAATGTCCCAAACCGCAGCAGGAACTTCGCATCGATCTTCCGACAATTGGCGTCACCACTGTTGAAGGCGCTGCAAAGGCCGGCCTCGCGGGTATCGCCGTGCAGGCAGGCGCTGCGCTCGTCGTCGATCGCGAGGCTGTGGCCGCCGCCGCCAACGCAGCTGGCATCTTCATCTACGGCTTCACCGAGGCGGAGCTCGCGTGAGCCACATCTTTCTCGTCGCAGCCGAAGACTCCGGCGATGCAATCGGCGCTGATGTGATCGATGCAATGCGCGCGATGGATCCGGCGGTGCGGATATCCGGGATTGGCGGTGAGCGCATGAAGGCGCGCGGCGCATCATCCGATGTCGACATGTCCGGGCTTGCGGTACTTGGCCTGATCGAAGGCCTGAAAGCCTACGGCCGAGTGAAGCAGGCTGTTGAAGATACGGCTGATGTGATCGCGAAAGCCGATCCGGACAGCGTCGTGCTGATCGACAGCTGGGGCTTTATGTGGCGCGTGGCGCGGGCGCTGAAACTACGCGGCGTGCGGGCCAAGCGCATAAAACTGATCGGGCCTCAGGTCTGGGCCACGCGTCCCGGACGCGCGCGTGTGCTGGCCCAATGGGTCGACCACCTGCTGTGCATCCATCCGTTCGAGCAGCCCTTCTATGTGAAGTGGGGTTTGCCCACGACAGTCATCGGCAATCCGGCCCTGCATCGTCTGCCCAAGGGCGACAGTGTTGACTTTCGCCAGCGCCACGGCATTGCCACAGACGCCATGGCGATCGGCCTGCTGCCCGGAAGTCGCAACGCAGAGATGCGGCGCGTTGCACCTACGCTTTTCGATGCCGTTGGTCTGTCGCTCGCGGCGGCGCCCGGCGCGCGCGTCATCTGCATGGCGGCCCCGAGTGTCGCGGCTGAGGTGGAGCGGCAGGCTGGCGAACAGCCTTATCCCGTCATCATCGTCCGCGACGAGGCGGAGAAGGCCGACGCCTACGCTGCGATGACGGTTGCGATTGCGTGTTCAGGTACGGTCACGACCGAGCTCGCTGCGCAAGGCGCTGCGGTCGTGACGGGTTATCGGCTGGGCTGGATCACTTGGGCGCTGCTGCGCGCCTTCCTGTTCAAGTCGAAGTATTCGGCGCTGGTGAACGTTGCGGCGAACGCCGAGGTCATCCCGGAATTCATCCAGACGCGCTTCAAGGCTGACCTCATCGCCAAGTCGGCGATTGAACGGCTGACCAAACCGGAAGTGCTACGCGCGCAGCAGGAGGCGCAGGCGCGCGCAATCACGGTGATGAAGGGGACGGGGAAACCTGCGGCAGAGATTTCCGCGGAGACGATCCTCAAGCTGTCGTGACTGGTTTCACGAATTGAGTCGGTGCTGCCCCTCATGTCCATAACTGATCTGGCGAGCGGTGCAGCTCCTACGCCGAACGGCTAATAGGGGGGTGGTGAGTTCAATCGGTCAGCGCAACACGTACCTTGATAAGAGTATGTGGAGCGATGACGATGAGGCGAGAATATCGCAGGACGAAGGTTTCGGCGGCTGAGAGCGCCGAGCTGTGGGAGCGCTGGAAAAAGGGCGAAGGCCTTCATGCGATTGGCCAGGCGCTGGGCAGAGGGCATACGAGTATCGCCGGGCATGTGCGGCCAAGCGGAGGCATCAGGCCGCCAGCTCGGCGACGCTCGATGCGCGCTTTGACGATGGCGGAACGCGAAGAGATCTCAAGGGGCATAGTTGGGGGTCTGTCTGTCCGAGCGATCGCGCGTGCGCTTAACCGCTCCGCTTCGACGATCAGTCGCGAGATCCGCCGCAATGGCGGATTGCGTCGCTACCGGGCTGAAGCAGCCGACAAGCTTGCGTGGAAACGGGCTCTTCGCCCAAAACTCTGCAAGTTGGCGATATGCGGCCAGTTGCGGCAAGCTGTTGCTGCGAAAATGAAAAGGAACTGGTCGCCCGAACAGATAGCGGGTTGGCTGAAGCGGACACATCCAGCAAACGAGGCGCGACGCGTGTCGCACGAGACCATCTATCGAAGCCTTTATGTGCAGGCGCGGGGCGTGCTGAAGCAGGAGCTGATAGCTTATCTGCGATCTCAGCGCCTCTTCCGGCGCTCGCGCCATGCAACACAAAAGAGAGGCAAGCAGGGCCAGATCGTCGATGCCGTGTCGATCAGCGAACGGCCGGCGTCGGTCGAGGATCGCGCCGTGCCAGGCCACTGGGAGGGCGACCTCATCTGTGGACCGAACAACAGCAATATCGTCACGTTGGTTGAGCGACATTCGCGCTATGTGATGCTCGCCAGGATCCCGAGCCGGGATTCGCGGACCGTCGTAAACACCTTGATCAAACAAGTCCGGAAACTGCCGGACGAGCTCTATAAATCGCTGACCTGGGACCGCGGCTCAGAACTCGCCGAGCATCAGCGCTTCACAATGGCAACAGACGTCGATGTCTATTTCTGTGATCCGCGCAGCCCCTGGCAGCGCGGATCCAACGAAAACACCAATCGCCTGCTCAGGCAGTACTTTCCAAAAGGAACCGATCTATCGTCCTTCTCGCAGGCGCACCTCAACAAGGTGGCGCGCCAACTCAACGAGCGGCCAAGGAAAACACTGGACTTCCAATCCCCAGCCGAGCGATTTAGCGAATGTGTTGCGTCGACCGGTTGAGCCCACCGGCCCAATTGCGGACGTTGGCGGAACTGCCCCGGATCGAGCGTCATGGGGCGTCGCGGTTTACCAGAGAGCGCTGAAACCCGCGCCCCAGAGACGACACATTTGCGAGCTGACTTCCCAGTTCGGTGAACTGGGGAGGCGTGAATGATTTCACGATTGGCGGTTCTGCTCGCGATTTGCACCGGCGTCTTCGCGGCGCCCGCCTTCGCAGATGACCTCGATGCGATCCTTTCCAAGGCTGCCGCAGGAAAGAAAGCCCCTGGGGCGGGGCTACTGATCATTCAGGACTACGGGATCGTCGACGAAGCCGTATATGGGGTGCGCAGCCTGAGTGACCCCACACCCGTTTCTCGAAGCGATGTCTGGAATATCGGCTCTGATGGCAAGGCGATGACGGCCGCGATGATCGCTCGGCTTGTGGACCGTGGCGTCCTCTCCTGGGAGTCCACGATCGGCGGCGTCTTACCCGATATGGCCGGCGACGTGCGGCCTGAGTATCGCGCGATTACACTGCTGCAATTGCTGACTCACACGTCCGGTCTTCCGGAGAATATCAGGGACGAGAAAGCCCTCAATTCGCTCTTCTATGACGAAAGCTCAGCCAGCGTGTCCGAGCGGCGGAGGGCGTACATCGCTCGCGCGTTGCAGGACGCGCCCGTCGGACGCGCCGGCAAATTCAGCTATTCAAACACTGGGTTCCTGATCGCCGCTTTGATGGCCGAGACAGCAAGCAAGGAAACTTATGAATCCCTGATGCGCGATGAGATATTCACGCCCCTGGGAATGACCTCGGCTGGCTTTGGACGACCCCCGACAGGACAGCCCGCGGGCCATAACCATGGAAGAATCGCAGTTCCTCGCGATGTGAACCCCGACTTTTTCGCGCCTGCGGGAAACATATATCTGTCTCTCGATGACTGGGCTCGCTTCTGCATCGATCAGCTGCGGGGCGCGAAGGGTGAGGGCGCCCTGCTGAAACCCCAGACCTATTCAGTGACGCAATCACCTCCGCCTGGCGCCCCGGTTTCAATGGGCTGGTTCGTGCGCGATAGCATCGCCGGGCTTCCCGGCCCTGTATATTATCATGAGGGATCGGATGGGGCGTGGTTCGCGGTCGTCGCTCTCTTTCCTGCTTCGGGTTCCGGCGTGCTCGCCGTCACGAATGCAGGCAAGGACATGGGGGGCCAGGCGCTTGACCTGGCCGCCGCAATGAATGCGGCAAAACTGCTCGCCACCAAGAAGTAAGCTCGCGTGCCAGCGCCCTGGCCTGCGAGTAGGCAGGGCGAATATGCGGCGCGGCGATTTTCCGTCGCGCGTTTCAAAGCGCTCGGTATCAGATTCCGGGACTGGTCCAGACTGGCCTGTCCCAGAGTTTTCGGGCCTCCCCAAGCTTGAAGCACGAACGGCAAGTATGGGCTCCAGCTCCGTCGTAGCCCGGCATGACGACGAACGTCCCATCAGCGGCGATTGGTAGACGACCACCGACAAAAAGGGCGGCCTTGTTGGGCCGCCCTCTCGGATCCTGGTTGTGTGTCGACGACTAGCGCGAGCCGATGCCGACATAATCACGCTGCGCGGCGCCGGTGTAGATCTGGCGCGGGCGGCCGATGCGCTGGGTCTTGTCCGTGGTCATCTCTTCCCACTGTGCGATCCAGCCGACCGTGCGGGCGAGGGCGAACAGCACGGTGAACATCGACACCGGGAAGCCCATCGCCTTCAGCGTGATGCCCGAATAGAAATCGACGTTCGGGTAGAGCTTCTTCTCGATGAAGTACTCGTCCGTCAGCGCGATCTTCTCGAGCTCCATGGCGACTTCGAGAAGCGGATCGTTGATGCCCACTTCCTTCAGCACTTCGCGGCAGGTCGCCTGCATGACCTTCGCGCGCGGGTCGTAATTCTTGTAGACGCGGTGGCCGAAGCCCATCAGGCGGACCCCGTCGACCTTGTTTTTCACCTTGTCGACGTGCTTGCGCACGTTCTCGACGGTGCCGATTTCCTGCAGCATCTGCAGCGCCGCTTCGTTGGCGCCGCCGTGCGCGGGGCCCCACAGGCAGGCGATGCCGGCCGCGATGCAGGCGAACGGGTTCGCGCCGGACGATCCGGCCAGACGCACGGTCGAGGTCGAGGCGTTCTGCTCGTGGTCGGCGTGCAGGATGAAGATACGGTCCATCGCTTTGGCGAGCACCGGGTTGACCTTGTAGTCTTCCGCCGGGACGGCGAACGACATGCGCAGGAAGTTCGAGGCGTAGTCGAGCTCGTTGCGCGGCGACACGAACGGTTGACCGGTGTGATACTTGAAGGCGCGCGCCGCGATGGTCGGCATCTTCGCGATCATGCGATGCTGGGCGACCTTGCGCTGGACCGGATCATCGACGTTCGTCGAGTCATGGTAGAAGGCCGACAGGGCGCCGACAGCGCCGCACATGATCGCCATCGGGTGGGCGTCGCGGCGGAAGCCTTCGAAGAAGCGGTCGAACTGCGCGTGCAGCATGGTGTGGCGCGTGATCGTCCGCACGAACTCGGAATTCTCTTCGGCGTTCGGCAGCTCGCCGTGCAGCAGCAGGTAGCAGACTTCGAGGAAGTTCGATTTCTCGGCCAGCTGGTCGATCGGGTAGCCACGGTGGAGCAGGATGCCGGCATCGCCATCGATGTAGGTGATCTGGCTCTCGCAGCTCGCGGTCGAGGTGAAGCCGGGGTCGAGCGTGAACATGCCCGTCTGGGCGTACAGCTTGCCGATATCGATGACGTCCGGGCCGACCGTGCCGCTGTAGACGGGCAGCTCAACCGTCTTGCCGCTGGCGTTTATGGTCGCCTTGCCGTTCGGTTTGACCTTGTTGTCCATGGACCCAGTCTCCTCAAATCAAGTTCAGTGCAGGCGCTTGGCCAGACCGCTTAGACGGCGGCCCCAGCGTAATCCCTGATACGTGCGAAAACTTCATTACGACCTAGCAAGGCAATCACAAGAGCAATATCGGGTGATGGCGCTCCGCCGGTAAGGACCGCCCGCAAAACAGGGCCGATTTTTCCCAGACTAATGCCCTGTCCGGCGCAGAATTGGGCAAGTTCATCCTTGATCGCGGGCTCGGACCAGTCCGCCAGGCTTTCCAGCGCTGGCAGGAGGGCGGCGAGGCGCGCCCGGGCTTCTTCATTCACCTGATCGGCGGCTTTGCCGGTGAGCTGGATCGGCCGGATGTCTGTCAGGAAGCGCGCCGCATCGCCGAGCTGAACGAGGTTGGCCGCGCGCGTCTTCAGATGCGGCATGGCGGCGCGAATGCGTGTCCGCACGTCATATGAGAGTCCCTGCGACTCCGGCCGGCTGGTCCACAGGGCGAAGAGGCGCTCGTCGTCGGCCAGGGCCATGTAGTGCTTGTTGACCGAGTCGAGCTTGGCGAAGTCCAGGCGGGCGGGGGCCTTGTTCAGACCGTCGAGGTCGAACCACGCGATCGCCTTGTCGTCGGGGATGATCTCGTCATCGCCATGGCTCCAACCGAGCCGGAGCAGGTAGTTGCGCATCGCTTCCGGCAGGTAGCCGAGCACGTCGCGGTATTCGTCCACCGCCGTGGCGCCATGGCGCTTCGACAGCTTCTTGCCATCGGGACCGTGGATCAGTGGCACGTGGCTGTAGTCCGGCGCGCGCCACTCCATGCCGAGATAGATAGGCAGCTGGCGGAAGGTGTTGAGGAAATGGTCGTCGCCGCGGATCACGTGGGTCACGCCCATGTCGTGATCGTCGACCACCACAGCGAGCATGTAGGTCGGCGTGCCGTCGGAGCGCAGAATGATCAGATCGTCGAGATCGGCATAGGCGCGCGAGACCGTACCCTGCACGTGATCGGCAACCGTGAGCTCGCCATGATCGGGCATGCGCAGGCGGACGACGGTTGGCGCGCCTTCCGGCAGCGGCGTCATCGGATTGCGGTAGGGCGAGCGGAAGGGGCGCATGAGGTCGGCCATGCGGGCGGCGTCGGCGTCCGACAGGGAGCCTTCGGCGGACTTCTTCTTTTGCAGCTGTTCAGCCTCGTCGCGCCGGGCCTGCAGCTCTTCGGCGGTCACGGCGCAATGATAGGCGGCGCCGCGCTTCACCAGTTCATGCGCGACTTCGGCGTGCCGCTCGGCGCGCAGGGATTGCAGGACGGGCGGCTCGTCGCCGCCGAGGCCCAGCCAGTTCAAGCCATCGATGATCGCGTCGATCGCGGCCCGGGTTGAGCGCTCCTTGTCGGTGTCTTCGATGCGCAGCAGGAACTTGCCGCCCTTCGCCCGGGCGTATAGCCAAGAAAACAGGGCCGTCCGCGCGCCTCCGATATGGAGGTAGCCGGTCGGGGAGGGGGCGAAGCGGGTGACGACCGTCATCAGGTTCCAGCGTGATTGTGTGCAGCGCACCATACAGGAGCGCGCGCCCTGAAGACCACATCCACTCCTTCACTGGCAAGCCTTGGCCTTGATGCGGAACGTCCCGCCTGGTCGGCCCGGATTGTCGACTGTCTGAAGGGGGCGATCACCGACCAGGCCCTCCGCTGGCCCCTGATGCTGCCCTTGGCTCTGGCGGGCGGCGCTGCCGCTTACATGGCTGCGCCGGACGAGCCCAGCTGGGCCGTCCTTGTCGCAGCAGCAGCCGTCCCCGGCCTCATCTGGCTGCTGATCCGGCGGCGCGGGGCGGGATTTCTGGCCCTCGCCATTGCTTTCGTCGCCTGCCTCGGGATCGGCGCGCTCGCCGGAAAGATCCGCTCCGAACTTGTCGCTGCTCCGATCCTCAAGGAGCAGATGGGCCCTGTTCGTATCGAAGGCACGATTGTCGAGATCGACGCCAGCGAACGCAGCCGCCGCGTTCGCATCGACGTGAGGGCCATCGAGGGACTTACGCCGGACCAAACCCCTCGCTATGTACGTTTCAGCTTCAAGGGCGATCTGGGCCTGTCGCCCGGCCGCGCGGTTGCCTGTCGCGCGATCCTGTCGCCGCCGCCGCGACCCGTCGTACCCGGGGATTATGAATTCCACCGTGATGCCTGGTTCCAGCAGCTCGGCGGCGTCGGCTTTGCAGTTGGCAAGTGCGAGCCACTGGCAATGCGACCGCCGGCAACGCCGCTGGATTCAGCCTTCGTCTGGCTTGGCGCCGTCCGCCGTGCGCTGGCCGAATTCGTCTACACCGCGGCCGGCCCGGAAGGCGGCGGCATGTCAGCCGCCATGGTGTCCGGCGACCGCAGTTTCATCACCCCGGACGACGCCGAAGCCTTGCGCCTTTCGGGCCTAGCGCACCTTCTCTCGATCTCCGGCGTTCACATGGTGCTGGTCGGTGGCATCATCTTCTTTATCGTCCGCTTCATCTGGCCCTTCATCGAACCACTCGCCTTGCGCATTCCGGCCGTTCACGCGGCGGCTCTGGCGGCGATCATCGCGTGCACACTCTATTTTGCGATTTCGGGAATGGAGGTGGCGACACAGCGCTCCTACATCATCGCGCTCATCGGCTTCGGCGCGAAGCTGTTCGACCGGCCCGCGATTTCGCTCCGCTCGCTCGCCATCGCCATGACGCTGGTTGTGCTGCTGCAGCCGGAATCCGTCATCATGCCGGGCTTCCAGATGTCCTTTGCCGCGTCGGCCGGACTGATCGCACTCTACGAAATCTGGCCGCGCCTCGGGCGGATCGAACAGCGCGGCATCTTCATGCGCGCGGGCGGATGGGTGATCGGCGCAGCCGCCACCTCATTGATGGCGTCGTTCGCGACCATGCCATTTGCGCTGCACCACTTCGACCGCGCGGCCCTGTTCAGCGTCATCGCCAACATCGTCTCCACGCCTGTCATCACGCTACTCACCACGCCCGCAGCCGCTGCCGCGGCCCTGTTTGCGCCCGTCGGGCTCAGCGCGCCCTTCCTTTGGCTGATGGGTCTGAGCCTCGATGTGGTTCTGGTGATTGCGCACTTTTCTGCGGACCATTCGCCTGACGTGGATCTCCCGCGTCTCGGCGCTGCAGGCATGGGGTTGGCGGCTGTGGCGATCGCTCTGTTCTGCGTGCTTGACCGGCGAGGCCGTATCTTTGCGCTGATCCCGGCAAGCGTGGCCGTTGCAGTGTGGCTATCTGCGCCGCAAGCGGTCGGCTACGTCTCGGACGACGGCTCTGTGTTTCTGAAGCGCTCGGACGGTTGGGTGGAGCTGAAAGACTGGCGTGGCAGGAATGGCCTCAACCCACTCATCATCGGAGACGTGATCGAGAAATCGTCGTGTTCCGACAAAGGTGCCGCCTGTTCGTTGCCGTTTGAGGCCGGGCGGGCCGAAATCATACCAACGGCAGCAGCACCGCCCGGCGCACCGTGCCCCATCAGCGCCACGTTGAAGCTCGTCAGCTCGAAACCATCAGAGCTGGTGATCGATCCCTGCCAGAGCATGGGGCGTGGCGGGGCTGCGATCGAAAGCCAAGGCGGAGTACTCTCGCTTGCCCCCGCAGACAACGCGCGCAATCGTCCGTGGGCGCAGCCGCTTTACACGCCAGTGCCCAAGCCGCCCAAGCCGCCTAAAGCGAAACGGGTGACGTCTCAGTGATACCGGCGGACCAGCGCGACCAGCTTGCCCTGGATCTTCACGTGGTCTGGCCCGAAGATCTGCGTTCCGAAAGCGGGGTTGGCCGCTTCCAGCGCGATTGAGCCGCCTTTCTTGCGGAAACGCTTCAGCGTCGCGGTTTCATCGTTGATGAGCGCCACAACGATGTCGCCAGAAACAGCCGTATCGGTCTTTTTCACGATCACGATGTCGCCGTCGAGAATGCCGGCATTGATCATGCTCTCGCCCTGAACTTCGAGCGCGTAGTGCGTATCTGGGTCGAGACCTTCGTCCGGCGCCGCAACCCGATGCGTCTCGTGCTCGATGGCGTCGATAGCCGTACCGGCCGCGATCCGCCCCATGACCGGGATCATTACGCCGCGCGGAGCAGGCGCCGCCGCCTTGCGGCCGCCGCCATTGCCTTCAACCACGCTGGGACGGAAGGGCATGCGGCCCACGGGCTGGGGAACGGCGCTTTCCGGCAGTTTGAGCACTTCCAGCGCCCGGGCCCGGTGCGCCAGACGGCGCAGGAAGCCCCGTTCCTCAAGCGCCGTGATCAGGCGGTGAATGCCCGACTTGGACGCCAGGTCGAGCGCCTCCTTCATCTCATCAAAGGACGGGGAGACCCCCGTTTCCTTGATCCTGTCATTGATGAACAGGAGAAGTTCGCGCTGTTTTTTCGTAAGCATCGTCGAGACCTACCCGGCTCTGGAATTTCTGAGTTGCAGATAGTTCTACTATCGTTCACGTTATGGGTCAATTCCGGCCAAACCGGATTTACCGTGCCGCGACCAGCGATCTCACGGATTCAGCTGGATTTTCTGCCCGCATCAGGCTCTCACCGATCAGGAAGCCCCGTGCGCCGCACGCTCTGAGGCGGGCGATGTCTCCGGTGGTTTTCACGCCGCTCTCGGAAATGAGGATGCGTCCAGCGCCGGCCGGATCGGGCAGAAGGTCCGCCAACTGCTCGGTTACGGCGAGGTCGGTCGTCATCGTGCGCAGGTTGCGATTGTTCACGCCGATCAACGGCGAGGGCAGGCCGAGCGCCCGCACCAGCTCCGCCTCGTCGTGGGCTTCCAGCAGCACCGACATGCCCAGCTCATCCGCCGTCGCATGAAGCTCCTGCGCCAACGCATCTTCCATCGCGCCCATGATGATCAGGATCGCGTCGGCGCCTGCCGCGCGAGCTTCCACGATCTGGATCGGGTCGACCATGAAGTCCTTGCGCAGGACGGGGATCGCGATTGCATCGCGCACGCTGACCATGTCGTCGAGCGATCCGCCGAAACTCGGTCCGTCTGTCAGCACCGAGATGCACGCCGCGCCGCCGGACTGATAGTCCCGCGCCACGGCGACCTGATCGCGTCCAGGAGAAATGTCGCCGGCTGAAGGGCTTTTGCGTTTCACTTCGCAGATCAGTGCGTTGCCGTCTTCGGCTGCGATGCGAAGCAGTGCGTCTGCGAACCCGCGTGGTTTCGAGGCAATCTTTGCATCGGCCAGAAGTGAGGCCATCGACCGTTCGCGCTTCAGTGCGGCCACTTCTTCGTGCTTGTAGGCGATGATCGCCTTCAGCCTGTCGGGAAGATCAGGCATGGCTGGCTCGCTTCAGCGCTTCGAGCGCCGCCAGCGCCTTGCCGCTTGAGATGGACTGGCGTGCTTTCGCGATGCCTTCGAGCAGCGTCTCGGCGTGGCCAGCAACAAGGATCGTCGCGCCCGCATTTACCGCGACCAGATCGGCGAACGGCCCAGCTTCCCCACCGAGGAGGCGCGTCATCGACGCCGCATTTTCCGCGACTGTCCCGCCGCGAAGATCGTCCAGCCGTGTGCGCGGCACGCCCATGCGCTCTGGCGTGAGATCAGCCATGCGCACCGCGCCGTCCTTGATCTCGGCGACCAGCGTTGTGCCCGTCGTCGAGATTTCGTCCATTCCGTCGAGGCCGTGCACGACCATGCCGCGCTCCGCCCCGAGCGAGAGCATCGCCTTAGCGACCGGCTCAACCCATTCGGGCGCGAACACGCCCATCACCTGACGCTTGACGCCAGCCGGATTGGCTAGCGGCCCCAGCATGTTGAAGATCGTGCGGATGCCCAGCGCCTGCCGTACCGGCGCGACGAACTTCATCGCGGTGTGGTGCTGCTGCGCGAACATGAAGGCGACGCCCGCATCGCGGAAGCACGCCTCGATCTGCGCTTCGGTCGGCGACAGGTTCACGCCCAGCGCCTCGAGCACATCGGCCGATCCGGCGCGGCTCTTGGAGCGATTGCCGTGCTTGGCCACGACCACACCGGCGCCGGCGACGACGAAGGCGGCCGTCGTCGATGTGTTGAGCGACGTCCAGGTCAGCCCGCCTGTACCGCATGTATCGATTGCGCCCTCAGGCGCTTTCGACGCCCGCATGTTGGCGCGCATCACGCGCACGCCGGCGACGATATCGTCCACGGTTTCGCCGCGCGTCCGCAGGCCCATCAGGAAGGCTGCAATCAGCGCCGGTTCGGCTTCGCCCACGAGAATTGCCTGAAACGCCGAAGCGATCTCGTCGGGCGCGGGGCGGTCCCCGGCGGCGAGTTTGGCGACTGCGTTGCGGACAGCTTCGCTCACTTCAGTCCAGCCCGCTTCAGGAAGTTCGCCAGCATCACCTTGCCGAACTGCGAGCCGATGGATTCCGGGTGGAACTGCACGCCGTAGACCGGGCGCGTGGCGTGGCTCACCGCCATCACTTCGCCATCGGCTGTCTCGGCATCGACGGTCAGTACGTTGGGCATGCCGTTCCGGCGAATGGCGAGCGAGTGATAGCGCACGGCGTCGAAATGTTCGGGCACGCCCGCGAACAGATCGCCGCCGAGGACCTTCACGTCCCAGACCTTGCCGTGCACGATATCGCGCGCGCCTTCGACAATGCCGCCCATCGCCTGGCCGATGGCCTGGTGACCGAGGCACACGCCAAGGATCGGCAGGTCATCGGGCGCCGCATTGATCAGCTCCAGACAGATGCCCGCCTCGTTCGGCGTGCAGGGGCCCGGCGACAGCACGATGGCATCGGCGCCCTTCGCGAGCGCCTCCTTCACAGTGAGTGCATCGTTACGAACGACTTCGACTTCGACGTCCGGCGAGACGTCCTGCAGGTAGTGAACGAGATTGTACGTGAACGAATCGTAGTTATCGACGAGCAGAACCTTGAAGGGGGAGGACGGCATCAGCGGTTCCCCCGATCATAGCGCGCGGACTCTTCAGCAGCGCGGAACAGGGCGCTCGCCTTGTGTACCGTCTCCATGAACTCGCTTTCGGGGTTCGAGTCGAACACGACCCCGCCGCCCGCCTGCACGTGGATCTTGCCGCCGGCGAACACCGCCGTGCGCAGAGCGATACACGTATCCATGTCGCCGCCCGCGCCAAAATAGCCGACGCTGCCGGCATAGACGCCCCGCGCATGCGGTTCGAGTTCGGTGATGATTTCCATCGCGCGGATCTTTGGCGCGCCGGATGTCGTACCAGCGGGAAAGCCAGCGGCCAGCGCCGCGACCATGTCCACGCCTTCTTTCAGCTTCCCCTGCACGTTGGAGACAATGTGCATCACATGGCTGTAGCGTTCGACCTTGAAGCTCTCGGTCACCTCGACCGTGCCGCGCGCCGCGACCCGGCCGACATCGTTGCGGCCAAGGTCGAGCAACATCAGGTGCTCTGCGCGTTCCTTCGGATCAGCCAGCAGCTTCTGTTCATTCGCGAGGTCCGCTTCGGGCGTCGCGCCGCGCGGCAGCGTTCCGGCGATCGGGCGGACAGTGACCACGCCATTCCGGACACGGACGAGAATTTCCGGGCTTGATCCCGAAATCTGGAAGTCGCCAAAATTCACGTAGAACATGAAGGGCGAGGGGTTCAGGCGGCGCAGCGCGCGGTAGAATGCGAATGGCGAGCGCGCGAACGGCGCTGAAAAACGCTGGCTCGGCACGACCTGGAAAATGTCGCCGGCGTGGATGTAAGACTTCGCCTTCTCGACCATGTCGAGATAGCGCGCCTTGGTGGTGTTGGAGACGAATTCGATCTTCTCCACCGGTGCTTCGCTCGGCCGCGAAGGCGGCATCGGCTGGTCGAGGAATGCTTCAATCTGGTCGATCAATGCATTGGCGGTAGCGGCGTCCTTCCGCGCGGGGGCGGCTAGAATGATCTCCTGCTTCACGCCGTCGAAGATCAGTACGACGCCAGGACGCATCAGCATGGCTTCGGGCACGCCGTTCGGATCAGGCTTCGGCTCCGGCAATTTCTCGACATGGCGCACCATGTCGTAGCCGAGATAGCCGAACGCGCCGGCCGCCATCGGGGGCAGACCATCCATGCCATCGACCTTGCAGTCCGCAATGAAGCCGCGCAGCGAGCCCATCACGTCGGCCGATGTCGACAACACTTCCCTGAAGTCCGACGTCAGCGACGTCTCAGCCTTGCCGTTCCGCACGCGCCACCACAGATCGGGCGCCGTTCCGATAAAGCTGTAGCGGCCGCGCGTTTCACCGCCGACCACGCTTTCGAAAAGCACGAGCCCGGTCGACATCGGGTTCAGTTTCAGCATCGCTGAAACAGGTGACTCCGTGTCGTCGACCCGTCGCCTTACAATCAGGGACGGCGGTCGCGTCGTCATTTGGGCGCGCTGTCCCCGACCAGCCCGGTGAGATACTTCTGCACGGCCGCGTCATCGCGCTTGTAATCGACCTCGGCGCGCAGGCCGCGAACGAACACCTCGTTGAGGTCCTGCAGCAGCGATTGGCTCACCTGGTCTCCCAGCTGTCCTTTCATCATCGCTGCAACTTCCGGCTTCACGGCTTCAACCTTGTCGACGCGGGCGACCCACGGATTGTTTTGACGGTCACGTACAACGGCGATTTCGCTGGGCTTCAGCGCGAAAGCGGCAGACACGACCGCGGGATCGATCGGCGGATTGCCACCGCGCACCGCGGTCAGCGGCGGCAGCACGGTCAGCTTCGACGTAGCCGCAGCCTTGTCGAAAGCCATGCCGGCCTGCACGGCCGTCACCATGTCGTTGGCGGCCTTGTCGCGCGCCGCGACGACTTTCTCGGTCATGTAAGCGAGCTTCACGTCGGCCTTCACGTCGGCAAACGCGAGTGTGTACGGCGCCACGATCTCATCGAGGCGGAACATCGAGCGGACATTGTCGCCTTCGAACACGTTAGTCATGTCGCCTGCTGACAAGGTGAACAGCTGACGCATCGCGTCCTCGTTCTTCACCATGATCTCAGCCTGGTCGCCAAATATCGTGCGCGCCTGATTGTTGATCGGCGCCAGCGAGATTACCGGAATACCGAACTGCTTGCCGATGTCTTCCAGCGGCTGGCCGCCCGCAGCATCACGGAACGGTTCTGCGGACTGTTCGAATAGGCCCGCAGCGTCGTTAAACGTCACATCGCGACGCACTTTGTCGGCGATCTGCTCATACGGTGTCGCCACACCCGGCGTGATCGTCTGCACCATCACGGCGCGCCACGGCTCGTCTTCCTTCATGCGGATCGGCGCGTTGTGAACCTTGCCCACCGCCATCCCGAAGATGAAGTTGCGATACTCCTCGCTGGTTAGGTCCGCCGGCTTCACCGTCGTTTCTTTACGCGTCAGGCCCGGCGCCTTCGCCAGCGCTTCCTCAACCGAGATGCCCTGCTGCGTCAGGTCGACAAAAGCCTGCACCGTGTTGCGGTTCTCGGACTGGAATTCGACCACCACGCGCGTTTCCGGCGTGGAATAGTCCTTGATGCGCTTCTGGTATTCGGCGCGCACTTGCTCGTCAGTCATCTTCACCTGATCGAGAAAATCGTCGGGCGAATACGTGAGAACAGAAATACGCCGCCGCTCGGGTTGCAGGAACCTGGCTTTGTGGTCGTCATACCATTTCTGCAGCTCGGCTTCCGTCGGCTCCGCCGGAGAAGCAGCAGTCGAGGCGTTCACCTGCGCGAGGCTGAATGTCCGGCTTTCACCGAGATAGTTGATCCACGGCTGTGACAGGATCGAGGGAACTTCCAGCGCAGCGCCGGCCGCTTCCCGGATATAGTCCTGGGTCAGGAAGTCCCGGATGAACTGTTCGAACTCGCGCGGTGACTGACGGCGTTGCGCCGCCTGATACAGCAGCGCATCGCGGCTCAGCTTGCCGAACTCGTCGACGAGCAGCTTGTTGCGCTCAAGATAGGGCTTCAGCGAAGCGGCGCTCGCCTGCACGCCGGTCTTGTCGGCATAGGCGAGCAGAGTGTTCCGGATCTCGATGTCCTGGATGATGCCCTCGACACGGCCTTCGCGTGCAGCGTCAGCGGGCGACATGTTGCGCTGCTCGCTCTGGCGCACTTCATCGATCAGCCGCTGCGTATCGCGCTCGACGTCCGTGACGCGGACCTCGCGGCCCCCGATCCTGCTCAGCACGTCGCTGCTCAGTGGGGCGTTGCGCAACGAATCCGGAATGAACATCGCAAGGCCGAATGCCAGCGGAATCAGAAGCAGGGCTGCAGCCCACTTCGACTTAGCGAACTTCCGCATTCCATCGATCACGCGGAGCGACTCCTCAAACTAGGCGGGGCCGGGGTCCGGTTGTCCGCTGGAAGACGGCTTGCTAAAGCATTTTGCGGCGGAGGGGAAACCGGTTCGCCACAGGAAAATGCATCATTGCGGCATCCAGACCGGTCCGGGCCTGACACCCGGCTTCCGAGCGTATTGGGGCCTGTTTGGACAGAAGCAGCATGACCGAACGCAGGAAGCTGGTTGCCGGCAACTGGAAAATGAACGGTCTGCGGGCCGCCCTGACCGAGGTTCGCGCAATGGTGCAGGGCGCCGCGGCCATTGCCGGGGTGGACCTGGTCGTCTGCCCGCCCGCTACGCTCGCCTCGTTGGTGGGGGAGATCCTGACGGGCTCGCCCATCGGTCTTGGCGGCCAGGACTGCCATCCCGGGGCCTCCGGCGCGTTTACCGGCGACATCAGCGCCGAGATGTGGGCCGATCTGGGCGCCCATTACGTCATTGTCGGTCATTCCGAACGCCGCGCCATACATGGCGAAACCGATGCAATCGTAGCCGCCAAGGCCTCCGCGGCCTTCCGAGCAGGTCTCACCCCCATCATCTGCGCAGGCGAAAGCCTTGCCGAGCGCGATTCTGGCCGAACCCTCGAGGTCGTCCGGACACAATTGGCGGGGTCGGTCCCCGACGCGGCAGGCGCGATGCGGACGGTGATCGCCTATGAGCCGGTCTGGGCTATCGGCACGGGTCGTACCCCCACGCTCGCCCAGGTCGCCGAGGTCCACCAGGCGATGATCACAGTCCTGACCGAGCGGTTCGGGGCTGCCGGAGCCGCGATCCCTCTTCTTTATGGCGGCTCGGTAAAGCCCGAAAATGCCGCAGAACTCATGCAAACGGCGGGTGTGGACGGCGCGCTGGTCGGCGGCGCCAGCCTCAAGGCCGCGGATTTTCTGCGGATTGCAGCCGCCTGTGCGTGACCAACTACCCCCCGCACTTGGGTGAGTGCAGGGTGCGTACTTACATGAAAAGGCGCTTGGGGGCTTGGCCGCACCCCGGCGACGTGCTTTGACGCGGTCCAAATCGTTACCGGCGGCCCTGCATGCAAAACGTCCTGCTGACCATCCATCTGATCGCGTGCCTCGCGCTGGTCATCGCCGTGATGCTGCAACGCTCCGAAGGCGGCGCGCTCGGCATGAGCGGCGGCGGCACGGGCGGCCTGATTTCCGGTCGTGGCGCGGCGGGCGTGCTCGTCCGCACCACCATGATCCTGGCCGGTGTCTTCTTTGTCACCTCGGTGGTGATGACCCGCCTCAATAACAACAGCAGCAGCGAGCCGAGCCTGCTGGAGCGTCAGACCAACGAAACAACCGATCCGTTCGATACGCTGACACAGAAGCCCGCCACGACCACGCCTGATGCGCTTGGGGGCGTAACCGTTCCGGCCCCGGCGACTCCAGCCGAAGCCACGGCCCCGGCTGGCGCGACACCGGCGCCTGCGCCAGTGACCACGCCAGACCCGCTCGCGCCGAAAACGACCCCGGCGGCGCCTACCGCGACGCCCCCTGCAGCAACGGCTCCGGTTACGCCGGCGCCTGCGACAACTGCGCCCACCGCACCGGCCAAGCCGCCGGAAAACGGTGGATCGCCGACGCCGTAGTCTAATCGCCTCTCGCTAGAGCGGGCCGAATCGTTAAACTGGGCATCCGTCATGAAGCGTTTCATCTTCATAACGGGAGGCGTTGTGTCCTCCCTCGGGAAGGGCATTGCCTCGGCAGCGCTTGGCGCCCTGCTACAGTCGCGCGGCTACCGCGTCCGACTGCGCAAGCTCGACCCTTATCTCAACGTCGATCCCGGCACGATGTCGCCGACCCAGCACGGCGAAGTCTTCGTCACGGATGATGGCGCCGAGACCGACCTCGACCTTGGACATTACGAACGGTTCACCGGCGTCTCCGCCCGCAAGACCGACAACACGACCACCGGCCGCATCTACAAGGCGATCCTCGAGAAAGAGCGCCGCGGCGACTATCTGGGCGCCACCATCCAGGTCATCCCGCACGTCACCGACGCCATCAAGGACTTCATCCGCTCGGACTCGGACGACGTGGACTTCGTGCTGTGCGAAGTCGGCGGCACCGTCGGCGACATTGAGGGTCTGCCGTTCTTCGAAGCCATTCGCCAGTTCAGCCAGGAGGTCGGCCGCGAGGCCAGCCTCTTCATCCACCTGACGCTGCTGCCCTACATCGCCACCGCCGGCGAGCTGAAGACCAAGCCGACGCAGCACTCTGTGAAGGAGCTGCGCTCGATCGGCATCCAGCCCGACATTCTGCTGTGCCGTGCGCCGATGCCGATTCCGCCGGAAGAGCGACGCAAGCTGGCGCTGTTCTGCAATGTGCGCCCGGAAGCCGTTATCGAAGCGCTCGACGCCCAGCACATCTACGAAGTCCCTCTGGAGTATCACGCGCGCGGCCTCGATCGCGAAGTGCTGCGCCACTTCGGTCTCGAGAAAGACACGACGCCTGACCTCAAGCATTGGGTGCAGACGTCGCAGACGCTTCGCAACCCGGACGGCGAAGTCCGCATCGCCATCGTCGGCAAGTACGTCGCGCTGCATGACGCTTACAAATCGGTCGTGGAAGCGCTCGGCCATGGCGGCATCGCCAACAAGGTCCGCGTAAACCTCACCTGGATCCCGTCTGACCGCTATGACGATCCCAACGCGGACCTCTCCGAACTCGATAGCGTCGATGGCGTGTTGCTTCCGGGCGGCTTCGGCGAGCGCGGCGCCATCGGCAAGATGCGCGCGGCCGGTTATGCCCGCCGCCACAAGCTACCGTGCTTCGGTATCTGCTACGGCATGCAGCTGGCGGTGATCGAAGCTGCACGCAACCTCGCCGGCATCGAGGGCGCAGGCACCACGGAATTCGGCAATCCAACTTACGCCGCTGTCGGCCTGATGTCCGAATGGGTGCAGGGCAACACGAAGGAAGTGCGCTCTGCCGATGGCGATCTTGGCGGCACCATGCGCCTCGGCGCTTTCCCGGCCGTTCTGGGCAAGGGCAGCCGCGTCGCCGACATTTACGGCTCGCAGACCATCTCCGAGCGCCACCGCCACCGCTACGAAGTGAACACCGACATCATCGCCAAGCTCGCTCCGCACGGCGTCGTCTTCTCCGGCATGTCGCCCGACGGCAAACTGCCCGAGATCATGGAGCTGACTGACCACCCATGGTTCATCGGCGTCCAGTTCCACCCCGAACTGAAATCCCGGCCCTTCAGCCCGCATCCGTTGTTCGCCAGCTTCATTGCGGCGGCGCGGGACAAGAGCAGGCTGGTCTAGGGCCAGAAGCGATGCCGGACACAGACCCTGCGCATCGCTTCGTCCCGCCGCACTGGCCCGTCGCCACGGGCAATCCCAACTTTATCGATCTCTTTCGCTCCGTCTCGAACACGTTGATCGGCTGGTCGAAGGACGTTTACGCAGGCGGTCTGTATCAGGCGCCAGCGCCTGGTGCGCCGCTGATCGTGGGCGATCCCGACATCGCCGCCGCCATTCTGATCGAGCACGCGGACGCTTTCCCGCACGGCGAACAGTTCGACCGCCTGTTCCGGCCCGTGTGGGGCAGGGGCATCTTCGTCACCGAGGGCGCGGAGTGGAAATGGCAACGCCGCGCCGCCATGCCCGCCTTCCGCGCCGATCGCATGAAGGCCTTTGCGCCCATCATGGTGCGCGCCGCCGACGCCGCAATTGCGGACTGAGGCAAGGCCACGGCGCCGCTCAACCTGCACGACGAGGCCCGCCGCATTACGCTCCGCGTGCTGCTCGATACAGCGTTGTCCGGCGGCGAGGACTTTCCCTCCATCGAAGACGCCAGTCGCCATATCGACGCTTTCATCGCCGGGATCGGCCGCTTCTCGCTCACCGACTTCCTGCCGATGCCAAACTGGATGCGCCCGTCGACGGCCGCCCGCGGCGGATCCTCGACCGCATGGCTGCGCCGCCACGTGGACATGATGATCGCCCGCCGCCGCAAGGACGCCACGCCGCGCGCAGATCTCGTCGACTTTCTCTTCGAAGCCGTCGATCCTGAAACCGGGCAGCGCATGGACGACGAACTCGTGCGCGACAACCTGATGGGCTTCATCGCCGCCGGCCACGAGACATCATCCTTTGCGCTATCGTGGGCTTTATGGCTTGTCGCCTCGCACACGCCCACACGGCAACGCATGCTCGAGGAGATCGCTTCCATCGCTGGCGACGCCCCGCTAGATGCCGACCACCTCGATGGTCTCGTCTTTACGAAACAGGTGCTGCAGGAAACTATGCGCCTCTATCCCGGCGCCACCGCCGTCGTCCGCACGGCTGCACGCGACATCGTGCTCGGGGCCCGGAAGATCGCGAAAGGCACGATGGTCGTTCTCGCGACCCACGCCTTCCATCGGCGTCCCGATTTCTGGCCGGATCCCAACGCCTTCGATCCCGACCGCTTCGCGCCTGATCGTCAGCATGTCGGCCGTCCGCGACTCGCTTACATGCCGTTCAGCGCCGGCCCGCGTGTCTGCATGGGCGCAGCGTTCGCCATGACCGAGTTGACATTGGTGCTGGCAACACTCACCCGCGCCATGCGGCTGGACCCTGATCCGGCCCGTCCGGTCACGCTCGCCGTCCGCCTCGGCGGATTCGTTGCAAAGGGCGGGATGTGGATGAAACCGGCGCCCCGCTTTGCCTGATCCTCTTATCCTTCTTTTCACCGCTGCGATGTGATCTAGGTTAAGGGTCGGGATAGGCATCTTCCGGGGATAAATTGACGAGCTCAGGCGACCAAACGCCCCTCATTCCAACCGATTTCGCCGCCATGGCCGAGCTCCTTCCGGACATGGCGTGGATCGCGAACACCCGTGGCCGTATCGTCTGGGGCAACCAGCGCTGGCGCGACTATACTGGCGCAACACCCGCAACGATCGGCGACACGGACTGGAGCAAGATCCACGATCCCGCCTTCTTGCCCAAGGTCCAGGAGATGTGGGCCACAGCCCTTGGGACCGGCGAAGGCGCTGAGATGGCCTTCCCTTTGCGTGGCGCCGATGGCCAGTTCCGCATGTTCCTTACGCGGGCGCGTCCGATCCGGAATGCCGGCGGTGACATCACGCACTGGCTTGGCGTCAACATTGATGTCCGCGCGCTGCATGCCGCGACCGATGCGCTGTCCGAGCAGAAGCGTATGCTCGAGGTTCTCAATCGCACGGCCGCGAGCATCGCGTCGGAGCTGAACCTCGAACGCCTTCTGCAGATGGTGACAGACGTCGGCGTCGAAATCACTGGCGCGGCGTTCGGCGCCTTCTTTTACAACGTGCTCACCCCCGAAGGTCTGGCCTACCAGCTCTATACGATCTCCGGCGTGGAGCGCGCGAACTTCGAAAAGTTTCCGATGCCGCGCTCGACGCAGGTCTTTGCCCCCACATTCAACGGCACGGGCGTCGTGCGTTCCGACGACATCACGGCAGACCCGCGCTACGGTCACAACGCGCCCTTCAACGGCATGCCCAAGGGGCACCTTCCGGTGCGCAGCTATCTTGCCGTACCGATCATCTCGCGCTCGGGCGAGGTGCTGGGCGGCCTGTTGCTGGGCCATTCGGAGAAGAACATCTTCAATGCCTCGCATGAGCAGCTGATTGTCGGCATCGCCGCGCAGGCCGCCATCGGCATCGACAATTCGCGCCTCTACGACAACGCCCAGCGCGAGATCGAGGAACGCCGCCAGGCCGAGGAAGCGCGGCTTGTCCTGCTGCGTGAGCTGAACCATCGTGTGAAGAACGTCTTTGCCGTCGCCATCGGCATGATCACGATGACCGAGCGGACCTCCGACACCAACGAGGCAGATGGCCGAGCGTCTTACCGGCCGCTTGCGCGCGCTCGCCAGCGCCCACGAGCTGATCCGGCCGAAAGTAAGCTCCAACAACCAGCAGCTCAACAACACCTCCGTCACAACCCTCATCGATCGCATCCTTGCCCCTCATGTGGGCGAGCAGTCAGGGCAGGTTGTGCTCGACCTCGTCGATGCGTCTGCTGGCCCGACCGGCGCCACCGGCCTCGCGCTTGTGCTGCATGAACTTGCCACCAACGCCGTGAAGTATGGCTCGCTCTCGGTCTCGGACGGACGGATCGCCATTGGCTCGCGCGTCGCGGACGACACGCTAACCATAACCTGGATCGAGCGTGGAGGCCCCACCATCGGCGGCGTCCCACAGCACAAGGGATTCGGCGAAAGCCTCGCCCGCATGAGCGCGCGCGGCCAGCTTGGCGGTGACATCACTTATCTATGGAATCCCGAAGGCGTCGAGATTACCATTCGTGCGTCCCTGTCCCGACTCGCGGTCTGACATGCCATCTACCTCAATCGACGCGCTCGATATGCCGGCCTCGCTCAGGGGCGCCCGAATCCTCGTGGTCGAGGACGAAGCCTTCATCGCGCTCGATCTGGTGATGGCGATCGAAGACGCCGGCGCCATTCCCGTCGGACCCGCAGCGACGGTTGCAGAGGCGCTGGAGCTGATCAGCCATGACCCGCCTGACGGCGCGATTCTCGACGTGAACCTTCCAGATGGACATGTCGGTCCCGTGCTGGACGCGCTGGCCAAGATCGCCGGCGTGGTCGTTCACACCGGCGCCGGCGTGCCGCCGGACCTGCGCGCCGCCCACCCCACCGTGGCCGTATTTTCAAAACCCACCGACCCGCTTCACCTGCTGCTTCGTATCGCGCAGGAAATGAAACGCTGAGCCTTATCCGGCTTTCGGCGCCGCCCCCGGCACGAGATCGAACGCAAACGTCAGCCGCGTCTGATCGCCACTGAACGGCACAGTCCCGTGCCACATGTAGGATGGGAACAGCACCAGCATCCCCGGCTTCGGCTCGACATAGTGCTCGGCCTCCAGCGTCGGCACGGTTGGTGAACCGGGCTTGCCGAAGCGGATCCAGCCTTCCTTGTCCTTCGGCGCCACCGTCTCGACATAGCAGGCCGATGAGAGCCAGCCCTGCGGGTGCACGTGATCGATGTGATAGCCCCCTGAATGCAGCCGCACCGACCACATGCCCTGAAAATCATATGTACCTGTATTGCGCCCCCGCAGCGGATCGCTGCCCGCGCCGAGTGAAGCCACGTGCTGCCGGATCGGACCGTCCAGCGCCTCGCGTATGCCGCGCATGGCGGGAAGGGGATTGTGCAGGATGTTGATCGATTGGCTGCCGTGGCGCAGCGACTGCGCGAAGGGATGCGCCTGATGCCTGTGTACGCCATGCAGCGCCTCACGCAGGTCGTCGACATAAGCTGACAGGCTGCTCCAACCCTTCGGCGTATCCAGCTCGTAGGCGCGTACCATCGACTTGTAGTCATACAACTCGCCAAACCGCGCATCGCCCAGAATGCGCCAGGCCGTCGCCTTCAGCGCGATCGCATGCTGGTTCGTCGTTTGCCGCGAGAGCAGGGCGTCTGCGGTTTGCAGCGCCTCACGCGCCAGACCATTGGCCAGTTGCGCCTCGGCTAGGGTGACGAGCACGACAGGCTCGCCCGACGCCACCCGCACGGCGCTGTTCGCCAATGCCAGCGAGTCGGCCGCGCGACCCGCCTTCAGCGCCAGCTGCGCGGCAAAAGTCGCCAACCGCGCATCGCCCGGCTGCGCCCGCGACAGGGCGCTCAGCTGGTCCCACGCCCCGGCAATGTCGCCCGCAGTTTCCAGCGATTGCGCCTTCACGAGCCACAGGCCGATATCCTGAGGAGCGTTCAACAGCGCCTCGTCGAGCACCTTCAGCATCTTCGCCTTGTCGCCCGTGAGCATCCAGACCTGCTGGGCGAGGTCGCGATGGGCGTCCGCATAGGCCGGTCGCCGCGTCAGCGCCTCCCGGAACGCCCGCTCGGCGTCCTCGGCCTTGTCCAGCGCCTGCAGGGCTCGCCCCCGGATCAGCCACGTCTCCGGCGCGTCCACGCCCTTGCGAAAGGCCAGACCCGCATGCACCTCCGCCTCCGCCCACAGCCCGGAATCGCCCAGCGCGCTCGCCAGATTGTGCTCCGCAACGCCGCTCTCTGGGGCTGCCGCGACCGCCTGACGGTATAGGGCAACCGCTTCCAGCGGTCGTCCGGAGGCCTGCATTTGCTGGCCTAACCGCATGAGTTGTCGAGCATTATCGTTCACGCCGCAGAACTCCGGGATGGGGCGGGCAGTCGTACTTGCGGTGGGAAGGGATTGCGCGTAAGGAGCCCGCTTCATCGAGCGGCCGGTCGCGCCGCCCCTATGCTATTCTGAGGCAATCATGGCCGTTCCTAAGCGTAAAACAAGCCCGTCCAAGCGCGGTATGCGCCGTAGCCACGACCGGCTGCCGCTGTCGTCCTACGTCGAAGACAAGGAATCGGGCGAACTGCGCCGGCCGCACCATGTCGACCCGAAAACGGGCAAATATCGCGGCAAGCAGGTCCTCAAGGCGAAGACCGACGAATAGTCGCTCCTCGTCTCTGATTTAAGCGCGGCGGCCGCATCTGCGGCCGTTTGCATTTCCGCCGGCGAGCTGCGCGCCCAACCTGGCCGATTGCATCCGCCTCGGGTTCGCGACATAGCAGGCCCGCATTCACACCGCAGTCAGAGGGCCCTCCCGTGACCGAGATCGTTGACGTCTACGCCCGTGAAATTCTCGACAGCCGGGGCAACCCCACCGTCGAAGTTGAAGTCACGCTGGAAGATGGCTCCACCGGCCGCGCCGCCGTGCCCTCGGGGGCCTCGACCGGCGCCCACGAAGCTGTCGAACTCCGCGATGGCGACAAGTCCCGCTATCTCGGCAAGGGCGTCCTCAAAGCTGTCGCCGCCGTCAACGACGAGATCTTCCCGGAGCTGCTCGGTCTCGATGCGACTGACCAGCGCAATATCGACGCTGTCATGATCGAACTCGACGGCACACAGAACAAATCCCGCCTCGGCGCCAACGCCATTCTCGGCGCATCGCTCGCCGTTGCGAAAGCCGCTGCCCAGGCTTCGGCCCTGCCGCTCTACCGCTATGTCGGCGGCGCAAACGCACACATCCTGCCGACGCCGATGATGAACATCATCAATGGCGGCGCCCACGCCGACAATCCGATCGACTTCCAGGAGTTCATGATCCTGCCCGTCGGCGCCGAGACCTTCGCAGATGCGCTCCGCTGCGGCGCCGAGATCTTCCACACGCTGAAGAAGTCGCTGCACGACGCGGGTCACAACACCAATGTCGGCGATGAAGGCGGTTTCGCGCCCGCGTTCAAATCCAGCGACGAAGCGCTCGGCTACATCATGAAGGCGATCGAGAAGGCCGGCTACCAGCCGGGCGAAGACGTCGTGCTCGGCCTCGATGCGGCTTCCACCGAATTCTACAAGGGCGGCAAGTACGTCATGGAGGGCGAGGGCAAGACGCTCGGCTCCGGCGACATGACCCGCTTCCTCGCCGACCTCGTCAACCGCTATCCCATCGTCTCGATCGAAGACGGCATGGCGGAAGATGACTGGGATGGCTGGATCGAACTCACCAGCCTGATCGGCAGCAAGTGCCAGCTCGTCGGCGACGATCTCTTCGTCACCAACACCACGCGCCTCGCCGAAGGCATTGAGCGCAGCGCCGCCAACGCAATCCTCGTCAAGGTCAACCAGATCGGCTCGCTCACCGAAACGCTGGAAGCCGTGCAGCTCGCACAGATCAACAGCTATGGCATCGTGATGTCGCATCGCTCCGGCGAGACGGAAGACTCAACCATTGCCGATCTCGCCGTCGCCACCAATTGCGGACAGATCAAGACAGGCTCGCTCTCGCGCAGCGATCGCATGGCCAAGTATAACCAGCTCCTCCGCATCGAGGACGAACTCGGCTCCGCCGCCCGCTATCTGGGCCGCGCCGCGATCCGGGCGTAAGCTGTAAACCCGCCTTGGCGGACAATCATGCGATGCTAGGGTGCCGTGTACGACACGGAGCCGCGCCATGAAACGATTCCTCGCCGCCGCCACGCTCGCGCTCCTGTTGGCGACGCCCGCGATTGCGCAGGAGGTGACGCTCGTGGCTCCGCTGCCTGCTGCTCCTGCCGGACCTGTCGTCACGCTCCACACCACGATGGGCGACATCCAGGTCACACTTGAACCCGAAGGCGCACCGAAGAGCGCAGCTCAATTCCTCGGGCTCGTGAAGAGCCGCCACTACAATGGCGCCGCCGTCTATCGCATCGAGCCGGGCTTCGTGATTCAGCTCGGCGACCTCGATGCGAAGCTGGATTACCGCGCGCCAAAACGGCCGCCCATCCCACTTGAGACCGAGCACAACAAGCACAGCCGCGGCGCCCTCAGCTTCGCACACGCTGAAGATCCCGATAGCGGCCAGTCCACCATCTTCATCAGCCTCGGCGAAAACTCCGGCCTCGACGCCACACCTGGCGCCCCGCCCAACACGACGGGCTACGCCGTCTTCGGACACGTCACCGCGGGTATGGAAATCGTGGACGCCATCGGCGCCCTCGAACTCCAGCCCGACGGCGGCCCATTCCCGGGGCGTCTACCGAAGCAGTCAGTGGTCGTGACGAAGGCTGAAATCGTCAGTCCCGGCTGAGCCTTTGCAATTTTTGCCACTCGGTTTGCCCGGCGCTTTGATGCTAGGGTAAGTTTCGGACTCGTCCGAACGCTTGCCCGCGGAGGCCGCGACGATGGTCGGCAACTGGTTTTCTCGTTCCGGGAAGGACTCCGCGAAGGACAAGGGGAAGGCGCCCCCTGTCGTAGACGAGCCGGCGATCAAAACAGACGTCGCATTCGCGGCGCCCTCCGCGCCAGACGACAGCGATTTCGACGTCAGCACCATGATCATGCGCGCCGAACCTGCCACCCTGGTTGCGGGAGGATCGTTCAGCGCGCAGTCGAGCATCGCCAACGAGTTCGACGCCGCGACGTTCGTAGGCGGACGAGCGCGAGACGATGATCAGCCGACGGTCTTCGGCGGCAGCCGCGCGCCTGCGCCGCCTGCCGCGCCAGACCTGCCACTGCCAGCCGGGACGCTGCTGAACGATCGCTACGAAGTCATCAAACCGATCGGGCGCGGCGGGTTCTCGTACGTTTATCTCTGTCAGCACATACGAAACGGCCGTCTCAATGCGGTGAAGGAGGCTTATGGGCCGGATAGCGGACGGGATGGCGCGCAGGTCGTCACCAACAATCCCGTTGCGGTCCGGCAGGCGAGACAGGCTTTGCTACGCGAAGTCTCCGCCATTTCGAGGATCAATCATCCCGGCGTGGTTCGCTTCGAGGATGTGTTCGAGGCGAACGGCACATTGTGTTTCGCAATGGACTTTGTCGAAGGCGAACCATTGTCCAGTCTGCTCGCACGCCGACGCGGTGTATCGGTTGAAACGTTCGAAGCGTTGTCAGCGTCCCTTCTCGATGCAGTCGAAACGCTTCACGCCAATGATGTGCTCCACGGAGATATCAAGCCGGGCAACATCATCCTTCGCCCCGACAAGTCGGTTGTGCTGATTGATTTTGGCACGGCCGCGCGGCTTACCGACATGCACTATGCGGAGCCGATCCTGACGCCGGGCTACTCCGCGCCTGAACGCTATACCGCCGACGGGGATGTCGGCGGTTGGTCAGACGTTTATTCGTGCGCGGCAACGCTCGCTGCCGCGATGGCAGGCCAGCCCCCGCCACCCGGCACGAAGGAAGGAATGATTGCGCTCGATGCTTTCCTCGCTGCGGCCGGGCAGCGTTTTCCTGGTCGCGAGGCCTGGCTCAACGGCGTAAGTCTCGGTCTACGCCACGCCCCGGCAGATCGCCTCGCGACAGTCGCCGATCTGCGCGCCGCCATGGGCATGGCTGCCCGCACGGCCGATGCTTCGCCGGCGGCGGTAGAAACACGCAATGACGGCCGCTCGGTGTTTATCTCTTACGCACACAGCGATGCCGAAATTGTCGAAACTCTCGTGCGCGCGATCCAGCGGCGCGGCGCCGGTGTCTGGATCGACCGGCAAGGCATCAAGCCGGGCTCGCGCGCATGGGGCGTCGAAATTCTCAACGGAATGCGTGGCGCGCAGATCGTGCTGCTGTTCAGCTCGGCGCGGTCGATGGCTTCCGACAACGTCAAGGACGAAGTCTATCTTGCCAAGGAGTTGCGCAAGCCGATCGTCGTCGCGCGGCTCGACCAGTCGCCATTCAGCGACGACATCCTGATGTTTCTCACGCGCACCCAGCATATACCCGTCTCGGACATGGAACCGCCGGCCTTTGCTGCGGCGATTGTCGACGTGCTCAACAAAGAGCCAGCGCCCAGCGCCTGAGATGGGCCAGACGCAAAACCCGGCGTGATCTCGCCCGCAGCGCCGCGCCGTCTCCACGTGTGGCGCTGTCATAGCCGCCACAATCCTTAACCGCTTGTTTACGAAAAACTTCTGGCATGAGAACAAAAAGGGAATATACAGGAGAACAGAACGGAGCAAGAACATGATCGCGGCAAACAACGGGACGGCAAACTTCTGCGGCGCCAACGGCGGCCCTTATAAATTCGAGCGTTTCGGCGCTGATCAGGACTGGGCGAAGATCGCCGGCGTCGTCCTCTTCGCTGCTCCCGATGGCAAGTCCTGGCGCATCATCCGCGTCGCCGATCATGGTGGGATGGAGACCGATGTCGCCACCTTCTGGCGCTGGCGCGAAGCCCGCCGCTACGGTGCGACCGCCATCTTCGTCCGCCCCAACGCCGACGTGAAATCCCGCCGCATGGAAGCGGCCGATCTCGCCCTCGGGCTTGATCCGGTCTTCGCTCCGGGCAGCGAACTGGCGCTCATGGCGATGGCCATGGAGCCCGAACGCCTCGCAGCCTAACAGAACCTCGTCATCCGGCGCGTTCGAGAGTGTCCGTCTCCGCACGCTCTGCGTCAGGACCACAGACGGGAAGCGGGCCCGCGGACATGATCCGCGGGCCCGGTCTGTTTTGGATGTAACGTTTTCCCGCGCCTGACGACTGCCGGGCAACATGTCCCAAAGCCGGATGCTGATCGGCGCGGGTGGCGCGGGAGCAGCGCAAGGCGGCTCTACCGCTGCGTCGTCTCCACCGGTGTCATGCTCTTCAGAAATTCCACCCCCGGATGCTTGGGGCCGCAGTAACGCGGCATGACGTAGCGGACATGCGTTCAATACCATGAAAGTCGGAAAAAAGTCGGCACGCCGGCGCCCATTAGTCCTGCGGAGCTGGGCAAACACGGCAACCAATTCTTCGGGGTGACGCCCGTCGTCTGCAAGACAACGACACGCGCTGGCTTGAGGGGTCTGTGCGATTGCGGCGGGAGATATTCAGCGTCGGCCAACCGCAACCAAAAGGGGCAACTCATCATGAACGCATATCTTGCCTCCATGGCGACCATCACGCTCGGCGCCGCGCTGTTGATCTCGCCCTCGCTTGCTTCGCCCTCGAAAATCGGCGCACCGACGCTGCCTGTGACGCAGGAACAAGGCCAGCCGACCATGACCCTCATCCGGCAGGAAGAGCGGAACGGCGCCTGCCTTTACACCACGGTCGCGAACATCAAGTACTGCCGCGACGGCACAAACTTCCTTTGTGACAGGTGGCTCTTCGGCACGATCACGGGACACTTCTACGAAGGCGACACCTGCGCGGATCTCAGGGCGCAAGGCATCGACACCGGGCACGGAGACTAGCCGGATTGGGAACAAACAACTCAATGCAAATCCGCAAAAGCGGATGTTCAAGGGGTATAAAGGGGAGACGGAAATGAAATCGATCAAGATTGGCGCATCTCTGGGCGCGGTTGTGCTGCTCATGTCGACGAGCGGCTGCGCCACCTACTATGAAGACCTGATGTCCAACCAACAGCTCATCGCGGCCAACTGTTCGGAACTCGCGACGGAAGAAGCAAAAATTCAGTCCAACGTGGACGCATCCAATCAGGGGACGGGCCTAAACATCTTCGGCGCGCTTGCGATGGCTTATGTGGAGACAGAATCCGGCACCGACGGCACCGCTACTGCCGCAATGGCAGACGGGGCTGGCGCGACGTCGGAGCTGTCTGCCTCATGGGCAGAGAAGAAGGAGCTGATCGGCCGCGTGCGCGCCAAGAAGGGCTGCTGAATCCAGCGGCAGCCTCCGAACCAGCAGGACTTTGTTCGGGTGACTTGAACTCCGAGGAAGGGGGTATCCCGTGAATAAGCTTGCCGCGCGCCTCGCGTGCATCAGCCTGTGCTGCGTGCCCTTTTTGGGTTTAACGGCTTTCGCGCAGCCGTACTCGCTTCAGGCGGTTCAGGTCGACAACAAGTGCATGGACGTAAAGATCACCAACCACACCAATCACTTGCTCGTGGTCGATGTGTCATATCATTATTTTCAGGCAGACGACGGAACAGGGCGAACAGCCACGCACGACTGGCAGACTTCGACAACCGTTCAACCGAGCTCGACCGCGATGGCCTGGACCGGGTCGTTTGCAGCAGCGGGGCCTATAAACTGCGACAAGCTCTACAAATTCAACTATTCTTCGCCGCGCTACGAGGACAAGACTGCGCAAGCGGAAGAGACCCGGCGGCAGTACGACGATAGTACCAAGCAGGTCATCGCGAACGAGCTTGCGCGCCAGGCGGAACAGAAGCGTCAGAGCGACGCCTTGATGGCGAAGAAGCAGGCCGAGGCTGACGCCCGCGCGACGCAACAGGCGGCGCAGCAGGCCGAGCGCGACCGACAGCTGCAGGCGAGCCGCAATCTCCAGGCGATGCAGGAAGCCGCAAAGCAGCAACGGGACCGCAACGCCATAGCATCGGGCGACCCGCGCTGTAACTCGCTTACAATCGAGAACCACAACGCCTGCGTGCGTAACATGGCGGCGCAGGACGAGCGCGACCGGCAGGCAAGGCTGGCCGCACAGCAACAGGCGAAGATGGACGCCGAGGGCAGGGCGCTTGGGGAGCAACGATCCCAGAAGATCAACAGCCTTATATCTGCAATCAATCCCGAGACATGCGTGGCGCCGGGGTTCACCGCTGCCAATGAGGCCGAGAGAATGCAGATCCAGCAGACGCTCGCGCAAGGCGTCGTGCACTGCCAGCAAGTCGCGCTCGGCCGCAATGCTTCTGCGCAACAGCAGCAGGCGCAGATTGCAGCCGCCCAGCAGCAGCAGGCACTACAGCAACAGCAGATGATCGCCGCGCAGCAACAGGCGGAGTATCAGGCCCAGATGCAGCAATATGCCCAGCAATCGATGTCCGATGCGGCCGCCGGAATCCAGTCCAGCAACAACGACATGCGGCAACAGGCGGCTGACATTCACCAGAACAACGCTGACCTTGAGGCCTGGCTGAACTCAAACTGAGGAATGGTCGGCTCCTGGATGGAGCCGACCACAAACCAAAGCGAAGTACGACGTCCTACTCCCCGCCAACATTCGGTTGTTTGAGCGCCTGCTGGGCCGCCGCCGTCTTGGCGAGCCGCGCCAGCTGAACGAATTCGGCGCGATAGCCGAACTCATCCTTGCCCTTCGCGCTGTTCGCCAGTTCGATCACGCTGTCCCAGTTGAACGTCTTTGCGATGTAGGGGTCGCCGCGCAGAAGCGAGCCGTAACCCGCCACCGCCGTCGCCATCCGCGTCGACTCCGGCGCGTTCGCAAGGCTCGAAACATTGTCCGCCGCCGTGATCGGACGCGTGATCAGCTTCGACGTATCGGCGCCCGGGGCTTTGTAGCGGATCTTGAGGAAGGCGTATTCGTTGGTGGCGCCATTCTCTGGCTTTGGGGCAGCCTGATAACGGCTCGGATCGACCAGGATAGCTTTCGATCCGACCGGCGTGATCTCGTAGATCGCCGTCACCGAGCTTCCGGCGCCGATCTCGCCTGCATCGACCTTGTCGTTGTTGAAATCCTCCTTGTTGAGGATACGGGTCTCGTACCCGATCAGGCGATACTCCGCGACTTTTGCCGGATTGAACTCAACCTGGATCTTCACGTCGTCAGCGATCGAGAACATCGATCCGGAAAGATCGTCGTTCAGCACCTTCCGGCCCTCGTTTAGATTGTCGATGTAGGCTGCCATTCCGTTGCCGGATTGCGCCAACTTCTGCATCAGGAGATCGTTGTAGTTGCCGCCGCCAAAACCAAGAATCGACAGATAGACGCCGCTCTCACGCTCACGGCTGACGAAGTCTTCAAGCTGTTCCGGATTGTTGATGCCAACATTGAAGTCGCCATCGCTCAACAGCATCACGCGATTGACCGCGTTCTTGCTAAAGTTCTGCTTGGCAAGATTGTAAGCCAGCCGCAGCCCCTCGCCCCCGGCCGTCGATCCGCCAGCCGAGAGCTGATCCAGCGCCGCGATGATCTTGTTCTTGTCAGCGCCAGACGTCGGCTCCAGCACCGTTCCCGCCGCGCCCGCATAGACCGCGATCGAAACGTGATCCTTCTCCGTCATCTGGTTGATCAGCAGTTTCAGGGACTGGATCGCCAGGGGCAGCTTGTTCTGCGCCGACATGGACCCCGAAACATCGATCAGCAGCGTGAGGTTCAGCGGCGGTCGGCTGTCTGCCTTGATGTCATACCCCTGAACCGCAACGTGCATAAGTTGCTTACCCTCGCCCCACGGATCCGGAACGACTTTCACCGTCGTCTCGAACGGCATCTCTTTCGACTTCGGCAGGTCGTACCCGTAGTCAAAATAATTGATCATCTCCTCGATGCGCACCGCGTCCTTGGGGGGCATGTACCCTGCATTCAGCATGCGGCGGACATTCGAATAGCTGGCGGTATCGACATCGATGGAGAAGGTCGAAACCGGCTCCTGCGCCACTACCTTCACGCCGTTGATCTTCACGTTCTCATAGTTCTCGCGATCGACATCACCCGGCAGGGGCTGCGCCGCGATCCCGCCCTGCGCGACCATCTTCGGCGCAGTTAGGCCGACAGCGGGGGGTGGGGGGGCAAATCCGTTTTCGGAGGTGATCGCGGTGACCGCCACTGCAACGTCCTGAACGGTTTCTTCGCGGCGGTTGCCGGTGACGACAACGCTATCGCGGCCGTCACCGGCGGAGGCGATCTGGCCGCCATCCGACGGCATGCCTTCGCAGGCGGTCAGGCTGATGGCGGAGGCGGTGGCGAGGATGAATGTCTGGAAGCGAGTCATGTTTGAGTCCCCAAGGTTGACTGCGTGCTGGGGATCAGGCGCGCCGATTGGGGCGCGTTTGTGCCGGATTACAGGCGTAATCTAGACTATTGAGCCGGCGGCGGAGGAGGAGGCTTCTTCGAAGCTATCCAGGCCGTAATGTCAGCCTCGACGACGGGCAGCGGGCGCGGTCCCGGCGCGAGGATTGCCGCGTGAAACGCCTTGAGATTGAAGTCTCCCTTCAACTCGCGCTGCGCTGTGGCCCTCAGCCGACGGATGGTTTCCCTGCCGGTCATGTACGCGCACGCAAGCCCCGGACGGATCGCATAGCGATCGACTTCGAGTTCCGCGTTGGGAAGCGCCAGACCAACGGTGTTGACCAGATAATCGATGGCTTCCTGCCGCTTCCACTTCTGGCCATTGACGCCGGTATCCGCCACCAGACGCGCGGCCCGGAACAGCATCGATTGCAGATAGCCGATCTTGCCGAGCGGATCGGACTCATAGGCGCCGAGTTCGTCGGCGAGATCTTCCGCATACGTCGCCCAGCCTTCAGCGAAAGCCGGCGTCGCTATCAGGTAGGTGACCACAGGCAGGTTCGGCCGGTCGCGAGCGATTTCGACCTGCAGGTGATGCCCCGGCACGGCCTCGTGGAATGTCAGCGAGGGCAGGGTCCACATCGGGAAATCAGCCGTAGCGCGAAGCGTGATGTTGTAGACTGCGGGCTGGCCGCCACTCAGCGGCGCTGCGCGATAATACGCTTTCGATGCCGTGTCCTGCGCGATGCGCGGCGTTTCACGCACCACAATCTGCGCCGGCTTGTCGACGTCCGCGACTTTTGCCGTGAGGCCGTTAGCCCACTTCATCCTGGCGCCAATCGCATCGAGCAGCGCAGTGCGGCCTTCCGGCGTTTCGGGAAACTGGAATTGGGGATTCAGCGCCAACACGCGCAGGCGTTGCCCCACCGTACCTTCGGCCAGCCCTTGTGCCGCAAGCAGCGGATCAAGTTGCGCCGTTATCTGCTCAACCAGTTTCAGACCCATGTCGTGAAGCTGTTTTGCATTCAGGCCGGTCGTCGTGTGCAACCGAAGCGCATCGGCGTAATACGCATCGCCATGCGGCAGCTTCCACACGCCGGGATCATCCGCCGCTTTCGGCAACGTCTTTTCGAGCAGTGTGATCAGCTTCTCGTATTCGTCCTTGATGTCGCCCCCGACCAGCGTCGCCGCCCTGGTCGTCAGCGTCGCAATGTCTGCTTCGGGAATGTCGGCAATCTGTGCCAGGTTCTCGGTGAAATACTGGACCAGCAGATGATCGCGCGGGTTGCCCACGGGCGCGAGCTGTCGCGCCTTGTCGAGCGTGCGCTGGATCACCGACCGCGGCGGGATCGCGCCTGCCTCTAGGTCAACCTCGAAGCGGCGGCGTTCGTCCCGCATCGCCTCGTCCATGTGACCAAGTCTTGCGAGCCACGCATCCGCCTCGGCGCGCGAGCGGATCGGCGCGTGCAGGGTGAGCAGCTTCACCAGATCCGTGAAAGCTCCGTCCGAGAACGAGATGACATAGGGACTGGTCCATCCCAGCGACGTGGCGCCATAGCCATGTGCGTCTGCTGCAACACTGTCGGCCAGGGTTGTGTTGATCGTGTCGTAGGTCCGGGCTGCCGCAGGAGAGAGGTCGGCGCGATCGATCCGCTCGAATTCGGCCAGGTAATCTAGCCGGATCGCCCGTGTCCGTTCGGTCACGGCCATCGAACGATCGTTCAACAAAGCTCCATAGGCGCGCCCAAAAGCCTTGTCGGACAGGCCCGCCATATCGGCTTCTTCAGGCAGTTGCTGGATCTCGCTCGCCCCGAAACGATCGACCAGCTGGGTCAGGGCAGGGTCCGCATTTACCCGTTCCGGGGTGCATCCCGCCACGACAAGCAGCGCCAGGGCCGATGCCGAGGCTGCGAGAGGCGATCGACAAGCCTGAAAAAACATATGATTCGCTTTGGTTGAGACAGCCGAAGTTTTCCGATAAGGACCGGCCTGCATCAAGTCAGGAGCCCGTTAATGAGCACCCCAACCCCCGGTGGACAGCCCGAGCTGACCGGCCAGGTCATGTTCTACAAGCGTCCGGAGCCGCTGTCCCTCGAAAGGCACCGCAATCTTGGTGTCAAACAGATCGCCGCCCCGTTCTCGTTTCTGAGGACTGCCCACGCCGTTCCGATCACTGTCAGCGAGTTCGGCGTTGCCGCGACCTGCTTCCCGATCATCTTCGTGGGCGCCGAAAAGACCCCGGTGGCGGTCATGGGCGTTCGCCAGAACGAAAACGAATACCTCGACGCCAACGGCCAGCCCGACCCGGACGCCTACCTGCCGGCCTTCGTGCGCCGCTATCCGTTCGTGTTCGCTGCCGATCCGGGCAGCGATCGCCTGCTGCTTTGCGTCGATACGGCCGCTGAAATGGTCTCCGCCACGCCGGACGTGAAGTTCTTCGACGGCGAAGAAGCCTCGAAATTCACCCAGGACGCGATCGAGTTCTGCAAGGAATTCGAACGCCAGCGCCGCGCCACCACCGAATTCGTGGAGATGATGGACGCCGCCTCGCTGTTTGAGCAGAAGTCGGTTTCGTTCACCCCGCGCGACGCACAGGGCAATGCCGGTCCGACCCAGAAAATCGCCGACTACTGGGCGATTTCCGAAGATGGCCTCAACGCCCTCCCGGAAAACAAGTTCAACGACATCCGCAACACGGGCGCCCTCGCGGCCATCTATGCCCACATGGTGTCGCTGATGAACTGGCAACGCGTGATCCAGCGCACGATGCGCCGTCTCTCGCAGCAACAGCCGGGCGCCTGATAACCGCCTGTAAGGCGTGGTAAATAGACAGATCCATCCCTCACGTTCCGGCGAGGGGGATGGATTTGTCGTTTCTGGCACCCCTAGTTGGGGTACTGAGCGGCCATCTACGGCATCGGGCTGTAATCGCGGCCCAGTTGTTGCGAAGTTCTGGGATGCGCCTCCACATGACCCTTTTCGCAAGATGGATGACGGCTTTCGGCGTGATGTTCGCCGCCTTGCTGGCGCTGGCCACCCCAGCCTCAGCCCAAGTCTCCGCCAAGAGCGAGCATGCTGACGCAGCCCTGCTGCTGGAACGCTCCGCCGCCACTTCGGGCGATACGTTCCTCGGCGCACTGCACCTGAAGCTGGCCGATGGCTGGCACGTCTACTGGAAGAACGCCGGGGACAGCGGCCTGCCGCCGACCGCGGCGTGGGCCAATTCGCCCACGGTCACCGCCGGCGAATTCCGCTTCCCGACGCCGGAAGCGATCCCGCTCGCGACGTTGATGAACTATGGCTACGAGACCGAAGTCACGCTTCCTTTCGAGATCAAGATCTCTGCGGATGTGAAACCGGGCGATCAACTCACCATTGGCGGCAAGTTCGAATACCTGATCTGCGCCGACATCTGCATTCCCGAAGGCGTCACGCTGTCCACGACGCTTCCGGTGACCGCAACACCGGGCACGGACGACATCGCCAGCGCGATGATCGCGGCGACCTTGCCCGCAATCCCCGTACCGCTCACCGGCAAGGCGATTGTTGAACGCTCGGGCGACCGGTTGAAGATCGGCGCCGTCGACGAGAGCCTCGCCAAGGCGCTGACGAATGCGAAGACCGTCCGCTTCTTCCCGCTCGGCCCCGATGTCGAGAACGCTGCGCCACAGGTTGTGCGCAGCGGCCCTGAGGGCGTCTCCATCGAAGTCCGCGCGTCGGCCTTCACCAAGCCCGGCGACGTGCCCGTCGATGGCGTCATTGGGATCGAGACGACGGATGGCGTACGGCGTGGCTGGGAAGTTCCCGCAACACCCGGCGCCATTCCAGCAGGCGTGAGCGCGTCGGCATTCTCAGGCGCTGCTGCCGTGCCTTCGGGTGTTGCGCTGTTGGGCCTCGGAGAAATCGCCATCGTTCTCGGCCTCGCCTTCATCGGCGGCATGGCGCTGAACCTGATGCCGTGCGTTCTTCCGGTCCTGACGATCAAGGCGGCGGGCCTGGTTCACACGGCGCATGACCCCAAGCAGTCGCGCGCCCACGGGCTCGCTTATCTGGCGGGCATCCTGGTCTGCTTTGCCGCCATCGCCGGTGTTCTGATTGCACTGCAGGCGGCAGGCGACACGTCGGCGGGCTTTGGTTTTCAGCTGCAGTATGCGTGGGTCACAACCATCCTTGTGCTGGTGATGTTTGCGGTCGGCCTCAACCTGCTCGGCGTGTTCGAGATCGGCGGATCGCTGATGGGCGTCGGCGGAAATCTTGCCGATCGCGGCGGTGTTTCCGGCGCTTTCTTCACGGGTCTACTTGCCGCCTTTGTGGGTGCGCCCTGCATAGGACCGTTCATGGCTACAGCCGCCGGCGCTGCGCTGACCCAGCCCGCGCCGATCGTTATGGCAATCTTCCTCATGATCGGCGTCGGCCTTGCCGCGCCCTTCGTTCTGCTCAGCTTCACGCCCGCCTTCGCGAAAGTGTTGCCCAAGCCCGGCAAGTGGATGGAGACATTCCGGCAGGTGCTGGCCTTCCCGATGTTCCTCACGACGCTGTGGCTGCTCTGGGTTCTTGCGGGGCAGGCGGGTACGGACGGCGTGATTGCGGTGCTCGGCGGCGCCATCGCGCTGTCGTTCGGCATCTGGCTCGCGCGCAAGATCGGCCAGCGCACGCTGGGGCGGATCGTTGCAGCCATCGTCATCCTCGGCGCCTTCGTCGGCCCGGCGTTAACCACTGTTACGTTCAAGGCCGAAGCTGCGGCCGTTACGCCAGCGACATGGTCGCCCGAGCGCGTTGCGGCGCTGCGCGCCGAGAAGAAAGTTATCTTCGTGGATTTCACGGCACGCTGGTGCGTGACCTGTCAGGTCAACAAAGGCGCGATGAACGATGCGGCAGTGCAGAAAACTTTTGCCGATCTGGGCGTCGTCTTCCTCGAAGCAGACTGGACAAACAAGGACAGTGTGATCTTTGAGGAGCTGAAACAGCATGGCGCGGGGGGCGTTCCGATGTATCTTGTCTACCCGGCTTCAGGCGGCGAACCGAAGAAGTTCGACGGACTGCTGACAGTCGGCATGATCCAGCAGGCGGTGCGGGAAGCCGCTGGGTCCATCTGAGGGTTGGGATTTCGGCCAGACCAAGATTTCGGGCAGACCTTGGGGTGACAACAATGGCTCTACTCAAGCGCGACAGGATTCCCCTGGCGCTCGGCGCATTCGCGGCGGCGGCTCTGACGGTTGCGGCGGCCGTGGCTACGGTGGCGAACGCTTCGCCGCAGGCCAATACAGGTTTGGCAGCGAAGGTCGTGCCGGCCTCTGAGGGAAGCGTCGCCTCCAGCGCGCGCTAGTCTGGCTGCAGATCAGAAATTCCGCGTCGCCGGACACTGGGCGGCGGACGTCTTGGCCGCGCCCGCCTGCTTCGGCGGCAGACCTCCGACAGCCGGCGCGATATCGACAGCGTCCTTCAGCATGTGTGTCAGTCGCGCATAGGCCTGCGCCTGATCCGCGCCCGTCCTGGCGACAGCCGCCGCCGTAAGCTGTTTGTCCGTCTCTTCCGACATGCCGCGAAAGATGCAGCGAAGATCGGTCGGCCCGCCACGCTGGTCGATCTCGACAGACAGACGGCTCGCGGCGAGCCCGAAGCGTTGCAGATCAGCGGACAGGGCAGGCGCGACAGGTAGGGGCTTTTCCACCGGCCGGGCTTTCGCGACGCTCGCCGCGGCATTCACCTGAGACAGCAACCGCGCCGCCTCGGTGCGCACCTGATCCGCCAGCGTATCGGCGGAAGCGGGCAAGGCGGTCAGCAGGGCCAAGGCGAGGGAAACCACAAATCGCTTCATCCGGGCAGAGTGGCACGGCCCCCGTTAAGGCTTCCCCAAACACCACGCCTGATGGTCCAGTCGTGTTGCGGCACTGCGCCCTATGGGCTATCCCGCAGACCCATGCCGGATGACCATCATGTCCAAGGACGAGCAACAGCCGGGAGACCGGCGCCCGGAAGCGCGCAAGCCGCGCGGATTTCCTGACAGGACGGCGGCAGTCATCGCCACCGAACGCAGGCTCGTGGACTCGATCAGCGCCGTTTACCAACGCTGGGGTTTTGACGCGCTCGACACCGGCCCGTTCGAATATGTCGACGCCCTCGGCAAGTTCCTGCCCGACACCGACCGTCCCAACAGCGGCGTCTTTGCGCTGCAGGACGATGACGAGCAATGGATTGCCTTGCGCTACGATCACACCGCCCCGCTGGCGCGGTACGTAGCCGAAAACTGGGAACGCATTCCCAAGCCGTTCCGCCGCTATTCCGCCGGCCCGGTCTGGCGCAATGAAAAGCCTGGCCCGTTCCGCTTCCGCGAATTCATCCAGTGCGACGCTGACTCTGTCGGCGTTGCCGGTCCTGCCGCCGACGCAGAGATGATCGCCATCGCCGCCGAGGCCATGCAGGCCGCTGGCGCTGCGCGCGGCGAATACCTGATCCGCGTCAACAGCCGCCAGATCCTCGACGGGATCATGGAGACGGCCGGCGTCATTGACCCCGCCCAGCGCGGCACGGTCCTCCGCGCGCTCGACAAGTTCGACAAATTCGGCGTCGAGGGCGTCACGCTCCTTCTCGGCAAAGGCCGCAAGGATGAATCCGGCGACATCACGCAGGGCGCCGGACTCGCCGCCAACCAGATCGACGTCCTGATCGAATTCATCACCTCGCGTTCCGTTACGCGCGCCGAGACCGTGCGCAAGCTCGCGAACTCCACGGGCATGACGCGCTCGGGCGCACAAGGCGTCGCCGAGCTGGGCGAGATCGACTCGATCCTCAACGCGCTCGGTATTGGCGACGATGCGGCCGCGTTTGACCCATCTATCGTGCGCGGGCTCGAGTATTACACTGGCCCGGTGTTCGAAGCGGAGTTCCTGCGCGAATTCCGCGATCAGGACGGCAACCCGATGCGCTTCGGCTCCGTCGGCGGCGGTGGCCGCTATGACGGCCTCGTCGCCCGTTTCCGTGGCGAGCCTGCGCCCGCGACTGGCTTCTCTGTCGGCGTCAGCCGTCTTGCAGCCGCGATGGCGGCCAGCGGCGAAGAGAAAGTGCAGGGGCCGGTCCTCGTGCTGGTGATGGATAAGGACCAGATGGCGGACTACGCCACGCTGGCGTCAGACCTGCGCCGCGCCGGCATTCGCTCCGAGATGTATCTCGGTTCTTCCGGCATGAAGCCGCAGATGAAATACGCCGACCGGCGTAACTCGCCCGCTGTCGTCATCGTCGGCGGCAATGAGCGCGAAAAGGGCGTCGTCACCATCAAGGATCTCAACGCCGGCGCTGCCGCCGCCAAGGGCCTCACCGACAACGAAGCCTGGCGCAATGAGCGCCCAGGTCAGTTCGAATGCCCGCGAGCTGAAATGGTCGCGCGCATCAAAGCCATTGTAGGCCAGCCGTGATCCTGACGCCCGAAGCCGCCGCCGCGCTTGCCCGCATCGCGCGCGTCAGCGGCGTGAAGGCCGAACCGCAAACACTGTTGCCCGCTGAAGTGATCCTCGAACTCTCGGGCGAGGCCGTCCGCTCACGCCTCTGCACCTTCACCGACGCCAGCGGCGCCGAGCATTGTCTACGCCCGGACCTCACGACCCCCATCGCTCAGATGGTCGCCGTCGGCGAGCTGCCCGTCGCCCGCTATCACGGCGCCGGCCCGGTCTACCGCCTGCCGCCGCGCGGCTCGGACGATCCGGTCGAGCACCTGCAGATCGGCTTTGAATGGTTTGGCAACAGCGGCTCGCCGTCGGAAGACGCTGAAGCCATGGCTGTCGCACTGGAAGCCGCGCAAGCCGGCGGCGTCACCGGCGCAACCGTTCGTTTTGGCGACGTCGCCATCTATCACGCGCTGCTTGGCGCCTTGCCGTTGTCGCCGCAATGGCGCGACCGCCTGCGTCGCGCCTTCTCGCGCCGCAAGGGTCCGCGCGAACTGCTCGACGGCGCCAACCGCCAGACCGCGATGGCCGACGCCACACGCCGCTTCGGCGTCCTTGGCGCCGACGAAGCCACCCGCGCAGTCGAAGCCGAACTTGTCGCGACCGGCGCCGAGCCCGTGGCGCGCACGGCCGCGGATATCGCCCAGCGTCTCCGCGAGAAGGCCACGGACCCGGCTCCCGAAGTCGGCGTGTCGATGGTGCTCGCCGGCTATCTCGACATCTCGATGCCCGCCACCGAAAGCGTCGCCGCTCTGGAAGACTTCGCCCGCGAGACAGGCGTTGACCTCGGTGAAGCGCTCGAAGGCTTCCGCGAGCGCATGACGTTGATCGCCAAACTGCGCCCACCGTTCTGGAGCGATGCCGTGTTCAGCGCCGAAGCAGGCCGCCGCTTCGAATACTATGATGGTTTCGTTTTCGAGCTCGCTCAGCCAAACGAGGCCGACCGGCCAATCGTCTCCGGCGGCCGCTATGACGGCCTCATTACGCGCCTCAGCGCCGGCGCTGTGATCGCCTCGGGCATCGGCGCCGCTATTCGTGCGGACCGTCTCGGCCGGAGAGACGCGCGATGACCACTCTGAAGCTCGCCGTTCCCTCAAAGGGCCGCCTCAAGGAACAGACCGAAGATTTTTTCCGCGTGGCCGGCGTGCCGATCGAGCCGCTCGGTGGCGCCCGCGGCTATCTCGCGCGCATCCCGGCGCTGCCGGACATCGAGGTGCGCCTGCTATCGGCCTCCGAGATTGCAGCCGGCGTCATCGCGGGCGACATACATGCCGGTGTCAGCGGCGAAGACCTGCTGCGCGAGCAGGCCGGCGATCTCGAGCGTGTTGCTCATCTTCTGGCGCCGCTTGGATTCGGCCGCGCCGACCTCGTCGTCGCTGCGCCCGTAAGCTGGCTCGACGTCGAGACGATGGCCGATGTCGATGACGTCGCCGCCCGCATGGAAGCGGCCACGGGCCGCAAGCTGCGCGTCGCTACGAAATACGTTCGCTCCACGCGGCGCTTCTTCACGGAGGAGGGCGTCGGACATTACCGCATCGTCGAGAGCGCGGGCGCCACAGAGGGCGCGCCGGCCGCAGGCGTCGCCGAGCTTGTAGTCGACATCACGACGACAGGCGCCACGCTGCAGGCCAACGGTCTGAAGATCCTGAATGACGGCGTCATCCTGCGCAGCCAGGCGCAGCTGGTGGGCTCACTCGGCGCTGCGTGGTCACCAGAAGCCCTGTCGGCGCTGAGGACATTGCTCGACAGCTTTGCCAGCGCGGCAGGGCAGGTGAACCAGACCTACGAGCCGTTTGTCCGGACACTGAACGACACGCGCCCGTGAACGTTACGAGAGGGTGATTCCACCCGGTATCAGGACAACTGCGCATTTGTTGCGTCTGCGAAGACGAAAACAGGTGTTTCCTTGCTGTGCTATTGAGTTTGCAGGTCTAAACGGGCCAATCCATGCCCGCAGAAGATAACGTAAACGCAAAGTCGTGCTTGACTCAAAGTGAGCTTCGCGTGATTGTCATATCGAACTGCTTCGGCGGTTTGGCGTTTCGGGGAGGAAACGCTCGTATCAGACCCTTCTAGTGGCGGCGCGTTTATCGCGCCGCCCTTTTTCTTTGTGGCGGCAGGTGTTCCCATCGCCCGGTCTTGAACCCAGCATCGCTTATCCAACCTGTCCGGTACATGAACGCACTCGCCTCGCCGGCGAGATTCGACCAAGGCGCCGAGCGATGCGGCGCCGTTGAATGCAAAACGCCAAAAAGAAGTCGGGGCGGCCCGTTTCCAGACCGCCCCTCATCCAGCATTCGGAAGTTCTGGTTTGGTGGCTCGCCCGGGGTCAGGATGGACTGCCAATCGAACTTCTCGAAAAACAATAATATCATATTGATAAACGATCAATATGCAGAGCATGACTACATCATGGTATATTCAGGTATATGGATTTTGAGACAGCTTTTCGCCTGAACCCCGGTTTGCGAAAGGACGTGTCGCGCAGGCAGGCATGCGCCGCATCAGATTCTACAAAACGTCGGTCAGGCCATCTTCCTCCCCAGCGGGCGGACTACGCGCTCACGCGCTCGTGAACGCGTTTCGGAGAGCCGGACGCAGAAAGGGCGGCCCGTTGCCGAGCCGCCCTTTCCAGTTTGAGTCGACCAGAGGTCGGATGGACTAGAAGTCCATGCCGCCCATGTCCGGCATGCCGCCGCCGCCGTGCGAGTGGCCGGCGTCTTTTTTCGGCGCGTCAGCGATCGCGGCTTCTGTCGTGATCAGCAGGGCGGCCACCGAAGCGGCGTTCTGCAGAGCCACGCGAACCACTTTGGCCGGGTCGATGATACCCATCTCGACCAGGTCGCCGTATTCTTCGGTCTGTGCGTTGAAGCCGAAGTTCTTCGCGCCTTTTTCCGAGCGGATGCGGCCGACAACGATCGAGCCTTCAACGCCGGCATTTTCGGCGATCTGACGGATCGGAGCTTCGAGAGCCTTGCGGACGATGTCGATGCCAGCTTGCTGGTCATCGTTATCGCCTACGGACTTGATGGCAAAAGCAGCGCGGAGGAGGGCGGTGCCGCCGCCGGCAACGATGCCTTCTTCCACGGCCGCGCGGGTCGCGTTGAGGGCGTCGTCAACGCGGTCCTTGCGTTCTTTCACTTCCACTTCCGTGGCGCCGCCAACCTTGATGACGGCAACGCCGCCAGCCAGCTTGGCCAGACGCTCTTGCAGCTTCTCGCGGTCGTAGTCCGACGTGGTGTCGTCGATCTGTTTCCGGATCTGCGAGATGCGGGCTTCGATGTCTTTTTTCTTGCCGCCGCCGTCGACGATCGTGGTGTTCTCTTTCGTGATCTGGACGCGCTTGGCTTTGCCCAGCATGTCGATCGTCACGTTCTCCAGCTTGATGCCGAGGTCTTCGGAGATCACCGTGCCGCCCGTCAGGATGGCGATGTCTTCCAGCATGGCCTTGCGGCGGTCGCCGAAGCCCGGAGCCTTGACGGCAGCAACCTTGAGGCCGCCACGCAGCTTGTTCACGACGAGGGTCGCGAGCGCTTCGCCTTCAACGTCTTCCGAGATGATGATCAGCGGGCGGCCCGTCTGGACGACCGACTCGAGCACCGGCAGGAGCGGCTGGAGCGAGCCCAGCTTCTTCTCGTGGAGCAGGATCAGCGCGTCATCGAGGACGGCTTCCATCTTGTCGGCGTTGGTGACGAAGTAGGCCGAAAGGTAGCCGCGATCGAACTGCATGCCTTCGACGACTTCGAGTTCGGTTTCGAGGGCCTTGGCCTCTTCGACCGTGATGACGCCTTCGTTGCCGACTTTCGCCATGGCTTCAGCGATCATGTTGCCGATGGCGGCTTCGCCGTTGGCGGAGATCGAACCGACTTGCGCGATTTCCTGGTTAGAAGCGATCTTCTTGGACTGCTTCTTCAGGTTCTCGACGACTTCCAGCACGGCTTTCTCGACACCGCGTTTCAGATCCATCGGGTTCATGCCGGCGGCGACGCGCTTGAGGCCTTCACGGACGATGGCGGCGGCGAGGACGGTGGCGGTGGTGGTGCCGTCGCCCGCGACGTCGTTGGCCTTGGAGGCAACTTCGCGGATCATCTGGGCGCCCATGTTCTCGAACTTGTCTGCAAGTTCGATCTCTTTGGCGACCGTGACGCCGTCCTTGGTGGAGCGGGGCGCGCCGAACGATTTCTCGATGATGACGTTGCGGCCTTTGGGGCCGAGCGTAACCTTGACGGCGTTGGCGAGGATGTCGACGCCGCGCATCATGCGCTCACGGGCGTCGGCAGAGAATTGTACGTGTTTAGCTGCCATTGGATAAAATCTCCTGGCTGAATGTTGGGGAAGGGCGAAGGGCCGAAAGGCCTACTTCTTCGCCGCAGGCGTTTTTTCGACGATGCCGAGGATGTCGCTCTCTTTCATGATGATGAGCTCCTCGCCTTCGATCGTGACTTCCGAGCCGGACCACTTGCCGAACAGCACGCGGTCGCCAGCTTTCACGTCGAGCGGGGTGACTTTGCCGTCGTCGCCACGGACGCCGGAGCCAACGGCAATGATCTTGCCTTCCTGGGGTTTTTCCTTGGCGGTATCGGGGATGATGATCCCGCCTTTGGTTTTCTCTTCTTCCTTGACGCGTTTTACGAGCACGCGGTCATGAAGCGGACGAAAGCTCATGATTGGCCTCTGTTTCTGTGTTCGGGCGCCCCCTTGGGCGACCCTTGAACGTTGGGCTGCTAGCAGTCTCGATACACGAGTGCCAGCTGCGCGGTGGAGGTATGGCCCCCGGCTCAGGGTGTCAAGGCGATCAGGCCGCGGAACGGCCTCTTCCCGCCGGGTTTTGACCCTCTTGGAGACTGGCTCCGGGGGCCGGAGCCAGCAATGGCGCGATTACTGTGCCGACGCGGGCTTCCAGCCCAAAGATGACGTGGCGGCAGCCTGAAGCGCCTGCGCCATGCTTTTCTGGCCATCCACGCCGGGATGCCAGTCGCACCCATACCTGCGGCCCTTGGGGGACGGGTCGAGCAGGACAAAGCTGGTCCGGAGGTCGCCCACGCCTCGCCGGACATCAACCGCGCCTTCGATAGCCGCCTTCGCCGCCGCCAGCTTCGGCTTGTCCAGCATTCCTCCAATGGTCGCGATGATGTTTGCGCCCGGATAGGCCACGCGAATGCGGCCGAGGGTTTCGACGTACGTATCCTTGAAACGCGGTCCCGGATCGTCGGCCCCAAAGTCGCTGGTCCCAAGATTAACGACGATCAGGTCCGGCCTGGAATTGCCGGGCCACATCGCTTCTTCCGACGGAAGGGTTCGCCACATCACGGCAGCCATCGTGGGCGCATCGCCCTCATAGTTCCGATAGAGGCCACCTCCGTCGACAGAGATCAGTTCCAGATCCGCGCCAAACGTGCTCGCCAGAAGGGCAGGCCACGCCAGCCCGGCATTCTGCGTTGCCTGAGTGCCCCGGCACGACTGGTTTTCGCCTTCGACGCCATAACCCGACGCGATGGAGTCGCCGATCACAAGAATTCGCCGGTCGAGCGACTGTGTCGAACGGAGATTGTCGGCCGACACCGCGACAAACGTCGTCGGGCCTTCCTGCGCGCCAGTCCTGCGCGTGACACGGATGCGATGCGTTGAGTCGAGACCCGAAAACAGGGTGTAGGTGTGGCGGCCTTCTTCCAGCGCGACGGCCTTCGACGTTCCGTCCACCTCGACGTTAAGCCAGTTCTTGCCGGTGTCTTCGATGTCGGCAGAAAGCGTGTTGCCATCGAAGGTCGCTTCGAAGCCGCTCATGGGCCATTCGATGTTGAGACTGGTAGGCCCGAGTTCCTCCACACGCCCGAGTGGGCGGACGGTTTGCGCCACCGCTTCAGGGAGCAGAAGCGTGATGGCCAACAGGGCTGCGAAGGACTGTGCAATCGGTTTCATGATCAGGCAGCGAGCATTCTCCATGCCAGATTGCGAGGCGAGGAGGCATTCGCAGTTGGAAGTTCGCGGGTGAGGCGACTAGTCCCGAGGCGTAAAACTCTCCATCGGCCGGATCGCCTTCCAGGTCAGAACCTTGGCGGCGACCTTGCCGTTGGGCAGGCGCCATTCCGCTTCGATGTAACCGGTCGTCTTGCTTCGGTTAATCAGCTTGGCCTCGATCACGATCTCGGCCCCGGTCACCGGGCGGAAGATCTTCACCTGCAGGTCTTGCGTGGTGAACCCTTCGCCTTCCTCCAGCGCCGTCACCATGCACATCGACACGACGTTGTCGGAGAGGCCGGCGATCCAGCCGCCGAACACCCGCCCACCGCCGATGTCGCGCGATCCATCATTCGGCCACCGGAACAGCACGCGGCCGACCTCGGCCTCCTTGCACCAGAGATCCGGCCGGATGCCCATGTTGAGGTGCGCCGGCGGAAGATTGCCCGACATGAAAGTCTTGAACCGCGCATTCACGTGGTCGGGCAGGGTGGGGAAACCGTCGAAACTCATGAAGCGGGCTCGCTAGCAGGACCAGTGCTCGCTAGCGGACTTCCTCGGAGCCGAAAAGTAGAAACCGGCGGGCGCGCCGTCAGGTCGACGCCTCGAATAGACTTTTGGAATGTCGCGGAATAACTTTCGAGCTATGGTGCCAGGTCGCCCAAGTGCCGTTCGCTACACGCTGGCGATTTACATCGCCTGCTTCGGCATCGCGGTCCTGACGCACGCTTTTGATTTCCTGGAGCGCGGTTGGCTTCCCTACCGTCTGGGTCCCTTGCCGTTACGGGTCTTCTGGAATGCGCTGATCGTGCTCGACGCCGCCATTGTCTCATTGCTGCTGCTCGGGCGCCTCCGCTCGGGACTTGTCTTGGCGCTGACAGTGATCGCGCTCGACGTGGCCGCGAACACCTACGGCATGCTTGGATTGGGGTTGCCTGGGTTCGAGGTTCCACTGCTATTTCAAACAGCGGTGTTGGGATTTGTGGTTGGAACGATTGCCTTCGTTTGGCCCGGCAACGCGGCCGCCGGGCCAAACCAGGCCGATTTCGATCGGGCCTGACATCCCAAGCCGTGGTCCTCGCGCGCGCGCCAGCGGCAACATCACTTCCCGATTGGCTCGAAGTTCAGCGCCACGCGGTTGATGCAGTATCGTAGGCCGGTCGGCGGCGGACCGTCCCGTAAGGACGCTCCCGTAAGTGAGATTCAGGCGGCAGGCTGAGCGTGCGTTATCACAAAACCGATCTGAACTTCGTCCTCGGTCACATCCCGGAGCAGAAGACCGGCTTCGTCATAGACGCCGGCCATGTCGAGCATTTTTCTGGCGACTTCGACACCGCTCACCACAGCCTCTGTCACCTTGCCCCCGCCAGTGATGAGCACGCGGTCATTGAGCCGCACGGGCGCGCCGACAACCTGGCCGGTGACGATGATCCCGCGGCTGGAGATTACAAACAGGTCCTTGATAACCATGCTGAAGGTGTTGCTCGCCATAACTCACCCATGCGCTGCGACCCGATCGCCTACTTCGCCGGCTCGAAGTTCAGCGCCACGCCGTTGATGCAGTACCGCAAGCTGGTCGGCGGCGGGCCGTCCGGGAAGACGTGGCCCATATGACTACCGCACGTGTTGCAGTGGACCTCCGTACGAACCATGCCGTGGGTGCGATCGACCGTCTCGCCGAGCGCACCTTCGATCGGCGTGGTGAAGCTGGGCCAGCCAGTGCCGCTCTCGAATTTGACTGTGTTGTTGAACAACGGCGTCTCGCACCCAGCGCAGACGAAAACGCCGGGGCGCTTTTCATAGAGCAGGGCGCACGAGCCGGGCCGCTCGGTGCCATGATGGCGCATCACAGCGTACTGTTCGGGCGTCAACCGCTCGCGCCATTCGGCGTCGGTGCGTTCAACCGGAAAATGTTGCGTGTCGGCCATAATTTCCTCCGTGGTGGCTGAGGCTAGTACGCGCGACCGGCGCCAGCGGTTACAGGCCCACAGTGTGGCGCTCGCAGTCCGCGCCGCCAAGGCCTGTCGACCCAAGCTGGCGGATTGACGGCCGACTAACCGGGTGGCCAGCTATACGCCTGCGAACGGGGGGGGCATGGCCAGGGCAGGATTGTTTGCGGTTGTGACGATTGCCAGCCTGCTCACGGCCAGTTGCAAGACCGACTCAGACTACATCGACGCCACCGGTGGCCGGATCGAGTATTATTCCGTGATGTGCCGGCTGGCCGAATGCGCCGGGCAGAATGGTCCGGACTGGGTGCGGCTGGAGTCTGCGCCGGCGAAGGCCGACATCTATTTGCAACATGCATCCATCCTTGCGCAGGACGGTGACCCGGACGCCAAGAACACTTGGTATGCGCGGAAGCAGGGCGAGGTCATGCTGTGCCGGTCAGGCAGCGTAAATGCCTTTTGGCGTTTCCGCGAGAAGGATGGCGAGGTGATTGTCGCCGAGTCCTACGCGTGGGGGTACGTCACAGTGATCGCAAACCGCTGCTGATTTTCCGGCCGCCGGAGCGCGACAGACGCGCCCCGCTGGCCGTTCCTCAGACGGCCGTCACGCCGCCATCGACGACGATGTTCTGCCCCGTCAGCCATGCGCCGGCGCGAGAGGCCAGCATGACGGCAGCGCCCGCGATGTCGTTCGGCTCGCCGATGCGGCGGAGAGGCGTTTCTTCCTCGCGCTGCTCTTTCGTCTCCTGGTCTTCCCACAGCGCCTTGGCAAAGTCGGTCTTCACGAGGCCCGGCGAGATGCAGTTGACGCGGATGCCGCTCGGCCCGAGTTCCGCCGCGAGGTTCCTTGCGAGCTGGACGTCAGCCGCCTTGGACACGCAGTAAGCGCCGATCACTGTCGAGGCGCGCAGGCCACCGATGGACGAGATGATGATGATCGCGCCGTCCTTGCGCGCCGCCATCTGCGGGGCGACCAGCGTCGTCAGCGTGTTGTTGGAGATGATGTTGTTCGACAGGATCTTGGCGAACGCCTCGTCCGTGATGCCCGACATCGGTCCGTAATACGGATTCGAGGCGGCGTTGCAGACCAGGATGTCGATCTTGCCGAAGGCGGCGTTGGTTTCATCCACCACGCGCTTCAGGTCGTCCTTGGACGAGATGTTGGCCGGGCAGGCGATGGCGGTTCCATCGCCGTGCTTGGCGTTGATTGCGGCGGCGACTTCCTCGCAGGGACCGGGCTTGCGCGAAGAGATAACCACCTTGGCGCCGTGAAGGGCGTACTGCTCGGCGATCGCCTTGCCGATGCCCTTGGTGGACCCGGTGATCAGGGCGACCTTGCCGGTGAGGTCGAACAGGGTTTCGGTCAACTTTGCCATGGGGTGGTTCCTTCCATCGGGGTCTGCGCCCCGGTTCACTGACGCAATGATCTTGCGTTCATAGCGCCGGATACGCGGAAGGGAAGCCAATGGCGCGGCGACGCGCCGCTGGCCGGAGCTGTTTCGAGCGATACCCGGCCGTCCCGTTTCATGAGACTCTGCTCATGCGTGGCGGGTAATGGCTGGGAGCCCCCGAATGATGTCTGCCTACGAAATGATGGTGCTCGCCCTCGCAGGCGCGACTGGCGGAATGCTCTACTGGGCCATGCGCCGCCGCGAGCGCGTCTTTGCCTGGATCAAGGCCCGCCGCCGCTAGGGCGTACCGGCCCGGAACCATGATCACGGAATGACGTTGCTTCTTCAGACAGTGGAGCCCGGAAGGTGGAGCAACGTCATGAATGAAGTTTCGATCGTTGGCGCCGTGATCATCGGCATACTTGCTGGCTGGATCGCCGAACAAGTGATGGGCCGCGAGCACGGCCTGCTGACCAACCTCGTAGTCGGTATCGTCGGCGCCTTCCTTGGTGCGGTTCTCGCCAGCGCGCTCGGCATCGGTTTCGCAGGTTTCTGGGGCAGCCTTCTGGTCTCGACCGTCGGCGCTGTGATCCTGCTCGCGCTGGTCGGCATGGTCCGTCCGCGCCGTCTTCTCTAACCCACATCCCGTCAGGCTGTTGGTGAAGCGGCTGCTCCTCAGGGGCAGTCGTTTTATTTTTGAGCGACGTAAGGGTTCGCCTTCACCCACCGCCAGCGCGCCACGATGACGTAAATGAACACTGCCCAGCTTGCAGCCAACACGCCAAAGCCTGCCCACATAGCCCAGTCAGGCGCGGTGGGGTCCAGCTTCCACCACGCCATCATGGCGGCGCCCAGGATGATGCCAGCAAACCCCAGCATGCGCTTGTTGCGATGAAGGTGCTTCACGTGCGTGATCCACGCCAGACGCGCAGCATGCTCGCTGTCCTCGCCATCCGTTTCCTGTGGCATGATCCAGCCCCTGATCCCATCAATTGAGAGCGCAGGCATCGGACCAAGCGGTACGCTGGTCAAGCTACCGCGATCTGCCGCTAAGACAGGCTTGAAGCCGCCCCGACGCTTGCTAGGCTTCCGTGCGAGGAAACCGCCCATCGCCAAAAGGCGAGGGACCACAACGCGAGAGCCGTCATGTCGGAAGTTGCCGAACTGGGTTTCGACCCGGCTGCCCTGAAAGCCAGATACCGTGCCGAGCGCGACAAGCGCCTCCGCCAGGACGGCAATCAGCAGTACGTCGAGATCTCAGGCCAGTACGCGCACTACCTCGAAGACCCGTATGTCGCTCGGATCGAACGCGCGCCGATGACGGACAATGTCGAAGTCGTCGTGGTCGGTGGCGGCTTCGGTGGCTTGCTCGCCGGCGCGCGGCTCAAGCAGGCCGGCATCGAGGACGTCCGCATCATCGAGAAGGGCGGCGACTTCGGCGGCACCTGGTACTGGAACCGCTATCCGGGCGCAGCCTGCGACATCGAAAGCTATGTCTACCTGCCGCTGCTCGAAGAGGTCGGCTACATGCCGGTCGAGAAATACACGCGCGCGCCAGAAATCCTGAAGCACAGCCGCGCCATCGGTGAAAAGTTCGATCTCTACAAAGGCGCCATCTTCCAGACCGAAGTGAACGGCATCCACTGGGACGACAGCGTCGCGCGCTGGACCATCTCCACCAATCGCGGCGACAAGCTCAAGGCCCGTTTCGTGGTGCTGGCTTCCGGCCCGCTGCATCGCCCCAAGCTTCCCGGCATTCCCGGCGTCGAAAGCTTCAAGGGCCATTCCTTCCACACCAGCCGCTGGGACTACGCCTACACGGGCGGCGACTCGAACGGCAATCTCACGGGCCTCAAGGACAAGGTCATCGCCGTCATCGGCACGGGCGCCACTGCCGTGCAGTGCGTGCCGCATCTCGGCGCCGCCGCGAAGCAGCTCTATGTGTTCCAGCGCACGCCTTCCTCGATCGACGTGCGCAACAATCGCCCGACGGATCCGGAATGGGTGAAGTCGCTGACGCCCGGCTGGCAGAAGCGGCGCATGGACAATTTCAACACGCTGGTTTCCGGCGGCTGGCAGGACGAGGACCTCGTCAATGACGGCTGGACTGACATCATCCGCAACATCCTGATCCTCGCCGGACAAGGCGCAAAGTCGCCGCAGGAAGCGATGGAGCTGGCCCAGCTGGCCGACTTCAAGAAAATGGAATCCATTCGCGCCCGCGTGGATTCGATCATCCAGCATCAACCAACCGCCGACGCGCTAAAACCCTGGTACAATCAGTTCTGCAAGCGCCCGTGCTTCCACGACGACTATCTCGCCACGTTCAACCGCCCGAACGTCGAACTCATCGACACCAACGGCAAAGGCGTCGAGCGCATCACCGAAGACTCGATCATCGCCAACGGCAAGGAATACAAGATCGACTGCCTGATCTACGCGACCGGCTTCGAGGTCGGCACAACGTTCAGCCACCGCGCCAACCTCGAACTCCACGGCCGTGACGGCCTCACGCTCACCGAGAAATGGAAGGATGGCGCGTCAACACTGCACGGCATGCACGTCAACGGCTTCCCGAACGCCTTCATCATCGGCAACACACAGTCCGGTTTCACCGCCAACTTCCCGCACATGATCGACGAGCAGTCGCGCCACCTCGCCTACATCCTGAAGCAAGCAGGCGAGCGTCAGGCAACCGTGATCGAAGCCGAACCCGAAGCCGAGGCGGAATGGGTGCAGGCGATCATGAACACCGCGATCATGCGGCAGAAATTCTTCGAGGAATGCACACCCGGATACTACAACAATGAGGGCCAACCTTCACCCGCCGCCGTGCGCAACGGCAGCTATGGCGGCGGGCCGATTGCATTCGTCAAAATCCTCGAAGCATGGCGCGCGGAGGGCGGGCTACAGGGACTGGAGTTGGCGCGGGCGTCGACCTAACGTCCCGCTCGTCCCGGCGAACGTCGGGACCCAGGAACAGTGTTGCAGCTCCAACAGAATTGAAGCTGCAATCCCGAACAAGGTCCATCATCCGTCCTGGATCCCGACGTTCGTCGGGATGAGCGGTGATAGATCAATGCCGCCTACTTCGCCCGATCCGTCAGCGCTTCATACGTCAGCTTCGGTGAAATTACGCGCACCTGCGGTGTGCCACCCGTCGGCACAGACCCATTCAAATTCTGGATCATGCCAACGAACACGAGGTCATTGGTCGGATCGATCCAGAACCACGTGCCAAACGCGCCGCCCCAATAGAACGTGTTGAGCCCCTGCGGCGTCGCGGCCTTCTGCGGGTCCATCACGATCGCGAAATCCATGCCGAACCCGATACCCTCCTGGCTCGGCCCGTAGAGATCAACCTTCACGCCCGGCTGCAGCACGTTAGTGCGCATCAGCTTGATCGTGTCGGCCTTGAGCACGCGCTTGCCGTCCAGCTCGCCGCCATTGAGCACGGCCTGCGCAAAGCGCCAGTAATCCTCGGCCGTCGACACCAGTCCGCCCGATCCCGCGAGGAAGGACGGCTTTTCGGCAGTCACCTTGTTCTCCGCCGGTCCCTTGATCACGCCGTTGTCGTAGGTGTGGATCGCCACCACGCGCGCAGCCTTCTCACCCGGCGCCCAGAAGCCGGTGTCGACCATGCCCAGCGGCTTGAAGATGTGCTCGTCGAAATAGGCGTCGAGCGATTGGCCCGACAGCTTCTCGACGATGTAGCCCTGGATGTTCACGCTCGGACCATAATCCCACGCGGTGCCCGGCTGGGTTTCGAGCGGCAGCTTGGCGAGCTTGTTGATCATGCCTTGGAGATCTGTCTCGCCTAGATTGTCCTTCTCGTAGACCGCACTCACGCCAAATCCGGCCGAGTGGCTCATCAGCTGCGCCATCGTCATCGGCGTGTTCTGAGCAACCAGCGTTCCGTTCGGCCCCTTCACCGGCAGGTTCGCAAACTCCGGAATGAACTTCGACACTGGATCGGACAGCTTCCACTTGCCCTGTTCCCACAGCTGCATCATCGCGACACCGGTGATCGGCTTGGTCATCGACGCGATGCGGAACATCGAATCCGGCTTCAGCGCCTCGCCCGTCGCCGCGTTCGTTGCGCCATAGGTGTCGAAGTGCACGACCTTGCCATGCCGCGCCACCAGCGTCGTCACGCCCGCCAGTTTCTTCGCATCCACCAACCCGTGAAACTCCGCGTTCAGCGCATCGAGCCCCGCTGACGTGAACCCTTCCGCCTCCGGGTTCGCCGTCGGCATGCCGAGATCGCGCGCCACCATCGAATGGTGCGACGGCGGCGCCATCATGTCGGAAACAGTCGAGCACCCCGACAGCACCACGCCGGCAAGGGCGGTCGCGGCAAGCAGCATTGAAACTGTGTGGGTCATGGTCATCTTTCCCCTTGGGCCGATCCGCGTGCGGATTCGTCCTCATGTTGTTTTGGGGAGGTTCTGACGTCAGCGGGGGGCCGTCAACGTGCCTGCCGGAACCGTGAAGCTTACAGCCCCCAATCCTTCGCAACGCTCTGGATCAACGCATCGCGCCGCGTGCGTACGTCATCTGGCGTCCACCGCGTGCGCCCCTGCAGGTCGTTGCTGAGCGCGTATGACGCCTTGCCCGACTGGAAATAGATCACCAGCTTTTCCCCGAACGGCTTGCGGTCGGCGAGCTGGTTTTCCGCGTGCGTCAGCAGCGTGAAGTTACCTATGCACTCGGTCAGGTCGTCCCGGTCACGCGTCTTCGCCCATTCCTCGTACCAGTCGGATCCCTTGCTCGGCGTCCGCGGCAGGATGTGCTCAACCGTGCAGTCGGCCGACGGGTCCAGCGCCACGCCGCCCTCGACCGCCGCAGAGAACCGCATCAGCAACGCCTTGCGCTGCTTGTAATTCGAGAAGCGCCCGCGCAGCCGATCAAGCAGTTCGGTCCGCTCTTTCGTCGTCAGGTCGAGCTGCGAGCCCTTGGCCAGCAGCTCATCTGGCTTATCCATTGCCTCGATCAGGCGGCGATAACGCTTGTCGCGATACTCACGCTCCTTCACCGAGTACTGCATCGCATAGGCAAGGCACTCCATGCCGCGGAAGAAGCGGTCGGCAATCGCCTCGTCATAGACGTACTCCGCGAGGAACCGCACCGCCGGTGCGCGCCAACCTTCATGATGGATAGACCGCAGGAAGCAGATGCGGCGCTTGGCTTCGTCGCCGAGACGCAGCCCGTCCGTTTTTCCGCTCATGATGGCGTCGTAGGCGTTCACATAGACCGGCAGCTTCTTAGCAAGGAATTCCGAGACCGATCCCTGCCGGGTGATCCCCGACACCAGGCCCGAGACAAGTTCGCCCGCGCCAGCGCGATCACAGATGGAGCGGATCTGCTTCCACAGATCGCCAAAGCCCCGGTCGCCCAGTCGCGCCGTGTAGTTGTTCCACTGAACCGACATCGCAGTCGCCTCATCGGAGGTGTACTGCGCGCGGTCGAACAGCACGCCCTTCAGGATGTCGTGGTCGGACAGCGCCTTGCCGCGATGGTTCAGCGACTGGAAAACCTTGTACGCCACTTCGAACTGCATCACGCGCACCCGCGCCAGCGACACCTGGTCGAGCAGCCACACCACGAAGCGCGAGCGCTCCTCCGGGCTCATGTCGGAGAGGTGGTCGTGCATGTGGTTGATCGCAGCGTCGATCCGCCCCTGGCTCTCCGAGCCGGGATGCCGCACCGCATCACGCACCGATTGGTCCTGCCGCGTGGCGCCGCGCTCCTGCACGAAGCGCCGGAAGAAGGGATCGTCGATCGGGTTGAGCGTGATGCGCCACTTCTGCTGTGGCGCGGCAAAGGGCATGGCCTTCGCCTCTGTCCCGATCATGCTCTGGATCAGGATCTCCTCGTCCTTCGAAATCGTCAGGTCACGCAGCACCGCCAACATCACGGTCAGCGTGGTCAGGCGTTGCTGACCGTCCACCACCTCTGACGGCCCGTTCTTGCGCGGCCGGATCACGACGATGGCGCCGAGGAAATAGACCGTGCCGGCGCGAAACGCCTCGAGCAGATCCTGGATCAGCGCCTCGACTTCCTCGTCTTCCCAGGCATAGGCCCGCTGATAGGGAGGAACCCTGATATCCGTGCCGGGACCGAACACATCGCGAATGCGCTGGATCTCAGCGGCGATCGACATTGATTACGCTTCCCACACAGAACTCTTATCCTACCTAGCCTCACAACTTGGTTCGGTCCAATCTCCCTCGACACGTCAAACAGGATGACTCATGCGACTGTGTGTTTTCGATGCCACGACCGGTTCAGGGCCCGGGCTGATCGACGGCGAGGAAGTCATCGACTTCCGCAAGGTCGCCCCGCACCTTTCACCCAATCCTGTGGATATTCTCGGCGCCGGACCCGCTGGTATCGAAGCCATCACGCGCGCCGCCGCCACCGCCCCCCGCCTCCCCCTGTCCAGCGTGAAGCTGAAAGCGCCTGTCGGCCGCCCCGGCAAGATTCTCGGAATCGGCCTCAACTACCGTGACCACGCGAAGGAAACCGGCCGCGAGCCGCCCACCACGCAGATGTGGTTCAACAAGCAGGCAACCTCGCTGCATGGGCCGTTCGATCCCGTGCTGATGCCGGCGGTATCAACCGCGCTCGACTATGAGGTCGAACTCGTCGTCGTCATCGGCAAGCGCGGCCGCCACGTTCCGAAGGAGCGCGCCCACGAGATCATCGCCGGTTACATGACCGGTTGCGATTATTCGGTCCGCGACTGGCAGCGCGCGACGCAGACCATGATCATGGGCAAGGGTTTTGATACGCACGGCCCCGTCGGTCCCTGGATCACGACGCCGGACGAAGCGGGCGACATCGGCAAGATGAGCCTGAAATGCTGGGTCAACGGTGAGCTCCGCCAGAACGGCAACACGAGCGAAATGATCTTTGACGTCGCTTCCCAGATCGAACACCTCACCAAAGCCTTCGCGCTTGAACCCGGCGATCTCCTTTTCACGGGCACCCCTGCGGGAGTTGGGGTTGCACATACGCCACCGAATTTCCTCAAGGTCGGCGACACCGTACGGGTCGAGGTGGAGCGTCTTGGCGCGATCGAAGCCACGATCGTCCAGGAAACCGCCGAAACGCGCATCGGTTAGGACTTGAAAATCAGGCGCGACATCCTGCTGTTGGCCGCTGTGGCGGTTGTCGCCATCGCAGGTGGCTGGTGGCTGGTGGCCAAGCGGCCGGGCGTCGCCATCGAATCCTTCGTCCGCGATCACAAGCAGCAGTCCGAGGCGGCGCGCCCGCATTTACCCGCCGCAGACGCCTTCCGCGCCACCATCTGCCCGGGCGAAGGCTGCGTCGTGATCGAGGTTGGCGGCCTCACCTTCATCTACGGGGCAGGCGCCGGCGCATCCGAGGGCGTCACCGCGCTAGGCCTGATGCATCCCAACATCGACGGCATCCTGCTGCCTGACGCCAGCCTGCAGTCCGTCGAAGGGCTGGCCTCCGTCGCGGTCGCCAGCGGCAGGGCAGGGCGCACGGACGCGCTCAAGGTCTTTGCTCCCTCCGGCGCGCTCACAGTCGTCGATGGCGCCAACCTGCTGGCGTCAGGGGCCGGAGCGCCGCGCCTCACCCTCAGTCCCGACGGCGCCGACCAGGGCCTCGCTGGAAAACTGCTGTTCGACTCGGGCGTGGTCGAAATCCGCGTCTTTGGCGCACGTGGCCGCGTCTACCGGCTCGAATTCGAGGACAAGTCCCTGATTCTGGCAGGTTGCCTCGCGCAGGAAGAGGACATCCTCGCCGCCACACGCGGCGCCAAGGTCGCCGCCGGCATCCTGACGGCCGGGTCCGCCCAGCTTCTGGCCGGCGAGACGCCGCGCTGCACTGACGTTGCGGAACTACTGGAGGGCGCCCGTCAGGCCCGACTCGCTGCCACGCTCATAATTCCCGCCGACCCGCGCCCGACGCTGCCCGGGGCGCTTCCGGCCTGGCAGGAAGTCATAGCGGCAGGCCGCCTACTCAATCTGATGCCCGGCCTGGGTAGCGACCGGATCGACCTCTCAGGCCCTGCGCCAAAGGCAATGAGCGGCCAATAACCCATACAATTTCAGCGATTTGATCGAGCTGGGGTTTCTCGAGACAGGGGCCCAGACAGCAGGCGGGGGTCCTGACCCGAGTCAGAACCCCCGCGCTCCCCGTTCGCCCCCGTCACCAGCCCATTGCTTCCCTTGGGAAGCCCCCGTGGGCCGGCGCGTTCGATTGTGGCGATGTAGAGGCAAAACCCGGACACATGTCTACTTCAGAAAGCGGCTGATCTGCCCAAGGCCTCAGCGATGTGTCCGAAAGACCACAGAAGTACTGGCGAGCGCGATTATCGGAACTCGCAAGCATAGCGAAATGAAACCACCTGAAGCGCTGTCTCACAGCCCGCTGCGATGCCCGTCGACCCGGCGTAACTGCAGACGCTTGTCAGCTGCGCCATGTTCGTCCCTTGTCATTCGCCTCGGATGCCAACACAACAAAACCTGACGGACGGAACTCGTCCTGAACCTGAGGGGCTGCTCCGGTTACAATGCCTGTCGTCGCGCACATCATGCTGGCGCTTGTGTACCTGACTGCGTCGGCTCTCGGCGCGGTTGCGTTGCACGTGTACGAGATCGTGCCGCCGGTAACGGCCGGCATCATCGGGGGTATTGCAGCGATTGGATGCCTGCAAATCCATTCCCTGCTTGCTCGCTCGGGCGGAGGCGTGCGCGAGCAGGACCTGTTCGACCTGAAGCAGGAGATCCGCAAACTGACCTCGCGCGTCGTGCAGGCGGAATCAACCGCAGCCGGCCTGAAGGACTCCTTCGAGCGTGAAGTGACTGCCCGCCGCGAGTCGATCGTGCAGGAGATGCGCGGCCTCGAAGGCATGATCCAGAATCTCTCGAAGAAATTCGAAACCCGCCTTCAGACTGTCCGCACCACGGCCAGCGACGTGCCGGTCGACAGCGCCTCCATTCTCGACGCCGTCCGCGAAGCCCTCCGCGAAAACCGCGTCGATCTACATCTTCAGCCCATCGTGAACCTGCCGCAGCGCCGCACCTGCTTCTACGAAGGCTTCACCCGCCTGCGCCGCGCCGACGGCAAGGTGATCATGCCGACGGAATTCCTCGCCGCTGCCGAACGCGCCAACCTGCTCAGCGTCATCGACAACATGTTGTTGTTCCGCTGCGTGCAGATCGTGCGCCGCCTGTCCGAGCGTGACCGCCGCATCGGCGTGTTCTGCAACATCGCCATGTCATCGCTGGAAGACGACCAGTTCTTCACGAGCTTCCTTGACTTCATGCGCGAAAATCGCGACCTCGCACATGCCATGATCTTCGAGATCAGCGTCCGCGCCTTCCGCCAGCGCTCTGACATCGCGGCCCAGAACATGGGCCGCCTGCGTGAACTCGGTTTCCGCTTCTCGCTGGACAAGGGCGAGGGCCTCAACTTCGACCTGCCCGAACTGCAGGCCGCCGGCGTCAAATTCCTCAAGATCAATGGCGAGCGCCTGCTCGAAGAACTCACCCCGGGTGGCGAGCGCCCGATCTCCGCGATCACGCGAGACATCGCCCCTGAAGACGTGCCGGCGCTGTTCGTGCGCTATGGCATCGACCTCATCGCCGAGAAGGTCGAGATGGAGAAATCCGTCATCGAGATTCTCGAGTTCGAGATTCCCTACGGTCAGGGCCACGTCTTCGGCGCCCCGCGTCCGATCAAGGGCTCGCTGCAGGACGAAACCGCCCCGCCGCCGGACTTTATCCGCCGCGTCACTCCCGCGCCGATGTAGGCGTGGCGCAGCTATCCCTGCTTCCCGGACTGTCGGCCGTCGCGTCTGACTACGACGCGATCCTCTGCGATGTCTGGGGCGTGATCCACAATGGCAAGCGCGCGTTCGACGACGCCTGCCGCGCCCTGCAGGAATTCCGCAAACACGGCCCGGTCATCCTCATCACCAACGCGCCCGTACCGAAGGACCGCGTCACGCGCCTCTTTCCGCAGTTCGGCGTGCCGATGGATTGCTTTGACGACGTGATCGCTTCTGGCGACGCCACCCGCAACGAGCTGAAGCACCTCGCGCCCGGCCCGGTCTACCGCATCGGCCTCGCCGAGGACTTTGGCGTCTATGCCGGCCTGCCGCTGGAATTCTCCGACGACCCGGCCATTGCGAAAGTCATCTGCTGCACCAGCCTGCGCGACTATCCGGGTGGGACGCCCGAACCCTATCGCGACGAGCTGAAGCGCCTCGCCGCCCACAACCTGCCCATGCTCTGCGCCAACCCCGACGTGCAGTTCCGGCAAGGCGACCGCCTGATCTGGTCCGCCGGCTCACTCGCAGCGATCTACGAAGAGGAAGGCGGCAAGGTCATCCGCCCCGGCAAGCCCGATGCGCCGATCTACAAGCTCGCCATGGAGCGCGCCGCTGAAATTACGGGCCGCAAACTCATCCCGCCCCGTATCCTCGCCATCGGCGACGGCCCCATCACCGACATCCTCGGCGCCAACCGCCAGGGCTTCGACGCCCTCTTCATCGGCGGCGGCATCCACGGCCATACCATGGGGCAGGGCGACGCTTTCCTGGCGTCGGCTGCGAAAGTGCTGGCGGACGATGGCGTGACCGCGAGATACGCGATGCCGGAGCTGAGCTGGTAGCTGGCGTCACTTCGCCGCCCGCTCCGTCTCCCGCACGCCCGACAATATCCCCGCCATCCCGTAATTGCCCTCGTGACAGGCATACTCCCAAAGCCGCCTACGCGGATGAAATGTATAGCTGAGTGTCCACGGTCGCACATAAAGCGCCGGGTCTGACACCTCAGCCCGATACGCCAGCTCCTCGGCGCCCACGCGCGTGAAGCGTTCCGTCACCCTGGCGTCCTTCGAGGTCGGCATGGGACTTTCCGCCCCCTGCCGCGCGCTGACATTCGTCGTCTCGACAACAAGGGTGTCGCCCTCCCACCAGCCGACGCTGTCGCCGGTCCAGCGTTGCAAAACCTGCGGTCCATGCGCGCTCATCGCTTCGCGAGCGCTATCGAACATCCGCACAATGCGCGTCTCGTCCATCATCTCGACAGAGATCAGGACATGGCTGGCCGTCTGCACGATCGCGTAGGCATCGTTATAGCCCTGGCTTGTCATCGGCGGCGCCGCAGCGTTGGCCGCCATCAGGCAACGGTCGCGAAGAGGCATGGTGTCAGGCCCCAGCGTGAATTCCGGGAACGGCTTGCCGCTCATGTAGACGCCATACTTGGCCCTCCAGGCCAGCGCTGTGCCCGGATCGCGCAAGGGCAGCAGCGCGTCGAACGGATAATCGAAAGGCGCCGACTGAACCACGCCACCGACCGTCTGCTCTATGGTGACCTGCTCGCCCTCATTGCTCCACACGCGACCAATGTCAGCATGTCCATCGGACGCCCGCGGCGGCATATACGCCGGCTGCGCTATCCCCGGCGACGCAGCCAGCAACAGCACGCCAGCGAAAATCGCAGCACGCATCAGCGTACCTTGTCCCCGTTCACCGTTACGCGCCGCATATGCCGCCGCGCGCCGTGATAGTCGTTCAGCGCATAGTGCCACACACACCGATTGTCCCACATCGCCAGCGAGCCCGGCTCCCACCTGAACCGGCAGGTGAACGGCTCGCGCTTGCAGACCTCGAACAGGTATTCGAGCAGCGGCCGCGACTCCTTCTTCGACCATCCCGCAAAGCGCAGCGTGAAAGCCGGATTGACGTACAGCCCCTTGCGCCCGGTCTCCGGATGCGTGCGCACCACCGGATGCTCGTACTCGGGCACTTCATCGCCAACCACTTCGGAATCCATCGACGCCCGCTTGCGCGAGGATGCGCCACCCGCTCCATATTCCTCAGCCGCCGAATGGATTGCGCGCAGGCCTTCCAGCGTCTTCCGCAAACCCGGCGACAGCGCATCCCACGCCGCATACTGACTCGCGAACATCGTGTCGCCGCCCACCTCCGGCACCTCGATCGCGTGCAGGATCGATCCCAACGCGGGCACTTCGAGGAAGCTCATGTCCGAATGCCAGCCGCCGCCGAAATTGATCCGCTCGGTCGGCTCCTTGATGATCTCGAGGATCTCCGGATACGCCGCCATGCCCTTCACATACGGATGGATGTTCAGCGTTCCCCACCGCTTCCCGAACGCGATGTGCTGTTCGGGGGTCAGCGTCTGCTCGCGAAAGAAGATCACGTGATGCTTCAGGAACGCCGTGTGGATGTCGTCAAATTCTGCATTGCTCAGCGGCTTCGACAGGTCGACGCCATGGATGACAGCGCCCAGATTGGGCGACAGCGGTTTGACGGTGATGGTCTTGTAAGCTTCTGCGGCCATGATCGTTTCCTTGTTGGCCACAATAGAAAGCGTAACCCGTCCGGACTGCAAGTCATCCGAGCTGCGGCTTGACGAAATCCTCGTTTGCGCGACGTTCATCGCGTTGAAGGTCGTCGGGGGGACGCGCGGATCGTGCTCAGATCATTTTGCTGCGCCGCCATGGGCGCATTCCTGGCTTTTCCGGCTCTGGCGCAGGAAGAAACCTCGAAGGAAGAGCGCAAGGACTACGCTTGCGGGGACCTCAAACTCGCCGTCTGGACCGTTCAGGACTACGAGGAGCAGCACGTTGTCGTCTGGTTTCTCGACAGGAACGACGATCAGGTGCGCCCCAACATCACGGCGCCCGGGAAATTTGTCTCGCTATGCTCGCGGGGCGCGTTTCTGCTGCTCGACAACACAGGCGCACATTATCAGACCGGGCCGTCCTTCATGATGTCCGCGCAAGGCGACGTGCTTGGCAGCATGAATGTCGGCTACGAAGTCAGCTATGCCGTCACCCGCGATGGCAAGCTGATATGGGTTCAATCCTACGAGGAGCGGGCGAAGCAGTTGCGGACGCGGTTGCAGGTCATGGATGCCAGCGGCAGGTCTGTTCACAACCAGACCTATTCGGCGGCCATCGACGTCAGCATCAGCTACGAGGGCAAGTCGTACCCGATAAGTGTGCTCAAGCCGGACACGCCGTACTAACCGGCCTCAGCCCTTCTTCAGCAATTCCTTGAAGTCGGCCGGTTGCAGCGGCCGCGACAGCAGGAAGCCCTGAACCTCATCGACCTTTAGCCAGGCCATGAAATCCCACATCTCCTGCGTTTCGATACCCTCGGCGACAACGCGCAGGCCGTGCTCGCGCGCGATGCGCACACAGCTCACCAGCGCTGCCTTGGCATAGGCTTCGTCCATTGCAAGGCGCGTGAACGCCGGATCGATCTTCACTTCCGTGAACGGATAGTTCCGCAGGCGATCGATGTTGCTCGCGCCGGCGCCAAAGTCGTCGATAGCAAGGCCGAAGCCGTGCGCCCGCAACGCCGTCATCGTCTCGAATGCCTTCGCGCCGTACTCGATCACGCGCGACTCGGTGACTTCCAGCGTGAACTGGCTGCAGCTCAGGCCTGATTCTGCAATCGCCGCCGCCATCTGGTCCGCGAACTCAGGACGTTCCAGCGACAGCGGGCTGATGTTGATGGAGCAGGGCAGGCCGCCGAATTCCGTAACGTGCTTGGCCACCTGCCGCGCCATCACGAAGGTCAGAGCATCGATCCGCTGGCTGCGTTCGGCCAGTTCGACATAGGCCGCCGGCGAGGCAAGTCCGGCGCTCGGCGTCGCGATCCGCGCCAGCGCTTCGACGCCGACGATCTGGCGGTTGGCCAGCGAGACCTTGGCATGGAAAAAAGGATGCAGGCCGCCGCGCTCGATGGCTGCTTCCAGCAGGCTGGGGCTGGCCGTGGCCGCGCGCCGTGCCGTGTCAGTTGCCGTATCCGGAACACCAGGAATCATCGCGCCGAAGACCCGCCTTCGGACAGGCATTCAGCCGTCCGTTCTTGCGGAGATTAAGGCACGGAACGGTCTCAAAACAGCTAACCGGGTCGATGCAAACAAATGCAACGACCCGGAATGCAGTGCCGAATTGTAGCCAGAACGCCTACTTCGCGTCAGCCATTACTTGGCGTCGGAGAGCGCCTGGTTGGCAAAGTCCCAGTTCACCAGCTCGTCGAGGAAGGTGTTGATGTATTTGGGCCGGAGATTCTGGTAATCGAGGTAGTAGGCGTGTTCCCAGACATCCATGGTTAGCAAAGGCGTAACGCCCGCTTCCGTCAGCGGCGTCTCGGCATTGCCGGTCTTCGACACCACCAGCTTGCCATCCTTCAGCGACAGCCAGGCCCAGCCAGACCCGAACTGCGTCGTGCCGGCTTCGGCGAACTTGGCCTTGAACTCGTCGAACGAGCCGAAATCCTTGTTGATCTTGTCAGCGATCAGGCCGGTCGGCTTGCCGCCGCCCTGCGGCTTCATCGAGTGCCAGTAGAAGGTGTGGTTCCACACCTGACCGGAATTGTTGAACACCGGCATCTTCTTGTCGGCCCAGCTCGCCTTGACGACTTCTTCAAGCGATGCGTTCTCCAGCGGCGTGCTGGCGACCAGCTTGTTCAGGTTGTCCACATAGGCCTGATGGTGCTTGGCGTAGTGGAAGTTGAGCGTGTTTTCGGAGATATGCGGCGCCAGGGCGTCGCGCGCATACGGCAGGGCGGGAAGTGTGAAAGCCATGGAAGACCCTCTCTGTGTTTGTTGTTTTGACCGGGCTGTCCCTGAGATAGGGCTCAAACGCTGATTTTGAACATGAGCGATACGGCCAATCCCCCAAAACTTGCAAGCGCCGCTGAATTCGACGCCCGCCTTAAGCGGGCCGACGAAGACCGTTGGCTCGCCTCGCGTTACGCACCGGCGCCTGATCGCGAACGAGTCGCAGCTATCTACCTGCTCAATCTGGAGCTGCAGCGCGCCCTCCAGACAAAGGAGCCGATGCTGGGCAAGATCCGCCTGCAATGGTGGCGCGAGACCATGGAGCAGGTGGCCGGCGCCGGCCCCATCCGCCGCCACGACCTTGCGGAAGAACTTGCACGCGTTCTCGCCGGTCGACCCGATCTCCACGCCGCGGCTGCCGCCCTGATCGATCGCTACGACGACATTCTCGATGATCACCTCCACGCTGGCGGCCACCAGCCCGGGGGTGACCACGAAGCCCGCCATCTGTCCGTGGAGGGCGCCGTGATGAAACTTGCGGCCCTTGCACTGGACGCCATGGCGGCGCCCGAACAACTCGCTACGCTGGCCGCTCTAGGCGAAGCGCGCATCGCCCTCAGCGCAGATCTTCCGCACGCAGCGGACCGCTGGCGTTCCGCCTGTCAGGCCGCCCGAAAGGTGCCCGCGGCCCTCTGGCCTGCCATCCTGCATCTGGCTCTCACAGACCTGCCCAGCCCGCAGGCGTCGGATTTCGCTAGGCGGTGGCGTCTGCTCAAGACGGCCTTCACACACCGCCTTTAGGCAGACACTGGTCAAGCTCGCGGCAAACCTGTTTGTTGGCGTAGGACGGAATCGCAACGGGCAAGGGCGTAAGTGAGCAACCTTTTCAATCCGATGAGCTGGCTTCGCGCGTTGTCGCAACCGCTCGTCCTGCTCGGCCTCGCGGTCGACCTGTTCCCGATCTATGGCGTGATCGCATTCGGCTGGAACGCCGTGCCGCTGGTGATGCTCTACTGGATGGAGAACATCATCGCCGGGGTGCTCACCATCCCGCGCATCTTCATCTCAGGCGCCACCTTTGGCGGCCTGGGTTTCCTGCTCGGCGCGTTCCTCTCCGTTTTCTTCGTCTTCCACTACGGCTTGTTCTGCCTTGTCCACGGCACCTTCCTGATCGTCTTTATCGCCTTCGGCGACGGCTCGATCGCAAGCACCCAGCCGATGATGATGGACCTGTGGGGCATGTTCCAATTCGGCCTGCACAGCGCTGCGCACGTCGAATATTTCGTGTACGCGATCATCGCCTTCCAGGCGCTCGTCTTCCTGTGGGAATTCGTCATCAAGGGCGAATGGAAGGAAACCAATCCGATGGGCGAGATGTTCGCGCCCTACGGCCGCATCATCGTCCTGCACTTCGCGATCTTCGCCGGCGCCGGCGCACTGTTCCTGCTCGGACAGCCCATCATCGGCGTCCTTGGCCTGATCGTCTTCCGCGCCGTCTACGGCGTCATCACAAACTCCAAGAGTGTGTTCGCGTTCGACAATGATTTCACGAAAACGCTGGAAGCAACACGCAACCGCGAAGCGTTCCTGAAAGCGATGCGCGGCGAAAAGCCTGACGAGCCGGAAGCCTAGACAGCGTCCGCCGTCACGGCCTGTCCCTGCAGCCACGCCTGCACATCATCGAGCGCTCGCAGTGAGATCAGCCGCTTCCGCGCGCGCCCCTTGTCCGCGCCCTTGAGCCGCTTGCCATCCGGACCCTTCAGCTCCCCCACGACGATATCCGGGAACAGCCCGTAATTGACGTTCATCGGCTGGAACGACCGCGCCGTTGAATCCTCGATCTGCCCGACCACGTGCCCGCCCGTGATGTGCGCGACCAGCGATCCCAGCGCCGTAGTCACCGGCGGCGCATCAACCTTGCGACCCAGCCGCTCCGCCGCCGCCATGCGCCCGGCCACCAGCCCCATCGCCGCGCTCTCGACATAGCCTTCAACGCCCGTCACCTGTCCCGCGAACCGCACACGCGGATCGCTCTTCAGCCGTAGCTGTTCATCCAGCAGGACAGGCGAGTTGATGAAGGTGTTGCGGTGTATCCCGCCAAGCCGCGCAAACTGCGCATTCTCGAGCCCCGGGATCATCCGGAAAATCTCCGTCTGCGCCCCATGCTTCAGCTTCGTCTGGAAGCCCACCATGTTCCACAGCGTCGCCAGCTTGTTGTCCTGCCGCAGCTGTACGATGGCCCACGCTTTCACGCCGGGATTGTGCGGGTTCGTCAGCCCAACCGGCTTCATCGGCCCGAAGCGCAGCGTCTCCGCTCCGCGCTCCGCCATCACCTCGATCGGCAGGCAGCCCTCGAAATAGGGCGTGCCCTCCCATTCCTTGAACTCCGTCTTCGGACCCGCCAGCAGCGCCGCGATGAACGCCTCATACTGCTCCTTGGTCATCGGGCAGTTGATATACGCCTCGGCGCCATCCCCACCCGGACCCGGCTTGTCATAGCGTGACTGTTTCCACGCCTTGCTCATGTCGATCGATTCAACATGCACGATCGGCGCGATCGCATCGAAGAACGCCAGCGAGCTTTCATCCGTCTTGGCCAAAATCGCCTTCGCCAGATTGTCCGACGTCAGCGGCCCCGTCGCAATGATGACACTGCGCCACGCTTCCGGCGGCCAGCCATCCACTTCCCCGCGCTCGATCGTGATCAACGGATGCGCCTTGATCGCCGCCGTCACGTCCGCCGAGAACGCATCCCGATCCACCGCCAGCGCCGACCCCGCCGGCACGCGATGCCGGTCGCCCATCGAAATGATCAGGCCGTTCGCCCGCCGCATCTCTTCGTGCAGCAGCCCCACCGCATTGTATTCCCAGTCATCCGACCGGAACGAGTTCGAGCACACCAATTCAGCCAGCCCGTCCGTATGGTGGGCATCCGTCCCCCGCACCGGCCGCATTTCGTGGAGCACGACGGGCACGCCGAGATTGGCCGCCTGCCAGGCCGCCTCGGACCCCGCCATGCCGCCGCCGATGATGTGAATGGGTTCGATTGTCATGGCGCTCCTATAGGCCAATTTATGGCCCGGATAACAGGGGCCTGCGCCAACCCGCCTTTCCGCTGCATTTGCGGATGGCTGTCCGCTCACGAACCATTAGACTGAGCCCATGTTTGCTGCGCGCCTCGCCCCCGTCGCCATCGCCGTGCTGGCCGTGCTCACGGCGCCGGCCCGTGCCGATATCCGCGCCTTCAACGCCGCCGTCCAATCCGGCGACTACACGGCAGCGCTCGCCGAGGCCGAAGCAACTTGGCCCTCCCTCGACCAGAGCACCGCCGCCGTCGCCGCGCGCGAATTCGCGTGGATCGCCATGCTCGCCGGCGATCCCTCCCGCGCACTGGCCTACTCACGCTTTCTGGTGGAGGAGGGCGCCTCGCTCGCCACGCCCGACAAATCTCCAGAAGTCTCCCGCGTCCTTCACGCCTGGGCCAACCTCGGCGTCGCCAGCTCTCCTAGCGCCCGCACAAACCTGCTCACCGCCTTGCAGGCCCGCGCAGCGATCGCCAACCGCGACCTGATCTCGCCCCGCGCCGCGCAAGCCCTGCAGGCCGAAGCGTGGGAGGCCGGCGACTGGCCGCAAGCGGAAGCCGCCGCACATCTCGCCGTCCGCTTTCTCGACGATCTCGGCGCCACGCAGTCACCCGCCCGCTACGAGGCCCGCCGCACGCAGGCGATGGCGAGCTTCATGCGCACCAAGTCTCCTGACGCCTACACCGCGCTCTACGATGCCGCGACCGAACTGCACGACCTGATCGCCACCACGCCCGCCGGCAAGATTCGCGACAAGCTCGCCAGTGAATACTTCGAAGCGCTCGCCTGGGGCGACGCGGTCTACAGCGCGCTCCCGGCCAGCCGCCAGCGACAGATCCCCGATCGCCGCGCCACCGTCGGCGCAGGCCGCCCCGCAATGGTCGATCTCCTGTACGCCGCGCCGGGCGATCCCGCCCTCCCGCGCTGCCGCATCACCATGGCAAAGACCAACGCCGCGCCCGGCTTTCCCTTCGTCTCGCGCTTCAAGGAATTTGGCGGCGTGGTGACTTACGCACTCGATGTGCAGCCAAATGGAACTTTCACCAATCCGCGCGTAATGGCCGCCGCACCGCATCCCGACTTCGTGGAGGCGACACAGGGCGTCATGTCGTCGTGGCGCTGGAAGCTCGACGCCTCTCAGACCCTGTCCACCTGTCGCATGCCAAAGGTCCACATCATGACCTTCGCCTTCGCCATGGGTCGCTAGCCCAAACCGTATTGGGCGTGGCTGCAGAGCCGGCAGTTGCCGCCCGCGGCCAATTCCACTACGGGCAGGGCTCTTCCGGAGGACGCAATGGCGAATGGCTCGGGCCAGATTCCCGTCTTGGACTGTGTGCGCAGCGCCTGGCAGTTCCTGCTGCGCAACGGACGCCGACTCGCGCCGGCCGCGATCATCGTCGCCCTGGTCGCTGAAATCGGCCCTATCATCGGGATGCTGACGGGTGCGGCAGACGCCGGATCAGCAAGCACGCTCGCCCCCAGTCTCGGCAACTTCGTCAGCATGCTCCCGGGCATACTCGCCAGCCTTGTGTTTACCGCTGCGATCCTGCGCCTCGCCGTCCGTGACGAATTCATCGGTGCGACCGGCCTGCTGCTCGGGCCAGATGAGCTACGTCTGCTCGGCGTCTTCGCGGGATTGATGTGCATCATCATTCCATTTGGCGCGCTTGTTTTTCTGATCGTGTCGGTTGTCGTCATATCGCGACTGGCGTCGTCTCCGGCAGAGCTTCAGAGGTTGCTCGATGATCCTGATGCGATGAGCACGGCGCTCGAAACCACGCTTGGTCCGGCAGGCTCGGCCGCTTTCCTCCTCTTCATGTTCGCGGCCATCGGCATCTTCATCTACGTGGCGACCCGCCTGTTCATGATGAACGCCGCCACCATCGGCGAACGCCGCATCGTCATGTTCCAGACGTGGAAATGGTCGCGCGGCAACGTCCTCCGCATGCTCGGCGCGCTTCTCCTGACCTGGCTGCCGGCCTCGCTCATGGATACGATGATCTACAGTCTTGCCGCGACCGTGTTCAGCGGCGTCGCAAGTCCCGGCAACGCCGCGCTGACCATCCCGATCTTCCACATCATCACGACTTTCGTCACCGCGATGCTGTCCATTCCGTCGGTCGTCGTCGGCGCCATTCTCTACAAGGGGCTCCGCCCCGCAGACTTCGTCGCGAAGTAGCGCGCCCTCGTCCTTCGAGACGCCGCTTCGCGGCTCCTCAGGATGAGGACTAAACGAACGCCGGCTGAGTAGCCCTCATCCTGAGGAGGCCGAAGGCCGTCTCGAAGGACGAGGGTGTGCGCACCAACGCAAACCCAGCGCTACTCCGCCGCCTGCTGCGTCGCCTTCTTCGCCTTGCCTGCAACCTTCGCCACCGGCTTCGCCTTCACCCGCTTCGCCTGACGTTCACGCCGCTCAGCCTGCCGCTTGAACGTCTCGATCAGGAACTTGCCCGTCCAGCTCTTCTTGTTCTTGGCGACTTCCTCTGGCGTCCCGACAGCCACGACTTCGCCGCCGCCATCGCCGCCATCCGGCCCCAGATCGACGATCCAGTCGGCGATCTTGATGACGTCGAGATTGTGCTCGATCACGACCACCGTGTTGCCGTTGTCGACCAGCTCCTGCAGCACTTCCATCAGCGTGCGCACGTCGTCGAAGTGCAGGCCCGTCGTCGGCTCGTCGAGGATATACAGCGTGCGGCCTGTGGCTCGCTTCGACAGCTCCTTCGACAGCTTCACCCGTTGCGCTTCGCCGCCCGACAACGTCGTCGCCTGCTGGCCGACCTTCACGTAGCCAAGACCCACACGCGCCAGCGTTTCCATCTTGGTGCGAATGCCCGGCACTGCGCCGAAGAACACGCGCGCTTCATCCACCGTCATGTCCAGAACGTCGGCAATGGACTTACCCTTGTAGAGCACTTCCAGCGTCTCGCGATTGTAGCGTTTGCCCTTGCAGACATCGCACGTGACATACACGTCCGGCAGGAAGTGCATCTCGATCTTCACGACGCCATCGCCCTGGCACGCCTCGCATCGGCCGCCCTTCACGTTGAAGGAGAAGCGACCGGCCTGATACCCACGCGCCTTGCTCTCGGGCAGGCTGGTATACCAGTCGCGGATCGGCCCGAACGCGCCAGTATACGTTGCCGGGTTCGAGCGCGGCGTGCGCCCGATCGGCGACTGGTCGATGTCGATGATCTTGTCGAGATGCTCGATGCCCTCGATCTTGGTGTGCGGGGCAGGGCTGTCGCTCGCGCCGTTCAGCCGCCGCGCCAGCGCCTTGTACAGCGTCTCGATCACCAGCGTGGACTTGCCGCCGCCCGACACGCCCGTCACGCACGTGAAAACGCCCAGCGGAATTTCCGCCGTTACATTCTTGAGGTTGTTGCCGGTCGCGCCGATGACGCGGATCATCTTCTTCTTGTCGGCCCAGCGACGCTTCGGCGGAATCGCGATCTCTTCCTCGCCGGACAGGTACTTGCCCGTGATCGATTTCGGATTGGCCATCAGGTCTTCGCACTTGCCGAACGCGATAACCTCGCCGCCATGCACGCCCGCGCGCGGGCCCATGTCGATGACATGGTCCGCCGTGAGGATTGCGTCCTCATCGTGCTCCACCACGATCACCGAATTGCCGAGATCGCGCAGCCGCCGCAGCGTCTCCAGCAGCCGCTCATTGTCCCTCTGGTGCAGACCAATCGACGGCTCGTCCAGAACGTACAGCACGCCTGAAAGACCCGACCCGATCTGCGAGGCCAGACGAATACGCTGGCTCTCCCCGCCCGACAGCGTGCCTGACCCGCGCGACAGCGTCAGGTATTCGAGGCCCACGTCATTCAGGAACTGCAGCCGGTCGCGGATCTCCTTGAGGATCCGCACTGCAATCTCGTTCTGCTTCTTGGTCAGCTTCTTCGGCAGCGCCTCGAACCAGTCGCGCGCATGCTTGATCGAAAGATGCGTCGCGTTCGAGATCGTGAAATTGTTGATCTTCACGCTCAACGCTTCCGGCCGCAGACGCTCGCCCATGCAGGTCGGGCAGGGCGCCGCCGACTGGTAGCGCCCGATCTCTTCCCGCATCCACGCCGAATCCGTCTCGCGGAACCGCCGCTCCAGATTGCCGACCACGCCCTCGAACGGCTTGGTCACTTCGTAACGGCGCATGCCGTCGTCAAAGACGAAGTCCACTTCCTCTTCGCCCGTCCCGAACAGGATGATGTTCTGCGCCGCTTCGGGCAGCTTCGACCACGGCACGGTGACAGAGAACTTGTACTTCTTCGCCAGCGCTTTCAGCGTCTGGTCCTGCAGCGGCGACGCCGACTTGCCCCATGGCGCAATTGCGCCATCGGTGAGGCTCTTGTCAGTCTCCGGCACCACCATGGCCGGGTCGATCTTCAGCTGCTCGCCCAGGCCATCGCATGCCGGGCAGGCGCCGAACGGATTGTTGAACGAGAACAGGCGCGGCTCGATCTCCGGAATCGTGAAGCCCGAAACCGGGCAGGCAAACTTCGCCGAGAACGTCACGCGCCTCTGTTCGCCCGCCGCGTCCTTCTCGGTGAACTCCGCCACCGCGATTCCATCCGCCAGCCCCAGCGCCGCCTCGAAGCTTTCCGCCAGCCGTTGCTCCAGCCCGGCGCGGATCACGATGCGGTCCACTACCACGTCAATGTCGTGCTTCAGCTTCTTGTCGAGCTTCGGCGGATCTTCCAGCTCGTGATATTCGCCATCCACCTTCACGCGCGCAAAGCCGCGCTTCAGCAGCTCGGCGAACTCCTTGCGGTATTCGCCCTTCCGCCCACGGATCATCGGCGCCAGCAGGTAGAACTTCGCGCCATCGCCAAACGCCATCGCCTTGTCGACCATCTGCGACACGGTCTGGCTTTCGATCGGCAGCCCGGTCGCAGGCGAGTAGGGCACGCCCACACGCGCCCACAGCAGGCGCATGTAGTCGTAGACCTCGGTCACCGTGCCGACGGTCGAACGCGGGTTCCGCGACGTGGTCTTCTGTTCGATCGAGATCGCCGGCGACAGCCCTTCGATCCGCTCCACATCCGGCTTCTGCATCAGCTCGAGGAACTGCCGCGCGTAGGCCGACAGTGACTCGACATACCGCCGCTGCCCCTCGGCATAGATCGTGTCGAACGCCAGCGAGGATTTGCCCGACCCGGACAGCCCGGTGATCACCACCAGCTGGTTCCGCGGAATATCCACGTCGATATTCTTCAGATTGTGCTCGCGCGCGCCGCGCACGCGGATGGCATTGGGTTCAGAGGACATGGGCGACCGGGAGCTGCTTGGAATGTTTACTGCCAGATAGGACTGCGGTGAGTTGATTACACGTGAAAGAACGTATTAGGAACATATCTGCGTCGAATTACACGCTGGGCCCGTCTTGCTGCCGGGGATGTGGCAGCAGCTGCCAGCCCAGTGACCAGCCAGGCGATCAGACCTGTGAACTGCCCGCTGCCGCGACAATGCATCGATTGAACGGGCACGAATCCGGCGCTAGGGCCCGCTTATGTCCAAACACCCCTTCCGCATCGGCCGCGCACGCACCGGCATGGGCCTCTTCGCCACCGAGGTGATCCCGAAACACGTTCGCATCTTCGAATACACCGGCAACATCATCACCAACGCCGAAGCCGACGCCATCCCCGGCAAGCCGCGCTATCTCTACAATCTCAGCCGCACCCACACGCTGGACGGCTCGCCGCGCTCCAACATCGGCCGCTACGCCAACCATTCGTGCAAGCCGAACGGCATAATCTACGTCTACGGCCAGCGCATCTGGGTAAAGTCGCTGCGCGAGATCCAGCCGGGCGAGGAGATCACCTACGACTACGGCAAGGAGTATTTCGACGCCTTCATCGGCAAGGAAAACTGCCTCTGCCCCAAGTGCACGGCCCGCCGCGCCAAGGCCTGATCGCGCAGTGCGCACAGTGCATTGAGTGGGATTGTCCTGTATCTCGGTCCATGAACATCCGTGCGCAGCGAGGTTTCATGCTCCGGTCCATCGCGTTTCTCGCCGCAATCGCAACGCTGGCCCCGGCGCCCGCGACAGCGCAGGCAACCGACCCGGCGCTGACCGCGACCATCACCGCGCTCGATGCAAAAGTCTTCGACGCCTACAACACCTGCGCCCTTGACGCTCTTCGGCGGCTACTTCTCCCCGACGGTCGAGTTCTACCACGACACCGGCGGCGCCACCTTCGACCGGGCGTCGGTGGTGGCCAACACCGAGAAGTACATCTGCCACAAGGTGACGCGCGAACTGATCCCCGGCACGCTCAAGGTCTACCCGATCAAGGACTTCGGCGCGATCGAGGAGGGCGAGCATCGCTTCTGCCAGGTCGGCGGCAATTGCGAAGGCGTCGCCAAATTCCTGATGATCTGGCAGCTCGCCGAAGGCAAATGGACCATCACTCGCGTCGTCAGCTACGGCCACCGCGCCCTCGATGAGCCGGTAGAACCCGGAACGCATTAGAGCCGCGCTCGCCAGCCGCTTGACGCCGCACCCAACATGTAATAATGTAATTACATGTCTACCGAAGACGACATGACCGCGATCTTCCATGCGCTCGCGCACGAAACGCGCCGCCGCATCATGGACGTGCTGAAAGCGCGTCCCGGCATCGGCGTCGGCGAACTGGCGCAGGAATTCGACGTCACCCGCATCGCCGTGATGAACCATCTCGCCGTGCTCGAAGGGGCAGGGCTGATCATCTCGCAGAAGGAGGGCCGCACCCGCCGGCTCTACCTCAACACCGCGCCGATCCAGATGATCAACGACCGCTGGCTCGACGATTTCTCCAGCCACTGGGCGCGCAAGCTCACCGGCATCAAGTACGCGGCCGAAGCTGCGCATGCCAAAACGAACCAGACGAAATCAAAGAGGGGACAAGACAAATGACGAAGAAGATCGCGCCCGCGACGGGCAAGCCCGAGAAATTCGTCTGGAAGGTCACGATCAACGCACCGATCGAAACCGTCTGGAACACGCTCGTCAAAACCGACGAGGTGCTGCCCTTCTTCTTCGGCGCCGTCTGCCAGACGCAGGACGGCCTCAAGCCGGGCCGCAAGATGCGCATGGCCTCGGTCGACGGAAAGTTCGCTGTCGTCTTCGGCGAGGTGAAGGAGTTCAATCCGCCGCACCGCTACTCGCACACCATGTCTTTCACGCAGAACGAGGGCGAGGATCCCGCCTTCACCACCTACGACCTGAAGGAAATCCCCGGTGGCACGGAATTCACGCTCACCACCGAATGTATCCCCGGCACCAAGACCGGCAAGATGGTCGCCAGCGGCGGCTTCATCACCGAGAACCTCAAACTGCTCGTTGAAACCGGCAAGCCCAACTTCGCCGCGAAGATGATCATGGCGATGGGCCCACTCATGGGCTTCATGACGCCGAAGATCAGCCGCATCGAAAACTGGCCGCTTAGTTAGGCCAAACGAAAACGCCGCCCCGGAAAAACCGGAGCGGCGTCCTCAAGGCGACTAAAGCGCGGGCTTCAGCAGCGATGATCTTTCTTGGCGATCTGGCGACCCGCGAGCACACCGGCCACCGCGCCGATGGCGCCGCCTTCGGATTTCGCGCCATGGCCGGCAACCTGGCTGCCGACGACCGCGCCGGTTACGCCGCCAACAACAGCGCCCTGGTTAGACGCAGTCTGGCGCGCCTTCTCGCAATCAAGCCTTGCTTCAGCAGCAGCCGCACGCGACTCCGCGGCGTCACGATCCGCATTGGCGCGATCGACCGCAGAATTGTCGACGGAAGCCGTCTCGACGCGCTTGCCATCAACCATGGCGCTGTTTGCGCCGCCTTCAGGGGCGCAGGCCGCAAGGCTGGCTGCGATCGCAAGCGCGCTTATCAGGCCCGCACTCTTCATGAGAATCGTACGCATGGCTGTCTCCGTTTCATGTCGTTCGGTGTAGGAATGGCCGACCACGCGGCGGGTTCCATCCGCCGGGCCACGCAAGCGTTCCGTACACGTCACTCGCTCAACGCGTGAGCACTGGAAAAGGGGAGAGCCGCCATGGGTAAAATTGAAGACGCCGTCGCCAGCATGATCGCCAACATGAAGGCGAACACCGGCAAGTCGCTCGACGAATGGCTCAAGGTGACGGCCAAAGCCAAGCTCACCAAACACGGCGAGATCGTGAAGATGCTGAAGACCGATCACGGCCTCGGCCATGGCTTCGCAAACCTCGTCGCGCACCGCACGCTGAACAGCGATGCCGGCTCATCCGAAGACGATGATCTGCTCGCCGCGCAATACGCCGGCGCCAAGGCCGATCTGAAGCCGCTCTATGACAAGCTCGCCAAACTCGTCGGCGCCTTCGGCAAGGACGTCGAGTTCTCGCCGAAGAAAGCCTACGTCTCGCTGCGCCGCTCGAAACAGTTCGGCCTCATCCAGCCCTCGACCGCCACGCGCCTCGACCTCGGACTCAACCTGAAAGGCGTCGCGCCCAAGGGCCGCCTCGAAGCCGCAGGCTCCTGGAACGCCATGTGTAGCCACCGCATCAAGCTTGGCGCCGCCGCCGACATCGACGCCGAAGTCAAAGCGTGGCTCAAGCAGGCCTACGACGCAGCGTGAGGCCGACCATTTCCACCGATGAGAGACAAGGCTTTGTCGCGCGCGGCCTCGTCGCGTGCCCGATCTGCGCGGCTGCGATGGCGGATAGCGAAGGGCGCACGTTGATATGCCCCTCTGGGCACAGCTTCGACCGGGCGCGCGAGGGGTATTACAACCTGCTCGTCGTTCAGCACAAAGCCTCACGCGATCCCGGCGACAGCAAGCCGATGGTCGCTGCGCGCCGACGCATTCTCGACGCCGGTGTCTATGCGCCCCTTGCCGAACGGGTGTCCGCCCGCGTCATCGAGCTTGCGCGCGGCCGCGAGGATTTTGCTGTCCTCGATGCGGGGTGCGGCGAAGGCTATTATCTCGACGCGATTGGCGCCGCGCTCAAGGCGGGTGGACGAGGGGATTGCCGCCTCGCCGGGATCGATATCTCGAAATGGGCGGTGCAGGCGGCGGCCCGGCGCAACAAGGATATTTTCTGGGCGGTCGGCTCCAACAAGCGGATACCGTTTACGCAACCCTGCCTCGGCCTCATCGTGTGCATGTTCGGATTTCCGATGTGGGAGTCATTCGCCGCCGCCCAACCTTCCGGCGCCCATGTGCTGCTGGTTGATCCAGCGCCAGACCATCTCGCCGAACTGCGCGCGATCATCTATCCCACGGTCGAGCGCGCAGAAGGTCAGGGCAGCCTCGAAGCCGCCGACCGCACCGGTTATCGCCTCGTCGATCAACAGCGGGTGACATTTCCGGCGGAACTTGTCGGCCGCCCACAAATCGCCGACCTCCTCGCCATGACGCCCCACGATCACCGGGCAACCCAAGCGGGCCGCGAGTCACTCGCCGCCCGCGAACGGCTTACAGTCACCGCCGATGTCGCCATCCGGCTCCTGTCCAAACCCTAAGTCTATGGACCGCCGGGCGCCTGCCCGGCAGTCGCTGCGAAGCAGCGAGTTACTCCATCGCAACGCTAACGCATCGCGGTGCCGGGTTGGCGCCCGGCGGCCCCGATACCAACCAGTAAATCGGCCGATTCTGCACACGCGTTTTTCGGCGTGATCTGAACAATCTCAACAGCTTGCGCGGATCAGACCGGCCAATTCTGCATATCTCAATCCTACACCCCTCAGCCCCGGCGTATGATGCCTTCATCCATCCCGCAGGAGGGCAGCTGATCACTGTTCAACGGCGCGGGGTCGGACACAGATGAGCGTGAAAGCCTGTGTGAGCCGAAGAGGAGCCAGGGACCAAACGACGGAGCCCTGGAAAACACGGGAGTGGTCGAGGGATTGCGGCTGAACATCCGCAACCTGCACGCCGGCGACGAGAATAGGGTCAGGCGGTTGAAACACCCCGCTGTTCCCCCGTGGCCGGATAACATCTGTCGGGGACGCGGGATCCGCGAACCTTCTTCTTCTACCGGTAGGTCGCTTCGGCGATTGCCAAACCACGCGGGGCATCCCGCGTCCCCGGGCCCTCCATCTATTCGGAGACCCAGAGCGACAGCATCCCGGACGGCAGCAGCCGGTCCGAATGCGGGGTCGCGCTCGTCCTTCAACAGAGGCGCGCAAGCGCGCTGCTCAGGATGAACGCTTCAAGAGAGCTGCAACATTGGCGCTCATCCTGAGCAGCGACCAAAGGGAGCGCCCGTCGAAGGACGAGCGCGGGCTCACCAAAACGCAAACGACCGGCCTTCGCCCACCTCTGGTTGGCCGGCGGGGTCATGTCCGGGGCAATGGACACGCCTCATCCGATTGGGAGCAGAGGGCAGGGCGAAGGCCGACCGTGCTCCCTAAGTGACTTGCATCGGCGTCCGTTTTATGAAAGAACGAATGCGGAACATCTGCTGCACCCTGTTAGCCGTTTCATGTGGATTGGCGCCGGGCCGGTTGGTTTCCCATATCGCGTGAAAGGTCTGGCGGCCCTAGGGTCGCCGGGATGTGTCAGGAACCGGAGCGGACCGAGAATCTCGGCCGGGGCCGGAGTGGAGAACGGAGACGAAAATGGCTGGATCGGTCAACAAGGTGATCCTCATCGGCAATCTGGGTCGGGATCCCGAAATCAAGCAGATGCCGTCCGGCGGCTCGATCGCAAACCTATCCATCGCCACCTCAGAAACCTGGCGCGACAAGGCTTCGGGCGAGCGCAAGGAAAAGACCGAATGGCACCGCGTCGTGGTGTTCAACGAGGGGCTGGTTCGCGTCGTGGAGCAATACCTCAAGAAGGGCGCGAAGGTTTACCTCGAAGGCCAGCTTGAAACCCGCAAGTGGACCGACAAGGACGGTAACGACAAGTATTCGACCGAAGTCGTCCTGCGGAACTTCGGCTCGACGCTGACCATGCTCGACGGCCGCAGCGAAGGTGGCGGGGCTGGGGCGGGTGGGGGCGGGTATGATCAGGACCGTGCTCCGGCGCGCAGCGCAGGCGCGAAAGCCAAGGGCGGCAAGGGTCCGTCCGAAGACTTCTCGCGTCCCGACTTCGACGACGAGATCCCTTTCTAGTCGATCATTTCTGCCACGGAATCATGACGCTGGGTCCTCCGGAGAAATCCGGAGGATTCATGCGCAATTAACTGCGCCGGTGCATGTCAGTAGGACTGCAAGTATGCGTAGCGGGAGACTCGATACAGGCGATGGACGGGGCGGCGCTTAGAACGGCAAAAGCCATTCTTCTGCCCGGCGCTATCGGCGCCCTCATCCTGTATTTTATCTACCACGCCCTCGCCGGCGACCAGGGCCTCGCGGCCTGGAGCGGGTTGCAGAAAGACGAAACCAGCCTCGAAGCCGATCTTGAAAAGCTGAAGGTCGAACACGCGGCCCTCGAGCAATCGCTGGTCCGCCTCCGCGATACGTCGCTGGACCTCGACTATGTCGAGGAAATCGCCCGCACGCGCCTCTCCTATGTGCGGCCCGACGAGGTTCTGGTCGCCGTAAGGTGATGCTTGCACTATTTAAGTGAGGAACTGCCCGTCTGATCCAGCGATAAGCTAGGATCAGGCACGGATTCGTCCTTACATCTCCTTGGACAGCTCAGGGATTCCAAAGCATGGCCGCGAAAAAGAGCGGGGCGAAGCCTCGCAAGTCGCCAACGGAACCGCAGAAGGCCGATCTCATCGGCTATTACCGCGACATGCTGCTGATCCGCCGCTTCGAGGAGAAGGCGGGCCAGCTCTACGGCATGGGTCTCATCGCCGGCTTCTGCCACCTCTATATCGGCCAGGAAGCCGTCGTCGTCGGCGTGCAATCCGTTCTCGATCCCGACGACCAGGTCATCACCGGCTACCGCGATCACGGCCACATGCTGGCCACCGGCATGACCGCGCGCGGCGTGATGGCCGAGCTCACCGGCCGCGAAGGCGGCTATGCGCGCGGCAAGGGCGGCTCGATGCACATGTTCAGCCGCGAGAAGAATTTCTTCGGCGGCCACGGCATCGTCGGCGCGCAAGTCCCCATCGGCACCGGCCTCGCTTTCTCGAACCGCTACAAGGGCCAGGACAATGTCGCCGTCGCTTACTTCGGCGACGGCGCCTCCAACCAGGGGCAGGTCTACGAAGCCTTCAACATGGCATCGCTCTGGAAACTCCCCGTCGTCTACGTGATCGAGAACAACCAATACGCCATGGGCACCTCCATCGCCCGCGCCTCCGCCGAGACCGAACTCTTCAAGCGCGGCATCTCTTTCGAGATCCCCGGCGAAATGGTCGACGGCATGGACGTCCTCGCCGTCCGCAAGGCCGCCGCGAAGGCCGTGCAGCGCGCCCGCGACGGCGAAGGCCCCTACATCCTCGAAATGAAAACCTACCGCTATCGCGGCCACTCCATGTCCGACCCCGCGAAATACCGCACGCGAGAGGAAGTGCAGGAGATGCGCGAGCATCACGACCCTATCGAGATGCTCAAGGCCAAGCTGATCGCCGCTGGCCACGCGACCGAAGACAGCCTCAAGAAGATCGAGGCCGAGATCCGCGAGATCGTGAATGACTGCAGCGCAGTTCGCGCAGGACAGCCCCGAGCCCGATCCCGCCGAACTGTGGACCGACGTGCTGGTGGAGAGCCGATAGTGTCCTGTCGCGGAGTATTCTTGGCAATTGCCGACGAAGAAGTAGCCGCTCTGAATGCCGCCACCACGCATGCTGAGCGTGTGGAATACGCGATTGGCCAACTTGAAAACACGTACTTTGGCTCAGACCGCTCCTGCGAGACGGACAAAGCGTGGGACGGCATCCATTCAGCGTTTGATGGAGGTGGGCTTGAGCTGCCTTCTGATGGCTCCGGGCCATTGAAATTTGTAGTGCTGGGTGGCGAGCCGATGCATTCCGAAAGTGATCACGTTCTCGTTCTCAAAACGCCCGAGCAGGCGCGGGCGGCGGCGCTAGCACTAGACGCCGTAGACGAGACCGCGTTTCGCGAACTCTACTTTGCCATTGATCCAAACACATTCGATGGCGAAATCGATGAGCAGGAATTCGGTTACCACTGGGACTATCTGCAGGACATCAAGAAGTTCTACCAGCGTGTGGCGACAACCGGGCATTCCATTTTGTTCAGCGTGGATCAATAAGCATGACTGACATCCTGATGCCCGCGCTGTCGCCAACCATGGAGGAGGGCAAGCTGGCCAAGTGGCTGGTGAAGGAAGGCGACAAGGTAAAGCCCGGCGACGTCATCGCCGAGATCGAGACCGACAAGGCGACGATGGAGGTGGAAGCCGTCGATGAGGGCGTCATCTCGAAGCTGATGGTCGAGGCCGGCACGGAAGGCGTGAAGGTCAACGCGATCATCGCGCAGATGGCCGGCGAGCGCGAAGCGCCCGCCAAGAAGAACGGCGGCTCTGGACCGCGCGCTGACGCGCCCCGCCCGGCAGGCGCCCGCAAGGGCGCTGAGCAACCAACTGCGCTCGTCGAAGAAAGTGCCGGGCAGGCGCCCGGCGGTCCAGAGAACAAAGCCAAGAATGACGGCCACCGCCTGCGCGCGCCGGAGCAGAAGTCAGCCGCCGCCGAAGGCCTGCACGATCCCACGCTGCCCGACGGCGTCACCTACAAGAAGACCACCGTCCGCGACGCCCTGCGCGACGCCATCGCCGAAGAGATGCGCCGCGACGAGGGCGTCTTCCTCATGGGCGAGGAAGTCGGCCAGTACCAGGGCGCCTACAAGGTCTCACGCGGCCTGCTCGAAGAGTTCGGCGACCGCCGCGTGATCGACACGCCGATCACCGAGTATGGCTTCGCTGGCCTCGGCGTCGGCGCGGCGTTCGGCGGGCTGAAGCCGATCGTCGAGTTCATGACGTTCAACTTCGCGATGCAGGCCATCGATCACATCATCAACTCGGCGGCCAAGACGCTCTACATGTCCGGCGGCCAGATGGGCTGCCCCATCGTGTTCCGCGGCCCCAACGGCGCGGCCTCCCGCGTCGGCGCCCAACACAGCCAGGATTACTCCGCCTGGTACGGCCACGTGCCCGGCCTCAAAGTGCTCGCGCCCTACGACGCTGCCGACGCCAAGGGCCTGCTCAAGGCCGCGATCCGCGATCCGAACCCCGTCGTCTTCCTCGAACACGAGCTGATGTACGGCATCGAGTTCGACGTGCCGGAGGTCGACGACTTCGTCCTCCCCATCGGCAAGGCCCGCATCCGCCGCGAGGGTACGGACGTCACGCTGGTCGCGCACTCGCGCATGGTGAAGTTCGCCCTCGAAGCCGCCGAGGAGCTGGCCGGCATCGGCATCGAAGCCGAAGTAATCGACTTGCGCTCCCTGCGCCCGCTCGACACGGCGACCGTGATCGAGAGCGTCAAGAAAACCAACCGCATCGTCTGCTGCGAAGAAGGCTGGCGCTTCTTCGGCGTCGGCGCCGAGATCGCCGCCGCCGTCACCGAACACGCCTTCGACTATCTCGACGCCCCGCCGATGCGCGTCGCGCAGAAGGACGTGCCGCTACCGTACGCGGCGAACCTCGAAAAGCTCTCGCTGCCGCACGCGGCCGACATCGTCGAAGCGGCGAAGAAGGTTTGCTATGTGGAATAGGCTCGCTCTCGGCGTCGGATGCGTCGTTGGCTTCAATGCCTGCGCTAGCTCGCGCGTGTACGAAGACGCCAAGTACCAGCCCGAAAAAGGCTATTTCACAGTCGACCGCGAAGCGGATGGAATCTATTTCGGAAATCTCTCCGGCTATTACGGCGATCGCAGCCTCAGGAGTGACGCGATCAGTCGCGAATTCTGGGCGCGTACCGAACAGTTCTGCGGAGGGGAGGTCGAGAAGCTGAGCGACGACATTTGCGTTGTTCACTTCAAAGCAGGTGCACCCGACACGGCCGCTGATCCAGGTTGGTGCAAGATGGACAAGTTTCGCTGCAAGGCCCCCACATGACCATCTCAATCACCATGCCTGCGCTGTCGCCCACCATGGAGGAGGGAAACCTCGCCAAGTGGCATGTGAAGGTCGGCGACAAGGTGAAGGCCGGCGACATCATCGCAGAGATCGAAACCGACAAGGCGACGATGGAAGTCGAAGCCGTCGATGAAGGCGTGATCTCGAAACTGCTCGTCGCCGAAGGCGCGCAGGGCGTGAAGGTCAACGCCGTAATCGCGGAGCTGACAAGCGAAGGCGAAGCGCCTTCACCGAAAGCAGATGCCCGTCCTCCCCAGCCGAGGGCGGGGGAGGTGGCTGCGAAGCAGACGGAGAGGGCCGGCTCCAAAGAGACAAACTCTGGACCGCCGGGCCCCCGCCCGGCAAGCGCGCCTCAGCGCGCTCCAGCGGCATCCGCAAACGTTGCAACGAATGCCGGGCAGGGGCCCGGCGGTCCAGAGGGCGCTCGCATCAAAGCATCGCCGCTCGCCAAGCGCCTCGCAAAGCAGGAAGGCGTCGACCTGCTGGCGCTGAAGGGCTCCGGCCCGCACGGGCGGATCATCAAGAGTCGGACGTGCTGAAAGCGCCGAAGGGCGGCGCTGCGAAACAGGCGCGCTGCGGGCGGCGGCATCACCAGCCTGATCGAACCTGCCATCCTCGACGATCGCGTCTACGCACCCGACAGTTACGAGCTGATCCCGCTCGATGGCGTGCGCAAGGTCACGGCGCGCCGCCTGACGCAGATCCTTCATGCAGGTGCCGCACTTCCCGCTGACCATCGATCTCGAGATCGACCACCTGCTGTCGGCCCGCGTTCGCATCAACGAGGCGGGCGCGGCGGCGGGCGTGAAAGTCTCGGTCAACGACATGCTGATCAAGGCCTGCGCCATGGCGTTGATGGCGCACCCCGACGCCAACGCCAGCTACACCGACAAGGGCGTGGCGCAGCACAAGTCGGCGCATGTCTCGGTCGCGGTCGCCATTCCCGGCGGCCTGATCACGCCCGTCGTGCGCGACGCGCAGACCAAGGGCCTCGCCCAGATCGCCGCCGAGATGAAAGATCTCGCCGCCCGCGCGCGCGACAAGAAACTCAAGCCGCAGGAATACATGGGCGGCACGTTCTCGATCTCGAACCTCGGCATGATGGGCATCCGCCAGTTCGCCTCGATCATCAATCCGCCCGAGGGGATGATCCTCTCCGTCGGCGCCGGCGAGAAACGCGCCGTCGTGAAGGACGACAAGGTCGTCGTCGCGACCGTGATGACGGTGACGCTGACCTGCGATCATCGCGTCGTCGATGGCGCAACCGGCGCGCGCTGGCTCGCCACGTTCAAGCAGTTCGTCGAGACGCCGGAGGCGATGCTGCTGTGATGTCGCTGCGCCTCAAGATCGCGATCGCCGTGCTGGCGCTGGGCCTGTCTGCGTTCACGCTGCTGGGCGACGGCGTTTTCATGGCGATGGGCCTGCCGTCCGGCTCGGGCCGTATCGTGGTCGCCGCCGTGCTGCTGGTGATCGGCGTTATCTGGTTCGTGGCGTCGAGCAAATCGTTCCAGCGTATCCGCGATAACGCAATGGGCCGTCGACATGACTAGGATGCACAAACAGAGCGTGGCGGCGCTTGTCCTGTTGGTATCGGCGGCGGCTTGCGCGCCCGCGCCCGGCCCGGCTGCACACCTCACCTTGGCTGACATTCAACCCATCGTGACGCCGCTGACGTATCGCGAACTGCTTGGTGAGAAATGCGGCGAGCCAAATCTGAAAGTGAAGACCGCCTTCATGGCCGACCTCAAAGCGGCAGGCGCAACGCCAGAGCTGCTGACGCAGGCTGCAGCAGAGGCCGCCAGGATCGAAGCCGCCGAGCGCGAAACACCCAACGAGTATGTCTGCACCGCGGAGCTGTTCGACTCGACCGAAAAGAACGCCGCCGATGCGCAGAAGGCGTGGACAGACCTGAGGAACCGCAAATCGTGAGTGCGCTGAGATGGCTGACGCCAAGACCCCCTACGACCTCATCATCATCGGTTCCGGTCCCGGCGGCTATGTCGCCGCGATCCGCGCGTCGCAGCTTGGGATGAAGGTCGCGATTGTCGAGCGCGCAGAGCTGGGCGGCATCTGCCTCAACTGGGGCTGCATTCCAACGAAGGCGCTGCTGCGCTCGTCGGAGGTGTTTCACCTGATCACTCATGCAAAAGACTACGGCCTCTCCGTGGAGAACCCGAAGGTGCTGCTCGACGCTATCGTTAAACGCTCGCGCGGCGTCGCGAGCCAGCTGTCGAACGGCGTTACCTTCCTGATGAAGAAGCACAAGATCGATGTGCTGGTCGGTACGGCGCGGCTGGAGAAGGGCGCGCCGGCGCCAAAGGTGATCGTCGAGAAGGGCAAGGGCGAAGGCACATATACGGCGAAGAACGTGATGCTCGCCACCGGCGCCCGCGCACGCGAAATTCCCGATGCCGGGTTGAAGGTCGACGGCAAGACGGTGTGGGCCTATCGCGAGGCGATGGTCCCAACGGAGCTGCCAAAGCAGCTGCTGGTGATCGGCTCAGGCGCCATCGGCATCGAGTTTGCGAGCTTCTACCGCACGCTCGGGTCGGAGGTGACGGTGGTCGAGGCGCTGGATCGTATCCTGCCGGTGGAGGACGCGGAGATTTCGGCCTTCATGCTGAAACAGCTCGGCAAGCAGGGCATCAAGTTCATCACCTCGGCGCAGGTGAAGTCGCTAAAGGTCGACAAAGGCGTGGCGACGGCCGAGGTGCGGCCAAGGACGGCGCAGCAGACGCTGAAGGCCGACAAGGTGATCCTCGCCGTCGGCATTGTCGGCAATGTCGAAAATCTCGGGCTCGAAGCGCTGGGCGTGAAGGTCGAGAAGACGCACATCGTGGTCGACGGCTTCGGCAAGACGAATGTGCCGGGCCTCTATGCTATCGGCGACGTCACAGGCCCGCCCTGGCTGGCGCACAAGGCGATGCACGAGGGCGTCATCGTGGTCGAGGGCATGTCGGGCAAGGCGCCGAGCCACAAGTTCGATCCGTGGAACGTGCCGGGCTGCACGTACTCGCACCCGCAGGTCGCCAGCGTCGGCATGACGGAGGAGAAGGCAAAGGCCTCAGGCCGCAAGATCAAGGTCGGCAAGTTCCCCTTCATCGGCAATGGCAAGGCGATCGCGCTGGGCGAACCCGAAGGCATCGTGAAGACGATCTTCGATGAGACAACCGGCGAGCTGCTCGGCGCGCACATGGCGGGCGAGGGCGTGACGGAGCTGATCCAGGGCTATTGCATCGCGCGGCAGGGCGAGCTGACGGAAGCCGAGCTGATGGAGACAGTGTTCCCGCATCCGACGCTCAGCGAGATGATGCACGAGAGCGTGCTGTCCGCGTACGGACGTCCGCTGCATATCTAGGACTTCATGATCGCACCGGTTGAAATCGCGCGCTGCGCATGTCATATGCTCGCGCATGACCACGCTTCGAAAGACAACCGCCAACTTCTGTAGCTGACGACGAGAAGTCGTCCGGCGGCGGAAGCATTGGCGCGATGTTTCGGGGCGTTGGCCTGATCATCCAGAAACAAACCTGAATTGAACGGCGTCTCGTCACGTCTTCCATCGCGCGATGGAAGCGACCGGAGCGACGCGTGTGAACCGGTCGCCAAGTGGCCAAAGGCAACGGGCCTTTAACCCGTCAATCGTGGGTTCGACTCCCACCCGGTTCTCCATTCCCACCACTGGCCGGAAGCCAAACGGCCGAGGCGTCGGGCAGCAAACCCGAAGACAGCGGGTTCGATTCCCGCCCGGTCATCCAGTGGATCTGACGATGCGTTAGCTGCCGTTAGGAATAGCGGCATTCCTAACGTGAAGCAGGAATAGCGCTATTCCTGCCCTGCGTTAGCTATTCCGCAGCCTGCGCTCCGCCGGAGGTGTCGTTGCTGGCAGCGATTTCGGCGGCGAGCTTCTGGACCGCGCCGATGTCCATCTTGCCCGTTCCAAGAACCGGAATGGCCTGCACCTGGAAGATCTTGCGCGGCAGGCTCAGCTCGTTGACGCCGTGGTCCTGCGCCCAGCGCTGCAGGTCGCAGCGGTCGGCGGCGGGGTAGGTGGTGAGGAGGACGATCTGCTCGCCCTTGCGTTTGTCCGGCAGGACGGCGGCGGCGTGTTCGTGCTCGCGCCAGAGGCTGGACGCGCAGTTTTCGGCGACCGCGAGCGAGACCATCTCGCCGCCGATCTTGGCGAAACGCTTGAGCCGACCCTTGATGGCAAGGTAACCGTCTTCATCCTGGCTGACGATATCACCCGTGTCGTGCCAGCCTCCGGCGGGGGGCTGGAGTTCACCCGGCCTGGAAGGCGACAGGTAGCCCTTCATCACATTGGGACCACGCGCCAACATGCGGCCACCGTTTTCGATGCCGGGGACAGACTCGAAACGAACTTCCATGCCGGGAAGCATGCGGCCGACCGTGCCGGGCTTGTTGAAGCCTGGCTGGTTCACCGCAATCACCGGCGAGGCCTCGGTTGCGCCATAGCCTTCGAGCAGTTCGACATTGAATCGGCGCCGCACCAGCTGGCGCGTTTCATCACGCACGCGCTCCGCCCCACAGACGGCGAACCGAAGCTTGCTGAGTTCGTTGCCGGAGCACGCGCGTACATACTGGTTGAGGAAAGTGTCGGTCGCGAAGAGAATTGTCGCGCCAGTCTCCTCGACGCGCTTCGTGATGATTTTGGTCTGCAGAGGCGACGGGTGCAACACGGATTTCATGCCACCCAGCAGCGGGAGCAACGCGCCGGCGGTGAGACCAAAGCAGTGGAATGTCGGCAGCGGATTGAACAGTACGTCATCCATGCCGAGCGCTTCCGGCACGTGGGCGAGGATCTGGTGGATATTGGCGACGATGTTGCGATGAGACAGGACGACGCCCTTGGGATCGCCCTCGGTGCCCGACGTGAAAAGGATGACGGCTGTCTCGTCCGGGTTGACGCTCGGCGCGAACATCCACGGCGCAACAGGTCCCAGCGCGCCAGCGGCCTTCTGGCCAACGCCGAGCGAGGCGCGAACGTCTTCGAGGTAGATGAATTCGGCGCCGGATTTCAGTTCACCAACAAGTCCATCGAGTTCCGCCTTCTCGATGAAGGCGTGAGCGGTGACGATCTTGGTGACCTTCGCCGCCTTCATCCCCGCGCGGATGTTGCGAGCGCCGGCGGTGAAGTTGAGCATGGCCGGAACGCGGCCATATGCGCTGAGCGCGAAGAAGGCGATGATGGCGCCGGCGCCGGTTGGCAGCATGACGCCGACAGCCTCGCCGCGCTTCGTGTTTTTCTTGAGGGCCGCGCCCAGGGCGAAGACGGCGCGAACGATGTCGTCATAGGTCAGTTTTCGGTCGTCGGCGTCGTGCAGAACGACTTTCTTGCCCCCATATTCCTTGCGAGCCGCCAGCAGGGCGGCAAAAACGCCGGTGTCCGCATGACGCGGATCGTACGTGGAGCGCAAAGACGCCATTACGGACTTCCTTCCCTCGGGCGCCCCACAGCGCTCTTTTGTAACTTTGGCGTAACATACCCTGTGACCGGAAAAGCACAAACCCTGTCACACACCCGGCCTAACGACCAATTCGCGGGCTGGCAATTCAAGGTCGCATTGAGGTAACTGGGCCCATGGCCACGCTTCTCGACAATACACGGCGCCCGCCCGCGTCACCCTGAGAAACAGGGGCGGGAGGACACGCCCATCCAGCGCAAGCCGCCATGGATTCGCGTGAAAGCGCCCACCAGCGAGGGGTATCTCGAAACCCTGAAGCTCGTGCAGGACGCGAAGCTGGTGACCGTCTGCCAGGAGGCGGGATGCCCCAATATCGGCGAGTGCTGGTCGAAGAAGCACGCCACGCTGATGATCATGGGCGACACGTGCACGCGCGCCTGCTCGTTCTGCAATGTGCGGACGGGAATGCCGGCTGGCGCTGGACGCAGACGAGCCGCGTCGCGTTGGGGAAACCGTCGCGGCGATGGGCCTCGGGCATGTGGTGATCACGTCGGTAGATCGCGACGACCTGGCCGATGGCGGGGCGGAACACTTCGCGGCGGTGGTGCAGGCGATTCGGCATTCGGCGCCGAAGGCGACGATCGAAATCCTGACGCCGGACTTTCTGCGCAAGGGCGATGCGGCGAACATCGTGATCGATGCGAAGCCGGACGTCTTCAACCACAATCTCGAGACGGTGCCTCGGCTCTATCTCTCGATCCGGCCGGGCTCGCGCTATTACCACTCGCTCCGCCTGCTGGAGCGGGTGAAGGAGCGCGACCCTTCGCAGTTCACCAAGTCTGGCCTGATGGTCGGATTGGGAGAGACCAAGGAAGAAGTGATGCAGGTAATGGACGACATGCGGTCGGCCGGCATCGACTTCCTCACCATCGGGCAATACCTGCAGCCGAGCGCGCAAGCATGCGGCGGTGGATCGCTTCGTGACGCCGGAAGAGTTCGCGACATATGAGACGATCGCGAAGTCGAAGGGCTTCCTGCTGGTGTCGTCGAGCCCGCTGACGCGGTCGAGCTATCACGCGGACGAGGACTTCGCGAAGCTGCGGACGGCGCGCGAGGCGCAGCTGGCGAGACGTTGAGGTGACCAGTCACCGCGAAACGCTCGACCTGCCTTACAGGCCGGAGGATCTGTTCGATCTGGCCGCCGGGGTGGAGCGCTATCCGGAATTCATCACGTGGATCCAGTCGCTGAAGCTGTTGAGCTCGGAAGGCGACCGAGGATGGCAGGCGTTGCCGCGCAGAGGTGTCAGCGTGGGGTTCAAGGGATTCAGCGAGACGTTTGTGACCGACGTCGAAGCGCGGCGCAGCACGAAGACGATCGACGTGTCGCTGGTGCGCGGGCCATTCAGGAAGCTGAGCAATACATGGCGATTCAGCTCGCAGCCCGACCGGGCTCGCGCGTCGCGTTCGCGATCCAGTTCGAGTTCCGCAATTTCGTGCTGCAGGCTCTGGCAGACGCCAACAAGCGCTACGCGGTGAAGCGGGTGATCGACTGCTTCATCGACGAGGCCGCACGGCGCTATTCGAAAGTAACGCCGGAATAGCCCCTCTCAGGGTTTGGGCTGCGGCACAATCGGCGGCCTGATCCGGGGTAGGGGTTGAGCGCCGGGTGGTGTGGGCGGCGGTGGCTCGGGTGTCGCAGTGATAGGCACCGTGACAGGCGCAATCTTGATCCTCGCGCGTGGAAGCGCCAGCGATGTATCCGGTCCAGTTGCCGGCGGAGCAACCGCGACCGGCGGTGCAGCGGCGCGCAGCACGACCAGCGCGCAAGCATCCGGGCGTCCGGAATAGGCCGTCCTGCACTGGTCTATGGCTGAAGTCGTGTAGGAGCCGGCTGCCGCAGCGGGACACGAAAGGCCACCTTCCGGTCTCGCCGTACATCCCCCCGCGATTGCTTTCGCCTTCGCCAGGAGGCGGGCTTCGACCTTGCCGCGCAACACGGGTATGTACTCACGCGCGCACCAGCCGCGAACCTTGCCGGCCCACTGGGCGGCGGGGGTTCCCTCAAGGACGCTATTATCGCCAACCGTAGTTGCGCCTTCCGACCAGATTGCGACTGACGACGCTGGAAACTCCACGGCCCGTAGACATTCCGCTGTCTCGCTGGCGTAGACGCCCTTGATGATCGGTCGGTCCCATTTGTCCTGCGCGACGACGATGGAACGCAGCTTCACCCAATTGTCGGACGACTTCAGGAAGATATCTGCCGGGTGCTCAAGCGTCTCTGCGGTGGCGACAAAGATCATGTCGCGCCATTTGGCGTTCATCTGGACCGCGTAGGCATCCCACGCGCGCGCATACAAGCCTTGCTGCCGCTCGTAATAGTCAAGTTGCTCGTCTGCTTCGATTTTCACAATACAGTTCCGGCCAAGCGCATCGTCGTCGAGAACACTGGTGTTGCCGAGGCGCGTGCTCGGCGCCGCGACCATGCGCTGGAATTTCACGGTGTCTGCGATACGCGCTGAGATACCCTCTTCGATCCGGGTGGCGTAGCAATCGCTCCACATCTGATCGAGGTTGAACTTCAGGAGGGAATACACCACGCCGCCCCCCACAGTGACGTCGTATCTATTCGGATTTTTTGCACTTGATGGACACGAGAATCCCATCGCGCAGGTCAGCACCGCTGCGCCGTCCTTGACGAGGTTGGCGACATAGACGCCCACCTCCTTTGCAACGACAGCATGTGCCTCAATGATCTTAGCGCCGTATTTGACGACGTACTTCGCGTACTCATCGCAGAGTGTCGATTTGACCGGAACGGGAATTTCGAAGGCTGTGCACACGGCCGTCACGCCAACCTTGGCAACCAGCTTCGCCCAATCCCCCTTGTCGGCGTAGCCGTAGACCTCGAGGATATCCTGGACGAGCGGCTCCTTGGCGATCTCCGCCTTACCGCCGGCGACGGCGCACTGGAGCACGGACTGATTGCCCTTGAGCGCACACATCAGGACAGGTTTGGCCGGTTTCAGTTCCGGCTTGATGACCTGAATCGCGATGTCGAGAATATCCGCACGAGCCGTCGGCGCGGTCAGCATCGCGAATCCGACAAGTGCAACCAGTAGTGCAATACGCATGAGGAGCTCCCCCTGTGCAGGAGGCTCAGGCGTTTCGGGAGTGATGTAAATTACCCGCGTCCACCGCAATCCGAGCCACGGGCCGCGGACGGGTCCGCGAGCGCAGCGGAAGCCGGCGCAGTATCGGAAGATTTTAGCAGTAGGTCGTTAGTTACCGCCGGGACGCGCGCCGGGATCGGTCTGTGGGATGACAGCGTCGCGCGGTTTCACATCGGGGTTGGCCGGCTTGATGGTTGGTCCTTCAGGCGTCTGGTCGGCCGGGTTGGGCGCTGCCGCGCGAGGCTGTGTGAGCTTGGGATCAGGCCCGCACGTATCGAGAGCCCAACCAGCGTCGCTGCGCGCAAGGCGGCAGAGCGCGCTGGTGGTCTCACTTCCAGCGGTGAGCGAAGTGCGGACGCTGGCGCCGAGCGTATCGTAACGCGGGCGATGGAAGGCGACACGCGTGGCGCCGGCAGTCGCAGCCTCACCCTCCGGGCCGCTTACAACGGTGACGTTCATGCCATAGGCTTTCCAGTCGCAATTTGGCGACCAGGGGCCGTCCTCGCCGTCCAGGCGGACGGTGGTCGCGCCGCTGCTCGGCGTAAGCTTGTACTGGTCGCGTCCGAGAGCGCCGAGGACGTCACAGTCATTGGTGACGAAGAGCGCTTCCTTCGGCGGCACCACGACATCGGGATCGCTTTCGCAGCCCACGAGAGCGAGGAGGCCAGCAGCCAGAAACAGTCTCTTCATTACGACACCCAGCTAATCTTGCACTCGCCAACCGTCCACCCGGCGATGCCGGACAGGACGCGGCATTCATAACCCATGCCCGCCAGCGGTCCATGCATGATTTCAGTCGCCACGGTCGCACCAGTGCCGCTGTAGACCGGCTGCTTGAAGGACACCCATTTGAGACGCTCGCGCGGCTCGGCCGAGGGCGGGACGTCGTTGTAATCGGTGAAAGCGAGGCCGTATTTCTCCCAGTCGCACTGGGGACGCCACCCTGAGTCGCCCAGCCCTTTGAGCGGTGGGGGCTGGTTATCGGGGCCGAACTTGTAGTGCTCCTTCGCAATCGCAGCGAGAACGGCGCAGTCGTTTCCGCTTACTTCTACAGAGGCGGGGGCGCCGGGTTTCGAGTCGGAAAATTGGGTGGTCGAGCAGGCCCAGACCAGCATTGCTGCGGCGCCGAGGACGAGGATGTTTGCAACACGCATCAGAGTCTCCTTTTTCGCCGGCTTCTATCGGCCGGGCTGACATCAGGAATCACGAGCGTTCATGGCGGGATAAGGGCGGGGGCATGAAAGCTGGGCCATCTTCCCTGCTTATCGGGGCCTGCTTATCGCGGCCCGCGCGCGGCCACGAAGGATGACTGGAACAATCAGCCGCCGTTCATGTTGAGACAGGCAGGGTGCACCTTGACTGGCTTCGCGCCTGCTGCGCCGAGCCCATGGAGCCTAGCCATGAAGAACCTCATCGCCGCCCTCGCTTTCACGGTTGCAGCCGCCGCCTTGGCGACACCCGCCGTGGCGCAGCCGCAGGGCGACTACCGCTATCAGGGTGGCGGATACGGACAGGGTGGCCTCAACCTGCAGGGCTTGAGCGTCAAGGAGGCCAAGTGGCAGCTGGCCGACGCCGGATACAGCGCGGCGCGCAGCATCAATTTCAACGGGCAGCAGTATGACCTTTGGTCGAACAACCAGTCACGCCAGGGATGCGTCGGCTTCACCTCGTACAAGGGCGCAGTGACGGATGTGCGCAGCTTCAATGACTCCGAGTGCGGCATCTATGGCAATGGCGGCGGCAACGGTAATGGCGGCTGGGGCGGCGGGTACAATCCGTCGGACATTCGCGGACAGAGCGTGAAGAGCGCGCAAGCCAACCTGCGCAATCGCGGCTACACCAACACGCGCAACATCAATCTCGGCGGCAAGCAGTGGGATCTGTGGCTGAGCGATCGTGGCCGCGACTGCATCGGTTTCACCTCCTACAAAGGCACGGTCACCGATACGCGCTCGTTCCGCAACAACGAGTGCAACAATGGCGACTACGGCAACGGTGGCGGCTTGGGCAATGGCGGCGGCTTCGGAAATCCGGAGAGACTGATCGGGTTGAGCGTCAAGGAGGCGAAGTGGAAGCTGGACGACGCCGGGTACAGCGCAGCGCGCAGCATCAATCTACGCGGCAAACAATGGGACCTCTGGTACGATGATCGCGGACGCGGCGGACGCTGCGTGGGCTTCACGTCGTACAAGGGCACCGTCTCCGACGCGGACACGTTTGACGACAGCGACTGCTACTAGGCGCGCCCTAGGCCATCATCTTGCGTAGCATCTCGAGTGCGGTCGCGATCGTTTCCCTGCGGATACGCTCGCGACCGATGTCGCCATAGCGCATGGCCTGATGGAAGATCGGCTTGTTCTCGCGGGCGACCGCGATGTGGACCAGCCCAACCGGCTTGAGCGGCGTGCCGCCGCCCGGGACCTGCAACACCCGTGACGGCGACGGCGAGGTTCGCGCGCGATTGTTCGAGCGCGCCTTCGGCCATCATGCGCGCAACGGGTTCGGATACAGCGCCTGCGTCGGCGATGAGATCGCCGGGGACGTTCAACATCTCTTCCTTGGCGCGATTGGAATAGACGACAAAACCGCGCTCAACCGTGGCGGAAGATCCAGGAATTTCGGTCAACAGGCCGGCGATCAGGCCGCCGGTGCAGCTTTCAGCCGTCGCGATCTTGAGCCGCTTCTGCTGCGCCTCGTCGAGCGTGAGGCGGGCGAGCATGAGGAGATTGTCGTCGAACATCGCCCGAGGTTAGCGACCCGCGACCGCCGCCGCTAGGGTGCCGGGCGCAGGAATTGATCGATGCCCGGCGGGAAATCGGCAATCAGGCCTGTCGCGAGGATGAGACACACCGGAGCGTAGTAGCGACGGTTCAGCATGTAGAACGGAGTTGGCCGGGCGTAGTCGAAGACGCGGGTAACGTAGGGGGCGAGGCCACGAAGGCTGAAGACGAGAATGAGGGTGAGGTAGCCGCCATAGGCGACAAGCGCGTGCAGCCAATCGGTGATCGGTAGGTGGCCAATCCAGACGACAGCGACGGCGCAGAAGAACGCGAAGGCGATCGAGGCCCATGACCAAAAGCCGAGAAGGGTGCGACCCTGTGTTCCAACGACACGCGCGGCGCGCGAGACGCCGTCCTTGCCGGGCCAGTTGAGGCCGAGGGCCCAGGCGAGATGGATCAGACCGATTGCGAGCAGAAGGATGATCAGCGCAATCGCAATCGGGTCCATCACTTCGCCAGCAATACCACGGCCTGCGCAGCGATACCTTCCTCGCGGCCGACGAAGCCGAGTTTTTCAGTGGTGGTGGCCTTCACGCTGACAACGTCGGCGGTAACGTTCATCGCTTCAGCGGTGGCGAGGCGCATCGCTTCGCGGTGGGGGGAGATTTTCGGGCGCTCGGCGAGGATGGTGATGTCGGCATTGGCGATGTGGAAGCCGCGATCGTGGGCGAGCTTTACGGCGTGCTGGAGGAACCTGATCGAAGCGGCGCCTTTCCATTGCGGATCGGAGGGCGGAAAGTGGTCGCCGATGTCGCCGAGCGCGAGAGCGCCGAGGATGGCGTCGGTGAGGGCGTGCCAGCCGGCGTCGGCGTCGGAATGGCCCTCGAGCTTTTTCGTGTGCGGGATGCGGACGCCACACAGGATAACTGCATCACCCGGCTCGAAGCCGTGGACGTCGAACCCTGTTCCAACGCGCATGGATGGAGCGGCGATCAGTTTTTCCACGAGCGCGAGATCCTCCGGGTAGGTGATCTTCATAAGCGCCTGACGGCCCGGCGTCAGCGCGATCTTTGCACCGCGCGCCTCGACCAGCGCGAGATCGTCAACCGCCGCGTCAGTCGTTTCGGCGTAGGCGGCGGTGATGACGTCCCACTTGAAAGCTTGCGGCGTCTGCACGCGAACGAGGCCGTCGCGGGCGACCGAACGCACGCCTCCGCCCGCAGTGTCCTTGAGTGCATCCGCGACCGGCAGGGCAGGGCAGGCCGCCGGCGCGGTCTCGAGCGCCGCAAGGAGTTCGTCCAGCACGTCCAGCGATAGCCCGGGGCGGGCGGCGTCGTGGATCAGGACCTTGGCGGGCGGCTGACCCGAAAGCGACAAAAGGCCGGCACGGACGGACTCGGTGCGGGAATCCGGCGAGCCGGGGATGACCCTTAGACGCGGGTCCGTAGGCAAGAGGGCGGCGGTTTCAGCCATCAGGCCGGGAGGAGCCACGACGACCACGCTCGCAATTTTATTGCAGCGCAGCATGACTTCGACACTCCACCGCAGCACAGGCTTGCCGCCAAGCATGAGGAATTGCTTGGGAACTTGCCCGCCGAGGCGCGAGCCAGAACCGGCCGCAACGATGATCGCAGCGGCTTCCCGGGCCAAAAACGCCTCTTGATTGTGCATAATTGACGCCTTTGCGCGGACGAGGTCTAAGTGTAGGGTCGTTTTTGCCTAACATTTAGGCAAGTGCCGGAGACGGCTGGAGACTGTTTGGTGTTCACGATTGGTGATGTCCAGATCGCTGCACCGGTATTCCTGGCGCCCATGTCCGGCGTCACGGACGCACCGGCCCGCACCGAAGCCGACAGGTTCGGCGCGCCAGCCGTTGTGACCGAGATGGTCGCCGGCGAAGAGCTGGCTCGCGAGCACGCTGGACTTCGTTCGTCGCGCCGCGCCGCACAATGGGTCGGGTCCTTTCATCGTTCAGCTGGCGGGCCGCCAGCCGGAGTGGATGCGCGTCGGCGCAGAGCTGAGCGAAGCCGCGGGCGCAGACATTGTGGATATCAACATGGGCTGTCCCGCCAAAAAGGTCACGGGCGGACAATCGGGCTGTGCGCTGATGCGCGAGCCGGGGCTGGCGCGGCAGCTGATCGCGGCGACGGTGCGCAGGGACGAAGCGCCCGGTGACCGTGAAGATGCGGCTGGGCTGGGATGATTCGACGCTGAACGCGCCGGAGATCGCGCGCATCGCCGAGGGCGAGGGCGCACAGATGGTGACGGTGCACGGCCGCACGCGTCAGCAATTCTATGATGGACACGCCAACTGGTCGCGGATCACGGCCGTGGTGGAAAGCATCAAGCTGCCTGTCATCGCCAATGGAGACATTGTCGATGCGCAGAGCGCGAAGATGGCGATGAACCAGTCTGGCGCTGCCGGCGTAATGATCGGGCGCGGCGCGACGGGCCGGCCGTGGCGGCTCGCCGAGATTTCGCACGCGCTGTTCGGGACGCCGTTCGCTGCGCCGCCGCGCAGAAGAGCGCATGGCGTCGATCATCGCGCAGATCGAGGGATCGGTCGCTCTTTATGGCGAGAAGCTCGGTGTCCGGGTGGTGCGCAAGCATGTCGCCGCTTTCGTCGATGCGTGGTGCGAGGATTTCGATCTGCGAGCCGATGGTCGAAACGCGCGTCGCGCTGTGCAGGATCGACAACGAGCTCGGATTGAAGGAGGGCCTGCTTGCGGCCCTTTCGGACTGGAAGGCGGCTGCATGAGTATCGCAACGCAGGATGGATCCTCGGTGGCGCTGCGTGCGCTGGACGCGATGCCGTTCGCCGTGATCGGCCTGACGCGACGCGAGCATGTCAGCCTGGTCAATCCGGCGGCCGAGACCTTGCTGCAGCGAAGCTCGGCGCTTGTGCGCGGCCGGCCGCTGACCGACCTGTTGCCGGAAGACTCGCCCCTGATGGACTTCATCGCGCGCGCGCGCCGCGAGGGCGGGGTGATGTCGGCGCGCTCGATCCGCATCGCGAGCCCGCACATCGCACCGGTGGACATGGATGTGACGGCGTCGCCCGACGGCGAGGATGGCGGTCTGGTGCTGACGCTGATGCCGGTGCGGCAGGTGCAGGATGAATCCAAGAACGCCGAGGTGAACGCGTTCGCGAATGTGGCGCGAATGCTGGGCCACGAGGTGAAGAACCCGCTGGCCGGCATCGTCGGCGCGGCGCAACTGCTCGCACGGCAGGCGCGGGATGAGCAGCAACCGCTGCTGACGCTGATCCGGGAAGAGGGCGCACGGATTACGCGTATCGTCGACCGCTTCACGGCGTTCGAGACGTTCTTCTCGCCGCGCGCGCGGATCACCAACGTGCACATCGTGCTCGACAGCGTGATTGATCTCGCGAAGGCGAGCTTTGGCGCAAACACGCGGTTCGATCTGCAATACGATCCATCTCTGCCGGAGATCGATGTCGATCCCGATCACCTGCACGAGGCGGCGCTGAACCTGGTCAAGAACGCGGTCGAAGCGGCCAGCGGCGTGAACAAGCAGGCCAGGGTTTCAGTCTCGACCCGCTATCGCGCCGGCTTCCGCTTTGCCGGCCGCGATGGTCCGCGTGCGCGTGGCGCGCTTGAGATTTCAGTCACCGACAACGGACCGGGCGTGCCGGAAGTGTCCATCGCACGCGTGTTCGAACCGTTCTTCACGACCAAGGCCGGCGGCGCGGGCATCGGCCTCGCGGTCGTCGCCGAGATCATGCAGGCGCATGGCGGGTTCGTGGTTCTCGATAACAGCGCGACAGGCGCCTCCCTGCGTCTGCTCTTCCCGATCGCGCGCCAAAAAGGAGCGGCCAAATGACCGGCCCAACAATTCTTGTCGCGGACGATGATGCGAGCGTGAGGCTGGTCATCAGCCAGACGCTGGCGCAGGAGGGCTATCACGTCAGGGCCACCAACACGATGTCGGCGCTGTGGCGCTGGATCCAGGCGGGCGAGGGCGACCTGCTGATCACCGACGTCTACATGCCCGACGAGTCGATCTTCGACATGCTGCCGCAGATCCGCCGGGCGCGGCCCGAGCTGCCGATCATCGTGATTTCCGGCCAGTCGACCGTGTTGACGGCGGCGCTGGCGTCGGACCACGGCGCTTACGATTATCTTCCCAAGCCATTCGACATCGACAAGCTGGCGGAAACAGTGCGGCGCGCGCTGCAGAAGAAGCCGGTGCGCGGACAGGAGCCCGTCGGCCGCCGCGCGGAGAAGGACGAAGCGCTGCCGCTGATCGGCCGTTCGAAGCCGATGCAGTCGGTCTACCGCGTCATCGCGCGGATCATGAACAATGACCTGACCGTGCTGGTCGAAGGCGAGAGCGGCACGGGCAAGGACCTTGCGGCGCGGGCCATCCATCAACTCGGCAAGCGCAAGACCGGACCGTTCGTGGCGGTGAGCCTCGCGGCCCTGCAACGCGATCAGGTGGAAGAAGAACTGTTCGGCGCCGGGCGTGACGATAGTGGCCGTCGCCGCGGCAAGGTGCGCGAGGCCGATGGCGGCACGCTGTTCCTTGACGAAGTCGGCGACATGCCCGTCGAGGCGCAGACGCGCCTCGTGCGCTTCCTGCAGGACGGCAGGTTTGCGTCTTCAGGCGACGACCTCGATGTGCGGATCATTGCGTCGACCAAGCACGACCTGCGCGCTCTGGTCGACCAGGGCCTGTTCCGGGAAGACCTCTATTACCGTCTGAACGTAGTGGCGCTGCAATTGCCGCCGCTGCGTGAGCGCAAGGAAGATATTCCCGATCTTGCTTCGGCCTTCCTGATCCGCGCCAAGAAGGAAGGTCTGCCCGAGAAGCAACTCGACAAGAGCGCGTACGACTTGTTGGTCGCTTATGACTGGCCAGGCAACGTACGCGAACTGGAGAACGTTATCCGCCGCCTGTCGGCGCTGAGCCCCGAGCCTGTGATCTCGGCGCGCGAGGTAGAGCGCGAGCTGCGGTCGAACACGCGGACGGTCGCAGGCGAGCGCGAATTCGAACAGGAGATCGAGGCGCTGCTGTCGCGGCACTTCATCTCGGCGCTATCGGCTGATCCGGACAAGGATCCCGACGGCGGACATATCTACCAGACCGTGATCGAGCAGGTGGAGCGTCCGCTGATCAAGCTGGCGCTGGCGGCGACCAACGGCAACAAGGTGCGTGCGGCGGCGCTGCTCGGACTCAACCGGAATACGCTGCGCTCCAAGATCAATGGTCTTGGAGTAGCCGAGGGCGACTAACCCTCGTTTCTCTCGCTCGCTTGGGGAGAAAGCAGTTCCGGGTCGGAATTGTGTTGCTCTCGCGCATCACTGTGTGGTTTGGTAGCCACACTGTGTTGCCCAGCCGCCTCACTTCAAAGGCTCATAACTGGCAGGCGCACGAGGTGATTGTTCGCCCTGTCCGGGCGCCGCCAAGGCATGTGGGGGATATTGGCGGTTCAGGGCAGGGCTGTGGGTAGAGTTTGAATGCCTGATACGGCGACCGCAGCCAGGGACGCGAGGATAAGGCTCGGCAGAGCTACCTCGAACATGTTCAAGGCGCTGTTCGGCCTTGCTGTCGTTATCGCCGCCGGCGGTACCTTCCTCGCCATCACCGATACCAGCCCGAATGCCGCCGCGCAGCCGGGGCTTGTCTGGGCTCTCGTGGCCAACCTTGTCCTGATTGGCGGCGTTGCAACCGTGCTCGGCTTGCGCGTGTTCCAGCTGGTCAGGGAAAACCACGAGACAAATGGCGGCGCGCGGCTGCGCCTGCGGATCACTTTCCTGTTCTCGCTGACGGCGGCGATCCCCACGATCCTCGTGGCCGGCTTCCTCGCGGTGGCGATCAACCGCTCGGTCGATGGGTGGTTCAGCAAGCCGATCACCAATATTGTCCAAGGCGGCAAGGAAGCAGCGCGCGCGGCCATGAATGATCTTCGGCTGGAGGTCGAACGGGAAGCAAAAAGCATCCATAGCGACATTGCCGCTTCGAAGCTGCCGCCGGACGGATCCCAGCCGCCGATAAGCGAGCTCGCCAGCTACATGAAGCAGCGCCAAGCGCTGCGCGGCGTTTTCGGGCGCATACAGGGGTTGGACAGCTCCGGCGCCTCGCTGTTCGAGTCGGCGGACCTCGATGGCAATGCGCCACCTGTGAAGCCCCCGACCGCCAGCGACTGGGAAGCGGCGCAAAATGGCTCGATTAACGTGCGTGAGGAAGCGGATGGCTCCATCCGGGCCTTCTTCAAGGTGCCGCTTTTCAATGACGTGTACGTCCAGGCATCGCGCCTGATCCCGACGCCGGTCATGGAGCGGTTCGCACAGGCCGATGCGTCGAACAGGGCGTTCGAGGAAGCGCAAGCGCGCCGGCAAGCTTTGAGCACCGTGTTGGTGCTGAGCTATGTAGAGGCCGCAGCCTTGATGCTGTTGGGAACAGCGTGGCTGGGCATGACGGCGGCGGCACGGATCGCGATGCCGATCGGCGCGCTGGCGGGGGCGGCGAGGGCGGTGCGCGATGGCGACCTGTCGGTGCGGATGCTGCGGCCCAGCGTGCGCGACGAGATTGCGGACCTCGCTGATGCCTTCAACGAGATGACAGACAGGCTGGCGCGGCAGACCAATGCGCTGGACCGCGGGCGGATCGACGCCGAAACGCGCTCAAATTTCATCGAAGCTGTGCTGGCGGGCGTTGAGGCCGGCGTCGTGCGTGTGGATGGCGCGCTGGACGTGACCATCGCCAACACGTTTGCGCAGAACCTGCTGGATTTCGTGCATCGGCCGGGCGGGGAAACGCCGCTGAGCGAGATCGCACCGGAATTCGTCGCTGCTGCGCGGCGGGCGATCGAAACGGGGCAATCCGTCGATACCAGCTGCAAGCGGCAGACGGAAAATGGGACGCTGCACCTGCAGGTGCGCGTGGCGCCGGAAATGGACGTTGAAGCGGAAACGGCGGGAGCGGTCATCACCTTCCACGACACGACGCGCCTGGTGCTCGGACAACGTCAGGCGGCGTGGCGCGATGTGGCGCGGCGGATCGCGCATGAAATCCGCAACCCGCTGACGCCGATCCAGCTGGCGGCGGAGCGTCTCAAGCGACGCTTCTCAAACCAGATCACGACGGACCGCGAGACATTTGAGCGCTGCACCGACACGATCACGCGGCAGGTGGCGGATATCGGCCGGATGGTCGAGGAGTTCTCTGGCTTTGCGCGGATGCCGAAGCCAACTTTTGGCAGGTTCAATCTGGTCGATATGGTGGAATCGGTCGCGTTCTCGCAACGCATGACCACGCCACAAATCTCGGTGACAGTGACAGCCCCGCCGCATCCGGTGGAAACGCTGGGCGACGAGCGGATGCTGGCGCAGGCGCTGACCAATATCGTGAAGAACGCCGCCGAGGCAGTCGATCGCCAGATCGAAACAACAGGCGGCGGGCAAGGGTGCTGTCTCGATCGACGTGTTCGTGGATGAAGACGAAGTTCAGGTGACGGTGCGCGACAATGGCGTTGGCTTCCCGGCGGAAGACCGCGAGCGCCTGCTGGAGCCTTATGTAACGACGCGGAAGAATGGCGTTGGCCTCGGCCTCGCCATCGTCAACCGCATTGTGGAAGACCATGGCGGCCGCATCTGGCTGGGAGATAACGAGATGGCGCCGAACGGCGCACGGATCGATATCCGCATGCCGCTGCAGCCCAAGCCTATCGAAGAGTCCGTAGCCTATGCCGGTGAAGGAGTAGCGTAATGACTACCGAAATCCTGGTCGTCGACGACGAAGCCGATATCCGTGAGCTCGTTGGAGGCATCCTGCAGGACGAGGGCTTCATTGTCCGAACCGCAGGCAATTCAAGCGACACGCTCGCCGCGGTGCGTACACGTGCGCCCCGGCTGGTGGTGCTCGATGTGTGGCTCAAGGGATCGGAACTGGATGGCCTCGGCATCCTATCGATCCTGAAGGAGATGGACCCTTTCCTGCCCGTGGTGGTGATCTCGGGTCACGGCACGGTCGAGACGGCCGTCGAGGCGATCCGGCGCGGCGCCTATGATTACCTCGAAAAACCCTTCAAGGCCGAGAAGCTGATCGTCACCGTCCAGCGGGCGCTGGAAAATGCAGCGCTGAAACGCGAGAACTCGCGGCTGCGCGCCCGGTCCGCCTCGTCGCATGAATTGGTCGGGAAATCGAGCGCGATGGCGCAGCTGTCGAGCTCGATCGACAAGGTCGCGCCGACGAACAGCCGCATCATGATTTCGGGCCCGCCGGGTTCGGGCAAGGATCAGGTTGCGCGGATGATTCACGAGCGGTCGCTTCGCGCGACGGGTCCGTTTGTTGTCGTGAATGCGGCGACGATCGACCCGGAACGGGTGGAGTCCGAACTGTTCGGCGAGGAGTTCGGCAACGGCAAGGCCCCGAAGATCGGCCTGTTTGAACAGGCGCACGCCGGCACGCTGCTGCTGGACGAAATTTCCGACATGCCGCTTGCCGCGCAGAGCCGTATCCTGCGCGTGCTGGTCGACCAGCGTTTCCGCCGCCGCAATGGCGCGGACGATGTGTCGGTCGATGTGCGCGTGGTGACAACGACGGCGCGCGACCTGCGGGCCGAGATCGCAGCCGGGCGGTTCCGCGAGGATCTTTATTACCGCCTGAACGTGGTCCCCGTGGACGTGCCGGCACTGGACCGCCGCCGTGAGGATATCCCTGAACTAGTGCGCTACTTCGTCCAGCGCGTAGCCGACGCCACGGGGCTGCAGCCACGGCCGTTCTCGGAAGAGGCAATCGCCGTACTTCAGGCCAGCGAATGGCCAGGCAACGTCCGCCAGCTTCGCAACGTGGTCGAACGCCTGCTGATCCTGACCAATGGCGAGCCGCCGGGAGCGATCACGGCCGAACACCTGCCGAGTGATTCCAATGGCGGCGGGGCATCTGCCGCAGGGTCCATGCAAATGATCTCGATGTCCCTGCGCGACGCGCGGGAGCATTTCGAGCGGGAATACCTCTCGATGCAGATCACGCGGTTCGGCGGGAACGTCTCCCGCACGGCCGCCTTCATCGGCATGGAGCGCTCGGCGCTGCACCGGAAGCTGAAGGCGTTGGGCGTCGACACCAGCCTGGGCCTTAAGGAAACGCAGGGCTGACCCGGGGACTGCCCAGTTTCCGGCTGTCACAATTAGACGCGGCGCCGGGGAACTGGGCGCCCTCGGACCGGACGCCGTCTCAGGGGGCGCTTCAATGCGTCTCTCGTTACGTTGAGGGCAAGGCATTGCTCAGCAAGTGCTGATGGCGCTAAACGTCGGTCAAGGCCCCAACAAGAGAAGGCTCGCAAAACCGATGTCGGCTGACAAGAAGCAAAACCTGCAGGACATTTTCCTCAACGCCGTGCGGAAGGGTAAAACTCCCTTGACCGTGTTCCTTGTGAACGGCGTCAAACTCCAGGGTATCGTAACCTGGTTCGACAATTTCTGCGTGCTGCTGAAGGGCGAAGGCCGCCCGCCACAGCTGGTCTACAAGCACGCGATCTCCACCATTGCGCCCAACGCGCCGGTGAACCTCTTCGAGAACGAAGAGGACATGGACTAATTGCCAAGAGAGCTGATCGACCGCACGCCGCCTGAAGACGTCGCCGCGGTCGTCTTGCCCATCCTCGGCGGGAGCGATGTTGCGCGCTCCCGGCTAGAGGAGAGCCTTGGCCTGGCCGAGGCGCTTGGCGTGAAGCTGGCGTTTTCCGAACAGCTGAATGTGCGCGAGCCGCACCCGGCCCGTCTGTTCGGGTCGGGGCAACTCGATGCGTTGTCCAAGCGCTTCCACGAAGAAGGCGTCACGCTGTTCATCGTGGATGGCGCCCTGACGCCGGTTCAGCAGCGCAATCTCGAAACAGAACTGAAGCTGAAGGTCGTGGATCGCACCGGGCTGATCCTCGAGATCTTCGGCCTGCGCGCCCGCACGGCTGAAGGCCGCCTGCAGGTCGAGATGGCGCGATCGCTGTATGAGCGCTCGCGGCTGGTGCGGACGTGGACCCACCTTGAACGGCAGCGCGGCGGCTTCGGCTTCCTGGGCGGTCCCGGTGAAAGCCAGCTCGAGACAGACAGGCGCTTGCTCGACAAGCGCATCGCCGGATTCCGGCGCGAGCTTGAAGACGTGCGGCGCACACGGCGGCTGCAGCGCGACGGACGGGCGCGACGCGGCGCACCTGTGGCGGCGATCGTCGGCTACACCAATGCTGGCAAGTCGACGCTGTTCAATCGGCTGACGTCGTCCGACGTGCTGGCGGCTGACATGCCGTTCGCAACGCTCGACCCCACCGCGAGGGAGATCGTAGCAGCGTCTGGCCGCAGGATCGCGCTGGTCGACACCGTGGGCTTCATCACCGACCTGCCGACGACACTGGTCGCAGCATTTCGCGCGACGCTGGAAGAGGCGATGGAAGCGGACCTGCTGATCCATGTGCGCGACATTGCGCATTCCGACACCGAGTATCAGTCCAACGACGTCTACGGAATTCTCGAACAGCTCGAGGAAACCACCAAGCTGGACCGGCCTCCGGTGATCGAGGTCTGGAACAAGGCCGACAAGCTGGACGAGGCCACACGCAACGTACTGGCGCAGCGGGCGGGCGATCATACACCGCCGGCCATGATGGTGTCGGCGACGACAGGGCAGGGGACGGATGAGCTGCTGTTCCAGATCGAAGGCGCCCTATTCGGCAACCGCCGCCCGCGCGTGGTGACCATACCGGCGGCGGACGGACGGCTGCACGCCTGGATCCACACCAACTGCGAAGTGACGTCAGAACAACTCGTTGGTGAGAGCGAGCTGCGGATGGATGTCTATATGACGGACGAGGACGCGGCGCGCATCGTGGCGATGTCGTCCGGCGTTCGGGTCGACGACGAAGCGCGCTAGCGCCGGGGAGACAACAATGCGGAAGTCAGTGATTGCGCTAGCGGCCGTCCTGCTGCTGGGCGCATGCCAATCCACCCCCATGGCAGCGCCGCTGCCAGCCCACCTGATCGACCCGCCGCATGACGCAGCCAACCCCGCGCGCATGGAAGTGCTGCACATTCCGTCCGGAGGCGTCGAGATCAACGGCGTTGCCTATCTCGCGGCCGGCGCTGGTGCGCATCCAACGCTGGTGATCGCGCACGGCTGGCCCGGCAACGAGAAGAACCTCGACCTCGCACAGGCGGTACGGCGCGCTGGCTGGAACGCCGTCACCTTCAACTATCGCGGCAGCTGGGGCAGCCCCGGCGAATTCCATTTCGTGCAGGTGCCGGAAGATGCGGCCAACGTGATCGCCTACCTGCGGACGCCTGCGGTGGCCGCGAAGTTCGACATCGATCCCAAACGCATCGCCCTAGCGGGGCACAGCATGGGCGGATGGGCGACGGCCATGACCGCATCGAAGGATCCGATGCTGATGGGCGCCGTGCTGATCTCGGCGGCGGATATGGGCGGGATAGCCGGTCGCCCGCGCGCTCAGGTAGTCGCGATGGCGGCGGGCAATGCCGAGACGTTGGTGACAACGCCGGAAAAAATGGCGGACGAGCTGTCGGCCGACGTGAAGGCGTTGACGTTGAAAAGCGCTGCCGCGGGGCTGGCGAAAATACCGCTGCTGGTGCTGTCGTCGGACGACGGGCTGACGCCGGGAACGGATGCCCTGACGGCTGATATCCGGGCAGCCGGCGGCAAGGTTGAGACCCAACACTTCGCGACCGACCACAGCTATTCCGACAGCCGGCTGGCGTTACAGGCGGCAGTCATCACCTGGCTCGGGACCCTGCCGGGAGCGAAATAATCAAGCGGGCGGGAAGTAGCGGGATGGTGCTGCCGGGGAGGATTGAACTCCCGACCTCAGCCTTACCAAGGATGCGCTCTACCACTGAGCTACGGCAGCATCCCGCTTAAGGAGCGTCCGCATAACGGAAACACCTCCCATTGGGAAGGGGAGGTGTTAGACAGGCGATCATGTCGCGGAAAAGCCCTGAAAAGCCAAATAAACCGGCCTCGGTGGCTGATGTCCGGGCGCGGAGGTTGGCCGAAGCCCTGCGCGCAAACCTGAAGCGCCGGAAATTCCCAGCACCGGCGGATTCGACCGATACCGCCGGAAAGTCCGAAACCGCCGACGAATAGCCGGTCGCGCGCCTTGTGCCGGCCGGATTCGGCACCATAAACATCGGTCATGGACAAGCTCACGATTCTCGGAAATGGCCCGCTCGAAGGCCGGATTCCCGTCTCCGGCGCCAAGAACTCGGCGCTGAAGCTGATGGCGGCCTCGCTCCTGTGCGAGGAGCCCCTGGTGCTGACCTCAATGCCGAACCTGGCGGATACGCGGTTCATGGCCGATCTGCTGAAAAGCCTGGGCGTGGAGGTGGAATGGCCAAAGGGCGAGGCGCTGTGCCGTCTGCATGCGGCCAACATCACCTCGACGATCGCGCCTTACGATCTGGTGCGGAAGATGCGGGCGACGTTCAACGTGCTCGGCCCGCTGCTGGCGCGTGTGGGTCATGCGACGGTGTCGCTGCCGGGCGGTTGCGCGATCGGCGCACGGCCGGTGGACCTGCACCTCAAGGCGTTCGAGGCGATGGGCGCGGATATCGTCATCGAGCAGGGCTATGTGAAAGCAGCGGCGCTGCGCGGACTCAAGGGCGCGCACATCGTTTTCCCGTTCGTGTCGGTTGGCGCGACCGAGCATGCGATGCTGGCGGCGGTTCTTGCCGACGGCGAGACAATTCTCGAAAACGCGGCTTGCGAACCCGAGATCGGCGACTTGGCGATCTGCCTGAACGCATGCGGCGCGAAGGTAACTGGGTATGGCACGCCGGTGATCCGTATCCAGGGCGTGGCCAAGCTGACCGGCGCGCGTCACGACGTGATTGCGGACCGGATCGAAGCGGGCACATTCTGCATCGCTGCGGCGGCTACCGGCGGCAACGTGCTGGTCGAGGGCGCACATGCAGAAGATCTCGGTGCGCTGATCGATTGCCTGCAACAGGCGGGTGTTACGGTGGAAGTTGATCCCAAGGGTTTGCGTATCAAGCGCGATCCCTCGACGCCGCTGAAGCCGGTCGATGTGCAGACACAGCCCTATCCCGGCTTCCCGACCGACCTGCAGGCGCAGTTCATGGCGCTGATGTGCATTGCCGACGGGACCAGCACGATCCGCGAGAACATTTTCGAGAACCGCTTCATGCACGCACCGGAGCTGAGCCGGTTGGGCGCCAACATCACAGTGCGCGGCAACGAAGCCATCGTGAGGGGCGTACCGAAGCTGCATGCGGCGCCGGTGATGGCGACTGACCTGCGAGCCTCGGTGAGCCTCGTCATTGCGGCGCTGGTGGCCGAGGGCGAGACCACGGTTAACCGCATCTACCACCTCGACCGGGGCTTCGAGCGCCTGGAAGAGAAGCTCGGCCGGTGCGGCGCCAAGATCACCCGCCAGGACGGTTCGGCCTGATCTCCGACGGGACGTCGTGTCGCTGGAGCGGGCTGGTTTTCTGGTCTAGGGAAGGCCGTGTTGCGGCCGGAATTCTCCCGGCGCGGCGGACAGGCAATTTCCGATGCGCCCGAATGAGGACAGTGTTTTGAGCGCTCTCAAGCTCCTGGCGGAAGATGCCGAAGGGCTGGCCATTATCGCGGCCGCTGCCCAGGACGGGCTCGTGAAGCCTCAGGACATCAAGTTCGACGCGAAGTCGCGGACGTTCGGGCTGGAGATCAATCGCTTCCAGTGGGAGCGCGCAGGCAAGCGCATGCCGTTCTTCCGCTCGCGCGCTGTGCTGGCGTTTGTAGGCGTCGAGAGCGTGCGTAGCCGGAGCGTGTCGAAAGACATCGACGCGGTGCATTCGCTGATGGACGTGAAGTTCGAGCCGGCGGCGGAGCCTCCGGGCGGTGTTGTGACGCTATTCTTCTCCGGCCAGACACAGGTTCAGCTGAATGTTGAATGCATCGACGTAACGCTGGCGGATATCGGCCCGGCGTGGCCGACACGGCGGCGGCCGGATCACGAGAAGAAGTCATGAGCGTCCGGCGCTTCGATGCGGCCGCGCCAGACTTTGTCGAGGCGTTTGGCAAGTTCCTGTCGCTGCGCCGCGCACAGGGCACGGAAGACGTGCATGCGGTGACGGCGGTGATCGTCCGTGACGTCCGCGAGCGGGGAGGCGAGGCGGTCACGTCGCACACGCTTCGCTTCGACAGGATCGCCGTGGACGAGAAGACGCTGCAATCGGCCGGGATTGACCTGGTGGAGCAGGCCGAGCGATGCGAGCCGAAGGTCCGTGAGGCGCTGAACTTCGCCGCCGACCGCATCGAGACCTATCACGCGCAGCAGAAGCCGCAGGATCACAGCTTTACGGACCCACACGGACTGGAACTCGGCTGGCGCTGGACGCCGGTGGATGCGGTCGGGCTCTACGTGCCCGGCGGGCGTGCGAGCTATCCCAGTTCCGTCCTGATGAACGCGATCCCGGCGAAGGCCGCGGGCGTAAAGCGCATTGCGATGGTGTCGCCGGTTCCGGATGGACTGTTCAATCCGGCGGTGGCGTATGCCGCCGTGCGCGCCGGCGTTACGGAATTCTATCCCATCGGCGGAGCCCAGGCGATTGCAGCGCTCGCCTATGGCGCGGGCGATCTCAAGCCGGTGGACAAGATCGTCGGGCCCGGCAACGCCTATGTCGCGGCAGCCAAGCGCATCGTGTTCGGCGACGTTGGCATCGACACGATTGCCGGGCCATCCGAGATCACGGTGGTCGGCGATAACCAGAATAATCCGGAATGGATCGCCGCCGACCTGCTGAGCCAGGCCGAGCATGATCCGCTGGCGCAATCGATCCTGATCACCGACGACGCGGCGTGGGCGACCCTGGTCGAGGCGGCCGTGGAGAAGCAGATCATCGCACTCGCAACGTCGAAGACGGCGGTAGAGGCTTGGCTTGACTACGGCGCAATCGTCATCGCGCCGATGAGCCAGGCCGCAGGGATCGTGAATCAGATCGCGCCGGAGCATGTCGAAATCGCAACCGCCGATCCTGATGCAATCGCCAACGATGTGCGCCACGCGGGCGCGATCTTCCTTGGTCGCTATGCGCCGGAGGCGTTGGGCGATTACGTCACGGGGTCCAACCACGTGCTGCCGACGTCGGGAGCCGCACGCTTTGCATCTGGCTTGTCGGTGCTCGACTTCATGAAGCGCACGTCTGTGCAGCGGATCAGCGAGAAGGGCTTCCACCACCTCGCGCAGGCGGCGGAGACGCTGGCTACGTCCGAAGGTTTGCCGGCCCATGGTCTGTCAGTGTCGATCCGCAGGGGCGGCGCATGACGGCATCGCCACGCATCGCTTCGATCGAGATCGATGACAAAAGTCTCGCGCCTGCGGGACCGGATGCGGAGCATGAGCGCAAGATCGCGATCTTCGATCTGCTGGAAGAGAACCACTTTAAGGTCATCGGCCACGAAGGCGGGCCATACAATGTCGTCCTGTCGCTGGCCGACAATCGCCTGGTGTTCGACATCGCCGAGCAGGATGGCTCAGCCGTCCGCAAGCTTATGCTGTCGCTGACCGCGCTGCGCCGTGTGATCAAGGACTACTTCATGATCTGCGACAGCTATTACGACGCCATCCGCAGCTCGACGCCCTCGCAGATCGAGGCGATCGATATGGGGCGGCGGGGGTTGCACAATGAGGGTTCCCAGGTGCTGACGGAGCGGCTGGCGGACAAGGCGGAGGTGGATTTCGACACCGCCCGGAGGCTGTTCACTTTGGTCTGCGCGCTGCACGCCAGAAGCTGAAAAGACAAGAAAATAGCAGGAATCGACGAATCCCCGGGAAACCGTGTATAGGGGCCCGGCAAGTGGCTGAACGCCAAAGGGAGTTGCATGGCGAAGGAAGAACTTATCGAGTTTGAAGGCACGATCGTGGAATTGCTCCCGAACGCGACCTTCCGTGTAAAATTGAGCAACGATCACGAGATCATTGGTCATACGGCCGGGAAAATGCGGAAAAACCGCATCCGCGTCCTGACGGGCGATAAAGTGCTCGTCGAGATGACGCCTTACGACCTGACCAAGGGCCGCATCACCTACCGCTTCAAGTGAGCAAGGCCTCCGGGCCTGTTCCTGGGCTTGCGCTTGCCAGCGCGAGCCCGAGACGGCTGGACCTGCTGCGGCAGGTCGGACTGGCCCCTGATCAGGTAGCCCCCGCCGACATCGACGAAACGCCGTTGCGTGATGAGCGCCCGCGCCAGCTCGCCTTGAGGCTGGCTGAACGCAAGGGCGAAGTCGCACGTGCGGCGCTCGACGATTATTATGTAGTATCGGCGGATACCGTGGTCGCCGTCGGCCGCCGCATACTTCCCAAGGCGGAAACCGAGGCGGACGTTCGCGCCTGCTTAAAACTGCTATCGGGCCGCAAGCACGACGTGCTGACCGGCGTCGCTGTGTTCGCCCCGGATGGCCGCCGCGCCTCGCGGCTGGTCGAGGCGCGGGTGGATTTCAAACGCCTCTCCCACGCCGAAACCGAAGGTTATGTCGCGAGCGGCGAGTGGCGCGGCAAGGCCGGCGGCTATGGCATACAGGGCCGGGCCGGCGCGTTTGTGATCGAGGTCTCCGGTTCCTATCCGGCCATCGTCGGCCTGCCGCTCTACGAGACCGTCGCGATGCTGGAGGGGCTCGGCTATCCGGTCGGCAAGCGCTGGAGTGCGGGCGCATGAAGGCGCGGCTGGTTGTCGATGATGCGGTCGGCGAAACGCGCCGCCTGCTGCTCGACGAACAGGGCCGCCCCTTCCGCCTGCGCCTCGAACGCTGGAGCGAGCGTGGCGTCCGCGCGCTTCTAAACGACATCCGGTGGGGCAGGGTACGGGCGCGCATTCCGGGCAATCGCGGCTGGTTTGTCGATCTGGGCCATGGCCCCGAAGGTGTGGTCGAACCGACGCAGGCCGCGCGCATGATTGACGGCGCGATGCTGGCCTTCCGGGTAAAGGCCGAAGCCTGGGCGGACAAGGGCCCGCTGCTGAGCCTCGGCGACATATCGCCGAAACTCACGCCGCCGGATCGGCCTGCCCTGCAGGCGGCCGCCGAGCTTGATCCCTTTCTCGAAGGCGTCACGATTGCCGATACCGTATCGGGCGCCCCAATCACCGGCTTGGAGGCCCGCACGCTGATCGACGCGGCCATCGACGAGGCCTCGCACGCCATCGTCCAGCTGCAGGGCGGCGGCGACATCGCCATCGACGTGGCGCGCGCAGCCGTGGTGATCGATGTCGATGGTGGCTCGCGCAAGTCGGTCGGCGATTCCGAGCGGTTTGCGCAGGAGCTGAACCTTGCGGCGGCGGAATCCGCCGCGCGGCAGATCTCGCTGCGCTCGCTCGGCGGCCTGGTGCTGATCGACTTCGTCGGCATGAAACAGGCCGAAGGCCGCCGCGCCCTGGTCGCGAAATTCCGCGAAGCACTGAGCGCCTGCCTCGGCCGCAGCAGCGACGTGCTCGAGATGTCGCGCCTCGGCGTCGTCGAGGCGGCGGTGGCCCGGCGCGGCCGCCCGCTGGCTGATGCGCTGGCGGCAGGCTCCGTCGAGCGCATCGCGCTGGAAACCCTGCGCGCCATCGAGACGGCCGGCTGGCACGATCGCTCCGCCCGCTTCGCCGCCCGTGTCATCCCCGAGGTGGAAGCCTGGCTCGACCACGACCATATCGGGTGGCAGAAGGCGCTGCGCGACCGTATCGGCCAGCGCTGGACCATCGAGACGGTCGCCGGCTATGGCGGCCATCCGGATGTCAGGAGCGTGTGATGGCCTGCCCGATCTGTTCAAAACCGGCCCTGAAGCCCTACAGCCCGTTCTGCTCGCGCCGCTGCGCCGATGTGGACCTGTCGCGCTGGCTGAAGGGCAGCTACGCGATTCCGGGCGGCGGGGCAGGGGAGGACGAGGAAGACAGCTCAAATCCCCCGAATACGCCTGAAAACAACGACATCTGACCCAGCCAAAAGCGTATGGACAGGGAATAGTCGTTTCCCTATACATCGCGCCTCTTCGCCGCGAGGCGCAGGCCCGGATAGCTCAGTTGGTAGAGCAGCGGATTGAAAATCCGCGTGTCGCTGGTTCAATTCCGGCTCCGGGCACCACTTTCCCTGCACATCGCCGGTTGCTGCGCCAGATCGTTTCCCAATGCGTGCTTGCGCCCGGCCGGATCGCGCGCGTTACAAATACCCCAGCCACCAGTCGGTCCGCCGCTTCTTCACGCCGACCCACCATCTGCACAGCGGATAGAGCGTGGCGATGACAGCGGCCCAGGTGAGGTAGGTCGCCCAGATCGGCAGGGTGAACCCTTCGAAGCGTTCGGACGCGAAGACGAAGTTGCGCATCGTGTCGGTCATCGGGGCGAGGCTGGCGCCACAGATGAGCCGCACGAGGATCGCGTAGAGGTGCATCAGCGCGATGTGCAGGACGTAGGCGAACAGCGGCACGGCGCCGAAGGTGCGGAAGAAGCCTGCGACGGGTTTTGGCAGGCGGGCTAGGCCCGGCGCGATGACGAAGACGATGCCGAGCGTCACCAGCGCGTAGCTGAGGGAAGGCGGGTTCTTGGTGACATCCATGAAGGCATAGACGGTGCGCAGCAGGTCTTCTCCCGGCGCCCACGGGCGCGGATCGCCATAGAGGTTGGGCACGCGCAGGACGAGGAACAGCGCCAGCATGGCGAGGCCAATGAGGATCAGGTTGCGGTCGCGGCGCTCTGAGCGAAACACATGGCCGATGCCGTAGCCGACCGCCATCAGGCCGAACCAGGGCAGGATCGGATAGACGATGAAGACGGCGGATTGCGGCGGATCGGGAAAGAAAGCCGGCGTGCGCTGGAGCACGCTCCAGAGCGGTGCAAGGTCTCCGAATGTGGCAGGCGGGATCGTGGTCAGGACGCTGCTGGCGATAACGATGGCGCCGCCGATGACCAGAGAGGCGATGGGCGGCAGGAAAACCAGCGCGGCCATCAGCACCATCGACCAGCCGATCGCCCAGATGACCTGCCAGAACTGCAGGAAGGGCATCGAAAACGACCAGATGAAACCGATGATGGTCAGCTCAAGGAAGATGAGCCACAGGCCGCGTTTGGCGATGCGGGCGGACAGCGAGGGAGCTGCGAGGCCGCCCATGGCCTGCAGGCGGATAGAGACGCCGGCGAGGAGCACAAAGGTGGGCGCGCAGAGGTGGGTGATCCAGCGGGTCGCGTAGATCAGCGGCGGCGATTCGGGGCCAAGGGCATTGTAGGCCCAGCCGCTCTCATGGGTGAACTCGCGGGTGTGGTCCAGCGCCATGAGGACGATGACGAAGCCGCGAAGGATGTCGATCAGCGCGATCCGGTCGCGCATTACGGGCCGGCTGGCGACCGTTTCTGTCATGGTGAGTCCCCTGAGGACGTCACAATACTCGCTCTTTGCTGAGAGACCAATTTGCTTTGGCATTGCTTCGGAGACGCGTTCGCGAGCATGCTCGGGAGTGGCCACGTTGGCGGTTCACGTGAGCTGGGGGGCGTGCCGGTGCTTGAGTTACGGGGTGTGAGCAAAAGCTATGCGCGCAAGCGTGTGCTGAACGATGTGTCGTTGAATTTTGTGCCGGGATTGAACCTGCTGGTCGGGCCCAGCGGCGCGGGCAAGTCGACGCTGTTGCGCCTGCTCGCAACGGCGGAGCGTCCCAACAAAGGTTCGATCACGTGGAAAGGCGCCGCCAACCGTGGCGCGTTGCGCAAGACGCTGGGCTACGCGCCGCAGGCAGTGGACCTGCCGGACGACCTGACCGCGCGCGAGTTCGCCATGCACATGGCGGCGCTGAAGGGATTGAAGCTGGCCGAGGCCGATCAGCAATTCCAGAGCATCACCGCCGCGATCGGTCTGCATGACGACATCAACCGGCGCATCGCGAGCTTTTCGGGCGGCATGCGGCGGCGTCTGATCTTCGCGCAGGCCTTGCTGGGCGCGCCGGAGCTGCTGACGCTGGATGAGCCCACGGCGGAGCTGGATTCCGAAACGGCCGGCAAAGTGACGGCGCTGATCCTCGAGCGCGCGAGCAAGGCGGTTGTCGTCATGACGACGCACCTCGCGGAAGGCCTGAAGCCGCATGCGGCGAGCGTGCTGCGGGTCGAAGCAGGGCAGGTGACGGCGCAGACCACGGGGCTGTCGGCGTGAGCGCCGCGCACGTGTTGACCTCGTCGCTCGCGAATTCGCTGAAGCGCTATCAGCGCAGTGCAAGCCTGTGGCTTCTGCTGATCGCAGCGCCGATCGCCGCGCGCTACATGATCCCGATGGGGCCGGACGCCGAGGGCGTGCGCATCATCATCGGCGACCACCTGCCCGAGATGACATCGGGATTTCTCGGTGTGTCGCTTGGCATCGTGGTGTCGACCATCGTGCTGCCGGTGGCGTGGCTCTATCTGCGCGCCAACACGACGCGCCGGCAGCCATGGCAGGTCGAGGAAGTGACAACGGCCTCGCGGGTCGCGATCGCGCTGGGGCGGTTTGCAGCCGATGCGGCGGTGCTGGTTGCGATGCTGCTGGCGCTGACGCTGTCGGGCTTTTTCCTCGGCTGGCTGATCCTGCCGCCGGGCGGACTCGACGTTGGCGAGATTGCGTTTGCACTGTGGGTCGTGGCGGCGCCCGCGCTGCTGGGGCTCGCGGGGCTGCGCATCCTGTTCGACGCGCTGCCGGCGACGCGCGGGGCGTTTGGCGACGTGCTGTTCTTCGTGGTGTGGATGGCGTCGATCGTCGTGCCGGCGGTGAACGCGGAGGCGGAGCGAAACTTCTCGACCAACATGCTGGACTTCGCCGGGTTCGCATCGCCCCTGCTTGTCGGCGCGCCCGCCGGCACGGACAGTTTTACGATCGGTGGCGGCGAGGTGACGCCCGGACGTGTGCAGCTGGACGTGCACAAGGCGCTGGTCTCTTCCGGATATCTGGAGTCGCGCGCCGCCTGGAGCGGGATAGCTGTTGTGCTGGCGGTTGTGGCGGGCCTGCTCTATGCGCCGCATCGCGCGCGGCGGAAGACCGGCGGCGGTCGCCTCAGCCGCATGATGAGCCGTCCGCCGCGCCGCGTGGTGGCGAATGCGAAGCCTGCCGGGCGGGCTCTGGCGGGACCGGTAGGTCTGGTGATCGCGGAGATGCGGTTGATCGGATCGGGATGGGCGTTTCCGTTTCTCGGGCTGATCGCGGCGGGCGTGGCGGCGCTGTTGCCCGACTTCCGCCATGCGGGAAGCGCGGCGGGGCTGCTGGTGCTGGTGTTCGCACTGAGCGCGCATGCGGGGCGCAGCGAGGCGCGCGGGCTGGTGTTGCTGACGAAGGTGGCGGCGCAAGGGCCGATGCTGCGGCGGTCGGCGTTTGTCATCGCAGGTGTGGTCTGGTCGGTGCTGTTCGGCTTGCCCGCGCTCCTGCATCTGCCGCCGCTGGAAGTCATGACGCTCGCGGCGGGAACCGGGGCGGTCGCGGCTGTGGTTGCGATTGGGCTGTCGGCGCTGACGGGCTCCGCGTTTGCGGCGCGGCTGGTTCTGCTGATCGTCTGGTATGCGTACCTGTCGGCGCCCTAGGCGGGTAACACGCCGGTTCGCTGCAGCGTCCAGAACACGCCGATTGCTGCGATCAGCGCCGCGGCGGGGATCACGAAGGCGGGACGGTAGAGGCTCGGCCGATTCAACGACTTCAGGACAAGCTGGACCAGGAAGGCGACGACGCCGGTTGCGACCAGCACGGTGAGGTGACCGAGTTCAACGCCGATGGTCACGCCGACCAGACCCGCCGAGAGATCGGCATTCTCCAGATAGATCTTCATCACCGACCCGAAACCGAGCCCGTGCAGCAGGCCAAAGGCGAACACCACCGGCAACCGCCAGGCCGTCCCCTCCTTGAACAGGATCGCCTCGATCGCGAGCACCACGATGGAGACAGCGATCAGCGGCTCGATGATCTCGATCGGCGCCGCGACCAGCCCAAGACACGCAAGGGCTAGCGTAATGGTGTGGGCCAGCGTGAAAGTCGTCACCTGCGTGATCAGCGACGGCCAGTTGCGGGCGTTGAGGTAGAGCGCCACCACGAACAGCACATGGTCCATGCCCTGCGGCAGGATGTGCTGGTAGCCGAACTCCATGAACGTGCCGACGTTGTCGAACCACATCGGCTTACTCCGGACCTGCAGACACGTGGCGGAGAGGGTGGGATTCGAACCCACGGTAGAGTTTCCCCTACGACGGTTTTCAAGACCGTTGCCTTAAACCACTCGGCCACCTCTCCCGCGTGAGCCTTCTAGGCAGGGTTGGCGGCAAAGAAAATGGTTTACATCGGCCTGCCCCCATCAAGCGCTGGTGCGGGGCAGGGCAGGCCGTTATCGGGGGAAAACGCAGGCCGGTCGGCGGAACTCCGCCAAATCCTGCCGGCGGCGGTAACCTTCGGCGGAAACCCGTCAAAATCCATCAAAATTGCAGGAATCGGTTTCAGCGCCCGGCAAGCGGCCCTGCGTATGGTTACCCCCATGCCCCCAGAAAGGTGGCTGAAGAAGTGCTCTGAAAGAGGGTTCGACGAATGGCTGGCACCACCGCCCCGCGGCGAAGCGTCCTGTGCGTCCTCAAAACGACTGCTGTGGCAGGCGTCTTGAGTGCATTGTGCGCCGGCGCAGCCATTGCGCAGACCGCCGCCCCTATCGTCTACAAGTCGACGAAGCCCAGCTATGCGACGCCGCGGCTTGAAAATCGCGCCGATCCCCTGGCGCTGACCATAGCACCAAAAGCACCGATTCCGACCTTCGCCGGCGAGACCCGCTCGTTTGGTCCGGCCCCGCTGGCGGCTGCCGGCATTGGCGAGCCGATCGCCCTGAAAACCGCTGCGACCAGCACGCGTTCAGCGATCCAGGAACAACTGGCCGTGCCGTATGCCGGCCCTCCCTATCAGGTGAACGGCCGCTGGTATGTCCCTGCCCAGGAACCGAATTATAACGAGGTTGGCATCGCGTCGTGGTACGGCCCGACCTTCCACGGCAAGGATTCCGCTTCCGGCGAGGTGTTCGACGAGAACGCCATGACGGCGGCTCATCCCACCCTCCCGATCCCCTCCATGGTGCGCGTCACCAACCTCGAAAACGGCCGCGTGGTGCTCGTGCGCATCAACGACCGCGGCCCCTTCGTGGACGACCGCATCATCGACCTGTCGAAAGCCGCCGGCGCTGCCCTGAACATGCACGCCAAGGGCACCGCCAAGGTTCGCGTCGAGTATGTCGGCGCGGCCCCGCTGAACGGCGGCGGCGGACTGGTTGCCGCCCCGCCTGCTCCCGAGCGCGTCAGCATGGTTGCCTCGCAGCTTCCGCAGATTTCGGCAGCCCCGGCTCCGGCCCAGTTCGCCTCGCCGGTTGGCCAGTTCTACGTCCAGGCCGGCTCGTTTGCCGATCTCGCCAACGCTCACGCCCTGCGCCAGAAACTCAATGCGAATGGCCGGGTGTCGATCGAAAGCGTCGCGGTCAACGGTTCGGAGTTCTATCGCGTGATGGTCGGCCCGTGGGCGAGCCGCGAAGAGGCCGGTCTGGCGCTCTCCCGCAGCGGCGCACACGGTCTGGTCGTCGCCCGCGGTCGCTAGAGATCGTCGCCGAGGGCTAGGGCAGGGCGCCACACCCCACAGTTACAAGCCATTTCGGGCGCTCGCAGCGGTTGACGCGGACGCCCGAAACGCCGTCTTCTCGCCGGGTTCCCCAAGGGAGTCTGACGACATGCGATTCATCGCCGGAACCATGGCCGCTGTGGCGCTTCTGGCCGCGTCGGTTTCTGCCGTAGCCCAGCAGCCGGGCCCTGCTCCGGTAACGCCCGATCCTGCCGCCCAAGTGGCAGCCGATCCGTTGAACACGGCGGCGACATACGCCTTCATCATGGATGGCGACACGGGCCTGTCGCTCTATTCCAAGCGCGGCGACGAAGCGATGATCCCCGCCTCGATGTCGAAGCTGATGCTCTACTACATGGTGTTCGAGCGCATCAAAGCCGGCCGCCTCTCCCTTACCGACGAGTTCACGGTCAGCGAGCATGCGTGGCGCACCGGCGGGGCCGGCACGGATGGCTCGACGATGTTCCTGCCGATCCACTCCAAGGTCACGATCCAGGATTTGCTCAAGGGCGCGATCATCGTCTCGGGCAATGACGCGTGCATCGTGCTGGCCGAAGGCCTGTTCGGCAGCGAGGAGGCCTACGCCCGCCAGGCGACGGCCCGCGCCAAGGAACTGGGCCTCACGCATTCGACCTTCGGCAACGCGACAGGTCTCGACAATCCGAACCACCGGATGAGCGCACACGACATCGGGCTGATCGCCTACCGCATCATCCACGACTTCCCGGAATATTATCCGTTATTCTCCGAGCCGGAATTCACCTTCAACAAGACGCGCCAGTACAACCGCAACCCCCTGCTGCGCGAGCTGCAGGGGTCTGATGGCGTGAAGACGGGCCACCTAGCAGTGTCAGGTTTCGGTCTCGTTGGATCGGCCGTGCGCGAAGGTAAACGCCGCATCATCGTGCTCAACGGCCTCGCCAGCGAGACAGAGCGCAAGCAGGAAGGTCCGCGCGTCATGCGATCTGCCTTCCTCGACTTCACCTCAGCGACGCTGGTGAAGAAAGGCGCGCAGGTGGCGGTCGCCGACGTCTGGATGGGTGAACAGAAACAGGTGCCACTGATTGCGACGTCTGACTACGCCGTCGGCCTGCATCTCGATGCGGTCGACAAGATCAAGGGCGAAGTCGTCTACAAGTCGCCGCTGATGGCGCCGCTGAAAGCAGGCGATGTCGTGGGCGACCTGATCATTACAGCGCCGGGCGTCGGCGCCGTGAAGATCCCCGTGGCGGCTGGCGCGGCGGTCAATGAAATGGGCTTCTTCGGCAAGGCCATGTTCGGACTGAAAGGCGATTGAGCTTTGACGGCGCGCGGACGCTTCATCACGCTCGAAGGAGGCGAAGGCGTCGGCAAGTCAACGCTCGCGGCCGCACTCGCGCAGCAGTTGAGTGCGCGTGGCATAACCATTGTCCGCACACGTGAGCCAGGCGGATCACCGGGCGCGGAAGTGTTGCGCCGCATGATATTGTCTCCGCCCGAAGGCGTCGAAGGCTGGCAGCCAACGGCGGAAGTCCTTCTGTTCTACGCCGCGCGTAGCGATCATCTCGATCGCACCATCCGACCCGCGCTCGCGCGTGGCGACTGGGTGCTGTGCGATCGCTTCTCCGACTCTTCGCGCGCCTATCAGGTTGCTGCAGGCGGCGTCGCGCCGGAGCATTTCGATGCGCTGGAAAAACTAGTCGTCGGCCCGACAGCGCCCGACCTGACGCTGGTACTCGACCTGCCGATGGCGATTGCACGTACACGGATGGCCGCCCGTGGCGGCGGACCCGACGCGATCGAACAGCGCAACGCCGACTACCATGAGGCGGTCTATCAAGCCTTTCGCGATATCGCCCACGCCAATCCGGAACGCTGCGCCGTGATCGATGCGTCGATGACCGCAGACGCTGTGGCGCAAGCCTCCATGGCGGAAATCGCGCGACGTTTCGCGGAGATCCGTTGATGGAGCTCCAGCCGAACGATGTCGGGCCGGTGTTCGGCCACCAGGCGGCGCGCGAGGATTTCCTGTCTGCGCTCGCGACAGGAAAGCTGCATCACGGCTGGCTGATGCGTGGACCGCGTGGCGTCGGCAAGGCGCGGCTCGCCTTGCGCTTCGCCCTGAAGCTGTTTGGCGACCAGAGCGACTTCACCTCTCAACCCGACCCGGCGCTGGCGAAACTGGTGCTGGCGGGCAACCACCCAGACCTGCGTGTGATCCGCCGACCGATCGACGACAAGGGCAAGCAGAAATCGGAGATCCCGGTCGACAGCGTGCGCGACCTTGCGCAGTTCTTTTCGCTGCGCCCAGCGCTCGGCGGCTGGCGTGTTGCGATCATCGACGCCGTCGACGAGATGAACCGCTTCGGCGCCAACGCCGTCCTGAAAACGCTAGAGGAGCCGCCGCCGAAGGCAGTCCTGTTCCTCATCTCCCACGGCGAGCAAGCGATGCTGCCGACGGTGCGCAGCCGCTGCCGCGTCCTGCGGTGCGATGCGTTGGGCGAGCATGACGAGTTGGCCGTGCTCGCCGCGAACGGGCACACGGGCACGAAGGCAACTTCGATCGCCAACCTCGCGCCGGGCCGACCGGGCCGCGCGCTGGAGCTGCTGCAGGGCGAAGTCGATGATGGCGGCGCAGCGCTTGAATCGCTGCTGCGCTCCGACACTGTGGAGCCTTCCGCGCTGCAGACCGCCTTGTCACAGGCCGCAAAAAGCGACGGCGCGCTGGCTGTCTCGATGGAGCGCCTTCGTGGTTTCCTACAGCGGCGCGCGATGCGCGAGGGCGACCCGACGCGGGCAGGCGAATGGGCCGACGCCGCGCTGGCAGTTGCGCGGATCGGCGCCGAGGCTCAGGCGCTGAATCAGGATCGTGCACAGACCATTGCGGCGGCGCTGAACGCCGTCTCCGGCCGGCTGTCGAGCGCGGGAGGCTGACGCGCATGTATTTCGACACGCACGTAAACCTGCACGCCGAACAATTCCAGTCCGATCTCCCGGACGGTGATCGCGCGTGCGCGTGCGGCCGGCGTGACGCGCATGGTGACGATCTGCGACCGGCTTGATCGCTATCCGGCCGTCAAAGCCATCGCCGACGCGAATGACGACATCAACTGCACCGTCGGCGTCCATCCGCATTACGCCAAGGACTACTGGTCGCTGCAGGCCGAGACGCTGGTGGCTGAGGCGGCGCATCCCAAAGTGTGCGGCATTGGCGAGACCGGCCTCGATCAGCATTATGGCTACAGCGACATCGTCCTGCAGGAGCGCAGCTTCGTCGAACACATCATCGCCGCGCGCGAGACCCAGCTGCCGCTCGTGGTGCATACGCGCGAGGCCGACGACCTGACCGGCGACATTCTCGAGCGCGAGTATGCGCGCGGCACCTTTCCGATCCTGATGCACTGCTACACGTCTGGTGAGCGGCTTGCGAAACGAGCCATGGACCTCGGCGCGTGGTTTTCGATCTCAGGCATCCTGTCGTTCAAGACGGCCAACGATGTTCGCGCGGTCACGGCTCAGGTGCCGCTCGACCGGATCATCCTTGAAACAGACTGCCCGTACCTCGCGCCGATGCCACATCGTGGCCGTCGCAACGAGCCGTCCTTCCTGCCGGACGTCTGCCGGGCATTCGCCGCCCATCGCGGCCTAACCATCGAGGACGCCGCGCGGCTGACCACCGCTAATGCGCTGGCGTTGTTCAGGCGGGTCCAATGAGTGCGTCGCTGACAAAGGGCAGGTTGCAGGTCCGCATTCTTGGCTGCGGTTCCTCCGGCGGCGTACCGCGGATCGGAAACGATTGGGGCATCTGCGACCCAGCCGAACCACGGAACCGTCGCTCGCGCTGCTCGGCGCTGGTCCGGTCCTGGGCGCCTGGCGCCGCCGAGCCAACACTGGTCCTGATCGACACCGCGCCGGACATGCGCGAACAGTTGCTGGCGGCACAGGTCAAGCGACTGGACGCCGTCCTGCTGACTCACGAGCACGCCGACCAGTGCCACGGGATCGACGACCTCCGGGCGCTCGTCCTGCGCAACATGAAGCGGATGCCTGTGCACATGGACAAGGTGACGTCGGACATCATCGGCAAGCGATTCGACTACTGCTTTGACGGCGCCGGGTCCTATCCGGCGATCCTCGAAAAGCACGCGGACCTGGAGCCGGGGCAGGCTGTGGATATCTCTGGTCCGGGCGGCGCGGTCTCGTTCCTGCCGCTGGCCCAGGACCATGGCGGGATCGCCTCGCTGGGCTTCCGAATCGGGCCATTTGGTTATTGCAACGATGTGGTCCGTTTACCCGAGGCGACGCTGGAGCGGCTGAGCGGGCTGGACACGCTGGTGGTTGATGCGCTCCGTTACAAGCCGCATCCCACCCACGCCAGCGTCAGCCAGGCTCTTGGCTGGATCGAGCGCCTGAAGCCGCGCCGAGCCGTCTTAACGAACCTGCATGTCGATCTGGACTACGCCACGCTCAAGGCGGAGCTGCCGGCGGGGGTAGAGCCCGCCTTTGACGGGATGGAGCTGGAGGTCGCGCCAAGTGCCTGATTTCAATCCAAACCTTATTGCCCATAATGTTGATTATGCGACTGATGCTATGAGGGAAACGGCGCATGGCTGACGAAGCCCGACAATCCGGCACGCCGGTGGCGACCGACCAGGAGGGGTCTTCCCTCCCCTCCAGCGGGGAGCCATGGCGTGATTTGGTGGAGCTGATGGCCCGGCTGCGGACGCCCGGGACCGGCTGCCCATGGGACCTCGAACAGACCTTCGCGACGATCGCGCCGTACACGATCGAGGAAGCCTATGAGGTGGCGGACGCTATCGAGCGGCAGGATATGGGCGAGCTGAAGGGCGAGCTGGGCGACTTGCTGTTCCAGTCCGTGTTCCACGCGCGCATGGCGGAGGAAGCCGGGCACTTCGACATCGACGACGTGGTGCGCGGGCTGGTGACCAAGATGGTCGACCGTCACCCGCACGTATTTGGTACGGAGCGTATCGCCAGCGCCGAAGCGCAGGTCGGGGCTTGGGAGACGATGAAGGCGGCCGAGCGGGCGAAGAAGGCCGCCGGGACTGAGCCCAGCGCGTTGGACGGTGTGGCGCTCGGGCTGCCGGCGTTGATGCGGGCCGAGAAGCTGGCCAAGCGCGCGGCGCGGGTTGGGTTCGACTGGCCGGCGCCGGGGCCCGTTTTCGAGAAGCTGCAAGAAGAGATCGGAGAGCTGGAAGAGGCAATCGCGGCGCCGGTTCTGGACCAGGCTCATGTGGCCGAGGAGCTGGGTGATATCCTGTTCGTGGCGGCCAACCTGTGCCGCAAGCTCCAGGTCGATCCCGAGGAAGCCTTGCGCGCCGCGAATTCAAAATTTGGAAAGCGTTTCCGTGCTATGGAGACCATGGCCAAGGCGCGCGGGCAGGACTTCGCCAAGCTCACCCTCGACGAGCAGGAAGCGCTGTGGGTCGCCGTGAAGGTGGTCGAGCGCTCAGCCCCGGTTGACGCTTAGCCGCGTGAGCCATTCCGGATCCGCCGGCGGCTCAGCCGGCGCGGCTGGATGATGCGGTAGCGCCCGCGCATTTCGTAGCGCGATCTCATCCCGCACGGCCATCTGCCGGCTCGCAAACTCCAGCTCCTCGCGCGTGTCCACGTCGACCAGCAGCGGCGCAGGCGCGTTGAGGCCCGCCACGCGGAAACCTCCCTGCCCGATGATCCGCTTGGCGCCGTCGTCGCCATCGAGCGACCGCAGCTGATCGAAACATGCCGCGCCAAAGGCTGTTGGCGGATGCACGCGATCGGAGGCGCCTGCGTGGACGATGTCCGCATCGCCGAGTTTCGCCAGCAAGGCCTCGACCAGCCATCCTTCGATAAACGGCATGTCGCCCATGCAGATCACGATGGCGTCTGGCTTGAACTGAAGCGCGACCTGCACGCCGACAGCGATGGAATGTCCGAGGCCGTGCTTGGGTTTCTTGTTCAGCGCAATGACGAAGCGATTGATCAGATGATCCTTCAGGTCGTGCCTGTCGGCGGGCGTGACGGCGACGCGCGCCAATGCCGAAAGCTTGGTCAGCTCTGACGCCGAATGCTCGATCAGGTGCTTGCCGCCAAGATTGGCCGTGAGCTTGTCGCGGCTGCCATACCGGCGCGACAGGCCTGAGGCCAACAGGATGATGGCGGCGCGGTTCAGAGGCACGCTCATCGCTCGCCTCCCTTGTTGTTCCTGGCGTTCCACACTTGCACGATTTCAGCGAGCGCTGAGACCGCAAGCGATCGCGGATCCTGCGACGCGAACAAACCGATCGGGCCTTTCAGTCGGGCAATATCGCCATCCCCAGCGCCGAGCTCGCGCAGCGCTTCGATACGGCGCTGATGCGTTTGCCGCGAACCGAGCGCACCGACATAGAAGGCAGGACTACGCAGCGCCTCTAGCAACAGCGGCGCTTCCCACTCGTGTTCGTGAAAGAGACAGGCGACGGCTGTGTGGTCATCGAACGGAAGTTCGGGCGTGGCGGAAGGCGTCGTGAGACGGACGAGCTGGTTAGCGTATGGTTTGCAGAACTCCAGCGTCGCCGGTTCCTGGCTGGCGACGACAAGCTCGACATTCGCTGTCTGCGCCATCTGGCTCATCGCAACGATTTCCCAACCGCGGCCTGCAAGCAGGATGCGGAGCTGTGGCGAGTAGCGGCGAACGAATTCATCGGAGCGAGCCTCCGAGTTGTTTTCGATCAGGCGCAGGGTCGAACGTGGCGCGGCGACATTGAACCCCAGAGTGAATAGCTTGCGAGCCCGGCCAAGCGCGATGGCGTTCTGCAGCAGCTCGCGATCGGGCGATGCATCGACATGCAGGTCGATACCGCCGCCGCACGGCAAGCGCACATCGAGGTAAGGCGATCCACGGCCATAACGCAGCACGCGGTTACGGCCTTCGCGCATCGCCGCCTGCGCTTCTTCTGTCAGCGCCTGCTCAAGGCAACCGCCCGAGATGCTGCCGGCGAAGCGCTTGTCGCCGGCGACGGCAAGCTGCGCACCGAGCGGCCGCGAGAACGGTCCATCAAGGCCAACGATCGTAATCAGCGCCGCAGGACGGCCAGCCGCAAGTTCCGCCTCGGCAAACGCCAGCACGTCGAGATCGCCAGCCAGACCGGGAGGCAGAATCGCGCTCGTCATCGAGATGCGACGCGGAAATATGGCGGCAGTGTCTGCGGCATGATCGTCGTCAAAATCCTGTTTCCCCGGCAGCGCGCTTCCCAACGCGGCCCGGACATCTGGCAGGGTCGCGCATACGACGCATCCACCCGGCAAGTTCACGCCGGGCCCCTTGCCTATTCCATGGCTTCGGGCCTAGCGCTAATGCCCGGATTCGTAACGGTCCAGGCCCTGCCGGTCAACGCGCTGGCACCGTAAGGAGTGCTATGCAGCGAGTTGGTGCGCAGTTTGCGGAAGGACGCATCCAGGCCGAGCGTGAAGGCCCGATCGGCTGGCTGACATTCAACCAGCCGGAGCGCCTGAACGCTGTGCGCCGGGACATGTGGGATGCCTTGCCCGCTGCAGTCGCCACGCTGCTCGCTTCGGGCGTGCGAGCCATCGTCGTGCGTGGCGCAGGTGACAAGGCCTTCATTTCGGGAGCCGACATCGCCGAGTTCGATGTTCAGCGGAACGATGCGGCGACGAACCGGTCTTTCACCGAAGCCGTGACGGCTGCGACCGCCTCGCTGCTGGCGGCGCCTGTACCGGTCATCGCGATGATCAAGGGGTACTGCATTGGTGGCGGGATGGTGATCGCGAGCGCCTGTGATATCCGCATTGCGGTCGAGGGCTCGCGATTTGGCGTGCCAGCCGGAAAGCTCGGCCTCGGCTATGAGGTGGACAATCTGGCGCGGCTTCAAGGCATCGTCGGATCCGCACTCGCTCTCGAGATGATCGCGACAGCGCGACAGTTCACGGCGGAAGAAGTGTTTCGCGCAGGCTTCCTGAACCGGGTCGTGGCACCCGATAGCCTAGAGCAATCCATACGCGATCTGGTCACCGAGATCACAGCCACCGCGCCAATGACATATGCAGCTGCGAAGCTGGCCAGCCGGGCCGCGCGCGATCCTTCATTGAACCAGGCCGCGCAGGCGGCAATCGACGCATGCTTCGATAGCAGTGACTTCAAGGAGGGCCGCGCTGCTTTCCACGCACGCCGCGCGCCGTCGTTCTCGGGCAACTAGCAGGACCTGTTTCATGCGGACAGCCGACGACCTTCTCGCAAGCGACTTCGCTACCATGCCGGACCTGATCCGGTCGCACGCCGAGCATCGGCCTGACCATATCGCGGTCATAGACGGCGACCGCTCGCTGACCTTCGCGCAGCTCGACGCACTGATCAATCGCGCAGCCGCCGCTATGCAACGCGACGGCGTGGAGCCGCGGGGCGCAATCGCCGTCTGCGGGCCATCCTCGATCGAATACGTAACCGCATTCATTGCGGCCCTTCGCGTGGGCGCAGCCGCCTGCCCGCTCGCGCCGTCATCCACGCCGGAACAACTCGCAATGATGGTGCGCGACTGCGACGCAGCGCTCCTGTTCGTGGATGACAGCGCATCGCTGGCGCTGGACGGCATTACCGACCCGCTGACCGTCAAGCGCATCGCACTGGAAGGCGTGCGCAACGAAGCCTTCGCGGACTGGTTGGCGGGCTTCGGCGCCAAGCCCGACCCGGTGGCGATCGATCCCGACCAGACATTCAACATCATCTACTCATCCGGCACCACAGGCGCGCCGAAGGGCATCGTCCAGCCGCACAAGATGCGCTGGGGCCATGTGCGCCGCGCCGAGGCGCTGGGTTATGGGCCCGATGCGGTGACGATCGTGTCTACGCCACTTTATTCCAATACCACTCTGGTGAGCCTGATCCCGGCCTTGATGCGCGGCGGCACGGTCGTGCTGATGCGGAAGTTCGATGCGCGTGGCTTCCTGGAGCTTTCGCAGAAGCATCATGCCACGCACGCGATGCTGGTGCCGGTGCAATACCGGCGGCTGATGGATCTGCCTGACTTCGACAGCTTTGATCTGTCGAGCTATCGCATGAAGACCTGCACCAGTGCGCCGTTCGGGGCCGACCTGAAGGCAGATGTTTTGACGCGCTGGCCCGGCGGGCTCGTCGAGATCTACGGCATGACCGAGGGTGGCGGATCGTGCCTGCTGCGCGCGCACGAATTTCCGCACAAGCTGCATACCGTCGGTCAGCCGGCGCCGGGACATGACATCCGCATCGTCGGCGAGGACGGCAAGGAAGTTCCACGCGGCGAGCTGGGCGAGATTGTCGGGCGCTCGATGTCGATCATGACGGGCTATCACAACCAACCGAAGAAGACGGCGGATGCCGAATGGTACAGCCCCGAAGGCGCGCGCTTCATCCGCACGGGCGATGTCGGCAGGTTCGACGAGGATGGCTTCGTTGTGCTGGGCGACCGGAAGAAGGACATGATCATCACCGGCGGCTTCAACGTCTATCCCAGCGATCTTGAGGCGGAGCTGGCGAAGCATCCGGCGGTGGCGGAATCGGCCGTCGTCGGCATCCCGTCGCGCGAATGGGGCGAGACGCCGGCCGGCTTCATTGTGCTGCGCGAGGGCCGGAGCGAGACAGCGGACGAGCTGAAGGCCTGGTTGAACGGCCGCGTGGGCAAGACCCAGCGCTTGTCGTTCGCGACCATCGTTGACCAGCTGCCGCGCTCATCGATCGGCAAGGTGCTAAAGCGCCAACTGCGGGATGAGTTCAAGGCGCCGGGCTGAGCCGTTTGCATCTACGCCGGCAATCCCTAAGCTGACGTCCCAGCGGCGGAGGCGTCCCCATGAAATTTGGAATCTTCTACGAGCACCAGTTGCCCAAACCCTGGAACGAGGGTGACGAAGCGCGGCTGTTCCACGAAGCGCTCGAACAGGTCGTGCTCGCCGACCGGCTTGGCTATGACTACGCTTGGGAAGTCGAGCATCACTTCCTTGAGGAATATTCGCACTCGTCCGCGCCTGAGGTTTTTCTGTCGGCGTGCGCCGCGCTGACCAAGCGCATTCGTGTCGGGCACGGCATTCGCCAGGTGATCCCGAACTACAACCATCCGGCGCGAACGGCCGAGGGGCTTGCAACGCTCGACATCATCTCGCGCGGACGTCTCGATTTCGGGATTGGCGAAGGCGCGACGCGGCTTGAGCTTGGCGGCTTCGGCATTCCGGCGAAGGAGAAGCGCGCGTTGGCGCTGGAGGCTGGCGAGCAGATCGCCAACATGATGGTGATGGACCCGTATCCGGGCTTCGAAGGAAAGGGATTTTCCTTCCCGTGCCGAAACGTGGTGCCCAAGCCGGTGCAGAAGCCACATCCGCCGATGTGGATGGCATGCACCAATCGTGACACGATCAAGGTTGCGGCGTCGCGCGGTCTTGGCGCCCTAGCCTTTTCTTTCGTCGATCCGGCGGAGGCGCACAACTGGGCCGAGATCTACTACGGGATCATCAAGTCCGAGGAATGCGTGCCGCTCGGGCACAGCGTGAACGCCAACATCGCGATGGTGTCGAACTTCTCGGTCCACCCCGATCGCGCCGAGGCGATCCGGCGTGGCCAGGAAGGCTTCGAGTTCTTCAGCTATGCCGTCAACGCGCTGGTGGCGCACGATGCCTTGCCGGGACGCTCGACGCTCTATGCTGACTTCCTCAAGTCACGCGCGGCGAGCGACGAGGAGATCATCTCAGCCCGGCAGCGCGCGGAGATCAGCGCCAATGGCATCGGTACGCCGGACGACATTCGCGCCCACATCCGCGCCTTCCAGGCGGCCGGTGTCGACCAGGTGATCTTCCTGCAGCAGGCGGGGCGCAACCAGCACAAGCATATCTGCGAGTCGCTCGAGCTGTTCGCCGCCGAGGTGATGCCGGAATTCCAGGCCGAGGCCGATGCGCGCGCAGCTCGGAAAGCAGCGGAGCTGGCGCCGTTTATCGCCGCCGCCATGGCGCGCAAGCCCATGATGAAAGCGTTGGCCGATCACGAGATTCCGGTTGTGCCGGCGTCTGTGAAAAAGGCGCAGATCAACGAGACAAGCCGTTCGTAAGGCTCGCGTCCCGATTGCCCCGGCCCTGCCCGCCGCTCTATGGTCGGGTCGACGGCGGGAACAGCCGCACAGCGACCGGGAAACGCGCAAGCCATGAGCCAGATCGACAGCCTTACCGACGAGCAGCTGGTCGCCCAGGGCATGGCTGTGGCGGTGCACGCACGACACAGGCCGGACAAGCTGGCCATCGTCTCGCCGAGCGGCAATCTTACCTGGACGGAGTTCAATGCGAAGGCCAACCAGCTGGTCCGCGCCTTGCGCAAGCGCGGGCTGAAGTCGGGCGATGGCGTGGCGCTGCTTGCCCATAACGGGCCGGAGTTCGCGATCGCGTGGGCCGCGACGCAGCGCTCTGGCCTACGCCTGACGGCGGTGAACTGGCATCAGGCGAATGACGTGATCGCGTATGTGGTCGACAATTGCGATGCGCGAGCGCTGATCGCCAGCGCGCGGTTCGCGGCTGGCGCCACCGAAGCGGCGAACAAGTCGGACAAGCTGATCGCCAAGCTGTCGTTCTCGGGCGGCATTGATGGCTTCGAGGACTTCGATGCGGCGATAGCGGCCGAAAACGATGCGAACATCGAAGATGCCGAGTACGGCTCCACCATGCTCTACACCTCGGGCACGACGGGGCGGCCGAAAGGCGTCTACCGTCGCACGCGGCCGGTGGTGTCGCAACTCACCAATGTCTGCAACGAGACGGCGCAATGGAATCCCGAGAGCGATCTCTCGCTGTTGACCGGACCGCTTTATCACGCGGCGCCGCTCGGCATCAATTTCGTGATCCCGATAAACGCCGGCGTCGGCGTGCTGCTGATGGACAAGTGGGATGCCGAGGAAACGCTGCGGCTGATCGAAAAGCACAAGGCGACGCACACGCATGTGGTGCCGACCATGATGCACCGCATGCTGCAGCTACCGGAGGAGACGCGGAAGAAATACGACCTTTCCTCCATGCGCTGGATGATCCACGGCGCGGCGCCCTGCCCTGCGCATGTGAAGCAGTCGATGATGGAATGGTTCGGGCCGGTTCTGTACGAATACTACTCATCCACCGAAGGCGGCGGCGTGTTTGTCGGCCCGCACGAGTGGCTGAAGAAACCCGGCACCGTGGGCAAGCCGGTTGCAGGCGTCGAGATCAGGCTGCTGGATCTTGATGGCAATCCCGTCTCGCAAGGTCAGGAAGGCCTGATCTATGTGAAGGCGCCGGCGACGGGGCGGTTCGAATACTACAAGGAACAGGGCAAGACCGATGCGAGCTATCGCGGCGACTGGTTCACGCTCGGCGACATGGGCAAGCAGGATGCGGATGGCGACCTGTTCCTCACGGGGCGCACAGCCGAACTGATCATCTCGGGCGGCGTCAACATCTATCCGGTTGAGATCGACGAGGTGCTAATTCGGCACCCTCTGGTCGCGGATGCGGCGGTCGTCGGCGTGCCGAACGAGGATTGGGGTGAGGAGATCAAGGCGGTGGTCGAGGTCAAGGAAGGTGTCGAGCGCTCCGACGCCACGCGGCAATCGATCTTTGAATTCGCAAAGGAGCGCCTCCCCGGATTCCAGCGCCCGCGAACCATCGACTTCGTCGACACGCTGCCGCGTAACGCAGCCGGCAAGGTGCTGCGCGCGCAGGTGCGCGCGCCATACTGGGCCGGGCGGTCGAAGAGCATCTAGGTTCCATTGCGCTGGGCCACAGCGCTCAAGCCCTGCGAAGGCCTCCCTCAATCAGGGTCTTGTTCAGTCGCCACCGCAGCCAGTGGGGCCGGATTGCCATTAAGAGCCGCCTTGAGCTTGTCGCGGTCCAGCGCGCCCTCCCACCGGCTGACAACCACGGTTGCGACCGCATTGCCGATGAAGTTGGTAAGCGCGCGGCACTCGGACAGGAAGCGGTCAACGCCCACGATGATCACCATGCCAGCCACCGGGATCATCGGGTTGCCATCCGGCCCGACGACAGACTCCAGCGTCGCGGCCAAGGCGATGAAGCCTGCGCCGGTCACACCCGCCGCGCCCTTCGAGCTAAGCATTGCAACCAGCAGCAGGCCAATCTGTTGTTCAAGCGGCAGATGAATATCCATGGCTTGGGCGATGAACAGCGCCGCCATGGTCATGTAGATGTTGGTCCCGTCGAGGTTGAACGAGTAGCCGGTGGGTACGACGATGCCGACAACTGGCCGAGCGCACCCTGCTCGTTCCATTTTCTCCATTAGCGCTGGAAGCGCCGATTCCGAGGAGGATGTGCCAAGCACCAGCAACAGTTCGTCCTTGAGATAGCGCAGTAGCTTGAAGATCGAGAAGCCTGTGAAGATGCCGACCGCGCCGAGCACAACGATGATGAAGATTGCCGACGTGGCGTAGACCGTGGCCACCAGCGCGAGGAGCTTGCCGATCGCTTCAAGACCGAGGTCGGCAATGATGAAAGCGAACGCGCCAAAAGCGCCGATCGGCGCCGCGCGCATCAGGACGGCGACGATCTTGAATACGATCTGCGAAGCGGAATTGAGGACGTCCAGCGCTTTCTGGCCACGGTCTCCTGCCATGGCGAGGCCAACACCGGCGAGAATGGCGACGAACAGAACCTGCAACGTCGACCCTTCAGTAAGGGCCGAGAGGAAAGTGCGCGGAATGATCGACATCAGGAAACCGATCACGGTCGAGTCATGCGCCTTTGCAGCGTAGTCCTGAACCGCGGCGATATCCTTCGCGCTATAGCTCTCGGGATTGGCGTGCATGCCCTCGCCAGGATGGACCAGGTTCGCGACGATGAGACCGATTATAAGCGCCAGCGTGGAGATCGCGAGAAAGTAGCTAAACGCCTTGAGCGCGACGCGACCCAGGCTGCCCATGTCGCGCATGCTGCCGATGCCGACGGCGATCGTCATGAAGATCACCATCGGGATGATCATCTTGACCAGATTGACGAAACCCAGACCCAGCGGCTGGAGATAGTCCTTGACCCACGGAATGGAATTATCCAGCCCGCCGAGCCCCAGCGTCGTCGAGAACCAGTTGATCTTGTAAAGCCAGCCGATCAGGCCGCCGAGAAAAATGGCGAACAACACCTGAAAGTAGAGCTGTGTGTAGAAAGGCCCCTTGCGGTGCGGCGGCGCCGCCGTGTCGAGCACCGCCATGGAAATACCTCCGCCCCGCGGCCTGCGCCGCCTGATCGGGCGCATCGTCCTGCAACCCCTACAGTAATAGGGCCGACGCGACGTGCGCCAGCCCCATTAGCGAGGATCAGGCGCGCGCTTCGGCCGAATTACCATCGCCACGGTATTTCGCACCTGGAATGCGGCCCGGCAGGTGGATCAGCAGAGGCGCCGCTACGAAGATTGACGAGTACGTGCCGATAATGACCCCGAACACGATCGCAATACCAAAGCCGGCCAGAACCGCGCCGCCCAGGAATATCATCGCCAGCGCCGACAGCATAACGGTCACCGACGTCATCAAGGTGCGCGACAGGGTGGCGGTGATCGAGATGTCGATGACCTGAGAAATCGTCAGCTTCTTGTACTTCTTCAGCATCTCCCGGATGCGGTCATAGACCACGACCGTGTCGTTGATCGAATACCCCGCCACGGTCAGCACGCCGGCCACGATGGTGAGGTCGAACGTCATCTGCGTCACCGACCACAACCCGATAACAGCATAAACGTCGTGGAAGGTCGTCAGGAACGCGCCGGTGCCGAACTTCACTTCGAAGCGGAACCAGACATAGGCGCCGATCCCGATCACCGCGAGCAGGCACGCCAGCACGCCCTTGACCAGCAACTCGTCACTGACCTTGCCGCTGACATTGTCCGTCTTGAGCACCTTCGCGCCCGTGCCCAAGGCGGTCGTGAGCTTGCCGGCGATCTGTTCAACCGTGGCGCCTTTTTCCAGCGGCACGCGGATGATGACGGTCTTCCCGCCGTCGGAGGTGATGACCGTGCTTTCGTGGAAGCCCGCCTTGGTCACTTCGGCGCGGACAACGCCAGAATCAAACTGCGCGGTGCTGACGGCTTCGATCTGCACGCCGCCGGTGAAATCGAGGCCCATGTTAAGGCCCTGCGTCGCCAGCGAAAATGTCGTGATGGCGATCATGCCAAGCGTAACGACAAAGCCGATCCAGCGGATCTTCATGAAAGGAAACGGGTGAGGCTCCGCTGCGGGGGCCTTGTTGGCGTTGGGTTTATCCCACCACATGCATCTTCTCGCCTGGATATGCCCGGCAGGTCTCTTTCCCGGCCCGGCCCTTCGATTGGGCAATCCGGCTACCAGCTGGAAGACCAAAACGCCATATGCCAACACCAGAGGAAAGCGGCGTAACCGCCTGTTGCGGATGACAGTTTGCGACAAAAGCCCCGCAGCCGGGGGTAGTTGTGCGACATTCGGCCCCCAAAGTGGCTCCATCAGGCGACGAATTGATCGCCGATATACGGAGCGAACTCCCCCATGAACTTTTCCACCAAACTGCCCCTGATAGCCCTTGCGATCCTCGCCCTGGCCGGCGCGGCCGTCGCCCAGCCGCCGGGCGGTCCAGGACCCGGAGGGCGCCATGGCGGCCCCTTCAGCCTCCTGGCCATGGACACCAATGCCGATGGCAAGCTGACCCGCGCGGAATTCGACGCCGGCCAGCGCGCCCGCTTCGCCGAGATCGACGCCAACAAGGACGGCTCTGCCACTCCGGAGGAATTCAGGAAGTTCCACGAGGCCAAGGGCGCCGAAATGAAGGCCGAATTGTCCAAGGCCCGCTTCGAGGCGCTCGACAAGGACAAGAATGGCCAGCTCAGCCCAGCTGAAATGGCTGCCGGCCCCGGCAAGGACGGTCGCGGCGGCCCGCGCGGCGAACACCGTCAGCACGGCAGACGCGGTGGCGATGATGACGCAAAGCCGGTGTCTTTCACCGAATTCAGCGCCCGCGGCGCCGAGGCCTTCACCCGTGCTGACGCGAACAAGGACGGCACGGTTACCATAGCCGAGCTGCAGGCCCTGAAACCGGGCAAGCCGTAGTGACCTGAGACGGGAGCACGGCTGCGTCCCCCCTCCCCCCAATGGCGGCCATGTTCCTTGCTGCAGCCTGTTGCCTCGGGCCTCCCCGATGCAGCAGGCTGCTTTTCCTTTAGAAGGCCGGAATCGGTATGAGCCAGAGCCTGCTGATCGTCGAAGACGAGGCCTCCATCCGGGAGCCGCTCGTCAAGTATTTCGGCAATAACCAGTTCCGGGTCAAAGCCGCATCGAACGCGGCGGAGGCCCGCGTGTTATTGGCGGGCCATGCGTTCGATCTCGTGATCGCCGACATCATGATGCCGGGCGAGGACGGGCTCAGCCTGTGCCGCCACATCCGCTCGACCAGCAACCTGCCGGTCATCCTGCTGACGGCGCGCGCCGAAGAGCTCGACCGCATTCTCGGCCTCGAAGTCGGCGCGGACGACTACGTCACCAAGCCCTTCAGCCCACGCGAACTGCTCGCCCGCGTGAAGGCCGTCATCCGCCGCACCAACAGTCTGCCACCCAAACAGGGCACGCCCGCCGACACGCCGTCCTATGCTTTCGGAAGGTGGATCTTGAAAACCGGCGAGCGTGAGCTGGTCGATTCAGACGGCGTGACCGTTCCGCTGTCGTCAGGCGAATACGCTTTGCTGCTCGTGTTGATCGAACGTCCGCGACTGGTGCTTACCCGCGACCAGCTGCTCGACCTGACACAAGGCCGCGAGGCCAGCATGTTCGATCGATCGATCGACAACCAGATCAGTCGCCTGCGCCGCAAGATCGAAGACGATCCGAAGACGCCCAAATACATCAAGACAGTCTGGGGCGGCGGCTACAGTTTCTCTACCGAGGTCAGGAAGCAGTGAAGTCCTTCCTTCCGAAAAACCTTCCGGGACAACTCGCGCTGGTGATCGCGGTCGCGCTGCTGGTCGCCAGCACGGTAAACTTCGTCCTGTTGCTCGGAGAGCGACAGCGCGCGGCGCTGATCGAACAGAGCGGTCCGCCCATGGCGCGCTTTGCTGACGTCGCCGCTATCGTCTTTGCCGACCCGCCTATTGAACTTCAGCGTCCGAACCTGCTTGGCAGGCCACAAGGGCCGGGCCGCTATTCGTTGCAACCAAACAACCTGATCGACAGGCATGGCCTGCACCGCGATTCAGGCCTGGAAGAGCGCCTGCGCGAGGCGCTGTCTGATGCAGGCGTCAAACCCGTTGAGATCCGCGCGTCGACCCGCACACTCTCCCGTCCCGACAACATCAGCGACGCCATAAGTGCACTTGCCCGCAATCGGGACCGCGACCGGGGACCTGATGGCCCGCCAAGAGACTTTGGCCCACAGGGTCCAGGCTCGGGCTTCGGGATGGGTCCGATGGAAGATCGCGGCGGACCGGACCGCGAGCCGCCGCCAATGATGCGCGAATTGCGCGAAATCCTGTTGTCCGCGCAACTGCCTGATGGTCGCTGGCTGAGCAGCTTCACCATGTCGCCGGAAACCACGCGCGGAGATGTATTCCTGCTTGGCGCGAGCACATTCGTGATCTTCATCTGCGTCTTTGCCGCCGCGCTCCTGGTCGCCAGCCGACTGTCGCGGCCGTTGCGCGATCTTGCGGCGGCTGCCGCCCGCGTCGGCGACGTGGACGAACCGCAGCAGGTTGTTGCGCGTGGGCCCGGCGACGTGCAGCAGACCATCACAGCGTTCAACGCCATGAGCCGCCGTGTCAGTCAGCTGCTACGCGAGAAGGACGTGATGCTGGGCGCGCTGGGTCACGACCTGCGCACGCCCCTCGCCTCGCTGCGGATACGACTGGAGACGATGGAGCCGGAGGCCGAGCGGCTGAAGGCCGTTCGCACCATCGAGGAAACAACCGAATTGCTGGAAGACATTCTGGAGCTGTCGCGGCAGGGCAAGTCGCGGGAGCCGGAACGCACCATGGATGTGTCCATTCTGGTCGAGGACATGGTCGAAGACTATGCCGAGACAGGCGCGCCGGTGACGCTGGTATCCACGCAGCGATCCGTCGCAGTGTGCCGCCCCGTGCTGATGCGGCGGGCATTGCGCAACCTGATCGACAATGCCGCCACCTATGGCGGCGCGGCGCGCGTGACCGTGGGAAACGGCGCCGGCGCGCTCAGCATCCATATCGATGATGATGGTCCGGGCATGACGGACGAGGCGCTGAGCAAGGCCACCGATCCCTTCTATCGCGGGGAAGCTTCACGCAACAGCTCGACGGGCGGCGCAGGACTTGGTCTCACTTTGTGCGAAGCAATCGCGCGCGCCCACGGTGGATCTCTGACCCTGCAGAACCGGACCCCGCACGGCCTGCGCGCGACAATCAAGCTGCCGCTGGCGACGCCCCAGGGCGCCGCCTCCCCGCCCGCAACGGCACGCTGACCCGATTCAGGGCTCCGTGCTCAGGTCAGCGGTCTGCCCTTGGTTTCCGGCAGCAGGAAAAGCGTCGTCACGATACCGATGATGCCGAACACGACCGGATACCAGAGACCGGCGAAGACATCGCCCGTCGCTGTCGCGATCGCGAAAGCCGTCATCGGCATGAAGCCACCGACCCAGCCGACACCAATATGGTAAGGCACCGACAACGCCGTGTACCGCACGCGCGTCGGGAACATCTCCACCAGCGTCGCAGCCATCGGGCCATAGAGCGCCGTCGCCGCAATAACGATGGCGAGAAATCCGCCCACGATCAGTGGCCAGTTGAAATTGTCGGCCTGCGTCTGGAACTCGGCCATCGTGGTCGGCGGCTTGATCGGCGCGGGATAGCCGGCCACCTTCAGGGCTTCTGCAAGGCCCGCGTTGATAGCCTTGGCGTGCGCATCGAGCGCGGGCTTGTCGAGGCCCGTTCCATCACCAGCTGGCGTCCTCTGGTCGGCGTTCTCGCCGATCTGCACTGACGTCAGCGTGCCCGGCAATTCTGACTTGATGGTGAACCCGATGCCGGCATTGGTGAGATAGACGCGTGCGATATCACAGCCCGTCTCGTACTTACGGCCACCCAGCAGGTCGAACTGGAACGAGCACGAAGCCGGATCGGCATGAATGACGACGGCTTCTTCCTTTTGCGCCGTCAGCAGCGGGCCATTGGTTCCGGCCGAGAACGCCTGGAAGCCCGGGATCATCGCCAGTACCGACAGCACCATCCCGAAGAGCAGCACCGGCTTGCGGCCGATGCGGTCCGACAGCCAGCCGAAGAAAACGTAAAGCGGGATCGATACCAGCGTTGCGCCGATGAGGAATACGTTCGCCCAGACGCCCGGCAGCTTCATGAAGCGCTCGAGGAAAATCTGCGTGTACGAGAATGCGCACCACCAGATCGCGCCCTGCGCCATCAGGAAGGCGAAGATCGACAGGATGACCAGCCGGAGGTTCTCCCACTTCAGGAACACTTCCGCATAGGGAGCGCGGCTGAGCGTGCCGGCGGCTTTCATCTTCTCGAACTCGGGGCTCTCATGCAGCTTCAGTCGCATCCACACCGAAACGGCGACAAGAAGCGCGGACGCAAGGAACGGTATGCGCCAGCCCCAGGCCACGAACTGCGCTTCCCCCAGGATCGCACGCGTGCTCAGCACGACCGCCAGCGCGCCCATCAGGCCGAACGCAGCGGATGACTGGATCCAGGCCGTCGACTCGCCGCGATGATGAGGCTCGCAATGCTCGGCGACATAGATCGCCGCGCCGCCGTATTCGCCCCCGATGGCCATGCCCTGCAGGATTCGCAACAGGACAAGCAACAGGGCGCTCAATCCCATGAGTTCCTTGCTATCGGGCAAGAGGCCAATAGCGAAGGTGGTTCCGCCCATGATGATGACGGTAGCGAGGAACGCGCCCTTGCGCCCAAACCGGTCACCCATCCGGCCGAATATGAGCGCGCCGAGCGGCCGGAAGAACAACCCCGCCGCGAACACGGCCAGCGTCGCCAGTGTGGCGTTCGCCTCCCCGATCTCAGCGGCGTTGAAAAACTTCGCGGCAAAAATGCTAGTGAGCGAGCCGTATACGAAGAAATCATACCATTCGAACGCTGTCCCGGCCGCCGAGGCCACGACCACCGTCCGCAGCGGCGTCGCCGGCTGTTGTTCAGCCGCATCCGGCGTCGCCAATTCCATCGCGTTCTCCCAAGTCGGTAGCATTCTTGTTGTTGCCGGCAGACCTGCACCAGAACGCCCCCTTTCGCCAGAGGCCGCCCGAATCCGTTGAATTCTGCCGTTGCGGAGGCTCTACTCGCAACGCCTGTCAGACCCCAAGGGAATCGCCGACCAATGAAACTGCGCCTGGCCCTTCTTGTTGCTGCTCTTCTCGCCGCCCCGATCTCTGCCCAGCAAGCCGTCCGCTCGGCGCCGCAGCCTCAATTCTACGCCCCTGCCCTGCCCGCGCTGAAGGACGAGGCGTACCCAGGCGTCGTCACGCTCGAGGTGGACGCCACCGATCTCGACCGGCGGATCTTCAACATCCGGCAGCGCATCCCGGTGGCGAAGTCCGGTCCGCTGACGCTGGTTTATGCGCAGTGGATTCCGGGCAACCACGCGCCGCGCGGGCCGATCTACAATTATGCAGGCTTGAAGATCACCGCCAACGGCAAGGTTATCCCTTGGCGGCGCGACCCCGCCGACGTCTACGCCTTCCATGTCGACGTGCCGCAGGGCGCCAAGGCCATCAACGTCGAGGCCATGTTCCTGACGCCGATCGAAGCCGCACAAGGCCCGATCATGATGACGCCGGAAATGCTGCGGCTCAACTGGTACGTCGCGGCGCTTTATCCGGCGGGTCACTATGCGCGACGCATCAACTTCGATGTCAGCGTCAGGCTGCCGCTCGGCTGGGACTACGCGACAGCGCTGGAGACTACCTCCTCCGCGAATGGCGTCGTGCGCTTCAAGACGGACTCATGGGAAACCGTGATCGACAGCCCGCTGTTCGCCGGCAAGTACATGCGCAAATTCGATCTCGACCCCGGCGGCCGCTCGCGCGTCACGCTGAACATCATGGGCGATGAAGCGGGACAGGTAGACCCCTCTCCCGAGATCATCGAAGTCCACCGCAATCTCGTGAGGCAGGCAGACAAGCTATACGGCGCGCGGCACTTCAACCACTACGACCTGCTACTGTCCGTCAGCGACAAGCTGGCCGGTTCCGGCGTCGAACATCAGCGATCAAGCGACAACGGGACAACCTCGGGCTACTTCACCGCGTGGAGCACCGGCTTTATCAGCAAGGATCTGCTGGCGCACGAATACACGCACTCATGGAATGGCAAATACCGCCGGCCCGCAGATCTCTGGACGCCCTCTTTCAACACCCCGATGCGCAACAGCCTGCTGTGGGTCTATGAGGGCCAGACGCAATACTGGGGCAACGTCCTAGCCGCGCGCGCGGGCTTCGTCACGAAGCAACAGGCGCTCGACCTCATCGCCAGCAATGCCGCCGGCTACGACATGCAGACCGGCCGCGAGTGGCGACCACTTGCTGACACCACGAATGACCCCATCATCGCGGCACGACGCTCTCTGCCCTGGCAAAACTGGCAACGCAGCGAGGACTACTATCGCGAGGGCCAGTTGATCTGGATGGATGCCGACACGCTGATCCGCGAAAAATCGGGCGGCAAGAAATCTCTCGATGATTTCGCAAAGGCCTTCTTCGGTGTGAATGACGGCGACTGGGGCCAGCTCACCTATACGCGCAAGGACCTCGTCGCGACGCTCAACAAGATCCAGCCGTTCGACTGGGAAGGCTTCTTCGCCGCCCGCGTCGACGCAGTCGCGCCCACGGCGCCGCTCGCAGGCCTGGAGCGCGGCGGCTACCGGCTCGTCTATGGCGACACGCCGAATACCGTGTGGCGCGAAGGCGAGGCTCGCACGCGCGCCGCCAACCTGCTCTACTCGATCGGGCTATCAGCGGACGTGGCCGGCAAGATCACGCTCATTCAGTGGGACGGCCCCGCTTGGAAAGCTGGCCTCACAACCGCTCTGACCATCTCGGCCGTCAACGGGCAGAGCTATACCTCAGATCGCCTCAGGGCGGCGGTTGCAGGAACAAAGGGCGGCACGCCTGTCGACCTTCTGGTCAAGGCCGGTGACACAATCAAGACCGTCCGGCTCGATTACGCAGGAGGCCCCCGCTATCCGCGGCTGGAGCGTATCCCCGGTAAGCCGGCCTATCTCGACGACATCCTCGCGCCCCGCTGATCTATTTGGGCGGCTCGGCCGGCGGGAAGAATGCGCCGGGCGGGCCTGCATACTGGATGGGGCTGGCAAAGCCGGCGACCGACAACGTCTGCACGCCAAAGAAATGGTCATCGAGCACGACGTCCTTGACGACGAACTCTAATGTGTTGGCTGGCACGTCGATGCTGTGCTGCCAGGTCGGTGAAATCGTATCGCGCCACCATATGCGGTACGTCGCGACTCCGGCCGTGGCAGTCCACTTCACCGTTGTGTCGTCGGACAAGGCGCCATTGACCGTCACTTCGACTGGCGGGGGCGGCGCGGCGGCGAGGCTCGCCAAAGCCATCGCATTGAGACGCGTCACACGCGCAAGGTAAGCGAAGTCGACATACTCGATCGTGTCGCCGAAAAAGACGCCATTTTCCGTGCGAACATTCTGGTGCTGGTGGTTCCAGTTCTCGGCGCCTTCGGTGACCCGGATGGCCGGATAGCCTGCGTCCTGAAACGGCGTCTGGTCGCCGCCCCGACCATAGCGGTCGCGCCGGTAGATCATGCGGACGCTGAAGTCCGGCATGTGATCCTCGGCGACCTGCGCCATGTAGCGCGCGAGACTGCGCGATGGGCTGTCCACCTCGCCGCCATTCACCTTGCGAGCGTTGGCCATTGCTGCCGTCTCGGTTGCACGCACGCCTTCGGAGAAGACACGCACGGTCTTGTCGTCGACCGTGCCATTAAGCCCGCGCGAATTGCCGACGATGTCGTTGTTGAGCACCGCCTCCACCTGCCAGCCCTGGCTCTTCGCATAGGCTGCGAGGATGGTTCCGCCCGAAAGCCCCTGCTCTTCCCCGCTCAGCGCCGCATAGACGATCGTGGCGGCGAATTTCTGGTGCGACAGGATGCGGGCAGACTCGATGACGGCCGCCACACCAGATGCGTCGTCATTGGCGCCCGGCGCGTCGTCGGTGATGTTCTCATTGGTCGAGTTGCGGCTGTCGAGGTGACCCTGAATGATGATGACGCGGTTGGGCTCGGTCGTGCCGCGCTGGATGGCGACGACATCCACCACCACTGTCGGTTGAGGATAGCGGGCGCCCGTCACGGTGTCGGACGGCAGCGCGTGTTCCAGACAGCCGCCACAGGCATCGCCGATAGCTCGAAACTCACTTTCAACCCATTTGCGCGCAGCGCCAATGCCGCGCGCAGGAGACGTCTGGTCGGATATGGTCGAGCGTGTGCCGAACGAGACCATCTTTTCGATGTAACCGCGCAAGCGCGCCTCGCTCACGCTGTTCGAGATCTGCGCAAGCGCGCTTTTGACGGCCGGTGCAGGCGCGGGTCCATCTGATCCGACGGTTGCGCAAGCTGCCGCCAGTAACCCGGCCGCCAATGCGCCCGCGACAATCGCTTTCATATCTGTCTCCCGTCTCGCTTGCGCCAGGATGCTAGGCTGATGCTAGAACGGGGCACAAGTCTCGTGCCGAGGATGTCATCCGCAATGCCCAGGAAGAATATCGCCGCAGGCATCGCGACATCGCTCGCCGCCATCATCATTGCCGGAGCAATCTCCATGGCCACCGCCCAACCGCCCCATCCCGGTTCCTTGGGGCTCGCTCCGGAAGACTTCCTGCCACCCGTTCCCGCATGGAGCGGCCGCAGCGAAGCGCTGATCGTACCGGCGACCGACAAGTGGATCACCCCCTCGGAAACGACCGGACTGACCGCAACGCCAAACTATGACGACACGCTGGCCTTTCTCGACAAGATGGATCGCCAGTCCGCCCTGATGCGCATCGAGACGTTCGGGCATACGCCGCAGGGCCGGAAACTGGTTGCGGTGATCCTGTCAAAGGACGGTGCGAAATTCCAGCCGTCCAAGCCCGTCTTTCTCATCCAGGCCGGTATCCACTCCGGCGAGATCGACGGCAAGGACGCGATGTTGATGTTGATCCGCGACATCCTCTTCAAGGGGCGCGACGCGCTGATCGACAAGGTCAATATCGTGTTCATACCCGCGCTCAATGCTGACGGTCACGAACGCTCCACGCCCTACAGCCGTCCCAACCAGCGCGGACCGAAGGAGATGGGCTGGCGCAACACGGCGCAAAACCTCAACCTCAACCGCGACTACATGAAAGCCGACGCCCCGGAGCTGCAGGCGCTGCTCGGCCTCATCAACACCTTCGACCCGGACTTCTACATCGACCTGCACGTCACCGACGGCATGGATTACCAGTACGACATCACCTACGGCTTCGATGGCTGGGATGGGCGCTACGCGTCCAGCCCAACGATCGGCAAATGGCTCAATGATGTCTACCGCCCGCGCGCCGACGCAGCGCTGAAGGCGGCGGGGCATATTCCTGGGCCGCTGATCTTCGCCCGCGACGACGGTGACGTAACCAAGGGCCTCGATCTCTACGCCTTCGCACCGCGCTTCAGCACCGCCTATGGCGACCTGCGGCGGATGCCCAGCGTGCTGGTCGAGAACCACTCGCTGAAACCATATCGCCAACGCGTTCTGGGCACGTATGTATTGCTGGAAGCGACGCTCAAGGCGCTCGCCAACGAGGCCAAATCGCTGAAGGCGGCCATTGCGGCGGACCGCGCAATCCGCCCGGACCATCTCGACTCCAACTGGACGACGAAAGAGCAGCCCGTCGGCAAGCTGGATTTCCTGACCATCGCATCCGAGGAAGTGGACTCCCCCGCAACGGGCGGAAAGATCACTCACTTCCTGGGCAAACCGGGACCGACGGTCACTATCCCGGTGTTCGGTTCAGAGCCTGGCCTGCGACTCAGCGTTCCCAAAGCCTACTGGGTGCCCGCCACAAAAGCCGACGTCATCGCGCGGCTGAAATGGCATGGCCTGCAGATGGAGACGCTGAAGGCACCGCGCACGGTCAATGTCGACATGATCCGTCTCGATGGCTTCAAGTCGTCGGGCCCGTTCGAAGGCCGCATGACTTACGCCCCCACCGGCATGAAGCACGAGCAACGCTCTGAAACTTTTCCCGCAGGGTCGGTCCGCATCTCCACCGATCAGGCGCTCGGTGCGCTGGCCGCCTCCCTTCTCGAACCTGAGGCCGAGGACTCCTACTTCACCTGGGGATTCTTCGCGGAGATCCTGTCTCGCGTCGAATACATGGAGCCCTATGCCATTGCGCCCATGGCGGAGAAGATGCTGGCGAACGATCCCGCGCTGAAGGCGGAGTTCGAAAAGCGTCTCAGGGACGATGCAGGCTTCGCGGCATCGCCCCTGCGCCGCCTGCAGTTCTTCTACGAGCGCAGCCCGTTCTATGACGATCGCTACCTGCTCTACCCTGTCGGCCGCGAGCTTTAGATCGCAGGCCGCGCCGCCTCGGTTGCCCGACGAAATCCTTGCGGCGCCGTGTGCGACGACCAGAGCACCGCGCCCTCATGGTCAGCCAGCAGCCGCTCGATGGCGGCGCGCTCGGCATCGCCAAGTATCAGGTCTGACTGATCGACCAGAATGATGCGGGCGCCTGAAAGGCGCGCGCGGATCAGCCCGAACACCAGCCGGTTGCCACTCGTTATGCGCCGGTCACCGGTGCGCACGACATGCTCCAGTCCGCCCGGCAAGACGGCGATCATCTCGTCGAGATCGTGGGACGCGACAAACGCATCCAGTCCTTCGGCCTGCTGTTCGGAGACGCCATAGACGAGGTTTGCTCGCAGGCTGGCTTCAAACATGTCGAAGTCCGCCGACACCAGCGCAACATGGCGGCGGACATCACGGCGATGAATTTTCCGCAGGTCGCAGCCGTCCAGCGTCACCCGCCCTCGCTTTGGCTGAAGCACGCCCGCCGCGAGGCGAAGAATGGCGAGCCCTTCAACCGGCGTCGCATCGCCCAGCCAGGTCCGATCGCCCGGGGACAGGTTCAACGTGACGTGCCGCACCTGATTGCCGTAAGCGGCATCCTCGAGGCTGAGATAACCTGCGGTTTCGCGCATGCGCCTCGACGCCCCGGTCGAACCATTTTTCCGCCCCACCGGACGTAGCGCCAGAAACCGCGCCTGTTTCTCGATGGAGATGCGCGCGTTGGTCCAGTACTCGAACGCCCGCGTCAGGTCCTGCATCTTGGGGCTGAGCAACCCCGCCAGCAGCATCGCCGCCACGACCGCTCCCGGCGTCGCCATCGCCATCCCCGCCAGCAGCGCCCCAATCAGTAGCGCCCCCAGGCTGGTCGCCGCCGCTCCCGCTTCCCCAATTGCCCGCACCACACCGATAAGGCCCGCCCGCGCAACCGAAGCTCGCGCCAGCCCGTCGCTCTTGCGCGCCAGCAGGCGCCGCTCGCGCGTGGCGTCTCCCACGGTCTCAATGAGCGACAATTGGTACAGCCGTTCCTGCGCGTGTTTCAGCATGCGCGTCCGGCGCCGGCGGACATTGCGCGTCGACCTGTCCAGCGCCGGCCCCAGCGCCAGCGCCGCCAGCGCCGTCAACGCCATCGATGCGGCAATGGTGACGCCGATGAACGGCGCTACAACCAGCAACGCGATCAGCGTGACCATAATGCTGGTCATCGCAACCACGCCGCGCGAAATGCCCCGGCTGATCCAGAGGCGCAGCGGACTCATGTCGCCGGTAAAGCGCAACAGCACCGTGCTGCGCGATGTCTGAGCCATACCCGCCTCCCCCAGCCGCATGGCATGGCGGAAGACCTGAACGCGCACAGCGTGGACATAGCTTTGCGCCAATCGTTCGGACTCTAGAAACTCCCGCCAGCGCAATACGGCGCCGAGCGCAAGCGCTGCAAGCGCAATCCCCGCCGTGCGCAACCCGGCCGAGCTGCCCGCATGGGCGCCGACCAGCTCGTCAAACGCCTCGCGCACACTCAGCGCGATCACCACTGATAGAACCGACTGGCCGAGCCCCAACGCTACCAGCAGCAACATGCGCCGTTTCCGCCGCCCGCGCAGCAATAGCGGCAACCGCCAGGCCTTTGCGGCCTCGCCCGTCGGGGTCAGAAAGAACCGGCGCCAGTTGCCGTTCGCCATCTTGCGTCCTCGCAGCTTCGCCCCACTCCGTGCGGAGCGGGCAAAGCGCGACGAGAGTTCTACACTAGAACGCGACCTGCAGGCGACCCATGACCGCCGACGGGTTGTCGGTCACGCCAAGGCGGCTGGGCTCGGCTTTTGCGTCCACATAGTTCGCCGAGATCCGCACGTTGCGGTTCACATACCAGTTGACGCCAACGGTGAGATTCTTCTCTTCACCACCCGCCACAGCGCCATCGGTCAGGTCGAGCGTGCTGTAGCGCGCAGCGATCTCCCATGCACCATACCAGTTGTCCTTGTCCGGGGTCACTTCGCCGAACGTGCCAGCGCCGACGCTATATCGCTGGCGCTCGCCGGTGATCACCCACGCGGCCTCAACAGAGCGACCCGTGAACTTGGGATCGCCCAGCCCCGGCGCATCGTTGTCACGCGTGACCTGCTGAGCTTTGATCAGGAACGGGCCGTTCATGTAGCCCGCCTCGATGTTGAGGTTGGTATAGCTGTCGACGCCGCCCAGCGTGCCGGTGTCGAGGATCGCTTGACGCGTCAGCGCGAATTCCGAGTTCGTGCGGACCCGCGAGGTCGCGCCGCCATCCAGTTCGCGCCGTTCGGCGGCGGCGGCGAAGTGCAGCGCCTCACGCTTCTTGTTGATCGGCGCGAAGACGCCGCGCACGACGATGCTCTTGCCATCGTCGCGGTTGGTGAGGGATTCATCTTCGATCGGATTGGTGAAGTAGCCACCGATGACCGACCAGTTGTCGCCCTCATAGGCAGCCGAAGCGCCCAGCAGGAAGTTGGGCGACAGCTCCGAAGGCAGTCCGCGCTCGATGAACTTGGTGTTGTTCGAGCTCATCATGTTCTCGCCGTTGAACGGCGCGATGAAGTTACCGATGCGGAATTCCGTGTTCTTGATGCCGCGATAGGCCGCCCATGCGTTGTAGATGCCGGGGCTCAGCCCGCCGACATCGCCGTCAATCTTGAAGCGCCAGTCATTGCCGACATCGAGTGTCGCATCGACACGCAGGCGGCGGATGTCCGTATCGTCCGTGAAGGCGATGCCGTCGCTCTCGATCGACACCGTATCAAGATGCAGACGCCCGCCGATGTTCAGCTTGAAGATGCCGGATTCAAACGTGAAACCGTCCGATCCCAGATCCACGTCCGCATCCTGCGCCGCAGCGGCGCCACAGAAGCTCAATGCCATACCGACCGAGGCGATCAGGGCTTTTTTCCACGTTCCCAGCATAGTCGTACTCCACTAATTGATAAGCCAGTCCACAATCATCTCGCCGAGACCGTGTGACTGCATGTTGTCGTTGAAGTCGTGTCCCGCTCCCGGAAGGAGTTTCAGTTGCGTTAGCAGTGTCATGCCGCGCGCGCGCACCGCGACCGTGATCGCGTCATACCACCGATGCGCCCGCTCCAGACGTGTCTTCCCCTGTGAGGCTTCCACGAGTGCGTTGCGGTTGAGTGATCTGTCGCGCCGCGTGTCGTCGGCGCCAACCGTCAGCAGCACAGGAATGGAGAGCAGACGATCAAGATCCGCCACCCTGCCCTCGAGCACGGGCGCATCGCCAAGTCCGTATGGAAATGCGTGCTGCGTGTCCGGCATAGTGAACCAGCCAGGCGCCGCAAGCGCGAGTCTGGCCACAGGCAATGATCCAACCATCGTGTAGCGCATTGCGAATTGCGCCCCGCCCGAATAGCCGAATAGCCGCAGCGGCACCGGGGCCAATCCGATCGCCCGCTGGACATGATCCGCTGTCAATTCAAGAGCGGCGGCCGGACAGTCCCCATCAGGCCCGCGTTCGAGACGCTGATAGCGCGGGATGCGCGCTTTGCTGAACATCGGCGCCAGAACGATAAAGCCATGCTTCTCCGCCAGCGCCGAGAACCGCACGGCATGCTGCAACGCCATCCGCTCGATGCCATGGATGGTCACCAGCAGCGGCGAATTCGTTGTCGCCGATCGCGGCACATAGATGAAATAGTCCAGCTCAGCGCCCTGCGACTGGTGGGCGCGCAATCCACTGAAGGGCACGGGTTGCGCGGGCTCGCGCAAGGGGATGATCTCAGCGCTGCGCGGCATGCTTTTTCAACGACTGGCCGTTAGCCGGCGTGAAAAGATGCGTCGCGACTTCCTGCGCCGACGCCTCGCCCGAGAAAATGACCGGCGCGTTGCAGAAAGCGGAGAACTCCCGCACGGCCAATGGCGATGCGGTCATCAGCCCGCCCACAGCCGACACATCGAGACCCCAGCTGGCCAGTAGTTGGATGCCGGCTGCGGCGCCGAGGGGGTCGGATGCTGCGAACAGAATGGACCCCGCACGGGTGCGCAGGCTGGACGCCTGAAGCAGCTGGCTCGTCTCGCGTTGCAGGATGCCGTCCGCCAGTTCAGCGACGATCACGTCAGCCTGGGAGGAAACGGCAGCACACAGCCGACCAATCGCGGCGTCCAGAACGCGAATGTCCATGCCAGCCGTTGAAGCGAGGCCGACATCTCCGAAATCCATCGCCTCAAGCGCGCCCGAGTCCTGATACTTCCACAGGTCACCGCCCGACCCGGTTCCCGTAAGCTTCAACGCAGAAGCGCGCAGGCCGCATTCGCGTAACGTCCGGATGACGTTGGCGCACAACGTGGTCTTGCCGGCGTTCATGCTGGTCCCGACGACAAGGATCATGTGCGGCTGGGTCGGCGCGTTCGTGGGCGTGGCGACGCCCGGCCAGCCCCAGCGCGACAGGTTCAATGCGGCGCCATTCGCATCACGCAGAATGCCGAGCGCTCGAATGTCGGTTGGCAATTTCATGTTCACGTGCCGCGACACCACCGTAGCGGCAATACCGCCGGCCGCAACGAGATGGCACTCGCCGAGCATAGGCGGGATCATGGCTTCGAATTGGTCACTGGCGTAACGGTTGCCGAACGCAACGATGAGCTCGTCGCCAACGGCGAGTGCGGCGCGGCGCCCGGAAACAAGCTCGATATGGCGATGCTGACCAAGACGCTCGACGCGCACGAGGCAGAGATCGCCTGCTGCCGGCGTAGCTTTGGGATCAAGACTGCTGGCAAGTCCGAGATCGGCGATGCGCGTAGCAAACGCGCGATGCGCACCCCGCAGTCGATCCGACAGGTCCGAACTCATCTGCATGTCCGACTCCCACCACGCTTGTACGCGCCACCCACTGCATCCCGTCTCAATGTTGCGGGCTAGGCGGCGCATCGCGACAACGGAATTTGCCTCCAGCATATTCTCGGCAAAAGGCACAAAATTATCAGCAAAGACGGGCACTTGAGAGTTTCTCTCGAAACGATTTTCTTCGTGCGCTAATGACTTCCTGCCGTTACGCAACGAATGCAAAGGCCCAATTCGGCGTAGAAGCGAGTGTGGCGGCAGGCACAAACGACTGCGATTGAATCTGAAGAATTTGAAACAAATTCGGGCGTTGCCGAGAATAACCACAACCCTTCTGGCGTTTTCACCATGGAGCAGAGGGAGCTCCGCGGGGAATGATCATGGATAAGCGCCAGAACGACGCGACAGCCGGACAGCCCACCAAGCGTGAGGAGGGTGCGGCCATGCGTTACTTCGAGTTGATGGAATCGGGACTGCCGTCCGAAAGCTTTCTGGTTCAGCCGCCCATCGCGGCGCTGCCGAACACTGTCATGCCGCGCCGCCGTGTTCGCTTTCGCGTCGACTCTCCCTGGCGCAACAACCGCAAGGCTGGTGAAAAGCTCACCTGGCGCGGCCGCAGCTTTGTGGAGGCGTTTGCCGAAGTTAACCGCCGCGAGATTGTTCAGGCGACCTTGATGGACCTGCCCGCCGGCGGCGGCCATGTCACTGTCGAAGGCTGGCGCCCAGGCCCGACTAATGTCGAGCGCTACCACTTCATTTGCGAAACATCGGATGGCGCCTACATTCGTGTTGGTGAAGAGCGCATCACGCCCAAGACTGGCGAACTTTGGCGTATCGACGATCGCTTCCACCCGGCCATCATTCGCGGCGGACTCGCCGGCAGCGTGCATCTGGTGCTCGAACTGACATCGCAGCACGCAGCCTTGGCTGTGGAAAAGGCCGAATTTTTCGAAATGTCCAGAATAAGCGACGATCTGCAACGTAGTCAGTCCGTGGGTTGACCTTAGGGACTGGGATGATCGTGATGAATAGATTGATGTTCGGCGCCGCGCTCGGCGCGATGGTGTGGGCCTTTGCCCCGCTTGGAGCGCTTGCCCAGACGACCCCGGCGCCGACGCCGATTTCCATCTCGGACGATCTCAACGCGGATGGCGTGAAACTGCGTGGCGACGGCTCGGTCGATGATGACCAGCCGAACACCGACGGTGCAGTTTCCGATGACGATATCGGCGATGACGGCCTCAAGCATCGCGGCGACGGCTCCGTCGACGACGACCAGACCGGTGGCGAAGACCATGTCCGCGGCCGCGACCGCGAAGACCGCGACGACGACCACCGCGGCAGCGATCACGACCGGGGACGCGACAGGGAACGCGACAACGACCGCGGCGGAAACAGAGGCCACGGTTAACACCCAGGCAAATCGAGCGTCGGCCTGACGGCAGACAGGGGGCGGAAGTTGCTGGTAACCCCACCACCAGCGCTTCCGCCCCCTTCGATTCCGGGCCGGGGGCTTCTCATGGTATGCCCCTTGCTTGGCGGTGGGCCCAAGGGGAGACCGTGTCTATGACCTACCGCAAGAGCTGCTCCCTGGCCGTTCTGGCCGGGGCCGCGTCCATTGCAACCATGGGGTCCGCGTCCGCGCAGACCGTTCAGGTTGGTGTCGGCGCTGAGTATTCAACCGGCACCTACGGCGGCACCGGCGACACCACGATTTACGAAGTTCCGATCACCTTCCGCGTGCGTACCGGCGATTGGTCGTTCCGCGTTCGCGTGCCCTTCGCATCCGTAGAAGGCCCCGGCGGGGTTGTTCCCGGCGGTGTCGATGACAATGGCGGCGACCGCAGCGGCAATAGCGGCAGCGGCAGCAGCGGTGGAAGTGGTAGCGGCGGAAGCGGTGGTGGCGGAAGCGACGACCCTGTCCCGACTGATCCGATCGACCCGGCGCTCGGTGAAGTCGTGGGTGGCGTAAAGTCTTCGGGGCTCGCCGACATGTCTCTTTCCGCCACGTATTCACATGATCTCGGCGGCGACAATTATCTCGACCTGACGGGGCGTGTGACGCTGCCGACGGGCGACAAGGACAAGGATCTCGGCACCGGCGAGACCGACTACACGATCCTGGCGGAAGTTGGACACGACTTTGATGGCGCCGGCATCTATGCCTTCGGCGGCTACAAGATCCGTGGCGGCGCTACCCGTTCGGACGGCGCACAGTTCGGCGCCGGTGGCTATTTCCGCCCGATGGAAGGTGTTGTCGCCGGCCTCGACGCGGGCTGGTCTGAGTCCTCTATCAATGGCCTCGACCAGTCAGCCGATCTCACCGCTTACGGCAGCTTCACGGTGTCGAAAGACTGGCGCGTCTCGGTCTATGCGCTAACGGGCCTCACCGACAACGCGCCCGACTTTGGCGGCGGGTTCACCCTCACCTGGCGCGCCGACGTACGCCGCGCGAACGAGGACTGAGCTCAACAGCGCAGCCAGCACGTCGCTGAAAACACAAAGGCCCGGCCATCACTGGCCGGGCCTTTTGCTGCGGGTTTGGTGGGGTCAAACCGGCGTTAGTTTCCCGTGGCCTTCCAGCCCGAAGCGATGGCGGCGGCCTCCTGCGTGCGATCCAGCAGCTGCTTGACGCCACGACGTTGCAGCGCCGCAGCGATGGCCGGATCGACCGCGCCGTCTGCCATGACATACTGACCGCCCTGCCCTGTCGACGCCTTGGCTGGCGACAGCGTATCGACTTTCCATTTGCCGCCATCGAGGCAGGCCAAACCAGCCGAACCGACGGCTTCGAACTGTCGGCAGTAGTTGCCGGACTCGTCCACCATGCTGAGCTTGATGCGAACGGCTTGTGAACTCGCCGTATCGCCCGACTGAAGTGACGCGAGGCTGATCGCCATCTCTTTGTTGGCGACCAGATAACCATCGGCCGTCGTCTCGAAACCCGGTTTCCCGGCCGGACTGGCCAGCAGCAGACTGCCGGCCACAACGCCTACCACAAGGGCCGCAGCCGCCATGGCCAGCTGGCGCGGCTCAAGCAGGCTTCCGAACACGGAACGCAATCCGGAAAGGCTCCAGGCGGCCGCACGCGGACGCGCCAGAATAGCTTCAAACCGGGCGGGGATCGGGGCCTTCAGCGTTGCCGCATAGGCCGGCGCCAGCATCCGGTCCATCTGCGACAGGCGCGCCACCCGCAGGCTAAGCTGCGGCGAAGCAGCAACCGCTTGTTCAATCTCTTCGCGCTGCTGCGGCGAGACTTCGCCATCCAGCCAGGCAGTGATCATTTCGTCCGTAACCGTCGTCATTGCTCGGTATCCATCGGAGCGGTGTTCAGTCCTTCGAGCAGCGCCAGCAGCTTGCTTCTTGCCCGGGCGAGACGGCTCATCACCGTCCCGATCGGGATGCCGAGCGTCTCGGCGGCTTGCTGGTAGGTCTGCCCCTCTATCGAAACCAGCGCCAAAACCGACCGCTCGTCGATATGCAGGCGCTCCATCATTTCCCGTACCTGGCGAAGGTTGATCCGGGCGTCGAACGAGTCCCGGCCATCTTCCCCAATCGCAAACGTATCGTCTTCCATCGGCTGAACCACCAACCGCTGTCTTGCGGCGGATCGCTTCCTATCGATCCAGGCGTTCTGCATGATCTTGTACATCCAGCTGTCCAGCCGGGTTCCTTCGTGAAACTGCGCCTCCCGAGACAAGGCCTTTTCCAAGGCATCCTGGACAAGGTCGTCGCCATCGTCGGCAGATCCCGTCAGGGCATGTCCAAACCGCCTGAGCCTCGGGACAAGCGAGCGCAGTTCAATCCTGAACTTGTTGTCTCCCTGGCTCATGCAGTTCTTATCCGGACAACGCCTCAAACCTGCAGATATTCTCACAGCGGGATGAAATATTCGGTTCGCATCGGGGCAGTAAAAAGTGTATTCTTACAGTCAATGAAGTCGCGTTGGTTAACTCTTCTTGCAGCTCTGGGGTTCGCCCTGGCGCTATCCGGGCCGGCGCTTGCCAAGCCTCCGGAAGAGGAAGCTATCGACCGCGCCGAGAAGGCTGCCGAGCGGGCGGCCAAGGCATCCGAACGCGCCACCGAAGCCGCCGAGCGGGCGTCCGAACGCGAAAAGAAAGATAGCCGCGAGAAGGACACCCGCGACAGCGGCAAAGTCAGCGGCAACGACGGCGACAGCGACAGCGACAGCAAGGTCGAACAGGTTTCGCTGAAGTTGGGCGACAGCTCGCCCTCGACGACCACCGCAGACAGCGACGATGGTGACAGCAACACGTCTGGCTCGACAGAGTCCGGATCAGGATCTGGCGACAGCGGCGGAAGTTCTGGCGGCGGCAGCGGAAGTGACGAACTCCTCTCCGGTTCCAATTCCGGCTCGAGCGGCGGAAGCGGTGACAGCGGCGGTGACAACAGCGGCTCGAACTCCGGCTCCGGCTCCAGCGGCGGCGGGAGTGATGACGACGATGATGGCGACGACGACAACATCAAGGGGAATGGCCGCGACCAGTCCTTTGGTATCATCCCGGTCGAAAACGATGAATCCGGCAATCCGTTCCGCGAAGGCGAGCTGGTCGTCATGTCGGACGACGCCGGTCTGATCAGCCGCGCACAGTCGCTTGGCTTTGGCATCATCGAACAGCGTCCGTTGGAATCCATCGGCGCAGTTGTGGCGCGTCTGCGCCGCCCCGAAGGCGTGACATCCAACCAGGCGCTGGAATTGCTGCGTACGCGCGAGCCGACGTCTGCCGCGGGTTACAACTACCTGTACCGCGCCACCGGCAAGGTTCCGGCCGCTCCGGACGACCGGCAGCAGGCAACCGCCGCCTCCACGCAGGCGCCCGCCCATGAAAAAAACAGAACCACTTCGATCGGCGTGATCGATGGCTTCGCGGCCGACGCGATCAATGGATGGAAAGTCGAACGCCTGGTCGGTACGCCCGCGATGGCTGGCCATGGCGATGCTGTCGCTGGCATCGTCCTGCGTGACCTCGCCAACGCCTACAGCGCTGAACCGGATCGCCTGTTACTGCTCGACGTAATGCGCGGAGAGGCCGGCAAGGGCGCTGCCGATGTGGCGGCGCTGGTCTTCGCCTTTGACCGTCTCGTCACCGCCCATGTCGGCATCGTGAACCTCAGCCTCGCCGGCCCGGATCACCCGGCCTTGCAGCGAGCAGTGTCGCAATCCCAGAAATCCGGCATGATCGTGGTCGCCGCCGTCGGCAATGACGGCCCCGCCGCCCCCCCCGCCTTCCCCGCCGCCTATGACGGCGTCGTCGGCGTGTCGGCGGTCGACAGCAGCGGCAAACCCTACATCTATTCAGGCCGTGGCCCGCACGTGGACATTGCCGCGCTGGGCTTTGAAGTCTCGCCAACCGCCAAGGGCGGGGAGCTGGTCGGCACGTCCTACGCTGCGCCGCACGTCACCGCGATGATCGCCGGCGAACAGAAGCATCATTCCGGCAGGTCGATCGACAGCCTGCTGACCGAGTTCGCCGAAGACGCCGGCGCCCCGGGCCGTGACCCCATCTACGGCCTCGGCATCCTCACGCTCGACAAGCCTGCCCGCCTCGCCCAAGCGGCGCAGAGAAGCAACAACTAGCGCCACGCGCTTGTGCTACCGCGCGACGATCTCAGACAGACAGACAGGAACCGCGTCGCTTGCGCGCGCGGTCCCGTCTGCATTGTTTAGAAGTCTTGGTGAGCCGGGCAGGAATCGAACCTGCGACCCGCTGATTAAAAGTCAGCTGCTCTACCGACTGAGCTACCGGCTCCCTCAAGAGCGGCGGAACCTAGTGTCCGATCCCGCCCCGGTCAACGGCGGATTCGCGGCATTTACGTCGCGCTTGCCCACACATCGAAGCAGCCGCACTGTTGAAGCGTATGACGGCTATGGGCGGGGGTAAATATCATGAAATTGCTGGGCTTTCTGCTGGTTTTTGGTCTCGCGACGACAGCCACCGCTTGCGCAACAGCTGTGGACAACACGTCGGCGGGCTTCGGGGATGCAGCGATGTCGCCGCTGACCGACCTCAACATGAGGCGCGTTGAGGTGCCTGCGGTGCTGCAGGCGATCCGTTCACCCTATGAGCCGATTCCCGCAGTGAACTGCACCGCGATTGCCAAACTCGTCGCCGAGCTGGACGCCGTGCTGGGCCGTGACTTCGACGCCTTGCCCCTCCCCGAGAAGAGCTTCTCGGACCAGGTTGGCTCTGGCGCCGCAGATCTGACCCTGGGCGCAGTGTCCTCGACTATGTCGGATTTCATCCCGTTTCGCAGCTTCGTGCGCGAAGCGACAGGCGCTTCGGCGCATGAGCGCAAACTACGCGCCGCATTTCAGGCTGGCGTGGCGCGACGGTCTTACCTGAAAGGCATTGGCGCCCAGCTCGGCTGCGCGCCACCCGCGGCGCCGGAGCCCAATGCCGGCTTCAGCAAGCAGAGCAACATAGAATACCGCAGCAACGTTCACCCGGGCTGATCGTCGGCAACGCGCAGCCAGCGACCGCGCATCTCCGATCTGAACGCGGCGAACCGGCCCTCGGCGATGGCGCTGCGCATCGCGGCCATCATCGCCTGGAAGAACGCGATGTTGTGCCACGACAGCAGCATAGGCCCGAGATACTCACCCGCCTTGAACAGATGGTTGAGGTACGCCTTCGAATAATCGCGCGTCGCCGGGCATGACGCGGTCGCATCAATCGGCGCATCGTCCTCGGCGTATTTGGCGTTCTTGATGTTGATCGGCCCATCCCACGTCCACGCCTGTCCGTGACGACCCGAGCGCGTGGGCAGCACGCAGTCGAACATGTCGACGCCACGCGCCACAGCCTCAAGAATGTCGATCGGCTTGCCGACACCCATCAGATAGCGCGGACGCTCCTTCGGCAGCAGCGGAGCCGTAAGGCTGATCGTGTCACACATGGCGTCGTGGCCTTCGCCCACTGCGAGGCCGCCGATGGCGTAGCCGTCGAAGCCGGTGTCGACGACGCGCTGGGCGCTCTCGGTCCGGAGATCAGCGTAGGTGGACCCCTGCACGATGCCGAACAGGGCCTGTGTATCACGTGCCCCGAAATACGCCTTCGACCGCTCGCCCCAGCGTGCCGACAACAGCATCGCAGCCTTGGCCGGCGCATGCTCGCACGGATTGGCGACGCACTCGTCGAGCTGCATCGCAATGTCGGAACCGAGCAGGTCCGACTGAATCTCGATCGATCGTTCCGGCGATAGGAAGTGCGATGAGCCGTCGATGTGGGAGCGGAACTCGACCCCCTCCTCCTTCATCTTGCGCAGCTCGGACAGCGAGAACACCTGGAAGCCGCCGCTGTCGGTGAGGATCGGATGCGTCCAGCCCATGAATTTGTGCAGTCCGCCAAGCTTATGCACGCGCTCGGCGCTGGGCCGCAGCATCAGGTGATAGGTGTTGCCAAGAATGATGTCCGTGCCCGACGACCGCACATCGTCGAGAAACATCGCCTTCACGGTGCCTGCCGTGCCCACGGGCATGAAAGCCGGCGTCGCGATATCGCCGCGCGGCGTCGCCAGCTTGCCAGTGCGCGCATCGCCATCGGTGGCGCTGATGTGAAACGGGAACTCAGTCATGTGGAAGCAACAGACATGCATCGCCATACGAGAAGAAGCGATAGCCCTTCTCCACGGCATGGGCGTAAGCGCGCTTCATAACGTTCAACCCCATCATGGCGCTCACCAGCATGAACAGGGTCGATTTGGGCAGGTGGAAATTCGTCATCAGCCCATCCGCCACGCGAAAGCGATAGCCCGGCGTGATGAAGATCGCAGTCGGCAAATTGAACGGCTGCAACGCCCCGCTCGCCGCCGCACTCTCCAGCGTCCGCAACGCCGTCGTGCCAATCGGGATACAGCGACCACCCGCAGCCCGCGCCGCATTGATCGCTTCGACCGCCGCCGCTGAAATCTCTGCCTGCTCCGCGTGCATCCTGTGCTCGGACACGTCGTCGACTTTCACAGGCAGGAACGTTCCCGCATTCACATGCAGCGTCACATCGGCCCGCCGCACCCCGGTCGTCGCCAAGCGCGCTAGCAGGTCCGACGTAAAGTGCAGCCCCGCCGTCGGCGCTGCCACTGAGCCGGATTCTCGCGCGAAGAATGTCTGATAATCGCTGGCATCCTTCTCGTCCGCCGCACGCTTCGAGGCGATGTAGGGCGGAATCGGCATCGCCCCCGCCGCGTCGATGGCGACGTCGAGGTCGGCGCCCGAGCGATTGAAGGCGAGATGGACCTCAGCTTCCGACTTTGCGGCGATGGTTGCCGTTAGGCCGCCAGCGAACTGGATTGTGTCGGCTTCCTTCAATCGTTTGCCCGGCCGGGCGAACGCCGACCATTCGGAGGCTGACAGACGGGAGTTTAGATTGACCTCGATCTCGACGTCGGCGCCCTGCCCCGGCGCCTGCGGGCCTCGCGCGGGCCGGATGCCAATCAGGGCCGCCCGGATCACGCGCGTATCGTTGGCCACCAGAATGTCGCCCGATTTCAATAGCTCCGGCAGATCGCTGACGCGGCGATCCTCCAACCGCCCCTCCTGCCCCCGCACCACCAAAAGTCGCGCAGAATCCCGCGGCGAGGCCGGTCGCAGCGCGATCAGCTCCTCCGGCAGATCGAAATCGAAGTCCGAAAGCTTCATGGGGCGCCCATAGCGGGGAACAGCTTCCGGCGCCAGTCCGCCCTTGCGCCGCCCGGATTTGAGGTAAGATGAGAGCGGGAGGACGACACATGATCCGCTATGCCCTGACGCTCGCGACTGCCGCCACGCTGGCTGCCTGCTCGCCAGCCCCAACGCCAGCGCCTGCTCCGGCCCCCGCCCCGGTTGCGGCGGCGCCGGCCGATCTCGAGGCCCTGAAGGCCGCGCATGACTGGCAATATGATCCCGGCGAGAAGCTCAATGCCGACTGGAACGCGGGCGCGAAAGCCATCCTCGGCAAGATGAGCCGGCCCGACGCAATCGGCGCAATTCAGGCGGCCGGCTTCGAGTGCATTTATGGCGAGGGTTCCGAAGATTATCCTGATCCCGCGGCGCAGTGCACGCGCAGCTTCGCGACGCGCGACTGTCAGATGGATTGGGAGATTTTCTCGACCGCTGACAAGGGCATGGTCACCGACGTGGATGGATCGTTCAAACGCGACTGCGTCCTTACCGACCGCGACTGGCCGGACAAGATCAACTCCGCCATCGACGAGGGGCTCGCGCCCCAGACGCCGCCAGCCCCCGCGCCGAATTAGAGGCCCAGCTTCTTCATCAGGATCTCGTTGACGGCGGCCGGGTTCGCCTTGCCGCCTGATGCCTTCATGATCTGACCGACCATCCAGCCGAGCGTCTTGGGCTTTTCATGGCCCGCCGCGCGCTGCGCCTTGATCTCTTCGACCTGAGCCGGGTTGGCGGCGAGCACGTCGTCGACCACCTTCTCGATCGCGCCCGTGTCGGTGACCTGCTTCAGGCCCTCGCGCTCGACGATCTTCGTGGCTGTATCGCCCGTTGCGATCATCTTCTGGAAGACGTCCTTGGCGATCTTGCCCGAGATCGTGTTGTCCGCGATCAGGCCGATCAACCCGCCAAGCTGCTCCGCGCTGATCGGTGAAGCCGACAGCCCCAGGCCTTCCTTGTTGAGATAGCCGAACAGGTCCTGCGTCACCCAGTTGGCGGCAAGGCGCGCATCGCGCCCCTTCGCAACCGTTTCGAAATACGCTGCAGTGCCAGCATCACCCGCGAGCACGCCTGCATCGTGTTCCTTGAGACCATAGTCCTTCACGAACCGCGCCCGCTTGTCATCCGGCAATTCCGGCAGCTTGGCGCGGATGCTATCGACATAGGCGCCCGTCAGCTCAAGCGGCAGCAGGTCGGGATCGGGGAAGTAGCGATAGTCGTGCGCATCTTCCTTCGAGCGCATCGAGCGCGTCTCGTCCTTCTCCGCGTCGTAGAGGCGCGTCTCCTGATCGATCTTGCCGCCATCCTCGAGAATCTCGACCTGACGGCGCGCTTCATGCGCGGCGGCCATCTGGATGAAGCGGAACGAGTTCACGTTCTTGATCTCGCAACGTGTGCCCAGCTTCTCGAAACTGCCCGTCTTGCGATAATGATCGTACCCGCCCGGACGGCAGACTGATACGTTCACGTCGGCGCGCAGATTACCCTTCTCCATATCGCCATCGCACGTGCCCAGCGCTATCAGGATGGAACGCAGCTTCTTCACATATGCGGCGGCTTCCGCAGGCGAGCGGATATGCGGCTTCGACACGATCTCCATCAGCGCGACGCCCGACCGATTGAGATCGACATAGGTGGCGTTGGGGTCGAGGTCGTGGATCGATTTGCCCGCGTCCTGTTCAAGGTGCAGACGCTCAATGCCCACGGTGAACGCGTAGCCGTCTTCCGCTTCGACATCGATCGCGCCCTCGCCAACGATCGGCGATTTAAACTGCGAGATCTGATAGCCTTGCGGCAGATCGGGATAGAAGTAGTTCTTCCGGTCAAAGCGCGAGACCAGGTTGATCTCGGCATTGATGCCAAGCCCGGTCTTTACCGCCTGCTCGACGCAGAACTTGTTGATCACGGGCAGCATGCCCGGCATGGCGGCGTCGACGAGCGAGACGTTGGTGTTTGGCTCGTTGCCGAACGCGGTCGACGCGCCCGAAAACAACTTCGAGTTCGACGCCACCTGCGCATGGACTTCGAGCCCCATGACGACTTCCCAGTCGCCTGTGCGGCCTGAAATCAGATAGGGTTTGCGGTCAGCCATAGCGTCCTCGGGAGGGGTGAACGCCTCCCTTCTAGCGGCGTTCTTGCGTCGCGTCATCCGCCCGGGAAAGCCTGAAAATCGGGGATTTGCGGCTAGGTCAGCTCAGTTACTGGCAGTTCTGCCGTTCCATGTCGGTCTCGACTGCCTTGGGATCGCCCAGGCCCATCAGCCAGGTCAGCGATCCGGGGGTCAACTGCCGCCAGGCCCTGCCTTCATGTTTCCACCGCCCGATGCAGGAACGCACCGCATCACCGCCACGACGCAGGGATTCGCCGATGCGGCGCGGCCCCTGCCCGCCCTGTTTGACCGAACCGCTGGTCTCCTGCGTCCCGCCGGTCACGACCCAGCGCTGGTTGTGCGGTCCGCCAATCACCGCGTGCTCGTCCAGACCGAATGGCGAGTGGATCAAGGCGCCGCCGAACACGTCGGGATGTGCCTGCGCCACCGTAAGCGCGAGATCCGCGCCGTTGGAAAAGCCGCCAATGAAGCGCTGCTCGCGTTTGGGCGACGCGTCCTGCGTCCGCTCGGCCCATTCGATCACCCTGGTGAGCAGCCAGGTTTCATGGGCATCGAATGCGCTCTTGCCGCCTGGATAGGTCGCGAGATACTCCGCCGCCCGCTCTTCCGGCTTGGCCCGTGGATCCGTTGCAACGATCATCAGTGGCGCGACCTTGCCCGCGTCCAGCACCACCTTGAAATCGAGAAGCAGGACGTGAATGCCGTCCATCCCGTCCATCATGTAGAGCGTCGGCAGCACCTTGCCTTCCGAGCCTGCGGGCCGCCACACGCACATCGCGCGCTGTTCCCCAGCGCCCGGCCCGGGCGACAGGAAGCAGGACGTCTCCTTGTCGATCGCGTCCAGCTTCGCCTGCATCTCTGCCGGTATCTTTTGCGCCACAGCGGCGGGCGTCAGGACAAGGCAGGCCATCAGCAGCCCGGCGAGCCCTTGCATCTTCATCGCCTCTATCCTCCCGGCAGGGTCACTGGATCGAACGCCACCGCGATATCCGGCAGGCGCAGAGGCATATCGTAAGCATAACCCTGCACGAAGTCGCAACCGATAGTGTGCAGTTCCTCCGCGACCATCCGGTCTTCAATCCCCTCGGCCGTCACCGTCATGCCGAGCCCCCGGATCAACCCGGTCAGCGCGGTCAGGATACGGCAGGCGCGCGGCTGGCGCACCATACGGCACAGTTTTGGATCGAGCTTCACCCCATCGGCCGGAATTTCTGCGAGCCACGCAAACGATGAATGCCCCGCGCCAAAATCGTCGAGCACGATGCCGGCCCCCGCCGCGCGGAAAGCTGCGAGCGCTCCAAGCGCGCCCTCGAAATCCCGCATCGCCGCCTGCTCGGTCAGCTCAACGCGCAACACGCCGTGTGGCAGGCCTGCGTCACGAATGATCGCGGCCACCTCTTCCACAAGCAGCGGCTGCGCGATCTCTGCCGCGGACAGGTTCACCTGCATGAACACGTCATGGCCACTGGCTCGAAGATCCGCGAGCGCCGCTGCCGAGCGCTCCAGCATCACCGGCGCAATCGCATTCCAGTCCGTATCGCCGCCGAGTGACACAAGCGTGTCTGGCCCGACAAGCTGCCCATCCGGCGCACGAAAGCGCGCAAGCGCCTCGAACCCCGCCACCGCCAGCGTGTCGAGGCGGCGGATCGGCTGAAACACCGGCTCCACATTGCTCTCGCCGTGCACAATGCGCGCACCCGCTTCGGCCGGCACGATTAACCCGCGCGCAACGCCGTGGTCGTGAAACGCGCCAAAGAAGTGCGCGGGCTTGCCGTCTAGCAGGGTCACGCGGATATCGATCGGATCGCCCGGACGCCCTGAGCGCAACGGCGTCGCGATGCGCACCCGCGCGAGACCGTCGAACTGCTCCAGCAGCGACTGCAGCGTCCAGCGGCCATCCAGGCTGGATAGCGGGCCGCCGGTATCGGCGCGAATGGTCAACACGCCATCACCCGCATGCCAGGACCACAAGGCGGCCTGAGCGGACGATGCAACGCCGGCGGTGGAGAGCTGCGACATGATTCTGGTTTCGTAACGACCCAGGTTAGGTAAGCGACGAGTCAGGTGCGAGACGAAACAAACGCTTCTGCTGCTGCAAGTCCAGCCTTTGGACCGACCGCCGCTGCTATGGGAGGCCCAGCCAGCGCCTGCGCCGCAATCCGGCTGACGTCGGCGATTGTCACCGAGTCAATCTGCCGCAACACGTCCTCGATGGCGATCAGACGATCGAACGCCAGCAGCTCATAGGCAGCACTTCCCGCACGCGCTGCGGGCGCTTCAGCCGCCATAGCGTAACCAGCAGCAGCTACCGCGCGCGCGCGCGCCATCTCCGCTTCGGTCGGTCCCTTGGCGGCGATATCCGCCCAGATATCCCGCGTGATGCTGCCGACTTCATGTGCGTCACCCGGCGCACAGCCCGCAAAAACGGAAATGCGCCCAGCATCGCTATACTGCTCGGCGGACGCATCGATTGTGTATGCAAGACCCCTGCTCTCGCGCACGTCCTGAAACAGACGCGAAGCCATGCCGCCGCCGAAAATCTCGGCAAAAATACGCGCCGCAAAGCGGTCATCCGACAATGCGCCCGGCGCCGGATGCGCAAGAACGAGATGCGTCTGCTCCAGCTTGCGCGAGAGCGTCGCAGCACGCGCCTTTGGTTGCGCCGGCGCAATCGTCGCCTGCGCAGCCAGCGCCGCGCGCGGCTCCAGCCAGCGACGCGCAACAGCTTCAATCGCCGCACGATCAAAACTGCCAGCAACCGAAACAACCGTGCGGCGGGGCACATAGGATGTGGCCGCGAACGAGATCAGGTCCTCGCGTGTGATCGACTTCAGCGTGGCTTCGACGCCAAGTATCGGCCGCCCCAGCGGATGATCCGGAAAACTCGCTGTCTGCGCCAGCTCCATCACCAGATCGTCCGGCTGGTCCGCCGCTTCGCCGATCTCCTGCAGCACCACGAACTTCTCACGCTCGACTTCTTCAGGCGGCAGATCCGGCGCGAACACCAGCGACAGCGCAACATCCAGCATGGCTGGGGCGTCAGCCGAAAGGCAACGGACGAAATAGCTGGTGCGCTCGTAATCCGTGGCGGCATTCATGGAGGCGCCGCGCGCTTCAACGGCTTCGGCTATCTCGCGAGCGGTGCGGCCAGCGGCGCCTTTGAACGCCATGTGTTCGAGGAAGTGCGCCAGGCCATTCCGCTCCGCCGCCTCGTGCCGCGCGCCGGCGCCGAGATAGACGCCGACGGATGCGGTCCGCAGGCCCGGCATCGCGTCGAACACGATGCGTGCGCCGTTCGGCAGGGTTATGACTTCACGACGGTCCATTTCAGCCTTTCGCGATCAGCGTCTCGATGCGCTTGCGCACATGATCCGCACTCATCGGGCCGGTCTCGAACTTTTCGGGGCGCGATGCAAACGGGCTCGCCCGATCCGGCAGGCCGACATCGATGCCCAGCACATCCTTCACCGTTTCCGGGAACTTCGCGGCGTGCGCCGTCGCCAGCGTCACGATCGGCCCATCTGCGTTAGTCGTCCTGCGCGCAGCAGCAAGCCCCACTGCCGTATGCGGGCAGACCACCCAACCCGTTTCCGCCAGCGTCCGTTTCATCTCGACGCGCGTCTGCTCGTCGCTGACCCGCTCCGCCGACAATCCCATCGACCCAAGCCGCTTCGCAACGTCTACAGGGATGGCAGCTGAACCACGCGAAGCAAGCTCCGCATAAGTCTTGGCGACGACGGCGCCGTTACGTCCCGCCGGCTTGCCGTCGGCGCTTGTTGCCTCGAAAAACAGCCGCTCGAAATTGCTGGGCAACTGGATGTCCATCGCCGGGCTGATCGTCGGCGCGGTCTCGCCGCGCGTTAGAGGCTTGCCCTCTATCAACCGCGCCATTGCGTCGTTCGCATTCACCGCGGCGGTCGCGCGGAACGTCTTCAACAGCCCGCTCTGCGCCGCGACATAGCACGCCAGCGCATCGCCGAAGTTTCCGGTCGGTACGACAAAATGGATCGGCGTATCGGCGCCCAGCCGGGCTTGCGCCTGCGCGAAGTAGACGCTCTGCGCCGCCACCCGCGTCCAGTTGATCGAGTTCACGGCCGCCAGCCGTGTCTTGCGCTTGAACTGCTCGTCGCCGATCAACTGCTTCAGGATCGCCTGCGTCCCGTCGAAATCGCCTTCAAGTGCGAGGTTGTGAACATTGTCTGCGCCCGTCGCCGTCATGAACAGACGCTGCGTAGGCGACACGCGATCGAGGGGATGCAGGATCACCATGTCGACATGTTTCGATCCGGCGAAAGCAGACGCCGCCGCGCCGCCCGTATCGCCCGACGTGGCGCACAGGATCGTCATCCGCTCGCCGCGCTGTTCGAGCACATAGTCATAGAGTTGCGCGATCAACCGCATCGCGACGTCCTTGAACGCCAACGTCGGACCGTGATGCAGCTCCAGCATCCAGCGACCGGGGCCAACCTCGACAAGCGGGGCAACTGACTGGTGCGCGAACGCGGCATAGGCACGCTCGGCCATCGCGCGGATTGCGGCCACCGGCACGGCATCGCCCGCGAAAGCGGACATCACGCGCGTCGCGGTCTCGACATACGTATCGGTCGCCTTCGGGCGTGCGATGCGCGGCCAGTCCTGCGGCGTGAACAACCCACCATCCGGCGCAAGCCCCATCAGGCTCGCCGACAGGAAGTCGACAGGATCAGAGGCGCCGCGTGTGGATACGTATTTCATAACTTCGTTTCGTCTTTCGCCGGCGCCTTACCGAACCGCAAACGCCCTGCCCGCATATGCATCAGGCCGTATATCACGGCGAACGCAATCGCCATCCCGAACCAGGTGACCGCATAGCCGATATGCGTCTCCGGAGGCGTGCGGACGAGGTAGTCCGGCATTCCCTCGAGCGGTGTGAGCACATAGCGCGTATCGAGCGTCGGCAGGCCCAGCGCCTTGATGATCGACGGCGCGTCGAACCAGCTCCATTCGTTACGCTCGGGCACGTTCGGCGCCGCCATCAATGGCCGCTCCGGCCATGCCGTCACGATGAACCGGTCAGGCGCAACCGTGGAGGCCGCGCTCGGCATCTCGCCGCCCGGCCCGCCGATTTTCAGTACTTCGAAGCCGGTCTCGACCAGCACAGGCGCGCCACAGATCTCTGCAGCCTGATACTGCTTCCAGCCCGCCGTGCCGTCCGCGTGATGTCCGAACACACGCAGCGTTGCGCCCTCGGCGGCCGGCGGCGCGATGATCTGGCTATCGCTGAGCCCCTCAGCACAAACCTGCGCCTGCGTGAGCGGCGGGGCCTGCATGTGCTCCCGGAAGGCGGCGATCTGGCTAGCCTTTTCGCCGGCGCGCGCGCTCTGCCAAACGCCCAGCCAGACCAGCGCAATGAGCGCTGGGATTGCGATGACGGTCAGGACTGGAAGCGGCCGGAAATACATGGCGGCAGGATATCCTGTCAGGAGGCCGTAAGGCTACTCCTGCGGCGTATCCTGCAGGCGCGCTTCACCGGCCTTGTGCTTCCACTGCAGCGCGAACAGCAGGGCTTTCACGGGGCGCAGGAAGAACAGCGCGAAAGCAAAGGTGATCGGCGGCCAGATGATGATGTGCACCCAGCCCGGCGGCCGGAACGCAAACTCGAAGAACATGGCCGACGGCACGATTACGATCAGCGCCGCGAACATCACGAAGAAGGACGGGCCGTCGCCTGCATCGGCAATCGTGAGGTCCGCACCGCACGTGTCGCACTGATCCTTGAATTTAAGAAAGCCACGAAACACCGGCCCCTCGCCGCAATTGGGACAGCGGCAGCGCAAACCTGCCGACAGGGCGGACACAGCCATGGCGTCGACTCCTTGGCCTGCTCCAGAACAACCCGCGATGGGTTACCCAAGCGCAGGCTTGTGGGGGATCACATATAGGAACACCCACATCGCCAGCCAGATGACGGCGATCACGATCCAGTTCAGTGCGACAAACTGGTAGCCCAGTGGCCGCTCTTTCGTGGCGAACCCGGCGATCACCAGCACTACGGACACGGCGTAAAGCGCGAAGCCGATATAGAACTGCAGGTTGAACGCGCGCGAGAAGGCGTACAGCAGGTCGGCGTTGAGATAGCCGGGCGGGAAAGCGCTATCGCCCTGCCATTGCGTGGCGATGTACCAGTTGCCCGCCGCCCCCAGCAGCAACGCTGCCAGCGATGCGCCGACGGCGAACCACACCATCGAACGCCGCCACAGGAACATCGCGGCCATGCTTGCAACCGCAGCCCCGGCCATGAAGTACGTGCCGGTCAGGAAGCTGCCGAACGGATCGAAGGTCGGCGCGAGCAGGAATTCCTGCCCCGTGCGGAAATTGCTGTCGATCAGCGAGTTGGCGCCGCCCGACCAGATCTGCTGGGCGGAATCCACAATCGGATGCCCGGCCTGCAGAAACTGGATCATCGGCATGGCCCAGAGGGCGATGCCAATCAGCTGAACCGCCAGGAAGCCGAAAAGAGCAGCTTTCCTGTCCATCACGCCCTACCCGCCGTGGCCAACCGCCGGCGGACCGTCGCCCCACACGAGGTGCGGCGTGACGTAGACGAAGGCGAAGAGGAACAACCACACCACGTCGACGAAGTGCCAGTACCAGGCTGCAAACTCAAAGCCGAGATGCTTGTCCGGCTTCATGCCGCCCGCCAGCAGGCGGCCAAGGCAGACCATCAGGAACAGCGTGCCGATCACGACGTGCGCACCGTGGAAGCCCGTCGCCATAAAGAAGGCCGAGCCATAGGTCGAGCCGCTGAACGAGAAGCCGGCTTCGGAATACTCGATGATCTGGAACGCCGTGAACGAAATGCCGAGCAGGATCGTCAGCGTCAGGCCGATGATCGCGCCTTTGCGATCGTTGACCTGCAGCGCGTGGTGCGCCCACGTCACGGTTGTGCCCGAGAGCAGCAGGATCAGCGTGTTGATCAGAGGCAGGTGGAAGGGGTCGAACGGGCGGACCTGATGGCCGTCGGTCTGCGTGACCGGCCATTCGCTCCAGTGCACCATCTGATCGAGCGCCGCGTTGGCGAGGTCGGCGTGAACCGGATTGGCGCGCATCGTGTGCCAGATCGTCATTTCGAAGAACGACCAGAACCACGCGACGAAGAACATCACTTCGGACGCGATGAAGAGAACCATGCCGTAGCGCAGCGAGATCTGGACCACTTCCTTGTGGTCGCCCGCGCGGCTTTCCTTGAGGACATCGCCCCACCAGCCGATCAGCACGAAGATCAGGGCCACGAAACCCGGGAGCGGCCCCCAGAGGGCGCCCTGCGGAATGAACCACAGACCCTTCATGAGGCCGACGAGGCCAAGCATCATCGCGCCCAGCGCAAGAGAGCCCAGCAGAGGCCACGGGCTCGGCTTCACAAGGTGATAGTCGTGCTTGACGTCGCCGGACATGGCTTCGGTCCCTACATTAGTGCGAGCCGGCAAGAGGGCCGTCCGCTGATCCAGATTCCCCCGCCGGTCTAATTGACCGCGGGTGCGTTCTCAAGTTGCGCCACGGGCTGAGACCCGTTTGCGCGGTAATACGTATATGAAAGCGTGATTCCCCGAACGTCGTCCGCCTGCCAGTCCTTGGCCATGTCGGGGGAGACGAAGAAAACCACGGGAAGCTTCACGGTCTTGCCGGGCTCGTAGGTCTGCTCCTGGAAGCAGAAGCACTCCAGCTTCTCGAAATAGCGGCCGATCTTGTACGGCGTCACGTTGAAGCTGGCGGCGGCGCGAACCGGCGCGTTGGACAGGTTCGTGACCTCGTAGAAAACCATCATGGTCTCGCCGAGCTTCACATCGACATGCGCCTGCAGGGCGTGGAATTTCAGCGGCGCGTTCTTGGCGACATTGGCGTCGAACGCCACGCGCACGACACGGTCGAGCACTTCCTTGGGCTTTTCGGTCGCGACTCGCGTCGTACCCCCAAAGCCGGTCGCCTTGCAGAATTCCGAGTACAGCGGCGCCGCGAACAGGCTCAGCGCCAGCATGCCGAAGATCACGCCGGTCAGGATTCCAACTGTGAGCCTGGAGCGCTTGTTCACTGCGCCCCCTGCATATTGTAAACCTGCGGCAGGCCCATGCCGCTGCCGACCTTGTTCATGGTCAGAACGAAAATGATGATGACGAACGCAAAGAGCGCGATGGCGAGCCACTGACCACGGCGCTTGCGGGCGGTGACCTGTTCCGGCGTCAGCGTGACGCGCTCACCGGTCGGCAGCGCCTGACGCGCTTCTGACAACATCGATGCAAGATCGGCGCGCGGAACAACCGGCGGTGTGGTGGCGGGAGCAGCGGGCGCCGCGGCAGCGGCCGGCGTCTTGCCTTCAGGTTCCGGCTCGCCGTCCCAATCCTTGATCTGTCCCTTGTCCAGCATCATGCGCCTCCAACGAGCGGGAAGTGCAGCGGCAGGACGTGTTCGATCAGAAGTGCGGCGAACATCGCAAACAGATAGATGATCGAAACGCCGAACATCTGCTTGGCGCGACCGATATCCAACGGTGCATCAGCATCGCCTGCCCGGCTCATGAAGACGCGAATGGCGCACCACAGGAAGGCCAGCCCGCCGACAGCGGCGACGGCGAGATAGATCACGCCGCCAAGTCCGGTGAAGGCCGGCACAAGTCCGAACGGCGCAACGACGAGCGTATAAAGCAGGATCTGCAGGCGGGTATGCTTCGCCCCCCGCGTGACTGGCAGCATCGGCACGCCGGCGCGGGCGTATTCCTTCGAGGTCCACAGCGACAGCGCCCAGAAGTGCGGCGGCGTCCAGAGGAAGATCAGACCGAACATCACCCATGCATCGGTCGAGATATTGCCGGTCGCGGCGGCCCAGCCGATCACTGGCGGAAACGCGCCTGCGGCGCCGCCGATGACGATGTTCTGCGCGGTCGAGCGCTTGAGCCACATCGTGTAGACAACGACGTAAAAGAAAATCGAGAAGGCCAGCAGCGCGGCTGCCAACGGCGTCGACGCCAGCGCCATCAGTGTGACCGACAGCACCGACATGACCATGCCGAAGCCGAATGCATCTTCGCGGCGGATGATGCCTGCCGGAACTGGACGCGACACCGTGCGCGCCATCAGCGCGTCGATGTCGCTATCATACCACATATTAAGTGCGCCGGCCGCGCCCGAGCCCAGCGCCACGGCCAGCACAGCGCAGGCGATGGCGATCGGGCTCATGGCGACGGGCGCCGCGATGATACCGACAAAGGCGGTAAAAACGACCAGCGACATCACGCGCGGCTTCATCAGCAGCACGTAGTCCTTCGCGCTCGCCGGAATGGCGGCAGGCGAAATGCTGGCGATGGTCGCTTCGGACATCTTGGTTTGCGCTGCAGCCCGGACCAGAGGGTCCAGGCTGCTCGCGCCCTGTTACCTGACCCTCGGAAGGTCGTTGTACTGGTGGAAGGGCGGCGGAGAGGACAGCGTCCACTCCAGTGTCGTTGCGCCCTCGCCCCACGGATTCGCTTCGGCTTTGCGGCGACGGATCATCGCCTCGATCAGACCGATGAAGAACACGATCGTCGCGACGGCAGCGACCCAGTAACCGATCGTCGACCAGTGGTGCCACTCACGGAACTGCGGCGCGTAGTCGACATAGCGGCGCGGCATGCCCTGGAGGCCCAGGAAGTGCTGCGGGAAGAAGATCAGGTTGGAGCCGATGAACATCAGCCAGAAGTGCAGACCGCCGATGAAGCCGTTGTACTTCACGCCCCACATCTTCTCGAACCAGTAGTACCAGCCGCAGAACAGCGTGAACACGGCGCCCAGCGACAGCACGTAGTGGAAGTGCGCGACCACGTAATACGTGTCGTGCAGGAAGTGATCGACGCCCGCGTTCGCCAGCACAACGCCGGTGACGCCACCAACGGTGAACAGGAAGATGAAGCCGATCGCCCACAGCATCGGGACCTTGAACTCGATCGAGCCGCCCCACATCGTGGCGATCCACGAGAAGATCTTGATGCCCGTCGGAACCGCGATGACCATCGTGGCGGCCACGAAGTAGGCCTTCAGGTTCACGTCCATGCCCACCGTGTACATGTGGTGCGCCCAGACGAGGAAGCCGATGAAGCCGATCGAGACCATGGCGTACGCCATGCCGAGATAGCCGAAGATGGGCTTGTTCGAGAACGTCGAGATAACGTGGCTGACGATGCCGAAGCCCGGCAGGATCATGATGTAGACTTCCGGGTGGCCGAAGAACCAGAACAGATGCTGGAACATGATCGGGTCGCCGCCGCCCGAGACTTCGAAGAATTTAGAGCCGAAGTTGCGGTCCGTCAGCAGCATGGTCAGCGCACCGGCGAGAACCGGGAGAGCGAGAACCAGCAGGAAGGCGGTGATCAGCACCGACCAGGCGAACAGCGGCATCTTGTGCAGCGTCATGCCCGGGGCGCGCATGTTGAGGATCGTCACGATGAAGTTGATCGCGCCGAGGATCGACGACATGCCCGCGAGGTGGAGCGAGAAGATCACGAGGTCCATCGCAAGGCCGGGGTGGCCCGTCGTGCTGGACAGCGGCGGATACAGAACCCAGCCGCCGCCGAAGCCGTTATTGCCCGGAGGTCCCGGCATGAACATCGACAGGATCAGCAGGAAGAACGACACCGGCACGAGCCAGAAAGAGATGTTGTTCATGCGCGGCATCGCCATGTCGGGCGCACCGATCATCAGCGGCACGAACCAGTTGCCGAAGCCGCCGATCAGGGCGGGCATGACCATGAAGAAGATCATGATCAGGCCGTGCATCGTGGTGATGACGTTGTAGTTGTGCTCGGTGCCGAAGAAGCCGCCGAACGCTGTTCCGTTGAACAGCTGCAGGCCCGGCTCTGCGAGTTCCGCACGCATGAAGCCCGAGAACACGAAGCCTACGACGCCCGCGCACATCGCGAACACGAGGTACAGCGTCCCGATATCCTTGTGGTTGGTCGAAAACAGCCAGCGCGCGGGGCTGTACCACTTCGGATCGTGGTGGTCGTCATGTGCGTGATCATGGGCGTGGTCGTGCCCGTGACCGTGGTCAGCAGCGTGATTGGCATCGCTCGACATCGAACGGCTCCCTGATCTTAATGCGCCGAAGCGACTTGCGTCGTTGCGCCCGGGCGCGGCAGGCTATCGAGGTATTCGCGGCCGCCCTTGGCAGGGTCGGCTTGTGCGGCGGCCAGCCAGGCGTCGTACTGGGCCTGAGGCAGGATCCACAGTTCGATCGGCATGTTGCTGTGATCCTTGCCGCAAAGCTCGGAGCACTGGCCGTAGTAAATTCCCGGCTGGTCGACCTTGAACCAGAGCGAGTTCAGGCGGCCCGGCACGGCATCAACCTTGAGCGTGAATTGCGGCATGGCCCATGCGTGGATCACGTCGCGCGCGGTGATCTTGAGACGAACATAGCGGCCGGCCGGCGCCACCATCGGGTGATCGGTCGACAGCTGGGCCAGGTCGCCACGCGCGTCGATCAGCGGACGATCCTTGTCGCCATGCTTGAGGATGCGGCTCTCGACGACGAACTCTTTGTCCGTGTTCTGATTGTACGTGTAGTCCCAGTACCACATGTTGCCGTAGATCTTGATGTCCACGACATCGGCCTCGGCCACCTGCTCGCCATTGAAGGCGACGTCCTGCTCGTAGAGCAGCGGGAACGAGCCCTTGGCGATCCAGACGAGGATCAGCACCGGGATGACCGTCCAGAGAATTTCGATCAGCGTGTTGTGGCTGAATTTCCGCGGCACCGGGTTGGCGCGCTTGTTGTAGCGGATCATCACCCAGATCAGCAGCGCCGTGACGACCGCCACGATGACCGTGATGATCCAGAGCACTTCGCCGTGGAAGGCGTGCACCCTCTTGGCGGTCTCCGTGACCGGTGTCTGGAAATCAATACCGCCTTCCGTGGGCACAGCCCACGCGGACCCGGCAGCCGCAAGGCTGGCCGCGCCGAGCGCCAAGACTTTGAGGGTCTTTCTCAGCATTTTTTGTCCACATCCTCCAGCCAGATGCGTGAAGCCCGGGCTTTAACGTGATACGCTTCCTATCGCCACCACTCCGTTTCGCACTGCCGGGTGCATAGTGTCGCAGGCGGCCCGATTCGGATTGGTAAGCGCTGGTCGCTATCAGACGCTCAAGGAGTTGGGAAGATGAGAACCCGGATTCGATTGGGGATTTCGATTTGCATCGCTGTCGCAGCAAGCCAGGGCGCGGCCTTCGCGCAGGGTGCTGTAACGGTCATCGGCGGCGGGCTCGCGCAAGCCTGTTATGAAGCCGTCGAAGACGAGGAAACTGCAACGCAGCAAGCACTCGCTCTGTGCGACCGCGCGATCACGGAGGAAACCCTCCGCCGCAAGGACAGGGCCGCCACCTACACCAACCGCGGCATTCTCTACATGCGCAACGGCAACAACACGCGCGCCATGTGGGATTACCAGCGCAGCATCGACATCATGCCCGAGCTGAAGCAGGCCAAGGTCAATCTCGGCGCCGCGCTCTACAACCTGAAACGCTATCCCGAGGCGCTCCAGGCCCTGAACGAGGGCGTTGCAACCACCTCCGACGAGGCCCGGATGATCGGCTACTACAATCGCGGGCTGACCCATGAAGCGCTGGGCGATCTGCAGTCCGCCTACGAGGATTTCCGTAGCGCCCTCACGATCAAGCCGGATTTCAAGCTCGCCACCGACCAGATTTCGCGTTTCACGGTGGTTCCCGCCGACAGCTGACGTCTGCGGCAGGCCCAGCAACAGGGTTTGCGTTGTAATTGACGTGCGCTCCACCCTATCTTGGAGGTGGAATGAGGCCGTTTTGAACGCGCCCGATCTTCTCGGAGAAGCCTGATGTCGGACCGCAGCCTGATCGAGGAAGCCGGGATCGGCGTATCGAAGGCCGCTGGCATCCTGGATGAGGCGCTTTCCGGTGCGGAAGACGGTGAAATCTATCTCGAATCCGTCCGTTCCGAGAGCTTCCTGTTCGATGACGGCCGCCTGAAATCCGCCTCCTACGACAGCGGCCAGGGTTTTGGCCTCCGCGTCGTTTCGGGCGAAACCACCGGCTACGCCCACGCCAGCGAAATCTCCGAAGCCTCCCTCCGCCGCGCCGCCACCTCCGCCTCCGCCGCCAAACGCGGTCGCACCGGCACGCTCGCCGTCGGTCCCACCCCGGTAAACCGCCGCCTTTACGCAGACGTCGACCCCACCGCCTCCCCTGACTTCGTCACCAAGACCGGCCTCCTCGCCGAGATCGACGCCTGGTGCCGCGCCCGCGACCCGCGCGTGGTGCAGGTCTCCGCCTCCCTCGCCGGCTCGCGCACGTCGGTCGAGATCATCCGCTCCGGCGGCGCCAGCGTCGCCGAAGCCCGGCCGCTGGTGCGCGTCAACATCGCGGTCACGCTGGAAAAGGATGGCCGCCGTGAAACCGGTTCGGCCGGCGCAGGCGGCCGCGCCTCCTACGACGAATGGATCCAGCCGGATCGCTGGAAGGCCCTCGCCGAACGCGCGCTCCGCAAGGCCGAGATCAATCTCGAAGCCATCCCCGCCCCTGCCGGCGAAATGGAAGTGGCGCTCGGACCGGGCTGGACCGGCGTGCTGCTGCACGAAGCTGTCGGCCACGGCCTCGAAGGCGACTTCAACCGCAAGGGCTCGTCCGTCTACTCCGGCAAGATCGGCGAGCAGGTGATGGCCAAGGGCGTCACCATCGTCGACGACGGCACGATCGCCAACCGCCGCGGCTCGCTGTCCTTCGACGACGAAGGCACGCAGACGCAGCGCACCGTGCTGGTCGAAGACGGCCGCCTCGTCGGCTACATGCAGGACCGGATGAACTCGCGCCTGATGGGCGTCGCCGCTACCGGCAATGGCCGTCGCGAGAACTACGCCTCGACGCCAATGCCCCGCATGACCAACACCTTCATGACCGGCGGCACGCACGATCCCGAAGAGATTGTCCGCTCGATCAAGCGCGGCATCTGGGCCGTCGATTTCGGCGGCGGCCAGGTCGACATCACCAACGGCCAGTTCGTCTTCCAGTGCACGGAGGCCTACCTCGTCGAGGACGGCAAGGTCGGCCCGCCGGTGAAGAACGCCACGCTGATCGGCCACGGCCCCACGGTGATGAACAACATCTCCATGGTCGGCAACGACTTCGCGATGGACGACGGCGTCGGCACCTGCGGCAAAGCCGGCCAGTCCGTCCCCGTCGGCGTCGGCCAGCCTTCGCTGCGCATCGACAAGATCACCGTCGGCGGCGCTGGCTGATCGTTTCACTCGCCACAGCGACACAAGAAAAAAGGGGCGTCTCTTTCCAGAGATGCCCCTTTTGATTTCGAGCCTACCCCGTTACTCGGCGGCTTGCGGCGCCGGCGTTTGCCCGTCCCGCGGCTTGTCTTGCAAGTGCGCGAGCTTGTTGAGGAACGGGCTTGCAATCCCCAGTGCGATGCCGATCCCGATGCCCCACAGGCCAACATTGGTGAACACCTCGGCATAGGTTTTCAGCGCAAGACCCGGATCGAGTACCTGCCCGCCAACCGTCTCCTGCGCAGTCAGCTTGGTGATCTGCGCCTGCACTGCCTGCGCGATCGAGGAGCCGAGATACCAGGTCGCCATCATCGTCGCCGCGATCGGCGCCGGTGTCAGCTTTGTCATGGCCGAAAGTCCAACGGGCGACAGGAACAACTCACCCGTGGTGTGAAGCAGATAGAGCAGGATCAGGAAGATCAGCGGAACCTTGTATTCCGCATCCGCGTACTGGACGCCCCACACCAGCACGAGGAAGCCCGCGCCAACCTGCATCAGGCCGAGCGCAAATTTGAACGCATCGCCCGGGTCTTTCTTGTGCCGCCCCAGCCATGTCCACATAGCCGCGAAGATCGGCGCGAAGATCAGGATGAATGCGCCGTTGAAGCTCTGCGTCTGACCGGAGTTGACGCAAGCATCGCCGATGCAGAGCTGCGACGACCGCTCGGAGAACTGAGCAAGAGCAGAGCCAGCAAGTTCGAACAACGTGAAGAACACCACCGACGCCAGCACCAGGATGATCGCGAGGATCAACTTGCCCGTTTCGGCCAGCGTCGCCTTGGTGATCATGTAATACACGAAGAAGGCCAGCATCGCCGCCGATGCGGCGGTCAACGCTGTGTTGACGATCGGCTCGCGCTGCACCAGCAGCCAGACAAGACCGACGGCCAGCAGGCCAACGATATAGATAAGCCATTCGCGGTTGATCGGCCCGATCAGCGGCCGCTTCAACAGCTCTGGATTAGGCGGCAAGCCGAGGTCGGCGGGAAGCTGCGCCGGACCAGGCGTGAAGAACAGAAGGCGGCGACGCACGAACACCAGCCATCCGAGCAGCATGCCAACGCCGGCGGCGCCGAAGCCCCAGGCCCAGCCCAGCTCCGCGCCAAGCCAGGCGCAACCTACCTGCGCCCAGAAGGCGCCGAGGTTGATCCCGTAATAGTAAAGCGAGAACCCGCCATCGCGGCGCGGATCGTCCTTGGTGTAAAGCTGGCCAACCTGCGTGGCGAGGTTCGCCTTCAGGAAGCCCACGCCCATGATGATCAGCGACAGCGCGAGGAAGAACGCGCTCATGTAGAAGGGCTGCTGCCCTTCCACGAGCATCTGGTAGCCCTCGACCGCCGAAGTTTCCGGATCGTCCTTGGGCAGGATGCTCGGCAGCTTGTCCGATCCCGCATAGCCCTTGATCTGCATGCCGCCGCCTTCGGCGGGCCCGAATTCATATCGCTGGCCTTCGATCACGACCCAGGCTTGGCGCTTGTCCTGCCGGCCCTCGGCCGCGATGTCATAACGCTGGCCCTCAAACACGAGCACGTTCCGCGCGGGCTCCTGCTCGACCGCCATGGTGAGGTGCCCCGCCACCAGCAGCAGCGCACCGAATGCCACCGCCTTGGTCGTGCCGAGGTAGCGATCCGCCAGCATGCCGCCGATCAGCGGCAGCAGGTAAACCAGCGAGGTATAGGCGCCGTACTGCCCGCCAGCCGCTTCATCCGAAAACAGGAAGTGCTGCGTCATGTAGACGAACAGGATCGTGCGCATCCCGTAGTAGGAGAAACGCTCCCACATCTCGGTGAAGAAGATGATGTGCAGACCCTTGGGCTGCTTGCGCAGCTGGAGGATGACCGGAAACCCCGTGATCACGGTGATCACGATGCCGACCACGACAACGATATCCATGCAGTCCTCGCCCAAATGCCCTTCGCGGGTCTGGTCGATGATCAACACGTGCAACGAACATGCTCAAGCCCCGTAATCGCTGGAACCGCGCAAGTTTGTGCCTATTGCGATGAACGGAGGCGCCGAACCGGCCTAGACCCGCGTTTCCGCGAAGGCCCGCGTGATGTCGCCTTCCCAGGGGCCATGATACTTGGCCAGCAGGCGCAGCGCAGGGGTAACGCCGGTTTCGGCGACTTCTTGCAGATCGGTGAGGAACACCGTTTCGTCCTTGCCCGTGACGCGTTCAGCCGCGCCCGGCGCTTCAGGCCGTCGGCCGCCAGCTTCACGGCTGAGCCCGGGCGAGTTCCTGCGCCGTCGTGTTCCGGATCGGCGCGCTGAGGCCGAGCATCGGAACCGCGGACCGCAGCGCCTGACGCTCGAACGCGTTGAAGCCCTTCATCAGCTCCCACGCGCCATCGAGAGCGACGTCGTCATAGAGAATGCCGACCCAGAACGCGGAGAGCGCGCACAGCGCGTCATGCGCGCCGGCGTCCGCCCCGCGCATTTCGAGGAACGTCTTGAGCCGCACCTCCGGGAAGATCGTCGACAGGTGATCGTCGAAATCGTCCATCGCCGGCAATTCACCGGGAAGGATGGGAAGCTTGCCGGCCATGAAATCACGGAACGACAGGCCCGACGCATCGATATACTTGCCCTCGCGCCGCACGAAATACATCGGCACGTCGAGCGCGTAGTCGACATACTGTTCGAAGCCGAAGCCTTCCTCGAATGCGAACGGCAGCATGCCCGAACGATCCGGGTCGGTGTCCGTCCACACATGCGAGCGGTAGGACTGGAAGCCGTTGGTGCGGCCTTCGGCGAACGGCGAGTTGGCGAACAGCGCCGTCGCGAGCGGTTGCAGCGCGAGGCTGACACGCAGCTTTTTCACCATGTCGGGCTCGGAACCGAAATCGAGATTGGTCTGCACGGTACACGAGCGGAACATCATCTCGCGCCCGAGCCGGCCGACCTTGCCCATGTAGGATTTCATGATGCCATAGCGCCCCTTGGGCATCATCGGCGTTTCGTCGAACGACCACAGCGGCGAGAAACCAAGGCCGAGGAAGTCGATGTTCATCGGCTTCGCGATGGCGCGCGTCTCGCGCAGGTGATCGCCGATCTCGACGCAGGTCTCGTGGATGTTGTCGAGCGGCGCGCCCGAAAGTTCGAACTGTCCGCCGGGTTCAAGGCTGACGCTCGCCAATCCCTTCTTGAGACCGATGATGTGGCCGCCCTCGATGATCGGCGCCCAGTCGTAGTCGCGCGCGAGGCCGTCGAGCAGCCCCTTGATCGAGGCCGCGCCTTCATACGGCACAGGCCGCAGCGATCCCTCGATGAATCCGAATTTCTCGTGCTCGGTGCCGATGCGCCAGTCGGACTTGGGCTTCGCCCCGCCTGCCAGACGTTCGACGAGCTCCCGCTTGCCCGCGATACGCGGCGCGGCCTCGTCTACATCGCGAGTCGGTGTGGTCATGCGCTGCGTCCGGAACTGGCCCTCGCCAGCGAGATAGGTACGCGGGAATAGGTAAGCCAGTCCGGCCCGTCAAATGTTCGAATAGAGGAGGAAAACTATCCCCTCGATCAGCTCGCCTATCCGCGCCAGTCGCCCCGGATGGACTGCCACAAGGCGAGCAACGCCAGCGCCGCCGTCTCCGCCCGCAGGATGCGTGGTCCCAGACTCACCGGGCGCACGAACGCCTGTTTACGCAGATGCGCACGCTCGGCGGCGGAGAACCCGCCCTCCGGCCCGATCAGGATCGCTGCGGGTCCGTCGGACAGCGCCCGCAGCACCTCCCCCGCCGCCCCCGCCCTCCCCGCCTCCCCGCCCCACGGGCGCTCCGCATCGTCGCCGGCCTCGTCCGCAAACAGCAGAACCCGGCCCGCATCCCAGCCATTGAGCAACGGCATCAGTTTCGCAGCGTCACGTATGGGCGGCACGTCCAGCCGCTCGGTCTGCTCGGCCGCCTCGATCGCCAGGCGTTGCAGCCGATCGACCCTCACCGTCTCAGCGTCAGTCCGCTCGGTCAGCACCGGACGGATCTCGGCGGCGCCAAGCTCCACCGCCTTCTCGACCACAAAATCGGTGCGGGCCTTTTTCAACGGCGCAAACAGCAGCCAGATGTCGGGCACGCCCGCCTGCTCTCGCACACGAGGCCCAAGTTGAAGCGTCGCCGTGGATTTCGTGCTGGCGCTCAGGCTGGCGTCCCATTCACCATGGCGGCCGTTGAAGACGCGCACCGGATCACCGACGCCGAGCCGCATGACGCGCGTGAGATAGTGCGCCTGGTCGCCATCAAGGAGGACAGCCCCGCCCTCGATCAGGTCCGGGGCGACATACAGCCGGGGTGTCGCGCTCATGCCCTTGCGCTATATCGGCCAAACTCATCTGCCAAGGGACCCCAGCCACACGTGCCCCAGACTGACGCCAACCCGAATAGCCCTGCCGACGCCATCCGCGGCTCATGGGTCAGCCGCGCCCCGGCTTTCGCGCGCCCCTACCTGCAGTTATCACGCTACGACCGCCCCGCGGGCTTCTGGCTGCTCGGCCTGCCCTGCCTGATCGGCCTCGTGCTCGCGCGCATTCCGCATGGCCTGACGCCATCAGACGGATGGCTGGCCGCCCTATTCATCATTGGCGCCGTCGCGATGCGTGGCGCCGGCTGCACCTATAACGACATCCTCGACCAGGACATCGACGCGAAAGTCGCCCGCACCGCCCTGCGCCCGCTGCCCTCCGGCGCGGTCTCGCTGAAGAAAGCGTGGGCGTGGTTGCTGGTCCAGTGCGCCATCGGCCTTGCCGTGCTGCTGTGCCTGCCGGACCTCGCCAAGCTGGTCGCGCTGGGCTCGATCCCGATGGTCGCGCTCTATCCGCTGATGAAGCGCATCACATGGTGGCCGCAGGTCTGGCTCGGCCTGACGTTCAACTGGGGCGCCATCGTCGCGCCCGCTGCCGTGCGCGGCGAGATCACGACGGCGGACTGGCTGCTCTATGCCGGCCTCGTCCTGTGGACGCTGGGCTACGACACCATCTACGCCATCCAGGATCGCGAGGACGACGCGCTGATCGGTGTGCGTTCTACCGCACGCCGGTTCGGGGGCAGGATCAAACCAGCGGTCACCGTCATCTACCTCGCGTGCGCAGCACTTTGTGCAGCGGCGGGATACGTCGCGGGCGGTTGGCTCGCATTCGCGCTGACGGCGCCGTTCGCGCTGCACCTGCTGTTTCAGGCCCTGCGACTCGACACCGCCGATGGCCAGCGCGCCCTGATGCTGTTCCGGGCCAATCGCGAAGCCGGCCTGCTCCTGCTCGCAAGCTGGGCCTTCATTGCCGCCCCGATCTAGCGGATACTCCCGCCGGGACCGGAATCGGGAGTCGTCATGGCGGAAGAGCGCAAGCGTTCGAACATGGGTGTCATCGTCGGCATAGCGACGGCGGTCATCGTCGCCGGCGGCGGCGGTATTGCGGGCCTGACCATGATGAGCAGTCAGGGCAACAATGCCCTCGGCGACCCCGCTGCAATCGTCGGCGCCGACCCAAATGTGGCCGTTCAATCTGCGCCGACGGCCGATCCGGCAACACCACCCGCCCCGCTGACGCCCATGCAGCCGGGCACGGCCACGCTGTCGCCGGATGGCTCGATCAGCTTCATCGACGAGTCGCTCACATTCAGCGCTGTCCTGCCGAAAGCCGCAGCGGACGATCCGACCATCAAGAAGCTACAGGCGGATGCGCAAACCTATCTCGACAAGAAGAAGATCGAGGCCCGCGCCGACTTCGACGAGCGCAAGAAGCAGGGCGCTGTCGAGATGTCCTGGGAAGTCCAGCAGGAATGGAAATACACCGCAAGGGCCGGCGGCATCGCGAGCCTCGTCGGCACGAACTACGAGTTCACCGGCGGCGCCCACGGTATGGGCTACACCGACACGAAGATCGTTCGCGCCGACACGGGCGAGGAACTCTCGCTGGCCAAGATGCTGTTACCGGACCGCTCGCCCTCGCCCGCCATCACCATCGCGATCTGCGAGGGCCTCAAGGCCGAGAAGATGAAGACGATCCAGTCGGCCACCATCTTCGACGAGCCGATCACCTGCGCCGGACCGAAAGCCAACGTAAAGATCGAGGACGCGCATATCGCCCTCGCCCCATCTACGGACGCTGACAAATTCGGCGGCCTGTTCGTCTACTACGACGCCTACGCCGTAGGCTCCTACGCCGAGGGGTCGTACACAATCACAATTCCGCAAGCGGTGTTCGCGAGGACATGCGCCCGCAGTACAAGTCGCTGTTCGGCGGCGCGATGCCGAAGGACGCGAAACCCTAGCGCCGCGCGCGGAAGAAGCTGCGCAGCAAGGCGGCAGCCTCGTCCGCCAGAACACCGGCAGTCACCGTCGGTCGCGAGTGGCAGGTGGGTTGCTCGAAGAAGCGCGGACCGTTCGCAACAGCTCCGCCCTTTTCGTCCGGCGCGCCATAAACCACCCGGCCAATCCGCGCGTGGCTGATCGCCCCAGCGCACATCGCGCAAGGCTCCAGCGTCACGTACAGGGTGAGCCCGCTCAGCCGGTAATTCCCCAGCTTCGTCCCTGCTGCGCGCATGGCCAGCACCTCTGCGTGCGCGGTCGGATCATGCAACCCGATGGGCTGGTTGTGCGCTTCGGCCACCACCTCGCCCGTTGCGGGATCAACGACGACAGCGCCAATCGGCGCCTCGCCAGCGTCGGCCGCGGCCTGCGCCAGCGCCATCGCGCGCTGCATCATCTCAAGGTCGAAAGCCGCGTCCATGTCGCCCCATAGCATTTCAGCGGCGGGATGCTAGACGCTGCAGCGATGCGCATCATTGCTGGCACATTGAAGGGCCGAACCATCCGCACGCCGGAGGGGCAAGGCACACGCCCCACCTCCGACCGGGCGCGCGAATCCCTGTTCAACGTGCTCGCCCATGCGGACTGGGCGCCCAGGCCTCGAAGGCGCCCGCATCATCGACGCGTTCGCAGGGTCCGGCGCGCTGGGCTTCGAAGCCATCTCGCGCGGCGGCGCATTCTGCCTGTTCGTGGAAACCGACGCCGCCGCCCGCGGCTGCATCCGCGACAATGTCGAAGACGTTCCAGCTGTTCGGCAATACCCGCATCCATCGCCGCTCGGCCACTGACCTCGGCGCCAAGCCCGCCGGCCTCGGCGCGCCCTTCGATCTGGTGTTCATGGACCCACCCTACGCGCAGGGCCTCGTCCCACTAGCGCTCGAACAACTTGCGACCGGCCAATGGCTCACGCCCGACGCGCTGGTCGTCGCCGAAACAGGCTCAAACGAACTCGCGCCCACCGCCCCCGGCTGGGCCACGCAGGACGAGCGCATCTACGGCGCGGCGCGCGTATCGTTCCTGCGCAGGGCCTGACCCTTCGGCAGCGGCGCCAACGGCGACAGAACGAACGCCAGCAGCAAGCCGAGCATCAGCAGGTCCGTCGGCGCAGACCCAACCGCGTCCGCCTGACTCTGCACGAAAAGCGAAACAGGCGGCGACGATCCCGCCACGCTCATCACCAGCAGCGCGCCGATATTGTTGACGAAGTGGAAGCCCATCGCGGCGGACAGTCCGCCCGTGCGCCACACCGTCGCCGTCATGACCATCCCGAGCATGGACGCCGCGACAACGTAATATAGGCCGAACATCAGGTCGCCGCCTCCATTGGCAGCGTGAGCGATGCCAAAGGCCAGCGACGGCAAGAGGCCCCACACAAGCGGATGATGAAACCGCGCGGCAAACTGCTGCGTGAGATAGCCCCGGAAGAACAACTCCTCGCCCGCGCTCTGCAGGAAGATCAGGATGGCCAGCGGAGCGAACGAGATCAGCCACGTCTCGACGGGCAGGTTCGACCAATGCGGCGCCATCCCCGATACCGCCGACAGCGCCACGCCCGCCGCCAGATACCCCCCCGCCAACGCCATCCCGACCGCAAACTGCCCCAGCCGCACACGCCGGTCATGCGAGACAACGGATGCAAAGCTGCGCTTGCTCAACACGCGCACGGCCAGCCCACACGCCGATCCACAATCCCCAGAATGTCGCGAACAGAACGCCCGTGGCCGTCACGACGTCTCGACATAGGACAGCGACGCTTCCGCCTGCCCCATGACGGTCGCCAGCGCCTCGCGGGTCGTCAGCCCGATACGGACCGCACACGACGCCAACTACCAGTGGTCCAGACCATCCAGACCACGACGATGATGACCGCGCCCAGCGCCGTCCGCCACAGCTGCGTGCGTGGCCGCGCAGCGTCGATCCAGCGCTGGAAGGGATGCTCCATCGTCAGGCCCTCACGGCTTCAAAACGGTCGCGCCGATCGTCCCGCGCCCCTCAAGCGCACGATGAGCCTCCGCCGCATCCTTCAGCGCAAAGCGCTGGCGCACGTCCGCCTTCACCGCGCCCGACCGCATCGCGCCCCACAGCGCCGCCGATCCGCGCTCCAGCTCCTCGCGCGTCTTGGTGAAATGGAACAAGTCCCGGCCGCGTCATGATCAGCGAACCACCCTGATTGAGCCGCGACGGCGGAATTGGATCCGCCGGCCCCGAAGCATTGCCATACGTGATGAACCACCCGCGCGGCTGCAGCGAGCGCATGCTCGCCTCAGCCGACGTCTTGCCGACGCTGTCATAGACCACCGGCACGCCCTTGCCGTTCGTCATTTCCTTCACCCGCGCCGCCACATCTTCGCTGGAGAGGATCGTCTCGTCACAGCCATACGCTTTCGCCAGCTCCGCCTTGGCCGGTGTCGACACGACACCGATCACCCGCGCGCCCTGCGCATTCGCCCACGGCACAAGAATGGACCCCACGCCGCCTGCCGCCGCCCAGACCAGAATGGTCTCGCCCGGCTGGATGCGCCGAATCTCGAATGTCAGCATCCAGACCGTCAGTCCCTTGAGGAACACCGCAGCCGCATCCTCATCCGACACCGTGTCCGGAATGCGCACCAGACGCTCAGCCGGCGCATTCCGATGCGAGGCATAGGCGCCGGGCACGCCATTGTAGACGACCCTGTCGCCAACCTTCACACCCGCAACGCCCTCGCCCAGCGCCTCGACGACGCCAGCCGCCTCAACGCCCAGCACAGCAGGCGTCGGTCCTGGATAGAGCCCCGTACGCGTGTAGACGTCGATGAAATTGAGCCCGATTGCCGTCTGGCGCAGCCTTGCCTGCCCCGGTCCGGGCGGCGGCAGGTCCACCTGTTCGAACTTCATTTCCTCCGGTCCGCCGTGCTTGTGGATACGGATGACGTCTGCTGTGGACATGGAACTCTCTCACGGTTGCCGCGACCGGCCAGACTCATGTCTAACCCCTTCCATGGACTTGTTCGAGCCAGCCACCGTTGAGATTATTTGCGGTATCGATGAAGCCGGTCGCGGTCCGCTTGCCGGCCCCGTGTGCGCCGCCGCCGTGATCCTCGATCCGAAACGACCCATCGCGGGCCTCAACGACAGCAAGCAATTGACCGAGAAGCGCCGCGACGCCCTCGCCCCGCTGATCCGCGAGCGCGCCATCGCCTGGGCCGTTGGCTGGGCCAGCGTCGAGGAGATCGACGCATTCAACATCCGCCAGGCGAACTTCAAGGCCATGCGCCGCGCCTTCGAGGGTCTCGGCGTTCGCCCCACCCACGCACTCGTCGACGGCAAGGACCCGCCCCCGCTCACCTGCCGCATCACCTGCATCATCGGCGGCGACGCGCTGGAGCCCGCCATCTCGGCGGCGTCCATCCTCGCCAAGACCGCACGCGACGCCGTGATGGTGGACCTCTGCGCGCAATATCCCGGCTACGGCTTCTCGCAGCACAAGGGCTACGGCTCTGCGGCGCACCTCGAAGCCTTGCGCCGGCTGGGACCAAGCCCCGCACACCGCAGGACTTTCGCACCCGTGCGCGCCCTGCTCGAAGCCCAGACCTAGCGCCGGCCGAACAGCTTCTCGATATCCGACAGCTTCAGCTCCACATAAGTCGGCCGGCCGTGATTGCACTGGCCTGAGTGCGGCGTTGCTTCCATCTGGCGGAGCAGCGCATTCATCTCGTCCGCCGTGAGCCTCCGCCCAGCGCGCACCGAACCGCGACAGGCCATATTGCCCATCACTTCCTCCATCCGCTCCTTCAGCGCGAGACCCGCCTCGTATTCGGCGAAGTCATCCGCCAGATCACGGATCAGCCCCTTCACATCCATCGGCCCGAACAGCGCCGGCGTCGCCCGCACAGCAACAGCGCCGCGCCCGAACGGTTCGACCTCCAGCCCCATCACCTCAAGCTCAGCGGCCCGATCCAGCACGCGCAGCGCCTCTTCCTCGGACAGTTCCACGATCTCGGGGATCAACAGCGCCTGACGCTTCACGCCTTCGCCGCCCATCTGCGCCTTCATGCGCTCGTAGACGAGCCGCTCGTGCGCCGCATGCTGGTCGACGATCACCATGCCGTCGGCCGTCTGCGCGATGATATAGGTCTCGTGCACCTGCGCCCGCGCCACGCCAAGCGGCGGCGTGCCCACTGGCGCATCATCCGACGCAGGCTCCACCCGCGCGCTGGGAGAGGCCGCAAACGCATCGAAGGTCGACGCGCGATTGTCCGACATCGCCGGATAGGCCGAGCCATAGTCCCCATCCGACACCACCGGCCGCGCCGGCGACCATTTCGCGCCCGGCGACGCCCACGGCAGCGACGGCGCGACATGGCTGGTCGCCGCGCCCAGCGCTGCGCCGGCAACCGTGGTGCTGGCGCGATGCCCCGCAGCCGCCAGCGCATGTCGCAGAGCGCCAATCATCAGCCCGCGCACATTGGCGGCGTCGCGGAAACGCACCTCGGTCTTGGCCGGGTGCACGTTCACGTCGACCTGCATCGGATCGAGATCGACAAACAGCACCGCCATCGGATGACGGTCGCGCGCCAGGAAATCCTGATAGGCGGCGCGCAGCACACCGACCAGCAGCTTGTCCTTCACCGGTCGCCCGTTCACGAAAAGATACTGGTGCTGCGACGTCCCACGATTGAACGTCGGCAAGCCCGCAAAGCCGGACACCCGCACGCCCTCGCGCTCCGCCTCGATCTCGACCGCATTATCGCGGAACTCGCGGCCGAGCACGGCGCCCAGACGCTTCAGCCGCGCTTCGGCCAGCGTGCCCTGCTCGGCCTGCAGCTTGATGATCGCCCGCTCGTCCGTCTCCAGATGAAACGACACGTCCGCCCGCGTCAGCGCCAGCCGCCGCACCGTGTCGGCAATCGCCTGCGACTCCGACCGCTCGGACTTCATGAATTTCAGTCGCGCCGGCGTCGCATAGAAAAGATCGCGCACATCCACCCGCGTGCCGTTGCTGGTGAGCCCGCTCCACGGTCCCGGCTTCGGCCCATCGATGCGGCCCGCGTCCACCGTGATCTCGAATGCGCCATCGGCGCCGCGCGCCCGGCTCAGGATCGACAGGCGCGAGACCGATCCGATCGACGGCAACGCCTCGCCCCGGAACCCCATCGTGCGGATATCGAGCAGGTCGACATGCCCGTCATCGTCGGCGGTCAGCTTCGACGTCGCATGCCGCTCGATCGCAACCGGCAGCTCGTCGACCGACATGCCGAACCCGTCGTCCTCGACCATCAGGCGCACAAGGCCACCGCCCTCGATCCGCACCCGGATGGCCCGCGCGCCGGCATCCAGCGCGTTCTCGATCAACTCCTTGGCCGCAGCCGCCGGCCGCTCCACCACCTCGCCCGCAGCAATGCGGTTCACCGCGTCCGGCGGCAGGCGGCGGATGCGTCCTTCAGGATGTTTCAGGGCTGATTCGGCCATTCCGCACTTTAGCCTTCCCGGGCCCGGATTGCAGGCCGCCGCGCCGTCTGCACCCACAGCTTTGTAGGTTCCGTTCAGTCCGTAACCGGCTGGCCGACCATCACGAAGGTGAAATCCTCGGGCTTCATGTATTTCGACGCCACCCGCTTGAGATCGTCCAGCGTCACTGCCTCGAAGTAGTCGTTGCGATGCTGCACATAGTCCGCGCCCTGCCCGTCCTGCCAGAACCCCAGCAGGTTGCGCGCGGTCTTGGCGTTCGAGTCGAACGACAGCGGGAAGGCCCCGGTCAGGTAGGCCTTCGCGTCGTCCAGCTCGGCCTGCGTCGGGCCATCCTTGCCCAGCCGTGCAATGTTCTCGCGGATGAGGCGGACCACCTCCTCGGCCTTGTCATTCATTGTCGAGCTCGAGCCGGTCCAGCGCCAGTAATTGGGCTGGATGCTCAGCGCGGTGCCGATGCCATAGGTCAGGCCCCGTTTCTCGCGAATATCGTCGACCAGCCGCGACGAGAAACCACCGCCACCGAGAATGTAGTTCAGCGTGTAGGCCGCAAAGAAATCCGGATCGTCACGCCGTACGCCTGGCCCCGAGAACAGCACCAGCGTCTGCGGCTGCGGAAGCTGCTTGATGATCGGATCGGCCTGCGCCGGCCGCGCAACCGCATCCGGCAGGATCACCGGCGGCTGCCCCGTCGGCAGATGGCCGAACACCAGGTCCAGCTTGGGCTTCAACTCCTCCGCCGTGATGTCGCCGACCACGACCACGTTCAACCGGTCACGCGTCATCAGTCGACTCTTGAGATCGATCGCATCCTGCCTGCTGATACCGGACACCGTCTTTGCCGTGGCATAGCGCGCATAGGGATGGCCGGGGATCAGCGCATCATTCATCGCGCGCGTCGACAGCGTTTTCGGATTGCTCTCGCCTTCCTTCAGCCCGACCGTCAGTTCGCGCTTGGCCCGCTCGAACGGTTCGCTGTCCATGCGCAGCTCGTCGAACGCCAGACGCATCATCTCGAAGCTGTCGTCCGCCGTTGCCTTCAGCGTCGACAATCCGCACGTGGTCCAGTCGACCCCAACGCCGCAGCCGAACTCCATGTTCAGGTCCTGCATCCGCGCGCCATATGCGGTGGTGTCCATGGCTCCGGCGCCTTCGTTCATCATGTAAGCCAACACCCAGCCGAGTCCGTCCTTGCCTGCCGGTTCGGCCGCGCTGCCGCCTTGCCACGATACCTGCATGGCGATCGAGGGCACGAATGTCTCACTGACCAGCCACGCCGTGATGCCGCCCGGCGACGTGACCACCTGCACATTGGACAGTTCGGATTGCGCCTGCGCGGCCTTCACAGGCGCCACCGTCTGGCACGCGGCAAGACAAAGCAGCGCCACGATTCCAGGCGCCCCGCGCATCATGGCGTTACCGGAGCCAGCAGGCTGTCGATGTAGCGTGGCCCGCGCAGATAGCGGTTCATCGCCACCTTCACGTCCGCCGCCGAGACCGACGCAACGCGCGCGTCCTGCTCGGCGATCTGGTCGAGCGACAGGCCAGCCGTCAGCATCGCGCCATACCAGTTCGCCATGTCCATCTGATTGTCGCGCCGATAGATGGCCTCGGCCGCAATCATGCTCTTGGCCCGCGCCAGCTCCTCCGCCGTCGGCCCCTGATCGAGAAAGCGATTGGCAATTAGCATCGCCGCCGCACGAATTGCCTCAACCGGGGTTCCCGGCGCGGGCGTCAGGTTGATCGTCAGCGCCCCCGCCGCCTCCATCTCGCTGCTGTATCCGTTCGCCATCACCGCTTTGCCGCCCTCTACCAGCTCACGGTAGAACCTGCTCGTTCGTCCACCGGCCAGCACCTGCATGCCCACCCGAAGCGCTGCCGCATCCGGATGCCCCATGCGCACGCCCAGCCAGTTACGGCTCCATGTCGGCTGGCTCACCTTCGGATCGCGATAGACGACCTCAGCCGATTCCGTGATCGGCTTTACCGCCGGCCACGCCCGCACCTTCAGGTTACCGCGCCGCGGGATGCGCCCATAAATCTCCTCGGCCAGCGGCTTCAGCTCATCAGCCGTCATGTCGCCCGACACAACAAGAATCGCGTTCTCCGGCCCGTACCAGGTGCGATACCAGTCCACGGCATCCGCGCGCGTCAGCTTCGCGACTTCGTCCATCCGCCCGATCACCGGCACGGCATAGGGATGCCCCGCGAACAGTTTCGCATAGACCATCTCGTCGAGGATTGCGGCCGGGCTACTGTCGACACTTTGCCGCCGTTCTTCCTGCACCACCGCGCGCTCGGGCAGCACCTCATTGTCGGCGAGCTGAAGGTTGACCATCCGGTCCGCCTCCATCCGCATCATCAACGGCAGGCGATCCTTCGCGACGTGAAAATGATAGGTCGTATAATCCAGCCACGTCGCCGCGTTGTCCTGCCCGCCATTGCGCGCGACGATCTTTGAGTATTCGCCCGCAGGCCGCTCCTTCGTCGCCTTGAACATCAGATGCTCGAGGAAATGCGCCAGCCCCGACTTGCCGCGCACCTCGTCGGCCGAGCCGACGCGATACCAGATCATGTGGGTCACAACAGGCGCGCGGTGATCCGGAAGGATCACCGCGCGCATGCCGTTCGACAATGTAAAACTCTGTGGCGCCCAGTCAGTCCCCGATTGCGCGGTCGCCGGCGCTCCAAGCAGTATCCCCGCAACGAGCAGGGCCGCGATGGCGCGCAGCAGTCCGGGCATTCTGGAAAACGGGCCTGACCTCAAAGTCCAGGCAGCTTGCTTGTCTGCTTGGGCTGGATGATGACCTTGCCGCCGCCAGTGATGTCCTTGACGGCCTCGGCCTCTGCGCGAAGACGCTCGGTCTCGGCGGCCGGATCGACCACGGGTTCGCGGGGCTCGCCGCCACCGAAGTTCAGGATCATGTCCGTGATGCTGCGGTTCTTGCGCAGTGTCTGGCTGTCATCGAAATCGACCAGCGAACGAACGTTGCGATCGATCGCATCGCCGCCTGCGGATTTCACGAACATCTTCTCGCCTTCGCTGGCGGTCTGTCCAACATCGACGCCGAACACCGCCACGCGGGCCTGGGCCTCGGGCGACAATTCCTGCGGGCGCGCCTGGCCGAGCGTCGGCGGGCGGAGGTTGTATTCCGGCGGCACGGTCAGCGGCGCTTTCCGCACGACACGGAACTCGTCGGGCCCGCCGGTAGAGGCGCACGCAGCGAGGCTAAGTGCGGTCATCGCGACCAGACCGAGGGTGGAATAACGCTTCACTGGCATTCTCCTGAAGTGTCGTACGTCCGACTCCCGGCTCTTCTAGCGCGCCGGGTTCCGCGAGACCAGAAGCTGATCCAGCAGCAAAATAATGGCGCCAATCGAGATTGAGGCGTCCGCGACGTTAAAAATCCACGGGAAGCCCACCGGCCACCCCCCGATGTTCAGACCGAACCACGGCCCGGTAAAGTCAATGAAATCAACGACCGCACCAAAAACCGCCCGGTCGATCAGGTTGCCCACCGCCCCCCCCACCACCATCGCCAACGCCAACGCCGTCAGCGACCTTTGCGCGCGGAGCAGCCAAAGCGTGAATCCGATGGCGATTCCAAGGATCAGGATAAACAACGCCCACCGCGCGAGCCCGTCGGACTGCGCCAGGCCAAAACTGATCCCGCGGTTCCACATCATCGAGAAGTCGAAAACCGACGACACCTCGACCCGGCCACAGGGCGCCAGCCTGTTCAGGCAGTCGATCGCCCGGAATTCCGGATTGCCCAGCACCCACTGCTTGCTGAGCTGATCGAGCACCACGATGCCGATGATCAGCGGAATGCCCCAGCGCCAGGCGCGGGTCATTTTCTCGCGCGAAAGCCAGTCCATCGTCACGGCCATACAGCTACCTCAAACGCCACGATATTCACGCACCGCCGCAGCATCGCGCGGGGTGATGTCTGGGAAAGCCGGATCGGCCGTCGCCGGATCGAAGTATTTCCACGACCGCGCGCACTTCACGCCGCCGGCGCGTGTCGATGTAACGGCGACGCCCTCACCGCCCGCCGACAAGTCGGCCTGCGATGTAATGAAAATCTCAGCCGGATCTTCGCCCGCGAATGCCTTCAGCGTTTCAGCGTCAGCAACCGAAACCGTGACGGCCGCTTCGAGTGATGACCCAATCCGCTTTTCGCGACGCTCAATTTCCAGCGCCTCAGTGACGGACTTCCGCACCTTGAAGATCGCATCCCACTTCGCCGCGACGCCGGCATCGAGCCAACCCTCTGGCGTCTTCGGGAATTGCTGCAGGTGAACCGAGCCCTTGCCCGCCAGTTCTTTGCCAGCGTGCCGCTGCTCCCACGCTTCCTCGCACGTGTAGACCATGACCGGCGCGAACCAGATGCAGAGGCGCTTGAACACCTCGTCCATCACGGTCCGAGCAGCACGACGGCGGAGCGAAGATGGCGCGTCGCAATAGAGGCTGTCCTTCCGGATATCGAAATAGACCGACGACAGATCCACCACGCAGAAATTCATCAGCGCATGGAAAGCGACCTTGAAGTCGTAGGCGTGGTACGCTTCGGTCACGACCTTATCGAGCTCGGCAAGGCGGTGCAGAACCCACCGCTCCAGACTCGGCATCTCGTCGAGCGCAACGCGCTCCTTGTCGTCGAACCCATCGAGCGCGCCCAGCAGATAACGCATCGTGTTACGCAGCTTGCGATAGCTGTCGCTGTTGGCGTCGAACAGCTTCCAGCCAAAGCTCGGATCGTCCGCATAGTCCGACGAAGCAACCCAGATACGCAGGATGTCGGCGCCAAACTTGTCGCACACTTCCATCGGCGAGATGACGTTGCCGAGCGACTTCGACATCTTCTCGCCGTCGTCCGCCTGAACGAAGCCATGCGTGACAATGCCATCGTAAGGCGCACGCCCACGCGTCGCGCAGCTTTCCAGCAGCGACGACTGGAACCAGCCGCGATGCTGGTCCGAGCCTTCAAGATAGATATCCGCCGGCCATTTCAGCCCGCGATCTTCCAGCGTGAAAGCGTGCGTCGTGCCGCTATCGAACCACACATCGAGAATGTCATTGATCTTCTCGTACTTCGCCGGATCGCGACCGCCGAGGAAGCCCGCGGCGTCCCCGCCGAACCACGCATCCGCCCCGCCCTTTACGACAGCAGCGACGATACGCTCGTTCACCGCCGGATCGTTCAGGATCTCGCCCGTCTCGCGATCAACGAATAGCGTCAGCGGCACGCCCCACGCGCGCTGGCGCGAGATCAGCCAGTCCGGCCGCTCCTCCACCATCGCGCGGATACGCTGGCGCCCACGCTCCGGCGTGAACACCGTATCGTCGATCGCCTGCAGACACAGCTCGCGCAGCGTCTTGCCTTCCTTGCCCTTCAGATGATTCAGCGGCCGGTCCATCGCGATGAACCATTGCGGCGTTCCGCGCCGGATCACCGGCGCCTTGGACCGCCACGAGTGCGCATCGCGCAGCGTCGTGACGCCCCGCGCCAGCAGCGCGCCCGCCTCGATCAGCTTGTCCATCACCGCCTTGTTCGCCGGCCCATCCTGCCCGCGCTTCTTGCCCTCGATGGTGATGATCTCCAGCCCTTCGAAGCCGGGGCAGACATTCGTGTAGCGGCCGAACTCGTCCACTGTGTTCGGGATGGTGACGTCGATGCCTTCAGCCTCAAGCCGCTTGGCATTCGCCATCCAGACTTCGTAGTCGTCCTCGCCATGGCTCGGAGCGGTGTGTACGAAGCCTGTGCCCGTCTCGTCTGTGACGTGCGCCCCAGCAAGCATCGGGACATTGAAGCCGTAGCCCTAGACTGCTGCGAGCGGATGAGACAGCGTCATGTCCTGAAGCACGGAAGCGCTGACATCGCTGATGCGCTTCCAGCTACCTGCCTTCGCGGCCTTCATCACACTCTCGGCGAGCTTGTCTGCGAGGATCAGCTTGTCGTCGGCTTGATCCACGGCTCAAACGCAAGGCCTTGCTCAAGCGTCTCGCACTCGTACACGCCGTAGGCAATCTCCGGATTGAACGACACCGCGCGGTTTGCGGGGATCGTCCACGGCGTCGTCGTCCAAATCACGACGCTCGCGCCGCCAAGCTGCAGGCCCGACTCCGCATGTGCGGATTCCACGAAGACGCGCGCGACGGGAAACTTCACCCAGATCATCTGCGCCTTGCGATCAGCGTATTCGATCTCCGCTTCCGCCAGCGCCGTCTGCTCTACCGGGCTCCACATCACGGGCTTCGCGCCGCGCTTGAGCTGTCCGCTCATCGCGACCTTCAGGAACTCCTTCACCGTCGCGGCTTCCGACGTGTACGCCATCGTCAGGTACGGGTCTTTCCAGTTGCCCGCGCCGCCGAGCCGCTTGAACTCGCTCCGCTGGATGTCGATCCACTTCTGCGCGTAGTCGCGGCAGGCCTTGCGGAATTCCGCCATCGGCACGTCGCGCTTCTGCTTGCCCGCCGCGCGGAATTCTTCCTCGACCTTCCACTCGATCGGCAGGCCGTGGCAGTCCCATCCCGGAATGTAGTCGGCATCGAACCCGGTCATCTGGCGCGTGCGGATGACGAGATCCTTGAGGATCTTGTTCATCGACGTGCCGATGTGGATGTGCCCGTTCGCGTAGGGCGGGCCGTCGTGCAGCATGAAGGCCTTCGCGCCGCGCGTTCTTCGCGTCCGCGCGAAGCTGGCGCATAGAGGTCGTCAGATTCCCATTTGGCGAGGCGCGCGGGTTCCTGCTGAGGCAGGCCGCCGCGCATGGGGAAGTCGGTTTTCGGAAGGAACAGCGTGTCCTTGTAGGGGTTAGCTGCGTCGTCTTTTTCAGGGCGTGTCATCGGTGAATCTGGGTGTCGCTTGTGTTGAAGCCTGGGGCGGATACGACTTTCCCGGCGGTGAACGCGCTAGATCGCGCCCGCCGGGCCCATAATTCGCAGAATTGCCACTCGGGTCATGCCCGGCTGATAGCAGCGCCCGAAGCCTTCCGGCAAGCGGTCTACAGCCCCGGCGGCGCCATTCCGGCCAGCAGGGTCCGCGCCGCCGCCGCGTCCGCCTTCATGGCCGCAACCAGCGCGTCCAGCCCGTCAAACCGCTGTTCCGGCCGCAGGAACGTCACGAAAGCCGTATGAAGGCGCTGGCCATAAAGGTCGCCCGACCAGTCAAAGATCACGACTTCCAGCAACGCATCCCGCAACCCGGTCGTCGGCGTCCGCCCAAAACTCGCCACCCCCGGCCGCCATTCGTCCTCGCCTTCAACGCGCGCCCAGACCGCATAGACGCCATGCGCCGGGTGGGCGATCTCGCCGAGCGTCATGTTCGCCGTCGGGAAGCCCAGCGTTCGCCCGCGCTTCTCGCCGTGCTCGACAATCGCATCGACGATCCAGTTGCCGCCCAGCGCACTCGCCGCCGTCTCCATGTCGCCGCGTTCGATCGCCTCGCGGATGCGGGACGACGACACCTTCGCGCCGTCATTCTTCACTTCGGCAACGATGCTGACCTCAAAACCCAGCTCCGCGCCGATCTTCTGCAGGCTCGTAGCGTCGCCCATCCGGCCCTTGCCGAACCGGAAGTCGAACCCGACGCTCACCGCCCGCGCGCCGACTTCGCCGACAACAACCTGCTCGCAGAATTCACGATCCGTCATCGCCGCCATGACAGCGTCGAACCGCAGCAGGTGCAATTCATCAACGCCGATTGCGTCCAGCGCCATCTGCCGGCGCAATGGCGTCATCAGGCGGAAGGGCGGCGCGTCAGGCTGGAAGAACCGCCGCGGCGCCGGCTCGAACGTCGCAACGCCCAGCGGCGCGCCGATCTTCTTCGCCATGCGGCGCGCGTCTTCGATGACCGCTCGGTGACCGGCATGCAGCCCGTCGAAATTGCCCAGGGCGATTGCCGCGCCGTTGCTCATCTTAGCTGAGCCGCCACAGCGTCACTCAGCCTTGCCGGAGGGGACCATGACAAGGGCGTCGCCCTTCATGCAGACCTTGCCGTCGACTTCGCCTTTGACGGCCAGCCGCACGCGATGGCCGCGCTCGATCATCTCGATCACTTCGGCCGTCGACACCACCGTGTCGCCGATCCGCACCGGCCGCACGAATTTCAGGTTCAGCTCCATGAACACCGCGCCCGGCCCCGGCAGGTCATTGCCCAGGATCGCGGAGATATAGCTGGCCGTCAGGGCGCCATGGGCGATGCGGCCCTTGAACTGGGTCGTCTTCGCGTACTCTTCGTTCATGTGCAGCGGGTTGTGGTCGCCCGATACGCGCGCGAAATCGACCACGTCCTGCTCGGTGACGGTGTTCTGGATGGAGACCGTCATCCCGAGGGCGAGGTCCGCGAAAGTCTTGCCGGGCTTCATTCCAACATCCTCAAGTCCAGAACCGGCTCACCGCCGGACCGTCGCCGGGTCCATAGAACATCGCAACGGCCTGTGTGAACCCGCTTTCGCGCCACAGGCTCGATACCCACGACCTGAATACTGGGGTTTCAGGCCGAGTCTGTCGGGAAAGACACGTCTTTTCCGACATTCGTAGCCTCATTCACCAATTTTTCGGGCCTTTCCGTTAAAAGTGCCGTTAGCAACTGCTCTGGAGCTTCTGGAATATGGCCGTCGACCTGTCTATGCCCGTCCTCGTCGTGGACGACTACCAGACGATGATACGCATCATCCGAAACCTGCTGAACCAGCTGGGGTTCAAGAATATCGAAGAAGCCAAGGATGGTCGCCAGGCGCTTGAAAAGCTCAATGGCGGCAAGTTCGGCCTCGTGATCTCTGACTGGAACATGGAGCCGATGACCGGCTACGAGTTGCTCCAGCAGGTCCGCGCCAGCGACAAGCTGAAGTCCACCCCGTTCATCATGGTCACGGCCGAATCGAAGACCGAGAACGTGATCGCCGCGAAGAAAGCTGGCGTGAACAATTATATCGTAAAACCTTTCAACGCCGAGACGCTGAAGGGCAAGCTCAAAGCGGTGCTGGGAGAATTCTGATGGCCGCTGCTGAAGCTGCACAAAAAATCCGCGTCGCGATGGACCAGCTCAAGGCCACCGGCGTTCGCGAACGTCCGCTGGTCGAAGTGCTCGATCTCTCGCACAAGATGGCCGACGCCATGACGGCCTTCTTCGGCTCGCTCGACAAGTCGATCATCGGCGAATTCAAGTATCTCGCCGACTTCATCCAGAAGGCGCGCGACGAAATCTCCGGCCTCCAGGCCAACGACATCAAGAACACCCGCCTTCCCGGCGCTTCGGTCGAACTCGATGCCGTCGTGCGCGACACGGAACGCGCAACCGAGTCCATCATGTCGGAAGCTGAAAAGCTGATGTCCGTCGAGCCGACCGATCTCGCCGCCTACAAGGCCGAAGTCGACGCCGCCATGATGCGCATCTTCGAAGCCTGCTCCTTCCAGGACCTCACCGGCCAGCGCGTCACGAAAGTGATCTCCACGCTGCGCCACATCGAGGAACGCGTCACCAAATTCGCCGGCGCCCTCGGCGTCACGGACTCGGCCGCAAAGGAATCCGCTGAAGAAGCTCGCGCCCGCGAACAGATCCTCAACGGCCCCGCGATGAACGGTCCGGCCACTTCGCAAGACGACATCGACGCGCTGTTTTCCTAGCGCCCGTTCGTCTTCGACTGACCCAATGAAAGAAGGGCCGCACGATGAGTGCGGCCCTTCTGCTTTTCAGACATCGGCAACCGGCTAGTGCTTGGCCTTCGTCGGCTTGGCCGCAGGCTTGGCTTTAGCCGCCGCAGCGGCAGCAGCAGCCGCTGCATCTCGCGCCTCCTGCACACGCGCGCCTTCGAGAACGCCATGCAGCGCGTAGTTGCCTTCGTGACAGGCATACTCGTACAGCGGTGCGCCCAGCGCGTGGAATTCGTATTCCCCGCCCCACGGCGCATCCCACAGCGACGGATCCTCGACCTTGAAGCCATAGTAGAGACGGTCATCGGCGACGCGCTTGAACCGCTCGGTCACGGTGAGGGTCTTCCACGCGCCCATGAATTGCTGGCTCTGGGGAATGTTGGTCGTTTCCACCACCAGCGTGTCGCCATCCCACCAGCCGATCGAGTCGCCGAAATACGGGCGCACATCGTCGGTGCGATGCTTCGCATTCAGCCGCACGATGCGTGTGTCGTGCACCATCTCGGTCACGATCGCGATGGAGTCCGGCGACTGCACGATCTGGTAATTGTTGTTGTAAAATCCGTTCCCGAACATCGGCGGCCCACCATTGCGGCCGAACGAGGTGATGCACCGCTCGGAGCTGCGCGATTCCGGATTGTCGAACGCGCCGCCCTTCGGCGTGGGGCTCGGCCCCAGCAGTTTCATGAACTCCGGCGGTTCAGGCGCCGGCGCGGGCTGCGCGCCAGCCTTGCGCGGCGGCGCCGAACCCGTGGGCGTCGTGAACAGCGACGTGCGCGGCTCGCCATTGACCCGCATCACCAGATTTCCGGGATCGAGCCAGAAGCGGTTATAGCCACCGACGGCGCCGCCGCCCGCTGCATACTCGGGCTTGAGGTTCTTCGGCGGCACATACTCGGCCGGAGCGTCGGCCGCGGTCGGGGCGTTGCCCTCCTCGATCTCGTCGACCATCGCCTGTTCGAGCGCCTTGACCTCAGCCTCCGTGTAGACCAGCCGGTCCTTGACGTCAGGGCGGCGTGTCATCGGCGTCAGCGTCGAGTTGCTCCACGTGCCCTGCAGGTCCGGCTGACCGATCTTGAGACGCGGCGCGGTGTAAGGCGGATAAGGCTTCGTCGGATCATACTTCTGCGCCGCCGCTGCGGGTTGCGCCGAGACCTTTGTCGGCGTCTGCGCATATGACGCTACGGCGCCAACGGCCAACACTGTTCCGGCCAACACCGATCCAATTGTGAGAAGTAGAGCGTAGCGCAAGGGAAACCTCCTGCTGCAGGAAACGCATCAACACCACGCAGACTACACGCGCTCCACGCACGCGCAATCTCAGTCTCTGGCGACTTCCCCGGCGATCAGTCGTAACGCCTGCGTGAGCTCCTTAGCCGTTGGCGCACGTTCGGGATCGACAAGCCACTGCGCGATCACGCCGGTCATCAGCGCGTAGTGAAACGCCCCGACAATCCGGTCCGTCGCTGGATCGGCAGAACGCATCGCGCCCTGGAACAGATGCGCCAGCCCTTCGCGCGCTTTCTCCTGCGCGTCCGCCATCACCGCGCGAACTTCCGGCATCGTATCGATGTGCGGCGAGACTTCGAAGTTGGCCGCCCACAACTGACGATTTGCCGTCGCGACTTGAAGAACGCGGGTCCAGACAGTTTCGAAGCGCGCCACCAGCGGAGCGTCCGGATCGATCTCGCTCGCCAGCGTTCGCTCAAGCTCGTCGACCCATTCTCCCGTCGCCTCGATCATCGCTTCGCAAAGCAAGGCCTCCTTCGACCCGAAGTGATAGCCGATCGCCGCAAGGCTTACCCCGGATGCACTGGCGAGATCGCGCGCGGTCGTGCGCAGGAACCCCTTCTCCCGCAGGCACGCCTTCGCTGCCGCCATCAGGTCATCGCGATTGCTCATCCGCACGCTTTATCAAGCGCCTGCACAAATGTCTTGTACGTTTGTCTTAGACGATTGTACCATTCTGGGAAAATGCGCCAGGCAGAAGGGAGTCGACGTTGAAAAATACCAGAATCCTCATTTCCGGAGCAGGCATCGCCGGTCCCGCGCTCGCCTTCTGGCTTCGCCGCCATGGCTTCGAACCAACCATCATTGAAAAGGCCTCCGCCGTGCGCACCGGCGGCTATGCCGTCGATTTCCGCGGCAGCGTCCATCTCGGCCTGCTGAAGCAGATGGGCCTGCTCGACAGCATCCGCCGCCAGCAGACCAATATGAGCGACACGCTGTACGTCGACGCCCGCGGCCGCAAACGATCCAGCCTCCCGGCCGACTTCCTCTCAGGCGACCTCGAAATCCTGCGCGGAGACCTCGGGCAAATCCTCCACGACGCCACAAGCGACGATGCGACCTATATCTTCGGCGACCACATCACCGCCCTCGCCCAGGATGAGGCCGGCGTCGAAGTCTCCTTCGCCAGCAGCCCGCAGCAGCGCTTCGATCTCGTCGTCGGCGCCGACGGCCTGCACTCCAGCGTCCGCACACTCGCCTTCGACGGCGCCGACACCGCCGTCAAAAACTTCGGCTACCACATCGCAATCTTCACCACGGCCAACATCCTCAGCCTCGATCGCCGCGCCGTCTTCTACAACGAGCCCGGACGTTCCGTCGGCATGTACAGCGCACGCAACAACACCGAAGCCAAGGCCGTGTTCTCGTTCGCCACACCGGGAAAATCGTACGGTCGCCTCAACCGAGCCGACCACGAAACCATTCTCCGCGATGCCTTCTCGCCCATGAAGTGGGAAACCTCGCGCATCATCGAGGCGATGCCCGATGCGCCCGACCTCTATTTCGATTCAATCAGCCAGGTCCGCCTCAACGCATGGTCGACTAACCGCATCACCCTTCTGGGCGACGCCGGCTATTGCCCCTCCCCCTGGTCCGGCGCCGGCACTGGCCTCGCCCTTGTCGGCGCCTACATTCTGGCCGGCGAACTGAAACGCGCCGAAGGCAATCACGAGACCGCTTTCAGCGCCTACGAAGCCCGCATGCGCCCCTACGTCGCCAGAGCCCAGTCCATGGCCGAAGGCGCCGGCGACTGGGTCGCTCCTCTCGAACGCTGGAAACTCCACCGCCGCGACTGGCTCTACCGCACGCTCCCCATGACCCCCTGGAAAGGCATGCTCGCCAACATTCCCCGCAAGGCGGCAGAAGCGATTTCGCTTGAGAGCTATTAGGGGAAGTCCTCTCTGACGCTACAGCCCTACGCGATCATCGCCTCGATATCGTCGAGTACAGAACCTAGAGCGGCCGCATCCGCATCTCGCTCGCCACGATCCACGTGCTCGGGTGCGGCGCCAACAGCAAGGTAGCGACAGACTTTGGCGGTTAGTGCGCCACGATTGATCGGCTTTGGCATATAGTCCGTCATGCCCAGTTCCAGCAGGCGCTCCCTGTCGCCGGCCATCGCTTCGGCAGTGAGCGCAATCACCGGCACATCGCGCCATGACGCTTCGCTGCTTCGGATATGGGCGATGCACACACGTCCATCCATCACCGGCATGTGCACGTCGAGCAGGACAAGATCAAAGCGCCCGCTCGCAAGGCGATCCAGCGCTTCCTGGCCGTTGCATGCCTCCGCCAGTTCCAGCCCAAGCGGCGCCAGAAACAGCCTCACGACTTGCCGATTTATGGCGTTGTCGTCGACGATCAGGACGCGCGCATTTTCACGTGGCGTATATACAACTGCTATGTCCGGCGTGTTGGCTGGAACGAGTTCCCCCCCGCCCTCGGCTTCCAGCTCGAGCGTAAAGGTCGAGCCTTCATCCAGCTTGCTGACGACCGTAACATCGCCGCCCATCATGCGCGCCAGGCGCCTGGAAATGGCGAGGCCCAGCCCGCTACCGCCGAACATGCGCGTTGTGGAAGCGTCGGCTTGCGTGAAGTTCTCGAACAATTTGGCGACGGTGCGCTCGTCCATGCCGATGCCCGTATCGCGGACGCTGATCCGAACGCGGTACCTATCTTCAGCGACAGATTCTATCTCCAGCTTCACCTCAGCCTCACCGCGATCGGTGAACTTCAGCGCATTCGAAACGAGATTTGAAATGCACTGCTGAACACGAATCGGATCAATCTTGAGAACGCGCGTGGAGTCCCCGACAACGGTCAGGCCGATATGGAGGCCTTTGTCGTCCGCCCGCGGGGCAAACAGCCGCACGGTCTGCTGGGCAAGCGCTACGATATCCGTATCCACCGGCGCGATCTCAAGCTTGCCGGCCTCGATCCGCGAAATATCAAGCACGTCGTTCAATAGCGCCGTCAGGTTTTCGCCCGAAGACAGGATGATCGAAATTTTCTCGGCATCAGCTTCGCAAAGCTCCCGGCTTTCTTTCAGCGACTGGGCCATGCCGAGAATGCCGTTGAGAGGTGTCCGAATTTCATGGCTCATCGATGCCAGGAACTGCGATTTGGCGACGTTTGCCTGCTGGGCATCGTCCCGCGCGACCTCAAGCTCTATCATGGATTGCGCAAGCCGTTCGCGCTTGTGCGTAAGCGACCGCACGATGTGCACGACGCGAACAAGAAGAAGAATGGAAGCCGCGGCGAGGATCATCGCAATCACGGCGAGCAAGGGCGCGGCATCGCCAAGAACCCGCGCTCCGGGCTGTTCCAGATCCCAGGTGATATCGGCCAGCTCTTCACCGTTGACGCCCCTCAGCGGCGCTCGCGCCGCTTGTGTCGATTGAGGTCCAACGAGACGGGGAGAAGCAATGCCGAGTTCGTCCTGCAGCGTCGCCAGAAGCGTTTCCATCTTCTTCGCCGACACGACAATGCCAAAGCCTTTGCCCGTCGCTTCCTTGGCGGCTTCCGGCACGACCGTGGACACAGCGACGAGATAATATGCGCCGCCTGATTTGATCACCGACTCTCGCGCAGAAACGATATCAAAACCCGTCGCGCCCGGGCCTGTCGGCTTGTGGCCCGCATTCGCGCGTCGGACGTCTTCAACTAGCAGGGCGACGTCGGCGACGAACTCGGAAACGGCGGAAATGGGAACGTTCTCGCTAGCGCGTGAGGCGTAAACTGCATGTCCGTCGGCGGCATAGGCGACCGTGACATCATGCCCCATGAAGTCCGCGTAGTAGTCTCCGAAATTGATCTGCAACCAGGGCGTGTCGTTCGCGGCCAGCGCTTTGTAGGCGTCGGTCCATATCGCAGCTGACGCAACGTCCTCGCCGACCTTGGTGAGTGAGTGCTCTGCTGCGCGCGTGACCAGCCGCACTTGCGCCTGTCGGCTCATATCGTCGACCGCATGCGCGCTGTAAGCGACAAGGCCAAGAATGGTCGTAACCACTGCCAGTACGATAACGCAAATGGCGATGACGACGCGTTTGATTTCTTCGGACTTGTGAACCACGAACATAGAGGACCTCTACGTTCACCATCACACAGAAACTCTAATGGGCCCTAAAAATGGGCCATACATCTAAACGAGCTCACGAAAGTCCTTAACCGTTTCCACGCGCGGCGGTGATCCGATGTCCGCGCCAGAGCCCTAACCCCGATCCCTCAGGATCCGGCCCTTCTGCCGATCCCAGTCGCGCTGCTTCTCGACTTCGCGCTTGTCGGGCGCCTTGCGGCCCGTCGCGAGGCCGAGCTTGATCTTCGCCATGCCCGTCGGACCAAAATACAGCTCCAGCGGCACCAGCGTGCGGCCGTCGCGGTCGATGGCGCCGACGAGGCGGTTGTACTCGCGCTTCTTCACCAGGAGGATGCGCTTGCGGCCGGGCTCGTGGTTGAACTGGCCGGCGGGCGCATAGGTCGGGATGGTCGAGTTGATGAGGACGAGCTGACCGTCCTCTTCCCGCGCATAGGCTTCCGCGATGTTGGCGCGGCCTTCGCGCAGCGACTTCACTTCCGAGCCGGTGAGGATGATGCCGACTTCGAGATCGTCGAGGATCGCATAGTTGCGCCGCGCCTGCCGGTTCTCGGCGACAGACTTGCGCGCAAGCTCGCGCCGCGTCTTGCCTTTCGGGTTCTGTCCGCCGCTTTTCGCGGCGCCGCCTTTCGGGGTCTGCGCCATCAGAGCACGCCCGCTTCCTGCATCGCAGCCTTGATCTCGTCCTTCACCGACTGCTGCTGCACCGGCACGAGCGGCAGGCGCAGCTCGTCGGCGCACAGCCCAAGCAGCGACAGCGCGTATTTTGCGGGCGCGGGGCTCGCTTCCAGGAACATGGCGCGGTGCAAGCGCGCCAGCGTGTCGTTGATCCGGCGCGCCTCGGCATAATCGCCGCGCAGCGTCGCTTCCTGCATTTTTGCGCACTGTTCCGGCGCCACGTTGGCGGTCACCGAAATGCACCCCACGCCGCCTTGCGCATTGAACGCCACGGCGCTCGGGTCCTCGCCCGAAATCTGAATGAAACCTTGCTTGCAAAGCGAAGAATGGCGGGCAACGCGCGACAGGTCGGCGGACGCATCCTTGATCCCGATCACGTTCGGCAGCTGCGAAAGCCGCGCAATCAGCTCCACAGACATGTCGGAACCCGTCCGGCCGGGCACATTGTACAGGAAAATCGGCAGTTGGACCGCTTCCGTCAAAGTTTTGTAATGTGCATAAACGCCATCTTGGGTCGGCCGGTTGTAATACGGGTTCACGATCAGGGCTGCGTGAGCTCCGACTTTTTTAGCGTGCTGCAGGAGGCCGAGCGCCTCCGTGGTCGAATTGGAGCCTGTGCCCGCAATGACCGGAACCCGTCCCGCCACCGTTTTCACGCACAGCTCGACGACCGCCATGTCTTCCTCGTGCGACAGCGTCGAGGCCTCGCCCGTGGTTCCGCAGACGACGACACCGTGCGTTCCGGCTGCGATCTGGCGCTCAACGAGAGCCACGAACGCCTTTTCGTCCACTTTCCCGTTCCGGAAGGGGGTGACGAGGGCGGGTATGGACCCTTTGAACAGCATGGCGGCGGATTTCCCTGGGAGCGACTCGCGGGATAATCATTTCATGAAGCAGTTTGGCAAGCGCCTCCTCCTCGCGGTCGCCGTTATGGCGTTCTCCACAGGCGCAGCTTTCGCCAATCCCCCCGCCCCCTCCCTCAAACCCACCCCCACCGCCTCCTCCCCCTGGCTCCCCTCCCCCGACCTCCCCCTCCTCCTCCGCGCCCTCGATTCAGCCGACAGCGGCGAATGGGGTCAGGTGCGGTCGTTGCAGGGGCGGATTTCGGATCCGGCGGCGCAGGCGCTGGTGCGCTGGCGGATCGCGACCAACGGCAATGCCGGCATGGGTTTCGGCGAGCTGATGCAGGCCGCCGACGAGTTCAAGGGCTGGCCTGACTCGGGCCTGATCCTCGACCAGCTCGAAGCCGCCATCACGCGCTCAAGCCTGACCGCCGACGAACGCATCGCGTGGCTGCTGGCGCGCGGACCGCAGACCGGCGAAGGCATCCTCGCCCTCGCCGACGCCTATGACAGCCAGGGCAAGCGCGAGGACATGACGCGCACCATCCAGGAAGCGTGGCGCTCCAAGCCGATGTCTGCCGCCGCCGTGGCGACCATCCAGTCGCGCTATGGCTACCTGCTGACGGCGGAAGATCACTATGGCCGCGCCGACATGTTCCTCTGGCGCGGCGACACCACGAGCGCCAAGGCGATGCTCCCGCGCCTGACCGAAGATCGCAAGGACGTTGTCAACGCACGCATCGGCCTCATCAAGAGCGTCAAGAATGTCGACAAGCTCGTGAACGCCGTTCCCGCCGCCTACACGGAAGATGCAGGCCTGCTTTACGAACGCGCGCGCTGGAACGAGCGCAAGGGCAAGGCGCCCGAAGAACTCAACCTCCTGCTCCGCATCAATGGCCAGGCGGCGCCTGCAGTCGGCCGCGACGACATCTGGGTCGAGAAACAGTCGGTCATGCGCCGCATGATCCGCGAAGGAAATTACGCGACCGCCTATCAGCTCGCCGCCGGCCACGGCCTTACATCAGGCGAAGCTTTCCGCGACGCTGAATGGGTCGCCGGCTGGCTGGCGCTCACCAAGATGGGCGATGCGCTGAAGGCCGAGAACCATTTTCGCGTCTTCGGCGCCGGCGTGATCACGCCGATCAGTATTTCGCGCGCGCAATACTGGCTCGGCGAAGCGCTGAAAGCGCAGGGCCGCGTGGAAGAGGCCAACGCCGCCTACGACATCGCCGCGCGCTACCCCTACGTGTTCTACGGCCAGCTCGCCGCTGAGAAGGTCAAGGACCGCAACCCCGCTGCCGTGATGATCAACTTCGCGTCCCTGCCGCAACCGACCGACGAAGAACGCGCCGCCTTTGCGCGTCAGCCCGCCGTGCGCTCCGCCATCCTGCTCGCAGAAACCGGCCGCATCGGAAGCTTCGAGCGTTTCGCCTTCGCCCTCGACGACACGCTCACCACGCCGAACGAGCACCAGATGCTGTTCGACATCGCGTCGGGCTATCTCGAAATGCGCGCAGCGGTGCGCAGCGCAAAAGCCGGCCTCGGCCGCGGCCTCGTCGCGCCCGACGCCGTGTTCCCGCTCCTGTCCCTGCCGCCCTCGCCGCGCACCGGTTCGGCAGAACCCGCAATGGTGCTGGCGCTTGCGCGGCAGGAGAGCGAGTTCAACCACCGCGCCATCTCCAGTGCCGACGCGCGCGGCCTGATGCAGATGGTACCGCGCTTTGCCCAGGCCGAAGCGCGCATGGTCGGACTTCCGTTCCGCCAGAGCTGGCTCACCGACGACCCACAATACAACCTTCGCCTCGGCCGCGGCTTCCTCGACGATCTCGTCGACAGCTTCGGCGGCTCCTACATTCTCGCCGCCGCCGCCTACAACGCAGGCCCCTCCCGCGCCCGCCAGTGGATCCGCGACTTTGGCGACCCACGCGCCGGAACAGACCCCGTGAACTGGATCGAGAGCATCCCCTTTTCCGAGACACGCAACTACGTCATGCGCGTGCTCGAAAACACAGAGGTCTACCGCAACCGCCTAAGCGGACAGCCGACAGAGCTCAAACTCTCGGAAGACATTCGCCGGGGTCGGCCGAACTAGGGCTTCTGCCCACATGCGCATGTGCTAGCGTCTCTCCAATACGGGAGGGACATCATGAAACGCATCGCCATCGGACTCGCGGCGCTTGTCGCATCCGCCTGCGCAACGACGCCGGCCAGCACGCCCGCCATAAAACTCTACGCGCTCGACTGCGGCAGCTTCGACATGAAGACGGCCGGCATGTTCTCCCCAAACCACGAGTATGATGGCAAGCCGGCTCACCTGTCCGACCCGTGCTTCCTGATCCGTCATCCCAAGGGCGACCTGATGTGGGACGCGGGCATCGCGCCCGCACTCGCAACACCGCCGGGCTCGACCATCGCCATCCAGACGCATCGCGACAAGACCATCCCCGAACAGCTCGCGCAGCTTTCGCTCACCCCCGCCGACATCGAATACTTCTCCCTGTCCCACAGCCACTACGACCATGTCGGTGAGGCCAACCTGTTCGCCGCGAAATCCACCTGGGTCGTCGACGCTGCCGAGCGCGACTGGATGCTCCGCCCCGACGCCCGCAAGGCCGCCGCCTTTGCCAACTATTCCCAGCTCGAAACCGCAAAGACGCAAGCGATCGACACCGACGCCACGCTCGACCTGTTCGGCGACGGCACTGTCGTGCTCTATCCTGCCCACGGCCACACGCCCGGCCACCGCGTACTGCTTGTGCGCCTGCCGAAATCCGGCCCCATCCTGATCGCAGGCGACATGTGGCACCTCGCCGAAGCGCAGAAGCTGCGCACCATTCCCGGCGGCAACACCGACAAGGTTGAAACCCTCCGCTCCATGGACAAGGTTGAAGCGCTACAACGCGAGACCGGCGCCAAGCTCATCCGCCAGCACGTCGATGTCGATTTCAACACCCTCCCGGTATTCCCGGCAGCGCTGGAGTAACGCCAAGTCCGCCTGCTACGCAGGCAGCCCCCTCCGTCTCGCTTCGCGATCCACCTCCCCCGCCTTCAGCGATGGAGGACTTCCCATTCCGATCTAACGACATGTGGTCCTGCCCCAGCGAAGCTGGGGAAGGTGGATCGCCGCGTCTTCGCGGCGAGACGGAAGGGGCTGCCTGCAAAGCAGGCGGACTTCGCGTTACGCCGGCGGCGTCCGCGCAATCGCCTTCGCGAACATGTCCGCGTCCACATTCCCGCCGGACAGCACAACAAGCACCGGCCCCCGCGCCGCAAAGTGCGAGCGGTTGTTCAGCAGCACGGCAAGCCCATTCGCCCCACCGGGCTCCACCACCAGCTTCAGGTGATGAAACGCGAACGACATCGCATCCAGCAACTGGTCATTACTCGCCGTGAAGCCGCCCGCGACGCGCCGCTTGTGAATCTCGAACGGCAACACGCCCGGCTCCGGCGACATCAGCGCATCCGCGATCGAACGCGTACCCGGCGCATTCGACACAATCCGCTTTTCCGCCAGCGAGCGGATCAGATCGTCATGCCCCTCGGGCTCGGACACATAAACCTCCGTCTCCGGCGACACGCCCTCGAACGCCACCGCGACCCCCGCCAGCAGCCCGCCGCCCGACGCATTGCAGATCAGGCTCCCGAATGTCACGCCCATCGCCGCCGCATCGCGCGCCGCCTCCAGCCCCGCCGTGCCTTGCCCCGCCATGATCCACGCATCGTCAAACGGCCGCACCGTCGTCGCGCCAGACTCAGCGGCGATCTCCGCCGCAATCGCCTCCCGGCTGTCCTTGATGCGATCATAAAGCCGCACCGTCGCCCCGCGCCGCCGCGTGCTCTCGATCTTCGACGCCGGCGCATCCGACGGCATCACGATCGTCGCCTTCATGCCCAGCACCCGCGCCGTCTCCGCAACGCCCTGCGCATGATTGCCCGACGAGAACGCGACAACACCCTTGGCGCGATCCGCCTCCGGTATCCGGCTGATCCGGTTCCATGCCCCTCGCATCTTGAACGAGCCCGTCCGCTGCAACGTCTCCGGCTTGACCCACACCGGCGCGCCCACGACAGCATCCAGCGCATCCGATCGCAGCAACGGCGTATGGAATGTCACGCCCTTCAAGCGCTGCGCCGCATCCTCGATGTCGGCAAAGGTCGGCAGGTCTTTGAGCGGATCGGTGATCATGGCGCGGTTATGCGCCAGTCCGCCACCGATCTTCAATCGATGTTATCTAACCGACCTACGAGAATTGCTGCGCGGATGCCGCTAGCTTCGCCCGCGCCTCGGCATACTCCCGCCGCAGCTGCGCGATGTACTCGCCCGCGCCCATCCGCGTCTTCACCGCGCCGATGCCCTGGCCGGAGCCCCAGACATCCTTCCACGCCTTCGCCTTGGCGCTTTCGCCGGACTGGAAGCTCATCGTGGCCTTGTCGCCTTCGGGCAGGTTGTTCGGGTCCATGCCCGCCTTGGCGATCGACGGCGCCAGATAGTTGCCGTGCACGCCGGTGAACAGGCTGGAATAGACAATGTCCTTCGACGCGCTGGCGACGATCATGTCCTTGTAGCCTTCCATCGCCCGCGCCTCGTGCGTCGCAATGAAGGCCGTGCCGATATAGGCGAAGTCCGCGCCAATCGCCTGCGCCGCCAGAACCTGCGCGCCGGTCGAGATCGAACCCGACAGCGCCAGCGGACCATCGAAGAATTCGCGGATCTCGCTGATCAGCGCAAACGGCGACAGCACGCCCGCATGCCCGCCCGCGCCCGCGCACACCGCGATCAGGCCATCGGCGCCCTTTCTCCAGCGCCTTGTGCGCGAACACCACGTTGATGATGTCGTGCAGCACGATGCCGCCATAGGAATGGATCGCCGCGTTCACTTCGGGCCGCGCGCCCAGCGAGGTGATCACGATCGGCACCTTGTGCTTCACGCACAGCGCCAGGTCTTCCTCGATCCGGTTGTTCGACTTGTGGACGATCAGGTTCACCGCATAGGGCGCGATCTTCGCCGCCGGATTGGCCCGCCGCGCCGCCGCCAGCTCTTCGTTCAGCTGCGTCAGCCACTCGTCCAGCTGCTCCAGCGGCCGCGCGTTCAGCGACGGGAAAGACCCGATCACGCCGGCCTTGCACTGCGCGAGCACAAGGTCCGGCGTCGATATGATGAAGAGCGGCGACCCGATCACCGGAATGGATAGCTGGTTCGCCAGAGAAGCCGGAATCGCCATGAAAGTCCCCGAGGTGGAATACGGGTTGACCATACCGGCGCTTTGGCCTGCGGCAATGCCGCCAGAACGTCGCAAACTCCCGGTCGCGGAGCGCCAGACAGTCTTGACGTGGCGCAAGCCGGATGCCTTGTGGCCCGTGACCTGTACTGAGGGATTCATGACAGACGAGCTTTCCCTTTCGGCCGAATTTCCGCCCGCCACCGAGGCGCAGTGGCTGGCTCTTGCCGAAAAGGCGCTGGATGGCGCGCCCCTGTCCCGCATCACCACGAAGACCGAGCATGGCGTGCCCGTGAAGCCGCTCTACCGCGCGCCCGACTGGGCCCCCGACGCCTCCGGCGCCCCCGGCCTCGCGCCGTTCATCCGTGGTGCTCGTGCCGTCAACGACGCCTACCTGCCCTGGGATATTCGACAGGTTGTCTCGCACCCCGATCCGGTCGTTGCCGCCGATCACGTGATGGAAGCGCTCGAAGGCGGCGTCTCCTCCATCGAACTCCGCGTCGATGCCGCCGGCGAACACGGCGTCGTTGCGCGCTCCGCCGCCGATATCGAACGCCTCCTGCGCGGCGTGAAACTCGACCTCGCGCCCCTCGCCCTCGAAGCCGTCGGCGCGTCCAGCGCACAGGGCATCGAACTCGCCGCCCTCGTCGCCGCCTCGCTCAGCTCGACTGTCGCCGCGACCGCGGTGATCGCTTTCAACGTCGATCCCATCGGCGCCCTCGCCCGCACCGGCGCGCTGCCCGGCTCGGCCGACGAAGAGATCGCGCAGGCCGCCGCCTTCGCCAGTCGACATCGCAAAGCAATTCCCCAAGGCCACCGCCCTCCGCGCCGACAGCCGCCCCGTACACGAGGCCGGCGGCACCGAAGTGCAGGAACTCGCCTACCTCGTCGCCGCCGGCGCCGACTATGTCCGCGCGCTGGTCACCGCTGGCATGGACATCAACGACGCCTGCCGCACCATCCTGTTCACCACCAATGTCGGCGCCGACTATCAGGTCGAGATGGCCAAGCTGCGCGCCGCACGCCGCATGTGGTCGCGCATCGCCACGGCTTTTGGCGCTACCGGTCCCGCCGCTGGCATGACGCTGCAAGCCGTCACCTCGCGCCGCATGCTCACCCGCCGCGACCCGTGGGTGAACATTCTCCGCAACACGGCCGCCTGCTTCGCCGCCGGCGTCGGCGGCGCCGACATCGTCACCGTCCGCAGCTTCACCGACGCGATGGGCCTGCCGGGCAAGCTCGCCCGCCGTCTCGCCCGCAACACGCAGGTCATCGCGCAGGAAGAATCCAGCCTCGGCCGCGTCGTCGATCCGCCGGGCGGCGCCTGGACCCTCGAAAAGCTGGGCGACGATCTCGCCAGGGCCGCGTGGGACCTGTTCCAGCAGATCGAACGCGAAGGCGGTCTCACCAAAGCGCTGCAAACCGGTGGCTTCCAGCAAGGCGTCGCTGAAGCACGCAAGGAACGCTTGAAGGCCGCCGCACGTCGCAAGGAGCCGATCACCGGCGTCACCGACTTCCCGTTGCTGGTCGAAGAAGTGCCCAGCGTCGAAACCGTCAACCTGCCCGCCATCGTCCGCCGCGCCGCCGAAGCCTCCGGCCGCGCGCCCTCCGACCGTTCATGGGCTGCGCTCAAGGCCGCAGCCTACGACAAGGCCACGCTGGCCGACCTCTCCCGCACCACTGACGACGGCGGCGCCGAAGCCGAACCCTTCTGGCCGATCCGCGTCTCCGAACCGTTCGAACGTCTCCGCGATCTCGCGGACCAGCGCACTGCTGGCGGCCGCGCGCCGCGCGTCTTCCTCGCCGCCCTTGGCCCGCTCGCCGAGCATGCCGCCCGCGTGCAGTACGCCCAGAACTTCTTCGCGGCGGGTGGCATTGACGCGGCCTCCTCCGAATCCGGCTGCCAGCTCGCCTGCCTTTGCGGCTCCGACAAGCGCTACGCTACCGAAGCCGTCGAAGCCGCCCGCGCTCTCAAGCGCGCCGGCATCGCGCGCGTCTATCTCGCGGGTAAACCCGGCGAGCTGGAATCTGCCCTCCGCGAAGCCGGCGTCGACGAGTTCATTCACATCGGCGTCGACGTGCTGGCCAGCCTCGAAAAGGCGCACGCCGAACTGGGGCTCATTGGCTGACCATCACCCAGCGCAGGTCGAATTCGCCAGCGCCATGATGCAGTCGTTCAGCGTGGCATAGAGCGCCTCCGAGACCTTGTCGTAGGTCTCGCCGCCGCCAAGGTCGTTCCACGACCCCATGCCGCCGAACACCGACGCACGGCTCGCCGCCGACATGATCGACAACCGTCGCGCATCGAAACCGGTATAGCGCGCATCGCCCCAGTCGGCCGCAGTCCCATCAGCGGCGCGATCCAGCTCCGACAATGCCTCGCGGAAGATCTCCGCGAAATTGTCGTAGCTTTCCGTGCGCGCGTAAGCTTCAACCTCTGTCAGCGCTTGCCGGAAATGCGCGACGGCATCGTCCAGACCAGGCCCGGCCACATCCGCATCCATCGCCGCCCGCGGCGCGTTGCCCTGCCGGATGAATGTCCACAGCCAGATCTTCCGGTTCGGCTCTTCCCTGTCGCCAATCCTTTCGAACCCTTCCCAGAGTTCGGACGCGCCCTCACCCACGGCCTCGATCAGCCAGCGCTGACCACCCCCAACCATCCCCGCCAGCATCCGGTCCGATACCTCGGTCCGCTGGTTCGCCGCACGCTTGCGCGCCGTGTGATGCAACCGCAATCCACGAAAGCCGGGCTTCAGTTTCGCAAACCAATCCAGCGGATCAGAAGCAACGAGCGGGTATTCGACGCCATCGCCGGGTTCATGCGGCGGCTCGCGGAAATCGCACGCGCCCGTAAAACGAAACGCATCGGAGCCTGGCCAGAATCCAGTGATATCGCCGCCGCGCAGGGACAAGTTGGCCGCGCACGTCAGCATCAGGTTGGTGTAGACGTGCCCGTTCATCAGGCCTTCCTCGGCGGGACAACATCGCGAAACATGTCCATCGCCTTCCACTTCGGTTCGACGGGCGGCTCGTCCTTGTGCGGTATGTACGGCGAAGGCTTCGCCGCCGCCGGATCGGGAATATAGCGCGGGCAATTCGGGAAGATGTCGACGGGCGTCACACGCACCAGCGCCTGCGCGCCGGGGAATTCCGCCATCATCGGATCGTCGAGCGAGATCGTGGCATGCCCGTTCACCCGCAGTCGCTTCGGCGCCTCGCCCATCTTGATGAACAGTAGCCCCACCGACGGATTGACCGCGATATTGCCCAGGCTCTTGAACATGCCGTTGCCGTCATAGTCGGGCCACACGAGCAAGTCGGGCGACGCAACGCGCGCGAAGCCCGGCGCACCGCCCTTGAACGAGCAATCCGGCCGTCCCACCGGATCGGCCGTCGCAAGAAAGAAGAACTCCAGCGACTCGATGAAGCTCTTGTCGTCATCCGTGAAAGCGCTGCGACGCAGACGCTCCTCCAGCCGGTCCGCCAGCGCCCGCGACCCGAACAGGTCCTGCAACTCCCGGTTGCCATTGTGAAACATGGGCATGCTGCGACCTCCCGCGTCGGCGAAGTCTAGCACAACCATGGCCCTAGCGCAGGCGGGAAGTCGCCCGTTCGCAGTTCTGATACTTGAACGTGTCGCTCACCGCCGTCGGCGCGCCGCACAGGCCGTAGTTCGACGTGTTGTCCGGAAAGCGATCCATGGGCGCCAGCGCACTCGCCGGAATCCATCCCGTCGTCGCGGCGACCGCGCCCTTGGCGCCGCCCTCCTGCGTCGTCACCTGCACCCAGTCGCCAGCCGCCTCCAGACGCCGCACATTCTGGTCCTTCTTGATCGCCAGCAGCGTCGCGGACGCAGCATCGCGCGCCTCCTTGATGTCCGTATTCGCGCGCAGGAAACCGCGCGACGCGAACACCGCCTGCACGTCGACCGCCGGATGCGCAGCTCTGCCGCGCGCCCTTGTCGTCCACTGTCCGAAATAGCCCTGCGTCGCGGGGTTCGCGATGTTGGTGTCGATGCCATAGCCGACCGCCGCCGGTTTGATGTCCAGCGCATTTTGAAACATCGTCCACTGGCCGGTATTGTAGAACGCCTGCGTGCCCGAATGCCCGGTCGATCCCGACAGCCAGAAATACTCGGCCAACCCCTTCTCGCGCACGGCATTGCACAAGCAGCCATTCGAATAGACGCCGACCTTGATATTCGCGCTGGCGAATACGCTCTTCACGTCTTCAAAATATTTCAGCACCGGATCGCGCATCGCCGCATAGGGCCAGTCCGCATCGACGCCAAAATAGATCGCCGATCCCTCCGGCTGCCCCGCCGCTTCCGCCATGCGCAGCGCCTGCTCCGCATCCTCCCTGCCCCACGCGTTCTCGAACGTGCGGAAGCAGTTGTTGTAGTGCTGGAAAACACTCCCGATGCTCAGCCCTTCGCCGAGGATGATCTTCGCTTCCTCCGGCTGCAGGTCCTTCCCCGGAAGGCTTGGCGGCAGGTGCGAGTAATACCGGAACACCGTCTGCACGCCGGCCGCGCGCAAAGCCTTCGCTTTGGCGACATCCAGCCGCGCAGCCGTATCCGCGATCAGCGGAAACCTGCCCGGAACTGGCGTGACGGGCGTCGTCGTCGGCACGGATGGCTTCGCTGACGAACTGCACGCCGCCAGCGTAACGACTGCCGAAGCATTCAGCAGAAACCTGCGGCGGCTCGTTATCGCGACCATGACGTCATCCCCTGCCAGTCCCGTGAAACCTTCCGCCTATCTAGCCCGCAGCGGCGCATAGCCAAGGTGCATGCCCGCATCGATGATCATGAACTCGCCCGTCACATGGCGGCTTTCCGGACCCTGCGAAGAACAGGATCGACTCCGCAATATCTTCCGGCATCGACGCGACGCGCAGCGGCACGGACTTGGCGACATTCTCGGCCGTCTGCGCTTCCACATCATCGCCCTGATACTTCGTGAACCAGCCCGACCCGATATAGCCGGGGCACACCGCATTCACCCGGATGTTCGGCGCCAGCGCCCGCGCGAGGCTCAGCGTCATCGTGTTGAGCGCGCCCTTGGTCGACGCATAAGCAATCGACGATCCAATCCCCGTCACGCCCGCAATCGACGACACGTTCACCACCGATCCCTTGCCGCTCGCCGCCAGATGCGGCTGGGCCGCGCGCGTCATCTGATAGACGGCGACCACGTTCACCTTGTAGAGATTCAGGAAGTCGTCCGAGCTGAGCGCATCGAGGTCCGTATGCTTGGCGAACTTCGTGATGCCGGCATTGTTGACCAGAACTTCCAGCCCGCCGAGTTTTTCGACCGCAGCCGCCACCAGGGCCCGGCAATCGGAATCCTCCGCCACATTGGCCTTCACCGCGAACGCCTCGACGCCCAGCGCCTTGCACTGCGCCACCACGTCATTGGCGGCATCGGCGCTCGAATTGTAGTTGATGCACAGGTTCACGCCGCGACGCGCCAGCCCAACCGCCGTCGCCGCGCCAAGGCCGGTGCCGCCGCCCGTCACGATGGCGCGCTTGCCCTTCATGCTGTTGACGTCGCTCATGTCCTGCTCCCTGACGCGCGTGTCGATCCGCGCTCACATTGCCGAACCTAGAGGACCAAGGCAGATAGGTCACCACCCGGTTTGGAGCCGCCACATCGAAATTCCGGCATCAAGCGCACTGGACTTCATCCGCTCGAACCTGCCGCTGGCTGGCGTGCCCGGCATACCGGAGATTCGCCTGCACAAGGCCGGCCCCGCCAGCGGCCTCTCGCGCCTCGCCGACTCCGAACCAGATTTCGCCACACCCTACTGGGCCTATCACTGGGGCGGCGGCCTTGCGCTCGCCCGCTACGTTCTCGACAATCCACAGTGCGTCGCAAACCGCAAAGTGCTCGATCTCGGCGCCGGCTCGGGCCTCGTTGCAATCGCCGCCGCGAAATCAGGCGCCGCCCGCGTCACAGCCGCCGATATCGACCCCTACGCCATGGCCGCCATCGCGCTTAACGCCGCCGCCAACAACGTGACCCTCGCCACGCATCTGGGTGATCTCACCACAGGCGCACCACCCCCCGTCGATATCGTGCTCGTCGCCGACCTGTTCTACGCCGCCGATCTCGCCGAACAGGTCACGCGCTTCCTCGATCGCTGCCTCGCCGCCAACATCGACATCCTGATCGGCGACCCGTGGCGCGCCCACCTGCCGCGCAAGCGCCTCAAGCTCATCGCCGAATATCCCGGTATGGATTTCGGCGGCAGCGCCCACGCAACCAACGCCGTGTTCGAATACCTCGGCAAGCGCTGATCAGATCGCGCCGCTGTCCTGCCAGAACGCCATCGCAAGCCCGAACGCACGCATGTCGCCGACGGTCGACGGCGCCATTTTCGTCATCGTGTAGGCAATCGTCGTGTGCCGATCCATGTCGATCAGCACGAGGTGCCCGCCATAGCCGCCCCAGAAAATTGTGTTCTTGCTCGGCACTGGAATATGCGCCGGCAAGCCAAAGCCCATGCCGTACTTCACGGGCGTGCCGAGGATCATGTCCTGCCCCTCGATCTGCACCTCCAGCGCCTTCCGCACACCCGCCTCCGACATGAAGCGCTTGCCATTCCGGCCGATGCCGCCATTGGCGAGAATGGTGTGAACCTCCGCCACCGAGCGCGCATTGCCCGTTCCGCCCGCCGCCGGAATCTCCGCGCCGCGCCACGCCCGCGACCGCGTCGCCGAGATGTTCTCTACCGCCGGGTTCGTCGCCATGTTGGTGACCAGCTCGTTCGGCGGCGCAGCAGTCGGGCTCGCCGATTTCGGCGGCGGTATCAGCGTTGCAACACGCGCATCCTCCGAAGCCGGCAGCCCGATATGAAAATCCGCGCCCAGCGGCCCGGCGATCTCTTCGCGGAACACCGTCCCGATCTGTCTTGCCCGTGACGCGCCGGATCACTTCGCCAACCAGATAGCCCTGCGTGAGCGCGTGATAACCGGGCGCGGTGCCCGGCTTCCAGAACGGCGCCTGCGCCGCCAGCAACGATGTCGCCTTCTCCCAGTCGTAGAGATCTTCCGTCTTGATCTTTTCCTTCCAGCCGGACAGTCCGGACGCATGACTCATCAGCTGCGAGACCTTGATGTCCGCCTTTCCGTTCGCTGCGAACTCCGGCCAGTACTTCGCCACCGGCACATCGAAATCCAGCTCGCCCCGGTCCGCCACCAGCAGCGCCGTCAGCGCCGTCATCGTCTTGGTGACGGAGTAGCACGTTGACGATCGTGTCGCGCGTCCACGGCTTGCCGCTCGCCTCGTCCGCAAGCCCGCCCCACAGATCGACCACCGTCTTGCCGTCGATCGTCATGCAGCACGACGCGCCGACATCCTGGCCACTGTCCAGATTGGCCTGAAACTGCGCGCGAACGCCGGCGAAACGCTCATCCGTAAAACCGTCTACCGCTGCCGACATCAATGCGTGCTCCTGAAACTGCCATCCTGTTTAGGCCGACGGACGGAGGACGCACTAGGGGCGCCCTCGGGACAACAGCAGCAAAACAAAACGGCCGGCGATACAATCGCCGGCCGCCAGCCATCCGTCGGAGGATCGCTCTGGTTGTCCTAGTTGGTCTGGCCGCCCGGGCGCGGGCCCATCTTCAAGGCCAGGAATTCTGCCTTGGTGATGGAGCCGTTGCCATCGGCGTCGATGCGGCTCGACCATAGCTGTTCCAGCTGATCGGGCGTCGCGTTCGCCTTCATCTGTTCCGGGATCGACGCCAGCCATTCCGTCTTGTCGAGCTTGCCGTCCTTGTTCGTGTCGCCGGCCACAAACCGGGCCTCACGCTGTTCCGGCGTCATGCCGCCCGGCTGGGCAAGCGCAGGACCGGCCACGGCAGCCGCCAGAACCGAAGCAGCGATGAAAACCTTGAGTCTCATGCGTACAAATCTCCACTGCCCGCCAAAAAGGTTCGGGGGGCGTTTCGTTCCCTGATCGCGCCAACCACGGCGCGAACGCAAGATTGAACGGCAGCTCGCGGGTTGCCCGTCGCCCCGATCACGTCATTGGGACATGTCTGACCCGCGCCGCCTGAACGCCACATGACCAACCTTCGCACCTGCGAAGGCTTTCGTGCTGCGGCACGGGGGTGCTAGAAAAATCCCGTCGAGTCCGTGCCTGGAGCGCCTTATGGCCACTTCCTTCCCCGATTTTACCCAGCTCCCGCTGGGCGGCCCCGCCGAAAAGGCTGATCTGGCTGCATGGGCGAAGCTCGCGGGCGATAGCGCCAATGTGATGTGGCAGACGCCCGAAGGCATTCCCGTAAAGCCGCTCCATACCGCCAGCGACACGGCCGGGCTGGACTTCCTCGACGATTTCCCCGGCATCGCGCCATTCGGTCGCGGCCCCTACCCGACCATGTACACCAACCAGCCGTGGACCATCCGCCAGTACGCCGGCTTCTCCACCGCCGAGGATTCCAACGCCTTCTACCGCCGCAATCTCGCCGCCGGTCAGAAGGGCCTCTCCGTCGCCTTCGATCTCGCGACCCACCGCGGCTATGACTCGTGACCATCCGCGCGTGACGGGCGATGTCGGCATGGCCGGCGTCGCGATCGACTCGATCTACGACATGCGCACGCTCTTCGCCGGCATCCCGCTCGACCAGATGTCCGTGTCGATGACCATGAACGGCGCCGTGCTGCCGATCCTGTCGCTCTACATCGTCGCCGCCGAGGAACAGGGCGTCGGCCCCGAAAAACTCTCGGGCACGATCCAGAACGACATCCTGAAAGAGTTCATGGTGCGGAACACCTACATCTATCCGCCCCGCCCCTCGATGCGGATCATCTCCGACATCTTCGCCTACACCTCGCAGAAGATGCCGAAGTACAATTCGATCTCGATCTCCGGCTATCACATGCAGGAAGCCGGAGCGACCGCCGACCTCGAACTCGCCTACACGCTCGCCGACGGCGTCGAGTACATCAAGGCCGGCATGGCCGCTGGTCTCGGCGTCGACAAGTTCGCGCCGCGCCTGTCCTTCTTCTGGGCCATCGGCATGAACTACTTCATGGAAGTCGCGAAGATGCGCGCCGCCCGCCTGCTCTGGGCCAAGCTGGTGAAGCAGTTCGATCCCAAGTCCGACAAGTCGCTCTCCCTCCGCACGCACTCGCAGACCTCCGGCTGGTCGCTCACCGCGCAGGACGTCTACAACAACGCCATCCGCACCTGCTTCGAAGCCATGGCGGCCGCCGGCGGCCAGACGCAGTCGCTGCACACCAACTCGTTCGACGAAGCGCTCGCGCTCCCGACCGACTTCTCCGCCCGCATCTCCCGCAACACGCAGATCTTCCTGCAGCAGGAAGCCGGCGCTTGCCGCACCATCGATATGTGGGGCGGTTCCTACTACGTCGAACGCCTCACCTACGATCTCGCCCGCAAGGCGTGGGCCCACATCCAGGAAGTCGAAGCGATGGGCGGCATGGCCAAAGCCATCGAGGAAGGCCTGCCCAAGCTCCGCATCGAGGAAGCCGCCGCCAAGACGCAGGCCCGCATCGATAGCGGCGTGCAGACCATCGTCGGCGTCAACAAGTTCCGCCTCAACGAAGCCGAAGACGTGCCGGTCCTGAAGGTCGACAACGCAAAGGTCCGCACCATGCAGCTCGACAAGCTCAAGCGCCTCAAGAGCGACCGCAACGAGGCCGACGTCGCCGCCGCTCTCGACGCCATCACCAAAGCCACCGAAACCAACACCGGCAACCTGCTCGAACTCGGCGTCGCCGCCGCTCGCGCGAAAGCAACCGTTGGCGAGATCAGCTACGCCATCGAGAAAGTCGTCGGCCGCCACCAGGCCGTGATCAAGTCGATCCAGGGAGTCTACGCCAACGGCATGTCCGCAAAATCAGACAAGGTCGTCACCGCCCGCGCCATGGCCGACGCCTTCGAAAAAGCCGAAGGCCGCCGCCCCCGCATTCTCATCGCCAAGATGGGTCAGGACGGCCACGACCGCGGCCAGAAAGTCGTCGCCTCCGGCTTCGCCGATCTCGGCTGGGACGTCGACATCGGCCCCCTGTTCCAGACGCCCGAGGAAGCCGCCCGTCAGGCCGTCGAGAACGATGTCCACGTCGTCGCCGCTTCTTCGCTCGCGGCCGGCCACCTCACACTCGTCCCGGAACTCCGCGATGCGCTCAACGCCGAAGGGCGTGGCGACATCACCGTCGTCGTCGGCGGCGTGGTTCCCCCGCAGGACTACGACGCCCTCTACGCCGCCGGCGCCGCCGCCATCTTCCCGCCCGGCACCGTCATCGCCGAAGCCGCCGCCGAACTGCTCGAAAAACTCAGGGGCCCGCTTGGCCACAACTCACGGAATGCAGCCGCCGGCTGATCAACGGAAGGGTCTGGAATGCTCGCCATCCTCCAGGCCCTTCACCCCGTCCTCGGCGCACGCGACGTGCCCCTCGCCGTTGCATGGTATGTCGAACGCCTCGGCTTCACCCTGATGTTCAACGACGCGACCAACCCCATCCGCTATGCCGGCGTGCGGCGCGACGACGTCGAGCTGCACCTGCAATGGCAGGACGAGTCCTATTTTCCCGCGCCCGGCAAAGACTCCCCCGCCTACCGCTTCCTCGTCGACGATCCCGACGCGCTTTTCGCCGAGTTCCGCACCAGCGGCGCGCTTCATGCGACCGCCGCGCTGCGTAATACCCCTTGGCACACGCGTGAGTTCGCCGTCTGGGATCCCAACGGCCACAGCCTCACCTTCTACCGGCCGCTTTGATGAACGGATCGGCTGCTGGCGCGTACCGTAAATCAGGCTAGATTGCTCTCAGGGAGAACCGCCATGAAACGCCTTCTGGGAACGCTTGCCTTCCTCGCCCTCGCCGCCTGCGCCAGCGGGCCGACGAAGTACGGCCCCGCGCTCAAGAGCGCCGACATGGGCTATCGCGAACAGCGGCTCGAGCAGGAACGCTTCCGCGTCACCTTCCGCGCCAACCCCGATCTCAAAGGCCCGCAGGTCGAGGACATGGCGCTCCGCCGCGCCGCCGAACTGACGACGCAGAATGGCTACGAGTGGTTCACCGTCGTCACCCGCAACACCTACCTCGCCGGCGGCAGCTACACGCCAAGGCGGCCCCACCATCGGCATCGGCGGTTCAACCGGCTCCTACGGCTCCGGCCTCGGCGTTGGCCTCGGCTTCAACTTCGGCGGCGACGACCGCCAGTACGAGTCGACGCTCGAAATCCTGATGGGCAAAGGCCCAAAGCCCTCCGACCCCAACGCCTACGACGCCCGCACCGTGCTCGCGCGGACGATGTAGCGCGCAAAGTCGTCATTGCTCACGCTGAAACAGACCCCCACCTGACCTCCCCCTTTCAGGGGGAGGGACGTTGCTGCGCCAACTTGCCTCGCATTGAAGGACGGCGTTGCAACACTGGTCCCTCCCCCTGAAAGGGGGAGGTCAGGTGGGGGTGTTCTCTCGGCGCGCACGCCGTTTGCGTCTTGCCACGCCGCGCCGTAGGAACCTCTCAATCTCGACCTCAACCACCACCCCGGCTTCACGTGACCACCGACCTCTCCACCCGCGCCGGTCTCGGCCGCGCCATCACGCTGATCGAGTCCCGTCGCGCGGACCATCAGGCGCAGGCCCGCGCCCTCCTCACCGAAATCATGCCCCGCACCGGCAAGGCGCAGCGCATCGGCATCACCGGCGTGCCCGGCGTCGGCAAGTCCACCTTCATCGAGAGCTTCGGCACGATGCTCACCGGCCTCGGCCTGCGCGTCGCCGTCCTCGCCGTCGATCCCACCTCGCGCCGCTCGGGCGGCTCCATCCTCGGCGACAAGACCCGCATGGCAAAACTGGCCTCCGACGACAACGCCTTCATCCGCCCCTCGCCCGCCGGCGACACCCTCGGCGGCGTCTCCCGCAAGACCCGCGAAACCATGCTGGTCTGCGAGGCCGCCGGCTATGATGTGATCCTTGTTGAGACAGTCGGCGTGGGACAGTCCGAAACCGTCGTCGCCGACATGGTCGACTTCTTCCTCGTCCTGATGCTCCCCAACGCGGGCGACGAGCTGCAGGGCATCAAGAAGGGCGTCCTCGAAGTCGCCGACCTCATCGCCGTCAACAAGGCCGACATCGACGCCAACGCCGCCAAACGCGCCGCCCGCGCCTACGAAATCGCCCTCCACATCATGGAGCAGGTCGACCCCGACTGGTCGCCGCCCGTCCACACCGTTTCCGGATTTTCCGGCATGGGGCTTGAGGAACTCTGGTCCGCCATCGAGATCCACCGCAGGAAAACCGAGGCCTCGGGCTCCCGCCTCCGCCGCCGCGCCGGACAGCAGGTGCGCTGGCTCGACACGCTGATCCAGGACGGCCTCACCGACCGATTCCTTGCCCGCCTGGACGTCGCCGCCAGCCTCGCCGGCATCCGACAGGATGTCGCATCCGGCCGGATTCCCGCCTCGCTAGCCGCCGATGCCCTTCTGGCGCTCGCTTTCGACGCCCCCTGAGCCACAGCTTAAGCGCCCAGTTTAGCCCAATGTAATGCGGTACGCTTATTGCCCGTCCCAGCGGCTCGGGTAGATGTGAGACGTTCGAATCGGGAGGCGACGGCCCCATGCTTGGCCGCACAGGGACATTGGCGCGGATGCTCGGCATCCTGGTCGCGTGGGGCCTCGCGGCCCTGCCGGCGCACGCCGATAATTCCGGCAAGCCAATGACTTTCGAGTGGGGCGTCGTCTATGTCGACACCCCCGCCATCTTCGCCGACGGCGATTTCACGCCCGACACGTCCGCCGCCCTGAAATCCTTCCTGTCCCGCTCCGGCCAGCCGACGCGCGACCGCATGATCTACTTCAACTCCCTTGGCGGCGATCTCTCGCCGGCATGGAGGTCGGCAAGATCGTTCGCAAGGCCGAGCTCAACACCGGCGTCGCCCGCAACGCGCGCGATCCCGCTCAGGCCAACCTCATCGATCTCGACTCCAACAGCCGCGTCTATCCCGGCCATTGCGTGTCCGCCTGTTCGCTCGCCTTCCTCGGCGGCGTGAAGCGCGAAGTGAAACCCGGCTCCATCTTCGCCGTCCACCAGGTCAGCATGAACTGCGTCGACAAGCGCAAGGCGCTGAAGTCCTACCCGTGGGTCGCGATGCCCAACGTCAACTACTGTCCCGACCTCAACGAAGCGCTGACCATGATGCAGGTCGCGAACGGCGTCGTCGTCGAATACGTCCGATCGATGGGCGTTGACCCGATCTTCCTGACCGAAATGTCGCGTGCCGGGCCCGAGGCGATCAACACGCTGCCCGAGGACAAGCTGCGCGAATATCGCATCATCTACGAATTCCGCACCGAGTCCTGGGAATTCCAGACCGACGCGCAGGGCCAGTTCTTCCTGCAATACCTCCACGGCGATCAATGGCGCCGCGACAAGGTCGAGATCTACTGCAACCGCACCAACGCCCCGCGCCTCTATCTCTGGCTGGTGCATGACGTGAACCGCGCCAACGGACCGATCGACGGCCAGCACGTCGTCGACCTCGCCGCCAAGGGCGTCACCGCCGTCTGGCAGATGGACACCGAAACCGCCGACGGCTTCGCCGACGTCCGCTCGATCGCCCTGCAGCCCTACGAGATGATCGACCCGCCCAAGCTCACCGAACGCGGCCACGTCGCCCTCACCATCGACCTGACGCCCCGTTTCCTCGACGTGCTGGCCGGCGCCGCGCGCTTCCAGATCGTCACGTCAGAGACGGACGACCAGACCGGCCAGCGCTTCAACCTCATCACGATGAACCTCGACCGCGACAAGCTGTCGGGTATTGTCCGCTCCTGCCGCTAGTCGCGGGCAAGGAAGCACCGATGACCGACCAAATGACCTGGCACGCAGGCGGCTGTCATTGCGGCGCCGTCCGCTTCGAGGCTCTGCTACCTGACGACACTCGAAGTCGACGACTGCAACTGCTCGATGTGCGCCCGCACCGGCTTCCTGCACATCATCGTCCCCGCCGCCCGCTTCCGCCTCACGGCCGGCCAGGACAAGCTCACCACCTACACCTTCAACACCGGAGTTGCGAAACACCTGTTCTGCAGCGTCTGTGGGGTGAAATCGTTTTACGTCCCCCGCTCCAACCCCGATGGCTTCAGCGTTAACTACCGCTGCCTTGACGACGGGGACGCATTCCGCGAAGTCCGCATCATCAATTTCGACGGCAAGGGAAACTGGGAGGGCCAGGCCCACGCCCTCGCCCACAAGTCGAAAGCCTGAAGATGTCGGACCGCCCCGAATTCGAGCACATCTCCTCCACCGCAAACGACACGGTGAAGCTGCTGCGTTCGCTCGACCGCAAGCGCGAGCGCGTCGAGACCGGCCTCTTCCTCGCCGAAGGCGCCCGCCACGCCGAGGAGGCTCTGGCGAACGGCTGGTCGCCCGCCTACGCCTTCGCCAGCCAGGCCGCTCTCGAACGCCCGCAGACGCTCGACCTCCTCCGCCGCATGGAGCGCGCCGGCGCTCGCGTCCTCACCGGCACCGAGAAAATCCTCGTCACGCTGTCGCGCAAGGACAACCCGCAAGCCGTCATCACGGCGTTCAAGCAGCGCACGACAACGCTCGCGGATTTCCCCGCCACCGGCCCGCGCCGCTTCCTCGCCCTCTACGAAATCCGCGACCCCGGCAATCTCGGCACCGTCATCCGCACCGCCGACGCCGCTGGCTGCGACGGCGTCATCCTGATCGGACAGACCTGCGATCCCGTTCAGTGTCGAAGCCGTGCGCGCCAGCATGGGCTCGATCTTCGCCATGCCCGTAGCCACCACCACATTCGAAGATTTCAAACAGTGGGCGACCGCCAACACCGTCCGCATCATCGCCGCCTCGATGCACGGCACACACGCCCATGACAAAGCGCAGTTCGGCGAACGCTCCTGCATCCTCATGGGCAATGAACAATCCGGCCTGCCCGCCGACGTCGAAGCCGCCTGCGACGAACTCGTGCGCATTCCCATGATGGGCAAGGCCGACAGCCTCAACCTCGCCTCCGCCGCCAGCGTGATGATCTACGAAGCCTGGCGCGCCACCGGCATACAAAGGCGCCAACCGATGACCGCTTCCGACTTCCAGCTGCTCACCAGCGACGACTGGTCCGACTACCAGCTCCTCGACAGCGGCGACATGCGCAAGCTCGAGCGCTTCGGCAAGGTGCGCGTCAACCGCCCCGACCCGCAGGCGCTCTGGAAGCCCGCCGCCCCCGTCAGCACCTGGAAAGTCGACGCCACCTTCGCTCCGACGAAAGACGATGACGACGAACGCGGCGCCTGGTCCTTCACGGCCAAGCCGCCCGCCGACGAATGGCCCATTGCGTGGAACGGATTAAAACTCAACGCCCGCCTCGCCGCCTTCCGCCACATGGGCGTCTTCCCCGAGCACTCGGTCCACTGGCGCTGGTCGATGGAACAGGTCGCCGCCGCCAAGCGCCCGATCAAGGCGCTGAACCTCTTCGGCTACACCGGCATGATGTCGCTCGCGCTCGCGAAAGCCGGCGCTGAAGTCGTCCACCTCGACGCCAGCCCCAAATCGATCGCGCAGGGCCGCGAGAACGCCGCCATGTCCGGCCTCGAAGGCGCGCCGATCCGCTGGATCACCGACGACGCCATGAAGTTCGTCGAACGCGAAATCCGCCGCGGCTCGAAATACGACGCCATCGTCCTCGACCCGCCGAAATTCGGCCGCGGCCCCAAGAACGAAACCTGGCGCTTCGAAACCGACTTCCCGAAACTGCTGGATCACGTCCGCACGCTGCTCAGCGACCGCCCCCTATTCGTCATCGCCACCGTCTACGCCGTCCGCCTCAGCTACGCCGCAGTAGGCCAGTCCCTCGCCGGCGCCATGCCCCCTGGCACAACCACCTGCGGAGAAATGGCCATCCGCGAATCCTCCAAACGCGACACCATCCTCCCCACCGGCCTCTTCGCGAGATGGACGCCTAGCTAGCCGCCTTGCCGCCGCTCTCGCGCTTGATCCGCGTGATCACCGACGTGAAGCTCAGCGCCGGCTTGGCCGAAGCCGTGATCATGCCCCGCACATAGATCAGCCGACCGCCCGCGCGCGTGACCTCGCCGGTCGCCTCCATCACGTCGCCCACGCTGGCAGACGAGAGAAAATCGCCCGACAGGTTCACCGTCACGCTCGGCCCCTGCGTGTGCTCCTCGGCGATCGCAAAGCAGGAGTAATCCGCAAAGGTCAGGAAGCAGCCGCCATGCATGAAGCCGCCGCCATTCATGTGGCGCGGCTCCGCAATGAACCGGCAGATCACTTTCCCCGCCTCGTCCCGGCGGTAATAAAACGGCCCCACCCCGCTCTCGAACGTGTCGTTCGGCCAGGTGCGCCAGCCGGCCCATTGGCCGGTTTCAATGAGGACAGATGCAGACATTTCGCGTTCCGGAAGGCTGATTTACCTTGTCCCTAGCGACCTCCGGCGGCCTTGTCATTCCCCGCCTTGAAACCGCCGCCCGGATCGCGTATTGCGTCCGCCTCGACTACAGGGGTGTAGCTCAGCTGGTAGAGTGCCGGTCTCCAAAACCGGATGTCGCAGGTTCGATCCCTGTCGCCCCTGCCAGTCGGTCCAGCCAGCCAGACATCGTGACCGTGACCAATTTGATGGTCAGCGCCCCGGGGCTCAGCGGCCCAAGGGCGGCTTGTGTATGCGTGGCGTAGTTCCCATATCGACAAAATCGAGGGAGGTCATGATGACGTTTCAGCTGTTCAAAATTCGGGAATTTCCAACGGATAGTGCCGGACGTGGACACGGCGTTGGCCGTTTGCACAGAGTGATAGAAAAAACCGCTTCTGACGCCGAGCAATTTTTGCGCGCAAGCGGCAATCTCAACGAACGGCCCCTTCTTGTGTTTGAAGGCACCCCCGCTGCGACGTCGCTAGCGGGACCACAATACTTGGGTCTGATCGAGTTCAGCAGAAACTAGCGACAACTCACTTCAACCCCGGCCGCGCCACCATCCGCTCGCGCCATGCCGCAAGATTGGCGTGCTCCTCCCACGGCTTGAACTTCACCAGCCGCCCGAAGCCCAGCGTCACGTGCAGCGTGATGTCGGCGATCGTGAACCGGTCGCCCGCCACGAACTCCGACTCCCCCAGCCGCCGATCGAAGAAGCCCGCCACCTTGCGCGCGCGCGTCTCGCATACCGCCGCCCATTCCGGGATCTGCGGCTTCTCCAGCTCGGCCATCGCCGGATGAGAATTGCGGAACCACCCCGCGATCTGCATGAAGTAGGTCAGCTCCACACGCCGGTCCCACATCTCGATCAGCGCCTTCTCGAGCGGCGCAACGCCCATCAGGTTCGGCTCGGGATAGAGCGCCTCGAAATATCCGCAGATCGCGCGGCTCTCGGTCAGCCCCGTGCCATCGTCCAGCTCCAGCGTCGGCACCTGCGCCATCGGGCTGATCGCGCGATAGCCGGGCTGCTTGTGCTCGCCCTTCATGATGCTGATCTCGGCCTTGTCGACCTGATCCCAGATGCCCTTCTCCTGCAGGAAGAACCGCACCCGATCCGGGTTCGGCGCCATCGTCGCAAAGTGCAGCTTCATGATCTCTCTCCCGATTACCTAACGCGGCGTGCGCGGACCGCGCGAAGGCTTGGCGCCACCCGGCCGCGCTCCAGTCGGTCTGCCGCCGCCCGGCTTACCGCCAAACGGCCGACCGCCCGTTGGTCTGCCACCCGTCGGCCGCACACCCGGCGCTGTCGGCCGCTCCCGCTTTGACGTGCTCGCCCCGCGCTTCTGCGGACGCTTGTCCACGAACGCTTCCAGCCCCTTGCGAACCGCGCGCGGGTCACGCTCAGTCGGCGCGCCCTTCGGCGTCTGCTTCGCATGGATTGGCTTGGCGTGGCTCACCTTCACGCGCGGCGCCGGCTTGCGCCCGAACGGCTTCGGCTTCCGCTTGTCGGAAATGTAGTTGCCGAACTCGGCGAGTATCTCCGCCGCCTCGACTTCCTCGATCGCGCCCGGCCCCAGATCGTCCAGCTTGAACGGACCATACGACACCCGGATCAGCCGGTTCACCTTCAGCCCGAGACTCTCCAGCGCGCGACGCACCTCCCGGTTCTTGCCTTCAGCCAGCGTCACATCGATCCAGCAGTTCGACGCCGTCTGCCGATCCAGCCGCGCGATGATCGACTTGTATTCGATGCCCTCGTGCACGATGCCCTCGCGCAGCCTGTCGAGCTCCTTCTGCTCGATCCGCCCATACGCCCGCGCCCGATAGGTCCGCTGCAAGCCCGTCGACGGCAGCTCCAGCGCCCGCGACAGCTCGCCATCATTGGTCAGCAGCAGCAGCCCCTCGGTGTTCAGGTCGAGACGTCCGACCGTCACCACGCGCGGCATATCCTTCGGCAGATTGCCAAAGATCGTCGGCCGCCCGTCGGGATCCTTGTTCGTCGTCACCAGCCCCTCGGGCTTGTGATACCGCCACAGCCGCGCCGCTTCCGGCCGCGCAATCGGCTTGCCGTCGACGAGGATTTTCTCGCGCCCCGTCACCTTGAACGCCGGCGTATCCAGCACCTTGCCGTCCACACTGACACGGCCATCGGTAATCAGCCGCTCCACATCACGCCGCGAGGCAACGCCCGCGCTCGCCAGGTATTTCGCAATCCGCTCGCCATCGGCAAACGACTGGTCCGTCTCACGACGCTCCGTCATTCCGCATCCTTCCTGATAAGTCCGCGCGTAAAGCGATGCACCAGCAACGCCACGCCAAACAACGTCGTCGACAGCGCCAGCGCAGCCAGCGCCACCATCCACGGCGTCGTGTAGTTCTCATGATCGGAATAGTCCATCATGTGCAGCCCGTAGAGAAAATCGTACGTCCGCCACAGGTCCGTGCGCGGCGCACTGACCCTGCCATTGACGGCGGAGACATACAGCATCGGCTTGCCATCGCCGGCAAAATGCAACGCCCAGACATCGCCCTTCACGGACGACTCGCGCGGCGCGCTCTCCAGCTCCTCGACCTTTTCGATAGGCGCGTCGCTGACCCACGTCGCGCGCGCAATGCTGCGCGCCAGCTCCTCGTCAACGACGATACGCTCGCCCGTCTCCGCAGATACCAGGAACGTCCCGATCTCGCCGCGCACTTCGTAGACCGGCGTACCAGCCAGCGTCTTCAACGTGACGTCATACGGCTGGTCCTCGGCCACAGCCTTCAGGGCGTCCGTCGACGTGAACTTCACCTGCGCAGGTCCACCGGCGTCACATGCCCCGGCGGATGCACGAGATTTTCGGCGCGCACCTCGGTCATGTGCATCGACACGCAAAAACAGCCCCGTCGCCGTCCACACCAGCAGCTGGGCGAACACGATCAGGCCCAACCATTTGTGGATCTGGGCGATGCGTCGGGCGAGGCGCGGGGAAATCATCCACCGCGCTTATCTTGAGCCCAATGCGCCCGGCAAGCTGGCTCATTCGCCCGAGCCCGATTTCACGTTCATCGCGTACGGAATGTAGATTTCGAGGTCCAGCGGCCCCGTCGGCCGCGTCACCGTCCGCTGCTCCATCCCGGTCAGCGACACCTGCACAGGTCCCGTGAACGAGGCCTGCATCATCCGCACGTCCTCCGCGATGGCCTTCACCAGCGTATCGCGATGCTTCTTGGGATCGGTGATGCCGAGAAACTGGCTCGACCCGATCACCGGCTCCACCCGCCCCGTCAGCGGCGTATCCGCGACGAACTTCTCGACCCGCGTCCGGATCGTCTGGAACGTATCCTTTTCCCGCACGTCCGCCTTGATCACCAGGTCGATATAGGACTGGTCATTCTGCGTTCGTACGATGACCTCCTTCATCGTCGCCGTCTCCAGCGCTGCCGAATTGCCCGGCTGCCCCACCTCGATGCTGATCCCGTCATTGTTCCGCTGCACCCGCTGGGTGACCGTCTGGAACATCTTGGTCAGCTCTGTGTCGCGCGTATCGACCGACCGCGTCGCCGTCGAATAGCGCACGCTGAACAGCACGAAGTCCGCCCGCACCGTGATCGATATCTGCGGCAGTTGCTGCTGCGCATTGCGGTTCACATAGTTGCTCTGCGCCACGATCTGCTGTGCATGCGCCGGCAGCGCCATCGCGGCAAAGACAGCCGCCAGGATGAGTGTACGTTTCATGTGTCCCTCCCGATTTCGCTAACGACGCGGCGGCAGCGGTGCGCCAAGCACCACGTCGTACGGCACGTACATTTCCAGTTCGAGCGCACCAACCGGCCGCGACTTCACCCGGTTCGACAGCCCGCTCAGAACCATTCCCGGCGCCGGCTGTCCCTGCGGCGTGAAGATGCTCGTCAGCAGGTTGATGTCCGCCGCGATCTTCCGCATCAGGGCCTCGCGATGCTTCGCCGGATCGCTGACACCGATATATTGCTGGTCACCCGCCGTCGCCTCCGTGCGTCCGCTCACCTCGATGGAATCGATGAATGCCTCGGCGCGCGTCCGCACCGCCGGGAATTTCTCGTCCGGCTTCACCGCAAACTTCAGCACCAGCGGAATGGCCGACCGCTCGCCACGATCCTCGATCCCTTCGCGCGCCGCCGTCGTCTCGACTGCTGACGAACGCCCCGGCTGCCCCACCTCCATCGTCACGCCCTGCGTGCGCGACACGCGCTGCGCCAGCAGTTTGAAACTGGCCTCCAGTTCCTTCTCGCGCTCGGCTTCGTTCTTGGTCGCGCTCTCGAGGTCCACCGTGAAGATCACGAAGTCCGCCGGCGCCTTGATCGAGATGTAGGGGATCGCCCCGAACTCGCTCGTATACTCTGCATCGCTCTGGATCATCGATCCCGTGACGACGACCACCTCGTCATCCTGCGCGAACGCCGGCGCGGCGCTCAGCCCCGCGCCCAATATCGCCAGTCCAAGCCACAGCGCTTTCATGTCCACACCCCAAGGCAACAGGACTCGATGCAAGCACGGCGCTCTCGCACGCGCCAGCACTTCACTCACGGAAACCGCGTGGTTCCGGGTATCTCGCAACCGCGAACAGCTTCACCTGAACGCAAACGGCGGCGCCCCATCGGAGCGCCGCCGTCATGTTTCAGCCGTCCGGCAGTCCTACGAACGTCCGCTTGCCGCGTAGTTATCGTCCGCGACCTTCGAGGAGTAAGCGTTGTCGCGGTACTTCTTGAACTCGTTCCGGGCGATGGCGCGGTTGTGCACTTCGTCCGGACCGTCCGCGAGACGCATTGTGCGCATCGAGGCATAGGCGCGGGCGAGACCGAAGTCCGTCGTCACGCCGGCGGCGCCGTGGGCCTGGATCGCGTCGTCAATGATGCGCAGGGCGGCGAGCGGACCTGCAACCTTGATCATGGCGATCTCGTTCTGCGCGCCCTTGTTGCCGACCTTGTCCATCATGTCCGCCGCCTTGAGGCACAGCAGGCGGGTCATCTCGATGTCCATGCGGGCGCGGGCGATGCGCTCTTCCCACACCGAATGCTCGGCGATCTTCTTGCCGAACACGGTGCGCGAGAGCAGGCGCTTGCACATCTTCTCGAGCGCGACTTCCGCCGAACCGATCGTCCGCATGCAGTGGTGGATACGGCCCGGCCCGAGACGGCCCTGCGCGATCTCGAAGCCGCGGCCTTCGCCGAGCAGCATGTTGGTCGCCGGCACGCGCACATTCTCGAGCTTCACCTCGGCATGGCCGTGCGGCGCGTCGTCATAGCCGAACACCGGCAGCATGCGGAGAACCTTCACGCCCGGCGTGTCGAGCGGCACGAGGATCTGCGACTGCTGCTTGTGCTTCTCGGCGTTGAAGTCCGACTTGCCCATCACGATCGCGATCTTGCAGTGGCTGTCGCCCACGCCCGACGACCACCACTTCGTGCCGTTGATGACGTAATGGTCGCCATCGCGCTCGATGCGGGTTTCGATGTTGGTGGCGTCCGACGAGCCGACGGCCGGCTCGGTCATCAGGAAGGCGGACCGAATGTCGCCGTTCATCAGCGGCTTCAGCCATTTTTCCTTCTGCTCCGGCGTGCCATAGCGGTGGAACACCTCCATGTTGCCGGTGTCCGGCGCCGAGCAGTTGAACACTTCCGAAGCGAACGACACGCGGCCCATCAGTTCCGCCAGCGGCGCGTATTCGAGGTTGGTGAGGCCGGCGCCCTTGAACTCGCCGTCATGCTCCTTGTTCGGGGGCATGAACATGTTCCACAGGCCCTCTTTCTTCGCGATGGCCTTGAGGTCGTGCACGATCTGCGGCGTGACCCAACGGTCGCCAGCGGCGTGCTGCTCCTCGAACGTCTTCACGTTCGGATAGACGTGCTTGTCCATGAACGCCGAAACGCGGGCGATCCATTCTTTCATTTTCGGCGTGTATTCGAAGTTCATGGGAGTCCCTCTTGTCGCCGCCGTACGGTTCAGCGCCACGTCCCGTCATTCAGGCCCCTGCCCGTCGGGTTCGCAGCCATCCGGCTTTCACCTTTTGGTGCAGCGTGGGTATCCCTGCAACCGTGGCAAGGCAATGGGTGGCCGCAAGCCCGCGTCGGCCAATTGGGCTGTCCGCAGCGAGATCACCGAGACACTCAGTATCTGTCCCGGCAGGATCACCGAAACCTGACGTTCCGCCAGCGTCGCAAGATCGCGCCACCAGTATCCGGCCAGCTGCACGATCTGACCGCCAACACTGTCCGCCTTGCGCCCCGTCGGCTCGCCATCCAGCGCTTCGTAGAAATCCCGTGCGCCGCCATTGTCGCGCAACACCCACAGCCCGCCGGAGAACAACCCGCGCCGGATGCAATGATCCGCCGACGCCTTCATCAACCCGCGTCCGACGCCCGACCCGCGATGCTCCTTCAGCACATAGACCATCGTGATCTCGGCATCCCACGGCGCAAATGCTTCGCGCGACGCGCTCACCGCCGCAAAGCCCACGACTTCGCGCCCGACCACCGCCACCAGCACCTCCTCGTCGAGATCCTGCTCCCGCCGGTCGAGATGCGTGCGCCACCGCGACGTCATCCGCCGCTCCGCCATGTTGTCGAGATACTGGCTGTCGAGCAGGCCGCGATAGGCCTCTTTCCACGTCGCAGCATGAACGTGCGCAATCGCAGCAGCGTCCGCCCGCTCGGCTGTCCGGATGTGGATCATCGCACGTTTCCCTTCCGACTCACTCAAGCTTGGTCAGCGCCGCCCCGATAAGCAAGAGCGCGACAGCAAACTCTGCAGCCGACGCCACTATTTCGCGGCAACCTGTTCAGAAGGCGCCACACAGGTTAGGCAACGCCCGGCCTCCCTCTGCCCAGCCTCCCTCTGCCCGAGCTTCCTCCCGAATGTCGCCAGCCATCATCGCCACCATCCTCCTCGCCGCGCTGGTCACCGCGACGATCTCCGGCGTGTTCGGCATGGCGGGCGGCCTCATCCTGATGGGCGTGCTGACAACCTACCTGCCGGTCGCCTCGGCCATGGTGCTGCACGGCTTCATCCAGATCATTTCGAACGCCTCGCGCGCCTTCCTGCTGCGGCGCCACATCGCCTGGCGGATCATCGCCCGCTACGCCATCGGCATCGGCGGCGCGCTGATGCTGATCGCTTTGATACAGTGGCGCCCGACGCAGCCGCTCGTCTTCATCATGCTGGGCTGCACAGCCTTTCTCGTCTGGATTCCAAAAAGCTGGGTCACCATCGACGCCAGCCGCCCCCTGCAAGCCGAAATCTGCGGCTTCCTGGTCCAGACCCTCAACACCATCGCCGGCGTAGCAGGTCCTCTGCTCGACCTCTTCTTCGTCAAGACACTCCTGCCCAGACAAACCGTCGTCGCCACTAAAGCTGCAACGCAAGTCATGGCCCACGCCGTCAAGATCGCCTTCTGGGGCTTTCCCCTCGCGACGATGCTCACCGACGGCAGCCACACCGCAGACGCCAGCTTCCCCCCGCTCTGGGTTCTCGCCGCCGTTATCCCGCTCTCGCTTCTCGGCACATGGGCCGGCGGCAAAGTCCTCGACCGCATGACCGACGCCAACTTCCGCACCTGGACAAAATACATCGTCACCGCCACCGGCGTCGTCTACCTCATCCAGGGCGCAACGCTGCTCAGCGGCCTAACCGCTCCCTCCACCGTCATTCCGGACGCGTGCAGCGCACGCGAGCCGGAACCCAGGAGCCCCACACACCAATCTGGAAACGTGACGTAGTCACGTGTTCCCCGCGAAGGCGGGGATCCAGTCTTCGCACGCAGTGCGAACCTGCAGCCGGAGTGCGCTCCGCGCACTGACCAGACCCCCGCCTTCGCGGGGGACACGGGAGACAGAAGTTACACCCCATTTTGTTGGATGAGATCCGCACTTACCAGCAACCCGCTTTTCCGCGCCCCCAGCAATCTCAATGACTTGCGCGAAAAATAGGGTGGATTGGCGTTTGGCAAATCGGCCGGGCTCCGGGCGCACGTATAGTGGCGCCCATGAAACGCAAAGGCTGGCCCATCTGGCTGCTGCGCGACATCCCGGCCTTCCTGGGTGTCATGCTCAGCTTCTGGCCGCTGGTGATCCTCCTGATCTCCAGCGAACGCCGAGTCATGCGCGGAAAGACGCTCAGCAGGTCGGTGTTCGAAACCATCGCCCTCCTGCTCGCCCACGCCGAAGCGCGCCTCACCTTCGCGCTGACGCGACAGGCCTACCGCCGCCTCGGCTGGAACCCCCGCCTCGTCCGCTTCAATCTCATCCCCGCCACCTACAACCTGCGCGACGTGCAGGAGCGCTACGCGAATTACGTGAACGCGTTTGGCGACATGAACTCTGTCGTCGAGGCGTACATCGAAGACATCCGCCAGCGCTATCGCATCAGCGAACGCGAAGTCGCGTCCGCATCTGCACACGCGCCTGTGCGTGCTCCCCTCGCAACGCGCTCGAAGTCCTCCCTCGCCGACAGGCGGTGGGGTCAACGCGTAGCGTTGACGATCGCCGCGCCTTCGCGGCGAGACGGAGGGGGCTGCGTGCGCACTTGCGCACGCGGTCCGCCGCTCAATTTCAAATTCCGAAAACCAAACCCCAACCCACCTCGCGGGCCTCACCCGCGAGATCGCACCTTTGCGCCTACAGCTTGGAAAAATCCGGCGCGCGCTTCTCGCGGAACGCCATGAACGCCTCCATCGCCTCCGCAGACTTCAACCGCTGCCCGAACACAGCGCCCTCTGTCCGCAGCTGCGTCATGATCGTTTCCGTGTCGCGCATCAGCTTCTTGGTCGCCATCACGGCGCCAAGCGGACGTTTCGTCAGTTGCGCCGCTGCAGCGCGCGCAGCGCCCAGCACTTCACTTGCGGCCATCGACGCATTGGCGACGCCAAGCTCGGCCGCCTGCTTGCCCGTCAGGTGCTCGCCGAGCGTGAACATCGCGAACGACCGCGCATACCCGATCCGCGCCGGCAGCAGCATCGAGGAAGCAGCCTCCGGCACCAGCGCCAGGTTCACAAAGGGAGTCGTCAGCTTCGCATCGTCCGCCACGAAGACGAGGTCGCAGTGCAGCAGCATGGTCGTGCCGACGCCAACAGCCAGGCCCGGCACAGCGCCGATCAGCGGCTTCGGAAACTGCGCGATCGCCTCGATGAACCCGCCGGCGCGCTGTCGCCTCGCCGCCCGTCGCAGCCGCAGCGAAATCCCCGAGATCATTGCCGGACGTGAAACTGTCGCCCGTCGATCCGAGGATCACAGCCGCGATCGACTTGTCCTCGACCGCCTGCGCCAGCGCCGCCGTCGCCGCGCGATACATCGCATTGGACAGGGCGTTCTTCTTGTCCGGCCTGTTCCAGAGAATTTCCATCACGCCATTGGCGGTGCTGATCTTCACAAGCTCGGTCATGTCGCGCCTCTCCGTCATCAGCCCGCAGACTGATGCGTTTTCGCCTCCACGTCGAGATCAGGAACGAACGAGCCTACTTCGCCCGCGTGTAAGCCAGCCGGTTGCCGCGGCCGACATAGAACATGTCGAGGTTCTCGGCGTCGAGATCGCCCAGCTCGTAATAGAACGTCGCTTCAGGGCGCTTCACTTCGAGATAGGTGCGCTTCCGGCGTGAACTCATTCGTCGGCGAAGCCGCCTTCGCTTCCACGCCGGTGATCGCGCGCCACGGATACGTCTCGTCCTTCGTGCCGTCCGAATAGCTGTCCGTCCACTTGCCGTCCGCCGTCACCGTGATCGACGACTTCGCATCATCGATCGACACCCACTTGCCGGCGATCAGCGCAGGCACGGCGGCCGGTGCAATAATCACGGGCGTGCTGGGGTTGGGCTCGCCAATCGCGATCGACGGCGTAGCGGGCGCGACCGCTTCCGGCTTCACCGGCTCCGCCGCCTTCTGCTCGCCACACGCAGCAAGCGCCACAACCGAAACGGCAGCCAAGAAAGCGCGCATGTGAAAGTCCGATCCAGTCAGGAGATCAAACGAGGGTAAGCGACATCACAGCGACAGGACCATGAGTCGTGTCCACCGTCCCCGTCGACTTGAATCCGCACTTTGCATAAAACGGCTCGGCGCTCGGCGAGGCCGCCGCAACCAGCTCAGCCGCTTCAAGCGCCATCGCAAACTGCTTGCACTCTTCCACCAGCTTGCGCCCGATGCCGCCGCGCCAGAGATCCGGCTCGACGAACGGTCCATCGATGTCGGCGCGGCCATCGTCACGCGGCACGACCACGGCGAAACCCGCCGCCTCGCCCCAGTGCTCGAACACGATGACCAGTCCCGCCGCGATGTGATCCGCCGGCAGGGTCAGCGTCTGCGGATGCTGAACCTGTTCCGGCCGCGCCGCATCCCACTTGAGCGACGCACGACGCTGCAAATCCTCCAGCGCTTGGCGCTCTGAAGGCTTCGCAGGGCGGAATTCACGGGTGATGGCTTAACCTACGATTTCATCGAGACGGAAGAAGAAGGCGATCTCGCGCTCGGCCGACGCTTCCGAGTCCGAACCGTGGACCGAGTTCTCGCCGATCGATTGGGCGAAGAGTTTGCGGACGGTGCCGTCGGCGGCCTTGGCCGGATCGGTCGCGCCCATCACATCACGGTGGTGCGCGACAGCGTTCTCGCCTTCGAGAACCTGCAGCACGACCGGACCGGACGTCATGAAATCAACCAGCTCGCCGAAGAAGCCACGCGCCTTGTGCTCGCCGTAAAAGCCTTCAGCCTGGGCGCGCGTCAGGCGCACGCGTTTCTGGGCGACGACACGCAGGCCGGCTTTCTCGAACACGGCGTTGACGGCGCCGGTGAGGTTGCGGGCCGTAGCATCCGGCTTGATGATCGAGAACGTACGTTGGACCGGCATGTGGTATTCCTGGCAGATATGAAGCGGGGAGGTCTGAATCGGGTTTGGACGGCCCCTATAGCCTCGGGAACTGGCCCCGCCAACAGCTTGCGGGCAATTCTTGGCAGGGCGCGCTGTGTTCGCCCGTCAGGTGTGGCGCGCATAACAGGAGGATGACATGGCGGCTGATAATACGTTGCAGGTAGAGGACTGGAACGGCGCGGTTGGTGAACGCTGGGCGGCCGAACAGGAACGCACCGACCAGCTCATCCGCGCCTTCGGCGACGCTGCCCTGCTAGCTGCCCGCGCCAGCCTTGGTGAACGCGTCCTCGATGTCGGCTGCGGCTGCGGCGACACCTCCCTCGCCCTTGCCAATTCCGTCGGCCCCACCGGGCATGTTCTGGGCGTCGACGTCTCCGCGCCCATGCTGGCCGTCGCCCGTCAGGCGAGCCTCGGCCCTCTCCAACCTGACGTTCGCGGAGGCCGACGCCTCCACCGCCAGCCTGCCCGGCCCGTTCGACCTCCTGTATTCAAGGTTCGGCGTGATGTTCTTCGACGCGCCCGTCCCGGCCTTCCGCCACCTGCACAGCGCCATGCGCCCCACCGGCCGCCTGGCCTTCGTCTGCTGGCAGATGCCCGCCGACAACCCGTGGGCCGCCCTGCCCGCCCAGACCGCCCGCAGGATCGCCGGCGAGGCCCCCAGGTCAGACCCCCACGCCCCCGGCCCCTTCGCCTTCGGCGACCGCGACCGCGTCTCCGGCATCCTCGCCGACGCCGGCTTCCGCAACATCGCCATCGAGGGCTTCACCTCGCCCATGTATCTCGGCAGCTCGCCCCGCTCCGCAGCCGAAGGCGCCGTCCGCATCGGCCCCGCCTCCCGCGTCGCCCGCGATGCTGGTCCCGAGAAACTGCCCGCCATCATTGACGCCATCGAGGCCGCCCTCGACCCGCACAAAGCCGCCGACGATTCAGTGTCTCTGCCCGGCAAAACCTGGGTCGTGACCGCTTCGGCATGACCTTCCGGGATGACTCTGGGGCTTTGCCGCATCCGCGAAGTGTGACCTAGCGGCAACGGTCGTTTCGTTTACCAAACATAAACCATTGTCTGTTAAGTCTTTTTTGACCCAAAAAAACATTGCCCGAGGCGCCTTTATTGAGCCGCGAACCCACTCCATTTGTCTCTCATCAGAAGACCGGGGAAGAACCTCGGCCACGGAACAGTAAAAGAGAACGAGCTTCTCCCATGCTCGCAAAACGCTTCATCGTCGCCGCCTTCGGCCTCCTCGCCATCGGACTGGTTCCCCTCGCCCTCCCGGGTGAACGCGACCTGTTCGTCGACGTCCATGGCGGCCAGCACATCATGGCTTCAAACTAGCACCCGCCCGCAATCGCGAGCGACGGGCAGCTCCGCTGACGGCGAAGCTTTGCCTGGTGTTTGGCGCTGGTTGCTGGCGCTCACGATTTGCGCGACGCTCCCCATCTGCCTGGGGAGGCTTGCGCCATGAATGTCTGCCAGATTGCCAAGCTCGCAGCACCGGCGCTTGCCGTGCTCGCACTCACCGGCGCGTTTTATCACGGCGACCGTCTATCGGTCGATTTTCCCTCAGGCTGGACAATCGATGGCCCTGACGCAGAGGGGATCGTGACGGCCCACGAACCGGGCACCAAGGTTAACTGCAACGTCCAGACGAATGATCTGGCGACCCTGTCCAAGTCGTCACTCGCCGAGATCAATTCAGAATACGGACACGTCTTCAATGTCGCCGAATGGGCCGACCTCCTCGGACGTGAACCCAAAGACATTACGCTCATGCACAGCGACATGACGCCTTTTGCCGACACCTTCTACCACACAGCGACATTCCACATGGCTGTCGACGCCAGCACAGAGGTGACAGTGCGGTACGGCTTTTACGTGCTCCCCGGCCGCCTTTCGATGACCGGCTGCTACGTCCTGTCGGCGGATTATCCCGCGTACAAGGCGCAGTTCGAAAGCGTCGTCGATTCCCTCCGGCCCTGGTGAGCCGCACCTATTTCAGGTGCTGCTCGAACCACGCGACCATCGTGTTCATCGCCTCGTTCGCATAGCCATCCGTCTTCACCGGATCGCCCTTCACGTAGAAATCGTGATCCGCATCCGGGAAGATCTTCAGCACATTCTCGACGCCCGCCTTGTCGAGCGCCGCGTGCATCGTCTCCGACTGCGAGACCGGCACACCCTTGTCCGACCCGCCCGAGATGATCAGCGTCGGCGGATCGCCCGCGTCGACAAAGTGGATCGGCGAGATCCCGGCGCGCAGGCTGTTGTCGAAATCGATCACGCCGGACTTCGCCCGGTCGACCAGCAGCACATCGAGATCGGTCGGCGGAAAATACGCGACGACCGCGCGCACGCGATTGCCAGATCGCTCTAGCGGATTGGTCGCCGCCGGATCGCCGTCATCCGCCATCAGCCCTGCGACCAGCGACAGATGCCCGCCCGCGCTCGCGCCCCACACGCCGATGCGCGCAGGGTTGGCGCCATAGTCTGCCGCGTGCAGCTTGATGTGACGCAGCCCCAGTCGGATATCCTTCACCGCATCCGTGATCTGGAACCGCGGCGCCGACGCATGGTGCAGCGCCACGACCGTAAAGCCCTTGTCGATCAGCCACTGATACCGCGCCTGCCGCTCCTCCGGCGGCCCCCATTTCGAGGTCCATCCTGCGGACACCATGTTCACGACCAGCGCGCCATTTGGCTTCTTCGGCTTGAACACATCGTAGGTCAGCGCCATCCCGTCACGATGCCCGTAGACGACATCGCGAACATAAGTCGCCGTCTTCAACTCCGCTGGCGTGGGCAAGCCAAGCGCCTTGCGCGGATATCCGCTGAGTGGCGCGCCGGGATCGACGACAGGTTGTGGTGTCTGGGCGCATGCTGGCGCCGCAAGCATCAGCAACGTGACCGCGACAAGGAAACGTTTCATGGACTCGTCCCTCCGTTGCGACCGTGGGCGGCCGCTATTTATCTGCTTTGGCGAAGTGCGCCATCTGGTCGGCGTGGGCTTGCTTGAAGGCAGGACGCGCCACAGCCTTGTCGACATACGCACGAAGGGCCGGGAATTTCTGAGTTGCGTCCAGCACCTTTGGCACACGTAACGCATCCGACATCATGATATCGGCGACGGTGAAGCGCCCAGCAGCGAGCCATTCACGTGTCGCCAGCACAGCGTGAAGGCGTTCCAGCCGCGACATCATCCAGTCCTCGAGCGGATTGTCCTTCTTGCCTGACAGCCCGATGAACCACCAGGGCACCGACACCATCTCGATCGAGTTGAGCCCGGCGATTGTCCATTCGAGCGTTTCGGCTTCGCCCTTGGGATCGCGCGGCATCAGCTTCTCGCTCTTGCGCGCGAGGTGCAGCAGGCACGCGCCACTTTCGAAGATCGAGATGTCGCCGTCCTGCAGGAAAGGTACCTGTCCGAACGGCTGGTTGGCGATATGATCCGGCCCGCGATCCTTGAAGGAAACGGATTTGACGTCGTAGGCGAGTCCAGCTTCCTCGCATGCCCAGCGTAGCCTGATGTCACGAACATGGCCTCGGGGACCAGCGGGCACCCAGTCATATGTCCAGATCGTCAGAGCGTCGGTCATGTGCGTTTCCCGCGTCGGAAGCAGCGATCACTTCGACTCTTCAAACAGCTCCCGCCCGATCAGCCAGCGCCGGATCTCGCTCGTGCCCGCGCCGATCTCGTACAGCTTCGCGTCGCGCAGCAGGCGGCCCGTCGGGTAGTCGTTGATGTAGCCATTGCCGCCGAGGATCTGGATCGCATCCAGCGCCAGCTGCGTCGCCGTCTCGGCCGCGAACAGGATCGCGCCCGCCGCGTCCTTGCGCGACGAACGTCCCGCGTCGCAGGCCTTGGCGACAGCGTACACATACGCCTTCGACGCATTCATCTTCACATACATGTCGGCGACCTTGCCCTGGATGAGCTGGAACTCGCCGATCGATTTGCCGAACTGCTTGCGGTCGTGGATGTAGGGCAGCACCACGTCCATGCAGGCCTGCATGATGCCGGTCGAACCCGCCGCCAGAACCGTGCGCTCATAGTCGAGACCCGACATCAGGATTTCGACGCCACTGTTGAGCGGTCCCATCAGGTTCTCTTCGGGCACTTCGCAGTCTTCGAACACCAGCTCGCCGGTTTCGGAGCCGCGCATGCCCAGCTTGTCGAGCTTCTGCGCCACCGAGAAACCCTTGAAGCCCTTCTCGATGATGAAGGCCGAGATGCCGCGCGAGTTCTTGTCCGGCGCCGTCTTGGCGTAGACGATCAGCGTATCCGCGCTCGGCCCGTTGGTGATCCACATCTTCGAGCCGTTGAGGATGTAGCGATCGCCCTTCTTCACGGCGTTGAGCTTCATCGACACCACGTCCGATCCGGCGCCCGGCTCCGACATCGCCAGCGAGCCGAGATGCTCGCCCGTCATCAGCTTGGTGAGATACTTCTTCTTCTGCGCGTCCGATGCCCCAGCGCCGCATCTGGTTGACGCAGAGGTTCGAGTGCGCGCCATAGCTGAGGCCCACCGACGCCGACGCGCGGCTGATCTCTTCCATCGCGATGGCGTGTTCGAGATAGCCGAGGCCCGATCCGCCCCACTCCTCTTCCACCGTGATGCCGAGCAGGCCCAGCTCGCCCATGCGCGGCCAGAGGTCGCGCGGGAACTCGTCCGTGCGGTCGATCTCCGCCGCGCGGGGCGCGATTTCGGATTGTGCGAAACTGCTGACGGTGTCGCGGATCATGTCCGCTGTTTCGCCAAGGTCGAAGTCGAGGGAGCGTGTGTTCGGGATCATGCGCGGCAATCTACTCAGCGCCGCGCAGATTGCCAGTTCCCGTTTTGCTCAGGATTCGTCGGAATGACGCTTCCAGAAGATGTAATAGACGCTCATCACCATCATGATTCCGAACACGGCCAGGACGGTGCCGGCCATGCGCTGCGACCCGGCCTCGAGGCCGTCGGTCTTCATTGCCTCGACCGCGCCGATGCCGAAGCCCAGCAGCGACAGCACGAGAACGAAGATCCACGGCGCCAGCATCATGACGCGGCCTGAAATCGGACCCACGCGCTTGGCATGGCCGTTCACGACTTTCGCCTTGCGCTCGGCCTCGGCAAACAGGTGCGACGGATCGCGGCCGGGTTCGACAATCTCGAGATCGTCGATCAGCGCACGCTCGCGCGCGATGTCGGCTGCCCGGACTTTCTCGGCCGGCGCATTGAAATCAGGCAGGCCCTCGCGAACGACGCGCTGCGGCGCCGGCCCCGTGGTCGGTGCGGAGGACGCCTCGTGGGAATCGATCTTCTTCTGCAAGCCCGGTGAGAATGTTGGAGACGCGCTCGGCCACCGTGCGGCTGGCGCGGGCGAGGTCTTCCGCCGTGACGGGCGGCTCAGCGGCAGCGGGCCTGGACATCGGTAAACGCGGGCTGATCCTCAACGACATGCGTCGTCTCGGCCGGTGCTTCGTAGGCCATGGGCGGAGCTTCCTCTACCGGGGCATAAGTCGCGGGGCTGTCAGGCGCTGCAACATCGGCGCCCGGAGGAAGGGGAAGTTCGATCGACGGCCAGATGGCGTTCTGCGTTTTCTCGGCGAGACGGCGCACCGCTTCGGCGATCTCGCCCGTCGGCGCAGGTCCGCTGCGCGGCGCTTCGGGCACGTCATCATCATTGGCTTGCGCCATCGGCGGCGTTGGGCGCGCGCGTTGCGGCGCTTCGCCATTCCCGAAATCCATCTCGGGCGTCACCATCGGCGTCGGCGCTGAAGGCGGTCCGCTCGGGTGCTGAAGGAACAGCGTTTTCTCGGCGGCACGGCGGCGCACCAGTGCGTCCACCACGATCACCCGGCCATGCAGGCGCGCCTTGCGCCACAGGTCGAATGCGTTGGCGGCGCCCAGATAGTCGCCCGAGTTGAGCAGGCGCACGATGTCTGAATCACGCAGCTGGCCCAGCGAGATGTTGAACGCCAGCGACACAAGCGCATCGAACTGCCCCTGCATCAGCGGCGCGTAAATCATGTTGGAGACGGCGTTCTCGATCGATTTCAGATCGTAGAGCAACAGCTCGTCCGCATCCTTCGGCGTGATGGTCAGCCCTTCGCGGGCCGTGCGCACGTGACCGTAGCCGATGGTCCAGCGACCATCGGGAAGACGGACAGCCGTCTCGCGAAAGCCTTCAAAGCTCTTGATGAGTTGAAGGCCCGCCGGGGAGATACGCATAGGTCCAGTCATCGTCCTGACCTGGCACAGACGCCAAGGAGTTCGCCTGTCCGGTGCAATCCGGACGCCAGTCGCGCGAAAAGCGAAGGATGCCTAGAGCAGCACCAGGCTGGCGAGACCGAGGAAAACGAAAAAGCTGGCCATATCAATACTCGTCAGCACAAAGACGGACGAGGCGACGGCCGGGTCGGCTCCGAAACGGCGCAGGGTTAATGGCGCGAGGATCCCGATCATCCCCGCCCAGCAGAAGGTGATGGTCATCGACACGCCGACAACGATGGCGATCTTCGGTTCGTGGAACCAGACCAGCACGATCAGCGCCGCCGACCACGCAATGATGATCCCGTTAATCATCGCGGTCAGGCCTTCGCGGCGGATTGCGCGCAGCACCATTGGCCCCTGCAGGTCCCGCTCGGCGATGGCGCGCACCGACACGGCCAGCGCCTGCGACCCGGCATTGCCGCTCAAGCCCCGCGACGACCGGCATCAGGAAAGCCAGCGCCACGACCTGATCGATGACATGGGCAAACAGCGACACGATGGTTGAGGCGATGAAGGCGGTGATGAGGTTGATCGCCAGCCACGGAATGCGCGCGCGCACGGCGGAGAACACCGACTGGTTGACGCCCGCCTCGCTCACGCCCGACAGCGCGAGGATGTCTTCTTCGGCCTCTTCCTGGATAACGTCGACGACGTCGTCGATGGTGATCATGCCGGTGAGGCGCCCGGCCTCGTCCACCACGGGCGCGGAGGCAAGGTTGTACTGCCGGAAGAGGTAGGCCACCTCCTCCTGGTCCATCTCCGGCGTCACGTGGATCGCCGTTTCCTTCATGATGTCCTTCAGCGGCTTATCGCGGGCATAGCGCAGCAGCCGCGAGACCGGCACCGAGCCCTGCAGGCGGAACGCCGGATCGACGATGTAGATCTCGAAGAACGTCTCCGGCAGGTCGTCCTCGGCCACGTTGCGCATGTGGTCGATCGCCTGCCCCACCGTCCAGAATACGGGCGCGGCGACGAAGTCGCGCTGCATCAGGCGGCCGGCGGATTCCTCATCGAACGCCAGCGAGCTTTCGATCGCCGCCCGGTCGGTCGCGGACACCTTGGTGAGAATGCGCGCGCGCCGGTCTTCCTCGAGATCGGCCAGCAGGAATGACGCGTCGTCGGAATCGAGATGCCCGATCATCGCCGTCACGGCGGCGTCGGTCAGTTCGTTCAGCGCATCGAGGCGCGCCGTATCCGACAGTTCGGCCACCGCCTCGGCCGGCAGGTTCTTGCCGAGCAGGTGGATGCCCTTCCGGAACGCATCCGGCGGCAGGTGTTCGAGCAAGTCGGCGACGTCGGCGGGGTGCAGCTCCTTGACCGTCCGCCACAGGAACGGCTTGTCCCCATCGCCCACCGCGCCGACGAAGCGGGCGATGAAGGCCGGCGAGATCAGGCCGCTCGTTTCGGTGGATTCCGGATCATCGAACGGCAGTTCGGGCGCGTCGGGGTCGCGGGTGTCATTCATGGCGACCTCCCTCTCCCGAACGGCGTTCTTTCTGCTTAAGTTGCTGGTGCGGCCGAGAAGACTCGAACTTCCACGCCTTGCGGCGCTACCACCTCAAGGTAGTGCGTCTACCAATTCCGCCACGGCCGCACGCCGGAGCAAGGGCGCCGTATAAGCCGGGTTTGCAGGATTGTGAAGTGCGAAAGTCGGAGACGGTCCGGAGGTCAAAAAGCCAGCGGAATCCGGGCCTATTGCTCAATCGCGAAGTAGTCGGCCACTTCGGCCGGGCCGGTGATGTTCACCGAGATCTTGTCGTTTTCGATCACCAGTTCGCCCCGGGCGATGGGGTGATTGTTGGCAAGGATCCAGACCTTGTCGTCCTCCTGGGTGTCCAGCTGGATCACGGCGCCCCGGCCCATACGCAGCAGCTGCTGCATGGGCATCAGCGCCCGCCCCAGAAGGACAGTGATCTCGACCCCGACCTGGTCCAGTTGAGACGGCACAGCGATGCTCCGATATACAGAGCTGAAGGTTCATGTTTCGGGTTGCGGACAGGTTAATGACGACTGGATGGGCCATTTCAGAGGGCTTGGTGAGCTACCCCGACGCGGTGGCCGCCATGGAATCACGCGCAGCGGCCATTGCCGCAGGCGAGGCCGATGAACTGATCTGGCTGCTGGAACACCCGCCGCTCTACACCAGGGGCGCCAGCGCCCACGACAGCGACCTCCTCGACCCCACCCGCTTCCCCGTCTTCGACACCCAGCGCGGCGGCCAGTTCACCTATCACGGCCCCGGCCAGCGCGTGGCCTATGTGATGCTCGACCTCACGAAGCGCGGCCGCGACGTGAAGCAGTTCGTCTGCTCCCTCGAAGACTGGATCATCCAGACCCTCGCCACATTCAACGTGAAGGGCGAACGCCGCAAAGGCCGCGTCGGCGTCTGGGTCGACCGCACAAAGTCCGGCGGCCAGCTCCGCGAAGACAAGATCGCCGCCATCGGCGTCCGCCTCAAGACGCTGGGTCAGCTATCACGGCATCAGCCTGAACGTAGACCCCGACCTCACCCACTTCGGCGGCATCACCCCGTGCGGGATCAGCGATGAGGGCCTCGGCGTGACCAGCCTCGCCGACCTCGGCCAGCTGGTCTCGATGCACGAAGCGGACATGGCGCTGAAGGCAGCGTTCGAGAATGTGTTCGGGAATGTCGAGCGCGTCGCGCCGCCAATCCCATAAGCCCGCCCTCGTCCTTCGAGACGCCGCTACGCGGCTCCTCAGGATGAGGCTCTCAGGCACGGTGCAGTGATAGCCCTCATCCTGAGGAGGCCGAAGGCCGTCTCGAAGGACGAGGGCGGGCTCACCAGCGGTTGATCACCCACCACTCAAAGGCGGCAACAGCGCAATCTCGTCCGCCTCAGAAATCCGCGTCCCCGCTTCATCCGCCACCAGCTCCTGATTCACCGCAATCCGCACCGTCTTCGCGCGCAGCATATCCGCCAGATCCGGATTGAGCGCCGACCAGCAGCGCCCGCAACTCCGCCGCCGTCCCCGCGCCCTCAGGCAACGCAATCGACGCCGCGCCAAACGCATCCTTCAGCCGCCCGAACAGGAGAACCACGCCAGCCATCAGCCGCCCGTGGTGCGACATGTTGCGCGGGCTCGCCGGCGTCGCCAGCCGCGCCGCGTCGAAGTCATGCCCCTTCGGCTTGCGCTCGATCGCGCCGAGAATGGCCTCGCGCAGCTTCACGCCCGACGGATCAGACCGCAGCGCCTCGCGCAGGTCCGCGCCATCCTCGCGCCCGAGACACGTATACAGCCGCCCCGTGCACGTCAGGCGCACGCGGTTGCAGCTCTCGCAGAAATTGTGCGTCAGCGGCGTGATGAAGCCGAGCCGCCCGCCCGTCTCCGCCACCTTCACATAGCGCGCCGGCCCGCCCGTCTTGAAGTCCAGATCGGTCAGCGTGAACTGCTTCTCGAGATCGGCACGCACCTTGTTGAGCGACAGGAAGTCCTCGACGCGATCCGTCTCCGCCTCGCCCATCGGCATCGTCTCGATCAGCGTGATGTCCGCCCCGCGCTGGTGCGCAAAGCGGATCAGGTCCGGTATCTCCTGCTCGTTCGTGCCGTGCAGCGCCACCGTGTTGATCTTGACCTTGATCCCCGCCGCGATCGCCGCATCGATCCCGCGCAGCACATCGTCCAGCATGTCGCGCCGCGCGATCTTCTCGAACAGGTCGCGCTTCAGCGTATCCAGCGACACGTTGATCCGCCGCACGCCGATGGCCGACAGCTCGCCCGCATACTTCGACAGCAGCGTGCCGTTGGTCGTCATCGTCAGCTCGTTGAGCCCATTGCCCAGATGCCGCGAGAACCGCGCCATCAGCTCCATGATGTCCTTCCGCACCAGCGGCTCGCCGCCCGTGATGCGCAGCTTGTCGACGCCGAACGACGCAAACGCCGTCACCAGCTCGTCCAGCTCCTCGAACGACAGCACGTCCTTGCGCGGCAGGAAGGTCATCCGCTCCGGCATGCAGTAGGTGCAGCGCAGGTCGCACCGATCCGTCACCGACAGCCGCAGATAGCTCACCCGCCGGTTGTGCGAATCCACCAGCACGCCCTGCGCCGCGGCAAGCGCCGTCGGCGAGGCGTCCGTAGCGGTCCGGCCCGCCGGTCGCGTGTTGATGAGCGTGTAGGCCATTGGGCTCAGTCTAGCGTTATAGTCGGCCAAGTCGAGCGGTCGGGAAGCGCACGTATTAGCGAGTTTGCGTGTGGCTTGCCCGGCCCTTCGCTTGCGCTACGGGCGTTCGGCCCTCGATTTGGTCCCCCGGACCAAATCGCGCCTGCGGCGCCGGGCCTCACCCCATCGGATACCGGATTTCCTTCGTGACCGCGTCGATCTTCTTCAGCGTCTCGGCGTCCAGCTTCACCTCGGCCGCCGCGAAGATGTCCGGCAACTGATCCTCGTGCGTCACGCCGACGATGGTCGAGGCGACGAAGTCGTGCTGCTTGCTCCACGCCGTCGCCAGCGTCGTCACCGACATGCCGGCCTCTTGCGCGATTCCCATGAAGCGCTCGGTCGAGGCCAGCGTCTTCTCGTTGACGAAGCGCCGCGCCATCGGCGCCTGACGCGCGCCCATGTCCTTGTATTTCGAGAACCGCGCGCCCTCGGGCCACTGGCCGTTCTGGTACTTGCCCGTCAGCACCCCACCGCCCAGCGGCGAATACGGGATCAGGCTCACGCCCTCCTGCTGGCACACCTGCGCCAGCTCGTCCTCGAAGCGGCGGTTGTTCAGGCTGAAATTGTTCTGGATCGACTCGTGCCGCGCAATGCCCAGCTTCTCGGACGTCGCGATCGACTTCATCAGCCCCCAGCTGGTCTCGTTCGAACAGCCGATCACGCGCACCTTGCCCGCCTGCACCAGATCGTCGAGCGCCAGCATGTGCTCGTCATAGGCCACGCCATGATCCGGCCAGTGCGTCTGGTAGAGATCGACATAGTCCGTCTGCAACCGCTTCAGGCTCGCTTCCACGGCGCGGATGATGTTGTGGCGATCCAGCGCCGTCATGCCCTCGCGCTGCGCCGACTTGATCCAGCCATGGCTCGGGCCAGACACCTTCGTCGCCATCAGGATTGCATCGCGCGGCTTGGTCTTCATCCAGCGCCCGACAATCTCCTCCGTCCGCCCCGCATACTTGGCGTCCGGCGGCACCGGATAATTCTCGGCCGTGTCGTAGAAGGTGATGCCCGCCTCGAAGCTCTTGTCGAGAATGCGGTGAGACATCGCCTCATCCGCCTGGTTCCCGAATGTCATCGTCCCCATGCAGATGTCGGACACGAAAATCGGGCTACGACCGAGACGACGATACTTTCATGACGAATCCCCTGAATGACGGCCTACAGATAGCGATGTGAGCGAACGCTCACAAGAGGCCAGTTAGCGATTGCGCAACTGCCGGGCCTGGCAATGTCAGACCGCTGCGTTCAGTCCGCGAAAGTGATCTGCAGCACCTCGATCTCGCGGCTGTCGATCCAGTCGAGGATGCCATACTTGTCTCTTTGCGGCGGCGGCCCGAGGTCGCGGTCGAGATACACAACCATCGTGATGGGTCGGCCCGCCTTCATCAGGTCTTGCGCATCGTCCACGTCTTCGAGGTGGGACACCGGCAGGCTGCGATAGTCTGCGTGGGTTCTGTCGAACGTCTCCACCTCGAGATAGTTGTGCCCATATCCTCTTTCCGGCTTCTTCCCCGCGCTCAGCAACTCGCCTTTATATACTAGGGGCAGCGCATACTCCGTGTACCGCCTGAGATACGGCGTCTCCGCAATGGGCGCGTCCACGCGCAGCAAACCCGCAAAGCCGGGCTGATCCGACAACGCCACCTGCAGGAAGCCTTCGGAATCGGCAGGCCAATCCGACGAGGGAAATCTCAACTCGAACGGCGCACGTTTCAGCGTGATGAACGTCGCGCGCTTGCCCTCAAATGTGGACTCGGACCCAGCCACAGCCTGCCCGTTCTGAAATATTTGCAGGCCAAGGCCGGCGGTGCTCATCGCCGGCGTCTGCGCATGTGCTTCTGCAATCAGCAGAGATGCCGCCGCGAGCGCGTATTTCGCCAGCTTCCTCATGCGCGCCCCATCTTTTCCCAAGGCTATGTTTATCCCTCGCCAAGGCAGGTCAAGCGCTGGCCCCAGAATCCCCTCGGCATCCCCTCGGCTGGCGGGCCCTCTCATCCCGGTGCATCGGCCCCTTGCCAAACCTAGCGCTTCAGCTTAATTGATGACTGACCAGTCATTTATTAGAGTCCGCGATGTCCACCTCCCCCAAATGGCGCCGCCAGAAGGAAACCCGCCCGGCGGATATCGTCCGCGCCGCCCTCGAGGTCTTTTCCGAAAAGGGCTTCGCTGGCGCCCGGATGGAGGAGATCGCCGCCCGGGCCGGCGTCTCCAAGGGCGCGCCCTACCTGTACTTCCCGACCAAGGAAGACCTGTTTGCCGCCGTCGTCCGCGACGTCGTCGAGCCGAACATCGAGCCGATGCTGCAGATGGCTGCCACTCACAACGGCCCGCTTGAGCCGCTCTTTCGCGCCATCACCCAACACCTGGCGCACGTGATCGAGACGACCCAGCTCGGCCGCGTCATCAAGCTGGTGATCAGCGAGTCCAGCACCTTCCCCGAAATCGCGCGCATCTGGCACGACAACGTGCTTGCGCGCGCCCTCGGCACAGTCTCGGCCCTGATCGAGCGCGCCCAGCAGCGCGGTGAAGTCCGCCCCGGCGATCCTCGTTCTCACGCCCTGACGATCGTCTCTCCGCTGCTCGTGGGAGTGATCTTCCGCGAGACCTTTGTCCCCGTCGGGGCGAAGCCGTTCGACCTGCCCGCCCTGATCAAGCAGCATCTCGATACCGTGCTGCCGGGCCTGCTGTTGCCCACCCCGTCGCCGAAAGCAGACGCGCCATGAAACCGCAACGCCTCCTCGTCATCGGCCTGCTCGCCGGCGCTGTCGTACTGGCGCTGATCCTGTTTCTCGCGCCCCGGTTTTCGCAGAGCGCAGTCCTCTCCGGCTATGTCGAAGGCGAACCGCTCTATCCCGCAACCCCGCTCGCCGGCCGTCTTGTCGAGATGGCCGTGAAGCGCGGCGACGTGGTGAAAGCAGGCGACCCACTTTTCTCCGTCGACCCAACACAAGGCGAAGCGACCCTCTCGCAGGCGCAAGCCGCATTCGCACAGGCTCAGTCGCTGGCGGCAGACGCGCGGCGCGGACAACGTCCGGCAGAACTCGGCGTGCTGCAAGCCAATGTCGCGGCGGCCAACGCGCAACTCACCGAAGCACAGAAGACACTTGATCGCACCCGGCCGCTGGTCGAGACCGGCGCCTTTTCGCGCGCGCAGGGCGACGCCGCCCTCGCCGCGCGTGACACGGCGCGCGGGCAGGTCAACGCAGCTCAGAAGCAGCTGGAGGCCGCAAGGCTTGGCGGACGTCAGGGTCAGGTCGCAGCGGCGGACCAGCGCGTGCAGGAAGCCCAAGCTACCGTCGAAGCAGCGCGCGCACGCCTCGCAGATCAGACGCAGAAAGCGCCAGCCGCCGGCCGCATCGAAGACGTGTTCTTCCAGCTCGGCGAATGGACGCCCGCCAGCCAGCCCATCCTGTCGCTGATCCCCGAAGACCGCATCCGCCTCCGCTTCTTCGTGCCGGAAGCATCGGTCGCGACCTACACGATCGGTCGCGAAGTGACATTCACCTGCGATGCCTGTGCGCAGCCGATGCGCGCGTCCATCAGCTATGTCTCGCCGCGCCCTGAGTTCACCCCGCCGATCATCTACAGCCGCGACTCGCGCGACCGCATGGTCTTCCTCGTCGAAGCCCAGCCAGTTGGAGACGTGAAACTGATCCCCGGCCAGCCGATCGATGTCGCCCCGCTCGCGCCCGTTGCGAGGGCGCCGTGACCACCGACGCGCCCGCCACACCAAGCGATCTCGCCATCGCCAATCTTGCGATTGATGTGCGCGGGCTCAACAAGTCGTTCGGCGACAAGCACGTCGTCAACAACTTCTCGATCCAGGTCCCGCGCGGCCGTATCACCGGCTTCCTGGGCCCCAACGGTTCAGGCAAGACCACGACGCTTCGCATGCTGTGCGGTCTGCTCACGCCGGATTCAGGCGAAGGCACGTGCCTCGGTTTCAACATCCGCACCGAAGCCGAAGCGATCAAGCGCCGCGTCGGCTACATGACGCAGAAATTCTCGCTCTATGACGACCTCACCATCGAGGAAAACCTGCAATTCATGGCCCGCGTCCACGGCCTCGACCGCCGCAATGAACGCGTCACCATCTCGCTTGAAAATCTGGGGCTGATCGAACGGCGCAAGCAGCTTGCCGGAAAACTCTCCGGCGGCTGGAAGCAGCGCCTCGCACTCGCCGCCACGACGCTGCACGAGCCGGAACTCCTGCTGCTCGACGAGCCCACCGCCGGCGTCGACCCGCAGGCCCGCCGCACCTTCTGGGACGAGATCCACGCCCTCTCCGCCCGCGGCCTCACCGTGCTGGTCTCGACGCACTACATGGACGAGGCCGAGCGCTGCCACGACATCGCGTACATCTCCTATGGCGAGCTGATGGCGCGCGGCACCGCCGAAGAAATCCTCGCCAAGGTCGGCATCGTCACCTTTGAAGGCTCCGGCCCCGGCATCGACCGCATGTCCGGCGAGATCGCCGCCCGCCCCGGCGTCGAGACCGCGGCGCCATTCGGCACGACGCTGCACGTCAGCGGCCCCGACAAGGCCGCCCTCGAAGCAGCGCTCCAGCCCTGGCGGCACCCGCCCTTCGCTTGGCGCGAGACCAAGCCCACGCTTGAGGACGCCTTCATTCACCTGATGGGCCAGTCAAAGGACAACTTCCGATGACCAGCCCCAGCGCAGACACACACGACCGCAACTCCCCCGGCCTCCGCATTTTCGCGGTGTTCCTCAAGGAGTTCACCCAGCTCAGCCGCGACCGTCTCACCTACGCGATGATCCTGATGATCCCCGTCGTGCAGCTCCTGCTGTTCGGCTACGCGATCAACAACGAACCGCGCCACCTGCCCACCGCCGTCCTCATCCAGGACAACAGCGCCTTCGCGCGCTCGACGCTCTCCGCCTTCGTCAACACCAGCTTCTTCGACATCACCCACGTCGCCCACAGCACCGGAGAGCTTGATACCCTCATCCGCACCGGCGAAGTCCAGTTCGCACTCACCATCCCCGGCGACTTCACCCGCCGCGTCGCGCGCGGAGAAGACGCGCAGATCCTCCTCGAAGCCGACGCAACAGACCCCTCCGCCTCCAACCAGGCGCTCGCCGCCGCCGCCAGCCTCCCGTCACAAGCGCTGATCCACGACCTCAAAGGCGCCGTCGCTTCAAGAGCCGCTACCGCCCCGCCATTCTCGGTCATCGTCCAACGCCGCTACAATCCCGAAGGCATCAGCGCCTACAACATCGTGCCCGGCCTGCTCGGCGTGATCCTGTCGATGACTCTGGTGATGATGACGTCCCTCGCCGTCACGCGCGAAATCGAGCGCGGCACGATGGAAAGCCTGCTCGCCACGCCCGCACAACCTATCGAGGTCATGATCGGAAAGCTTGCGCCCTACGTCCTCGTCGGCCTGATGCAGACCGCCGTCATCCTGATCATGGCTTCGTTGCTGTTCCAGGTCCCGATGAGCGGCGGCTGGTTCGCGCTTGCCCTCGGCGTCTTCCTCTTCATCATCGGCAGCCTGGCCCTTGGCTTCCTGATCTCCACGCTCGCGCGAACCCAGCTGCAGGCCATGCAGATGTCGTTCTTCTACATGCTGCCGTCGATCCTTCTGTCCGGCTTCATGTTCCCCTTCCGCGGCATGCCCGACTGGGCTCAGGCCATCGGCACCGCGATCCCGGTGACGCATTTCCTGCGCGTCGTGCGCGGCGCCTTGCTGAAGGGCGACGACATTCCCACGCTCTGGCCAAACCTCGTCGCGCTGGGCGTCTTCGTCTGCATCGTCACCGCGCTGGCAATGGCGCGCTACCGGACGACGCTGGACTAGCATGCTTCCACGTGCTCGTGCTTCGACGGACGGCCCGCCTCGCGGGCCTGCTCAGCATGAGCACTAATTTTAGCGCCACCCCCTAAGCGCTCATCCTGAGCGGCGCGCTTGCGCGCGTCCGTCGAAGGACGAGCGCGTCGCGCCCCTAGCTCTCCAGCAGCCGCGGCATCAGCTCCACCATGTTGCACGGCATATGCCGGCTATCGAGCTGCCAGCGGATCAGCTTGTCCCAACCATCCTTCACCGCGCCATTCGACCCCGGCAGGCAGAAGATGAACGTCGCATTCGCGACACCCGCACACGCCCGGCTCTGCAGCGTCGACGTCCCAACCGACTGGAAGCTCACGAGGTGCCACACCACGTTGAAGCCCTCGATCTCCTTGTCGAACAGCGGCCGCACGGCCTCCGGCGTCACATCGCGTCCGGTCAGCCCCGTGCCGCCCGTCGTCACCACCGCGTCGATCGCGGGATCGGCGATCCACTTCCGCATCACCGCGCGAATGGCATTCACCTCGTCCGGCACGATGGCCTTGTCGGCAAGCTCATGCCCGGCCTCCTTCACGCGATCCGCCAGCAGATGCCCCGACGTATCCGTCTCATCCGTGCGCGTATCCGAGATCGTCATCACGCAGATACGCAAGGGCTTGAACGCCATCGTGTCGACCATCTTCCCGCCTGGAGCGGTCAACGGCGGATAGGCAGGTCCGTTCATGTCAGTCCTCATTCGTCTTGTAGTCGTTGAGCCACTCGCGAATCCCCGCCAGATGCGTAGCGCGCAGCTGTGGAACATCCCTGATGTCATAGTCGCGAAGATAAGCCCAAACAAATGGCTCGATCGATTTATAGATATCGTCCGTCACGCGTGCGTCTATGTCCCGTCGCAATGCAACCTGCGCCTCGCCGAACAACTCTGCCTGCCCGCCCGCCGCATCCATATCCGCCATCTCCGCTATGCGGCGTCGGAATTCAGCTCGGGTCATGAGCTTGCTGGGTTTGATTTCGCCCACGATCGTCCTTCAGCCAAACGTCTCGTCGAACAGGCCCCGCATCGCCGCCCATGAACGGCGGTCGGTGGGACCATGATAATTGAATCCCGGTATGCCCATCGCGTCCACCGACTTGTCCGTGAAACTGTGACCGGCCTCGCCGTAGTTGAGATACTGCAGATCGGCATTCGCCTCGCGCATCAGCCGCAGAAAGCGATTGCGGGCGTCGTCCGGTATCAGCGGATCGCGCTGGCCGGCGCACACCATCACCTTGCCATGGACCGGACGCGGATCGCTCTCCGGCAACCGCGTCAGCCCCGGATGAAACGCCACCGCGCATTTCAGCTCGTCCGTCGCCCGCACAGCCTCGATCACCGTCATGCCGCCAAAGCAGAAACCAATCGCCCCCAGCCGCGATGCGTCCACGCTCGCCTGCGCCTTGAGCTGCGCAAGGCCCGCAAGGATCAGCTCATCCCATAGCGCAGCGCTGTTGACGCAGCTGTCCATCAACTCGCCCATCCGCTCCCGCGTCGTCGGAACTTCGCCATAGATATCCAGCACGAACGCCACATAGCCGAGATCGGCCAGCATGCGCGCCCGCTCCCGCTCGTGGTCGCGCATACCGCCGCCCTGATGGCACACGAGAATGCCCGGCGCCTTCGCCCCGTTCGAGCCGTCCGCGAGATAACCCGTCAACGACCTGCCGCCTGCCGTGTACGTAACATCCGTCGTTCGCATTCAGGATTTCCCCTCAGTCCACCGCGCATGCGCCTCGCGGTCATCGCTGCGCGGCTCGATCCACTCAGCCCCATCAGGCCGCACTTCGCGCTTCCAGAACGGCGCCTCCGTCTTGAGCCGGTCCATCAGATAGTCCACCGCCTGCAACGCCTCGCGCCGGTGCTTCGACAGCGCCGCCACCAGCACAATCGCCTCGCCCGGCGCCATCCGCCCATAGCGATGGATCACCAGCGTATCGATCACATCGAACCGCGCCCGCGCCTCGTCCTCGATCTTCGCAATCTGCTTTTCCGTGAAGCCGGGATACGCCTCCAGCTCCAGCGCGCTCACCGCATCTCCCAATTCTGAAGTAGAATGCCCGGAGGCGCGCACCGAGCCCACAAACGACGCCAACGCGCCCGCTTCGGTACGCCCCCTCGCAAAGGCATCCGTCTCGGCATGGGCATCGAAGGGCTTCGGTCTGAACGCGGATCATGGCGCCACCCTAGAGGAGACCTAGCCCTTCAGGCTAGCCAGCACGGCCCCGCCGCCGATCATGGCGATCCCCAGCCAGTTCCGGAAACTCAACGCCTCGCCCAGAAACGCGACGCCCAGCACCGCCACCATTACAATGCTCAGCTTGTCCACCGGCGCCACCTGCGCCGCCTGGCCAAGCGACAGCGCCCGGTAATAGCAAAGCCACGACGCCCCCGTCGCCAGCCCCGACAGTCCCAGAAACACCAACGTGTTCGACGGCAGCTGATTCAGCGGCTGCGCGACGCCCCGCGCGGTCACCAGCACAATCGCCACGCCAAGAATCACCACCACCCGGATCAGGGTCGCAAAATCCGGATCAACGCCGCTCACCCCCACCTTGCCGAGGATCGCCGTCATCGCCGCGAACACCGCCGACAGCAGCGCCCAGAACACCCAGCTATCCATCATCGTCTTCACCGCCCGACCAATTCCGCCCGCACCTTCGCCGGCAGCAACTTCGACGCATCCCGCATCGTCTTTGCTGACAACACGTCCACATGCCGCGTCAGGAAATCCACCAGCTTCGGCTGATCCCGCTTCCCCGCTTCGCGCACCCACGACGCCACCGCCATCTGCACGTAGGGATGCGCATCGCCCGCCAGCAGTTCGGCAATCCGGAACGTTTCGTCGATCTCGCCCTGCCGAATGAACGCATGGGTCGCGACAATCGCTGTTCGCCGCTCCCACGGATTGCGTGACTTCGCCAGCTTCGTCAGCGGCGCCTTGCTGCCGCCCGACCAGCCAGCCGCCGACCACGCGCGGCGCCGCGCGATCCACCAGGTCCCAGTTGTCGATCCGGTCATGCCTGCGGACATAAAGATCGAACAGCGCCTTGCGCTCTGCGTCCGTCACGCCCCGCGCCTGCGCCTTGAAATCAAGAATGGCCATCGCCGCCATGCGCACTTCATAGTGCACGTCATCGAGCAACCGCTCGACATCCTCTAGCGGCATCGCGACGAACGTTTTCGCCACCGCGAAGTTCTTTCCAAAATCGACGCCCATCACGCGGCTACCCACCGTCCCGCCCTGATAGTAACTCGCCACCTTCGCGATCACTTTCGGATCGGCGATCGCAGCGAGCGCCTTGCGCAATGCAGCAGCGGTGGGACGAGCTTCGGCCATGCGCGCAGCCTACGCCTCAAACCGGAGATCAGGAAAGCTTGAGGATCGCCGCCGAATAGGGCTCCAGCACCAGATCCTTGCCGACAAAGAGCGCGTCGGCAGACCACAACAGCTCCGGCTTCAGCTCAAAGCTCCGGCTCGCCGATCCGCCGCCAAGGTTGAACAGGCAACGCACGCGCGCCTCCCCGACCACCCGGTCAAACACCAGCAGCTCGCCCGACGCTTCCACCACCTCGAACGCGCCTGCCGACAGCGCCGCCTGCGCCTTGCGCAGGGCAATCAGCGTCCGCGTCGTGTGCAGCATCGACTCCGCCAGCTTCTCCTGCTTGTCCACCGCGAGCACACGCTGGCGCGCATCAACCGGCAGCCACGCCTCCTTCGCGCGCGTGAAGCCTGCCATCACCTCGTCCTTCCACGGCATCGGCGTGCGGCATCCATCGCGCCCCTTGGTCGCCGGCCAGCCCGCAATCCCCCACGGGTCCTGCAGCTTGTCGAACGGCACCTCGCCTTCCGGCAGGCCCAGCTCCTCGCCCTGATAAAGGAAGATCGTCCCGCGCAGGCAGAGCAGCAAAGCCATAAACAGGGGCGCTGCACGTGGCGCTGTCGCCCCGATCGCCTCGCCCCAGCGCGTCGCAACCCGCGTCACGTCATGGTTGGAGAACGCCCAGCTCGGCCAGCCATCCTCCGGCCCCTCGCGCCACTGCCGCAGGATGCTCGCCATCTTCTCGACGCCCGGCCACGCACCAAGGAAGTCGAACGAATACGCCGTATGCAGCCGCCCCTGCCCGCGCGTGTAATCATGCATCAGCGCGTATGATCCTGGCGCCAGCTCGCCTACCGTCATGTTGTCGCCATGGCCATTCATGTGCTCACGCAACTTGGCAACGAACTCCAGTGTCTCCGGCTGGTTCGAATTGAACTGATGGAGCTGCATGTTGCGCGGCAGCGCCGGCGCCGGATCGCCCGATGGCGGATTATCCCGCAGCGCCGCGTCGTGAACATAATAGTTCGCCACATCCAGCCGGAAGCCATCGACGCCCAGCTGCAACCAGAACCGCGCCACATCGATGATGGCCGCACGCACCGCGTCGTGGTGATAGTTCAGCTGCGGTTGCGTCGGCAGGAAGTTGTGCAGGAAATACTGCCGCCGCCGCGGCTCCCACGTCCACGCCGGTCCGCCAAACCACGCCTGCCAGTTGTTGGGCGGCGACCCATCCGGCTTCGCATCGGCCCAGACATACCAGTCGGCCTTGTCGTTCGAGCGATCCTGCCGGCTCTCCTGAAACCAGGCATGATCCGACGACGTGTGCGACCACACCTGGTCGATGATCACTTTCAGGTCGCGCTCATGCGCCGCCTTCAGCAGGGCCTTGAAATCATCAAGTGTCCCGAACATCGGATCGACATCGCGATAGTCCGAAACGTCATACCCGAAGTCCCGCATCGGGCTCTTGAAGAAAGGCGACAGCCACACGCCATCCACGCCCAGCGACTTCACATGATCCAGCTTCGCCGCAACGCCCTTCAGGTCGCCGATGCCGTCGCCATTCGTATCGAGGAACGAGCGCGGATAGACCTGGTACATCACCGCGCCGCGCCACCAGCGCTCATTCGTTCCCGTCACGCGTGATCTCCCGCCAGCCTCGGCACACCGATTGCTTTTCTCCCATGAAGCGAAGGCGCGGCAAGGGCATTAACCGACCTTTCGTGTGCAATCGCGCCGTTAACTGGACCAGAACGATGCAGACGCCTTCCCTCACCCCAAGCCTGCACGCCGAGCGCGTCGGCTGGGTCGATTACGCCAAGGGGATGTGCATCCTCCTGGTCGTCCTGTTCCACACGGTTAACCACTACGAGGAAGCCGTCGGCGCCACCGGCTGGATGCGCTGGATCGTCGAGTTCTCGAAACCGTTCCGCATGCCGGACTTCTTCCTGATCTCCGGGCTCTTCCTGCCCCGCACCATCAACGCGAACCTCACCACCTACCTCGACAAGAAGGTGGTCCACTTCGCGTATTTCTACCTCCTCTGGCTCGGCCTCACTCTCCTCCTCACAGACAACGATACGCTGCGCAGCAACCCCGTCGAATTCGCAAAGCTCTATCTGTGGAACATCGTGCAGCCGACGGGCGTGCTCTGGTTCGTCCACATGCTGGCGGTCTTCTACGTCGTCACGCGCCTCGTCGCGCGCCTGCCGAAATGGGTCGTGCTGCTCGCCGCCGCCGCGCTTCAGGTTGCGCACCAGGCGCTCTGGATCGACACGCCCAGCTTCATCGCCAACCGCTTCATGGACTACTACGTATTCTTTTTCCTCGGCTACGCTGCCGCCGACACGGTGTTCGCCGTGGCCGAGCGCGCGAAAGCGCGGCCATGGGTGACGGTCGGCGTGCTGGCTGGATGGGCCGTGGCGAACGAATTTCTCACGCGCGACGGACTTCACCACTTGCCCGGCTACGGCCTGTTGATGGCCCTCGCCGGCGCACTCGCCATTGTCGAGCTGGCAGCGCTTCTGTCCAAAGCGAAGTCCGCGCGCTTCCTGCGCTATTGTGGCCAGAACTCCATCGTCATCTACCTGACGTTCTTCTTCCCGATGACGGCCCTCGAACGCCTTCTCGCATCGAACCACGCGATCCCCGATGTCGGCTGGGCCTGCTTCGCCATCCTCGTGGCCTCAGCCGCGCTGCCGCTGCTTTTCCATCTCGCGATCAAGCGCACGCCAATGATCGCGCTCTATGTGCGGCCGCGATGGGCGCGCATGACAGGAAGCAGGACGTCGCGTGAGACGGCTACAGCCAGGGTCAGCCCGCGCACTTCGTCATCGTGACCGCGCCGCTGGACAGCGAACCGTCTGGCATACGCCGGAAGGTGTTGGTCTGTCCGAACGGGTTGGTGATCAAAACCGTCTCACCATCGACCGTATAGGACCCGTCCCTGCCCTCGGAACTTACGACGCCGCCCTTCAGGACGACTTTCATGTCGCCCCGCGTGCAGTAGGCGCCATCAACCCCGCCGCCGCCCGCACCGCCGCACCCGACAAGCATGCCCACGCTTGCCGCAACCAAAATCCATTGCCTCTGCATCATGTTGCCGTCCCCCATTCTACCCTGCCTCTGACGCAAGCAGACGACGGAAGACCGGACATGACAAATGACGTTTGGCGACAGGCCCTCCGGCGCGCGGGACACATGACGTATCGTTCGCCGAACAATCAGACACTGTCTGCTGAGGAAATTGTCATGATCCGGCCTCACGAACGCTGATAAGTCGCTTCTGCGCCGGGACCCGGCGCATACAGCCCCAATCCGGAGTTTGCGATGATCAACATCGACCTCGCCAAGATCGTGACGACACTCGGCGAAGACACGATCGCCGAAATCGGCGCCCCGCTCGGCCTGTCCAAGGAGCTCTCCCTCAAGGCCGCGAAATCGCTGGCCGAGAACTTCACCGGCAACAAGGACGAAGCGATCGCCGCCGCCGCCAAGGAAACCGGCATCGGCAAGGACGTGCTCGAAGCCATGATCACCAAGCTGCTCGGTGAAGCCAAGGACAAGGCCATGGGCGCAGTGAAGGATCAGGCCGCCGCTGCCGCCAAGGGCATGTTCGGCAAGTTCTTCGGCCGCTGAAACAAAAAGGCCCGCCATCTCTGGCGGGCCTTTCGCGTTCAAGTCGGATTGTCAGTGAGGCAGTTGCGCCTCACCGGGCTTCATGCCGCCCGGCCCAAGCTGGGCGCGGTAGGCGGCTTCGTCCGTTTCGCTCCACTGGATCGGCGTCAGCGGACGCACCAGCGCGCGCGCCAGCACCTGTTCGATCGTGGAGACCGGGATGATCGTCAGTCCCGTCTTCACGTTCTCCGGCAGGTCGACGAGATCCTTCTCGTTCTCCTCGGGGATCAGCACCGTCTTGATGCCGCCACGCAGGGCCGCGAGCAGTTTCTCCTTCAGGCCGCCGATCGGCAGCACCCGGCCGCGCAGCGTGATCTCGCCGGTCATGGCGATATCCTTGCGGATCGGGTTGCCGGTCAGCAGCGAGGCGATCGCAGTCGTCATCGCGATACCCGCCGACGGGCCGTCCTTGGGCGTTGCGCCATCCGGCACGTGCACGTGGATGTCCGTGTTGTCGAACACAGGCGGGCGGATGCCCATCTGCACCGAGCGCGAACGAACCAGCGATTGGGCCGCCGAGATCGACTCCTTCATCACGTCACGCAAGCTGAACCGGTGACCGTCATGCGGCCACGACCCGGCATCTGCACGGCTTCGATGGTGAGCAGGTCGCCGCCGACTTCCGTCCAGGCGAGGCCTGTGACGACGCCGACCTGATCTTCGCGATCCGCCATGCCGAAGCGGTACTTCCGCACGCCGGCGAACTTGTCGAGGTTCTCGCCATTGACGGTGACCGTCGTCGTCTTCTTCATCTCGATGTCGCGAACCGCCTTGCGGGCGAGGCGCGCCATCTCACGCTCCAGCGAACGCACGCCGCTCTCGCGGGTGTAGTAGCGGATGAGGTCGCGGATCGCGCTCTCTTCCACGATAAGTTCGCCGTCCTTGAGCAGGTGGTTCTCGATCGTCTTCGGCAGCAGGTGCCGCTTGGCGATCTCGACCTTCTCGTCCTCGGTGTAGCCCTCGAGACGGATGATCTCCATCCGGTCGAGAAGCGGCTGAGGCATGTTCAGCGAGTTGGCCGTCGTGATGAACATCGTATCCGACAGGTCGTAGTCGACCTCCAGATAGTGATCGTTGAACGTCGAGTTCTGTTCCGGGTCGAGCACTTCGAGAAGCGCCGACGACGGGTCGCCACGATAGTCCTGGCCGAGCTTGTCGATCTCATCGAGCAGGAACAGCGGGTTGCCGCTCTTTGCCTTCTTCATCGACTGGATGATGCGGCCCGGCATCGAGCCGATATACGTGCGGCGGTGACCGCGGATCTCGGCTTCGTCACGCACGCCGCCGAGCGACACACGAACGAAGTCGCGGCCGGTCGCTTTGGCGATCGACTTGCCGAGCGAGGTCTTGCCGACGCCCGGAGGTCCGACGAGGCACAGGATCGGGCCACGCACCTTGTCGCCACGCGCCTGGACGGCGAGGTGCTCGATGATGCGTTCCTTGACCTTCTCGAGGCCGTAGTGATCCGCGTTCAGCACGTCTTCGGCGTGCTGCAGGTCGCGCACGACTTCCTTCTTGCGGCCCCACGGCAGCGAGACCATCCAGTCGAGATAGTTGCGAACGACGGTGGACTCCGCCGACATCGGCGACATCTGCCGCAGCTTCTTCACTTCCTGCTCGGCCTTGGCGCGCGCGTCGTCAGACATCGGCGTGTTGGCGATCTTCTCTTCCAGCTCGCCGATCTCGTCGCGCTCGCCGCCACTAGTCACCATCACCCAGCTCGCGCTGGATCGCCTTCATCTGTTCGTTGAGATAGTACTCGCGCTGCGTCTTCTCCATCTGCCGCTTCACGCGGTTGCGGATCTTGCGCTCCATCTGCAGCATGCCGATCTCGCCTTCCATCAGCGAGAACACCTTCTCCAGGCGCTCCGTGACGTCGATGAGTTCGAGCAGCTGTTCCTTGTCTTCGAGCTTGATCGACAGCTGGGCTGCGACCGCATCGGCCAGATGACCCGGATCGGTGATCGCGCTGACAGTGCCAACGGTCTCGGCCGGGATCTTGCGGTTCAGTTTCACATAGCCGTCGAACTGCTCGATCACAGCGCGCATCAGGGCCGCCGACTCTTCGTTGTCAGCCTTGCCTTCTTCGAGCTTCGAGTATTCGGCGGCGTAGTAGTCGTCCTTGTCGATCAGCTTATCGAGCTTCGCGCGATGCTTGCCTTCGACCAGCACCTTCACGGTGCCGTCCGGCAGCTTCAGCAATTGCAGGATCGTGGCGACAACGCCGACCGCGTAGAGATCTTCTTCGGCCGGGTCATCGACGCCGGCTTCCTTCTGGGCGACGAGCAGAATCTCGCCACCGCCTTTTTCAACTTCTTCCAGCGCGCGCACGGATTTGTCGCGCCCCACGAATAGCGGAGCGACCATTCGCGGGAACACCACGATGTCGCGCAGCGGCAGGACGGGGAGGATATTTGCCATTTCTCTTTTCTCCTTACTTCGCCGCTCTCGCCTTCATGGAAGCTCGAGAGCGGGAGGAAGGCCGGACCATGCCAATAGATCGGTCCGGACATTCGCTTGATGATGAAAGTGGCCCGTCATGGCCCCGGGTTCAACCCGTGACTGTGACGCATGATTTTGCAGGTCAAATTGCTTCCGAGAGATTGAGATAGGTCGCCTGCGCCGTTGTCCACAGTTCATGTCAGGTCATGCGCCACACCCGAATCGTTACGGCACCTTCGCCAGGTTCGGGGATCGGACATAGCCTGATTGGGGAAAGGGCCGCACCGAGCCAAAGGCCGGACCGCCAAAACGCGAACCGGCGTCATCTGAGGACGACGCCGGCCTAACTCATTTCGTTGACGGAAATTACGAAGCGGTGGCCGACAGCCTGACCTTCCGAGCCGTGGACGTAGAGCGGGCGGGCCCGGCCTTCGACCACTTCGGCGTTGATCGCCACTTCTTCGACGCCGCGCAGGTTGGGCAGCTCGAACATGGTGTCGAGCAGGATGCCCTCCATGATCGAACGCAGGCCCCGTGCGCCCGTCTTCCGCTGGATGGCGCGGCGCGCCACGGCGGAGAGCGCGTCGTCGGTGAAGGTGAGCGTCACGCTCTCCATCTCGAACAGGCGTTGATACTGCTTGAGCAGCGCGTTCTTCGGCTCGGTGAGGATCTGGATGAGGGCGGCCTCGTCCAGGTCTTCCAGCGTCGCGATAACCGGCAGACGGCCGATGAATTCCGGGATCAGGCCGAACTTCACGAGATCTTCCGGCTCGCAGCCCTGCAGGATCGCGCCGGTGCGGCGGTCTTCCGGGTCAATTACGTTGGCGCCGAAGCCGATCGACGAACCGCGGCCGCGATCCGAGATGACTTTGTCGAGGCCCGAGAACGCGCCGCCGCAGATGAACAGCATGTTCGTCGTGTCGACCTGCAGGAATTCCTGCTGCGGATGCTTGCGGCCGCCCTGCGGCGGAACGCTGGCGACAGTGCCTTCCATGATCTTCAGCAAGGCCTGCTG
>CAWARK010000015.1:0-6542 GCA_963784415.1 uncultured Alphaproteobacteria bacterium
CGCTTGTGCGCCGTCGCCGCATTGGCGCGGTTGTCCATCGGCAACGGGTTCACATAGGACGAGCGCGTCATCTTCGCCGGCCGTAACACCAGTTCGTCTGTCAGCGCGGGAAAGCTCTTGCCCGACACATCCGTCATCGCCAGCTGCATGATGGTGTAGCCGCCGCCCGAGTACCGCCAGCTTGTCCCCGGCGTCTTGTCCACCCGCACCTTCGCCGTGTTGGCCGGCGCCACGCCATCGAGAACCTGGGGCACGGTAGGCACGGACACGCCCGCCGCGTATCCGGGAAAGCCGTGCACGGTGAGGCCCGCGCCGTGGCTCATGATCCCGCGCAGTGTCACCGGCGCCTGTTTCGTGAATTCATTGTCCGGCAGTTTCCACGACGTGAGGAAGTCGTTGATCGGCGCATCAAGCTTCAGCTTGCCCTGCTCCACCATGCGCAACGCCGCGACGCCTGCCGTTGGCTTCGAGATCGACCCCGCCTGGAAAATCGTCTGCGCATCCACGGGCCGCGCCTTCCCCGTTTCCAGCACGCCATAGCCCTTCGCCCACGCGATCTTGCCATCCTGGATGACCGCAATGCTGACGCCCGGCACCTTGTAGAAAACCATCCGCTCTGCGAGCGACCACACAGGCGCCGGCTCGCTGGAAACCCAGACGTTGGGCGAAAGTCCGGCCTCCACCCTTGCAATCATTGGATCTGGCGTCGTCACTGCAGGCGGCGTCACCACCTGTTCACACGCACCCAGCCACGCCAACGCTGCAACAGCGCTCAACAGTCCAGCCACACGGATCATGTTCGTCCCTCACGCTTTGCCGCATCATTGCCCAGCGCCGCGCCGGCGCAAGGCTCCCCCGTGATTTTCGCTTTCCTACCGAGTTTTACTCCACCCCGCCCCGAGCTTTCCGCCACGTGACAAGCATGTCTGCTCACCACGTTCTGTCAGCATCACGCACGCGTCCGCTTGCAGGCGTCACACGCCTGCGCAATCTTCCGCGCACCACAGGACGGACGGAGGATACATCCCATGATCGGTTACGTACTGCTCGGCACAAACAACTACGAAGGCGCCAAGGAATTCTACGACAAGGTTTTTGCGCCCATCGGCGGCAAGCGCGCGATGGATTTCGGCTCCAGCCTTGTCTGGGGCAATGGACAAGGCCCGCTGCTCGGCGTCGGCCAACCATACAACAAGGAACCTGCCACGTTCGGTAACGGCACGATGGTCGCGCTGCAGATGCCCAACAAGGAAAAGGTCCATGAAGTCTATGACGCCGCCATCAAAGCCGGCGCCAGCGACGAAGGCCCCGCTGGCCCGCGCGGCGATACGTTCTACGCAGGCTATTTCCGCGATCTCGACGGCAACAAGCTGTGTGCGTTTTTTGCCGAAGGCATGTGAGCCTTGCTAGCTACGCCGTGACATGATTCCTTCCCTGCGATCGCAGGGAAGGACGTTTCATGATCGGCTACACGACGATCGGCGCGAAGGACATCGACAAGGCTATCGCTTTCTATGACGCGCTGCTGGGCGAACTCGGCGGCAAGCGTGTCATGGAGATGAAGAACGGCCATCTCTACGGCTTTGCCCAGGGGCCCCTGTTCGGCGTCACCAAACCACACAATGGCGATGCGCAGCATAGCGGCAATGGCAACATGATCGCCCTGCGCTGCCCCTCGTCCGACAAGGTCGACCTGCTTCACGCCAAGGCGCTCTCGCTGGGCGGCACGGATGAAGGCAAGCCCGGCGATCGCGGCGGCGGCTTCTACGGCGCCTACCTGCGCGACCCGGATGGCAACAAGCTCTGCTTCTTCACGATGAGCTAACGGTCGCTGGCGTCACTTCAGAATACGCGGCGGCGTGGGAAGTTCCGTTCAGCGCGGCAGCAACCCGTCGCGCAGCCTGCGTATCACGGAGGCCTGCGCATCGGTCGGTTCAGCGCCGGGGCTGGCGATGCTGACGGCCATGTCGATCAACTCCTGACGCTCCGGCGGCTGCAGCGCATCCGTCCAGATCGGCATGAAGCGGCGAACGATCTCAATCGTGTCCGCCACCTGTCCCGAGGCCCAGCCGGCGAACGCCATGGAATCCTCGCGATCCTTCTTGTTCATCCGGCACACCGTCTCGAGCATGCCATCGATCTTGTCCTCGTCGGTCAGCGTGACCGGACGGCGGAGCGCGGCAAGACTGTAGAGCAAGGTCGCCACCGCCATGCCAGGCGAGTCGACACCTGCCAGCACGGACTGGCCCGAGCGTTGCTTGAACCGCGCGCGACTGATCATGCCGCGCGCCTTGCCCGCAGCATCGATGACGCTGTCGGCGGCGCCCTTCACCTGCTGGGCGCGATACCACCAGAATCCGATGCCGCCGAGAATTGCGAAGATCAAGCCGACAACGGCCATGACGTCCCCCGTATCACTATCTTCAGATTTATGCGGCGCGGCCGGGCATACGTCAAACCGCCGGCGACCACGGCGTGAGCCGCGGGATCCAGCGCCCAACATTGGCGCAGTAGACCTCGTAGACGGCGCCATGGGCCGCGCGGAGCGTTGGCTCCTCATACGTCATCACAAACGTGGTGAAACACAGCCACACCAACGCGCCATAGGCGAGGATCGGCCAGCTGGCGAACCACAGCGCCTCGCCAAGGATGATCGCCATCACGGCGACGTACATCGGATTGCGCATATGGCGGTACAGGCCGGTGACGACCAGCGTTTGCGTCGGCGCAACCGGCGCGGGCGTCCCCCGCCCCTCAAGCGCGAAGCGCGCAAAGCAATCGACCAACAGGACAAGCCCCGCAGCGCCGACCGTCACGCCGGTCCATGCCACCGCCGGAAGATCGCGCCACACCGGCTCGACCTGCCATTGTGACAGCAGCAGCGGTATGACGGCCGCCACAACGCCGGGAGCGAGGCAGAAGAAGAGGATTGAACCCGCAACGGCGACTGTCCTGTTCATGACTGCGAAGCATCCGCCAGCCCGTATCCGCCGTCAAACCTTGGCTCGCGTGCCGGACCGGCCTAACCTTGCCTCACATCAACGAGGTGCCCGCCATGCCGCTTCACGCCCAGATCGCCTGCATCGGCGGCAACGGCCTGTTCGCGCTTATCTTCCTGATCGCCGCACAGGGCTCCGGCGCCAGCGATTGTTCCGCCGCGCCCACCGGCGGCTTTGGTCTCGCTGCCTTCATGCTGATCCTGGCGGCTGCGGCCGGCTACACCTGCTGGGTGCTGGTCAAGTTCCGCCACTACCTCTCGGCCGAAGCCTCGATCGAGCGCGAGCTCCACGTCGAAAAGCTGGAACTCGAAATCCAGGCGCTGAAGGCCAAGGTCCAGCCCTGAGGCTTGGCCCCTGAAAGCAGACGGGCCACACATCGCTGTGCAGCCCGCCCCAGTGTTCAGTTGTGGTGAGAGCGATCAGCCCCCGGCCAGAGCGCCCTGTTTGCGAGCGAGGCTGTCCAGCGCCGAGCGTGCTTCGGTGTCGCCACCGCCCGCTGCTTCGCCGCCAGCATCCGGCCCGCCTTCATTGCTGCGCCGACGTCCACGACGGCGACGACCACGGCCGGCGCCTTCCTGGTTGCCATCCTGACCTTGTTGCGCGTCCTGCGGTTGCCCATCACGCGCCTGAACGTCGCGAGCCTGAGCATCGCGGTTCGGCTGGTCTGCATCCTGACGATCATCGCTATCGGCGTCGTTCTCGTCGTCGCCGTTATCCGCGTCGTTGTTGCTATGGCCGCCGTGATTGTTGTTCTGATTGTTGTTGTGGTTCTGGCCGTGCTGCTCGTTCGCGCGCGTCGCGTCCGGCTGCTCGCTGTACCCGTTGCCGTCGTTCTGCTGCGCGTCGCCTTCGTCCAGAGCGGTTTGCGCCTGCAAGCCTGCTTCCTGCTGTTGCAACAGGCGTTCACGCGGCATTGATGCCGCCATCACGCGATAATAATGTTCGGCGTGCTGAAGGTACGTCTCGTACCTCACACGGTCGCCACCTGACTGTGCGTCACGAGCGTACTGTGCGTACTTCTCGTAGATTTGCGCCGCCGTGCCCCGGATTTTTACATCCGGCCCGTTGCTCTCAAGCGATCGGTTGCCGTGGTTATGGTTGTTGTTGCCACCACCACCACCGCCGCCACCGCCCGGCTTACGCCCGCGGCCCCGCTGACGCTTCATGTAACCTTCCCGGATCTTCAGTGTAGCGCCCCATTTGGACGGATTGCGGTCTGCCATTGCAGACCCAAACGGAGGCTGGCTGACTTCCCTGTATCCAGGATTCGCCTGCGGTCCGTAGTTAAGACGCTAGCCTGTTTGGCTTGCCGCGCCAAGCGATTTCCTGTGGTTTTTCCGGGGCAGAGCATTTGGTTTACTGGGCTCCCGCGGGCCTGCGACCGAATGCAGCGCGTTCTATCCCCGCCAGATCCCGCATCACCTCCACCTGTTCCAGGCCCGCCCGCTCCATCAGATCGCTCACCGCGAGAGACTGCCCGAGCCCGAATTCGAAGCCGATCCACCCGCCCGGCGCGAGCACATCCTTCACGCGCGCGAGCATCGCCCGGTACGGCCCCAGCCCATCGCCACCCGGCGTCAGCGCCAGATGCGGATCGTGGTTAATCACCTCGCGCGCGAGCCCCTCCATCTCCGCCGCCGGAATGTAGGGCGGGTTCGACAGCACCAGATCGAATGCACCCGCAAGCGCCGCGTCCCAACCGCCTTCGACCAACTCCGCGCGAGCCACCACGCCCAGCGCCTCCGCATTGATGCGCGCAACACCCAACGCCGCCGCCGAGATATCCACACCCACGCCGGTCGCGTCCGTCCGCTCCGCCAGCACCGACAACAGGATGCAGCCCGAGCCCACGCCAAGGTCCAGTACGCGCCCATCCCGTCGGCAGTCGCGCAATCGCCACGTCGACCAGCAGCTCTGTCTCGGGTCGCGGGTCGAGCACGTCCGGCGTCACTTGAAAACGCCGCCCATAGAATTCCCGCCACCCCCGTATGCGCGACACCGGCTCGCCCGCCTCCCGCCGCCGCACCGCCGCCTCGAACGTCGTCAGACCGACCGGATCAACGTCATCCATCTCGCGCAGGATCACATCGACCGGCTCGACGCCCGAGCGCATGCGCCAGCAACAGCCGCACGTCGCGCCTCGCGCCGTCGACGCCCGCTGCCTGCAGCCGCACCGCCGCATCCCGCATCACATCCTGCCAGGTGCAGTGGACGCTCATGGCCAGAGCGCTTCTTCCGCAGCCGAGAAAGCAAGACCGAGCTTCCGCTCCTGCGCCGGGTCCACGATCTGGCGGCCATACGCAAAGCGCGACGATGTCGCCTTGTCCTCGCCATGCATCAGGCCAAAGCGACAAGCGCCGCCCCACGCCTGTCCAGCAACGGCAGCGCGTTCCACGGCGCTCGGTCACGACCCGGCCGCAACCACTGGCCAGCTGAACCACCTCTTCGCCGCGATTGACGAAATACATGCGATCGACAGCGCCAACCAAAGGCTGCCCCGCCCTGGTCACCGGCCTGCCCGACACAGCATCGCCCTGCATGTTGAAGCCGCGGCTCTCCCACTCCAGCGGCAGCCCCGAACTATCGAGTGTCGCGCTCGACATTTCATCTAGCCCGGCTCGCGCCTGACCCAGATGGATACGCGCGATGCCATGACCATACATCTCGTCCGGCGACGCCGGCGACAGATCAAGTGCGATACCGCGAAATCGTTCTCCGCCTTCTCCCAATTGCCACGACGCAACTGCAAATAGCCCCGCGTCGCCAGCACGACCGGATCGCGTGGCGCGAGGCGCACCGCCGCATCGCACGCCGTCAACGCGCCCTCGAGATCATGATTGGCGAGCGCCAGATTGCGGCAGAGCCCGTTCTCCGCAGAGTCCGGCGAGATCGACGCAGGCGGCGTAGGCCATCTCCTCGCGGCGGCGCAGGCGCAGCGCGTCGAGGGCATCTTCGAGCCCGAGCTCGAGGATCGCGTCGAGACCCGATTCGAGCTGCGGCGGTTCGCTCGTAGAAGCGCGCCGCCGAGAACGGCGCCAGCCGCTCGAGGAAGGCGGGTCGATGGGAGAGGAAGCCGGAAAACTCGGGCTGACTGGCGACCACGCGCGCGAGCCCGAGCGCCGCGGCATCGTCGAGCTTGCCGAAGGCCGAGTCCTGACCGCGCGCGGCGAGGAACGCTTCGCCATGGCTCGCGAGACGCGCGAGAAGCGGCGTTCCCTCGAGCGCGCGATGCAGGGGTGTCGTCACTCGGCGCTCTCCCCCAGGACGAGGGCGTCGAAGTGGGCCCGCACCTCGGTGCGAACGGCGGTCCAGTCGTCGAGGAAGTGGCTGCGGGCCTGCTTTGCGTCCGGTTCGTCGTAGCCCATGCGCCGCGCGAGGCCCGTCTGCGCTGCATCGCTCGCCGGCACGCGAGACGTCTGCTGCTCTTCGGCGAGCTGCAGCGAGTGCTCCGCGCGCCGCAGCCAGAGGTATGCGTTCTCGAGCGCGGCCGCGACCGGCGCGGGCAACCGCTCGAGCGTCCCCAGCGCGCGCAGGCCCTCGATG
>CAWARK010000016.1:0-218768 GCA_963784415.1 uncultured Alphaproteobacteria bacterium
GCTCGCACACTGTCGCAGCGCAAGGCGGCATCTCCGCCTCGCTCGGAAACATGGGCCAGGATGACTGGCGCTGGCACATGTACGACACGGTGAAGGGTGCCGACTGGCTCGGCGACCAGGACGCCATCGAATACATGGTCCGCGCCGCCCCTGCCGCAGTCTACGAGCTCGAACACTGGGGCGTGCCCTTCTCGCGCACGGAAGAAGGCAAGATCTACCAGCGCGCCTTCGGCGGCATGACGAAGAACTATGGCGAAGCCTCGATCCAGCGCACCTGCGCTGCGGCCGACCGCACCGGCCACGCCATGCTCCACACGCTGTACGGCCAATCGCTCAAGAACGCCGTCGACTTCTTCATCGAATACTTCGCGCTCGACCTCATCATGGAGGATGGCGTCTGTCGTGGCATGACCGCGATCAAGCTCGACGACGGCACGATGCACCGCTTCCGCGCGCAACGCGTTATCCTCGCGACCGGCGGATATGGCCGCGCCTATTTCTCGGCGACCTCGGCGCACACCTGCACCGGTGATGGCGGCGGCATGGCGCTGCGCGCGGGCCTCCCCCTGCAGGACATGGAATTCGTCCAGTTCCACCCGACCGGCATCTACGGCTCGGGCTGCCTCATCACCGAAGGCGCGCGCGGCGAAGGCGGCTATCTCACCAACTCCAAGGGCGAGCGTTTCATGGAGCGCTATGCGCCGACCGTGAAAGACCTCGCCTCGCGCGACGTCGTCTCACGCGCCATGACGATGGAGATCCGCGAAGGCCGCGGCGTGGGCGCCCACAACGACCACATCCACCTCCACCTCGATCACCTCGATCCGAAAATCCTGCACCAGCGTCTCCCGGGTATCTCGGAAAGCGCCAAGATCTTCGCCGGCGTCGACCTCACCAAGGAACCGATCCCGGTCCTGCCGACCGTCCACTACAACATGGGCGGCATCCCGACGAACTATCACGGCGAAGTCCTCACCAAGGCCGGCGACGATCCCGACAGCATCGTGCCCGGCCTGATGGCCGTGGGCGAAGCCGCCTGCGTCTCGGTCCATGGCGCCAACCGCCTCGGCTCCAACTCGCTGATCGACCTCGTCGTCTTCGGTCGCGCGGCGGGTCTTCGTTGTGGCGAGAAGCTCGAAAACAACGCCAACCAGCGCGACCTGCCGAAGAACGCCGGCGACGATCACCTCGCCCGCTTCGACAAATTCCGCAACGCCAAAGGCGGCACGTCCACCGCCAAGCTCCGCGCCACCATGCAGAAAGCGATGCAGGAAGACTGCGCCGTGTTCCGCACCGGCGAGACGCTGCAGTCCGGCGTCAAGCGCATCGCCGAAGTCATGGCCGGCGTGTCCGACATCTCGATCCAGGATCGCGGCCTGATCTGGAACACCGACCTCATCGAAACGCTCGAGTTCGACAACCTTATCGTCCAGGCCGCCGTCACCGTGAACTCCGCCGCCAACCGCGAAGAAAGCCGCGGCGCCCACGCCCGCGAAGACTTCCCGAACCGCAACGACGACACGTGGATGAAACACACGCTCTCGTGGATCGACGACAAGGGCGCCGTGAAGCTCGATTACCGCCCCGTCCACGCCTACACGATGTCCAAGGACGTCGAGTACATCAAACCGAAGCCGCGGGTTTACTAACGAATGACGGATATGGGGGCGGACGGTTTTGCTTCGCTGTCGCCCGACGAGATGGAGGCGTTCGAGAAGCACTGCTCCTCTGCTCTTGGTGAAAGCCTGCATGTTTGGCACGAGCTTTCCTCAGATACGGTGCACTTAGACGTTCTACCTTTCCCTCCGATCAAGCACCGACAGTCTTGGACGTTTGTCACCATGGGCATGAGCGCTCTTGAGATGACAATGCCTGAAGCAGCCGTAGCTGAAGGCATGCCAAAACGCACGGAACTGATGATTTCGCTGCCCGCCGATTGGATGCCCACGAAAACATTCGACTCCATCGACTTCGATGAGGATTCATTTGTGCCTGTTGGCATAATGAAAAGTCTGGCCCGTTATGCGCATCAGGCGGGCACTTGGTATGGCAGCGGGCATACAATCCAGTGGGAAATCCCTGCAGGCCATGCACTCGCCGACTTCGCAGGTTTCCTTCTAGCCGCCCCCGTCAAGCATCCCGCAAGCTTTCATCGCCACGTGCGCGCCGATGGCCACGAAGTTGCAATTCTCGCTATGCATCCTCTTTATCAGGAGGAGCTGGAATTCAAGCGGACCAAAGGAGCGAACGCGCTCTACACGCTCGCCGATCGGTCCGACTTTTCCGATTTAATTGAGCCCGGCCGCCCCTCACTTTTAAAGCAGCAACGATTCTGGGATCGCTTTACCTAGCCCGCATGACTATCCCCGACATCCAAGCCGAAGCTACAGGTTTACTGGACAGCCCCAGCGGAGCTCTTCTTGGGCGACCGCACCCATGTAGTCCCGCTTGACGCGCCTCTCCCCACACGCCAACCCTCCCGAAAACACCAACTCCGGAAACGCCCCCATGAAATTCTTCAACGCGCCGATGCCCGCGCCGAACCCGCGCCGTGTCCGCATCTTCCTCGCCGAGAAGGGCGTCGAGCTGCCGACTGTCGAAGTCGGCATTATGACCGGCGAGCTGAAACAGCCTGAGCATCTCGCGCGCGATCCGCTCGGCCAGCTGCCGACGCTGCAGCTCGACGATGGCAGCTTCCTCTCCGAGACTGTCGCGATCTGCCGCTACCTCGAGAGCCTCCACCCCAATCCGCCCATGTTCGGCCGCAACGCGCTCGACACGGCGCGCATCGACATGCTGACGCGCCGCGTCGAATTCCAGATCGGCACGCCCGCCGGCATGTTCTGGCGCCATGCGCATCCGTTCACCGCGCGCGTCGTCGTTCCGCAATACAAGGAGTTCGGCGAGTCGAACCGCGCCCACTACGACCGCGGCCTCGCCTGGATCGACAACGAGCTGAACGGCCGCGATTTCGTCGCCGGCGCCGACTACACGATCGCCGACATCTGCCTTCTGACCATGGTGGATTTCGCCGACTGGATCGGCCTCAAGGTTCCGGAAAATCTCACGCACGTCCGCGCCTGGCACGCCCGCGTCTCGGAACGCCCAAGCGCAAAGGCCTGACGCAAAACTCTAGCTACGCTTCTTGCCGAACGCGCCGGGCGCTGCTGCACGCCGCCACCGGCGTTGGCGCACGCGCAGCCTGTTGCGCCTGTGCAGCGCGCTGCTTTTCGTACTCCGCCAGCGCGCGCTTCACCGGATCGTTGTCCGGCGCAACGTCGCTGCGCGGCGTTGGAACAACACCCGGCATGGCCGCAATACCGTTATTCGGATCAGGCCCATACGCGTTCGGTCCCGCCTGCCCCGGCATCAGCGACAGGTAGGCAAGGTTGAGCGTGACCCCCGCAAACGTGATCCCCAGCAGCACGCTTGGCGCGAGCCCCATCGACGGCGCGACCTCCTGGTTCATCAGGTAGGCCAGCGCACCGAGATCGCCCGCCGTCGCCATCTGCGCCGGGATCAGGAACTGCAGCACGAAAGCCAGCACCGGCAGGATCACGATACCCGGCCGGCACAACCGATAGAGCCGCCCGGAATGTCCAAGGTCGTGATACCGGCGGATGTTCATCGCATCGCCAAAGGCGAGCAGCACCGTGCAGCCCAGCGCACACGCCTGCATCACCAGCGAACCCGCCTCGCCCATCATGCCCGTGAGCGACGCGCTGCTGGCGATCGTCACAGCAATAAACGGCAAGGCGAAACTGACGATGTATCCCTGCTGGCTCAACCGGCCTTCGGGCGCTTTCAGCTTCTGAAAAATGGACGCCATGATTGTCCCCGCAGACGGTGTCATTTTACCCAAATCCTCCTGATCCTTGATTAAGAGCGCTCTCGAATTTCATTCGATCGTCTGCGCCCGACCGTCCAGCTTGACCCGGCCGCCCCGACCGTTTCACCCTCCGTTTCAGCCTTTCAGGCTCGAACAGGGGCTTCTCATGTCAGTGAAACTTACCCGGCGCGGCGCGCTGATGACCGGCGGCGCGATGCTTGCCCTCGCCGCCTGTGGCGAAGCACAGAAGCCGCCCGCCACAGCGGACGCCAACGCCGACTTCGACGCCATCTCGAAAACCTGGCTCGACCAGCTCGCCTCATCCTCACCCGTCTACGCCACAGCGCTGGGCGATCACCGCTTCGACGGCGACCTGCCGGACGTCAGCGCAGACCGGCCGCACCGCCCGCATGACGCAGGTCAAAGCGACAAAGGCAAAACTCGCCGCCCTCGATCACGCCACGCTCTCGCGCGACAATCAGGTCGACGCTGCCATGATCGGCGAGTCGCTCGACAACGAGACCTTCCAGACGGAAAAGCTGCAGAACTGGGCGTGGGATCCGCTCACCTATTCCGGCCTCACCGGCGGCGCGCTCTATTCGCTGATGGCGCGCGAGTTCGCGCCCCTGCCCGAGCGCCTGCATCAGCGCCGCCGCGCGCATGGAAAAATTCCCCGCGCTGCTCGCCGAGACGCGCAAGCAGCTGGTCGCCGAACGCGTGCCGCCGATCCATGCGCAGACCTACTCTGCGCAGAATGGCGGCGCGATCTCCATCATCGACGACCTGATCCTCGCGCAGGCCTCCGGCCTTGGCCCCGATGACAAGGCGCGCCTGACAAAGGCCGCTGAAACCGCCCGCGCCGCCATCGCCGAGCATCAGACATGGATCGACAAGACGCTGGTCCCCGGCGCCAAGGGCGATTTCCGCTATGGCCCGCTCTACGACGAACAGCTCCGCTTCTCGATCAACGCCCCGACGCCGCGCGCCGATCTCCTGTCGAAAGCCCGCGCAGACGCCGACGCCATCCGCGACCAGATGTTCGAGATCTGCGCGAAGCTCACCAACGCCAAGCCCACCGCCGACAAGCTCGCCACCATCAAGGCCGGCATGGCGATCGCCGCGAAGGACCGTCCGCTCCGCCAGAACGTCATGGCCGACGCCACCAAGACGCTCGCCGAAGCCACCGCCTTCTGCCGCGAGAAGGACTTCATCTCGATGCCCGACGCGGCCGTGAAGATCATCGAGATGCCGAAATTCCAGCAGGGCGTCGCCGTCGCCTATTGCGACTCAGCCCGGTCCGCTCGATCGCAAGCTCGACACGTTCTACGCCATCTCGCCCATCCCCGCCGACTGGACCGATGCGCAGACGAAATCCTTCCTCTCCGAATACAACAGCCACATGCTCTACGAGCTCTCGATCCACGAGGCGATGCCGGGCCACTACCTGCAGATCTGGCACTCGAACAAGAACCCCAGCGTGCCGCGCGCCGTGCTCGGCTCGGGCACATTCATCGAGGGCTGGGCCTGCTACGCGGAAGACCTGATGATCGAGATGGGCTTCGGCGCCGACAATCCGCTGCGCGTCCTCACCAACCTCAAGATGCGCCTGCGCTCCGTCACCAACGCCATTCTCGACCAGGGCATCCATGTCGAGAACTGGGACGAGGCGACCGCCATGAAATTCATGACCGCCGAAGCCTTCCAGGAAGAACGCGAAGCCGCCGGCAAATGGACACGCGCGCGCCTCTCCTCCGGCCAGCTCTCCACCTATTTCGTCGGCTGGGGCGAACACCACGCGCTCCGGAAAGACGCGGAGACGAAATGGAGCGCGGATTTCGCGCTCAAGAAATATCACGACACCGCGTTGTCGCACGGCTCCCCGCCGGCCCGTTTCGTCCGTGCATTGATGTTTGACGAACCGTAACCTGACGCACATGCCTTGACCGGGATTCACCATCGGTTCAGACAGATTCCTGTACCTTCAAACTGCGTCGTTTGGTGCATGTGCGGTTGACGCCCGCGCGCAGAATAACCATTTCGGTCTCATGCCAGATATCTGGGGTCAGTCGTCCGAAAAAGGCCGCGTCGGCCAGGAACTTCGCGAAGAAGTTCAGCTCCATCTCGCGCGTCATCTTGGCGAACCGCACGTCGCCTTTTCCGATCAGGATGGCTGGGCCGGCCGCTCGCGCGAACCCGGACCGTCCGTTGACGTCATGGTCGTGCCGCCCGAGGGCGAGCGCCGCTTCGCCTATGTCTGCACGTTCGGCTCGTCCCTGAAAAAAGTCGCAGCCGCTGCCGATCCCGGCCTCACCAGCTTCGCCTTCGCCAGCCCCGCCCTCGCGACCTCCACCGCCGCCACTTCCGGCCGCATGGAGTTCGTGCTCGCCGTGCCGCAATGCGGCGACGCCCGCGCCGATCTCGGCATGTTGAACCTCGGCGCCAACACGGTCCGCCAGTTCGCCAAGCTGGTTCACATCCAGAAGATCCGCGTCAGCGCCGGCCAGACCGTCCAGTTCAGCCGCAACCCGCACCCCATCCTCGAAGGCTCGAAACAGGTCGCGTTCGCCTTCATGCCGCCGCGCCTGCCCGCCGACGGCTTCGCCCGCCTCAAGACGAGCGAGGGCGAGACGATCAGCTTCTGGGCCCCCATCCCGATCACCCGCGACGAACTGCAGGCCGGCGTCCACCACGGCGCCTCACGCTTTGCCACCGGTCTTCTCAAGGCCGGCGTCACCGAAATGCTGCACGCCGCGCGCCCGTCCGCCGCCCGCGGCGTCTATGGTTTGCGCCGCCCTGTCGCCGACCAGCTGCGCAGCCTGTTCAAGCGCGACTGATTCGCACCCAATTCTTTGATCTGCCGCGACTTTCCGGCGCTTGTGCAAAGCGAAACGGTGGGTAGATTGCGGCCAACTTCAGGTCCGCCGGGGAACCAGCACTCGATGGTCGAACTCACGCTGCCGCAGAACTCCAAGATCAAGGCCGGCAAGCGCTGGCCGAAGCCTGCTGCGGCCAAGAAGCTCCGCACCTTCAAGATCTACCGCTATGATCCGGAAACCGGCGGCAATCCGCGCTGGGACTACTACACGATCGACATGAGCAAGGTCGGGCCGATGGTCCTCGACGTGCTGATCTACATCAAGAACGAGATCGACCCGACGCTCACCTTCCGCCGCTCCTGCCGCGAAGGCGTCTGCGGCTCGTGCGCCATGAACATCGGCGGCGGCAACACCATCGCCTGCACCAAGGGCTGGGACGAATTCTCCGGCGACATCACCATCTCGCCGCTGCCGCACCAGGCCGTCGTGAAAGACCTCGTCCCCGACCTCACAAACTTCTACGCGCAGCACGCCTATGTGCAGCCCTACCTGAAAACCGAAACGCCCGAGCCGCAGAAGGAATGGCGCCAGTCGGAAGCCGACCGCTCGAAGCTCGACGGCCTCTACGAGTGCATCATGTGCGCCTCGTGCTCCACCGCCTGCCCCAGCTACTGGTGGAATGGCGACAAATTCCTCGGACCGGCCGCCCTGCTGCAGGCCTATCGCTGGATCATCGACAGCCGCGACGAAGCCACCGGCGAGCGCCTCGACGACCTCGAGGATCCGTTCAAGCTCTACCGCTGCCACACCATCATGAACTGCGCGCAGGTCTGCCCGAAGGGTCTCAACCCCGCCAAGGCCATCGCGGAGATCAAGAAGCTGATGGTCGAACGCGCGACCTGATCCGGGTTCGCCGACTGTTCTTCCAACCTGTCGGGTTTTGCGGCCGTGAGAATGGCTGGCAGAACAGGCTGATATGAAAGTGTCACATCTCCGCGCTAGTCGGATCCACTGAATCGTGGGGTCTGTCGAGCATGCCTGCCAACCTTCCTCGCCGCCTTTTTGGCGAGCTGCTCGGCTCCTGCCTGCTTGCAGCCACCGTCATCGGATCCGGCATCCTCGCGGTCCAGCTATCTGGCGGCAATGACGGCGTCGCCCTGCTCGGCAACACGCTCGCGACCGCAGCGATGCTTTACGTGCTCGTCGCAACACTCGGCCCCGTCTCCGGCGCACACTTCAATCCCGCGGTCACGCTGGTGATGTTGTTGCGCGGCGAGACACGGCCCGCCGACGCGGTCGCCTACATTGCCTTGCAGATCACCGGCTGCATCGCAGGCGCCATACTTGCGCACGCCATGTTCGATCTCCCGCTGATCCAGCAGGCCACCCACGACCGCGCCGGCTTCGGCCGCATGCTGGCCGAAGGCGCGGCCACCTTCGCGCTGGTCTTCGCCATCCTCGGCGGCGTGCGCCACCGCCCCAACGACCTCCCGGCGATCGTCGCACTGGTCATCACTGCTGGCTACTGGTGGACGTCCTCGACCTCCTTCGCCAACCCCGCCATCACCATCGCCCGCGCTCTCTCCGACACCTTCGCCGGCATCCGCCCGCAGGACGCGCCGGGCTTCATCTTCGCCCAGCTCGCCGGCGCCGGTCTCGCCTGGCTTGCGGGCGGTTGGCTATTCGGCAAGACGACGCCTCGCGCGCACTGAAAAAGCATGACAGGTTCGCCCGCGACGGCGCAGACCGTCCGGGGAAATCGGGAAGACTTCCACATGCAAACGCACGCCTACGTCGCCATCGTCACGCTCGTGTCGCTGCTGGTTTTTGTCTGGATGATGATGGGCGTCGGCGCCGCGCGCCGCAAGTCCGGCATCCAGGCCCCGACCATGACCGGCGATCCGGGGCTGGAGCGTGCCATCCGCATCCATCTCAACACGCTCGAATGGCTCCCGATCTTCCTGCCCTCGCTCTGGCTCTGCCACATCTTCTGGCAACCGCAGGACCAGACCGGCATCATCGTCGCCGCCATCGGCGTCGTGTGGATCATCGGCCGCATCATCTACGCGCTCGGCTACGCCGCCGACCCAGCGAAGCGGGAGACCGGCTTCATGATCCAGCTTGTCGCGACCGCCGTCCTGCTCTTCGGCGCCCTCGGCAAGGCGATCATGGTTCTCATCGCCGGGTGATGTGATGAGCCGTTTCCCGGTCGTCATCCACCACAACCCGGACTGCGGCACGTCCCGCAACGTGCTCCGCATCATCGAAGCCGCCGGCTACACGCCGACCATCATCGACTACCAGCGCGAAGGCTGGACCCGCCCCCACCTGCTCACGCTCTTTGCGGCTGCAGGCGTCACTGCGCGCGAAGCCCTGCGCGAGACCAAATCGCCCGCCGCCGACCTCGGTCTCCTCGATACCGCCATCACCGAAGACCAGCTCATCGCCGCGATGATCGAACACCCCATCCTCGTGAACCGCCCCTTCGTCGCCACGCCCCGAGGCGTCAAACTCTGTCGCCCCGACAGCGCAACCGTCCTCGATCTCCTCGACCAATGGCCCACCGGCCCCTTCCACAAGGAGGACGGCGCACTGCTGATCGACGCCGACGGAAAGCGCGTCGCATGATCGAAGGCCTCCGCATCCGCGCGGCTGCGGCGACCGACCTCCCGGCCATCACCGCCATCTACGGCCATGCCGTTCTCACCAGCACCGCGAGCTACGAATACGATGCGCCCTCTCTCGAAGAGATGACCCGTCGTTTCGACGCGATCATTGGCGGCGACTTCCCCTACCTCGTCGCCTACACGGCCGAAAAAGTGCTCGGCTACGCCTACGCCAGCCCCTACCGCGTACGCCCAGCCTACCGCTTCCTGGTCGAGGATTCGATCTACATCGCCCCTGACGCCCAGGGCCTCGGCATCGGCACGCTCCTGCTCGCCGAACTCCTCGCCCGCTGCGAAGCCAGCGGCTTCCGCCAGATGATCGCCGTCATCGGCGATGCCAACGCAAACCTCCCCTCCGCCCGCCTCCACACCGTCATGGGTTTTTCGGAATGCGGCCGCATCAAAGGCAGCGGCTTCAAATTCAACCGCTGGTGCGACACCCTGCTGATGCAGCGCAGCCTGAACGGCGGGACAAAGACTCTGCCCGCCTGACCCAATGCTGGAGATGGCCGAAAGAGTTTTGAAGAAATCAACGGCCTGTGCCGTCTGATACCACCCAGTAAACCGGCCGATTCTGCGCATGCGTTTTCCGACGCGTATCCAACGATCTCAACAACTTACGCCGTTCAAACCAGCCGATTCCGAACACTCCAATCCTACACCGCCCGCGGCCATGAGATACTGCTCTCATGAAACGCCGAAGCCTTCCCCTCTGGCTGCTGCGCGATGTCCCGGCTTTGCTGGGTGTCATGTTCAGCTTCTGGCCGCTGATGATCCTCGTGATCCACAGCGGCTTTGCCGCCATGCGCGGAAAGAAGGTTCCGAAATCTGTCTTCGACGCCATCCCGATCCTGCTCGCCCATGCCGAAGCAAACTCGACTTTGCGCTATGGCGCGAAGCCTACCGCCGCCTCGGCTGGAGCCATCGTCTCGTGACGTTCAGCGCGTTCGCCCCGCCCGCAGACTGGCTCGAGACCGAGCAGCGCTTCGAAGCCTACCGCCGCGCCAACATGAATCTCGAGGCCACCGTGCGCGCCTATGTCGACCACCTGCGTCAGCAGTACAGCATCGCCAACGCGAAGCCGCGTCGCATCGCTTGACGCACCTGTTCGCGCTCCCCGTTGCCACACCATGAGCGAAGTCCTCCCTCGCCGTCAGGCGGGGGAGGTGGATCGCCGCGTCTTCGCGGCGAGACGGAGGGGGCTGCGTGCGCACTTGCACGCACGCGGACCGCCCTCTCAGCTCAAATTCCGGAAATCAACTCAACCCACCTCGCACGCCCCGCGCGCGAGATCGCACCCTCACGCCTGCCGTGATCGCGTGCGTCTTCATCGCGTCGGTCAGCCACACCGCAAAGCCCGGCGCCAGCGCTTCATACCGCGCCACGAAATCCGGATGCGACAGGAACAGGTCCGCCAGTCCCGCATAGGCTTCCGGCGGGCACGGCTTGTCCCACGAGGCCGCAACCCACGCTCGATGCCGCGCGATCATCCGGTCCACCGGCTCGGCCGCCGGATCGATGCCGCGCTTCATGCCTTCGACCAGGCTCGTCTCTATATCCTTCAGCGTGTCCATCATCGCGGCCTGCTCGGCCTCGTTCATCTTCGCCATCGCCTTGCGCGAATGATCGATGTGGCCCTGCATCTGATCGCCATAACGTTCGACCAGCCACGCTTCGTAGTCCGCCTGCTTTTCCGCCGAGAAGCCCTGATAGAGGTCCGCGTTCGACATGTGCGCTCCGCCCTTGATGCTTGCGACCGTGCGGTCGATGGTTTCGATGAGAATGCGAAAGCGCGCCTGCTCCGCCTCGAGCCGTTCGCGATGACGCATCAGCACGCCCACCTGATCCTCGCCTTCGAGATCGAGCAGCGCCGCGATCTCGCCCAGCGGCACGCCCAGCTCACGATGAAACAGGATCCGCTGCAGCCGCAGCAGTTCAGCCCGCCCGTAATAGCGATAGCCATTGGCCCCGACATGCGCCGGGGCCAACAAGCCGATCTCGTCATAATGGTGCAGCGTCCGCACCGTTACGCCGGACACTGCGGCCAACTGCTTGACCGTCAGCTCCTTCATGTTTCATCCGCCTTGAACATCGCACTCATCCGCGCCGCAGCCTCAGCGTCCTTCGCCTGCTCATGGAACACAAGCACACGGCCATCCGGATCGATCACGCGCAGCTCCCGCGCATTCCACGGCATGACCTGCGGCGGCCCCTCAACCTTCGCCAGACCCCACGGGCGCCGCCTCCATGGCCCGCCGCCAGATCGCGTCCAGCTCGCCTTCGGCCTCAAGCGAAATCGCCAGACCCTTCACAGCTTGCCCGCCAGACGCGGATGCAAACACCAGAATATCCTGGAACTTCTTGCGACGCAGATGGGCCATCATGGGCATCTCGAACATCACGCCAAACTCAAGCGCCTCACGATACCAGCGCACCGTGGCCGCGAGATCGCGCGTCTCCAGCCGAATGAACATCGGCATCGGATACACATCGAAACCGTTGTGCCGTCCCATGATGGGCGGATCGCGATTTGGGTCGACCGGCATGGCTCACTCCTCATGTCGACACAGCCATGCGCTCTCACGTCCCGTGAGGGTCAACCATTATTTTGCGGGACGATTTTGGGTTAATCTTCGCGCGGTCCGCTAATTGCAAAGTTCCCCCAAACGGGAGTGGGAAACTGAACATGAGTGGGACGCCGTCGACACAAGAGGCTGTAACCAAGGCTATTGAAGGCAACAATTTCCCCTGGGCCGGTCAGCCCGATGAGGTTGCCTGCAACTTTGCCTTCGGCCTCATCATGCGCAATCTGCCGCCGCGCATCGCGATGGAAAAGAACATGCACGCGCCGACCCTGATGGCCGCAGCCGGCGCCATCGCCGGCGTCTGCGCCCAGATCTCGCTGCTCGCCGATGCCGAACGTATTGAAAAAGCCCGCGCCGAAGGCCGCATCAAGGAAATGGCCCTCAAGGATGGCCGCATCTTCCTGTTCGGCGACGCGCTCAACGAAATGCTCTACAGCGTCAAGGATGCCGAGGTCGCCCGTTCGCGCGTCTGGAACATGCTGGTCACGGCCGCCCTCAAGAAGGGCCTTGAACGCGAAGCGCTTCCGAACGTGCCGGCCATGTTCCGCCATGTGAACGAGTCGTTCGATTCTGTGGTCGAGGGCATGCCCTCGGTTCCGCAAAACGCCCAACCCATCATGCCGGTGCGCGATCTCCTGAAGCTCGTCGGCCCCGTCGTCCTCGAAGCGCTGTCGGGCGATCTTCCGCTTCCGCTCGTGGTCAAGGGCCAGGACGTTCGCGTCAATCGCAAGTCATGGGTTGCGATCACAGCGCAAGTCGCCGGCAATCTCCTGATGACGGCCTCGCGCGTAATGCCGCCCGCCCTCTGCCTCACCATCGCGATGGAATCTGCGATCTACGCATCGAAGCTTCGCTCCAACGTCGTCCAGCCGCCGCAGGAGCCCGCCGCTCAGGCGTAGGCCGCAATCGACGTCACGACCTTGCCGCCGGCGCCGAAAACGAATGTCTCGGCGACCTGTTGCTGGCGGTGATTTGTGTAGACGATCGTCAGCGCATCCGACCCGGTCAGCACCTGGTCGATCTCGAAGAACAGATCGCGCGCCTGCGCCAGAGCCTGGCTCCAGTAGTCACTGAGCGCGGCTTTGCCCGTCAGCGAATCCACATCCTTCCGCGTCACCATGCGGATGCGCGGCGAATGGAAAACGACATCGTCCGCATAGTGCGAAAGAATCGCCGGCAGGTCATGATCGTTCCACGCCTTCACCCATTCGCGAGCGAATGCCTGCGCGTCATCGGGATTGATCATGAGAGCAGCCTGATCATGTAAAAGGGTTGTCCCTGCAACTGGCATAGAGCACGAGGTTCAGTTCGCGCGCTTTGGCCGACTTGGCAATCTCGCCAACGGTGATCGCGTGATCGTCCAGCCACTTCGCGTCCTGACCGGGAAAATCGCCCATCAGCCAGTAGACGTCCCGGCTTCTCTGCGCGCCATGACCCCCTATATAGATCAAAGCGTCGTCCGCCCCTTCCGACAGAACCGCGAATTCCGCCAGCGCATGTCGCGCCGTCGCCGCATCGACATCCTGCACCAGTGTCGTCGCAAATCCCGCCTCGGTCAGCGCCGCCGGAACGCGCTTCGCATCGAACCGCGCACCGGGCAGCGAATACGCATCCGACTTTGAATAGTCCGCGTTGATCAGCACCAGCGCCACGCGCTTCTCGCTCTTGTCCAGCCGCCGCTTCGGATCGGGCAACGCGAACGGATAATCCATCTGCTGCCAGCCCTTGCTGTGGATCGCGTTCGCATAGGCCAGCTTCTCGGTGAACTTCTTCAGCGTCAGCGGCCTGATCTTCAGCACCTCGACCAGCGCCGTCGCAAACGGATTGCCGCCCGCCGCATCCCGATCGCTGGTCAGCCGGCCCGCCTGCCCCGCATAGTAGATCAGAGGCGCGGGAGCCGACGGGGCCGTCTGCGCCAACGCGCTGCTACCCGAAACGGCAGCCAGTCCTGCAAGAAAGCCACGACGGTTCATGGTGCCAAGTCTAACCGCATTGTCCGGAAATGCATCAGCCCCGAAGCATGGCTCCGGGGCTGAAACAATTATCTGCAATAAAGCGCGACTAGAACTTCAGCACTTTCACATAGCGAACCTGCGGCAGCGACTCGATCGCACTTCAGTGTCTTCTCCGGCACGTCCTGGTCGACGCCGACGATGGCGATGGCGTCGCCGCCGGCAGCTTCACGTCCGAGGTTGAACGTCGCGATGTTGACCTTGGCTTCGCCCAGCAGGCCCGCCATCGAACCGATAAAGCCCGGCTTGTCCGAGTTGTTGACGAACAGCATGAAGGGCTGGAAGTCGGCTTCGAGCTGCATGCCCTTCACTTCGACGATGCGCGGCTTGCCGCCGACGATGGCGCCGGCGACCGAGCGCCATTTTCCTTCGACCTTCACCTTGATGCGGATCAGCGAGTCATAGACCGGGCTGGATTCGTTGGTCGATTCTTTCAGCGAACCGCCACGCTCTTGAAGAACCGAGGGCGCCGACACCATGTTCACCTCAGCCAGGAACGGACGCAGCAGACCGGCCAGCGCCGCAGACGTCAGCGGCTTGCGGTTCAGTTGCGTGACCTGGCCTTCGTATTCGATCTCGACTTCCGACAGGCTGCCATCGGCGACCTGTCCTGCGAACTGCCCCAGCTTCTCGGCCAGCGCGACGAACGGCTTCAGCTTCGGCGCTTCTTCAGCCGTGACCGAAGGCGTGTTGAGCGCGTTGGTGACTGCGCCGGTCAACAGGTAGTCCGCCATTTGCTCGGCGACCTGGAAGGCGACATTGTCCTGCGCTTCGACGGTCGAGGCGCCAAGGTGCGGCGTCGCGACAAAGTTCGGCGCACCGAACAGCACGTTGGTTTTCGCCGGCTCCTCGAGGAACACGTCAAACGCAGCAGCGCCGATGTGGCCGCTATCGAGACCCGCACGAACCGCTGCTTCGTCGGCAAGACCGCCACGCGCGCAGTTGATCAGGATCACGCCCTTCTTGGTCTTGGCGAGGTTCTCGGCTGACAGGATGTTCTTGGTCTGCTCGGTCAGCGGCGTATGCAGGGTGATGACGTCAGCGCGGGCGAGCAGTTCTTCCAGCTCGACTTTCTCGACGCCCAGTTGAGTCGCACGCTCAGCCGTAAGGAACGGGTCGTACGCGACGACTTTCATCTTCAGGCCCAATGCACGGTCCGCAACGATCGAGCCGATATTGCCGGCGCCGATCAGGCCGAGCGTTTTCGCGTAAAGCTCGATGCCGATATAGTCTTTCTTCGGCCATTCGCCGGCAATCGTGCGCTGGCTGGCCGACGGGATCTGGCGGGCCGCTGCGAACATCATCGCGATGGCGTGCTCGGCAGTTGTAATCGCATTTCCAAAGGGCGTGTTCATCACGATCACGCCCTTGGCGGTCGCGGCTTTGACGTCGACGTTGTCGACGCCGATGCCGGCGCGGCCGATGACCCGCAGCTTCGTGCCCGCCGCGATCACGTCCTTGTCCGGCTTGCACGCCGAACGGACAGCGAGACCATCATACTCGCCGATGATCTTGATCAGCTCCTCCTTCTTGAGGCCGACTTTGAAATCCACCTCAATGCCGCGATTGCGGAAAATGTCCGCCGCACCCGGCGCGAGATCGTCAGCGATAAGAACTTTCACTTTGTTAGTCATCGGGGTCTGTCTCCGTATCTTTCAATTCGTTGGGAGCGGGTGCGCCTAGATGTGGCTGCCTGTTCCGTCTCCGGTGGTTTTCCATTTGCGCGCCCGGTTGATCGCCATCTTGGCGTCGACCTGCTCGTTGAGTTCCAGTCCGAGAATGCCGGCGACGCGATGCAGCAGGATGACAACATCCGCCGCCTCCCTGCCCGCCTCGGCCATGTCGCCTTCGCGAATGGCCTGCTCCAGCTCATCCATTTCGAGACGCGCGCGGGCGACGAGGACCGTGAGATCGCTCGGCGCGCCGAAGGTTGCGTCGCCCCATGTGCGGATGGTGCTGCTGGTTTCAGTCGCCATCGCGACCTCCACTCGCTCGGGGTGTCAGGAAAGCTCTGCGACTGTCGTCTCAAACGCCCAGTCGAGCCACGGCGTCAGCTTCTCGAGATCAGCTGCTTCAACTGTCGCGCCGCACCAGATCCGCAGACCGGGAGGCGCTGCCTTGTAGCCACCGATGTCGTAGGCCGCATTTTCCTTCTCGAGCGCCGCGACGAACTTCTTCACGAAGTCCTGCTGGCCCTTGTCGTCCAGCTTGGCGACGCGCGGATCGGTGATCGACAGCGTGACAGAGGTGTTCGAACGGATCGATTTGTCGGCGGCAAGGAATTCCACCCACGGCGTCTTGGTCACCCATGCGTCGAGCACGGCAAGGTTCGCATCCGAACGCTTGAACGCGCCTTCGACGCCGCCGAGGCCTTCGACCCAGCCGAGCGCATCAAGATAGTCCTCGGTCGCCAGCATCGACGGCGTGTTGATCGTCTCGCCTTCGAAAATGCCTTCGGTGACTTCGCCGCCCTTGGCCATGCGGAACAGTTTCGGCATCGGCCATTTCGGCGTGTAGGTCTTGAGGCGCTCGATGGCGCGCGGGCTGAGGATCAGGATGCCGTGCGCGCCCTCGCCGCCCAGCACTTTCTGCCAGGAGTAGGTCAACACGTCGATCTTGGCCCACGGAATCGGCATTGCAAACACGGCCGAGGTCGCGTCGCAGAAGGTCAGCCCTTCGCGGTCGTCCGCGATCCAGTCGCCGTTCGGCACTTTCACGCCCGACGTCGTGCCGTTCCACGTGAAGACGATGTCCGCATCCTTGCGGGCCTTCGAAAGGTCGGGCAGCTGGCCGTAGCCGGCCTTGTGCGTGGTGGCTTCGACCTTCAGCTGCTTGGTGATGTCCGTCACCCAGTCTTCGCCAAAGCTTTCAAACGCGAAGATGTCGATCGGGCGAGCGCCCAGCATGGACCAGAAGGCCGCCTCGATGGCGCCTGTATCGGAACCCGGCATGATGCCGATGCGATAGTCGGCGGGGATCTTGAGAACAGCGCGGGTTTTGTCGATCGCCAGCTTCAGGCGCGACTTGCCGAGCTTGGAACGGTGCGACCGGCCCAGCGATTCAAGCTTGAGATTATCGGGGCTCCAGCCTGGCCGTTTGGCGCAGGGTCCAGAGGAAAAATGAGCGCGATCAGGGCGCACGGCCGGTTTGGCGGCGGTAGACATCTGTTTTTCTCCCATCCTTACAGATGGACTGGTCGCCGTTGGGGGCGACTGGCCCGGGGGCGATATGCTCCCGAACGGGTTGAACGTCAATTAACGCGTTCGGTGAGCCACGCTGCACGCTTTCTGCCCGGTCCGATGCGACCGCAGGGTGCTGCCATCGCCGACGCCGCCCTGCTAGGAACGCGTTCGCTGCCGCGCTAGCGTGCGGCATGCTCATGAGGTCAGACATGCTTCGCAAACTCTTCGTCGCCGCTTCAGTCGGGACCCTGATCGCCTGCTCCGCGATCGCCGCACCGGCGCCCACGTCATCATCCGGCGAAGCAGCCTTCCGGGAACTCTACAAGGAGTTGGTCGAGACCAATACGACGCTCTCAGCAGGCGATTGCACGCTGGCCGCCACCCGGCTGGCCGCGCGGCTCACTGCAGCGGGATATCCCGAAGCCAACGTGCGGGTGTGGACGGTTCCAGGTCATCCGAAGGAGGGCGGCCTCTTCGCGCGCCTGAACGGCACGGATGCCGGCGCCAAACCTGTCCTGATGCTCGGGCATCTCGACGTGGTGGAAGCCAAACGCGAGGACTGGACGCGCGATCCGTTCAAGCTGATCGAGGAGGACGGCTATTTCTACGGTCGCGGCACGTATGACGACAAGGCGATGGCGGCGGTGTGGGTCGACACGCTGATTCGCTATCGCAAGGAAAACTACATTCCCGCGCGCACCATCAAGCTGGCGCTTACCTGCGGCGAAGAAACCAACGGCGCATTGAATGGCGCAGAGCACCTCGCGAAGAACGAGCGCGAGCTGATCGATGCCGAGTTCGCCATCAACGAGGGCGGCGGCGGACAGATGGATGCGGCCGGCAAGCCGATCTTCATGGGCATCCAGGTCGGCGAAAAGCTGTCGCAGAACTACACGCTGGAAGTCACCAATCCCGGCGGTCACTCGTCGCGGCCCATGCCCGACAACGCAATCAACCAGCTGGCGTTCGGCCTGACGCGGATCGCGCAATACAAATTCCCGATCACGTTCAACGATACGACGCGCGCCTTCCTGACCGAGATGGCCGGGCTCAAGGGCGGCGAGGACGGCAAGGCGATGCTGGCGCTGATCGCCAACCCCGGCGACACGGTTGCGGAGACGCGCCTCGAAGCCGATCCGGATTACAACCGCATCCTTCACACCACCTGCATCGCGACCATGCTCGATGCCGGCCACGCGACCAACGCCCTGCCCCAGCGCGCGAAGGCCAACGTCAACTGCCGCATCTTCCCCGGCACGACGGCGGAACAAGTGCGCACGGAACTCGAGACGCTCGTCGCCGATCCCGCGATCAAGGTTTCGATCCGCGAAACGCGCAACCTGCCCGCGCCGCCCCCGCCGCTCGATGAAAAGGTGCTCGACCCGGCCGTGAAGCTGGCCAAGACGATGTTCCCCGGCGTGCCCAACCTGATGATCATGCAGGCGGGCGCAACCGATGGCGCATTCCTGACGCCGGTCGGCATCCCGACCTATGGCATCTCCGGCATGTTCGTGGATGCGGACGGCAACGGCATTCACGGCCTCAACGAGCGCATCAAGGTGAAGACGCTGATGGACGGGCGCGAATATCTCTACCGCCTGATGAAGGTCTATGGCGGCTGATTGGGGCGGCTAGCTTCGCCGCATCCGCGCGTTCGCCACCGCAACGCCCGCGAGGATCAGCGCCAGCGCGCCGATCATTGACCAGTGCAGCTGTTCGCCGAGAAACAGCACGCCAAGACCCGTCGCCCACAGCGGCGACATGTAGGTCGTGAACGACACGAACACCGGCCCTGCCCGCTGGATCAGCCAGACATAGACGAACATCGCGAACGCCGTGGGCAGCAGCCCCAGCACGATCATCGCCGTGATCGACGCCGCGCTCGCCGCAACCGGGAACGGCTCCATCACCAGCGCATGCAGCAACGCTGCAGCAGCGCCGAGCCCGACGATCAGGAAGCTCGACACGACCGGATCGATCCGCGGCGCAAGCCGCGTTCCCACATTGCCGACCGCATAAAGCCACGCGCCGACGATCGCGAGCAGGATGCCGATCAGGCTCGCCCTCCGCCTTCGCCGAACTCCGGCAGAACCAGAACGACCAGCCCGAAGAATCCCAGCAGCACGCCCGCAACGCGCTGCGAGGTCAGCCTGTCGCCGGTGAACATGTGCGCCAGCAGCACGGTCGCGAACGGCGTCGCGCCATTGCAGATCGCCATCACGGCTGACCCGACAGACTCAGCCGCATGGGCATAGAACACGAACGGGATCATCGTTGCGCCAATGCCGATCAGCGCGAACCAGCCGATCGCACGCCATGAGAGTTTCGGCGCGTCCTCAGCGCGCGCCTGTGGGCGCAGCAATCGCGAGCCGAGAATCCACACTCCCAGGAACAACGTGCCGCAGCTCAGGCGCCCCGCGACCAGCCAGCCCGGCGTGATCGTCTCGACGCCCACGCGGATGCCCGCAAACGTCGAACCCCAGATGACGACGAGCAGCAGGAGCGCAGCCCAGCTGAGCGCAGCGCCGGTCAGGCGCGGCTTCGCTCGCTCACTGGCAATTGCTGCCGCCGTCTCCACGCATTCGCTCCGCCGCAGTCTGCGTCATGGGTGACGGCGACCTGCTAGGGCATTTCCTCTCACGCTGCAAAGCCACAGCGTGAAATGCCTCGAAACAAAGAACACAAGCGCAAACGACAAAAGGCCCGGCGCATCGAACGCCGGGCCAATCGCTTGCGTGTGAAGGAAGTCGCCCTAGACGGGCTTGGAGGCTTCCTTGCCGATATTCTTGGCTTTCTCTTCGATGTTGCCGGCTGTCTTCTGGACCTTGCCAGCAGCTTCTTTCATGCCGCCTTCGGCCTGATGCTTCGGCGAATCGACAACCTTGCCGAATTCCTTCTGCACCTTGCCGGCGACTTCTTTCATGCCGCCATCGATCTGATTCTTGTTCATGACAAAATCCTTCTGCTTCGTCCCGTCGGGTGAATAACGTCCGGCCGAAGATGAGGTTCCGTTCACAAACGCGCGTCCTCCAGCAGCATTGTCGCACCCTTTTCCGCAATCATCAGCGTCGGCGAATTGGTGTTGCCGGACGTGATGTGCGGCATCACGGACGCATCGATCACGCGCAGGCGATCAACGCCGCGCACGCGCAGGCGTTCATCGACGACAGCCATCGCATCGGACTCCGCGCCCATCTTCGCCGTGCCGACCGGATGGAAAATCGTCGTGCCGACATCGCCCGCCGCCTTCGCAAGTTCGGCATCGCTCTGCAGCTCGACGCCCGGCGCGAACTCCTGCGGCGCAAACCGCTTCAACGCCGGCTGATCCACGATGCGCCGCACGAGACGCAGCGATTCAACAGCCGTCATCCGGTCGCTCTCGGCCGCCAGATAGTTCGGCTGGATCTCCGGCGCAGCGCTCGCATCGGGCGAACCCGCATGCACCGATCCGCGACTGTCGGGCCGCAGATTGCACACGCTGATCGTGATCGCCGGGAAGGTGTACATCGCCTCGCCGAATTTCGGCAGCGCCAGCGGCTGCACGTGGAACTGGATGTTCGGCGTCGCGTGACGCTCGTTCGATTTCGCAAACGCCCCCATCTGCGACGGCGCCATCGTCATCGGCCCGCGCCGCCGCAGCGCATAGTCCGCCGCCATCAACGGTCGGCGCATCAGGTTGGCGTATTGCTCGTTCAGCGTCGGCACGCCGCTCACCTTGTAGATCGGCCGCAGCTGCAGGTGATCCTGCAGGTTCTCGCCCACGCCCGGACTGTGATGCACGACATCAACGCCCAGCGCATTCAGCCGCGCCGCATCACCAATGCCCGACAGCTCCAGCAGCTTGGGCGACTGCACCGCGCCCGCCGCAAGGATCACGCAGCCATCCGCCATCGAGACGTGCCGCTCGTGCCCGCCACTCCGCGACCACGCGACGCCCTCGGCCACCCCGCCACGCATCACGACGCGCTCGACCAGCGCGCCGGTCTCGACTTTCAGGTTATGCCGCCCCAGCGCCGGCTTCAGGAATCCCCGCGCCGACGACCAGCGCCGTCCCGCCTTCTGGTTCACCTGGAAATAGCCGACGCCCGCATTGTCGCCGGTGTTGAAATCGCCGACTTTCGCGATCCCGGCCGACTCCGCCGCATCGGCAAACGCATCGAGCACCTTCCAGCGCATGCGCGGATGCTCGATCCGCCACTCGCCGCCCTGACCGTGATGCTCGCCGCCGTCGACATGATCCTCGTGCTTCAGGAAGTACGGCAGCACATCGTCCCAGCCCCAGCCGGTGAGGCCCATCTGGCGCCAGCCATCATAGTCGGCCGCCTGCCCGCGCATGTAGATCATCGCGTTGATCGCCGACGACCCGCCGAGCACCTTGCCGCGCGGATAGTTCAGCGCGCGCCCGTTCAGCCCCGGCACCGGTTGCGTCTGGAACATCCAGTCGGCGCGCGGATTGCCGATCGCGAACAGATAGCCGACCGGAATGTGAAACCAGATCCAGTCGTCCTTGCCGCCCGCTTCCAGCAGCAGCACGCGATTGCGCGGATCGGCCGACAGCCGGTTGGCCAGCAGGCATCCCGCCGTGCCCGCGCCGACGATGATGTAGTCGAACCGATCGCTCATGCGCGCCACATTCACCACCTGCGCGAAAGGATCAACTGGATGCGCGCGCTGCCCAAACGTCACGCTTGAACCTCGCGTCCCCGCCTGCCATCGTCCCGGCAAAACATCGGGAGAGACACTGACATGCGGCTGCGTTCACTGCTTATGGCCGGACTTTGCACGCTGGCCCTGTCCGGCTGCGTGGTGTCTGTCACGCGAGACCGAGCGTGCCCGCCAGCCTGGCCCCACTCGCCCACGGCCCCATCGCCAACGACGCGCCGCATGGCATCTCGCAGACACGCCTGCAGGTGCTCGACGCGACGATGCGGAAATACATCGACGACGGCAAACTCGCCGGCGCCGTGCTGATGATCCATCAGGATGGCCGCGAAGTCTTCCACGGCGCCTATGGCTGGCGCGACCGCGAGGCCGGCGACCGCATGGCGGAGGACGACATCTTCCGCATCGCCTCGCAGACGAAAGCGCTCACCAGCACCGCCATCATGATGCTGATGGAGGAAGGCAAGCTGGTGATCGACGATCCGCTCGGCAAATTCCTGCCGGAGTGGAGCGAGCACGACTGTCGCCGTCGCCAACACGAAGGGCGGCTATGATGTCGTGCCCGCCAAGCGCCCGATCACCATCCGCGACCTGCTCAGCCACACGGCCGGCATTTCCTACGGCACCGGCCCCGGCGAAAAAGCGTGGAAGGATGCCGGCGTCTATGGCTGGTACTTCGCCGACAAGTCCGTGCCCGTCGCCGACGTCGTCGCGAAGATGCCGAAACTGCCGATGGCGGCCCAGCCGGGCGAGCAATGGGTCTATGGCTACAACACCGACATTCTCGGCGTCGTCGTCGAGAAGCTCTCGGGCCAGTCGCTCGACGTGTTCCTGAAAGAACGCCTGATCGATCCGCTCGGCATGGTCGACACCGCCTTCTGCCTGCCGCCCGCAAAGCTCGATCGTCTCGCCGTCGTCTACTCGGCGAAGGACGGCAAGACCGAACGCGCGCCCTCGCCCGGCGCTCTCGATGGCGTCAGCCATGTCGGACAGGGCAGCTATGCCAACGGCCCGTGCAAGGCGTTCGCGGGCGGCGCCGGCCTGCTCTCCACCGCGCACGATTATTCGCGCTTCCTCGAAATGCTGCGCCAGGGCGGCGTCGCGGATGGCAAGCGCTACCTCTCGCGCAAGACGGTCGAACTGATGACGCACGACACGCTGGTCAGCGCGACCTACCAGCCGGGACAGGGCTTCGGCCTTGGCTTCCGCGTCATGCTCGATCCCAGCAAGGCGGGACAACCGGGATCGCCCGGCGATTATGGCTGGGGCGGCGCCTATCACTCGACCTACTGGGTCGATCCGAAGGAAGGCCTCACCGTCGTCTACATGACGCAGATCATTCCGGCGGGCGGCCTCGAGGATCAGTCGAAGATCCGCTCGCTGATCTATTCAGCGCTGGAATAGCTGAGCAGCGTCGTGATGCGCTTGATCCCCGAGAAAAGCTGGTGGCCGATAAGATTCCGTCGATCCGCTCCGACTGGGAGCAGATCAACCGTTTCGGACACTCCTTCGACGGCTACGCAGTCATGGGCATGGATGAATGCGCACGACTGGCGAACGAGGCGAATCCAACGACCCTCCGCGAACTTCGTGCCGTGCTGTTCTTCGAGCTGCGCCGGTGGAGCAACAACGGCTACGACCCAGACGAGGAAGCTGTGGCGAAGTTCAGCTGGTTGCTCGAAGCAATTCGACAGAGAGTGAAGGATGCCCGCGCTAGCGGCGCGGAATAGCTACTTCACCAGCGAATACGCGAACGTCCCGCACAGGTGCGTGTCTTCCTTCGGCGGCCACTGGTCGCCGTCGAAAGCGGCGATGGTCAGCGTCTCGCCGACAGCGTCCGTCTGCGTGTAGGTCGCGAAGGCGAACGCCTTGCCGCAGAAGCCGCCATTCGGCGTCTTCGCGGGGATGGTCTCCTTGTCGACGGAGTACATCACGATCTTCGCAGGATCGAACGCGCCCGACGCGGCGGGGAACAGGCTGCGAAGTCATAGGGCTTCTCGCCCATCTCGGCGCCGCCGGGCATCAGCGTCGTCTCGTACGTGATGCCGTTCTCGAAGGCGAAGGTCGCGCCTTCGGGAAGATTCGATGCTCGCCTGCGGCGTCGGCGTGATCGTGAGCTTGCCGGGCGTGAAGCTCATCGCGGTCTTCGACATCGCTTCATAGGTGCGGGCCGGGCCGACGGCTGCGGGCACGAACGGAACAGACGGATCGTCCTGCCCCATCTCTTCGGGCGTCGGCTCGGTCGTCGCGACCGGCTTGGCTTCCGGCTGGCAGGCAGCGAGCGCGAGAACCGCGAAAAGAGTTGTCGTCAGACGCATGATCATGTCCCCCTTAGCGCCGCTCGCGCCTATCCGGCGGCTCGGATTTCGAAGGGCGTGCAGCCCCGCGCCATCGCAGTCATAGCCTCGGCGCTGCTCGGAGGCAAGCGACGCAGCCTCTGCGTCGATCTCCTTCTGGATCTTGCCGGCGTCATGACCCGCCTGTTTCAGGGACGCCATCCACGCGTCATAGGTCGCCTGCACCAATGCATCGGGCGCTGCGCCCTGCTTGAGCTGGGCCGCCCGCAGTCCGGCGCATTTCACCGCGTTCACATGCGACACGTCATCCTCGATGGTGACGCGCGCCGCAGCCTGCGCAAACGCTGCGCCCGCAAGGGTCAACGAAAACAGGGCGGCAGAGACAAAACGCATCGGGTTCCTCCAGGAACAGACCTTCTCGCCGCCCATCCGGGCGGATTGAAGGCCAGCGCCTGTCGGCAACGTGACGCTTATTTCACCAGGCCCAGCGACTGCGACATCACGTGGAAGATCTCGTTCTCTTCCACCGCGCCCGAGAACAGGTTCGCGCCCGGTCCGCCTGCGAAGATCGCGACGTCTTCCCCGCCATGGGTTTCAGAGCCCAGCGGGATCAGCGACTGCTGCTGGAAGCCCAGCGCGCCGGTATCGACATTGGTGAGGTCCGGACGATCGCACAGCCACTTGCCGTCCGGCTGCGGCTTGCACACCGAGCCCGGACCGTTGGCGAAGCTCAGCGTCGTGTAGGGCTTGCCATCGCGCGCCTTGGCGACCTGGCCGTTCTCCTTCACCAGACCGAGGATCGGATTGCCGCGATCGGGATAGCCCTGGATGATCAGCGTGTGCGAATGGTCCGCCGTCACGATGATCAGCGTCTCTTCCGGATTGGTCATCGCGACAGCCGCCGCAATCGCGTCATCCAGCGCCGCCGCATCGCCCAGCGCATGCTGCGCGTCGCCCGCGTGCAGGCCGTGATCGACGCGCCCGCCTTCGACCATCAGCACATAGCCCTTGTCGTTATGCGCCAGCTTGGTGATCGCAGCCTTGGTCATCTCGGTGATGGTGGGCTCGCCCTTGCCGTCCTTGGCGCGATCGAGATCGTACTGCATGTGCGACGGCTCGAAGAGGCCGAGCACTTGGCCCTCCGCGTTCCAGTCGATCGCCGCAAAGCCCGCGCTGTCGGTCACGAACGTGCGCTTCGCGGCGCCGGCCTTCCATTCTTCCAGCGAGGTTGCGGCCATCCAGCCTGCGGCCCTTCTGGTCCGGATATTCCGGGTCGGCCATCGTGTTCGGCAGGAAGCCCGAACGGCCGCCGCCCAGCGCGACTTCAAAGCCATCGCCATTGATCTTCTGCCAGTTCACGAACTGCGTCGCGATATCGAGGCAGCCAGCCGCCTTGCCTTCGGCGCGTCACATCCGCATCCGATTCCCAGTCGCGCTCGACCGTCTCGACATACGTCGCCGCCGGCGTTGCGTGCGTGAGGCGCGCGGTCGAGATCACGCCCGTCGCCATGCCGGCCGCTTCCGCCATCTCCCACAGCGAGGTCGTGCCGTTGCCCTTGGCGCTCGCGCAGTCCTTGATGTTCGCGTCCTGCGTCACGCCCAGCGTGCCGTTGTACGATTTGACGCCCGTCGTCATCGCGATCGCCGTCGGCGCTGAATCCGCCACCTGGCTGTCATGCGTGTAGGTCTTCGAGAAGGCCGACCACGGCAGCTTTTCCATCGCCAGCTGATAGCTCTCGCCATCGAGGCCCTTGCGCTGGCCGGCATAGATGCGGGCCGCCGTGATGGTGGAGATGCCCATGCCGTCGCCGATGAACAGGATGACGTTCTTGGCCTTCTTCGGCGAGCGCTCCGCCGCCCGCGCCGCCACGGCATTGTGGCCCTTCACGAAATAGCTGTCGGCCGACTGCACCGGCGCGGGGACGGAAGCGTGTGATAGCTCGTCACGCACGCGGCGACGGCCAGGTGCGGGCGCGACGGACGCCATTGCCTTGCGAATCATGGAGAGTCTCCTGCGCAGGTCAGATGCGCGCGGAAACTAGTCCAGTGATGCGACAGTTCCGAGTCGGAAAATCGTGGCCTTACGCCGCGATCTTTTGTTGCGTTGCGGCCGGTTCGGCCACAACCCGTTCCGGCGCGCGTTTCACCAGCGAGAGGATCGCTCTCACTTCAGCGCGGCCCGAGATCTCGCTCATCGTCAGCTTGCCATCGACGGGCGTGTCGAAAACCGACCGGCCTTCGAGCGCCAGCGCCCGGTGCGCCACGCGATCACGCAAGTTCCAGATCGTCTCGAAACCGGCCTCGTGGGCCATGTTCGAGACCCGTTCATTGATGATGTTGCCGATTTTGCTCGGCAGGGCGGACACGCGATTCATCACCACCTGCCAGCGCTGCACAGGCAGGCCGGCGCGGCGGCGGTCAAACCGCACCGTATCGATCATGTCGCGATAGTTGATGAGCGGGGCTGCAGGCGATCCGATCGGCGCGAACAGGCCATGCATGTCGGCCGGGCTCTCATTCATCGGCGTCAGGATCAGGTCAGCCAGCAGGTGAGCTTCGTAAACATCGGCCAGGTTGCCCGACGACGTGTCGATGATCATCAGGTCATAGCCGTCCATCTTCGCCATGCGGACCAGCGGCTCCAGCCGGCCGGAATGCTTGGGCTTGGCGTTGGTGCGGCCTTCTTCCTCGGTGTCCATCAGCATGACGTGGTCGGGGCTTTCCAGCCGGGATTCACGCCGCTGGGTCAGGAAACCCGACAGGTTCCGCGTATTGCGGTCCAGATCGAGACAGGCCGTGCGCAGTCCATCCTTGACGGCCGCGACGCCCAGCAGGCACGCCAGCGTGGTCTTGCCCGTGCCGCCCTTGAACCCGCTGATGGTTACCACTTGCATGGCGCTCTCCGAATTGCCGGGGCCGGTTAACCGTGCCCTGAGGTTGGCGTTTCCCACCGCTCCCGTCCCGGGTGTGGTTCAATTCGCGTGCCAGATGAGCCTGTCCAGCTGAAAACAGCTGAATTTCATGCGCGTAGAGGCCCTTGCCCTAGCGCCCGCTCCCCCTGATTATGGCGCGATGCAGCGCGACGGCCATGTCTTGCGTGTCGGGGTCGCGAGGAGAATTCGGTTATGGCTACTATCGCCCTTGTCGACGACGACGAGAACATCGTTGAATCGCTCAAGGTCTTCTTCGAAGCGGAAGGTTACCAGGTCCGCGCCTATCACGATGGCGCAGCGGCCTTTGCCGGCCTGTCCGAGAACCCGCCGGATATCGCCATCCTCGACGTGAAGATGCCGAAGATGGACGGCATGGAGCTGCTGCGGAAGCTGCGCCAGACGTCCAACCTGCCGGCGATCTTCCTTACCTCCAAGGATGACGAGATCGACGAGGTTGTCGGCTTCAACATCGGGGCGGACGATTTCATCCGGAAGCCCTGCTCCACCCGGCTCCTTGCCGAGCGCGTGAAAGCCATCCTGCGCCGTTCGCGCGGCGTCGTGCCGGGCAGCGAGGACAGCGACAAGAAGCCGATCGTGCGCGGCCGCCTGACGCTCGATCCGAACCGCCACGCCTGCCAGTGGGACGGCAAGATCGTGCGCCTCACCGTCACCGAATTCCTCATCCTGCAGGCCCTCGCCCAGCGCCCCGGCTATGTGAAGAGCCGCGACCAGCTGATGGACGCGGCCTACGACGATCAGGTCTATGTCGACGACCGCACCATCGACAGCCACATCAAGCGGCTGCGGAAGAAGTTCCGCGACCTCGACGACAATTTCGACGGCATCGAAACGCTGTACGGCGTTGGCTATCGCTACAAGGAAGCCTGAGAAAACCGCGCCGATGGCGAATACACCAAGGCCTGCGAAATCAGTCAGGCCGGCAAAACCAGTGAAGGGTGCGCCGCGCAAGCCGCGCTCCCTGTTCTGGTCTCCCATTGCAAGACTGATCCTTGCTTCCAACCTCGCCGGCCTGATCATCCTGATCGCCGGCGCGCTGGTGCTCAACGAAGTGCGGGCAAGCCTTGTCAACGCGCGCAAGGCGTCTCTCGAAGAGATGGGCGCCCTCATCTCCTCCTTCATGTCGGACAATGCGACGACCGACGTTCCGGTCGAACTCGACATCGACAGCGTGATCCGCCAGCTCACGACGATGCCGCTGACCAAGGCGACGCGCATCATCGTGCACGACCCAAGGCGCGAGATCGTCGCCGACACCCGCCTCATCAAGGACGTCATCAACGCCAGCAACCTGCCGCCGATCCGCGAGCCGAGCTGGCTCGAGAAAACGTGGCTCGACACGGTTCGCGCCATCAACCGCACCTTCGAGACCGTCAGCGCCACAGGCCGTCAGCCCATCGCAGAAGTCCTGTCGCTCGACGAGGAAGTAACCCGCGCGCTCGATGGCGAGCCCGTTTTCTCCGAACGGTTCAATGACGAAGCCAAGCGCGTCCTGTCGATCACCATGCCGATCGAGAAAGTGCTGCGCGTCGTCGGCACGCTCACCATCGAAACCAGCGACGTTGCCGAGATCATCGCCGCCGAGCGCGCGGCCCTCGTGCCGCTGATCCTCGTGGCAATGCTGGTTGCGCTCATCACCGCGACCCTGTTGACGTTGGGCATTGCCCGTCCCTTGCGCCGGCTGGCGCTTGCCTCGGACCGTGTCGCGACGGGCGCTGCCGAGCGGCTGAACCTCGGCAAGCTGCACGATCGCAAGGACGAGATCGGCGACCTTGCCCGCGCGATGGAGGCGATGACGGTCTCGCTTTATGACCGCATCCAGGAGAATGAGCGTTTCGCCGCCGATGTGGCCCACGAGCTCAAGAACCCCCTCACCTCGATCCGCTCTGCCGTCGAAACCATGCAGGCGATCAGCGATCCCGAGAAGAAAGCGAAGATGGCCAGCGTCATCGCGCGCGACGTGATCCGGCTCGACCGCCTGATCTCCGACATCTCGAACCTGTCGCGCCTCGAGGCCGAAATCGTTCGCGAGAAGCTGGTGCGCATCAACATCCAGCGCCTGCTGGAAGACATCGTCTCGATCTATCGCGACACGGTGCGCGAAGGCGAGGCAACGGTCGCGCTCACAGTCACAGACAAAGGCGCACACGAAGTCATGGGCCGCGAAGGGCCGCTCGGCCAGGTGATCCGCAACCTCGTCGAGAACGCGCGGTCCTTCTCCCCGCCCGGCGGCGAAGTCACCGTTACACTTGCCAGTGTCAGCTCGACCCGCGGCCCCGTCGTGCGCCTCATCGTCGAGGATCAGGGCCCGGGTATCCCGCCTGACAAGCTCGAGAAAATCTTCCAGCGCTTCTACACGGACCGCCCGGTTGGCGCGAAGTTCGGGAATAATTCAGGTTTGGGTCTCTCTATTGTGCGGCAGATCGCCGAGACGCACAGGGGGCAGGTTTGGGCCGAAAACCGCATGGCTGACGGCAAAGTAACGGGCGCCCGCTTTGTTGTGGAACTTCCACCGGCGCCGCTCGATATCTGAATCACTATTGACCGCGGAACAAACGAGTCCTCACCATGGCTAGCTGGAAAATGCGGGAGTTCTTCCAATGATCGGTTTGGTCGTGGTCACGCACGGCCGGTTGGCCGAGGAGTTCATCGCCGCCGCCGAGCACGTCGTGGGACATCTCGAGAATGTCGGCACGGTCTGCATCGGACCGGACGACGACATGGACATGCGCCGCCGGGAAATCATCGCCGCAGCGAAAGCGATCGACACCGGCGCCGGCGTCGTCATCCTCACCGACATGTTTGGCGGCACGCCCTCCAACCTCGCCATCTCGGTGATGGGCGGGGCGAAGATCGAAGTGATCGCGGGCGTCAACCTGCCCATGCTGATCAAGCTGGCTGAAGTGCGCGGCCGCCTGCCGCTCGCCGAAGCCGCACTCGCAGCCCAGGAAGCCGGACGGAAATACATCTCCGTTGCTTCAGCCCTGCTGCAACGCGCGGAATGAGCGGGAAGTGGTCACGCAAGGCCGAGCTGATGAATCAGCGCGGCCTCCACGCACGCGCGTCGGCCGCCTTCGCGCGCGAGGCTTCTCGTTTCAATGCAAAAATCACCGTGAACTATGACGGCATGACCGCCAGCGCTGCATCGATCATGGACCTGCTGATGCTCGGCGCGCGCGTCGGCCAGACCATCGAGATCGAGGCGGAAGGCGTTCAGGCCGTCGAAGCGCTCGATGCGGTATGCGATCTCATCGCGCGAAAATTCGACGAACGCGAATAGCGCCCGGCGCTAGCCGCCGCCGCCACGGTTGCCGCTCGCACGCGGCGTCACCTTCCAACCAGCACTCGGCGGGGCGCCTTGATCGCCGGCTGGCCGCGTCAGCGGCCGCAGGAGATCGGCATACATCAGCTCGCCCGACGGCTGGATCTGATTGGCGATGCGCTTCAACCCCGACAGGAATTCGGCCTTGGTCACGAACCGGTCGAGGTCGATGTCGAACGTCATCGTGTTCGCCATCACGTCGGTCGGATTGCCGATGCTGGTCGCCCAGTCCGATTGCTCGAAGCCGGTGATCTTGCCATCGCCATTCTTGTCGGCCGCAGCAAACGCGGCATCCGACCCGGCCGCGATCTCCTCAACCGTGATCTTGCCGTCCGAATTGCGATCGAAGCTCGCAAATACCAGCGCACCCGGCGCCACCACCCTCACCCCTTCAGGCGCCCGCCCAAGCCCGCCAGGCGAGGAAATGCCCGCGACCCGATCGATGCGTTCGGGTGGCGGCGGGGTCTCGGGTTGCGAAGCGGTGACGGTATCCTGCGCAAAGGCGGGCATGGCCGCTGACATTGCCAGGGCCAGAATCCCCGCCGCCGCAAAGATCGAGATCTTCTGGGGCATCGCGCTTCACCTTCGGCGTCTTGTTGTCTGCGGAAGTGTGGCCCGGGAGCAACACGTCGCGCAACTGCATGATGCAGACAGATGGGAAGCAAAGCATGGCTTCAGAAGGGCGAGAGCCCGGCAAATGAGAGCCCGCCGGGCAGCTGGAAAATCATATAAGGATATCTTTATATGATTTGCCGGATCGCACTTCGGTTGCTATAGGCCCTTGGCGCAAAGCCGGGAGGAGCCCGGCCAGCACCATTTTCCCCAAGGAGTGCCCAGATGGCGTTCGACGATTTCAAGGTGGCGGATATTTCGCTCGCCGATTACGGCCGCAAAGAACTGGTGATCGCAGAGACCGAAATGCCGGGCCTCATGTCCACCCGTGCGGAATACGGCAAGGCGCAGCCGCTGAAAGGCGCGCGCATCACCGGCTCGCTCCACATGACGATCCAGACCGGCGTGCTGATCGAAACGCTGACGCACCTCGGCGCCGATGTGCGCTGGGCCTCGTGCAACATCTTCTCGACGCAGGATCACGCCGCCGCCGCCATCGCCAAGGCCGGCGTGCCCGTCTTCGCGGTGAAGGGCGAGAGCCTCGAAGAGTACTGGGACTACACCGACAAGATCTTCCAGTGGCCGGATGGCGGCTTCACCAACATGATCCTCGACGATGGCGGCGACGCCACCATGTACGTGCTGATCGGCGCGCGCGTCGAAGCGGGCGAGACCAAGCTGATCGAGACGCCGGAGTCGGAAGAAGAAATCTACTTCTACAAACAGATCAAGAAACGCCTCGCTGCCATCGCCGGGCTGGTTCACCAAACAGCGCGCCGCGATCAAGGGCGTCACCGAAGAAACCACCACGGGCGTCAACCGCCTCTATCGCCTCGTGGAAAAAGGCCTGCTGCCCTTCCCCGCAATCAACGTGAACGACAGCGTCACCAAGTCGAAGTTCGACAACAAGTACGGTTGCAAGGAATCGCTGGTCGACGGCATCCGCCGCGCCACCGACACCATGATGGCCGGCAAGGTTGCCGTCGTGCTCGGCTATGGCGATGTCGGCAAGGGCTCGGCAGCGTCACTGCAAGGCGCTGGCGCACGCGTGAAGGTCACGGAAGTCGACCCGATCTGCGCGCTGCAGGCCTGCATGGACGGCTTTGAAGTCGTCACGCTGGAAGACGTCGCGAAGACCGCCGACATCTTCATCACCACAACCGGCAACAAGGACATCATCCGCCTCGAGCACATGCGCGAGATGAAGGACATGGCCATCGTCGGCAACATCGGCCACTTCGACAACGAGATCCAGGTTGCCGCTCTCAAGAACTTCAAGTGGGACAACATCAAGCCGCAGGTCGACATGATCAACTTCCCGGACGGGAAGCGCATGATCCTGTTGTCCGAAGGCCGCCTGCTCAACCTCGGCAACGCCACCGGCCACCCGAGCTTCGTGATGTCGGCGTCGTTCACCAACCAGACGCTGGCGCAGATCGAACTCTGGACCAACGGCAAGGCCTACGAGAACAAGGTCTACACGCTGCCCAAGAAGCTCGACGAGAAAGTCGCCATGCTTCACCTCAACAAGCTCGGCGCCAACCTCACCAAACTGACGAACGAGCAAGCCGCCTATATCGGCGTTGCGCCGGAAGGCCCCTACAAGCCCGAGCACTATCGCTACTAGACGACGCCCGGATCGAAAAAGAAGCGGCCGCACGATTGCTCGTGCGGCCGCTTTTCGTTTGAGCCTGAAGATCAGGACTTGCGTTGTTCTTCGGCCTTCTGGCGTTCCTGTTCGGCATTTGCCGCGGTCACCTGGCGGACGATTTCGTTCTCCATCTGCTTCGACGTCACGAAGTCTTTCTGCACCGCATAAAGTCCATTGACGAACGCAGCATCCCACGCCGTCCAGCCCGTCAGCGGCGCCGCGCCGCCGACCGGCCCGTCAAACACGTTCAGGATCGAATCAAATCCACCCGCATCGACATCCGCCTGCAGCTGCGTGAGAGCGATCATCGCGATGTAGTCCGCGACAGCGCTGAACGACGCGCCGTTCGTCTTGGAGGTGTCGACAATCGCAATGATGCGGTTGAATTCCTGGTGCGTGGAGGCAGCAAGGCGGCTCGCATTGTTGACGCGCGCAACCTGGGCGCCGCTGAACCCGCCGCCGCCCGCGGGCGTTGCGACGCTTTCGCCCAGAACCTGTCCGCGATCCGTTACGGTCTGCGAAACGTGCCACCAGCGCACCGGCTTGTTGTTCTTGGTGAAGGCAGCCAGCGCGGTCTGGCCGAGCGTATTGCCGGCATCGATTGCGTCGCCGAACAGTTTCTTGTTCTGCGCGACAAAGGTCGGCGTCAGTTTCTGTCCGTCTTCCGTCACGACGATCAGGACATTCGCCTTGCAGCCCGGTTCGCCCACGCGCAGGCTGACGTTCAGGGCCCGCATCGCGATGCGATCGATCATGACCTGCGCAGCATCAGGCGTGAGCCCGACGACGCCGGGGCAGATCTTGTCTTCCCAACGCGAGAGCTGACCGAGCTTGCCCGGCTCCATCAGCTCTCTCGCAAATTCGCGCATGCGCTCTGGCTGCACGCCGGTGATCGTGATCCGGTCATTGCCGTCGGCAGAGTCTTGCGTGGGGGTCTGCGCCATTGCTGGTGTAGTGAGTGCTGGCGCGGCGAGGAGAGCGCAAGCCATCAGGCCAGCGGCAAATGTCGAGGGAATCCGTATCATCGTTTCTGTCTCTTGTTGTTTATGACGACTAACACGCTGATCCCTGCGCTTCGCGTAGCACGTCTGCGGTCACAGGACGAGAGGATCCGTGTCCCGGCGCCTGTCGACTGGCGTCCTGACTCTCCCGGCGGGCCGTCGCAAATCTGTTGCGGCAAAGGCTTCGCTGATTACGGATCGGGCGCCACGCCCGCGCGGCCTCACCGCCCGCCACGACGGGCTGGACCAGCGGGCATGCCAAAATCTTCAATTATCACTGGAGGTTGACCCGCAAAAATCGCGCGCGACTGCCTCTGCGCCCAGGCAATGTCCATAGGTCCGGACAAAAATTTCATCCTTCCGTCCGTATCATTGCAAGCGTACCAGCCGCGCCCGTTCGGGACCGGCACGGTTCGCGGCAGAAGGTACACACGATGAGCGATGCTTCGTCAGAGGCGGCGCAGCTCACCCGGCGGAGACAAGCCAGGAACCGCAAGGTTCTGGGCGCTCGCGCTGGGATCTGTCGGCGTGGTGTTCGGCGACATCGGCACCAGCCCGCTCTACGCCTTCAAGGAATCCATCCACCACATGAACGTTGCCCGCGGGGGCGAGTTGCTCCGCGAGGACGTGCTCGGCGTCATTTCGCTGATGGTGTGGTCGCTGATCATCGTCGTCACGCTGAAGTACGTGCTGATGTTGACCCGGCTCGACAACCGTGGCGAGGGCGGAACGCTTTCGCTCATGGCGCTGGTTCAGCGCACGATCGGAAAACGCACGCCCCTCCTGTTTTTGGTGGCCATCTGCAGCGCCGGCATGTTCTTCGGCGACGCTCTTCTGACCCCCGCGGTATCGGTTCTCTCGGCAGTCGAAGGCCTTGCGGTCATTCCCGAGCTGAAAGGTCGCGTCGAACCTTTCATCCTGCCGATTGCGCTGACGCTGCTGGTGGGACTGTTTCTGATTCAGAAGAAGGGCACGACTGTTGTCGGCCGGCTGTTTGGACCGATCTGCTTGGTGTGGTTTGTCACGCTGGGCGCACTTGGCATTTATCACATCGTGCAGGACGGACTTACGATCTTCTCCGCACTGAGCCCGCACCACGCTGTCATGTTCCTGCTGACCCACCAGATGCTCGGCTTCGTCGTGCTCGGCTCGGTCTTCCTCACCGTAACGGGCGCCGAAGCGCTCTATGCCGACATGGGTCATTTCGGACGCAAGCCGATTGCCGTGACGTGGACGTGGCTGGTGTTGCCCAGCCTTGCACTGAACTATCTGGGCCAGGGCGCCATGGTTCTGGCGCATCCCGAAACCACCGAGAGCCCTTTCTTCATGATGGCGCCCGACGTCTTGCAGGCGCCTCTGGTAATCCTAGCCACCATGGCAACCATCGTGGCGAGTCAGGCCGTGATCACCGGCGCCTTTTCCCTGACGCAACAGGCCGTGCAACTCGGGCTCCTTCCCCGCCTGCAGATCGTCAATACGTCGGCGCACGAGCATGGCCAGATCTACCTGCCGCAGATCAACTACATCCTGCTCGCCGGCGTGGTGATCCTGGTGCTGGCGTTCAAGTCATCCTCGGCGCTGGCGTCAGCTTACGGCGTGTCGGTCATCGGCGCGATGATCACCTCGTCCGTCATCGCCTTCATCGCCGTGCGGCGCGTATGGAAAAAGCCGCTCTGGCTGGCCGCTATACTCATGATCCCCTTCCTGATGGTGGAGAGCGTCTTTCTCGCGTCGAATCTGCTCAAGGTTCCGCAGGGCGGCTATGTGCCCCTGTTGATTGCGTCGTTCATGATGCTCGTGATCTGGACCTGGACGCGCGGATCGCGGTTACTGACAGAGCGCACGCGCAACGATGTGACGCTGGAAGACGTGATCAAGGGACTGGAGACAAAGCTGCCGCACGTGGTGAGAGGAACAGCCGTCTTTCTCACCGCCGATCCCGACTCAGCGCCGACAGCCCTCCTGCACAACCTGAAACACAACAAGGTCATCCACGAGAAGAACGTCGTGCTGACCGTGCAGACAGCGCAGGTGCCTTACAAGCCTGACGACAAGAAGGTTCAGATCGAGGAGGTGTCGGAACACTTCCATCGCCTGACCATGACGTTCGGGTTCATGGAGACCCCGAACGTCACCTACGGGCTGACGCTGGCGAAGAAGACGGGCTTGTCGTTCGACATCATGTCGACGTCGTTCTTCCTCAGCCGCCGCACCCTGCTGGCCGACGGCAAGCGCGGCATGCCGCTCTGGCAGGATCACCTCTTCATCTTCCTCAGCCGCAACGCCACCAACGCGACGGAGTTCTTCCGGATTCCGACCTCACGCGTGGTCGAAATGGGAACGCAGATCGCGATTTGACCCTCGCGATCTGACATGTGGCGGCGAGTGGCAAAACTCTCGCCTAATGGAAGAATTACTTTACGTTGGCATAGCCTTTGATGCACTGCAGCGACGGCGTGGCTGGACCTCGCCGCAGCGCCACCCATCTTCGTCTGTGATCACACCCGGGATATCTCATGAAAACGCCCCGTACCGACCTGGCTGCCAACACGTACGAGTTCGAGGTGACGCCGCTGGTGAAAGCCACCGGCTTCCGCGAGTACGACGCACGCTGGTGGTTCGGCGGCCCGCAATACCCCAAGGCGCCGGAGCTGAATTTTCTGGGCGTCCAGGCGCTGGGGCTAGGCCTTGGAACCCTGATCCGTGAGATGGGCGTCGCCCCGCGTATCGTGACCGGCCACGACTACCGGTCTTACTCGCTCTCGATCAAACAGGCACTGACCCTGGGCCTGCTGGAAGCAGGCTTCGAGGTACATGACATCGGCCTCGGCCTGTCGCCGATCGCCTATTACGCCCAGTTCGCACTCGATATTCCGTGCGTTGCGATGGTGACCGCCAGCCACAACGAGAATGGCTGGACCGGCGTCAAGATGGGCGCGAACAAGCCGCTGACCTTCGGACCCGAAGAGATGGGCCGCCTGAAAGACATCGTGCTCGGCGGCAAGTTCAACCCGCAACCGGGCGGCAGGCTGGTGCGCGTCGATGGCATGCGCGAGCGCTATATCGAGGCCGTCTCGAAAGACACCAAGCTGACCCGCAAGCTGAAAGTCGTCTGCGCCTGCGGCAACGGCGCGGCGGGCGCTTTTGCACCTGATGCGCTGCGAGCCATGGGCGCGGAAGTCATCGAGATGGACGCCAATCTCGATTACAATTTCCCCAAATACAATCCGAACCCCGAAGACCACGAGATGCTGGTCTCGATGGGCCAGGCCGTGAAGGAACACGGCGCGGATCTCTGCGTCGGTTTCGACGGCGATGGCGACCGTGTTGGCGTGGTGGACGACAAGGGCGAAGAAATCTTCGCCGACAAGATCGGCCTGTTGCTGGCCCGCGACCTGTCGAAGCTGCATCCGGGCGCGACCTTCGTTGTCGATGTGAAATCGACCGGCCTCTACAAGACCGACCCGGTGCTGAAGGAGAACGGCGTCACGGTCGACTACTTCAAGACCGGCCACAGCTACATCAAGCGCCGCACGACGGAACTCGACGCCCTCGCCGGCTTCGAGAAGTCCGGCCACATGTTCTTCCGCAAGCCCTATGGCTATGGCTATGACGACGCCCTCGTCGCCGCCGCCGCCGTGCTGCAGATGCTCGACCGCAACCCCGGCCGCTCGCTGTCGGACCTCAAGGCCGAGCTGGGCGATGCGTGGACGTCGCTCACCATGAGCCCGCACTGCGACGACGAAAAGAAGTACGGCATCGTCGACCAGGTCGTCGCCGACTATCAGGCGCTCGGCAAATCGGGCGGCGAAATCCTCGGCCGCAAGATCATCGACGTGAACGTCGTCAACGGCGCCCGCGTGACGCTCGACGATGGCTCGTGGGTGCTGGTGCGCGCCTCGTCCAACAAGCCGGAGCTGGTGGTCGTGGTCGAGTCGATGCAGGGCGAGGACGACATGCGCGCCCTCTTCCGCAACGAGGTGAAGCCGCGCCTAGCCAAATTCTCCGAGGTCGGCGGCTACAACCAGGAAATCTGAAGCAGGACAGTCTAGAAACGTGCCACCCGCACGCGCTAGGCCTTGTTTTCAATTGGAAAATTGTCCCGGAGCCGGGTTGATCCTGCGGCGCTGTGATCTAGGCAGGAATTGCCTAGTCAAAGCAGTCGTTTAACCGCCCGTTAACCGGCCTCCTTCCAATTGGTTAACTGAGGGCATCCGTCTGTAGGATGCCCCAGCGTAGTGATTCGGCCCCGTTGGGACGAGACGACCATGGACATGAGCATGACCCAGCCGCTTGTTCTGCTTGTTGCAGGCGCTGCTGCGTTTCGGCATCGCCGCCCTTCTCTGGGCGCTGCGCATTTCAGACGGCGCACGTGGCGCCGCCCGCAAGTATCGCGAGCAGGAACAGAAGGTGCGCGAACAACTGGCGCGCGCCGAGAGCGTGTTCGGCGCCCACCCAGGCGTGATCATGGTCTGGGAGGACGCCGACGTGCCCGAGGGCCAGCCGCGTCCGAAACAATCCGAATGGGGCATGCCGAATCTCTATGGCTCGCCCGTCGCCCTGATGGGCATCCTTCGTTTCGCCGACGACGGCACGTCCGAAGATCCGGGCGAACGCATTCTCGAAGGCCTCGCCGATCTCGAAGCCCGCGATGGCGCCGGTCAGGACACGACGCTGCGCGAGCGCCTGAAGCAGCTCCGCAAGGATGGCGCACCGTTTTCGCTCACCATCATCGGACCGAGCGGTCGCTTCCTCGAAGCCGACGGCCGCACCGCCGGCGCGCGCGCCGTGCTCTGGATCACCGACACCACCATCAAGGGCCTCGAAGAATCCGGCGCCCGCGCCCGCATTGAAGAAGCCCGCGCAGCCGTTGCGCGCGATCCGATGGCCTTCCTCGAAATGCTGGGCAAGGCGCCCTTCCCTGCCTGGCGCATGAGCGGCGCCGGCAAGCTGCAATGGGCCAACCGCGCCTACCTGAAAGCCGTCGGCGCGCCGGGCATCGACCATGTGCTCGACCGCCAGATCCTGCTCGACCAGCACGTCACCACGCAGGCGCAGAAGACCATCAACGCCAACGCCGAAACCGACGAGACGCGCCACATCGTCGTCGACGGCGAGCGCCGTGCGATGCGCGTGAAGATGTTCCCGCTGTCGGGTGGCCTCGGCGGCATGGCCTTCGACATCACCGAACAGGAGAGCGCGCGCGAGACGCTGGAGAAGAACTCCAAAGCGCACGACGACACGCTGAACCACGTCGCCGATGGCGTCGTCATCTTCGGGCCGGACCGCAAGCTGATCTTCAACAACCGCGCCTTCCAGGCGATGTGGGATCTCGACCCCGCCGAGCTTCTCAACAAGCCTGACCACGGATCGCTGCTCGACCGCCTGCGCGAGCGCCGCAAGCTTCCGGCGCAGCCGGACTTCGGCAAATGGCGCCGCGAAGAACTCGCTTACTACCAGGGCGAAAAAGTCGACTTCACCGAGAACCTCTGGAACCTGCCCGACGGCCGCATCCTGCGCGTCACCCGCCAGCGCCATCCGCTGGGCGGCGCGCTGCTGCTGTTCAAGGACATTACCGATGAAGTCACGCTGAAGGCCGAGTTCAATCGCCTCATCAACGTGCAGAAAGCCACGCTCGACCACCTGCGCGAAGCTGTCGTGGTGTTCAGCGCCGATGGCCGCCTCCGCCTCCACAACGACGCGTTCGCCGAACTGTGGGAACTGCAACGCGAAAGTCTGAACGACAGCCCGGACTATGACGCCGTCGTCAGCCAGTGCGCCCGCATTTTCCATGACCGCAATGTCTGGGCGACGATCCGCAGCCGTGTGACCAACCCGTCGCCTGACTACCGCCAGCCGGCGCAGGGCGTGATGCGCACCTCGAACGATCGCACCATCACCTGGATCACCCAGCCGCTGCCCAACGGCGCGACGCTGGTGGCGTTCATGGACGTGACGGCTGCCCGCAAGGTGGAACAGGCGCTCAAGGACAAGAACGAAGCGCTGCAGGCCGCCGACAAGCTGAAGAACGAATTCGTGCAGAATGTCAGCTACCAGCTGCGTTCGCCGCTCACGACCATCCTGGGTTATGCCGAATTGCTGGAGAGCGAGATGCCCGGCCCCCTCAGCGACAAGCAACGCGTACAGGTCGACTCGATCCTGTCCGCCGCCGACCACCTCTCCAAGGTCATCGACAACATCCTCGACCTCGCCATGATCGAAGCCGGCAAGATGGAACTGGAACTGTCCAGCTTCTCCCTCCGCTCCGCCATGGAAGGCGCGGTGGACCTGGTGGTGTCATCCGCCCAGAACACGAAAGTGCGCGTCGAGATCCTGTGCGACGATCGCATCGGCAACATCCACGCCGACGAACGCCGCATCAAGCAGGTGCTGTTCAACCTGCTCTCGCAACGCGCTGCGCTTCACGGGCGCCGGCGGCCACATCAAGATCGAAGCGTCGAAGCCGGTGCCGAACGAGAACATCATTCGTCTTGCCGTCTCCGACAACGGACGCGGCATCGCGGCCGAGCGCCAGTCGAGCGTGTTCGACTCGTTCACGTCGGGCGACACGCGCGGCGCGGGCCTGGGCCTCGCCCTCGTGCGGTCCTTCGTCGAGCTGCATGGCGGCGACGTGAAGATCAAGTCCGCGCCGGGCACGGGCACGTCGGTCATCTGCCAGTTGCCGGAAACGGCCTCGCCGAAGGCCGCACGCGCCGAGCTCGAGCTGGGGCCTGAAGCCGTAGCGGCACGCTAAGCCCCAAAAACAGGGCTTGTAGTAAGAGCCCTCAGGCGCGAGTTTCCCCCCGCGAGATCAAATATGATCCGAGGGAGGACGACTTACATGACCGCTTCGAAACGGCCGGTGGCGATCGCCGCTGGCGCGCTTGCCATCGCCCTGTGCTCATCAGCCCTGAGCCCCGCTGCCTTCGCGCAGGACCCGGTCACCAAGCCGCCCGTAAAATCGATCCTGGTCTGGAGCCAGAAGGAGCAGCTTGAGCGCTATCCGGCGATCGAGAAGGTCTACAAGGTCGGCACGGTCAAGAAGGGCGATAAGGTCTATGCCCTGCCCACCGCCGCGAAACAGATCAATCCGAAGGTGACGGTCGGCAAGAAATCCACGACCATCGACGCCTTCATGAAGGCCAACCGCGTCTCCGGCCTGATCGCCATCAAGGATGGCGAAGTCGTGCTGGAAAAATATGCACTGGGCCGCAAGCCGACGGATCGCTGGACATCGTTCTCGGTCGCAAAATCCGTGACCTCGATCCTGATGGGCGCTGCGATCAAGGACGGTTTCATCAAGTCGGAATACGATCAGGTCACACGCTACCTGCCTGAACTGAAAGGCACCGCCTATGACGGCGTGAGCCTGCGCCAGCTGATGACCATGACCACGGGCGTCAAATGGGACGAGACGTATTCCAATCCCAAGTCCGATGTGGCGCAGGCCGGCACCGCGCCCTTCAAGGGCGGCGATAGGGTCGCGAACAATCCGCTGCTTATCTACATGAGCAAGCTGAAGCGTGCGGCGCCTGCGGGCTCCGTCTGGGAATACAAGACCGGCGAGACGGATCTTGCCGGGATCGCGCTCAAGCGCGCGCTCGCGGGCAAGTCGCTGTCGGAATACGCATCCGACAAACTCTGGAAACCGTTCGGCATGGAGCAGGACGCGATCTGGATGCTCGACAAGGCCGGGCTCGAGCGCGGCGGCTGCTGCATGAGCATGACGCTTCGTGACTATGCGCGTATCGGCGTGTTCATGATGGGCGGCGGCAAGATCGACGGGAAGAGCATCGTGCCCGACGGCTATATCGAGGACGCAACCTCCAACCACGTGCCCGCCGGCAAGGCGCGCGCAGCGGGCGCCAGCTATGGTTACTTCTGGTGGCCGATGGAGGATGGCTATCGCGCCGTCGGCATTTTCGGCCAGGGCATCTACGTCTATCCGGAGGAAAATCTCGTGATCGCGGTCAATTCCGCCCTGCCGAAGGCGACGGACAAGGTGCAGAGCCAGAAGGCCGGCGCCCTGATCCAGGCCGTTCGCACTGCGGCGAATGGCGGCTAAGGGAACGAGTCTGATTGACAGGCGTGACGGGCGCACCAATCTTGCGGGCATGTTTTCGCGGCTGACCCGCATACTGCTGGCGCTCGTCACGGCCTTTGTCTTCACCGGACAGATGGAAGCCGCTGCGCAGCATTGCGCCCGGCTGGCGCAAGCTGCAGCGATCGTTGCGGTGACAGAACCGGATGCTCCGCCCTGCCATGAAGCCAAGGAGGCCATGGCGGACGTGCACATGGCCATGAACCATAACCACAGCGCACCAGCTCATTCCGGTCATGCGAAATCATCACCGCATTGCGAATGCATCGCGGCGCTCACGGGATGGGTCGATCTCGTCGGCGCCACGACGAGCACGCATGTCGAGGCCTATTCCTGGCTGGCTCCATCGGAGACCAGCTTCGCGTCAGCCACACCCGACCCGGATCTCCGCCCACCTCGCGCCTGACCTGACCGAACATGCATGCCGCCTCGCAGGAGGACGGTTTTACGGATTCAGATCAGGACATCCCCCCATGTCACCCGACTTGTCACGTTACGCATTGATCGCATCCGCGATCATCTTCGCACCCGCAGCGGCGGCGCAGGCGACAGATCATTCCACGCACGACCATTCCGCACATACAGGCCACCCTGCTCCGGCGGAAGAACAACCCACGAGCACGCCCCCAGACGCGCACGCCAGCCATGAGAGCATGGCCGACATGCTCGGCATGGATCATTCGAAACACACGATGGGCGACGATGCAGATAGCCAGCACGCCATGGCCGGCGCGCTCGGCGGCTATGCCATGACGCGCGAGGCCAGCGGCACGAGTTGGCAGCCCGAGGCCGCGCCGCACCGCATGCTGATGTCGTCCGCTGGCGACTGGATGCTGATGGGGCATGCCACGCTCGACATGCTCTACACCTCGCAAGGCGGTCCGCGCGGCGACGACAAGGCGTTCATCGCTGGCATGTTCATGGGCGTGGCGCAGCGCCGGTTCGACAATGGCGACGTGCTGCAATTCCGCGGCGCTGTGAGCCCCGATCCGCTGATGGGCAAAAGAGGCTATCCGCTGCTACTCGCGGCGGGCGAGACCGCTGATGGCGTCGACACGCTGGTGGACCGGCAGCATCCGCACGACTTCGTCATGGAGCTGTCGGCCAGCTATTCCCATCAGCTCGGCGATGGACAGAGCGTGTTTGTCTATGGCGGTCTGCCGGGCGAACCCGCGTTCGGCCCGCCCGCCTTCATGCATCGCCCTGCCGCTGAGCCGAACCCGGAAGCACCGATCACGCACCACTGGATGGACTCAACGCACATTACTTTTGGAGTCGTGACAGCCGGGTATGTGAATGGCGACGTGAAGATCGAGGCTTCGCGCTTCCGCGGCCGCGAGCCCGATCAGGATCGCTACGATATCGAGACGGGAAAGCTCGACTCGACGGCCGTGCGTCTGTCGTGGAACCCGACGGAGAACTGGTCGCTGCAGGCGAGCTGGGCCGATGTGACCAGTCCTGAGCAACTTGAGCCCGACGTGGATGTCACCAAATGGTCCGCCAGCGCGCTCTACACGCAGGCCATCGGCGATGGCTCGCTATCCCTTACCGGCGCGTTCGCGCGCAAGATCAGCAGCGAAGATGTCACGCTGGATGCCTGGCTCGGTGAAGCGGCGTGGAAGCTTGACCAGGTCTGGACGGTCTTCTCGCGCGTCGAGGCGATCGAGACGGATGAGTTGGGCCTTATCCATCATGGCCCGGTCGAGAAGGTGGCGCGCGCGACGCTGGGTGTCTCGCGCGACTTCGAACTCAACGACACGGTCACGATGGTGCTTGGGGCCTCGGCTACCAAGAACTGGGTCAGCGATGCGCTGGCGCCGCTTTATGACGGCGACCCGACAGGCGTTCTGGGCTTCGTACGCTTCAAGCTGGGCTAGAGATTTGCGCTGTCCCGTCCGGCGTCAGCTGGGCGGGATCTGCGTGAAGCTTTCGACCAGCGAGCCCGACAGCATGCGCCAGCCATCCACCAGCACGAAGAAGATCAGTTTGAACGGCAGCGAGATGGTGACGGGCGGGAGCATCATCATACCCATCGCCATCAGGATGGACGACACGACAAGGTCGATCACCAGGAAGGGCAGGAAGACCATGAAGCCGATCTCGAAGGCGCGCTTCAGCTCCGAGATCATGAAGGCGGGCGCGAGAACCTGAAACGGTGCGTCGGAGGCGTTCTGCAGGTTCTGGATATTGGCCATGTCGGCGAACAGGGCGACATCCGCCTCGTTGGCGTGTGCGCCCATGAATTTCTGCACCGGGCCTAAGGACGCGCGGGATCGCCTCCTCCAGCGTGATCGCCTCGGCCATGTAAGGCTGGATGCCGGCTTCGTAGGATTGCAGGAAGGTCGGCGTCATCACGAAGGCGGTGAGGAACAGCGACAGCGAGATGATGACCGAGTTGGGCGGCGCGTTCTGCAGTCCGATGGCCGTACGCACGAGCGAGAGCACCACGACGATGCGGACGAACGACGTGGTCATCACCAGGATGGACGGCGCCAGCGACAGCACCGTGATGGCGGCAACCATCTGCACGATGCCGGACGTCAGCCCCTGCCCCGTGCCGAGATCGACGGAGATCGTCTGCGGCAATGCCGAAGGCGCCACGAGGATCGCGAGGCCCAGCAGCGGAACAAGGCGTGCAAGTGTGCGAAGGATCTTCATTGTCCGCACTCGCCAGTTGCCGACGGCGGGATGGGCGCGAAAGGCGGCGGTGTTTCGCGTGAGGCGATCAGCGTGTCGCCGGTCGGCGCAAGGCAGACGAGATGTTCCTTGTCGCCCCAGCGTACGACAGCGAGTTTCCGGCGCAGGTCGAGCGAGCGCCATTCGACGACCTTGAGATCCTGGCTGACCTGCCCCGCCTTGAGCCCGATGCGGCTGCCATACTTGCGGAGCAGCCACGTGCCGCCGAGCAGCAGGCCGAGCACGAAAGCCAGTGCGGCGAGGGCCTTGATGACCGAGAAAAAGTCCATGTTGGACAGCCAATTGCGGCCATTCGGGCCGGTTTCTTGGTTAATCCATCGGAAATGTCGGTAAACGGAGCGTTAACGCCGGGGCGCGGCCTTTAAGACGCCCTTAAGCAAAGCGGTCAAATCTGCCTAGCGATGGGCTTTCGCCCGGGTGGACAGAGCTATGGCCGATCCCAACCAGATGTCCGTGTTTTCCCTGATGAAGGCCCGCATGCAGATGCTGGGCGAGCGTCAGAAGATCGTCGCCCAGAACGTCGCTAACGTGTCGACGCCCGGCTTCGTGCCCAGCGATATCGACCAGGAAGCCTTCGCCGCGACGCTTCAGCGCATGTCCGGCCGCGGCGCCGGCGGACCGGGACGGACCGCGATGGTGGCCACGCAAGCCGGACACATGACCGCCCCGCACGGCCCCGCCATGCGGGGCATGACGCCTGTGAAATCTCCTGACTCCGAAACGACGCTCGACGGCAATGCCGTGGTGGTCGAGGAGCAGATGATGAAGATCGCCGAAACCCGAATGGATTTCGAGACCATGGTTGGCCTGTACCAGAAGAGTCTGGGCCTGCTGAGGATGGCGTCGCGTTCACCGGGACGGTGAGCGCCACGCGCGCGTAGGAGACGACACACATGTCATCCGACCTCATGTCCGCCATGGGCGCGGCCGCAACGGGCCTGCGCGCGCAAACGGTGCGCATCCGGATTTCGGCCGAGAACCTCGCCAACGCCGACGCGACATCCAACACGCCGGGCGGCGATCCGTATCGCCGGAAAGCTCCCGTGTTCCGCTCCTACTACGATCGCGAGATCGGCGCTGACGCCGTGAAGGTCACGGGATCGCGCATGGACATGTCGCCCTTCCAGATGAAGTACGATCCCAGCCATCCTGCCGCCGATGCCAATGGCTATGTGAAAACGTCGAACGTCTCGACGCTGGTCGAGATGGCTGATCTTCGCGAAGCGCAACGCGCTTACGAAGCCAACCTCAACGTGATCGAATCGAGCCGCTCCATGATGCTCGGCGTCGTCTCGCTGCTGAAAGCGTGAGGCCCGAAAGCAAGAATAGGAGAGTCTAGATGTCCGATATGGGTCTTTCGGCGATCAAGGCATATGGCGGTGTCGCGCAGACGATCGGCGGCATGGCGGGCGGCAAGGAATCGGGCGGCGTTGCCGGGCCGGATTTCGGCTCGCTGCTGAACACGGCGGTAGGCTCGCTCAGCAAGGCCGGCAACTCGGCCGAGACCGCGGTGACAAATGCCGCGATGGGCAAGGGCGACCTGATCGACGTGGTGACAGCTGTTTCCGCCGCTGAAGCCACGATGGAAACCGTGATCGCGGTGCGCGACGAGGTCATCAAGGCTTATCAGGAAATCATGCGCATGCCGATCTGACGCGTCTTCGCGTCAGTGAAAATCGCGCGACTTCGGCAGGATGCGCACATTGCGGGGGTGGACGAACATGCCCTCGTTCCTCTTGCCTTCGCCTTTGTGGCCGCGCGGCTGCTGCGGGTTCTTGACCTCGTCGGCGCGCGTGAATTCGGTTTCGACGACATGATCTTCGGACAGACGCTCAAGCTCGAATGACCGGTCGATCACGCGCGCGCCCATCAGGTGCGTCACGCCTTCCTTGCTCTTCTGCACCCTGCCCTCGATCACCAGCAGGCGCGCGCCCATCACCTGCGCCCGGAATTTCTCGAACGTGCGGGCCCATAGCAAAGCGTTGGTGACGCCGGTCTCATCCTCCAGCGTGATGAAGATGGCCTTGCCATTGCCGGGCCTCTGGCGGACGAGGACGATCCCCGCTGTGCGCGCCCAGTAGCCATCCTTCAGATCGGTTGTCTGCTGGCAGGACAGAATGCGCTCCGCCGCAAACACGGGACGCAGGAGCTGCATCGGATGCGCCTTCAACGACAGCCGCGTCGTCTGGTAGTCTGCCGCGACATGTTCGCCCAGCGGCATTTCGGGGAGGTCGCTTTCCGGTTCCTCACCCAGCTCGCGCGCATCGGCGGCGGCGAACAACGGCAGCACATCGTCATCCGGCAGGCGGCGGACATCCCACAAGGCCTCGCGCCGGTCCTGCAGTAGGGAATTGAAAGCATCCGCATCCGCCAGGCGTCGCAGCATGGGCGCGGAGACGCGGCCACGCTGGCGCATGTCGGCGATACTTGTGAACCCGGCCCCACGATTGGCGACAAGAGCGCCAGCATCATCCTCGCGCATACCGTCGACCTGACGGAAACCGAGACGCAGCGCCAACGCCCCATCCTCGCGCCGCTCCAGCGTGTTGTCGTAGTGACTGAAGTTCACATCGATCTCGCGCACCTCGACGCCATGCTCCTGCGCATCTCGCACAATCTGCGCCGGCGCATAAAAACCCATCGGCTGCGAATTCAGCAAGGCACACGCAAACGCCGCCGGATGATGGCATTTCAACCATGACGACACATAGACGAGTTGCGCGAAGGCCGCGGCATGGCTTTCCGGGAAACCGTAGGAACCGAAGCCCTTGATCTGCTCGAAACAGTTTTTGGCGAACTCGGGATCATAGCCGCGGTCGATCATGCGGCCGACCATGAGATCCTGAAATTTATGAATCGTCCCCGCATTGCGAAAAGTCGCCATGGCGCGACGTAGGCCATTCGCTTCCTCGGGCGTGAATTTCGCGGCGACCATGGCGAGCTTCATGGCCTGTTCCTGGAACAGCGGAATACCAAGCGTTTTGTCCAGAATCTTGTGCAACTCCTTCGGATGCCCGTACTCAGACCCAGGCGAAGGGAAAACGATCTCCTCCTCCTTGTTGCGCCGCTTGAGATAGGGATGGACCATGTTCCCCTGAATCGGACCCGGACGAACAATCGCGACCTCAATCACGAGATCATAGAATTCTCTCGGCCTGAGACGTGGCAGCATGTTGATCTGGGCGCGGCTTTCGACCTGAAACACGCCGATAGAATCGCCCTTACAGAGCATGTCGTAGACAACCGGGTCCTCCTGCGGGAAGTCGCGCAATCCATATCGCACGCCTCCGTGCTCATGCAGCAGATTACGCGCCTTGCGAATGCAGGTGAGCATGCCGAGCGCCAGCACATCGACCTTCATACCCCGCAAGGATTCGATGTCGTCCTTGTCCCACTCGATGAATGTACGATCATCCATGGCCGCATTGCCGATCGGCGCAAATTCATCCAGCCGTCCGCGCGTCAGAACAAAGCCGCCAACATGCTGCGAAAGATGGCGCGGAAAATTCTGCAGGCGGCTTGCGAAACTCAGCGCCTGATAAAGAATGGGATTGTCCGCATCGAGCCCGGCTTGCGCCAACTGCCGCTTTGCGGGCGCATCTCCCCAGCTGCCCCAGACAAGCCCGGAGAGCTGAGCGGTGACATCGTCGGTCAAGCCGAAAACCTTGCCAACTTCGCGCATGGCGCTGCGAGGCCGATAGTGAATGACGGTGGCCGCAATCCCCGCTCGCTCACGTCCATAGCGTTCATAAAGATGCTGGATCACATCTTCACGACGCTCATGTTCGAAATCGACATCAATGTCGGGAGGCTCGCCCTTCCTGTGCGCAGACAGAAACCGCTCGAACAGGAGATCGAACTTCGCCGGGTCCACTGACGTGATGCCAAGTACGTAACAGACGGCGGAGTTTGCAGCCGACCCTCTCCCCTGACAGAGAATGCCCATATCTTCTGCAATCCGCACCGTATCGAAGATCGTAAGAAAGTATGGCGCGAGCTTGTGCTCACGGATGAAGGCCAATTCCTTTTTCAGGAGATCATCGACGCGCGATGGAATTGCATCGTCGTATTTCATCCGCGCATAAAACCAGGTGCGATCCTCAAGATAGTCCTGGTCATTCCAGCCGGGGGGAACCGGCTCCTCTGGATACTGGTATTGAAGTTGCTCGAGATCGAACTCGACGAGGTCGAGGAAGACTGCGACTTGTTCCAGCGCTTCCGGCGCCTGGGCAAAAAGACGCGCCATCTCCTCACTTCGTTTCAAATGCCGCTCGGCGTTTGTCTCCAGCAGCTTGCCCGCCTCAGTTATCTTTAGGCCCTCGCGGATGCACGTCATGACATCCTGAAGATCACGCTGGCCAGGAATATCGTAGAGAGCATCGTTGACGGCGATGATGGGAACGCCTGCCGTTTTCGCGACATGTTTCAACCGCTGGAGGCGCCGGGCATCGTCGCCGCGATGATGCATGGAGACACCCAACCAGACGCATGCAGAGCGATGCAAACGTTCCAGAAGCGTCCGAAGCCGATCCACGCTCGCGCCAGGCATAACGATCAGAAGCAGATCCGCAGGTTGAAACAGCAGGTCTTCGAGCATCAGGCGGCATTCGCCTTTTATCGCGCGATCTTGCCCCGGAGGCGCTCGAAGATTGCCCTTGGTGAGCAACCGACAGAGACGCGCCCATCCAACGCGATTCACAGGGTAAGCAATTATATCCGGCGTTCCGTCCGCAAAGACGAGCCGTGCACCGACAATCAGTTTGAATGCCTTCGCACGCGTCTTCAGTTCGGCTTTCATTTTCGTAAGTTCGTCTTCGTCCGGATGAGCCACCCATCCCATTTCTCCCGGAGAGCCGCCTTCCCTGACCTTGTCAGGGGTCGGCAAACCGTCTTCGCGAAGCTGCTTTAGTTCTGTCCAGGCGCGCACGACGCCGGCGACAGTGTTCATATCTGCGAGGCCGATTCCCGCGTAATCGAGAAGAAGCGCCTGGAGGATCATCTGCTTTGCCGTGGAAGCTCCACGCAGGAAGGAAAAGTTCGTGGCGGCGGCAAGCTCGGCGTACGGTTGAGATGCGCGTGGCGCTTGTCTGGCTTCCGATGGCTCAGGGAAGCGAATGACGTTCGTCTGACTGCTCATGCGAAGACGCCGTGGACGAACCAGCTAGCGCCGTCTGCGTAGTTGCCGACGCGAAATAGCCAGAAGCGAAGACCGGTGGAATCTTCCACGCGATAGTAATCGCGCGACGTGTCTGCCGGCGCCCGCCACCATTCGGGGGCGATGCGCTCGGGGCCTTCGGCATGGATCACGTCATACTTTTTGCGACGCCAGATGAAGCGGCGAGGCGGACCGTCGGGCACTTCCGCCATGCTTACACTGACCAGATGTGGCGGATCGAAGATGTGCGTCGGGCGCAGGGGCGGTTCGCCCTCTTCCGGCGCGGGCCAGACCGTGGACGTCATCGGGTTGAAGCTGGCGGGGACGGCGCGAACGGCACGATCAGGATTGTGCGTGTTCTCGGGCAGGAAACGTACAACGCGCTTTGCGCCAAAACGCGTTGAAAGACGATCAGCAAGGTCGGCGACTTCGTCTTCTTCCAGCGCGCGGCCATCGAGCCCGGACTGGATGGCGCCCTGCGCATCCGTCGCCAGCAGCGACAGGCGTATCATGTCGAAGCCGAAGCCAGGGTCGATGGGATCGGCAAGCGCATCGAGCTTTTCCCGGAACAACCGCAGCAGCACGCGGGGATCGCGCATGGGCCGGCCGGTTTCGATGACAATGCGGCGGACGGCGCCATCGGCGCGATGAAAGCTGGCCTCGAAAACACGGCCGCCTTCGCGGCGCTCACCCAGCTTTGCGCAGGCATCGTGCGCAAGATCCGACAGGGCGGCCTCTACGTCTTCGACACGGCCAATGGGTTCGGCGAAGCGACGGTCGATCCAGAGCATGGGGATGGCGCGGCGGGGCGTCAGTGGAGCATGGGCGAGACCCTGCAGGCGCGCGAGGCGGAGCGTCATCTCCTCACCGAAGCGGGCGGAGAAGAGCTGCGTGGAGCGGCTGGCCAGCGCGCCGATAGTCTTGAGACCGGCGCGCGAGATGGCGGTCTGGTGATCGGGCGGCAGGCGGAGCGCGGCGATGGGAAGCGTGCGCACCGCCGTGATCTCGCCGCCCGGGGGCACAATTGCGGTGCGGCCGAAACGGGCGATCGCGCGGGCCGTGTCAGGCGCGCCGGCGATAACGCTGCGCGCATGAAGTCCGGCGCGGCGCAGGCGTTGCGAGAGACCGAGACGAAGCGCTGCTTCGCCGCCGAAAAGGTGCTCGGACCCCGTGATGTCGAGCAGGAGGCCATCGGGCGCATCGATCATCACCACGGGCGAGACACGATCGCAGTCCTCCGCTATCGCGTCGAGAAGGGCTGCGTCCGCGCGATGATCGGCTTCTTCGACCCAGAGATCGGGAATTCGGCTGCGGGCATCCGCGAGCGAAACACCCGTCGCAAGACCAGCCGCCTTTGCCTTGCGACTGAGCGCGACGATCTGCATCCCGCCCTTGATCTTTTCGACCACGACGAGCGGCAGGCTAGCCTGCGCGTCGTCCGGATCGAGCGGTCCCTGGCGCAGGATGCGGTCCGCCGGCAGGAGGGGAAACCACACGGCGAGGTAGCGGCGCGCCGTCTGATGCAATTCCTGCTGCGAGGTCGATGAAGCTGAGACGGTCACGATTCCATTCCACGACCCAGCCCTGGCCTGCGGCCCCTGCCCGGTCTCTCAAGAGGTCAGCGACAAAGCAGGGATGCCCCGGCGCATCCGCCGGAAAGGGGCGGGAGAGCGCGGATCGAATGCTCCATCGCGATGCGGCGGCGCTGGGCGTTGGCGTGCCGCCCGCGCGCACCATGAACAGCGGCACGTTCGAGCGCGCCGCGGCCAGCGCCAGTCTTCGTGTGGCCACGAGATCGAGCGTCTTGGGATTGCCCCACGGCTCGATCAGCACGGCGCCGAGCGGCGGACATCGCGCCGCCTCCTCGCCTGCCCGCAAGACGGATGGCCCATCGCGCGCCCGCACGAGGATCAGGCGATCCGGGGAAAGACCAAGCTCGGCAAGGCCGGGCGCATAGATCTCGCCCATCTCCAGTCCGACGAAATCCTGCCGTACCCAGACGATCGGTCGCCCGTTCGAGGCGCGCAGGGCAAGCATCACCGCAAAGGCCGCAGCGGCGGGCTCGCTCGCCATGCCCTCGGCAAAAATCTCGTGCAGGGCGGCCCGCACAAGGCCACCGCCGAGCGCCGCATCGATCGCAGCGGACCCGGTTTCGAACCGCGCCTCCGCTACAGGCGACGACCCCCGCTCCAGCCGGGCGACCTGCGATCGCAGAGCTTCCAGATCGACATTTGCCACGCTGACAGCTCCTTTCCCGGCAATTGAGTTCCTGTTTTGTTCTATAGGAACTCAAGGCGGGGAGAGAGTCAAACGGAGTCTGGGAGAGGTAGTGTCTCAGTTTGAATTCGCCGGACTTGCAATCGGTGCGCCTCAGTATACTGTATACAGTATGCAGACAAAATCCCTGGAACGCCTCAGCCTCAGCCAGTCTGCGGAAACAGCCATCCTCGCGATGATTGTCGCCGGTGACCTGGCGGCGGGCGAGCGCATCAATGAGGTGCATCTCGCCGAGCGCCTGCAGATCAGCCGCACACCTTTGCGGGAAGCGCTCAATCGCCTGTCGTCGGAAGGTTCGCTCGAGGCGCGTCCTCACTACGGCTATTTCGTCAAGGCGCTGACCGTCGAAGAGTTCGAGCAGGTTTACGACATACGGCCGATCCTCGATCCGGCCGCATTGCGTCTTGCGGGATTGCCCAGCCACGAGCAGATCGCGCGTCTCGAGAAGATCAACCAACGGCTTGTACGGACACGCAATGCTGCGGCCGCAATCGCCCTTGATGATGAGTGGCACCTGACGCTCCTGGAAGCGTGCCCGAACCGCGTGCTGGTCGGCCTCATCCAGAACATGATGGCGCGAACGCGGCTCTATGAGCTGGCGCTGATGCGCGACACCAAGGGCGTGGCGCACGCGGGTCAGGACCACGAACGCATTCTGGCCGCACTCAAGGCGCGGGATCTCGATACGGCATGCCTCGCGCTTCAAAGGAACATGCAGACCGGAAAGGCGCCCGTCCTCGCTTGGCTGAAGTCGCGCGACGCCCGCAAAGTGAGCAACAGCTGATGAAACGTCTCGTTGCCATCTTGCTGCTGCTCGGCCTTCCAGCGGCAGAGGCGCAGATTCCTGCAAGTGACGACTCCGCCGCTTCGCTCGCAGGTCTCTGGTCCAGCGAGAGCGACTTTTCCCCCGCGCTTCGAGGCACGCTGGCGATCACGCAGGTCGATGGGATGTGGCGCGGAACGCTTGCCGGCGCGGAGACGCGAGCAGCGATACTGGATCTCGATTTTGGCGCCGATGGCGGCAGCTTTCACGGCGCGCTGTCGGCCAGCGGCGATACGATAGAAGGCTGGTGGACGCAACCGCCCGGCCTGCCGGGACAGGCGTATGCAACGCCGCTTCGCCTTGCGCGCACAAGCGCGAATTCGTGGCAAGGTGAGGTAATTCCCCTGCCCCAGACATTCGCGCTCTATCTCGACATCGCGCGCAATGAGGAGGGGCGCTGGGTCGGCGCATTCCGCAATCCTGAATTCAATTTCAATGGCGGCGCGTCGCGTTTTCTTGCGAGCCGGAGCGGCAATACGATTTCGTTTTCCACTCCGGACGGGGAAGTGGCGCGTACGGCAACGCTTCGCGATGCGCATACGCTCACTGTGACGTCGCCTCCCTTGCCGCAGCCTCTCGACTTGAAGCCTGTTTCGCGATCCACCGCTTCCCGGTTCATTCCGCGAGCGCCTGGCCCTCATGCTTACAGCCGCCCCGCGCAAACCGATGACGGATGGCGCGCGGCAAGCGCCGGCGATGTCGGGTTCGACGAAGGTGCGCTTGCGGCGGTCATCCAACGCATAACCGAGTCCGATCCAGCGGGCCGCCGGCCGCAGCTGATCCATTCGCTGCTGGTGGCGCGGAATGGCCGGCTGGTGCTCGACGAGTATTTCTTCGGTAATGATCGCGACACGCCGCACGATATTCGATCGGCGGGTAAATCCTTCGCGTCGGCGCTTGTCGGCGCCGCGATGCTTGAGGGAGCGCCACTCTCCGGCAAGACGCGGATCTTCGACGTGCTCGCCAGCGACGGACCCTTTGCAAATGTAGATGAACGCAAATCCCGAATTACGCTGGCGCACCTTCTGACGCATACGTCGGGTCTCGATTGCAACGACAATGATGACGCCTCGCAGGGCAATGAAGGCGCCATGCAAAGCCAGACCGATCAACCGGACTGGTGGCGCTTCACGCTTGATCTGCCGATGGCGCATGAGCCGGGTGAGCGGTACGCATACTGCACAGCCGGCATCAACCTTGTCGGCGCCGCGCTGCGCAAGGTCACAGGGCAAGGCATACCCGATCTATTTGATCGCCTTGTCGCCGGGCCGCTCCAGTTCGGCCGGTATTACTGGAACCTCGCGCCGAACGGCGAAGGCTATCTGGGCGGCGGCGCCTACATGCGGCCGCGCGACCTTCTGAAACTGGGTCAGCTATTTCTGGATGGCGGCGTCTGGAACGGGAGGCGAATTGTCAGTTCGGCCTGGGTTGCGGATTCGACCTCGGCGCAGGTCGAGGTCAATGAAACAACGACGGGAATGGATGCCGATACGTTTGCCAATGTGGCCACGCACGGCGCCGACGGGTACGGCTGGCATCGCTATGGCGTGCTCGTTGGAGATCAGCGGATCGAGGCGTACGAAGCCAACGGCAATGGAGGCCAGTTGGTGGTGGTTGTTCCGGACTACGAACTTGTCGTGGTGATGACCGGCGGCAATTACGGCCAGGGCGGCATCTGGGCACACTGGCGCGACGAAATCATTGGCGGCGAAATCATCAAGGCAATTCGTCACTGACGTGGAGGCGTCGCCAGAGTACCGAACGCATCACTCAGGCTTCTGGAGGATGTTGATCTCTTCGTCCGTCGCGGCGTTGAATGTCCGGATCTGCGTGCAGCCCGAAGTCTTGAACTCCCAGACTTTCATCACCGCCTCGCGCTCCGTCATCGGAGCCGTAGCGACCGGCTTGCCGTTCGGGTGGATCGCCTTGACCACAATTCGCATTGGGGTGCTCCTGCTGCCGAACAGCGCTTCCGTGCGCTTCGCTCAGTTCGCTGCGCCCCAATTCGCAGCGAGCGCCTCTCTCACGTGCGTGAGAGAGGCTTCGCGTAGATCTATTCCAGTTCGGACACGACGATGAATTGCGGGGCTTCGGCGAAGCCCATGAACTGACCCATGATGCCCTGCACCGTGGCGCCCGGCATGTCTTCGGCGACGAAGCCGTCCATGTCGGATACCGAGAACGTCTCGATGTACTGCACGCTCGGCTTGCCATCGCCCATCAGGAGTTTTTCAGCGCGCATGGTCTGGAAGTCGGCGACGCGCGCGAGGCCGCGCATTGTCGGATGATCGGTCGACTTCACCCAGGCTTCGAAGTCGGCCGGCGTGACGCCAGCTTTCAGCGAGTAGAGAATGATGAGGTTGACCGGCTTGTGCACGGCCACGGGCGCAGGCGTTTCGACAACCGCGGGGGTCGGCTCTGCAGGCGCCGGCGCGGGCGCACACGCAACAGCGGAGATCATCAGCGGCAGCGCAAGGAGAAGGCGTTTCATCAGCGTGGTTCCTGTTGTGTTGACGTATTGCGGTTCGCCCGCCGGGCAAGATTCATGATTCGTGATCGCAGCCTTCCCCGCGCGAACCGTAGTCTGCCTGCGCGATCAAGAGAAGCGCTCGGACACTTTCTTCGTAAGGTCTGGCGCGCTATCGCGCCCTTACGTCAAAGCCGAGCGCTTGCGCGATGGAAGCGGTCTGCTTGATGTCGATGATGGCGCCGGTGATGACGACTTCCCTCGGGTCCAGCGTCGCCCAGATCGCTTCCGCGCAGGTCACATGTCGTAAAGTCGGCGCCGCTCAGCGTCGCGAGCGAGAGATCGCAATTGCGTAGGACACTACCCTTACACCGCGTGCGGGTTAAATCGGCTTCACGCAAGCGAACGCCATCGAACTGCGCCGAGCCCAGGTCTGCGCCAACGAGGCCGGCGAATGACCAGTCGCCCTCCTTCACCTGCATGATCTCGAACGCGCAACCCTCGAACACGCTGCCCATCAGCTTGCAACGGATGAAACGCACGTCGAAGAATTTGACGCCGACGAACGTGCAATTGAGGAAGGCCGTATCTTCGTGCACGGACGAATTGAAACGCGCCCTGCGGAACGTGCACCGGTTGAAGACCGATCCGGCGTTGTGCGCCTCTCTCATGTCGAGATCGGTGAAGAGCACATCGCTGTACTGCTCGCGGTCGAGCTTGCGCCCGTCCCAGTTTGCGCTCGCAACGATCGAGATTGTCGGAGGTCTGCCAGACCCGGAGGCGCGATCGGCCATCGTGTCGCCCTTCGCCTAGCGGCGCAGCATCTGCGCGATCGCGAAGAACGCCACCACCGCAACGATAGCCAGCAGGACGAGGCCGACGCGGGAGATCAGCTGTCGGCGTTCAGTTGCAGACGCTGCAGGCGCGCTACGGCGAACGGCGGCGGCTCTGCGTCTGCTCTTGCGGTTGCTCATGACACGGGAGCTTCTACCTCATTGGCCCGGCGGCCAAGAGCAAGAATGGAGCGCGTCCAGCATCAGGGATGCCGTACGCCGTCCCGTTGCGCTCAGAGAAGCGGGGCGGACTGCAGTCCAACCCAGAACGCGCCGACCAGCAGTATCACTGTGAACACTGCGTAGGCGCCGTTCCGGAAGCCGGCATTGCGCTCGGCCTTCAATTCCAGGCTGCGCAACTCCTCATCGGATATGGGCCTGTTCAGCGAACTGTCCTGTATCGTCTGCATCCGTGAACCCAAGGAGCTTCCAGACTCTCAAGACCGGCCAGCGCGACCAGATCGAGAGCCACACTCCCTTATTACACGGAATTCTATGCGAATCATCCTGCTAAATAAGAGAAAATGCGAGAATGCGTCGCATTTAGTCTTGAAAATACCTCTCACGAAATGGGAGTCGCCCGTTTCGCGCCATTTCCGCTGAGGCAACGGAGCGAGCACGTTGCACGCTGTGGAGATGGGCCGCCGCGCGCGGGTTTCGGGGTGCAGACTGATCGGTCGCGCTCTAGTCTTCTGGTGCGGCGCCCCAACGGCTCGCGGGGAGTTTGCACCATGGCGCCTGAACAGCTCGGCTATCCGCTCGAAGGCCTGAAGGTGCTCGATTTCTCGCGCGTGCTGGCGGGGCCGTTTGCCGGGCGGATGCTGAGCGACCTTGGCGCGGAGGTCGTGAAGGTCGAGCCGCCGGAAGGCGATACCAGCCGGCTGTGGGGCAAGATGACGGCCGGGATTTCCGGCTACTTCAACATGATCAACGCCGGCAAGCAGGGCATCTCGATCGATCTGCGGGCTGAAGGCTCGCAGGAGCTGGTGCTGGCGCTGGTGAAGCATGCCGACGTGGTGCTGGAGAATTTCCGGCCCGATGTGATGCCGCGCCTGGGGATCGGTTACGAGACGCTGGCGAAAGCGAATCCAAAATTGATCATGCTGTCGATTTCCGGGTTCGGTCAGGGCGGACCTGAATCGCAGAAGCCGGCCTATGCGCCGATCGTGCATGCGGAGCTGGGCCTGATCGACCGCACGCTTCGCCATCAGGGCGTGAAGGTCGACCTGCCGCTGTCGGTGGCGGACACGAATGCGGGACTGCACGGGCTGGTCGCCCTGCTGTCGGCGGTGATCATGCGGCAGCGGACAGGGCTGGGCCAGCACATCGACCTGTCGATGATGGATGCGACGCTGGTGAGCGACGATAGTTTCCACTACGAGATCGAGGACTCCGAAGCGACGCGCAACCTGCCGCCCGACATGTGGGACACGGGCGTCGGCGCCATCCTGGTGTCGGTGGATTTCCGTTGGCTGTGGAAGCTGCTGACCACGCAGTTCGGCATGAGTGATCCGGCAACGCCGCAGATGGATCTCGACACGAAGATTGCGGCGCGGCGCGATGCCGTGTCGCGCTTCATGATGGGCCTGTCATCATGGGAGGCAGTTGAGGAGGCTATGGCCAAGATGAACCTCGCCTGGGGCCGTGTGCGCTCCGGCAAGACACTGCGCGAACAGCCGACGCTCGCCTTCCGGAAGTCGGTGGTCGATATCGATGATCGCGCCGGCGGCGTGCGGCCGATGGCGCAGACGCCCTATCGCTTCTCGCAGGCGGCCAGTGGCGTGCGCGGCCCCGCGCCCCACAAGGGCGAGCACAATGCCGAGGTCCTGCGCAGCTGGCTCGGCCTGTCGGATGCGGAGATCGCAGCGCTGGCGGAACGGGGGATTCTTACGCGCGACGAAGAGCGGACCTAAGCCGCCTTGGCGATCACCGCGAGGAACTGCGCGCCATAGCGCTCGAGCTTGGCCTTGCCGATGCCCGAGAGTGCGCCCATCGCTTCCAGCGTTGCAGGCCGAGCCTCGGCCATCGCACGCAGTGTGGTGTCGTGGAAAGACGACGTAGGGCGGCACGTTCTGAGACTTCGCGAGGCTGGCGCGCTCCGCGCGCAGACAGTTCGAACAGCGACACGGCGCCGGTCGACAATGTCCGCGATCGCTGCGCGACCGGCGCGGGGATTTCGTCTTCGCCCGCTCCCGGCGCAGCATGATCTTCTGCTCGCCGCGCAGCACGGGTCGCGCTTCTTCGCTGAGGCTCAATCCACCATGCTCGCCGCTGACGATGACGAGGCCTGAGGCGGAAATCTGGCGCAGCACGGACTGCCAGGTCTTTGCGTCAATGTCCGATCCCTTGCCGAAGATCTGCAGCTTGTCGTGACCGAATTTCTCGACCTTCTCGGTCACCTTGCCGGTCACCACATCGACGATGTGCATCACGCCGAAGCGCTCGCCTGTGCGATAGATGGCGGACATCGCCTTGATGGCGGCTTCAGTCGCGTCCCACGTGTCGGCGGGCGAGAGGCAGTTATCGCAGTTGCCGCAATTGCCGGGATGCTCTTCGCCGAACCAGGACAGGATCGCCTGGCGGCGGCATTGCGTCGTCTCGCAGATATTGAGGAGCGCGTTGAGCTTCTGCCGCTCGATGCTCTTCACCTCGTCGGGCGCTGCACCTTCGTCGATCATGCGGCGGCGCTGGACGACGTCGTTCATCGCATAGCACATCCAGGCTGCGGCCGGATCGCCATCGCGGCCTGCCCTGCCGGTTTCCTGATAGTAGGCCTCGACCGAGCCCGGCATGTCGGTGTGAGCGACAAAGCGCACGTCCGGCTTGTCGATGCCCATGCCGAACGCGACGGTCGCAACCATCACGACGCCATCCTCTTTGAGGAACGCATCCTGGTTACGCGAGCGGACGGAAGGCGTCCATACCGGCGTGATAGGGCAGTGCGCGGATGCCGTGCTCGTTCAGCCACTCCGCCGTCTGCTCCACCTTCTTGCGCGAGAGGCAGTAGACGATGCCGCTTTCGCCCGCATGGGTCGCGAGGAAGTCGCGCAGCTGTTCCTTGCCCTTGTCGCGCTGGACGATGGTGTAGGAAATATTCGGACGATCGAAACTGCTGGCGAAGATGCGCGCATCCTGCAGGCCAAGACGTTCGATGATGTCGGCGCGCGTCGCCGGATCGGCGGTGGCGGTGAGCGCGATGCGCGGCACGCCGGGGAAGTTGGCGGCGATGTGGGAAAGCTCGCGATACTCCGGCCGGAAAGTCGTGACCCCATTGGCTGACGCAGTGCGCCTCATCGATGGCGAAGAGGCTGATGTGGGCGTCGTGCAACATCTGCTGGAAGCCGGACGTCACGAGACGTTCGGGCGCGACGTAGAGAAGCTTCAGCCGGTCCTCGCGCAGGTCGTCGCGCACGGCGCGCGCCTCGTCGTGATTCAGCGAGGAGTTCAGCATGGCCGCCGGAACACCGGCCTGCTTCAGCGCCTCGACCTGATCGCGCATCAGGGCGATCAGCGGCGACACGATGATGGCAACACCCGGACGGCATAGGGCCGGAACCTGATAGCACAGCGACTTGCCCGCGCCCGTCGGAAACAACACGACGGCATCGCCCCCGCCCGTCACATGGCGAACGACATCACCCTGCTGGCCGCGGAAACTGGCGTGGCCAAATACATCCGCAAGGATGGCGTCAGGGGTAAAGGGCCTATCGTACATGCTTCCGTTCCAGCGCGCGCCGAATCACATACGCGACTGGCGCCATCATCAATCATCTCGCCGCTGTTTTGTCTGTGAGTTGACGCTCACAATACCGCTCTCTAGCGTTCCATGCAGACCATTCGCCGCATCCTCGGGAGTTCTACGACATGAAGTTCGATTTGTTCGCATCGGCCGCCATGCTGGCCATGGGTCTTGCAGCATGCGGCGGCGGTGAACCCGCTCCGGCGGAACCAAAGCCTGTCGCCGAAGTAACGCCTGCGCCGGCCCCGGAACCTGTCGCCACGCCCGCCAGCGCAATGGGCGAGACGCCTGCCGATGTTCCGGCGTTCATGCACGAGCGTCACGAGAAGTACGAAGACCTCGGCAAGAATTTCAAGGTGATCGCTGACAACAGCAAGTCCGCCTCGCCCGACATGGCTGCCGTCACCACCGCCGCCGCGAAGGTGAAAGCCTATGCGGACGAGATGGGCACGTGGTTTCCGCCGGGCACCGCCGCCGAAGTCGGCAAGCCGGGCGCGAAGCCGGTGATCTGGACGGACCGCGCCGGGTTCGATGCGGCGCTCGCCAAGCTGCAGGTCGAGGCGACCAAGCTTGCGGCGGTCACCGATGCAGCCGGTCTGAAAGCGCAATTCCCCGCGACCGGCGGCGCCTGCAAGAACTGCCACGACACCTATCGGGAACCGCACAAGGACAAGTAGCCGATGCCGTCTGATCAGCCGCAGGCCTCGCCTGCGCCTTCGACACAGAAGGTGTGGGATGCGCCAACGCGGCTGGTCCATTGGCTTTTCGTGTTCTGCGTCGCGTTCTCGTGGTGGACGGTCGAGAACGACCGGATGGACTGGCACTATCTGTCAGGCCTGACGCTGCTCGGCCTTCTGGTGTTCCGCATCTACTGGGGCTTTGCCGGACCGGAGACGACGCGCTTTGCGCAGTTCATCAAAGGACCGCGCGCAGTCGCCAACTACCTGCCCAAACTGTTGAAGCCGAACTATCGCGCAGCCTTCGGGCACAACCCGCTCGGCGCGTTCAGCGTCGTGGCGATCCTCGGCGCGCTGATCACGCAGGTGACGCTCGGCCTCTTCGCCTCGGACACCGACGGCCTCGAGTCGGGTCCTCTCTCCCGCTATGTCGACTACGATTTCGCAAAAGATGCAGGCGACCTGCACGAGGATTTCTTCAACGTGCTGCTGGTGCTGATCGGCCTGCACATCGCGGCGATCGTTTTCTATCTCGTGATCGAAGCGCACCAATCTCATCGGCCCGATGTTCACCGGCCAGCGTCGCGCCGAGAATGTCGAAGGGCCAGCGTCAGGCATTGCGCCCGTGCCGCTGTGGCGGTTTGCAATCGGTGTGGTGATCGCAGTTGGGCTGGTGTGGGTGGTGGCCCGCTAGCTCGCCTCGTCCACGCGGCGCGACAGCATCTCGATCCGCGCAGCGGCGTCGGTCAGCAGCGTGGCGGCGCGGTTCTCGAGGCTGCGGATGCGATCGTCGAGCGCAGCGGCGCCGGTATCGACGGCCTGCGCATCCAGTTCGTCCAGCAGCGAAATCCCGGCGGCGAGAAACAGGCGCTCAGGCCCGATGTCGCCCAGCGCCTCGCTAAGCTCGCTCACGCGCTGGTCGAAACGCGCGCCGAGCTCTTCGAGCCGGGCTTCCTGGCCGGGGGCGCAGCTCAGCGCATAGCGCTTTCCGGCGATGGAGATGTCAGCCTTGGCCACGAGACAGTCCGCCTTTCCGCACCACCATAAACCCAATTCTAGACCTTGCCGAGCGCTTCGCGAACTTCGGAGATCGCAGCGCCCAGCGCCTCCGACGCCTCGTCGGCCAGACGCTGAAGTTCCTTCTCTCTCGCTTTCGCAACGTCAAGGTCGCCAGCGAGGCGAGCGCGGTCCTTGCGCAACGCCTCAGCCTCCTTTTCGTGCCCTCGATGGCCATCCAGACGCTCGAAAAGCCCGTCGAGACGCCCTTCGAGACGGTCGATAGCCGCCTCGAGACGCTTCAGCGCCGCATCCATATCTTCCGGATTTTCAGGCGCTTCGGCCATCCCCGCATCCTTTCAGCGGGTCCTATTTGATGCCTGTGAACAAAGCGCGCAATGGCGAGCTGCGGCGGGAAATCCCCTTTGAACAGCGACGCAAAGCCGTTAACCAGCCCCACAACCCGCCTCCAACGTCCCGCCGGAGAACCAGACATGGCCCAACTTCCGCTCGCCAACGCGATCCGGGCTCTGAGCATGGACGCAGTCGAGAAAGCCGCCAGCGGCCATTGCGGCCTTCCCCTCGGCTTCGCCGACGTCGCGACGTTGCTCTATCAGGAATTCCTGAAGTTCGACGCCGCCAACCCGGAATGGCCCGACCGCGACCGCCTGATCCTTTCCGCCGGCCACGGCTCGATGCTGCTCTACTCGCTTCTCTTCCTCACCGGCTCGCCCGACGTGACGCTCGAGGAGATCAGGAACTTCCGCCAGCTCGGCTCGAAGACGCCCGGCCACCCGGAGTTCGGCCACACACGCGGCGTCGAGACCACGACCGGCCCGCTGGGTCAGGGGCTCGCCAACGCGGTCGGCATGGCGATGGCCGAGCGCCACCTCAATGCGCGCTTCGGCGACGATCTCGTCAACCACAAGACCTATGTGATCGCGGGCGATGGTTGCCTCATGGAAGGCATCAGCCAGGAAGCGCTGACGCTGGCCGGGCACATGCGCCTCAAGAACCTGATCGTCCTTTTCGACGACAACGCCGTCACCATCGATGGCTCGACCGGCATGGCGGACGACACCGACCAGATCAAGCGCTTCAAGGCGTCGGGCTGGGATGTGGCGCGCGTCGACGGCCACAACATGGACGCGGTGCGTGGCGCTTTGCTGGCGGCGCAGACGGCCGACCGTCCCACGCTGATCGCGTGCAAGACCATCATCGGCTATGGCGCGCCCAAGATCGCAGGCACCGGCCCCGCGCATGGCGGCCCCTATGGCGCCGAAGAGATCGCCGGCATCCGCAAGGCGATCGACTGGCCGCACGCGCCGTTCGTGGTGCCGGATGAGATCCTCGCCGCCTGGCGCAAGATCGGCGCGCAGGGCGTCCGCCATCGCGAAGCCTGGGAGAAGCGCCTCGCCGCTTCCGACAAGCGCGCGACATTCGAAGCCGCCCTCTCCGGCAAGCTGCCGGACGGACGTCAGCGCGAAGATCAACGCGCACAAGAAGGCCGTCGTCGAAGGCCAGAAAGCCGACGCCACGCGTAAATGGTCTGGCGCGGCGCTGGAAATCCTCACCGAGTTGGTGCCGGAAATGGTCGGCGGCTCGGCCGATCTCACCGGCTCCAACAACACGCGCACCGCCGCCGCCAAGACGCCGCTCTCGGCCGAGAACTATGGCGGGCGTTATGTGCACTGGGGTATCCGCGAGCACGCGATGGCCGCCGCGATGAACGGCATGGCGCTGCACGGCGGCATCATCCCCTACTCCGGCACCTTCCTCGTCTTCTCGGATTACTCGCGCCCCGCCATCCGCCTCGGCGCGCTGATGAACCAGCGCGTGATCCATGTGATGACGCACGACTCGATCGGCGTCGGCGAAGACGGCCCGACCCACCAGCCGGTCGAACACGTCGCCAGCCTGCGCAACATTCCGAACCTGCTCGTCTTCCGCCCCGCCGATGGCGTTGAATCCGCCGAGGCGTGGGAGATCGCGCTGAAGACCACGACCGGCCCGTCGCTGATCGCCCTCACCCGCCAGAACCTCGTCGCCGGCGCGCAAGACCCACACCGACGAGAACCTCGTGGCCAAAGGCGGCTATGTCGTCTCGCCCGCGACCAAGCCCGAAAAAGTCGTCCTGCTGGCGACCGGCTCCGAGGTCGAGATCGCGCTGGAAGCCCAGAAGACACTCGAAGCCGAAGGCATCGGCGCCCGCGTCGTCTCCATGCCGTGCTTCTCGCTGTTCGCCGCGCAACCCGAAAAGTACCGCTCGGAAACACTCGGCGGAAAACTGCCGAAAGTGGCCATCGAAGCAGGCATCCGCGACGGCTGGGACCGCTGGATCGGCCCCGATGGCGGTTTTGTCGGCATGACCGGCTTCGGCGCTTCGGCTCCGTACAAGGCGCTCTACAAACACTTCGGCATCACTGCTGAAGCCGTCGTGAAAGCCGCCAAAGAGCGCCTGTAACAGGCGTTATCGCCTACCTCACGAAGTGCTGCATTGAATTGCGCGATTTTCACCGCGCAAGGCACTCGCATCGCGCCGAAAATCCGGTATTAGCCCCCGCATAAGACCGCGGCCCGTCAGGCCCCTTTCCTGCATCCGGGCCAGCATTGGATTTTTGAGGTTTTAGCGATGGCTGTTCGTGTTGCGATCAACGGCTTTGGCCGGATCGGTAGGCTGGTTCTCCGTTCCATCCTGGAACACAAACGCACCGACATCGAAGTCGTCGCCGTCAACGATCTCGGCCCGGTGGAAACCAACGTCCACCTGCTGAAGTATGACTCGGTGCACGGCCCGCTGAACATGGACGTGAAGGTCGAGGGTGACTTCGTCTCTGTCGGCAACCAGCGCTTCAAGGTCACCGCGATCAAGAACCCGGCCGAGCTGCCGCACAAGGAGCTCAACGTCGACATCGCGTTCGAGTGCACCGGCATCTTCACCGCCAAGGACAAGGCCTCCGCTCCACCTGTCAGGCCGGCGCCAAGCGCGTGCTGATCTCGGCCCCGGGCGAAAACTCCGACCTCACCGTCGTCTATGGCGTGAACCATCAGAAGCTCACGAAAGAGCACATGATCGTCTCGAACGCCTCGTGCACCACCAACTGCCTCGTGCCCGTGGTCAGCGTCCTTCACGACGCCATCGGCATCGAGAAGGGCATGATGACGACGATCCACTCCTACACCGGCGACCAGCCGACGCTGGATACGATGCACAAGGATCTCTATCGCGGCCGCGCGGCTGCGCTCTCGATGATCCCGACCTCGACCGGCGCCGCGAAGGCCGTCGGCCTCGTCCTGCCGGATCTCAACGGCAAGCTGGATGGCGTCTCGGTGCGCGTGCCGACGCCGAACGTCTCGCTGGTCGATCTCAAATTCGTCGCCAAGCGCGCGACGACCGCGAAAGAGGTCAACGACCTCATCCGCGCCGCCGCCAACGGCCCGCTGAAAGGCATCCTCGGCTACACCGACGAGAAGCTCGTCTCGTCGGACTTCAACCACAATCCGCACTCGTCGATCTTCCACACCGACCAGACCAAGGTGATGGACGGCACGTTCGTCTCGATCATGAGCTGGTACGACAATGAGTGGGGCTTCTCGACCCGCATGAGCGACACCGCTGTCGCCTGGTCGAAGCTGATCTAGTGGCGGATCAAAAAAAACCGACTGATACGGAAACGGCGACCCCTGAGGTCGCCGTTCACGCGACAGCCGCCCCGCCCTATCATGTGAAGGGCGAAGTCGTTGATGGCAGCGGCGTGCCCGCGACCACCGGGGAAAAACCCTTCGATCCGGCCGCGTGGATGCACCAGCGCCTCGTCAACCAGATCGTCGCGTTCGAGAAAAATCTCGGCCCCGATCACGAGATCGGCGGGCGCTTCGTCGAGGGACCGGGATCCGAGCCGCTGCACATTTCGAATGTCGCGAGCTGGGGCCCGGACATGATCCTGTTCATGGGACAATTCTCGGACGGCCGGAAATTCGAGCTGATCCAGCACTACAGCCAGGTCAGCGTTCTGCTTGTCGCCGTACCCAAGACGACAGACGAGCCGCGCCGCATTGGCTTCGAGCTCTTGAAGAACATGCCGGAACTGCCACAGCCCTGGGGCGATCCCGTCAGCTAGGCAGGCCGACAGACATCAGCGCAGGAACAGATCTCCACATGACCTTCCGCACGCTTCAGGGCGCAGACCTTTCCGGCAAGACCGCCCTCGTGCGCGTCGACTTCAACGTGCCGATGGACAAGGGCGTGGTGCAGGACGACACGCGCCTCAAGTCAGCCCTGCCGACGATCGAGCTGCTGTCGAAAGCAGGCGCGAAAGTCGTGCTGCTGGCGCACTTCGACCGGCCCAAGGGCAAGCGCATTCCCGAGATGAGCTTGAAGCCGGTGCTGGAGCCGCTCGCCGCGCTGCTGAAGAAGCCCGTCAGCTGGGCCGATGACTGCATCGGCGCTGAAGCGAAGTCCGTCATCGACGCCCTGAAACCGGGCGGCGTCGCGCTCCTGGAAAACCTCCGCTACCACGCGGGCGAAGAAAAGAACGATCCTGCTTTCGCGGCCGAACTGGCAAAGCTCGGCGACATCTACGTCAACGACGCTTTCTCCGCCGCGCACCGCGCGCACGCCTCCACCGAGGGCGTCGCGAAGCTCCTGCCCGCCTATCCCGGCCTGTCGATGGAGCGCGAACTCAACGCGCTCGACGCCGCACTCGGCAATCCGCAGCGCCCGGTGATCGGCATTGTCGGCGGCTCGAAAGTCTCGTCAAAACTCGATCTCCTCAAGAACCTCGTCACCAAGCTCGACAAGCTCGCCATCGGCGGCGGCATGGCGAACACATTCCTCTATGCGCAAGGCCACGACGTCGGCGCGTCCTATTGCGAGAAGGATCTCGCCGAGACAGCACGCGAGATCATCCGCCTCGCCGGACAGAACAACTGCAAGCTGTTCCTGCCGCATCGACATCGTTGTGGCCGAACAGATGGCGTCGGGCGTGCCCACGCGCGTGCGCGGCCTTGGCGAAGTCGACGAGCACGAACGCATTCTCGATGCCGGTCCGGACACAGTTGCGCGCCTGAAACGCGCCATGGGCAATTCAAAGACGCTGATCTGGAACGGCCCGCTCGGCGTGTTCGAGATCCCGCCCTTCCAGCGCGGCACGATGGAGGCTGCCTGGCATGCCGCCGAACTTTGCCGCGAAGGCGAACTGACCGCAGTGGCCGGCGGCGGCGACACCGTCTCCGCGCTCAACATGGCGGGCGTCTCGGTGGACTTCACCTTCATCTCGACCGCAGGCGGCGCCTTCCTCGAATGGATGGAAGGCAAGGTGTTGCCGGGCGTCGAAGCGCTGAAAATCTAGCGCTCGCAATTTCTCTCAGCTCCGCACCGCGTGATCGGATAAGATGATCTGAGAACCCGTCTGCGACACACTCGACAGATTTGTCGCAGAGATGTCGCGATACGCGGACTTTGAGACAGAATTGCGGATCGCATTGCAGCGGATCGTGGGCGTCCGCTCATTTCAAGTTGTGATGACAATCATCCCACACCGGCCCACCATCATTCTCGAACAGTGACCCGCCGGCGGTGGTCTCCGATGCCACCGCGACCCGACGAGCCAGGACTGTTCGACTGAGCGCCCCCACAGAATCCCCGGGGCGAACACCAGGGACGAAATCACATGAAACTCTCCGTTGCTGCGGCGGCGCTTGCGCTCGCCATTGGAACAGCTGCGTCGGCCTTCGCCGCTCCGCCCGCTTCGACGACCACCCCGGCCGCTCCAGCCGTTCACGCGACTGCAGCCGTCACGGCCACCTCCAGCGCACTGAAAGCCAATGGCACGATCAAGACCGTGTCCGACACCGGCTTCACCCTCACGACCGGCAAGGTCTTCAAGCTTGATGCGGCCGTGAAGTCCTCCTCGCTGAAAGCCGGCGAGAAGGTGAAGGTGCAGTACAAGATGAAGAACCATGAACGCTGGGCGACCGAGGTCTCGCCCTCGTAAGATGGTGGGCTGACACATCAGGCGGGCCGGTCCCCCAGTGCCCGCCTGATGATGTCCACGCCGGCGCCAGCAAACGCTTGCCCTTCCCCCGGGCGAGCGTTTGTCGCGTCAGACGCCAGGCGGGCGCATTCGCCCCGACGGTTAATGCAGAGCTCTGGCGCTTTACACCCCAAAAAACTGCGTTTTGTAAGGGAAACTCGCGCGTCAGAGTTGACCCGCTCCCCCTGTCCCGTCACAAGGACGAGAATTGCTCTCAGGGGATCTTTCCATGGCGCGTATCACGCTCCGGCAACTGCTCGATCATGCGGCCGAGCACAGCTATGGCCTGCCGGCGTTCAACATCAACAACATGGAACAGGCCCTCGCGATCATGGAGGCGGCTGACCATGTCAACGCCCCCGTCATCATGCAGGCCTCGCGCGGCGCGCGCTCCTACGCCAACGACATCGTGCTGAAGCACATCATCGATGCGTGCTCTGAACTGTATCCCCATATCCCGATCTGCATGCATCAGGATCACGGCAACGGCCCCGCCACCTGCGCCACCGCCATCCAGTTCGGTTTCACCTCCGTGATGATGGACGGCTCGCTGAAGGAAGACGCCAAGACCCCTGCCGACTACGATTACAATGTCGACGTCACGCGCCGCGTCACCGAGATGGCGCATGCGTGCGGCGTTTCGGTTGAAGGCGAGCTCGGCGTGCTCGGCTCGCTCGAAACCGGCATGGGCGAAGCCGAAGACGGCCACGGCGCCGAAGGCGTGCTCGATCACTCGCAACTCCTCACCGACCCGGACCAGGCCGTCGACTTCGTGCGCGAAACGCAGGTCGATGCGCTCGCCATCGCGATGGGCACCAGCCACGGCGCCTACAAGTTCACGCGCAAGCCGGACGGCGAAGTCCTGGCCATGAACGTCATCGAGGAAATCCACCGCCGCCTGCCCAACACGCACCTCGTCATGCACGGCTCGTCGTCCGTCCCGCAGGACCTGCAGGACGAGATCAACAAGTATGGCGGCAAGATGCCTCAAACCTGGGGCGTGCCGGTCGAAGAGATCCAGCGCGGCATCAAGCACGGCGTGCGCAAGATCAACATCGACACCGACAACCGCATGGCGATCACCGCCGCCATCCGCAAAATCCTCACCGAGAAGCCGGGCGAGTTCGATCCGCGCAGCTACCTGAAGCCCGCCAAGGAAGCGATGAAGAAGGTCTGCGTGCAGCGCTATATCGAATTCGGCTGCGAAGGCATGGCCGGCAAGATCAAGCCGATCTCGCTCGCCGTCATGGCGAAGGACTACTCCGCCGGAAAACTCGCGCCGAAATTCACCGCCGCCGCGAAAGTCGCTGCCGAGTAGGCGTCCGCAGCCTGTTGAAAACACGAGCGGAGCGGTCCTGTGGATCGCACCGTCTTTGCGTTGGCTGGCTGGAAACGTGGCCTCTTTGTCCTGTGAGCGCATTGTGAGCAAGCCTGTGCATCGCTAGCGTCAGCCCATGCTCGACATGCGCCCCTCCTGCGAATGCTGCGACAGGGATCTCGATCCTTCGGCGAACGACGCCCGCATCTGCTCCTTCGAGTGCACCTTCTGCGCGACCTGCGCGAACGAAACGCTCAAGGGCAAATGCCCCAACTGCGGCGGCGACCTCGTTCCGCGCCCCGCCAGCGCGGCGGACAAGCTCGCGAAGTATCCCGCATCGACGAAGCGCATCGTAAAGCCAAACGGTTGCACGCCCGCCTGAAAACCGTGAGCCCGGCCTCGTCCTTCGAGACGGCCTTCGGCCTCCTCAGGATGAGGCCTTGCAACCGGCACATCCGCTGAGAAGCCCTCATCCTGAGGAGGACGCGAAGCGTCCGTCTCGAAGGACGAGAGCGGGCTCCTGGGGCGTCTCCATGAGCCCGCTTGCCCCTCCCCGCGACCGGGCGTAATCCACGCGCATGCCGACCGAGCCGCGCCGCTGCCGCCTCTACCTCATCACCCCGCCCGAGATCGCGGACATCGCCGCTTTCTCCCGCACGCTTGATGAAGCACTCGACGCTGGCGACGTCGCTTCCCTCCAGATCCGCCTGAAGTCGCGCGACGGCGTGCCTGCGCCCGATCACCACATCCTCGAACTCGGCCGCCACATCATCCCGCGCGCGCAGGAACGCGGCGTCGCCGTGCTGATCAACGACCGGCCCGATCTTGCCGTCGAACTCGGCGCCGATGGCGTCCATATCGGCCAGACCGACATGCCCTACGCAAAAGCGCGCAAGCTGGTCGGGCCGGACGCCATCATCGGCGTCACCTGTCACGACAGCCGCCACCTCGCGATGGAGGCGGGCGAAGGCGGGCGCCGACTATGTCGCCTTCGGCGCCTTCTATCCCACCGACACGAAGGACCCGAAAGCCAGGGCCGAGCCCGAACTGCTCACCTGGTGGCAGCAGATGATGGAGCTGCCCTGCGTCGCCATCGGCGGCATTACGGTAAACAACGCCAGACCGCTGGTCGAAGCGGGCGCGGATTTCCTCGCCGTTTCAGCCGGCGTCTGGCGCGCCGACAAGCGGCCCGGCCGCTGCAATCGCCGCTTTCAATGCCATTTTCGACGAACTGGCGACCTGATCACGCACCCCTGAAAGGCGAACAAAGCTTGCGCTTTGAGCCCGGCCCGTTAGAGGAAGCCGCCTAACCAAGGCTGTTTGACATGTCCCGTCCCTCCCCCACCGTCTCCATCATGATGGATGCGGCGCGCGCCGCCGGCCGTCGCCTCATCCGTGATTTCGGCGAAGTCGAGAATCTGCAGGTCTCCCGCAAGGGCCCGGCGGATTTCGTGTCCGTCGCCGACCAGAAGGCCGAAGAGATCATCCGCAAGGCGCTGGAAAAAGCGCGCCCGGGATACGGCTACCTTCTCGAAGAAGGCGGCGAGGTCAAAGGCACGGACAAGACGCACCGCTTCATCGTCGATCCGCTCGATGGCACGCTGAACTTCCTGCACGGCATTCCGCACTTCTCGATCTCCATCGCGCTCGAGCGTGACGGCAAGCTGCGCGCGGGCGTCATCTTCGATCCGATCCGCAACGAGCTGTTCTGGGCCGAAGAAGGCGGCGGCGCCTGGCTCGACAACAAGCGCCTGCGCGTCGGCGCACGCCGCAAGCTCGGCGACGCTGTCGTCACAACCGGCATCCCGCAACTCGGCAAAGATGGCGGAGAGAAATTCCTCGACGAACTCGCACGCGTCCGCGCCGAAATCGCCGCCGTGCGCCGCTTCGGTTCCGCCGCGCTTGATCTGGCGTGGGTCGCTGCCGGCCGCTTCGATGGCTTCTGGGAGCGCGGTCTGTCTCTATGGGATATCGCAGCAGGCTTCGTGCTGATGCAGGAAGCCGGCGGCATGGTCACCGGCCTCGACAAGACCGACGCCACCAAAGGCTCGTTCGTCGCGTCCAACACCAGCCTCACGCCGAAGCTGGTCGAACTGATCGAAGGCAAGCTCAAGAAGCCCGCGCCGGGAACCAGAGCAACGCTGGTCAAGAAGCTGTAACGCGGAAGGCGCTAGCTCTTAGCGGCCGCAGCGCCCGCATCGATCTGCGCGACAAGGCCCTCGTCGAGGCCAAGCGCCACGGCGAGATTCATGAGGAACGCCTTCTCCGTCATGCTGTCCGGCTCGATCGCGATGCGCGCCGCCGTATAGGCCTGCGCGGCCAGCGCCGGTGTGTTTGCCGCCGCCACAAGCTCGGCGATTGTCGCGGGCTTTGCGAACTCCGCATCGAGAAACTTCGCGGCGTGCACATCCAGCCCCGCACCCTCAAGCGCGCCAATGATGCGCGAACGCTCAGCATTGTCGACCACGCCATCGCACGCCGCCGCCGCGATCATCGCGCGCAGCACCAGCATGGCGGTTGCGTTGTCCTGCGTGAGATTTCCCGTTTCACCGAACGGGCTTGCATCTGGCGCGGCCTCGATCTGCGCAGGCGTCGCGGGCGCATTGCCCGCCTGATGGTTCTGCCACGCCTTGTAGGCAAGCCCGCCCACCATCGCGAGCCCACCCAGCGTCGCCGCGCTGCCGACCAGCCCACGTCCGCCGCGCGTGCCCAGCAGCAACAGTCCCAACCCGCCCAGGGCGCCGCCAGCCAGCATCTTGTTCTCGCTCGCAAACGTCTTCGCCTGCTCGAACAGGTCGCCGCCCGACTTGCCCGTCGCGCCCTTCAGGGCCGCGTCTGCCTTCGCGCCAATCCCGGTCTTCTGCTCGATCGCGGCTGCGCCATCCTTCATGCCGGAAACGCTGTCATTCAGCAGCCCGCCCAGCACGTTGCCGATCTGGCCCAGCGGATTGTCCGCGCCTCCGGCTCCGAACATCTGGTTGAGCAGCTTGCTGGCGTCGAACATGAAACTCTCCGTTGCGGATGTCCGCTTCTACACGCGTGCAGAACGCCTGTCCGGACGGAACTGCTTTTCGCGCGAATGAGACCGCGCTCTCAGATCTTCAGCCGGCCATTCTCGACACAGGCTGTGGTGAACGACCAGCGCATCGTGATCGCGTCGCGTCGGCTTCAGCGGCAACTCCGGCTCGTACTGCACCCACGCCGCCGGCATCCGGCCGCAGCCACACAAAGCCGAGCTTGCGCCCGATGCCGATCACCGGCGTTGAATCCCACGGCGTCTCGAAGCTCGGCGCATAGAGCAGCGCGCCCACCTCGCCCTTCCACAGCCGCGCCGCCCACGTGCCGATCGACGATCCCATCACCTCGTAGCCGCGAAACCGCTCGACCAGTTTCTGTGTCGCCTCGCAATACAGATGCGCCGGATCGCGCAGCAGGCCGAACGTATCATCCATGCCCTTTGGCGCCAGCGGCGCCGGATCCAGCGTCTCGAACTGGTCGAGCCGCGTGATGCGATGCACACGCGTGGACCCCGGCCGATACCCATAAACCTCGTCAGACGAGATGTCGCCGACATAGGCGGAGATAACCTCGCCTCCATCGACCAGCGCCACCATGGTCGAAATGCCGTGGCTCTGACGCCGGATGAAGGCGCGCGTTCCATCAATGGGATCAACCGTGAAATACGCACTCAACGGCGGCGTCGCCGTCAGCGACAGCGAGTCCTCCTCGCCCAGCACGCCGCATCCCGGGAAGCACTCCGCGAACGTGCGCAGATAGACTTCCTGCGCCGCCTTGTCGGCCGACGTGAACACGTCGTCCATCGTGCCGCCATAGCTCATCTTGGTGTGCGCTTCGAATGTGGTCCGCTCAGCGCGGATCACCGCCGCCGCCCGCCGAACCGCCTCTTTCAGGATGCGGCCCACACTGTGACCATTGAGCTGGACCAAGATTTACAGTATCGGAATTGACGCCATCAGACATGAGCAAGCCTCCTCCCCCTGATATAGGGCGCGGCGCCGTCCATTTCCTCCCGCCCTATCCCTCGCCCGCCCTATCCCTCAAACGGCCAGAACGCGCGCACTTCAATCCGCCCGGCCCGCGCCATCGGATGTTTCGCTGCGATATCGACCGCCTCATCGATGCTGTCGCATTCAAGGATATCGAAGCCGAGGATCACTTCCTTGGCCTCAGCGAACGGTCCGTCCGTGACCATCCGCTTGCCGCCGCGCACCCGCACAGTCCGGGCATCGCCCACCGGCCGCAGCCGATCCCCGGTGATGCGCTTGCCTCGCTTTTCGAGATCATCGACCCACGCCTCGACCTCGCCCTTGGCTTCGGCTTGTCGGTCCGGCTCGCTGTCCGAGCACACGAACATCATGAACTGCATGGGTTTTTCCTTCCTCGAAAACCGGAGGACGCACGCGCCATTCCATACCCTACGTTTGCGGCGCAGGAAATTTCACAGCCTGCGCGACGCTGTGTCCGGGCGGCGCCAGACGGCTTGTCCGGCGCCCACGACCCGACTACGTCTCACCGCATGCAGCTTCTCCCGCCTCTCCCGCCCCGCTCCACCCTCACCGGCAACGTCGCCCGGGCGCTCGCCGCGCTGGCGATCATCGTGACGGTCGACCAGCTCACCAAATGGCTAGTCGTCGAGCAGATGAACCTGCGCGAGGTGAAGGCGATCGACGTGATGCCGTTCTTCAACCTCCGCATGGCGTGGAATCCCGGCGTCAATTTCGGCCTCATGTCGGCCGAGACCGAACTCGGCCGCTGGCTCCTGATCGCCTTTACGGGAACGATCTCCGTTGTGCTTCTCGCCGCAGCTCTGTGGAGCCGCCGCCCGGTGATTTCCATCGGCCTCGGCATTGCGGCAGGCGGCGCGATCGGCAACCTGATCGACCGTTTTACCTATGGCGCGGTCGCCGACTTCATCAACATGTCCGGCTCTCGGGATCCACAATCCATGGTCGTTCAACGTCGCCGACATCGCGATCTTCGCCGGCTTCGGCCTGCTGCTCTGGCCCGCCCCCAAACCAAGCGCCGACCCGCAACCGACGACCTGATGAGCCTTAGGCGCTCGTGAACTGCATCTCGGCCAGCTTCGCATAGAGCCCGCCTGCGCGGACAAGGCTCTCATGGTCGCCCTGCTCCACCACGCGGCCCTGATCGAACACGACGATGCGGTTGGCCTTGCGCACGGTGGCCAGCCTGTGCGCGATCACCAGCGTCGTGCGGCCTTGCGATGCCTGATCCAGCGCCTTCTGCACCAGCCGCTCGTTCGCGGCATCCAGCGCCGACGTCGCCTCGTCCAGCAGCATCACCGGCGCGCCACGCACCAGCGCCCGCGCGATCGCGATCCGCTGCCGCTCGCCACCTGAAAGCTGCCGCCCCTTGGCGCCGACCTCAGCGGCCAGTCCTCCGCGCGGTTCGAGGAAGCTGTAAGCCTCCGCCTTCTTCAGCGCCTCGCGCACCTCGTCCTCGCTCGCATCCGTCCGCCCGAAGCGCACATTGCCCGCCGCATCGCCCGAGAAGATCGGCGCATCCTGCGGCACATAGGCAAAGCGCGCACGCCATTCGGCAGGATCCGTCTCGCGCGCATCCATGCCATCGAGCGTGACTTCGCCCGTCTGCGGATCGAAGAAGCGCAGCAGCATGCGGAACACGGTCGACTTGCCCGCGCCCGATGGGCCAACCAGCGCCACCAGCTCGCCCGGCTTCGCCTCGAAGCTCACATCCCGCAGCGAGGGCCCCTGCGCCTCGGGATAGGCGAACGACACATTCTCCAGCTTCACCAGTCCCGAAATCTTCGCCGGCATCGGCTTGGGGCTCGGCGGCGCTGCGATATCCGGCCGCTGATCGAGAATCTCGACGCAGCGCACCGCCGCGCCGGACGCACGCATCGCGTCGCCCATCACTTCGGCTACGGTCGCAAATCCGCCAACGCCGAACACTGCGAGCAGCACGAACTGCATGAACGCGCCCACCGTCATCGCGCCCGACTGCACTTCCAGCGCGCCGATCCAGATCACGCCCGTCACGCCTGCAAACATCAGCGCGATGATAATGCCGGTCAGCCAAGCCCGAGCGCCGATCCGCGCCAGCGCCGCTTTGAACGCCAGCTCGATCGCCCCGCGGAAGCGCTGCTCGCGCTCCTTTTCCATGCCATAGGCCTGCACCAGGTCGATCGCGTCGATCGTCTCCGTCGCCTCCGCCGCCGCCTCCGCGATCCGGTCCTGCGCATCGACCGACAGTTTCCGCACGCGCCGCCCCATGCCGAGGATCGGCAGGATCAGCGCCGGCGCGAGGATGAAGAGAATGCCCGTCAGCTTCCACGACGTGATGAACATCAGCACCAGCGCGCCGACAGACGTCACCAGCGAGCGCACCGCCATCGAGAAGGTCGAGCCGAAGAATGTCTCGATCAGGGTCACGTCGGCAGTAAGCCGCGACACCGCCTCGCCCGTCTTCAGCTTCGAGAAGTACGCCGGCGACAGCGACATCAGCCGCGCATAGACGTCGCCCCGCAGGTCCGCCGCCAGCCGCTCGCCAAAGCGCGAGAAATAATAGAACCGCACCGCCGAGGCGACGCCGAGCGCCAGCGCGATCCCGATCATCGCGCCGAAGCCCGCATTGATCATCGCCGGATCGAAACTCTGGAACGCGTTATTGCCCAGCCACTGCACCGGGAAGGTGATGGCAAGGTTCAGGACCGCCGCAAGAAACAGGAAGATCACGGCCATGACCGCCGTCGTCCGCTGCCCGGCCACGTAGGGCGCCAGCCGGAACAGCGGCCGCAGCGAGCGCGACTTGGCCCGGTCAGGGGTATTGTCGCCCCAGCGCTGCGAGCCTGCCGTCCGGTCAAACCCGGCGCCGCCGCTGGGAGAGGGGCTAGGTGCGCTTGTTCCGTCGCTCATATTGATCCCAAACGCCTGATTTCATGGCCTTCAGCGCACCAGCTTGCCAGCGCGGGCCCGTTCGGGTATGAGCCCCGCTCCCGAATTCAGCAAGCCGCCCGACGTTAACGTTTGGCCGCCCGCTACAGACGCCAGAGACTTCGCCATGAAGAAAGAAGGCCACCCCGATTATCACTTCGTTGAAGTGGTGATGACCAACGGCACGCGTTACAAAACGCGCTCGACCGCTGGCAAAGAAGGCCACGTCATCACGCTCGACATCGATCCGAGCACGCACCCGGCCTGGACCGGCGGCGCTGGCGTCTCGCTGGACCGCGGCGGCCGCCTCTCGCGCTTCAAGGACAAGTTCAAGGGCTTCGTGAAGACGACCTGAGCGACTTCCAGTTGCCGGTTGCCGATATTTCGCAAAGGCCCGCCCTCACCGGCGGGCCTTCTGCTGTGCGGTATATAACGGCCCGCCTCACAACGAGCTTGCATCGCACTGGAATGGGGCATTCTCTGGCTCGCGGAACTTGAGCGGCGCCATCGCGTGCGGCGGACGCCGTCCTCCGACGATGACCCGGGGGAGCGAAGGATGGTCGCTGCGACGAGAGACCGGCTGGATCCAAAAGGACCCAGCTTCCGAGAGCTTTTCACGCCGAAGCTGGTTACGGTGCTGCGAGAAGGCTATGGCCTCAAGCACCTGCAGGCCGATGCGTTGGCGGGGCTCACGGTGGCGATTGTCGCGCTGCCGCTATCGATGGCGATTGCGATCGCTTCAGGCGCAACGCCGGCACAGGGCCTCTACACCTCCGTCATCGGCGGCTTCCTCGTGTCGCTTCTCGGCGGCAGCCGATTCCAGATTGGCGGACCGGCCGGTGCCTTCATCGTCCTCGTAGCGGCGACCGTCCACGCCTATGGGATGGACGGGTTGCTCCTCGCAACCATTCTTGCCGGCGTCATGTTGATCCTGATCGGGCTCCTGCAGCTCGGCTCCTACATCAAGTTCATCCCCTACCCCGTCACGGTGGGTTTCACGACGGGAATCGCCGTGATCATCGCCACGAGCCAGGTCAAGGACCTGCTTGGGCTTACGCTCGCCGGCCCCGATCCCGCCGAACTGACGGACAAGATTCCCGCGCTGTGGGCGGCGCTTCCATCTTTCCAGCCGACGGCGTTCGCAATCGCCCTTGGCGTCATCGCGTCCATCTTCACTGTTCGCAGGTTCAGGCCCGCCTGGCCGGCAATGCTGATCGCCGTGGCGGGCGCCGCGATTATCTGTGCCGTCTTCCACCTGCCCGTAGAGACCATCGGCAGCCGCTTCGGAGGAATTCCGGCCGCCCTGCCGTTTCCCGCGCTACCCGCCATCTCGTTGGAAAAGGTGCAGGCTGTGCTGCCTAGCGCAGTCTCCTTCGCCCTGCTGGGCTCGATCGAATCGCTGCTCTCTGCCGTGGTTGCGGACGGCATGACGGGGCGCCGCCACCGCTCCAACTGTGAGCTTGTGGCTCAGGGCGTTGCCAACATCGGCTCCGGCCTGTTCGGCGGCATCTGTGTGACCGGCACGATCGCCCGCACCGCAACCAATGTCCGCGCGGGCGCACACGGACCGGTGTCCGGTATGCTGCACGCCGTCTTCCTGTTGCTGTTCATCCTCGTGGCAGCGCCGCTGGCCAGTTACATCCCGCTTGCCAGCCTTGCCGGGGTCCTGATGGTCGTCTGCTGGAACATGGCGGAAAAGCAGGCGTTCGCGACCTTGCTTCGCGTTTCGCGTGGCGATGCGCTGGTGCTGCTGGTCACCTTCGGGCTGACAATCTTCCGAAACCTGACGGAGGCAATCCTAGTCGGCTTCGCGCTTGGCTCCGTTCTGTTCATTCATCGGATGTCAAAGGCGACGGCGATCGAAACGCAGATACCTCTAGTCACCGAGGACGAGCCCGACGCCCCGGGCGACCGGCGTCCGCCCTATGATCCTGCCACCATCACCACTACGGATGCCGTCATCCTACGAATTTCCGGCGCCTTCTTCTTCGGAGCAACCGCATCGATCGGGGCAGCCTTCGATCGCGTCGCCGACAGGCAGAAAGCCCTCGTCATCGACCTGTCTTCCGTTCCCTTCCTCGACTCGAGCGGCGCCCACACGATCGAGCTGCTCGCGGCAAAGGCGCACAGGAAAGGCGTGCCGATCTATCTGACGGGGACGTCGCACGCGATGCGGCAGGAACTATTCGGTCACGGACTAAAGCCGCCGCTCGTCCACTACGATAGAACGGTCGAAACCGCGCTCCACCGCATCAGGCAGCCGACGCTTGACGGCTCTCAGGGCCCGGCCTAGCGCCGCCAGACGCTCAGCGGATCGAAGGCGCCGCCTTCGGCTGCGCGGCGCAGACGGTCGATCTGCTTCATCACATGGTTCTCGACCGGCTGCGGCGTTTCCGAATACAGCGCCGCGTCAAAACGCCAGACGCGCTCGTAGAGACCGCGCGAGCGATCGACCAGCGCCATCAGTTGCGCCGGCATCGTGGCGCGATCGACGGGGTGCGGCTCGCCGGGTTTGGAAATGCGGTATTTCTCGTCGCCCGCCTCTTCGACCTTCATGTCCTTCTCGCGGACGGCGCGTTGCACCACCAGCCAGGACGCGGCCTGCATCAGGCGCGTGGTGACTTCCATGCTTTCGGCGGCGTAGACGAGCGCGAGTTCGCGGTTCAGCTTGCGGCTGTCGGTGCGGCCGGGGCCATCGAGATAGCTCGCGGCTTCCTCAACCAGCGTCATGCCTTCCTTGAACAGCCGGTCGAACATCTCCGAACCGGCGAATTCGGTGACCCGCTGTTTCCAGTGATCTGGAACCGGATCGGAAGAAAACATCGCGTCGCGCATTAGTCCCTCAAACTACTCGTCCCGGGCCGCAGTCCCTCGGAGGACTTTGCGCTGCCTTGATGAAGGCAATCCCAATATGACGTCCGGTTCCACGCAAGTCCCTTGCCGTTGCAATGAAACGGCATTCTGCAGCAATTTCATCAGCTTGTCGTCAGCTAGTCGTCAGCCGGCTCAGGATTTGAAGAACGCAGCCTCGGCAGCCTTTCGCGTCGCTTCCTTTTTCACGATCATGGCTTCGCAGGCGGAAATGTCGCCCTTGAGGGTCTCGATCCGGTCTTTCAGCTCCTGGATCGACATGTCGTCCAGACCACGTTTTACAACCCTTATCGGCTCTTCGTCGAACGTCACGGCCACGCCTCCCAGGCTCTTTGCGTCGCGCCCCGCCCCTGCTTGACCGCGTGGCCTGCACGCGCGCAAGTCAGCCCGCCCCTTACGTTCATGATTAAAGCGCGGGATGCCCGAAATGTCGAACCTGATGATGACTGCGGTGAAGTCCGTTGTGGGAGAAAAACTCACCCTGCACGAAATCGGGAAGCCCTCGCCCGGACCGGCGCAGGTTCTCATCAAGGTTCACGCAGCGGGCGTAAATCGTCCCGACCTCATCCAGCGCGCCGGCCGCTATCCGCCGCCCCCGGGCGCCCCTGATACGCTGGGCCTTGAAGTCGCTGGCGAAATCGAAGCCGTAGGCCAAGGCGTCACGCGCTGGAAGGCGGGCGACAGGGTCTGCGCGCTGGTGCCTGGCGGCGGCTATGCCCAATACGCGCTGGCGCATGAAGGCTCAGCCATGCCCCTGCCCGCGCCGCTCACCTATGTGGAGGCTGCCGGCCTGCCCGAAACCGTCCTGACCGTCTGGAACAATGTCTTCCACATGGCTCAGCTGAAGCCCGGCGAGGCCTTCCTCGTCCACGGCGGCGGCAGCGGCATCGGCACAACGGCGATCCAGCTCGCGAAGGCCTGGGGCGCAACGGTCTACGCCACCGCCGGCACGGAAGAAAAATGCAGCCTCTGCGAGAGCCTCGGGGCCAAACGCGCCATCAACTACAAGACCGAGGATTTCGAGGCGATCGTGCGCGATGCCGGCGGCGTCGATGTCGTCCTCGACATGGTCGGCAAGCCGTATTTCGAGAAGAACCTCACCATCCTCAATGATCTCGGCCGCCTCTGCTACATCGCCTTCCTGCAGGGCTCGCGCATCGAGGGCGACCTCACCCGGCTCATGCTGAAACGGATTTCCGTCTCCGGCTCGACGCTGCGGATCCGGACCGACGCCCACAAGGCGATGCTGGCAGAGGGCGTCGTCAAAAATGTCTGGCCGTGGATCGCCGCGGGCAAATTCCGGCCCCAGGTCAGCGGGGTTTTCCCCCTGGCCGAAGCGGACGCCGCCCACGCAAAAATGGAGACCGCGGACCATGCCGGGAAAATAATTCTGCAGGTTGTCGCCTAGTGCCTTGATTCCGAGGGGTAGGGACCCCGGAAAGAAGGTTCACAATTGGGAAAACCTGAATTATATCAGCGACGCTCAGGACTACTTCCCATTCTCGACAATCCGAGAAACCCGGCCCTAAGCGCCGGGTTTTTGCTTTTTCAGAACTACGAGGCGCGACCCATGGCTAAAATCCTCATGCCGAAAGCGACGGCCGTCTGGCTGATCGACAACACCACGCTGACCTTCGAACAGATCGCGGAATTCTGCGAACTGCACCCGCTCGAGGTGAAGGGCATCGCGGATGGCGAGGTTGCCGAAAACATGCGCGGCGCAGACCCCGTCGCTTCGGGCGAACTGACCCGCGAGGAAATCGGCAAGGGCGAGCTCGACAAGACCTACACGCTCCAGATGCCGCCGCTGAAACACGCCAACGTGCCGGAAGCCAAGAAGAAGGGCGCCCGTTTCACGCCCGTCTCGCGCCGCAAGGATCGCCCGGACGCCATCGCCTGGTTCCTGCAAACACCACCCGGAAGTGACCGACGCGCAGATCTCGAAACTGATCGGCACCACCAAGTCGACCATCGATAGCGTGCGCTCGCGCCAGCACTGGAATGCGCCGAACCTCAAGCCGGTCGACCCGGTGACGCTGGGCCTTGTCTCGCAGATCGAGCTCGACGCCATCGTCACGCGCGCCGCCAGCAAGAAATCGCAGGCCCGCGACGAGCATGACGTCCGCATGGCCGGCCCGACCCTGCGCAAGGTCGTGACGCCCGCTCCGACCGCCGCTGACGAAGCCACGGCTGACGGCGAAGAACGTCCGCGCGGCAACATCACCGCCGAGCAGCTGTTCGCCAACTTCGGCAAGAACAAGGACGGCGCGGAGTAATCCTCGCGGTACCTAGTCTTCCATCGGATAGGCCGGGCCATCATCGCCCGCCCGTCCGCCCGCTGCGCCGTTCGCGGCAAAGACAGGATCAGCAGCCGCCATCGGCGTCTGTCCGCCGGCCAGTTGCACGATCATGTCCAGCCGATCCTGCGAGCGATGCAGCACGACAAGCATGTCGGCGAGAATCCGCAGGCCGAGCCAGATGCCGAAGGGCAGCGCAATTCCTGCGGCAAGCTGCATCGCTGCGGCTGCATAATAACCGGCCGCCACACTGGCGACCGCGATCACCAGCATCACCGCGGAACTCAGCGCCAGGAAGACGCCCACCGTTCCGAGCGCCGAGCGCAAAAGCGCCGGCGACAAAGACTTCTCATTCTCCCAGACGCCACGCATCAGGTCACCCTCGTCCGTCGCTCACCTGCCGCCCCGGCCTCGCAACCATTCGCGGGGTCGCGGCCGAGGTCAACGACAAGTTGAGCGTTACGCACGAACTGCGACGCATTTGTCGGGATGCCTGGAATGAAACCAGTGCTGGGATGAGACCAGGGAACGCCTGAAGCGACGCCCCTGAGACAGCAAGCGGCTAGTTCAGCCGCAGCTCGGCAATTTCGTCTTTTATTCGAAGTTTCTTCCGCTTGAGCTCGTGAATTCGCACTTCGTCGCCGGCAGGATGTTTCAGCTCTGCGTCAATCGCGGCCTCCAGCCGCTTGTGACGCTCGCTCAACTCCTTGATGCGTGATTCCAGGCTCATCGAGAGGACTCTCCTTGTCTGGGCGAACCGCCAGCGTCCGTAGGACGCAAGGGGGGACGCCATCCCCGACCGCGAGCGGAAGGGCTGCGTCCGCCACGGCCTCGACAGGAGTTTCGAGGAAACCGTTGCGGCTCGCTTTCCAGCCGCAGGGAGAGTGAAACATGAAGAAATTCGCGCGTCACGACTTGAACGGTGCAAATTTGCGCTACGGCGAAAATTTTTCAGTTGCCATCGCAAATGCTTGCCCGGCGCCCATGCGGAAGGCGCCCCGGACCCGCAAGACCCCCCAACGGACCTTCCCGGAACAATCCGGATTTGGTATGTCCACAGAGGCGGGAGGGTGGCTGGGCGATCAAGTCCGGCAAACCGCTCTCGTATTCCAGTCCCTTGAATCGCGCGCAGAATTCCGCGTCGATTCCGGAAGTGTGCAGCGGAGGCCGATGGGTTGAGCGATATCGTTTTCGACCCGACCAATATCGAGGCGATGGTCGAGCAGCTCGAAGAGCTGCGCCAGCGTCACCGCGACCTCGACGTCTCGATCGAAGAGATGAAACTCGCCGGCGGCAACGACATCGGCGTGATGGGTCTCAAGCGCGAGAAGCTGCGCCTGAAAGATCGCATCATGTGGCTCTCGTCGAAGATGACGCCGGACATCATCGCCTAGTGACGTCAGCGCGTGATTTCGCGCTCCAGCATCTGACCTGACCCATCACTCGCGCAGCACGCGAACCCCACGCACACTTGCCTTGCGCTGCGCGTGACAGTTTTGCATCGAAACCGCACAAAGCGCCGTATACGAACAATTCCCGGGTGTACGCGCAAGACTCGCGAACCCTGTTCGGATGATCTGCGCCGCAGAATTTCATCTCCGGGAGCTTCGCATGTTCCACCGCAAACCCTCTGGTCGTCAGCTGCTGGTCTCGCTGATGTCCGCCGCCGCTACCGTCGCCCTCCTCACCGCCCCCGCCGCCGCCCAGACCACCCCCGCGGATGGCCGCCTCGATACGATCATCATCTCCGCCAACCAGCGCGAAGAGAACCTTCAGAACGTGCCGGTCTCGGCCGCGTCCCTGCCGGCCGAACAGATCGCGTCGATCTTCGCCTCGGGCGATGATGTCGTCACGCTCGCCGCCCGCGTGCCCGCGCTCTACGCTGAAAGCTCCAACGGTCGCGTCGCTCCGCGCTTCTACATCCGCGGCCTCGGCAACACCGATTTCGACCTCGCCGCCTCCCAGCCCGTCTCGATCATCATGGACGACGTGGTGATGGAAAACGTCGTGCTGAAATCGACGCCGATCTTCGACGTCGATCGCGTCGAGGTCTATCGCGGCCCGCAAGGCACGCTGTTCGGCCGCAACACCACCGCCGGCATCGTCCGCTTCACCTCGCGCCGCCCGACCCAGGAAACCGAAGCCCGCGTGGCGGCCTCCTACGGCTCCTACGGTACGGCCACGATCGACGCTGCTGTCGGCGGCGCCCTGCTTCCGGCTTTCCCGGGCCTTCAGATCCGCGCCTCGGGCCTGTGGCAGCACCGCGACGACTGGATCGACAACACGACGATCCCGGGCGAAGAAAATCTCGGCGGCTACGATGAACAGGCTGGCCGCCTGCAGCTCGCCTTCAAGCCGAACGACGCGCTCGACGTGCTGCTCAACGTCCACGGCCGCAGCCTCGACGGCACCGCCGCCGTCTTCCGCGCCAACGTGCTGACCGCCGGCTCGAACAAGCTCAACGCCAACTACGATCGCGACACGGTCACCTACAACCAGGGCGGCGGTAACCCGCAGTCCTACGAGGGCTGGGGCACGTCGGCCAACATCGCCTACGACTTCGGCGACGTGGTGCTGACCTCGATCACGGCCTACGAGACCACCAAAGGCTCCAGCCGTGGCGACATCGATGGCGGCGTTGCCGGCGTCGGCCCGGGCTTCATCCCGTTCGATAGCGACACGCAGGACTCGATCGACGATCTCGACCAGACGACGCAGGAATTCCGCCTCGCCAGCGACACCGGCGGCGCGCTCTCCTGGCAGACCGGCGCGTACTTCTTCGACGCCGACTTCACCGTCACCACCGTCGGCCCGTTCGGCTTCCCGCCCTCGACCACTGTCGAACACTCCAACAAGTCATGGGCTGTGTTCGGCCAGGCAACCTACGCCGTCAGCGACGCCCTGAGCCTCACCGGCGGCCTGCGCTACACGGATGACGAAAAGGACTTCGCCGTCCCCGCCGCGCCTGCCAACAACATCTCGATCTCCGACAGCCATGTCAGCTGGGATGTCAGCGCGATGTACGCCCTGAACGACGACATGTCGGTCTATGCCCGCATCGCCGACGGCTTCCGTGGCCCCTCGATCCAGGGCCGCAACGTCGCCTTCTTCGCACCGCCCTCGGCTGCGCAGTCGGAAACGGTCATCTCCTACGAGGCCGGCTTCAAGTCGACCCTGCTCGACGACACGCTGCGCTTCAACGCTGCCGCCTACACCTATGAAGTCTCGGACATCCAGCTCACCGCCGTTGGCGGCGCCGGCAACCTTGTCCAGCTCATCAACGCCGACAAGGGCAAGGCATGGGGCCTCGAGGTCGACGCCGAATGGGCGCCGATCGACAACCTCGTCTTCACCGGCGGCTTCTCCTATGTCGACACCGAGATCGACGATCCGGGCCTCGCGGTCGGCGTCTGCGCCCAGTGCACCGTCACCGATCCGGTCAACGGCCTCGGCCAGGCGCTGATCGACGGCAACCCGTTCCCGAACGCGCCGGAGACCATCGGCAACTTCACGGCGCGCTATGCGATCCCGTTCGGCGCCGATGGCGAACTCTTCGCTTTCACCGACTGGTCCTATCAGGGCAAGACCAACCTCTTCCTCTACGAGTCGCGTGAATTCAACACCGACAACCAGATCGAGGGCGGCCTGAAATTCGGCTGGGCCAAGACCGATGGCTCGCTCGAAGTCGCAGCCTTCGCCCGCAACATCACGGACGAAGACAACATCAAGGGCGGCATCGACTTCAACAACAACACCGCCTTCGTCAACGAGCCCCGCATCATCGGCGTCTCGCTGAAGCTCGGTAACTAGGACTACCTCACTGCCGTCAGGACAAGGCCGCTCCGGGTGTTGACCGGGGCGGCCTTTTTCTTTGGTGCGGCCGCGCTCGTCCTTGGACGGACGGCGCTACGCGCCTGCTCAGGATGAGCACTTGGGGCGCACCACCAAATTGGCGCTCATGCTGAGCAGGTCCGCAAAGCGGACCGTCCGTCGAAGCACGAGCGCTGGCTCACCAGCCCTCAAACCACCCGCGTCGACGCCACGTCGTGGATCTCGACGCCCGTCGAACTCACCGCCAGCTTGCGCAGCATCGCCGCCGTCTCCTGACTGTAGGGCATCGCGAAATGTTCCTTCACAGCCGCCATGTCGCGCCAGCGCTCGACGAAGGTGAACGTGCCCGGCGCCATCTGGTCCTCGAACACGCCATGGCTGATGCAGCCCGGCTCTTCGCGCGACAGCGCAACATGATGCGTCGCCGCCTTCAGGAACGCGTCCCGGTTCTCGTCCGCCACCACGACCGTGCCCGTAATCAGGATCATCACTTGCCCTCCGACACGGCCCGAAACCGGACCGCTTGACAATTTAGAGTCTTTACTCTACTTCACGAATTAGAGCAGAAACTCTAATTCGGACGCCCCGGCCATGGCTGACGTCAAGACCGACACCAAATCCCGCATCCTCGACACGGCGCTCGCGCTGTTCAACGAACGCGGGACCGCCAATGTCACGACCAACCATATCGCCGAGGCGCTCAACATGAGCCCCGGCAATCTCTACTACCATTTCCGCAACAAGGCCGAGATCGTGCGCGAGCTTTTCGCGCGCATCATGCAGGCCTGGGCGGAAAACTACGCCCTCCCCGCCGGCAAACCTCCCACCTTCAAGACGATGGACGCCATGGCCGCAGGCAATTTCGAGATCCAGTGGCGCTATCGCTTCTTCTTTCGCGACCTGACCCTGCTGCTCGGCGCCGATCCCGAACTCGCCGAGCTCTATCGCGGCAATCGCGAGGCCGGCATGGCCAACACCATCGCCCTGCTGCAGCAACTTCATCGCCTCCGGCCTGATGCATCCCGCCGACAAGCGCACGCTCGACGAGATCAGCCAGCTGCTCTGGCTTGTCGGCGATCTCTGGCTCGTCTTCCGTGAGGCCGGTGGCAGCGCCCCTTCGAAAACCGACATGGATCTTGGTGTCCGCCTTTTCCGCAGAATTCTTGCGCCTCACATGATCAAGGACAATTCGAAATGACGTCCGCCGCCCCAGCCCGCATTCCCGCCGGCTTCCTCCTCATCGCCGTCCCGCTCGTCTTCACCGCCGGCTTCACCGGCCTGCAGATGACGTTCGATTATCCCGACATCCTCCGCCACCCCGCCGGCGAAGTCCTCACGCGCTTTGCGTCTGCTGGCTGGGATCTCCACGCCTACTGGTATGCGATGATGGCGGCCGCTCTCGGCATGATCCCCGCGTCAGTGCTCGCAGCCCTGCACTTCTGGCAGCGCGACAACGTCCTCGCGGCCTTGTCCGCAGCCTTCGGCGTCCTCGCCGGACTGGTGCAGGCGCTCGGCCTCATCCGCTGGGTGGTTCTCGTCCCCGGCCTTGCCTCCGCCTATGTCGCCCCCGGCGCAACGGACCTCGACAGGTCGATAGCCGTCTCGATCTTCGACGCGACAAACCTCTATCTCGGCGTCGGCGTCGGCGAGCACCTCGGCTATCTCTTCACCGGCGTGTGGACGCTGTTGGTCGCAGCGCTGATCTTCCCGCGCTCACCGCATCCTGTCGGTCACGGGCGCAGCCCTCAGCCTCGCCGTCATGGCCGGCATGCTCGAGCCCTTCGGCGTGCCGGGCGCCGCCGCCATCAACGCCATCGGCTTCTCGCTCTGGGCGCTATGGGCTCTTCTCCTCGGCGTCGCCCTCCTCATGCGCCGCGAACACTGCCATCGCCGCCACGCCGCAGATGGCCTGACCCCAAAAGCAAAGCGCCGCTCCCTTGCAGGAGCGGCGCTCGCCTTTTCAGTATTCGAGTTGCTTACGACGATTGCGCCGGGGTCACCGGGGCCGTCGGTTGCGCCACGACCGGGGTCGCGGTTTCGGTCGGCATCGGAGCCGGGCCCGTGGTGCAGCAACGGATCTGCATTTCGAGGACCTTGTCGTTGAAGCGGCAGCCTTCGTCCGTCACTTCACGCAGGATCGACGGAGCGCCGGCGCTGTAGGTGTAGCGCGTCTGGACGCACGACTGCACCTTGTAGCCCGGAGCGCACTGGCCGGCTCTTCGCTTTGTTCACCGTGGTGGTGGTGCAGTTGAACGCCGCCAGCGTTTTCGCTTCGGTGGCGGCGGTCATCGCGGCGTCGGCCGAAGCCTGGGCCGAGTTGGCGCGGGCCAGCGCGCTGTCGGCGATGGTGCGGGCCTGAGCGAGGCTCATGTTGGTGTCGGCGAGCGCACGTTGCTGGCCGTCGATTTCGACATTGATCTTGCAGATATCAGTCTTGGTCTTGTCGGGCTGCGCACAGTATTGCGCGACCGTCATGTCGTCCGGAATGGCCTGGCAGGCAGACGCGCCCATTGCCATCGCCGCTGCGGCGATTGCCGCGATAATTTTCAAAGACATTTAGTTTCTCCATCACCTGCCCGGGAACATGGCGCACGCGCGCGAGGCGGCAAGTGAAACAACCGCAAACCTTCACGCAAACAGCAGGTTGCCGCGCCTCGGCTCGCTTCGCAGGAGATACGAACGAACAGCCACACGATTACGCGCAGTTCATGCGCGATCAAATCCACCTGATTCGATTGTGATTCCGCGCATGGCGCCGCGGCGCGGCGCACGAGTCCACGTTACGAAAATTTCGGAATCGAAATGCAATTTCCTGCGAGTCCCCGGGGGGCCCGTGCGAAGTTTTTGCAGTTCGCATCACGTGCACGCGATCGATGTCGCAAACTTTCGCACCAGCCTGCTCACGGCCCCTTCTGCGACAGACGGCGACATAAGTGAACGCAAGTAGACAGCGCGCCTAACGTCCATTCATGCGCTCAGGCGTTCTCTGGTCACACGCCAACAGCGCCTCCCCGCGCTTCGGCACTGACTAGGAGAAAGACCATGAAACGCATCGCCCTCATCACCGCCGCCCTTCTCACCGCGACAGCCCCGCTTGCAATGGCAGCGCCCGCGTTCGCCGACCAGGGCCGCGGCCACTACGAACGCAACGACCGCGACTATCGCGATAACCATCGCGATCACCGCAACGACCGTGTCGTCGTCGTGAAGAGAAACGTCTGGCACAAAGGCGACCGCATACGCTACGACAACCGCCGCTTCCACGAAGTGAACTACCGCGATTATCGCTACAACGCCCCGCCGCGCGGCTACCGCTATGTCCGCGACAACAACACCGGCGAAATCCTGCTCGCCGCGATTGCGACCGGCGTGATCGCTTCGATCATCCTCAACCACTAAGAGGACGGATAAGGGTATCGGGCTTTGGCACTCTGCCCGCACATCACCGCCCCGGAGGCAACTCCGGGGCGGTTTTGTCATGTCAGGCGAGGAGGCTCACCGCGCAATCCGTCACAGTCTCCGTCGCTGGCCGCGTCTTCAGGCCGATCACCCGCCGCGCCTTCTCCGACGAGAAGCGATGACTGCGCCGGATCAACGGCTTCAGCGTCTTCAACGCGTGCGAGAAATTCGCGCCGACATTCACCACCCAGTCCGGCAGTTCCTTCGTCGGCACCTTGTCGCCCTTCGGCCCGAGCCTGGTCTTGATGGCCGCCGCGATATCCTTCATCCACATGAAGTCGCCGCTGACGATCAACCGCTGGCCCGCAGCCCCCGGCGCCGTCATCGCGTCGACATGCGCCATGGCAAGATCGCGCACGTCGATGATGTTGAGCCCCACATTCGGTACGCGCGGCAACCGCCCATCGATCAGCCGCTGGATGAACTGCACCGAGCCCAGCCCGTCCATCGACAGCACCGGCCCGAACACTCCGCTCGGCAGGATAGTGACGAACTCTGTCGCCCTACCCTCGCTGGTCATAAACTCCCACGACGCCTTCTCGGAGAGCGTCTTCGACAGGCGATAGTGATCGTCCTTCTGCGCCACGGGATCGCTCCAGACTGTCTCGTCGCTCACCGTGTTGACGCCCAGCTTCGTCGGCGTCGCCGCCCCGCATGACGACGTCATCACGATCCGCTTGACGCCCGCCTTCACCGAAGCCTTCAACACGCGCAACGCGCCCTCGCGCGCCGGCCGCACCAGCTCATCCGCATCCTTGGTGATCGTGCCGCCCAGGGGCGAGGCCACGTGCAGGACATAGTCGCACCCGGCCGTCGCCTCCGCCCAGCCGTCATCCTTCAGCAGATCCGCCGCCACCACCGACAGCCGCCCGCCCGCATCCACCTGCGTCGCGATCGCCGCGCGCACACTGGCTTCCTTCGACAGGCTCCGCACCGTCGTCCGCACGGCGTGGCCGCGCTTCAGCAGGTCCACGATGCACCAGCCGGCCACATAGCCCGTCCCGCCTGTCACCAGCACTGTGTTGGCCATGTCCGCGCCCTTCCGCTTCTTGAGGCTTGCGCCTTATGTCTACAGTCGTATACATAGCGACACCGAATATGTCTACAAGCGTATACTTGAGCCTTCCGGGAGTTTTTGACCTGATGCCCGCCGCACGCGCCCGGAAAGCCCCCGCCACGCCCCCAAAGGCCAAAGCAAAGCCCCGCGCCCGCAACGCGGCCGCCACCCGCGAAGCTATCCTGAAATCCGCTCGCACGGCTTTCGCCGCCTACGGTTACGATGGCGCAGGCGTGCGCGAGATCGCCGCCAATGCCGGCGTCACCGCCATGCTGGTCAACCGCTATTTCGGATCAAAGGAGCAGCTGTTCGCCGAAGCCATCGACGATGCGATGTCGGGCGCGTCCGTCATCCGCACCGGCATGCCGGACATCAAAATGCTGGGTGAATATCTCGCCGCCGGCGTACTCGAGACGACGCGGCCGGACGCGACGCCCCTCGACGGATCGCTGATGATGGTCCGCTCGGGCTCGACCACCAATCCGCGCGTCATCGAGATCGGTCGCAAGCAGATCGAGAAAATGCACCTGAAGCGACTGACGGCGGCGCTGCCGGGCGAGGACGCCGCAACCCGCGCCGCCCTCATCCTGTCGCTGATCGCCGGCGTCCAGCTGATGCGCCAGATGATCGGCCTCACGCCCCTGGCGAAGGCTTCGCCCGCAACGCTGCAGAAACTGCTCGCGCCCGTGATCCAGAAACTGATCGACGGTAAGTCCTAGGGCGCGTTCGCGATGCTGCGGATCAGCGCGTCCCAGTAGATCAGCCCCGCATAGAACGTCGCCACCGGCATGCGCTCATTCAGGCCATGACTGAAATCATCGCTGTCCTTGATGAAGACCTCGCCCACGCCATAGGTCGGAATGCCGGCCGCGCGATAGAACACACCATCCGTCGCGCCCGCGCTCATCGAAGGCGTCACCGGCGTGCCGGGATGGATCGCCTCGACCGCCGCCTTCACCGCCGCCAGAACATCAGGCCGCAGGGGCGACGCATCCGAGCTGACATATTCATCCATCGGGCTCACGACGATTTTCTTCCCCGCCAGCTTCTGCAGCTTGTCCTGCACCGTTTTGATCGTCACACCCGGAAAAATCCGGCAGTTCACGGTCGCAACGGCCGATTGCGGCAACGCGTTATCGGCGTGCCCGCCCTGCAACAGCGTCGGAACACACGTCGTGCGGATCTGCCCGACCGTAAACGGACTATCCGTCAGCGTCTTCGTCGCAGCAGCGTCTCCCGGTTTCGATGCAAAGCGCGCCGCCGCTTTGCCGAGCGCGCTCTTGTCCTCACCGCCCATCGCCTTCAGCGACGCCAGCGTGGTCGCGTTCCACTGCACGGGAAACGCATAGCTGCGGATATGGGTCAGCGCATCGACCACGTCGTAGATCGCGTTCTCCTTGCGCGGCTGTGAGGAGTGCCCGCCCGGATTGTGCGCCGTCAGCGTGAAACTCGCGAACGTCTTCTCCGCCGTCTGCAGCGCATACGCCATCGGCTTGCCCGTCGTCTCGTCGAGCGCGCCGCCGCCTGCATCTGAATTCATCGCGAACGCGCCATCGATCAGGTCGCGATGTTCCGCCAGCAAACGCTTGGTGGTAACGCCACTCGTCTCTTCATCGCCCGAGAACACGAGGATCAGATCGCGCTTCGGCGTAAACCCTTCGCGCTTCAGCTGAACGAACGTCGCCGCCAGCCCGGCCAGCCCTGACTTGTTGTCATAGCTTCCGCGCCCATAGAAATATCCGTTCTCCTCGATGAAGGCGAAGGGGTCGCGCGTCCAGTCGCTGCGATGCGCCGTCACCACATCCATGTGCGCGAGGAACAGGATCGGTTTTCCGCCCGATCCATTGCCGCGCAACCGCACCACCAGCGACGCCGTCTCGTCCATCGGTATTACGTGGATGTCTGCGTCTGCGAAGCCCGCAGACTTGAACCGCGCCGCCAGCCAGGCCGCCAGCTCAGGCGTCTTCTTGCCCTCAACCGATGTATCGAGGCCGACGGCCTTGGCGTAGATCTCGCGCGCCGCCGCCTTTGCCTCGGCTGAATCCGGCGGCGCTGCCCACGCCGGCGCCATAAGCGCAACAAACCCCGAAATCGCCAGCACGGTTGCGCGTATCATTTTTCTTCCTCAGGTTCAGGAACAAACCCTATCGCGTGAACAGCGCCCCGGCGAGGACCGATCCTGTGCCATAAATCTCAAATCGCGCACCGGCCTTGCGCATGTGAGCGTTCGCTCACATATTGCACACGACACGCGATCCGGGCCCACCCCGCCCACACGCTCATTCAGGACGCCTCCATGACCCAGCCCTTCGGCGCGACCTCCACAACCGACGACGTGCTCGCAGGCGTCAACCTCTCGGGCAAGCGCATTCTGGTCACCGGCGCCTCAGCAGGTCTCGGCGTTGAAACCTGCCGCGCGCTCGTCGCTCACGGCGCAACCGTCGTCGGCGCGGTCCGCGATATCGAGAAGGGCAAGCGCGCCACCACAGTCGTGAGCGAAGCCGCCTCCGTATCCGGCGGCGCGTTCAGCCTCGTCGAACTCGACCTAGCCTCGCTCGCCAGCGTCCGCGCCTGCGCCGACAAGCTCAACGCCGCCGGCGAACAGTTCGACGTCATCATCTGCAATGCCGGCGTCATGAACACACCGCAGGGCAAGACCGCAGATGGCTTCGAAACCCAGTTCGGCACCAATCACCTCGGCCACTTCGTTCTGGTGAACCGCATCGCTGGCCTGCTGAAATCCGGCGGCCGTCTCGTGAATCTCTCGTCAGCCGGGCACCGCGCCTCCGACGTCGATCTCGAAGATCCCAATTTCGAGCGCACACCCTATGTGAACGCCTATGGTCGCTCGAAGACCGCCAACATCCTCTTCACCGTCGCCTTTGATCGCCGCCACAAGGCGCGCGGCATTCGCGCTGCAGCCGTCCACCCGGGTGTCATCCAGACCGAACTCGGCCGCCACATGACGCCAGAAGACATCGCCGCGCTGCGCGCGCGCATCGAAGCCACCCGCCCTGCCGGCGCGCCGGAATTCAAATGGAAGACCATCCCGCAAGGCGCCGCCACATCGATCTGGGCCGCCATCGTCGCGCCCGCCAATGAAGTCGGCGGCCTCTATTGCGAAGACTGCCACGTCGCCGCGCGCGAACAGGACCCCAACGCCCGTTCTGGCGTGCGCGACTATGCGCTCGACCCCGTGCGCGCCGACGCACTCTGGGCGCTCAGCGAGCACATGGTCGGCGAAAAGTTCTAGCGAGAACCTTCCCGCGATCACGTCCGCGCGAGCCCTGTCGCACAACGTAGCGCCGTGCCGCGCGACTGGCGTTTACACGCTGGCGCGCGACAGTCAGCGACAAAGCATTACAAGCGCGCCCGGTACGATTCACCGGGCGCGACGTTACCTCCACATCACACCCGCGGCGCACTCCCCAGCGACCGCGGATGACAAGGAGACCCGCACCATGAAACGTATTCTCTTCGCCGCTGCGGCCACGCTGATGATGACAGCGCCGCTCGCCGCGCCCGCTTTTGCGCAGCCCGGCCACAACAACCCGCCGCCCCAGCAGCACCAATCGCACGACGATCGCGCCGACAATCGCAACGACTCGCACAGCTACCGCACGAAATGGCGTGACACGCGCAAGGACGCGCGCTGGGACGCCAAGATCCACAATGGCTATTACATCAAGAACACCTGGCACGCCGGACAGCCCTCGGCGTCGGCCTACAGGAAGGCCGGCTTCCAGCTCGGCTACAAACCGTGGAAAAAGGGCGACCGCCTGGGCGACTTCAACAAGCGCTATGTCGAGGTTGACTACCGCGCCCAACACCTCGCGCCGCCGCCCAGGGGCCAGCACTACGTGAAGGACGACAACACCGGCGACATCATTCTCGCCGCCATCGCCACCGGCGTGATCGTCTCCATTCTCAGCAACTGATCGGGTCTGGTTGCCGAGACCGGCCCGGAGGAATTTATCCTTCGGGCCGGTTCTGCTTCAGCTCACATCGACCGCATCAACCACGAACGCCGTCCGCTCAGCGAGATCAGCAATCCTCGCGAGATAATCCCTGAAGTGCGCCGTCTCCTTGTGCGCCGCAATCGCCGCGTCGTCGACATACAGCTCATCCAGCACGAACCGCTCGGCATTCGCCTTGTCCCGCCACATGTCATAGCGCAGGCATCCCGCCTCCGCCCTGCTGGGGCCCGTCATGCCGTCCAGAAGCACCTTCAGCGCCTCCGCCTGTCCCGCTTTCGCAGTCAGGATCGCCACGATCTTCACCAGCTTCGTCATCGCTCTTGTCCTTGTCCACACAGCATCAGGGTCCACATAGCATCCGGCGGAAAAGTACAGCTTGGCCTTCAGGATGAAGTCTTCAACCACCTTCTTCTCGGTGTTGGAAAAAACAGTCCTCGTGTAGCCGGCCTACTGCCAGCCCTTGGCCCACTCACGCGCTTTGTTGGCGGCGCCCGCAACACGCGCCATCGGGCCATGGCACAGGAAGGCCGTCGGCCTGGCCGCCTCTCGGAAGTCGCGAAGGAAGTCGCCGGGGCCTGACTGCCCGCACGCAATTGACTTCCACCACGCATGAAGCAAACACTCGTCTTCCAGGGGGAGGCGACATCATGCGCAACCTGACTTTCATTCTCGCGCTGGCGATCGCGGTGTCCGGCTGCGCACGCCTGCGGCGTTTGCGCAGCGACAGAACAGGTCCCGCCCACCACGCCCACGCCCGTACACGTCGAGCCCAACTGGACTGCCGTGCGCATCTCGCAGAAGGCCGGCCAGGTACAAAGCGTCGAACAGCTGCAAGGCGCGATCCGCCAGCAGTCGCCGCCGAACAGGCGCGAAGGCATGCTGCTGGTCAACCTGCCGAAATTCGTCAGCGAAGCAGCCCCGGTCAACGCCGCCGTGCTGATCCCGCTCACCGCCGCACGTGCGGAGAGCACGGCGCTGGTCACAGGCAAGACGTTCTACAATTTCTCCGCCGCCTATCCCGGCGGCATGTCATCCACCGTGCTCGGCATGTGCAGCGGCATGCGCCTGCCGGATGGCCATCCGCTCCTGCGCAGCCTGCAGGCCGAGGTCGGCACGCGTCCCGTGCTTGCCGGGTCTTGGCGAAGCCTACCAGCTGACCGACACCGAAGGCGGCCGGCGTCTCTCCTTCTCGAAGTTCAACTGCGCCTACGAAATCGAAGTCATCTGCGAGACCTCATGCGACGCCGACCGCGAGCTGCTGGACATGGCCAGCGACATGGCGGTGATCAATGCGCGCTGAGTTATCCCCCGCACGTATCGCAATGATGCTCGGTGCGCTCGCCGCCAGCCTGCTTCTGTCCGCCTGCGGCCCGACGCGTAACCTTCCCCCGACCGGTTCCGGCACGCCGCCTCCTGCTCGCGATCGACGACGCCTCCGCCCGCACCCACGCCCACCGGCTTTGCCGGCTGCGTGTCGACCGGCGCCACGCAAAGCACCTTCGCCTGCATGCCCGCGGGCACGCTGCTCAACGGCACCACGACATGGACGGGAACGAACGACCACGACGGTCTGGTTTCCCGACATGCGCTTCCCGCTGAAGAACGGTCCCGCCTACCTCAACTCGCAGGTCTATCGCTACAAGGGCGGCTATGATCCCAACTGGCTCGGCCCCACCGGCGTCAGGCTCGGCGCGCAGAATGATCCAGGCGGCGTCGAGCAGTGCGACACGCGCAATTACAGCTACCCCTGGCAGGACAATTTCTGCGAACAGCGCACGGGCAGCGTGCAGGCCAACGCCTCCTGCCCCGGCAAGGCGGGCCATCAGGGCGTCGATATCCGCGGCCCCGTGTGCAAGACCAACGATCCCGCCAACGAAGTCGTCGCCGTCGCCGCCGGCCGCATCGTCGCGATCGAGCCGCACTACACCAAGGTCATGGCGGCGGACGAAAGCGCCTACTTCAATTTCATGCACATGGAGTTTGCCAGCCGCCCCCACACCAGGGCGCAGCTCACCGCAACGCCTGGCGGCATCCCCGTCGCGCGCGGCGCCATGCTCGGGCGCATCGGCAACATCCAGACAGGCACAGCCGCAGGCGTGGTGACGTCGTACACCACCCGCCATCTCCACTTCGAGATCCGCATGCCTGTCCTCAATCCCTCCACCGGCACGCTCGAATACGTCATGCTCCCGCCGTATGCGACACTGGTCGACGCGTACGGCGGATGGAGGCGGGGACGCCGTAGCGGTCCGGTTTCCGGCAATCGCGATGTTGAGGGACACCCCTTTCTGCTGAGGGTAACTCACGCAACGCTCGCCGATTGAAGCAGCACTTCAAGCTGAGCCACCCGCTACTTCCCGTCGATCAGCTTCCTTGCCAGATACGTGAACTCCAGCGCAGACCTGCGCGCCGCTTCGCGCTGGTTCGCCGCCGCCGAGTGGCCGCCGTCGATGTTCTCGTAGTAGAGGAAGGGCTTGCCCAGTTCCTCCAGCAGCTTCGCCATCTTGCGCGCATGGCCCGGATGCACGCGATCGTCCTTGGTCGACGTCTCGAAGTAGATCTCCGGATACGTCTTGGCCGGATCGACATTGTGATAGGGCGACAGCTTCTCGAGGAAGGCCCGCTCTTCCGGCACATCGGGATCGCCATACTCGTCCATCCACGACGCGCCCGCGAGCAACAGATTGTAGCGCAGCATGTCAAGCAGCGGCACCTGGCAGACGATGGCGTGGAACAGGTCCGGCCGCTGCGTGTACATCACGCCCATCAGCAGCCCGCCATTCGAGCCGCCCATCGCGCCGAGCTTCGGCTTCGAGGTGATCTTCTTCGCGATCAGATCTTCGGCCACCGCAATAAAATCGTCATAGACAACCTGCCGCTTGGTCTTCAGCCCCGCCTGGTGCCACGCCGGTCCGAACTCGCCGCCGCCGCGGATATTCGCCATCACATAGACGCCGCCCTGCTCCAGCCACAGCTTGCCCACCGTGCCCGAATAGCCCGGCGTCTGGCTCACCTGGAAACCGCCATAGCCATAGACCAGCGTCGGGTTCGACCCGTCGAGCTTGAGGTCTTGTCTGTGCACGACGAAGTACGGCACCTTCGTCCCGTCCTTCGACGTCGCCTCGTGCTGGTCGACCTGATAGGGCGAGGCGTCGAACCACGCCGGCAACTGGCGCAACGCCGCGACAGCGCCCGTCGCCGAGTCATAGCTGTAGAGCGAGTCCGGCGAGAGATAGCCCTCGTATCCGAGGAACGCCGTCGTCTCTTCATTGTCGGAGAAGATCACGCCCGCCGATCCGTTCGGCGGCAACGGCACTTCCGTGCTCGCCCAGTTCCCACCTTGAAGCGTATACGCCATCACCTTCACGACGACATTGTCGGAGATGTTGACCAGCACGTTGTTCTTCGTGATGCCGACGCCCTGCAGCGCCTGCTTCGGCGTCGGCCGGAACACGAGATCAACCTTCGGCAGCTTCCCGTCTTTCAGGAACGCGCTCCAGCTGAAGCCCACCAGATCGCCCGACTTGAAGACGCCGCCGTTCTCCGGCGACCAATCCTCTTCCAGCGTCACCAGCAGCGTATCGGCGAACACGCCCTGCGGGCTCGCCTTCTTCGGGATCGGCAACTGGACTGGCGCGCCGCCGCCGGCCGGGAGCATGAAATAGCTCGACGTGAAGAACGTCTCCGCGCGCGCAGCGCCGAACCAGCGATGGCCCTTCGGAATCCTCGATCGCGAACGGCGACGTCGCCACATCTTCCTTCGCGCCGCGATAGATCTCCACCGCCTGCGCCAGCGTCTCGCCGCGCTTCAGCCGCTTGATGACGAACGGATAGCCGCTCTCCGTCAGCGTCGATCCATCGCCGCCCCAGTCGGTCGCGATCAGCAGCGCGTCCTTGCGTCTCCCACGTGAACGACGTCTTCGCCTCGGGAATATCAAACCCGCCCGCAACGAAGCCCGCCTTCGCGCCGCCCTCCGCAATCGAATACTCGCGCACGCGCACCGCATCCTTGCCGCCATCCGACAGCGACAAGCAGGCAGTCCGTCTGCTCCGGCGGCAGGCAGCTCACGCCCTTGTAGACCCAGTTCGCGCCCTCGGCCTTCGCCAGCGCATCGACATCCAGCAGCGTCTCCCACGCGCCCGCGCCCGCGCCATAATCGCCCAGCGTCTGCCGCCGCCACAGCCCGCGCTCGTGGCTCGCGTCCTGCCAGAAATTGTAGACGTATCCCTTGCGGATCGACCCGTACGGAATCCGCTCCTGCGAAGTCGCGATCTTCAGCGCCGCATCATAATAGCCCTGGAACCGCGCATCCTTCTCCAGCACGCCCAGCGTCCGCTCATTCTCCCCGCGCACCCACGCCAGCGCCTCCGCGCCCTCCACCTCTTCGAGATAAAGATGCGTATCCGGATTGATGGCTTTTGCCGTCACTGTCGTCTCCTCCTGGGTCGCGCACGCCGCCAGAACCGCAGCCGCAACGCCTGCAATCACCAACCGCATACGCATCCCCTTGTCTGTGGCCCGCAGGGTTAGCAGCCGAACCCTCGCCTGCAAACCGCTTGATGCGGATCAACCCGCCGCGCGCGCCGAGGCCCATCCTGCATCTCAACGCTCGGAGACCGCCATGTCCGGTACTTGCTGGTCCGCCACTCTTGCCTCGCTGATGCTGTTCGCCGCCGCTTGCGCCCAGCCGACCAGCGCGCAACCGCCCGGCAATGCAAAACGCGGCGAGGCCTATGCCGCACAGGCCTGCGCCGAATGCCACGAAACCGCCGCCGGCGCCGGCACACGGCCCTACGCCAAGGCGCCCAGCTTCTCCGCCATCGCCGCCACCCCGGGCATGACCTCCATGGCGATCAATGCCTGGTTCGTCAGCAACCACCGCAACATGCCCAATTTCATCCTCCTGGAGCGCGACCGCGAGGACCTGCTGGCCTGGTTCGCCGTCCTGCGCGATGCCCATAAACAGGGCAATGCCCCTCACTAGCCTCCGCCCCGCCGACCCATTACATCTCCCCCCATGAAGTTCTGGAAGATGAATGGCGCCGGTAATTCCTTCGTCATATTCGACGACAGGAATGGGGGTCTCGGGCTCAAGCCCGAACAGGTGAAGGCGCTTGCCGACGCCGACACCGGCGTTGGCGCCGATCAGGTCATCGCCATGGAGAAGACGCTGCGCGGCGACGTCTTCATGCGCATCTGGAACAAGGACGGCTCCTCCGCCGAAGCATGCGGCAACGCCACGCGCTGTGTCGCGTGGCTGGTGATGGAAGAGACCGGCAAGGACAAGCTCGTCATCGAGACCGTCGCCGGCAAGCTGAAAGCCGACCGCCTCGGCCCCACGCGCATCTCCGTCGACATGGGCTCGCCACTTCTCAAGTGGGAGGAGATCCCGCTCGCCGAGCGGATGGACACGCGCGGCATCGATCTCAAGATCGGCCCCATCGACGCGCCCTACCTGCACCTCCCCGGCGCGGTGAACATGGGCAACCCTCACATCATCTTCTTCGTGCCCGACCTCGACGCCGTAGACGTGAAAGCCGTGGGCTCACTCTGCGAGTGGCATCCCCTCTTCCCGCAAGGCGTCAATGTCGGCTTCCTGCAGGTTCTCTCCAGAACCGAGACGCGCCTCCGCACCTGGGAACGCAACGCCGGCCAGACCCTCGCCTGCGGCTCCAACAACTGCGCCGCCATCGTCGCCGCCGCCCGCCGCAACCTCACCGACCGCAAAGCCCTCGTCCACAACGACGGCGGCGACATCGAGATCGAGTGGAGCGCCGCCACCGACCACGTCATCATGACCGGCCCAATCGAGCTGGAGTATGTGAGCGAGGTTTAGGGGGCTATTTCCGTTCGCGCCTTAGCTTGGTGCGCCTAATGCGGCCGATCAATCGTCGCGAGGCATACGACACCAAAAGCAGGGTGAGCAAAACCAACCCTAGTCCGAGCGTGTTGCCTTTGTAGGCGAAGAACGCGGCGCTGAATTCCACTTCGAGCTGTGGATTTATCAATGCAAATGCAATGACGGCCACGCCCAAAGCCGCCGATACGAGCGCCAATTGAATGCTCATGTGACGACTCTCAGTGGATCGATTCCGTCGTCTGCCCACTGTCGCGTCTCCGGCAATCGGCATAGCGATTCCATCGCCAGCGCAGCTGTTCGGGGAACGTTGTCTTCCCCCTTGGATTCCCATGCCGACAGCGTGGCTCTCGTTATCTCAAACTCGCGGGCAAGGTGCTCTTGGGTCCAACCAAGTGCTTTCCGTCGCGTCTTCATTTCATGCCCGGTCACGTCAAATTTCCGTTGTCAAAATTTCTTACATTTCGAGAGTTCTGATTGAATCAACCTCTTCTTCTCAGCGATTAGACTAGAACCGCATTAACGGAACTATAAAGGTACAGACGCAAAAACGCCCCCGTGGTTCGACGAACGCCGCCACGCGGCTGCCAACTGGAAGCGTGCACCTTGCACGCGTCCCCGGCGGAGGCCGGGGTCCAGTCCCACACAACAAGCGCGCGTAGCGCTCGAAACATCTTCAGACGCGCTTCGCGCGGCTTCCTGAATTGACTGGACCCCTGCCTCCGCAGGGGACGCGTACCAGAGGTACGCTTCCACACGACACGGCTGGCACACAACACCACTGGACCCCGGCCTTCGCCGGGGACGCGTACCCTTGGTACGCTTCCAGATATGTGGGGCTGATTGTGCGAGCTGCCGACGGCTCACACCGCGTCGCGCGAATACCAGTTCTGGATGGTGAGATAGAGATCATCCCACTCCGGATTGACGCTCTCGATCAGGCGCAGCTTCCACGCACGCTTCCACCGCTTGATGCGGCGCTCGCGTATCTTTGCCTCGTCGCGCGTCGGACAGGGCTCAGCCCAGACCAGCCTGTGCACGTGATATTTCGACGTGAAGCCGGGCTTCAGTTCCTCGCGGTGCTCCCACACGCGCTTCGGCAGATCGTCCGTATGCCCCGTATAGAGCGTGCCGTTGCGATCGCTGGCGAGGATGTAGACCCAGAAGCTCATGCCGTCCCCCAACAGCAGACCAGGAATGGCAGCAGATCTGGCCCCTACCCCCTCGCCTTCACCGCGACATCCACCATGATCTCGCCCGAGATCGCTTCCAGCGCGTCCTGCACCTTGTCCGCGGCGAGGCCCGGTTGCAGGCGCAGGTTGGCGTCCATGTGGAAGAGCGGCGCGCCGGAGTGCGCCTCGGTGCTGAGCCACGTCTTGAACGTCTCGATATTGGCGCCGAGTTCGCTGATCGTCGCCGTCACCTGCTTGACGATGCCGGGCCGGTCCTGACCGACGAGCGTGAAGGCGAGCGTCTCGCCCGTTGCCCCCTTGCTCTCCAGCGCCGGCGCGATGCGCACCTCAAGCCCCGCCGCATCGACGGCGGCCACCGCCGCGCGCAACGCCTCGACCTTGCCGTCCGCCAGATCGACCAGCACCGAGCCGACATAGAGCCCGCCCAGATGCGAGAGATGGCTCTCGAGCCAGTTGCCGCCCGCCGACAGCACGGCCGCCGCCAACGCCTTCGTCAGGCCGGGCCGGTCAACACCGGCGACGCTGAGAACCAGCAACGTCATGGAAAACCTCGTGGATGTTGAGCGACCAATCAGACCGGAGGAGTGTTAGGCCAACGCACCGCCCGCGTGAAGATCGCTGACCCCCGCCAGAATCGGCCGATTCTGCACATCGGATTTTCAGACGTGATCTGAACAATTCCAACAGCTTGCGCGATCGAGACCAGCCGATTTCGTATATCCCAATCCTACACCCCTCAGCCCCGGCGTATGATGCCTACATCCATCCCGCAGGAGGGCAGCTGATCACTGTTCAACGGCGCGGGGTCGGACACAGATGAGCGTGAAAGCCTGTGTGAGCCGAAGAGGAGTCAGGGACCGGACTAATGGAGCCCTGGAAAACACGGGAGTGATCGAGGGATTGCGGCTGAACATCCGCAACCTGCACGCCGGCGACGAGAATAGGGTCAGGCGGTTGAAACACCCCGCTGTTCCCCCGTGGCCGGATAACATCTGTCGGGGACGCGGGATCCGCGAACTCTCTTCTTCTACCGGTAGCGCTGGCAACAGCGACGCCAACTCACGCGGGGCATCCCGCGTCCCCGGGCCCTCCATCTGATTGGAGACCCAGAGCGACAGCATCCCGGATGGCATCAGCCGGTCCGAAGGCGCAACTGCGCCCACACTTGACCCCTCACCTCACCCCGCCTACTCCCCGCGCCACACTCGACCCGTTGACGGTTCGATCCCGTCCCGGCGCCTGGAGACATCGCGATGAGCCGCAAGAAAAAGGGCGAGCCGGTTCACGGCTGGCTGATCCTCGACAAACCCGAGGGCGTCACCTCCACCCAGGCCGTCGGCGCCTGCCGCCGCATCTACAACGCGCAGAAGTGCGGCCATGGCGGCACGCTCGATCCGCTCGCCTCCGGCATCCTCCCCATGGCGTTCGGCGAGGCGACGAAAACGGTCGGCTACGTCATGGAGGCGGACAAGGACTACGTCTTCACCATCCGCTGGGGATCCTCCACCACCACGCAGGACCGCGAAGGCGAAGTCACCGCCTCCTCCGACGTCCGCCCCACCCGCGAGGCGATCGAAGCGGCGCTCGCGACCTTCATCGGCGAGATCGAACAGGTCCCGCCGCAATACTCGGCCATCAAGGTCAACGGGGAACGCGCCTATGATCTCGCCCGCGACGGCGAGACGGTGGAGCTCGCTTCACGCAAGGTAAACCTCTACGCGGCCGAGCTTGCGGACATGCCCTCCGAGGACCTCGCCGTCTTCAAGGTAACCTGCGGAAAAGGCTTTTATATCCGGGCGCTAGTCCGCGATATCGCCGCCGCCCTGGGGGCTGAAGGCCACGTCGCAGCCCTCCGCCGAACCCGTGTCGGCGCATTTGCCGAGGACGCGGCAATTCAGCTTTCAATTCTCCAGCAAATGAGCGATAAGCCCGCGCTGGACGAAATGCTTGTTCCCCTCGAGACCGCGCTGGACGACATCCCGGCGCTGGCCATCACCGGGGAAGAGGCGTCCAGGCTCAGGCAGGGCCGCGAGATCGTACTTCTGCCCCATCAGGTCGAGGCGTTTCGGGAGATGCGCCGTCCTCGTCAAGTGAACGGGGAGGATGCCTCCCGCATTTGTCTGGCCACCGAAAAGGTGGGCGAAGAACAGCTTGGCGTTGCTCTGGGTGAAGTCCGGGCCGGCAGATTCATGCCGGTTCGCGTGTTCAACCAATAGACGGGCCCATCGGCCCTAAGGAGAAACCCGATGTCGATCACGCCGGAGGCAAAAGCCTCCCTGATCAAGCAATTCGCCCGCACCGAAGGTGATACGGGCTCCCCTGAAGTGCAGGTCGCAATCCTGACCCACCGGATCAACTACCTGACCGGCCACTTCAAGGAACACAAGAAAGACAATCACTCGCGCCGCGGCCTTCTCAAGATGGTCTCGCAGCGCCGCCGACTGCTCGACTATCTGAAGTCGAGAGACGAGGGTCGCTATCAGACGATCCTCAAAGAGCTGGAACTGCGCCGCTAGGGCCGGGTTCCTACCCCACCCGCCGGCCCACCGGGGTCCGGCGGGTTTTCGTATGCAGAAAGAGAAAAGACGAGATGTTTGACATTAAACGCGTGACGATCGATTGGGCGGGCCGTCCGCTCACGCTGGAAACTGGCCGCATCGCGCGGCAGGCCGATGGCGCAGTGCTGGCGACTTATGGCGAGACAAGCGTTCTCGCGGCGGTCGTGTACGCAAGGAAAGCAAAAGAAGGCCAGGACTTCTTCCCGCTGACCGTGAACTACCTTGAGCGCTACTACGCTGCCGGCCGCGTTCCCGGAGGCTACTTCAAGCGCGAAGGCCGTCCGACCGACAAAGAGACGCTGACCTCGCGCCTGATCGACCGTCCGATCCGTCCGCTGTTCGCCGACGGCTTCAAGAACGAAGTCCAGGTCACCGTGACCGTGCTGTCCTACGACCAGGAAAACGATCCGGACATGGTCGGCATGGTCGCCGCCTCCGCCGCCCTCGTGATCTCCGGCGCACCGTTCGCTGGCCCGATCGCAGCAGCCCGCGTCGGCTACAAGGATGGCCAGTACATCATCAACCCGACGTCCGATCAGATGGAAGACTTCCAGCTCGACCTCGTCGTCGCCGGCACCACCGAAGGCGTGATGATGGTCGAATCCGAAGCGAAAGAGCTTTCGGAAGAAGTCATGCTCGGCGCCGTGAAAGCCGGTCACGAGTCGTTCCAGCCCGTGATCGACGCGATCATCCAGCTGGCCGAGAAAGCCGCGAAAGAGCCGTTCGCCTTCGAAAGCCCGGATCACTCCGCGCTGCTGAAATCGATCCAGGAAATTGCCGGCGCGGACCTCTCCGCCGCCTACAAGATCAAGGAAAAAGCCGATCGTTACGCCGCTGTCGGCGTCGCGCGCGAAGCCGCCAAGGCCAAGCTCGTGAAATCGGAAGCGAACCCGAACGGCGCTGATCCGCTGGTGTTCAAGGAAGTGTTCAAGGAAGCCGAAGCGAAGGTCGTGCGCGGTGACATCATCCGCACCGGCATGCGCATCGACGGCCGCAAGACCGACCAGGTCCGCGCCATCGAGTCGACCGTCTCCGTCCTGCCGCGTACGCACGGCTCGGCGCTGTTCACGCGCGGCGAAACGCAGGCTCTCTGCGTCGCCACGCTCGGCACGTCGGACGACGAGCAGTACATCGACGGCCTCGGCGGCACGAAGAAGGAGAAATTCCTCCTTCACTACAACTTCCCTCCCTACTCGGTCGGCGAAACCGGTCGTGGTGGCTCTCCGGGCCGCCGCGAAATCGGCCACGGCAAACTGGCCTGGCGCGCGGTGAAAGCCGTCCTGCCGGCCCCGGCTGACTTCCCCTACACGCTCCGCATCGTGTCCGAGATCATGGAGTCCAACGGCTCCTCGTCGATGGCTTCGGTCTGCGGCGCGTCGCTGGCCATGATGGACGCAGGCGTTCCGATCACCCGTCCGGTGTCGGGCATCGCCATGGGCCTCATCAAGGAACCCGATGGCATCGCCATCCTGTCCGACATCCTGGGTGATGAAGATCACCTCGGCGACATGGACTTCAAGGTTGCCGGCACCGAAGTGGGCGTCACCTCGCTCCAGATGGACCTCAAGATCGACAGCGTAACGTTCGACATCATGAAGACTGCCCTCGCCCAGGCGAACGGTGGCCGCCTGCACATCCTCAACGAGATGAACAAGGCGATGACGGGCGCACGTCACGAGGTTTCGGAAAATGCTCCGAAGATGATCTCGATGAAGATCCCCGTCGACAAGATCCGTGACGTCATCGGCACGGGCGGCAAGGTCATCCGCGAGATCGTCGAAAAGACGGGCGCGAAGATCAATGTCGAGGACGACGGCACGGTGAAGATCGCGGCTGTCGAAAAAGAAAGCCTCGATGCTGCCCAGAAATGGATCATCAGCCTGACCGCTGAGCCGGAAATCGGCGCGATCTACGAAGGCAAGATCGTGAAGGTCATGGAGTTCGGCGCGTTCGTGAACTTCTTCGGCGCGAAAGACGGCCTCGTGCACGTCTCCCAACTCGCCGCTGAGCGCGTTGAGTCCCCGTCGGCTGTCGTCAAAGAGGGCGACATCGTGAAGGTGAAACTGCTCGGCTTCGACGATCGCGGCAAAGTCCGCCTGTCGATGAAAGCCGTGAACCAGGAAACCGGCGAAGCCATCGAAGGCGTCGTGGATGATGGCCCGTCGGGCGATCGTCCGCCGCGCGGTGATCGTCCGCGTCGCGATGGCGACCGTGGTGGTCGCGGCGGCGGCCGCGGCGGCGATCGCGGCCCGCGCCGCGAACGCACCGATGGACCGAAGGAAGGCGCGGAGTAATCCGCTACTTCTTCGCTGAAAAACAGCGGCCGCTCCCTCACTGGAGCGGCCGTTTTGCTTTCAGGCGTCGGGCGTCTGCAGCGTCAGCTCGACCGGAAACTTCAGCTCGAACGTCACGCCATCGCCGCGCGCGACGGCGACCTTGCCCTGCAGCTGCGCCGCCAGACCGTTGATCAGGCGCGTGCCCAGCCCGATGCCGCCCGACGGCGTCTCGCTCATGCCCGCGCCGTTGTCGGCGATGGTCAGCACCGCGTCATTGCCCTCCAGGGGCCGCACCAGTGTGATGTCCACCTTGCCCGCGCGCCCTTCCGGGAAACCATGCTTGAACGCGTTGGAGACGACCTCGTTGACGATCATGCCCAGCGGCAACGCCTGATCGGGCGACAATTGCAGCGGCGCCAGCCGCCATTCCAGCATCACGCCCGGCGGCGCGGATTCCCGCAGGCTCGTCAAAACGCGCGCAAGATAGGCCTCGGCATCTAGCGCGCCGAACTGGTCGCTCTCATATATGTGCTGGTGCACCGCCGACATCGCCACGATGCGCCGTGTCAGGTCTTCCTTCATCTGCGCCGGCGCCTGCTGCAGGCGGATCAGGGAGGCCACCTGCTGCAGGTTGTTCTTCACGCGGTGGTGGATCTCCTGGAAGAGCATCCTGTTTTGCGCCAGCGCCTGCTCCAGCTCGACGCGGTTCTTCTCGTGCCGCACCAGCAGCAGGATCGCCCACCCGCACAGGAAGATCATCGCGATGAAGATCGGTCCCGCCACCAGCGCCGTCGATCCAACGCGCGACCACAGCGCCTCCATCGCCGATGTGCGCGCAAGGCTCGCCGTGACAATCACGCCGAGATCCGGCAAAGCCTGATACGCGACGCGGCGCGAGACCTGGTCGATCGGCGAGGACAGCGACACGAACACGCCAACCGGCGCCTTTTTGACATTGTCGAACAGCTGCGCGCCGGAAAGATTCATCGTCTCCGGCGGCAAGGGGTAACGCGCGATCAGCCAGCCATCGTCGCGGATCAGGCCGATGGTGGAATCGGCGCCCAGCGCCGTGTCGTTCCACGTATCGGCCAGCACGTCTGCCGAGACATAGGCCGCCACCACGCCGGCAAACCGCCCGTCGCGCTCGATCCGCCGCGCAATCCCGAAAAAGCGGAGGCTCGTCGCCGTGCCCAGCATCGGCGTGATCAACCACGGCTTGCCGTCCGCGAGCGATTTGAAGGCCGGATTGTCGGCAATGCCGGCCTCGCGCGAGCCGCCGCGCACGATCATCTCGCCACTGGCATCATAGAGAACGGTGAACCCCTCGCCGATCGGCGCAGGCCGCGGGCTGAACTTCGCCGGATCCTTACCCTGCTGCTCGTCATACTGGCGCAGTTTTTCCAGCGTCGATTCCATCAGCAGCCGCACATTTGCGGAGGCCACACGCGCTGCTGAGGTTACACGCTCACTGGCATTGCCCGCCGAGTCGCGCTCGCCGAGCCAGATCACCAGCGCGGCAAACAGCGGCACCAGCACCGGAATCAGCAGCAAAAGCCCGATAGCCGCGCGAATGCCGCCCGGCTTGCCGCTCATCCGCCTGCTTATGGGTGGCAACATAGGTTCCGCATCTGCACTGATCCCCCTGACCATCTAGGTCATTTGGGCAGGCGGCAAGCGGTCAGCGAAGCTGGAAATGGTAAACGGCGCGGGCGGAGGCGAGGCCCCCGCCCGCACGGGCGTCCACGTGGTCCTCAGCGCGCAGCGAGCGTGCGGGAGGAGTCGGCGCGGACGCCAGTTCTGAGATCGTGAATTGCGACCAGCTGCGGCCGGTTCATGCGGCTTACAACCTTGTCCAGCAGGTCCTCGACGCAGGCCTCATCCGCCCTGCGCGAGACAAGGCGCTTGCCGCTCACGTCGGCGCAGGCGCGCTCCGCCTGGCGGGCAAACGACAGGTAGTTGTCCAAGGCAGGCTTCCCGGCGTCGTAACGGAAGCCGATTGAAAAAGCTTCGCGCGCGGGATCAGCGTGGCTGGGCGACAGCGCGATTGCGGCGCAACCAACAAAGGCGGCGACGGCAAGTCCTCGGATAGCGATCATGGGGGAGGTCCGTTTCGTTTTCCGCAGCTCATGCCGGCTGCGGCTCCCCTGTCGCCTGACTCCGTAACAGCCGTCTGACGATCAGGCTGCGTTTGCGTGAAGGTATTCGGGCGGCCCCGAAGGCCGTGGCTACGGCGAAATGGGCGGCATCGCCGCGATCCATTCGCGGATCAGCGCCAGCGCCTGTTTGTCCACCGTCGTCCGGCCCAGCTCCGGCATCATCATGCCCGGCTCAACCGAGGCGATCCGGAACGGCAGGATGGATTCATCCGGCTTGCCAGGCTCGATCACGAACAGCTTGTCGCCCGATCCCCTGCCCGCCGCCGTCGGGCGCTTGTGAACTCCCCAACCCGTCGGATTGGTCTCGCTCCACGCCAGGAACAGCCCGGAGTTCGACGCCCCGCCGCCCGCGCGATGGCAATGCGCGCAGTTGATGTCGAGCCACGCCCGCGCCCGCTGCTCCAGTGGCGCATCGCCGAAGGCCAGCGGCGCAACGGGCGCGCCAGAAGCAGGCGCGCCGGAAAGAATGCCCCGCTCCGTCCAGTCCGCGATCTGGTTCACGCCCGCAGGGCCCACATGATTGAGATTGCGCGCGCTCGGCCCGATCGGCGTGAAGACGTGATCCTTCGAGTGGCATTCCTTGCACTGGTTGCGATTGGGCACCGCGTAGTTGATCGTCAGCGCCTCGCCCTCGGGCGAGATCGTCTTGACCACTTGGCGGCCACCCACCGGCGAATAGACCGCCTCGGTCTGCTCCGCATTCCAGATGTAGGGATAAGCGACCCAGCCTTCCGGCTTGTGGATCAGCAGCCGCGTCTCGATCCATTTTTCATTGAGCGCCGGGTCGCGCATGTCGGGCGCAAACGCAAACGTCTTGATCAGCACCGACCCGACGGGAAAGTCGAACACGGTATCCGGATTGTACGTCGCGCTCTGCCCCTTCGGCAGATACACAAACCGATGCTTGCCCGCATAGTCGGCGAACAGCGCATTCACCAGATCATACGGCCGCACGCCGTCCGAGACCGCCGCGCCCGCATTGGTCGTCGCGAAGAACCCGTAATCCGAAAGCTTTGGCGCTGGCATCTGCCGCCAGGATCACGCTGTCCTTCACGCCCGCCGGCGCAGAACACGCCGCGAGCGCAAGGAAGAACGACGCGAACAGCATCCGCAACCATCCCCGCTCATCCCGACGAACGTCGGGATCCAGGGACGGTTGCGATACGCGCACGGAATTACGGCTGCAGCTCAAAGTCGGAACAAGCCTCACTAGCCGCCCTGGATCCCGACGTTCGTCGGGATGAGCGGGACTACCAATCTGACCACACGCTAGAAAGGCGCGCGACTAAGCGCCTTCCTTCGCCGCCGCCGGCTGATCCTGCGGCAGCACGATGGCGGGCGGTTCGGGAATGTCCGCATCCGGCAGGCGCGTGGTCGACGGCTTGGCTTTCGTCAGATCGATCGGTGTCACGCCGAGGCCGAGATTGATGAAACCAACTTCCGGCTTCTCCCGGATCACGATGCGCACCGGCTCGGTCTTGCCGTGATAGGTCGTGACGCCATCCCACACGATCGCCGGCAGCTTGCCACCGAGGGCCGGCGCCAGCGGCGCGAGGCGTCCCTGCGGATTATTCCCACCATCGCCATACGTGTTGTCGCGGATCACGAAATCACGCGGCAGCGGATTATAGCGCGCGTCCGTGAATTCGAACGAATAGCCATAGATCAGCACATGCGTCGTCTGGTTCTTGTCGAACGTGTTGTTGAACACGTGCACGTTCTGGTTCGCCATCAGCATCACGCCCGAGCCCGTCGGCACGTTGGCGACGATGTTGCCGGGAGGCGCGAAAGTTCTGCGTGTCGTTCTCGACCACCTTGTTGTTGAAGATGCGCGTCGAATGTCCGCCGATCTTCGGCAGGTCCGGCAGGTCGAACACCAGGATGCCGCCCGCATTGTGCGTCGCGACGTTGTCATGCACATCCGCGTTGGACGAATTCTCGATCTCGATGCCGGCCACATTGTATTCCGCCGTCGAGTTGCGGACGATGATGTTCTCCGACTGGCCGACATAGATGCCGGCGTCGGACGCGCCCGACACCGTCACGCCATCGATCAGCACATTCTTGGATTCGACCGGATAGACGCCGTAAGCGCCGTTCGTTGTCAGCGGCCCGCCGGTCCAGATGACCTTCAGGTCCTTGAAGGTGATGATGTCAGACCCCTTGGCCTTGATGCCATCGCCCTTGGGGTCTTCCATCGTGAAGCCGGTCAGCGTCACGCCATCCGACGTGACGAGAAGCCCCTCGCCCGCCGCGGTCTGGCCCTTGAACGAGATGAAGGTCTTGTCCTGGCCCGCGCCCTTGATCGTCACATTGTCGACGTCGAGCGACAGCGGGGTCGCAAAATCGAAGCGTCCCGCGCCGATCTCGATCACGTCGCCGGGCTTGGCCTCGATGAGCATCTTCTGCAGGTCGTCATTCGCCGTCGCCGATGGCGCCAGCGCCACGGGCTTTGGCGGCGCTGCAGGGCTGCACCCCGCCACAAGCGCCAAGACTGAAACTGCCGCGAGAATGACGCGCATCCTGCTCTCCCCGAATATTATGATACCGGGCAGCATCTCTCGATTTGTGGTTGGCAATGTCAAGCTACCGCTATGACAGTCCCGCAGCCAATCGTGGCTATTGCACGCGCGCCGGAGCGAGGAAGTTGGCGCCAGCAGCGCGACGATACCGGCGGCTGACACGCCGGAGACCCTCGCGCCGCTGGACGCAAGCCGACTATCGCGCCGGCCTTGCCATACCCCCAGTTTATTTTGCCAATGACCCTCATTCACACTAGTGATGATGCCTATGAACCTGCGCGCGATCGACCTCAACCTCCTGCCCGTGTTCGAGGCCGTCTTCACCGAGGGCGGCATCACCCGCGCCGCCGAACGCCTCAACCTCACCCAACCCGCCGTCAGCAACGCCCTCGCCCGCCTGCGCGCTGCCTTCGACGACCAGCTCTTCGTGCGATCCGCCGAAGGCATGGCGCCCACCCCCGCCGCCAAGGCGATGATCGGCCCCGTCCGCGAAGCGCTCGCCCAGCTCCGGGTCGGCCTCGATCGCCAATCCGCCTTTGACCCGTCGAAGTCTGCGCGCGTCTTCAACATCGCCGCCGGCGACATCGCCACCCTCGCCCTCCTCCCCGCCCTCGCGCAGCAGCTCGAGCGCGAGAACGCCAAGACGGCTTTCCACTGGTTGCAGGCGCCCAGACAGGAAGTGGCGAGCGACTTCGCCGCCGGCCAAGTCGACTTCGCCATCGACATTCCCGCCTTCGCCCGTCCGGAGCTCGCGAGCCAACGCCTATTCTCGGACCGCTATGTCTGCGTTCTGCGCCGCGATCATCCGCGCGCCGCCGGCCGCTTCACGCTGGCGCACTTCCTAGCCTTGAACCACATCGCAGTGTCTACGCGTCGCCGCGGGAAGGGCGTCGTCGATCTAGCTCTTGGTCGCGTCGGACAGCGCCTCGCGCCTGCTATGCGGATGCCGCACTACCAGCCCGCCTTCCACGCCGTGATGGCGAGCGATCTCGCACTCGTGGCTCCGGTCTCGCTGGCGCAACGCTACGATGTCTCCATCCGCGAATTGCCGGTGGAAACACCCGAGCTCGATCTCATGCTGTTCTGGCGCCGCGACGCGGAGGGCGACACCGGCCTCGCCTGGGCCCGCGAAAACCTTGTGGCGGCTGCGACCAAAAATGAAGCGGCCGCCCCCGGGACGAGAGGGCGGCCGCGGTAGCGCATCAGCGGAGGGCGTGCTGCGCTAGTTGGTGAGAGCCCAGAGGATCAGGCCCGTAGCGGCGGCAACGAGCAGGATCTCGCCCGTGCGGTCATCGCGGTAGTAATACTCGCCACGACGCGGAGGCGGCAGGCGATAGTGATTGTAGTCATTCACCACGATGAAGTTCGAGTGGCGCGGGCGGTAGCTGAAATAATCGCCGCGACCCCAGTTGTGGTAACCGCGGTTGTCGCTCCAGCCACGGTAGCGGTCGTCACGACGATCATCGCGATAGTCGCGGCGGTCATCACGGCGATCATCACGACGGTCGCCGCGATAGTCGCGATCATTCCAGTCGCGGCTGTTGTGGTTGCCGTTGTTCTTGCCGCGACCGCGGCCATGATCGTCGGCGAAGGCCGGGGCGACCGCGGAAGTCGCGATCAGGCCGGCAAGCAGGGAGGAAGCAATGAGACGCATGAGGGCACTCCTTTCAATCTCGTGACACCACAATAACGCCCGACAACATGAACGTAGCTCGACTCACTCATTCATCTTCGCAAAATGGCGCCCGTTCATCTAAAAGTGTCGCTTTTTCAGAAGCTTGTTCGCCGTGATTTTGTGAGATTTTCTGCGGGCCATCGCGCCCAACCTGAACGAGCGCGCCCGAAACCTCTCATTTTGTAAGCGATGTGCCGCGCCTAACGCTGGCAGGTCGAGCAATAGAAGGTCGAGCGCCCCGACTGCACCAGCCGCTTCACCGGCTTGGCGCACACGACGCAGTCCTGGCCTTCCCGGTCATAGACCTGGAAGCGATGCTGGAAATATCCGAGCTCGCCACTCGTTGTCGCAAAATCCGAGATGGTCGATCCGCCGGCGACAATCGCCTCCTCGATCACCTTCCGGACTTCCACCGCGAGTTTCTCAAGCCGATCCTTTTTGATCGCTCCCGCCAGCTTCTTCGGACTTATCCCCGACCGGAACAGCGCCTCGCACACGTAGATGTTGCCCAGCCCCGCCACGACATTTTGATCCAGCAACGCCGACTTCACCGGCGTTTTCTTTCCCTTGAAAGCCTCCTTCAGGTACGCGCCCGAAAACGCATTGGAGATCGGCTCGGGCCCCATTCCTGAAAACGGCGCGTAGTTGTCGATGTCATCGACCGGCCACAGGTCCATGAACCCGAACCGGCGCGCATCGTTGAAAACCACCCGCGCGCCGCCCGACATGTCGAACACCACATGGTCGTGCTTCTCGTCCTCGCCAGCGGCGTGGTGAAACTCGCCCTTCTTCTTGCCGGAGACCGTGAACCGCCCCGTCATGCCGAGATGCATGATGAGCGCCTCGCCATTGGATAACTCTCCCACCAGATATTTTGCCCGGCGGCCCAGCCGGGTCAGCTTCGCCCCTTCGATGCGTTGGTTAAATCTCTCGGGAAACGGGAAACGCAGGTCCTTCCGGCGCGTCTCGACACGCAGGATGCGTTTACCCTCCATGGCAGGGGCCAATCCGCGACGAACAGTCTCGACTTCAGGCAATTCTGGCATCGCCTGCATATAGCCGTGGGCAGGCCGTTCGCCTATGTTCCGGGGGATGGACGAGGATAAGGTCTCCTTCGGGTTCGAGGATGTCAGCCGGGATGAAAAATCCCGCCGCGTCAAAGGCGTTTTCGCGTCCGTGGCCTCGAAATACGACCTGATGAACGACCTGATGTCCGCAGGTGTTCACAGGATCTGGAAGTCCAACATGATCGCCTGGCTGAACCCCCAGCCCGGCGAGACGCTGATCGATGTGGCCGGCGGCACAGGCGACGTCGCCCGAGCCTTCCAACGTAAAGCAAACGAAGTCGCCCGCCGCCGCAATTCGCAGCTGGAGACCTTCACCGTCGTCTCCGACATCAACGAGGCGATGCTGGTCGCGGGCATCAAGCCGACCGACAGGAACATGCCGCGGGTTGCGTGCGACGCCGCGCTGCTGCCCTTCCCGGATCGCTCCGCCGACGCCGTCACCATTTCTTTCGGCATCCGCAATGTGGTGGAGATCGACAAGGCGCTGCGCGAATTCCGCCGTGTGCTGAAACCGGGCGGTCGCTTCGCCTGCCTTGAGTTCTCGCACATGACGCACCGCGTGCTGCAGGACGCCTACGACGCCTATTCCTTCAGGGTGATCCCGGCGATGGGCGAACTCGTGACTGGCGACAAGGCTTCTTACCAGTATCTCGTCGAATCGATCCGCCGCTTCCCGAACCAGGAAGATTTCGCGACACGCATCCGCGCAGCCGGCTTCTCGGGCGTGAGTTACATCAACTATTCCGGCGGCGCCGCCTGCCTCCACACCGGATGGGCGGTGTAGGCATGTTCACGGCCCTGTCCGACTATTTGCGCCTCGCCCGCGCCGGCGCTGTCATGGTGCGGAACGACGTCATCATTCCCGACGCTTACCGCTCGCGCCTTCCCTTCGCCGCGAAAGCCGCCGGCGCCGTGCTGCGCATTCTTCCCGGCGGCGGCGGACGGGGACGTCCCGGACAGCGTTTTGCCCGCGCGCTTGAAAAGCTCGGACCCGCCTGGATCAAGCTCGGCCAGTTCATGGCGACGCGCCCCGACGTGATCGGCATGCAGGCGGCGACCGACCTGTCGCGTCTCAAGGATTCTGTGCCGCCCTTCCCCAAGGCGCAGGCGTTGAAGGCCCTGAAGGACCAGTTCGGCGCCGATGCAGACCAGCTGTTCAAGGGCCTCAGCGACCCCATCGCGGCTGCATCGATCGCGCAGGTCCACAAGCTGGAGACGCCGAACGGCACGCGCGCAGTAAAAATCCTGCGCCCCGGCATCGAACGCTCCATGGAACTGGAGCTCCGCGCCATGAAGCGCGTCGCCTATTCCGCCCAGAAGCATGGCAGCTCGGAAGTGAAGCGGATGGAGCCCGCCGCCTTCATCGACACCATGGCCCGCTCCCTCACCCGCGAGATGGACCTCCGTTTCGAAGCCGGCGCCGCATCCGAGTTCGCGGAGATCGCCGCCATCGACGGCTATGTCTCCGCCCCGAAGGTCGACTGGGAACGCACCAGCCAGCGCGTGCTGACCACCGAATGGATCGACGGCCGCTCGCTCACCAATCCCGGTCCGCTTGATCCCGAGCAGCGCATCGATCTCGCCAACCGCGTCACGCGCGGTTTCCTCGCCTGCGCGCTCGACCACGGCTTCTTCCACGCCGACCTGCACGAAGGGAACATGATCCTGACGCCCGACGGCCGGCTGGTTCTGGTCGATTTCGGCATCATGGGCCGCATCGGCCCCAATGAACGCCTGTTCCTCGCGCAAATTCTCAAGGGCTTTCTGGAGCGCGACTACAAGCGCGTCTCCGAAGTCCACTTCGAAGCGGGCTATGTCCCGGCCTCGTACTCGAAGGAAGAGTTCGCCCAGGCCCTCCGCTCCGTCGGCGAGCCGATCTTCGGCAAGGACGCGACTGACGTTTCAATGGCGCGCGTCCTGCTGCAACTGCTCGACATCACCCGCCAGTTCGGCATGCACCTCCGCCCCGAACTAATCCTGCTGCAGAAAACCATGGTGCAGGTCGAAGGCGTCGCCCGCACGATCGACCCCGGCCACAACATCTGGCAGGCCGCCCAGCCCATCGTCGAACGCTGGTCCCGCCGCGAGTTCGGCCCCGAGGGCCTGCGCAAGCTCGCGATCAACACCGCGCGCGAGGCGCTTGCCCGCCTGCGCCGCCTCCCTGAAACCCTCGCCAAGCTCGACGACGCCCTGAACAAGGCCGCCGCCCCCTCGCCCGCCCCCGTCGTCGTGCAGCGCACCACAAGCTGGGGCTGGTTCCTGACCGGCGTCGCGATCAGCGTTGCCTCCGCTGCGGGGCTCTGGTTCGTGCTGATCTACAAGCCCTGAAACGCAACCGGCGCGACCCTTGTGGGATCGCGCCGGAGGAACCTGTCGGAGGTTGAACCGCCTAAGCGGTGCTTACTTCTTCCTGCGGGCCACTTTCTTCGCCGGTTTCACGGCAGCGGCAGCAACTCTCATCTTCGGCGCGGGCTTCTTCGCAACCGGCTTCTTCACGGCAGCTTTCGGCGCCGGCTTGGCCGCAGCCTTTACCACCGGCTTCTTGGCGGCGGGCTTTTTGGCGACCGGCTTCTTCGCGATCATCGGGATCACGTTGGAGACCGGAGCAACGGCCGCACCCGGCATCGGCGCGGTCGGGATGGCGACCGGCATCACGATCACTTTAGCGGTGGGCTTCGGAGCGGCGGCTTTGGGGGCGACTGCTTTCGGCGCGGCGACCTTGGCGACGGCGACCTTGGCAGCGACCGGTTTCTTCGTGGTGGTTTTTTTCGAGGTAGGCATTCTGCACTCCTGCTTCTCTGTTGGACCGGCTCTGCACTTCGCGTCGCCGTGTCGATCTGATGGGGGCAACCTGCATCGAGAAGCTGAACGCGAAGTTTCCAAAACGAGGCACGAGACTCTTCGACGAAACTTTTTTCAAAAAAACTTTGCGCGCGATTTCGAGCAGAGATCATCCGTGTCGGGACGATCAGAAGAGGTCACCCTGCGACGGAGGTTTCTTCTTCGGCTTCGAAGAGGCCTGCTCGCTCATTTCCCACGCGCCATCGTCGTCGAACATCTTCAGCAACGCCTTCACGCCCTTCAGCGACACGTTCGTTTCGCCGAGCCACGCAGCCCAGTCCTCCGGTCGCAACACGGCGGGCATGCGATCCGTTATCCTTGCAATCAAAGGGTTCGGCGGCACCGTCACCATCACGAAGGTCGGCTCCGATCCCTGATCGCCAACCCACTCTTCCCAGATCACGGCGATGGCGATGGGCTTGCGATCCTTCGCGCGGATCACCCATTGCTTCGTCTTGCCGTTGGGCTGCTCTTCGCCTTCGTTGAAGCTGCTGACGACCACGACGCCGCGCCGCTCGGCAAAAGATTCCGCGAAGGTCGGGCGTGTGTCGATCGTTTCGGCCCGCGCATGCATGTGGTCTGCCTTGAACGCGGCATTCTCCGGTTTCGAGAAGCCCCATCTCATCGGAACCACTTCACGACCGCCGTCTTCGCCAATGCGGATCACCTTCGCGAGCCGCATCGGCGTCGACACCGAAACAGACGCGTCTTCCGGAATTTCTTCAAACGGCTGGGTAAAAGCCTCGATATCGGCCCACCACTCGACCTGCGTGAACTTCCCGCACATCGCTGTTAGCGCTTCCGGTTTCCGAACATGCCGCGGAAGACGAACTTGGTCAGTTCGCGTGTCGCTGTCCGCATGAAGGTGCTGGAGGCAGCCTCCACCGGCGTCTGGCGGGTCGATTTGCGCGCTGCCGGGGCGCGCACGGTTGCCTGGGCGCGGGCCGCCGCCGCGGCCTGCGCCGCTTCTTTCCGCAGGCGGGTTGCTTCCACCTCGGCCGCTTCGGCCTTCTTGAGATCCTGCTTCGCCTTGGCCGCCTTGGTCTCCTTGTCGGTCAGGATTTCATAGGCGGACTCGCGATCCAGCGTCGTGTCGTACTTTGTGGCGATCGGGCTCAAGGCCTGCACGGCCGCCCGCTCTTCATCCGTGGCCGGTCCGAGGCGTGAGGATGGCGGGCGGATGATCGTCCGCTCCACCATGGTCGGCGCGCCCTTGGCGTCGAGCGAGGAAACCAGCGCCTCGCCCATGCCCATTTCCGTGATCACGGTTTCGGTGTCGATCGCCGGATTGGGCCGGAAGCTTTGCGCCGCCGCCTTCACACCCTTGCGCTCGGTCGGCGTGTACGCCCGCAGCGCGTGCTGGATGCGCGTGCCCAGCTGGGCGAGCACGTTTTCCGGCAGGTCTTTCGGGTTCTGGGTGACGAAGAAGACGCCCACGCCCTTCGACCGGATCAACCGCACGACCTGCTCGATCTTATCGATCAGCGCCTTGGGCGCCCCCTCGAACAAGAGGTGAGCCTCATCGAAGAAGAAGACCAGCTTCGGCTTCTCGGGGTCGCCCACTTCCGGCAGCTGCTCGAACAGCTCGGCCAGCAGCCAGAGCAGGAAGGTGGAATACAGCCTTGGATTATTGATCAGCGTGGTGGCGTCGAGGATGGAGATATAGCCGCGGCCGTCCGTCCCCACGCGCATGAAGTCCGTCAGCTCAAGCGCCGGCTCGCCAAAGAACTGCTCGGCCCCCTGCCGTTCCAGCAGCAGCAACTGGCGCTGCACCGCGCCGATCGAGGCCGGCGCGACATTGCCATAGGTGCGCTGGATCTCGGGCGCGATGGTCGAGACATGCGCCAGCAGGCTGCGCAGGTCCTTGAAGTCGAGCAGCAGCAGGTCGTTGTCGTCGGCATACTGGAACGCGATGGTGACGACGCCTTCCTGCGTATCGTTGAGCTGCAGCAGGCGCGACAGAAGCTGCGGCCCCATTTCCGAAACTGTCGCCCGGATCGGATGACCCTTCTTGCCATAGATGTCCCAGAACATGCAGGGCGCGGCGCCATAGACGATGGGGTCCATGCCGATCTGCGCGACACGCTCGTTGATCTTCTCCAGAGACTTGCCCTCGGGCGTGCCCGCAACACAGATGCCGGACAGGTCGCCCTTCACGTCGGCGCAGAACACCGGCACCCCGGCCGCCGAAAACTGCTCCGCCATGATCTGCAGCGTCACCGTCTTGCCGGTCCCGGTCGCCCCCGCCACCAGCCCGTGCCGGTTCGCGCGCGACAGCAAAAGGCTCTGCGGCGACTTGTGGTCCGGCCCGCCGCCGCCGAGAAAAATGCTGTCAGTCATGCCGAACGCTCCAGAACGAGGCTTATTGCTATCAGAGGCGGCGCCAGCGGCAAGGCAAAGCACCCCGGCAATGAACTGCCTTTGCAGGCGCGTGCAATATCAATAAGTCTCATTCCATGAGCACGCCCACATGAGCACACCCAGCAGGGTTACCAACTGGACTTGGCTGACCGCCGGCGTCTGGATCATCGCGACGGTGGCGATCGGCTTCGTGCTGCACCAGGGCGCGCGGATCTTCGGACCGTTCGCCATGGCGATCTTCGTCTGGCTGGTGATGGAGGGGTTCTCCCGCGTCATCCGCAAGTATTTCCCCAAAGTACCCAGCTGGCTCACCTACGTGCTGGCCGTCACCATTGTCGTGCTTTCGATCGTGATTTTCATCGGCGTCATTCGCGGCGCGGTCGAGGAGTTCGTCGGCAAGTCCAGCGAGTACGAACAGCACATCAACGACATCATCAAGAAGGTCTACACCCAGCTGAACCTGCTGGCCCCGCCACCGCCGGAAGCCACGGTCGCAATCGTCCCCGGCGCGCCCCTCATTCCGGTCGAGACTGTGGCCCCTGCCCAGCCGCCGACCGTCGCCCAGCTCCTGTCCAACAACGCCACCAGCCTGGCGCAGCTGGCGGGCAATACGGCCTCGGGCCTCGTCGGCGACTTGGTGCTTGTCTTTATATACGTCGCCTTCCTGATCGTGACGGCGGGAACCTTCGCCCGCAAGCTCGACCGGATCTTCGTTCGGCCAACCGACCGCATGCGCGCCAACGTGATCGGGGCCCAGGTTCGCCGCGCGATGGAACAGTATCTGTGGGTGCAGACGGCGCTCTCGATCATCGCGACATCGCTCACCTACGTGACCCTGATCGCGATCGGCCTCGACAACGCGCTGTTCTGGGCCTTCGTAATCTTTGTCCTCAACTACATCCCGACCGTCGGCTCGATCATCGCGACCGTGCTGCCTGCCCTGTTCGCGGTGGTGCAGCCGCAATCGTCATGGCCCGACTGGATGCCGGACGACTCACTCCTCTGCGGCGCCATCGTGTTTGCCGGCGTCGCCGTGTGGCAATTCCTGATTGGCAATTTCGTCGCCCCGCGCATGCAGGCAAAGAGCCTCAACCTGTCGGCGCTGGTCGTGCTGCTGTCGCTGGCGGTCTGGGGCGCCTTGTGGGGCGCGCCAGGCATGTTCCTGTCGGCGCCGCTGACGGTGCTGATCATGATCGTGCTGGCGCAGATCCCCGGCGCACGCTGGATCGCCGTGCTGATGTCCGCCGATGGCGATCCGGGCGACAGCGCCGTCGAAGTCGAGCCCGATGCCGATGCCGATGCGGCGTGACCACGCCGGTCGCCGCCTCACATTGACCCCTCGCCTGCGCCAGGCGGGCCTGTCTGCCTTTTTGGCCTCTATGCGACGGCCATCGCACTGCAGCACGCTGCGAACCGTGCAGGGACGCACTATCTTGCCCTTGCCCGGCCATCCCGCGCGGGTTTAGCACTCACTCGCACCGATTCTCTCGTCGTTCCTTGCCTGCAATTCGGACCTGTATGCGGGCCTGGCGACAACAAGCCCCGCGCGAAACCCGGAGACATCCCCTGTCCAACGAACTCGCATTTTCCCGGGACGAGTTTCTCGCGGCGGTCCGCGCTGTCGCACCAAAGACCAGGATCGACGACACGCTGACGACCTTCCTCGACCAGTACGGCTCCGATGCCTTTGTCGAGGATTTCCTGGCGCTGACGACAGAGGACGCCGCCGCCCTCGCTATCAGCCTGTGGGACTTCAATCGCGACAACGAGAAAAAGTCTGCCCGCGCCATTCGCGTGCGCCGCGCCGTCGGCGCAAACGGCAAGCCGCTGAAAATGGACATCGCCGAGATCGTCGGCGCCGACATCGCCTTTCTCGTCGATAGCTCGATCAATGTCTGCCACGACGCCAAGGTCGAAATCCGCGCCGTGCTGCACCCGGTCGTGGCGGGCCCCGCCGGCAAGCGGTCCACCATCCAGATTCACCTGCCCCTGCTGGACGAGTCCCTGCGCGCAGATTTGCAGAAGCGGCTCGAGGCGACGTTCGCCGACGTGGAGGTCGTCAATGCCGACTTCGCGGCCATGCGCGCCAAGATGGAGAGTGTTTCCGAAGCGCTCGCCAGCGTGAAGGCCACCAGCGGCCGCACCTCGGCCGAGATCAGCGAGGCGCGCGCCTTCCTCGCCTGGCTGGCGGACGAGAATTTCACCTATCTCGGCGCGCGCGATTACACCTTCGCGCTGGATGACGACGGCCATCTCGCCGCCCAGGAACCGGAAGTCGACGAAACTTCGGGCCTCGGCGTACTGCGCGATAATGCCCGGAACGTGCTCTCTCGCGGGTCGGAGCCGACCATGCGCACGCCGGGTATCCGCGCCTTCATCAACGAGCCGGCCCCGATTATCGTCGCCAAGGCGAGCCTGAAGACGCGCGTCCACCGCAGCAACTTTACGGATTACATCGGCGTAAAGCGCTATGACGCGCGCGGCGAAGTCATTGGCGAGACGCGGTTCGTCGGCCTGTTCACGTCCGAGGCGTACACCCATCCCGCAGATGAAGTGCCGCTGATCCGGCGCAAGATCGCCAATGTGGAAGCCGCCGCCCACAAAGGCTCGCGCTTCTCCGCCAAACAGCTCGATCTCGTGCTCAAGACCTACCCCCGTGACGAACTGTTCCAGATCTCCGAGAGCGACCTCGCTCGCATCACCTCCGGTGTCCTCCGCCTCCTCCTCCGCCCCCGCACCCGCCTCTTCATCCGCCGCGACCGCTTCGACCGCTATGTCTCGGCCCTGCTTTATACGCCGCGCGACAGCTACAATTCCGAGCTGCGTACGCGGGCGCATCGCCTTCTGGCCGAGGCTTATGGTGGCCGGCCGACCGCCTTCTATCCGTCATTCGGCGAAGGCCCGCTGGCGCGCGTGCACTTGATCATCGGCGTTGATCGCGGACACCCGGAACCTGACGAAGACGCGCTCGACCTGCAGATGCGCCAACTGTTCGAGACGTGGGAGGATGCGCTCGCGCGCGTCGCCCGTTCGACCGGATCGGACCAGACGCTGGCGACCTACGCGCGCTTCACCGCCTCCTACAAGGAATCGTTCCAGCCCGAGGAAGGCCTCGCCGATCTCATCGCCATCGCGAGCCTGTCGCAAGGCAAGGCGTTGCGCACCCGCGTGTGGGGGCCCGATTACGAAGCCCATGTCAGCCGCGTGAAAATCTATCACCGCGATCATCCGCTCGATCTCGCGGAGATCGTGCCGGTGCTCGAACGCATGGGCCTGCGCGTGCAGGCCGAGGTGGGCCATCCCATCCGTATCGCCGCCCACGAGGACATGGCCGACGGCATCGTCTATGTGCACGACCTCGCCATCGAACGGCCTGCCGGCCAGAAGCGCCTGGATGCGCGTTTCGAGAAGGCGTTTGAAGCCATCTGGGCGCGCGAGACCGAGAACGATCGCTTCAACGGTCTGGTCGTGGCGCTCGGAACCGACTGGCGTTCGGCCGCCCTGCTCCGCACGCTGTGCCGCTATCGCAGCCAGTCCGGTCTTGATCCTTCCGAACAGGTGCAGATCCGCGCGCTGTCCGAACATCCCGAGATTTCCAACAACCTGCTGAAGCTGTTTGCGATCAAATTCGATCCGGCTTCCGCTAACGATATTCCGGCTCGCCAGAAGGCGGCGGCCCCCGTGATCACCGAAATCGAAAAGCAACTTGAAAGCGTCGCCACGCTGGATGCCGACCGCGCCCTGCGAAGGCTTCTGGCGCTGGTCAAATCGCTTCAGCGAACAAATTACTATCTGCAAGACGCAGACGGAAAACCCTGGCGCCATATCGCGGTGAAGATTGCGAGCCGAGAGGCTGATCCCCTGCCAGCGCCGCGCCCCTACCGCGAGATCTTTGTCTGGTCGCCTGATGTCGAAGGCGTGCACCTGCGTTTCGGACCTGTCGCACGCGGCGGACTGCGCTGGTCGGATCGGCGTGATGATTTTCGTTCCGAAGTGCTGGGCCTTGTGAAGGCGCAGCAGGTAAAGAACGCCGTTATCGTGCCCGTGGGATCGAAAGGCGGCTTCTATCCGAAGAGCCTCCCGGCCAAGGGCACACGCGAGGAAATCCAGGCGGCCGGCATCGCTGCCTACAAGACCTTCGTTGGCGCGCTGCTGCAGATCACTGACAACATTGTCGACGGCAAGACGGTTCATCCCCCGGGCGTCGTCGTGTGGGACGGCGAAGACCCTTATCTCGTCGTCGCGGCAGACAAGGGCACGGCGACCTTCTCTGACATCGCGAACGGTCTTTCGGCGGACTATAATTTCTGGCTGGGCGACGCCTTCGCCTCGGGCGGTTCGGTTGGCTACGACCACAAGAAGATGGGCATTACGGCGCGCGGCGCTTGGGAGGCGGTGAAGCGCCACTTCCGCGAAATGGGCCGCGACACCCAGAGCCAGCCATTCTCCGTCATCGGCATCGGCGACATGTCGGGCGACGTGTTCGGCAACGGCATGCTGCTGTCGAAGTTCATCAGCCTGCGCGCGGCGTTCGATCACCGTCATATCTTCCTCGATCCCAATCCCACCGACCTCAATGCGGCTTTCAATGAACGCCAGCGTATGTTCGACCTGCCGCGCTCGTCGTGGGCCGATTACAACGCGTCCCTGATTTCCAAGGACGGCGGCATTTTCGAACGCTCCGCCAAATCAATCCCGCTGAGCCCCGAAATCAAGGCGCTGACCGGCCTCACGGATGACGCCGTGACGCCCGACGTCCTGATGCACGCCCTGCTCTCTGCGGAGATCGACCTGCTCTGGTTCGGCGGTATTGGCACTTACATCAAGGCTTCGACCCAGAGCCACGCCGACGTCGGCGACAAAGCCAACGATGCGCTCCGCGTCGATGCCAAAGACCTGCGCGCCAAGGTCATCGCGGAAGGCGCCAATCTCGGCGTCACGCAGGCCGGCCGCATCGAGTTCGCGCGCAAGGGCGGCCGCATCAATACCGACGCCATCGACAACTCAGCCGGCGTCGACTCGTCCGACCATGAGGTGAACATCAAGATCCTCACTGCCGAGGCGATCCACGAGAAGGCGTTGAAATCCGAGGACCGCAACGCCCTGCTCGCCAGCATGACGGATGAAGTCGGCCACCTCGTCCTGCGCAACAACTACGATCAGACCGGCGCGCTCTCCGTGATGGAAGCCACCGCGCCCGCCGATCTCGACAGCCATGAAACCCTGATCGAGTCCCTTGAGAAGCAGGGCAAGCTCGATCGCGCCGTCGAAGGGCTCCCGCTGCCCGACGCATTCCGCAAGCTGCGCGACCAGCATCTCGGCCTTACCCGTCCCGAACTCGCCGTCATCATGGCCTACGCCAAGCTCGACCTGTTCGCGTCCCTGATCGCCTCGAAAGCTCCCGACGATCCGGCGTTCGCACCGATGCTGGTCGACTACTTTCCCGATGAACTCGCGGTCTATGGCGAAGCGCGCAAACGCCACCGCCTGCGCCGCGAGATCATCGCAACCACGTTGGCCAACCGTATCGTCAACCTGACGGGTCCGTCATTCGCGATCCAGAAGCGCGACGCGGAAGGCGTCGACACTGGCCTCATCACCCAGGCCTTCGAAGCCGCCTACACCACCTTCCACATCGACGATCTGGTCGACCGCATTCATGCCCTCGACGGCAAGGTACCCGCTGAGGCGCAGACAATGATGATGGTCGAGACGGCGGCGAACCTGCGCCTGCTGGCTGGAAGCTTTGTCTCCGACCCCGAGCTGATGCGGTCCGGCTCCATTGTGAAAGTCGTGGAGCGCAACCGCGACGCCATCGCCGAAATCCGCAGCTTGCTCCCCTCCGTCCTGTCACCGCTGGTGCTAGGCCGGGTTCAGGCGCGGGCTGAACTCTACAGAAAGGCCGGCGCTCCCGACGACATCGCCCACGATGTCGCCCTCGTCCGCGCCCTCGCCTCCGCCCGCGAAACCGTCGAAATCGCCGCCCAGACCAAATGGCCTCTGAAATCCGTGGTGTTCGTGCAGCATCAGGTCGGCGAACAGCTGGGCCTCGACCGCATGCGCTCAGCTGCTCGCGACCTCCAGCCCCGCGACCACTGGGATCGGCTGGCGCTGCAGCGCGTCGCCGACGACCTGCCCCGCCAGCAAAGCGAACTCGCCGTCGCCGCGATCCGCCACGCGCAGACGGAGAAAGTTTCGCCCGCCAGCATTGATCGGCAAACCGCACGCGGCCTGGTTGAAGCCTGGATCGCGCCACGGAAGGGACTGGCCGACCGTCTTATGCAACCGATGAGTGCATTTGACCGGCAAGGCGGATGGTCACTTGCAAAATTGGTCCTGCTGGGCGACGCCGTACGCGAATTCGTCTATGCTTGCCGCAACGAGACTGCAGGCTGAACCAACGGTGGAGTGAACTTGGAACGCGATCTGACCTTCCGCGACGCCCAGATGAAGGACGCCGAAGGTCTCGCCGAGATCGGCCGCGAGACTTTCGCGGAAACGTTCGGCGACCTTTATCCGCCGGGCGACCTGCGCCAGTTTCTGGACGACACCTACTCGATCCCGAAGATGCAGGCTGATCTGGGCGATCCGGACGTCGAGGTTCGCATCGCCTATTCCGGAAAGAAGATGGCGGCGTATTGCAAGATCGGTCCGTGCAAGCTGCCGATCGACACCGGTCCCGAACCTGCCCTCGAGCTCCACCGCGTCTACGTCTATGAGGCGCGTCAGGGCGTCGGCGCGGGCCGCATTCTGCTGGCCTGGGCGATCGAGCGGGCGCGGCAACGCGGCGCCAAGAACCTCTTCCTCGGCGTCTGGCAATCCAACGAACGCGCCATCGCGCTTTACGAAAGCCGCGGGTTCGAGAAGGTCGGCACCTACAAGTTCAAGGTCGGCGACACGATGGATGACGAATTCATCATGCGACTTCGCCTCACGTAATCGCGCTTACGCGCGCTTTCCTCTTAACGTGGCGCCGCAATCACACTAAGTATCGCTGCCGGTCCGAGCCTGGACCTCAGGAGCGCTGTCACTCATGGATTTCGATCTCACGCCGCTCATGACTGATCCGGCAGCGTGGGCGGCGCTTGTCTCCCTCGTCGTGATGGAGATCGTGCTGGGGATCGACAACCTCATCTTCATCTCGATCCTGACCAACAAGCTGCCCGAAGAAAACCGCGCGCGGGCGCGCAATATCGGCATCTCGCTGGCGCTGATCATGCGCCTTGCCCTGCTCGGCTCGATCGCCTGGCTGGTCGGCCTCGACAAACCGGTCTGGGACCTGGGGATGACCGGCGCCATCGATCCGGCGACGGGGCATCCGACCTTCGATACGGCCTTCTCGTGGCGCGACATGATCCTGATTGCGGGAGGCCTGTTCCTCGTCTGGAAGGCCACTACCGAAATTCACCACACGATGGACCCCGAGACGGATCATACGAACGGCGCACCGATCGCTGGCCGCGCCGTCATGAATTTCGGCGCCGCCATCGTGCAGATCATCATGCTGGACATCGTGTTCTCGATCGACTCGATCCTGACGGCGGTCGGCATGACGGATCACCTCGCCATCATGTTCATCGCGGTAATCGCCGCCGTGACCGTGATGCTGCTGGCGTCTGGCCCGCTCGCGCGTTTCATCAACGCCAACCCGACCATTGTCATGCTGGCGCTCGGCTTCCTGCTGATGATCGGCATGGTGCTGATCGCAGACGGCTTCGGCATCCATGTGCCCAAGGGCTATGTCTACGCCGCGATGGCGTTCTCGGCCTTTGTCGAGATTCTCAATCTCGTGTCGCGCAAGCGGAAATCGAAGGGTGGCGGAGCCACCACCGTTCACTGAACCGTCGCGCTCGAAGCGATGATCCGGCGGCGCTCCTTTTCCGGAGCGCCGCTATCGTTTGCGGTGCATATCGCTTTGTCGCAACAGGTTGCGCTACAAAGACCGTGCTCACTTGTGCTGAGGTGAGCAAGTGCTCACATGGCGCATACAGCGCCGCGAAGAGCGCCTGATCATCACATCCAGCAATCAGCGGACGGCGGAGCGTTGCCATGAAGCTCAACATCAACGGCAAGGACCAGGACTATGCGGGCGAAGAAGACCGCCCCCTGCTATGGTATCTGCGCGAAGACCTGCAACTCACCGGCACCAAGTTTGGCTGTGGTGTCGCGGCCTGCGGCGCGTGCACCGTTCTAGTCGATGGCCAGCCGACGCGCGCCTGCATCACTCCGGCAGCCAGTCTCGCAGGCAAGAAGATCACAACGATTGAAGGCCTCGACACGCCGGCGGGCAAAGCCGTGCAGGCCGCGTGGTCGGAGCTCGACGTTGTGCAGTGCGGCTGGTGCCAGTCGGGCCAGATGCTGGCTGCGACAGCCCTGCTGACGGCGACGCCGAAGCCGAGCGAACAGCAGATCACCGATGGCATGACCGGCAATGTGTGCCGCTGCGCCACCTATCACCGCATTCGTGGCGCCGTTGCGCGCGCATCCGAGATCATGGGGTAAGACAATGGCTGACACAGCAGACTTCCTCACGCCGTCGCGCCGCCTTGTCCTGACCGTCATGGGTATTGGGGCCGCCGGCTTTGCCGTCGGGTGCTCGGTTGGCGGCGCAGCCGCAACCGGCCCCGCCACACAGAACGCGCTTGGCGACTATGTGCGGGTTGGATCGGACAACACGATCACCGTCTACCTGCGCCACATCGAATTCGGCCAGGGCGTCTCGACTGGCCTGACCACCATCGTCGCCGAGGAGATCGACGCCGACTGGAGCCAGATGCGTTTCGAACATTCGCCAGCCGACAACGCCAAATACGGCAACCCGGCTTTCGGCGGCATGATGGGAACGGGCGGCTCGACCGCCATCTTCTCATCCTGGCAACAGCTGCGCGCTGCCGGCGCGAGCGCGCGCGAAATGCTGCGTCAGGCTGCAGCCAAGAAGTTCGGCGTCGACGCTTCCGACGTTCTGCTCGTGAAGGGCAAGGCCGAGGCTGGCGGCAAGTCGGCAACCTATGGCGAACTCGCGGCGGATGCCGCGAAGATCACGCCGCCCGATCCAGCGACCCTGAAGTACAAGGACGCTTCTGCCTACGAATTCATCGGCAAGGAGCGTGATCCGGCAAAGGCGTTCGGCCGTCTCGACACGCCCGACAAGGTTCACGCCAAGGCGCAATACGCGCTCGACTATCATCCCAAAGGAACGGTTGTCGCCCTGCTCGCTCGCAGCCCGAAATTCGGCGGCAAGGTCGCCAGCTTCGACGACAGCGCTGCCAAGGCCGTCAAAGGCGTGACGGACGTCGTTCAGATCTCAAACGGCGTCGCCGTTGTAGCCACCGATTTCTGGGCAGCCAAAAAAGGCCGCGAGGCGCTGAAGATCACCTGGGATGATTCGGCAGCGGAAACGCGCTCGAGCGATGCGATCTTCGCTGACTACAAGAAGACGTTCGCCAAGTCTGGATACGAAGCCCGCAAGGAAGGCGCTGGCGTCTCTGCCCTGCGCGGCGCTGGCGAAGTCGTCACAGCGGACTTTGAATTCCCCTATCTCGTCCACGCTCCGATGGAGCCGCTGAACTGCGTCATCGAATACAAGCCGGGCGAATCCGCTACTATCCATTCCGGCTCGCAGATGCCGACCGGCGACCAGGCTGCCGCCTGCGCCGTGCTCGGCCTCAAGCCTGAGCAGGTGACGATCGTCACCATGCTGGCGGGCGGTTCTTTCGGCCGCCGCGCCACGCCGGATGCCGACCTCGTCAGCGAGGCGGCGCAGGTTGCAAAAGCGCTCAACGGCAAGGCGCCGCTGAAGTTCATGTGGACGCGCGAAGACGATATCCGCTCGGGCAAATATCGCCCGATGTCGGTTCACCGCATGTCGGCGCGCCTCAACAAGGGCGCGATCGAATACTGGGGCGACACGACCGCGATCCAGTCGATCATGGAAGGCACGCCATTCCTGCCGCCGGGCGCGGTCGATACGTCCTCAATCGAGGGCGGCTTCGACATTCCCTATGCGATCCCGAACATCGCGGTCGACCTTCACCTCGTGAAAGCGCCGACCAGCGTGCTGTGGTGGCGGTCGGTGGGTCACACGCATACAGCCTATGCCAAGGAACACTTCCTCGACGTGCTGGCGAAGAAGCTGGGCAAGGATCCGGTCGCTTATCGCCGTGAACTGCTGGCGAAGGAGCCGCGCCTGCTGGGCGTGCTCAATCTCGCCGCCGAGAAAGCCGGCTGGGGCACGCCCCTGCCCGCGGGCAAGTTCCGCGGCGTGGCCGTGCACCACTCGTTCTCGTCCTATGTGGCGGAAGTCGCCGAAGTCTCGGTCAATGCCGACGGCACGTTCCACGTCGATCGTGTCGTGGCTGCCGTCGACTGCGGCATCGTCATCAACCCGGACATCGTGCGCGCGCAGATGGAAGGCGGCATTGGCTATGGCCTGTCCGCCATCCTCGGCGAGCAACTGACGCTCAAGGACGGCGCGCCGGTGCAATCGAATTTTTACGATTACACGCCGCTGCGCATGGCGCAGATGCCGAAGGTGGAAGTGTTCATGGTGGCATCGACCGAACCGCCGAGCGGTGTGGGCGAGCCAGGCGTGCCGCCGATCGGCCCCGCAGTCGCCAACGCGCTGCTGGCCGCAACGGGCAAGACCTACGCAAAACTGCCGATCGGCGCGAAAGTCTGATCAGACAAGACTGAGTCAAAAAAATGCGGGGCTGGTCGCAGGACCGGCCCCGCAGTTTGACCTCCGCCTCCTCAGGCGGCCTGTGAAGCCTGGGCGCGCGGCGCCGTCAGCTCGATCCAGTCAGCGAACTTCGCGGCGAACTTGCCGAGGAAGGCACGCGTGTCGGCATTCTTGACCTTGCCCTCGGCGTCGAACCACTCGGTCACCGAACCGAGATACATTTCCGGCTGCTGCAGCGTCGGCATGTCGAGGAAGGCCAGCGACTGGCGCAGATGATGGTTGGCGCCAAATCCCGCGATCGGTCCCATCGACGACGACACCACCGCTGCCGGCTTGCCGGCATAGGCGCTCTGTCCGTAAGGGCGCGAGCCAACGTCGATCGCGTTCTTCAGCGCGCCGGGAATAGAGCGGTTGTACTCCGGCGTCACAAACAGGACGGCGTCCGCGCCTTTGACCCGGTCACGGAAAGTGGTCCAGGCGGCCGGCGCAGAGGCCCCATCCAGATCAGGGTTGTAGAGCGGCAGATCGCCGATCGGCACGATGTCGAAAGCTGCCGTTTTCGGCGCTTCAGTCGCAATCGCATGAGCCAGGCGCTCGGAATTCGAATTGGCGCGCAGCGAGCCGATAATAACTGCAATTCTACGGGTCATGATGTGTTTCTTTCTCGTTTGAGGAGGTAGAAAGTCGTTTATTACTTCCGTGACAGGGAAGTTTCTGCATTTTGTTGCAAATGCAACATAAGGGGGTATTGTTGCGTATGCAACAAACACAGCTAAAGACTGGCGCGAGAATTCCTTCAGACCCTCTGCAGCGGGCCTGGATAGCGCTCGGCCGCATCTCGCAAACCGTGCAGGTCCACGTCGCGGCAGCGCTGAAGGACGCCAAGCTGCCGGATCTTCAGTGGTACACGGTGCTCTGGGAGCTGGAGCGGGCCGGAAAGCCCACACGTCCCAAGGACCTCGCCGTTCCCCTGTTTATCCTGCCCTACCAGCTCTCCCGTCTGGTCGACCGGATGGAGAAGGAAGAGCTCGTCACACGCATCGATTGCGAGGAAGACCGGCGCGGCCACCTGCTGGAGCCGACGGCCAAGGGCCTCGCCCTGCGCAAGCAGATGTGGGCCGTCTACGCGCCCGCCATGCAGCAGGCGATGCGCCGCATCAGCGATCCGGAAGCCCTGAAACTGGCCGAGCTTCTCTACAAGCTGGGCGGCATCGACAACCCGCACGGCGGCCAGTCCTGATCGCCAATCCTGATCGTCAGACCTGATCGCCTGAACCCGTGACATTGCTGCCCGGGGAGCCTATGTCCCCGCCATGGCAGACGGCGCGCCCACCTCAGCAAGCTCGACCGCGACGGATGAGAAATCCGGCCGCACTGGCGTTGAGTTTCTGACGCTGGGATGCCGCCTCAACGCGTACGAGTCTGAAGTCATGCGCGGCCACGCGGAAGCTGCCGGCCTGACCGATGCGGTGATCGTCAACACCTGCGCCGTGACGTCAGAAGCAGTGCGTCAAGCGCGCCAGGCCATCCGCCGCGCCCGGCGCGAACGTCCCGAAGCGTCCATCATTGTCACGGGCTGCGCTGCGCAGATCGACCCGACTTCGTTTGCCGAAATGCCGGAAGTCACGCGCGTCATCGGCAATGCGGAAAAGATGAAGGCCGACACTTTCATCGGGCTCGACATCGCCGACACGCCGCGCGTGCAGGTGAACGACATCATGTCCGTTCGCGAGACCGCAGCGCATCTGGTCGATGGCATCGATGGCCGCGCGCGCGCATTCGTGCAGGTGCAGACCGGCTGCGATCACCGCTGCACCTTCTGCATCATCCCGTATGGCCGAGGAAACTCGCGGTCGGTGCCCGCGGGTGAAGTGGTGGATCAGGTGAAGCGCCTCGTCAGCACGGGGCACTACGAAATTGTTCTCACCGGCGTCGATCTGACATCGTGGGGCGCCGATCTGCCGAATGCGCCGAAGCTCGGCAATCTGGTCGCGCGCATCCTGAAGCTTGTGCCGGATCTGAAGCAGCTGCGCCTGTCCTCTATCGACGCCATCGAGATCGACGATGCGCTGTTCGACCTGATTGCGCATGAGCCGCGTATCGCGCCGCACCTGCATCTGAGCTTTCAGTCGGGCGACGACATGATCCTGAAGCGCATGAAGCGCCGCCATTCGCGCGCCGACGCGATCAACCTGTGCAATCGTCTGCGCACGGCGCGGCCGGAGATCGCCTTCGGCGCCGATCTGATCGCCGGCTTCCCGACCGAGACGGACGAGATGTTCGCCAACACCCTCGCCTCGGTCGATGAATGCGGCATCGACTATCTGCACGTCTTCCCCTACTCGCCCCGCCCCGGCACGCCCGCCGCGAAGATGCCGCAAGTTGCGCGTGATGTGGTGAAGGCCCGCGCGGCGCGGCTGCGCGAAAAGGGCAATGAGCGTCTGTCGCTGCGCCTTGATCGTCATGCGGGGCAATCCGCGATGGCGCTGGTCGAATCCAACAACCGTGCGCGCCTGCCGGATTTTACACCGGTGCGCATCGATGGCGTGTCGCCTGAGCCGGGCATGCCCGCCCTCTTCCGCTTCGTCTCGCGCACGGCCACAGACCTCATTGGACAACCGGCATGATCCTCTGGTGGGGCAAGAAGAAACAGCCGGATCCCAGGACCGGCGAGATACCCGTTGAGCCACTGAAGCCGGGTGAAACGCCTGCGTCTCCACTCGACAAGCCTGTCGCAAGTCTCGACTCGCAGATTTTCGGCAATGCGCCCGTCACGGTCGAGCCTGAACTCGGAGATGATCCGCTCGGCATCCGCAAGGCAGCCGAGCGCATCGCAGCCGAACGCGCCGCCGAGGCCGCCGCGCGCGATGCATCGGTCCTGCAGAAACTCAGCGAAGGCTTGAAGCGTTCGTCTTCGCGCCTCGCCGAAGGGCTGGCCGGTCTGTCGAAACGCAAGATCGACCGCGAGTCGCTCGAAGAACTCGAGGAACTGCTCATCACCTCCGACATGGGCACAAAGGTTGCCGCCCGCATCACCAAGGCATTCTCGAAAGACCGCTTCGACCGCGAAGTTTCGGGTGACGAGATAAAAGCCGCACTCGCCACCGAGATCGCAGCGATCCTTCGCCCACGCGAACAGATCGTCGATTTCGCAGAAGGCCCAAAGCCGCGCATCGTCCTGTTCGTTGGCGTCAATGGCTCAGGCAAGACGACGACAATTGGCAAGATTGCGTCAAAGCTGTCGGCACAGGGCGCAGACATCGTGCTGGCGGCAGGCGACACGTTCCGCGCCGCCGCTGTCGAACAGTTGAAGATCTGGGCCGAACGCGCCAACGCTCGCCTCATCTCGAAGCCGCACGGCGCGGACGCGGCGGGTCTTGCCTACGAAGCCGTCGAACTGGCGAAAAAGGAAAATCGCGACCTCGTCCTGATCGACACGGCTGGCCGTCTGCAAAACAAGACGCAGCTCATGGACGAGCTTGCCAAGGTGGTGCGCGCCATCCGCAAGATCGACCCGACCGCGCCGCACGATGTTATCCTCGTGCTCGATGCCACAGTGGGCCAGAACGCACTGGGTCAGGTCGAGGCCTTCCGCAATACTGCAGGCGTCACCGGCCTCGTCATGACCAAGCTCGACGGCACGGCCAAGGGCGGCGTTCTGGTCGCCATCGCCGAACAACACGACCTGCCGATCCACTTCGTCGGCGTCGGCGAGAAGGCGGAAGACCTCCACCCGTTCAGCGCCGACACGTTCGCCCGCGCACTGGTCGGGCTGGACGGCTAGGTGGACCCCGGTCTCTTTGCCTTCCTGCTCGGCATGGGATCGGCGGTAACGCTGGCGGGCGCGAACACCTTCGTCAAAGCCGCGAAGGACATTCTCGGCGGGCGCGCCGTGATGGCGATGACATCCGCCCTGCTCGCGCTGCCGATCGCTTTCTTCGTGCCCCTGCCCGAGCCACAGACATGGGCGATCCTGACCGTGTCGCTGCCTGCCCATTGGCTCTATCAGACGGCGCTGGTGCGCGCCCTGTCGCGTGGCGATCTTTCGCTGGTCTTCCCTGTCATGCGTGGCTCAGCGCCGCTGCTCACCGCCATCTTCGCCGCGCTCGCACTCGGCGAGCACCTGTCGGCGCTATCGATTGCCGGGCTCGTCATTGCCAGCCTCGCAACGGTGATCTTCGCGTTGCCTGAGAAGAATTTCGGCGGCTCGCGCAAGGTGCGCAACTCCGCCCTGCTCTGGGCCATCGCCACGGGCGCATGCGTTGCGATCTACAACGTGATCGACGCGCAGGGCGTACGCTCCGGCGCCTCGCAATGGAGCTTCATCGTCTGGCTGTTCCTGCTCGACTGGATCGGCATCAACGTCATCGCTTTTGTGACACGTGGCCGGCAGCAGTTCATCGCCAGCGCCCGCGCCGCGCTATGGCCGGGCATCGGCGCAGGGACTTGTTCGCTCGCCTCGTTCTCGATGGCGCTGTACGGCTTCTCGATTGCGCCCGTCGCCTACATGTCGGCGATGCGCGAGACAGCCGTTGTCTTCGCTGCACTGATGGGCTGGTGGTTCCTGCGCGAAGGCTTCGGCCTGCGGCGCACATTCGCGGCGATCGTCCTGGCCGGCGGGCTCAGCCTGCTGCAGTTCGGTTAGCTGCGCCCGCGCAACTTCGCCCCGGACGGACGGCGGCGATTCTGCTTCCACGCCGGACGCAGCACGTCGATGGCAGCGGGCTCGTCCCCGCGGCCGCTTAGCAGCACGTTGAACATGCTGTCCGCGGCTTCATAATCCTTGTCCTGCGTCGGCCAGCGGAAAGCGGCCCATGCCATGCCGCGCGCTTCGCAGGCAGCGATACGCGCACTGTAATAGTCGTCGACGCCGCTGGCCCAGCGTGACGCTCCGAACTCTCCGAGGAAGATCGGTGCATCAGTTTGCAAGCCATCGATGCGGCGCGCGAATGTGTCGTCGCCGCCTTCGCTGAACACCGCGATGCCGGCCGAGGCTTGCGGATGATGTGTGAAATCACGCGGCTCATAATCGTGCACGCACCAGACAACGCCACTTGTCGGCGCCGGGCCCATGACCGGCAGGAAATCCGTTCGCGCGAAGGCGGGTGGCGAAATCAGGATTGGCAGATCGGCCGACGTCGCCCTTACCTTCAGTGCGATATCGCGGGAGATGCGCCGCCAGTCCGAGATCTCGCTCACCTGCGCCAGATATTCCTCTGGCGACCACGCGCCGAGCGGCCCGCTCTGCTTGTTCAGTCCGCCAACATTCGGCTCCGGCTCGACCATGATGTTGAGCCCTGCGACCTCGGGCCGGCCCTTCAGCAGGCGCGCGGCATCCACGCACATCTCGCCCCATGCGGCCTGCGCATCGGCCTCGCGCCAGATCGTGTCGACGATAAGTTTTTCGGGAAACCAGCTGCCCGCCGCCTCGCGATGGAAGATGAAATCCGACCGCCCAGGCCCCGACCGCAACGCCAGCACGACATAAAGCCCCGCCGCCCGCGCATCATCGAGCTGCCGTCCCAGCAGGTCGGCCATCCGCTGGTCACGCCGCCAAGGCGCGCCCACCGTCCACAACTCAGGAAACGACATGACAACGAGGTTAGCCCCCGCCTCGGCCAGCGCACTGAAATCCCCCCGTGTGTAAGCAGGCAAAGCCGCCCCCCCACCGCCAAAAGCCCCCCCATCCACCTCCCCCCGCCTCCCCCTCTGCGCAATCACTGCGCCGCGCAGGACCGGCGGGCCTTTGTGCGGCCATAGGGGGTGTTCGCCGGCCATGGGCTGCGCAATCGGCGGATTGCTGCATGCGGCAAGGCCAACCCCGGCCGCGATTGCGCCCCGCCGCGTCCATTTCCCGCGCATATTTCCGGTCCGGAAACGCTTCATGAACGGCATTCTGCTCTAGTGGGTGAAGGAACGGTCCCCGTACGCGGACCCCGCGGACGATAATGATCTGGCGACGCCTTCTTGGCTACTTCCCGGCCAATCTAGCCGGTGGCCTCGCCAGTTTCGGCGCGGTGTTCGCCCTTACGCGCCTGCTGACGCCGGCCGAGTACGGTTTCTACGCCCTCGCGCTCACCACGATGGGCGTCATCTACACCATGTCGATCACATGGGCCGAAGCAGCTGCCTACCGCTTTGCTGGTGTCGCTGAAGCGCGCGGCGAGACGCCAGACCACATCCGCACCGTAATGGCGTTGCTGGCGGCATCGTCCGCACTTGGCATCGCCTTGATGACGGGCGCGATCCTGATCGCCACCGATCCCATGCTGCGCCTCGCCCTCGTCGCCGCAATGACCACCATGATCGTGACGCCGCTGGTCAACGCGGCGCAGGAGATGAACCGCGCACATCAACGTGTCGCGCGCTATTCAACCTTGCGCGTCTGCCAGGACATCGGCGCATTCGTGCTCGGCACATTCCTCGCGTGGCGCACCGGCCTTGGACCGGCCTCTCCGTTCGTGGGCCTTGCCGGCGTGCTCGCCGTGCTGGCGACAATTGAAGGTACACGACTCTGGCGCGAGTCCCGTGGCGGACGTTTCCAGCCCTCGCGCGTGAAGCCCTATCTCGTCTACGGTCTGCCGGTCGCCTTTGCGCTTGCCCTCAACATCGCGCTGGATGCAGGCGACCGCTTCCTGATTGCCATCTTCCTCGGACCTGAAGCCGTCGGCGTCTACGCGGCCGGCTATGGCGTCGCCGACAAGTCAGTCGGACTCATCTGCGTCTGGACCGCCGCCGCCGGCTCACCGCTAATGATGCAGGCATGGGAACGTGGCGGACCACAGGCAATGCGCGACGTTTCAGCCCAGGTTGCCCGCACGCTGATGCTAGTCGCAGCGCCAGCGGCAACTGGGCTCGCCCTCGTCGCGCAGCCGCTGTCCGAAGTGATGATCGGTGAAGACATGCGTGCGCAGGCGGCAGCGATCATGCCGTGGATCGCGCTCTCCGGCCTGATCAATGGCTTCGTGCTGCACTATGTCTCCGAGGCCTTCCAGCTGTCGCATCGCACGAGCTTGCGTGCGTGGCTGATGCTTGCGCCGGCGATCGCCAACGTGGCCCTAAACGCGATCCTGCTGCCGTGGATCGGGTTGATGGGGGCGGTCTATGCGACGGTCGCCTGCTACGCCCTTGCGCTCGTGTTATTAGCCAGCGTTGCCCGCCGCCTCGCGCCGCTGGCCTGGCCCTGGGTCGATTTCCTCAAAGTGAGTGGGGCCTGCGCCGCGATGGCGATTGTGGTTCGCCTCCTGCCCGCGCCGGGTGGTTTGGCCGAACTCGTGCTGAAAGCGAGTGTTGGCGCGATTGCCTACGCTGCAGCAGCTCTTGTCTTTGATGCAGCCGGCGCACGGTCCGCCCTGCAACAATTCGGCGCCCGCCATGCGCGCCGTGTTTGACCGCCATGGCCCATGACCGCTAAGTGACCCCGATGACAGACGCTCCCACAGAAGAACCGAAAAAATCCCTGCCGAAGGGGGCTGGAAACATCTGGACCGACATCGGCCCGGTGCTCGTCTTCGTCATCGTCTTCAACGTCCTTCAGAACGGACCGGAAGGCCCCGGCCTGTTCACGAAGGACAATGCGATCTTCTGGGCGACGGGCCTGTTCATGGGCTCAGTTGCCGCCGCTATTGGCTGGACCCTGTTCAAGGGCCGCCGCCTGCCGCCGATGCTGATCATCACCGGCATCGTCGTGATGGTATTCGGAGGTCTCACGCTCTGGCTGAGGGACGAGACGTTTGCCTTCATCAAGCCGACCATCATCAACGTGCTCTTTGCCCTGACGATCCTCGGCAGCCTCGCCATCGGCCGCAACATCTGGAAGACCGCGTTCGAGCACGCCTTCAAGATGCCGGATGCTGCGTGGAAGGTCTTCGCCCTGCGCTGGGCCGCCTTCTATGTCGTCCTGGCGGTCCTCAACGAAGTGATCTGGCGCAACTTCTCGAAAGAGTTCTGGGTCAACTCCAAACTCTTCCTGTCGATCCCGCTTGCGATCGTCTTCATGTTGATCAACCTGCCCTTCATCATGAAGCACAATATCGAGGACGCCGATCCCGCGGCCGAGAAGAAGGCCGGCGACGCGGTCTGAGTGAAAGTCGTGATCACCTGATCGCAGCGAACTCACCGAGCATTCCGGCCCATTCGCGTTCCATTGCCGGCGTCCAGTCAGCGCCGAGTACGTCGCGAAACGTGTCACGGATGGCGACGAAAAAACTGTCAAACCGGTCGGCAGGCACGCTGTAGCCATCATGATGAATACGGGACGACGCGATGATCTGCGGCGCGACGAGCCGATCTCCGACATAATCGAGAATGCACTCGAGCGCCTGTTGCATCATCGAACCGCGCACGCCGCCGTCGCGATCCATCAGGAATAGCCGCTCCAGATCCGGATAGCGCCCGAACAGGCGCGCATAGACATCAGCGGTTGGATCGCCCCGGCGCTCGGCCACGATTTCAAGCGTCGCAAGGATCGTTGCCGAATCCACCATCTCAGCGGGTCAGCTTGTCGGTTCCGGGAGGGTTGCCAAATGGCGGGAACCCGGTCCGGCCTTCGGTCTCGCGATAGTGATCGAGCGCCCAACGGACTGAGGGAAAAGCGAGTTCCGTCCACGGAATATCGTCCCAGCCAAACAGGCCGACTTCCAGACTCTCAGGACCCGGAGAAGGATCGTTGATCAGCCGTGCACGGAAGAAAACCTGGACCTGCCCAATTCGGGGAATTGAATAAAGCCCCAGCATCACTTCGAGTTCCAGTTCGGCGCAGGCTTCCTCGCGCGCTTCGCGGCTGGCGCCTTCCTCCACGCTCTCGCCGAGCTCCATGAAGCCTGCGGGCAGCGTCCAGAAGCCCTTTCGTGGCTCGATTGCACGTCTACAGAGCAATATCTTGCCGTCGCGATGCGCCACGACACCTGCAACTATCCGCGGATTTACATAATCGATGAAGCCGCACGTATCGCACACGCGGCGCTCGCGATCCTCTCCCGGCGGCGTCTTCATCGAGAAGGAAATGGGAAAACCCGTGTCGCTCACAGCAGAAACATGACCTTTGGCTGTGCACAGGGGAGCATGACGCGCTAGATTCAGCAAATGAGGGGATGAATCGAAGGATGGTCACTCCCTATGCTTGAGCTGAATCAGAAACGGGGCTGGGCATGAAAAAACCTACCGGCGCAAAGCGACCGAGCCCCCAGACCGTGCGTGGGGCGTCTGTACGCAAACCATCCGCGCGCGAGGTGTTCCGCCTCAGCCAGTCGCCATCCCATCTCCTGCGTCGCGCCGAACAGTTCGCTGCCGATCTGTTTGCGCGCTCCGAGCTCAATGACGGGGTCACCCTCCGTCAGACCGTGCTGATGGCCGCCATCGGCGAATCTGAAGGCGCGAGCCAGTCGGATCTGGTCCGCACCACCGGCGTCGATCGCTCCACGCTGGCCGAGATGATGGCTCGGATGGAAAAGCGCGGGCTGATCGCGCGCGCCGCCGCCGCTGATGACGGCCGCGCCAAGTCCGTGCGTCTGACCGGCGAGGGCCGGAGACGGCTGGCGGCGAGCCTGCCCGCGATCCGCGCCGTCGATCGCGCGCTTCTGGCGGCCCTGCCCGCGGCACAGCGCGCACCGTTCCAGTCTATCCTCTCGGGGCTGGCTGAATCCGCAGATCGCGAAATCGCGACCCTGCCTGAGGCGCCGACGCCTGCGAAAAAGCCGGTGAAGAAGGCTGCCAAGGCCCGCCCCCTCTTCGCGAAAAAGAAGGGCGTCGCGAAGAAGAAGATGCCGATGAAGCGGGCTGCGAAGCGCCCGGTGAAGCGCCGCTAGCTGCCGCCGACGGTCTTGCCCGACTTGGCCTGTTCAGCGCGATAGGCGGCGACAAAGTCGGTGACGTCCGCTTCTGTGAAGTAGTTGCGCTTCGTCTTGATGATCTGGCCGTTGGCGTCGATCAGGAAGCTTTCCGGCACGCCTGAGATGCCCATGTCGATGCCAAGGTCGCCTGTCGGGTCCTGTCCGATCACGGCGAACGGATTACCCTGACGCACCAGAAGTTCGCGCGCAGCGTCCTGTCCGGTAGGATCCTTGTAGAGCATCCCGACAATCTCGACGCCCTGGTTCTTCATCTCCACCAGAAGCGGATGCTCGAGCTTGCAGGGCCCGCACCAGGTGGCCCAGAAATTCACGAGAATTGGCCGGCCCTTGAAATCAGCCAGTTTGACCTGCGCGGTATCCAGCCCCGGAACATCGAACTGGGGTGATGGCCGCAGCGGAGACGCAAACGAAGACGGCGCCGGATCATTGCCCGCCAGGCGCTGGAAGCCGATCACGACCAGCAGAACAAACGCTGCGAGCGGCAGGATGGCCCACCAGCGCTTCATGGCGCCTCGTCCTTCTCGGCCTGCTCCAGCTTGCGCTGCGCATTGACGAGACGAAGCACGGTCCAGATGGTGACGCCCAAAAGGCCAATCACGCCGACCGAATAGCCGAAGACAACATAGGCGGTGTAGTCAGTATCCACGGTCACGGGCATCAGTCAGCCGCCTGCTTGCGTTGCAATAGAATGTCGGCGCGCGTCTTCATGATCTCCGCACGCATGTTGAGCAGTGTCAGCCCGCCGAACAGCGACAGATAGCCGAGCGCGGCAATGTACATCGGGATCTTGAATTCGGCCGTCGTCTTCGCGTCGGTCGTCATGAAGGTCGACTTCTGGTGCAGGGATGCAAACCACTCGACCGAAAAGTGAATGATCGGAATGTTCACCGCGCCCACGAGGCAGAGGATCGCCGCCGCCCGTGCGGCCTTCTGCGGCGTCTCCATCGCTTCCCAGACGGCGATGTAGCCGAGGAAAATGAAGAACAGCAGCAGCACGGAGACAAGGCGCGCATCGCCCCACTCCCACCACGTGCCCCACGTCGTGTAACCCCAGACCGAGCCGGTGATCAGGCCAACTGCCGTGAAGACCGCGCCAACGGGCGCTGCTGACTTCGCAGCGACGTCGGCGAGTGCGTGACGCCAGACGAATGAGATGAAGCTCGCACCGACCATGAAGGCGTAGGAGAACATGCACAGCCACATGGCGGGCACATGCACGAACATCATCCGCGCGCGCTCGTCCTGCTGGAAATCCTCCGGCGTGCGGAAGAAGCCGATGCCGAACCCGGTAACGATCAGGACGATGCCGAGGATCGTGAAACCCCAGGCGGGCCACTTCGACCCCGCCATGAAGCGGTGCGGGTTATGGAAGAAGGACATTACGGCCATGGGCCAAAGGCTCCGGAAAACCACGCGTCTAAGCGGGCAGTCTGAACACGCAGTCTAGTCACGCAGCCAGCCCTCCGAAGGTCACAACTTCCGGAACTGGCCTGCGGCCCAATCTCTCGTCTCAAGTCTCTAGTCGATCGCAGTTCTCAAGGCCATCGCCGCCCCGAACGGCGACGTCGCCACCCCGAACAAGGCCGCCGAGGCGGTAAGCAGAAGCGGCCCGACCCAGTCGGCGCCGTTGGCCGCGGCGTCCAGCGCCGCCGCCCCGAAGATCATGGTCGGCACATAAAGCGGCAGGGTTACCAGCGCGATCAGCAGCCCTCCTCGTCTCATTCCGGCGGCAAGGGCCGCGCCGATCGAGCCGAAGAAGAAGAAAGCCAGCGTGCCGATCAGCGAGGCCAGAACCACCAGTCCCGTCGCTTCGACCGGGCCCTGCAGCATGATCCAGAGGACGGGCGCCACCACCGCCAGGGGAATTCCGGTGGCGATCCAGTGCGCCAGCGTCTTGGCCAGCGCGATGCCCTCCATCCCGATGCCCGAGCCGGCATAGGCGTCCAGCGTCCCGTCCTCGAGGTCGGCCTGGAAGAGCCGTTCCATCGGCAGCAGGCTTGAGAGCGCGAGCGCAATCCACATCACGCCCGGCCCAGCCGTCTGCAGCGCAGCGGTTTCGGAGCCGACCGCAAAAGGCGTCATGCTGGCTGAGGCGGCAAAGAATCCGACAGGCAGCGCCGCGCCACCGCCGCCCGACCACGCCAGTTTCAATTCGCGTGCAAAGACCGAGAACGAGCCGCTCACGCTGTTGCCCCGACTTTTGGCGCCGAGGCTTTGAGGCTGGCGAGATCAAGCACGCGCGATCCGGCAAAACCATCGCCATGGACCGCCGCGATCACCATGCCTCCGCTGGCGCGGTGATCCGCGACAAGCTGACTCACCAGCGTTCGCCCTTCGGTATCAAGCGCCGCCGTTGGCTCATCCAGCAGCCACACAGGACGCGGCTCGATCAGCAGGCGGGTCAGCGCCAGGCGCCGCTTCTGCCCGGCCGAAAGCCCCCGTCCGGGTACGGAGCTGCGGTTGGCCAGCCCCACCCGCTTCATCGCCGCCACCGCCACCTCCCCCCCCCGCCCAAAATAGCGCGCCCAAAATCTCGCCTGTTCTTCAGCGCTTTCGGAGGGTTTCACGGCATCGAGGTGCCCGAGATAGTGACGCGCGGCCTCCTCGCCTGCACCCGAAAACCGGACCGATCCGGCGTGGGGACGGGTCAGCCCAGCGAGAATGCGAAGCAATGTCGATTTGCCTGAGCCGTTGGCGCCGCGCAGTTCGAGCGCCTCGCCGGCGGAAAGCCGCAGGGACAGGCCCTCGAACAGCACGCGCAGGCCACGCGCAGCCGCGAGATTTTCGACCTCGAGGACCAGTGATGAGGCGCCAGCGCCAGTCAAATCCTTTACCCCTTTGGGTTCAATTGCTTCCCATAACGGCGTCCTGTAGGAACGCCGCAAAAGCGGGGGGCCGCCGGCTCCCGCACGTCGATATTTCGATGCCCCGAAAGGCGCCCCAGCATGCCGTCCCTCGACAGTTTCAAATCCCGCAAAACCCTCAAGGTCGGCGCGAAGTCGTACGCCTATTACAGCCTTGAGGCGGCAGCGCAAAACGGCTTGGGCGACATTTCGCGCCTGCCGGTGTCGCTGAAGGTGCTGCTGGAAAACCTGCTGCGCTTCGAGGACGGCAAGACGGTCACCCAGGACGACATCAAGGCCTTCGCCGGCTGGCTCAAGGATAAGGGCACGGCCGAGGTCGAGATCGCCTATCGCCCTGCCCGCGTGCTGATGCAGGATTTTACGGGCGTGCCTGCCGTGGTCGACCTTGCCGCCATGCGCGACGCCGCCACCAAGCTCGGCGCCAATCCGAAAGCCATCAACCCGCTTGTCCCGGTCGACCTCGTGATCGACCACTCCGTCATGGTCGACAATTTCGGCCGTCCGGACTCGTTCAAACAGAACGTGAAGCGCGAATACGAGCGCAACATGGAGCGCTACGAGTTCCTGAAGTGGGGCCAGGGCGCGTTCGACAATTTCCGCGTCGTGCCGCCGGGCACCGGCATCTGCCATCAGGTGAACCTCGAATACCTCGCGCAGACCGTGTGGACCAAGGAAGAGGATGGCGAGATCGTCGCCTTCCCGGATACCTGCGTCGGCACCGACTCGCACACCACCATGATCAACGGCCTTGCCGTTCTCGGCTGGGGCGTTGGCGGCATTGAAGCCGAGGCGGCCATGCTGGGCCAACCGGTCTCGATGCTGATTCCGGAAGTCATCGGCTTCAAGCTGACCGGCAAACTGCCGGAAGGGGCTACCGCAACCGACCTCGTGCTCACCGTCACGCAGATGCTGCGCAAGAAGGGCGTAGTCGGCAAGTTCGTGGAATTCTACGGCCCCGGCATCGACAACCTCAGCCTCGAAGACCAGGCGACGATCGCCAACATGGCGCCTGAATACGGCGCCACCTGCGGCTTCTTCCCGATCAGCCAGGAGACGATCAACTTCCTGTCCTCGACGGGCCGCCTCGCCGAGCGCGTCGCCCTTGTTGAAGCCTACGCCAAGGCGCAGGGCTTCTGGCGCGCCGACATGAAAGATCCGGTGTTCACCGACACAATGTCGCTCGACCTCGCCAGCATCGAACCGTCGATCGCCGGCCCGAAACGCCCGCAGGACCGCATTGTCCTGCGCGACGCGGCCGACAATTTTGCCATCTGCCTCGACAAGGAATTCAACCGTCTCGACAAGGCGCTCGTGCGCGCGCCCGTCGAAGGGAAAGACTTCTCGATCGGTCATGGCGACGTGGTGATTGCGGCGATCACGAGCTGCACCAACACCTCGAACCCCAGCGTGCTGATCGCGGCGGGCCTGCTCGCCCGCAACGCGCGCGCGCGTGGCCTGACCTCGAAGCCGTGGGTGAAAACCTCGCTCGCCCCGGGCAGCCAGGTCGTCACCGACTATCTCGCCAAGGCCGGCCTCACCGAGCATCTCGACGCGCTCGGCTTCAATCTTGTTGGCTATGGTTGCACCACCTGCATCGGGAACTCGGGCCCGCTGCCGCTGGAAGTCTCCGCCGCTGTCGCCGCTGGCGATCTCGTCGCCTGCTCGGTGCTGTCCGGCAACCGCAACTTCGAAGGCCGCGTGAACCCCGACGTGCGGGCGAACTATCTCGCCTCCCCGCCGCTGGTCGTCGCCTACGCCCTTGCCGGCTCGATGAAGATCGACATCACGAAGGACCCGATCGGCTACGATGGCGCCAACGCGCCGGTCTATCTGGCTGATATCTGGCCGACCACGAAGGAAATTGCCGAGACCGTCCGCAAGGTCGTCACGGCCGAGATGTTTGCGACGCGCTATTCCGACGTCTTCAAGGGCGACGAGCAGTGGCAGAAGATCAAGGTTGAAGGCGGCGCCACCTATGGCTGGCCGATGGCCTCGACCTACGTGCAGAACCCGCCCTACTTCGAGGGCATGACGATGACGCCGAAGCCCGTGACCGACGTCAACGGCGCCAGCATCATGGCGCTGTTCGGCGACTCCATCACGACTGACCACATCTCGCCCGCAGGCGACATCCAGTCGGCCGGCCCCGCCGGAAAATACCTGCGCGAACATCAGGTGCCGGTGACGGAGTTCAACTCCTACGGCGCGCGCCGCGGCAACCATGAAGTGATGATGCGCGGCACGTTCGCCAACATCCGCATCAAGAACCACATGGTTCCCGGCGTTGAAGGCGGCGTCACCAGGAAGAACGGCGAGACCAAAGCGATCTACGACGCCGCGATGGAATACATCGCCGAGGGCACGGACCTCGTGATCTTCGCGGGCAAGGAATACGGCACCGGCTCGTCGCGTGACTGGGCCGCCAAGGGCACCCGCCTGCTTGGTGTTCGTGCTGTCATCGCCGAGAGCTTCGAGCGTATTCACCGCTCCAACCTGATCGGCATGGGCGTGCTCCCGCTGCAGTTCCCTGACGGCGAAAGCTGGAAGTCGCTGAAGCTCACAGGCGCCGAAAAGATCACGATCCTGGGAGTTGCGACCCTTTCGCCGCGCCAGACCCTAACGGTGGAAATTGCCTATCCGGATGGTTCCAAGGCCGCGATCGAGGCAAAAGTTCGCATCGATACCGAGAACGAGCTGGATTACTTCCGCGACGGCGGGATCCTTCACTATGTTCTGCGGCAACTCGCGCGGGCATCGTGACCCTTTGTGATCAGGGGGTCACGGCCTCTTGATTCGTAGTTTTGTGCGACCGCGAGATAACGGGTCTGAATGAAGGCTATTCTCGCCACTGTCGTTTCCGCGCTTTTCGCTCTGGCGATCGCGCCGTCCGCGCTGGGTCAGCGCGGCGGCATGAACGTGCCTGAGCATCCCGCGCGTCCCGTGGTGATGGAGCTCTTCTCGAGCCAGGGTTGCGGCAACTGCCCAGCGGCGAACGCCAATCTCGCCAAGCTGGCTGAGCGATCCGACGTCATTGCGATCACCTATCCGGTCAACATCTGGGACTATCTCGGCTGGGACGACACCTTCGCGAAGCCTGAGTTCACCGAACGCCAGAAGCGCTACAACCGCGCGCTCGGCTATCGCGGACCCTATACGCCGCAGGTCGTCTATTCCGGCGCCGTGCACGGCCCCGGCACCAGCATCGCGAAGATCGAGGAACGCTTCGCGGTCCGCGACATCAGCCCCTATCCCGCGACCGTTTCGTTCGAGAAGGATCTTGTCCTCGTCTCTGGCGAGTTGCCGGACAAAGTCACGAAGGCTGGCATCGTCGTCGCCCACTTCCACCCCGGCCTGACCAAGGTGACGCCCGGTGGCGGCACGAACAAGGGCAAGCCGATGACCTACTGGAACCTCGTCACGCGGCTCGAGCAGATCGGCGAATGGAAGGGCGGCGCACAACGCTTCCCGGTCAAATGCCCCGAAGGCTGCGTTGTGATGGTGCAGAAGGACGGCGCTGAAGGCCACGTCCTCGGCGTCGCCCAGAAACGCTAGGCCCCTGCAGCGCTAGCCCCTACTCCGCCAGTACATTTAGCGGCGTCGCGAACGCCCCCCAGTCCAGCTCCGTCAGCGCAAACGCCCATGGCCCCGTCCTGGCGTTGATCGCCTGCGCCTGCGTCACAGCTTCCGGCGGCGCGCCTTCGGCCGTTGCAGCGCCCACGGTCACCCAGCCACGATCCTTCGCGCGCCAGCAGCGCACCACGATGGCGACGCCAGACTTCAGCCGCGTCACATGTTCAGCAAGCGGCGCGCCGACCGCGACCCGGGACGCCGGAGCAACATCCGTTGGCGCCAGTCGGGTCAGTGCTTCGGCCACCATCTTCGGCCCCAGCGCGGCAAATACCATGCGCCTGTCGTGCGGCGGCGCGAGCGCAAAGACACCGGTCCCCGTACTCGCCAACATGTACGATGGCCCTTCCGGCGGCCTGACATCGGCGCCTGCGATGTCGGCCGCCGCGATCCGCACCACGTCGAGGTCAAGCCATGCCGATGCGCGTTGCAGTGGCGGCAGCACGCCATTGCCGACCGCCCACGCCTGCAGGTCGTCCGGCTTGCGCACATAGGACTGGCCGTCGCGATAGCCGACCAGCAGCTTGGCAAAATCATTGCCCTCGCCGTCGCTGACATCCAGCAAGGCGCCCGTGCCGCCCTGCGCCGGATCACCAAGGCCGATGCGATCGAACTTGCGATCGTCGCGCGTCATCGCCTTGGCATAGGTGATGTGCGAAAGCGCCTCGGTCAGCTCCTGCATCTTCGCGTCGGTGACGGGATAGCCGCCCTTCTCCGCCACGGCCCAACCCTGCGGCGCGCGCACGATGTGATAGGTCTCTTCGCTTGTCGTGACCGTCACCATGCCGACCAGTGCGATCTTCGAATCAAACGCCGGCAGCACCTGCCGTCCGACCTCCGACCGCTGCAGTTCGTTCGCCGGCGGCATCCACGCGACAACGCCCAGCACCAGCGACACGGCCGCCACGCCGCCAAGGATCAACAGCGTCCTGCGCGATGGCTTGCTCATGCCGCGCCTCCCCGGCGCCGGTTGCGCCATGCGAACACGCCGAGGCCCGCCAGCGCCACGAGGATGGGCGGCAGCCAGACGTTGAGGAACACCAGCCAGCCCCGCAGCGCGTCGATATCGCTCCTGAACTCACGCTCGACACCGCGCAACTGCCGCCGCGCATCTGCCGCTTCGGTGCGATAGCGCCCGATCTCGTTGAGTTCGTCCGGCGTCGACGCCGCGCCGCTGACGCGCCGCGCTTCCAGCGCCTGAAGCTTGCCTTCTGCGCCCTTGAGCACATCCTCGAGCCGCTTCTGCTCGGCAAACAGCCGCGTGCGTGCGGCTTCGCGCAGATCGTCCACGCGCTTCATCGGCCGCACCGCCGGTGCGCGCGAACGCAATTCCGTCAGCGCCGGATCGCCGCCGAGATTGTCGAGCGCGTTGAGCACGAACGCCGCATTGTCGGCCAGCGCGGTGTGCGTCTGCGGATGCACATAGAAGCTGTCGTCGAACATGTCGGTGTCGGCGACCAGGATCACGTCCCCTGCCCGCGCCGACTGCGAAGCATAGGGCGGCATCCGCGCCATTTCCTGCCGGCGCAGTTCAGCCACCACCGGATCGACATCTGCCGACGGAACCGGCGGTTCGTTGAAGGTCGAGACGAACTTGCCCGACACACGGGCCGCCAGCACCTGCTGCGCACCCGTGGGCTGGTAGGCGTCCATCACCGCGCGCGGCTGCGGATCGCTGGCGGCCAGTTGGGCCGGGATCAGCGCGGCCTTTGCGCTTGTCTGGACCAGGGGTTCGACGGTGACGCCAACTGGCGGGGTCAACAGCAACCGTCCCGGCGCGCCAAAATTGATCGGCCGCGACAGGTCGGACGTGATCACATCGCTATGCGACATCAGCGCGGGCGGCGGCGCGGGGAACAGCGGCTGGCCGACCTGCATGGTGCGCCCGCCGCCGATCGCGACATTGACCGGCAAGGCCAGCGTCTCGTCAGCTACCGTTTCCGTGTCTTCGGCAAGACCGAGCATCCGTCCTATCCGCCCGAGCGAGGAAGCCGCCGGCGTGTTGTCATGCTGCGACAGCGCCGAGCGCGATACCGGATCGATGGCAATCAGCGCTGCGCCCTCATGCACCAGGAACTGGTCGATGACGTAGGATTGCCAGTCATCGAGCGCAGGCGGATGCACCATCAAGAGGACGTCTGTGCCTGCCGGAAGCGCACGGAAATCGGGCGGCACGATATTGATCTCGTAAGCTCGCCCGCCCTCGCGCAGGATGAACGCCGACCCGGCTTCCGACGGCTGCAACTGGTAAGGCAGCAGCGACGACAGCACCGCGACCTTCGGCGGCGATGGATCGTCGAGCTGCGAGATCAGCCGCACCAGCTCGTATTCCAGCAGCGCATCGCGCTCCGGCGCGAGGAAGGGAATGGCGATGTTGTCCGCCGACGTGTTGTGGCCGATGACGCCGAAATAGAGCGGCTCGCCGTTTGTCGTGGGGCCTGCGGTGAGGCCTGCCGAGACAATGCGATCCTCCTCGTCGGAGAATGGCGCGGGTTGCACCTCGCGCACTTTCACGCGGCCTTCGCTCTGGGCTGCGATCTCGGCCATCAGCTGGCGCACACGGTCGGCATGGGCGCGGATGGCCGGATACTGCGCGCCGACATCGCGCGAGTAGACGAACTCAAGCTCCACGGGCTCAATGAGGCGTTGCACGACGCGCTTGGCCGAGGAGGACAGCGTGTAGAGGCCGTTGGCGGTGAAGTCCGCACGCGCGCCGGGGAGCCAGCGCCACGCAGCGAGGTTGAGCCCCACGAAGATCAGCGCAGCGGCGAGACTGACGAGAAGGGCGTAATGGCTGCGGCGCATCTTCATCCGCCCTTCCGCCCGCTGACCCACACGGCGTTGAGCGTGAGCCACAGGCCGATGAAGCCGAGATAGAATACCAGCGAGCGCAGTTCGAGCACGCCGCGCTGAGCTGCCTCGAAATGCGTGAGCAGCGAGAACGAGGCCAGCATGTCGGCCATCACCGGTCCCAGCGCATTGCCGACGATGGGCAGGCCTGCGGCGGTGAACAGGAAGCCCACAGCGACCGACAGGACGAACGCTACCACCTGATTGCCCGCCGCGGCCGACATGGCGCAGGCAATCGCCACATAGCTCCCCGCCATCAGGAAGCTCATCAGATAGCCAAGCGCGATGGCGGCATTATCCGGCGCGCCCAGCCAGTTGACCGAAATCCACATCGGCACCGTCAGCAGCAGGGCAGCGCCCGCAACAGTCCACGCCGCGAGGAATTTGCCGAGCACCAGCGACCAGGTCGGCGCAGGAAGCGTGAGCAACAGCTCCAGCGTCCCTCCCCTTGCCTCGTCGGCCCAGAGGCGCATGGCGACGGCGGGGAGGAAGACGAGATAGAGCCAGGGATGGAACAGGAAGAAGGGCGAGAGATCCGCCTGGTTGGTCTCGAAGAAGCGGCCGATCTCGAACGTGAAGGCGCCGAGCGCGATCAGGAAGATCGTCATGAACACATAGGCGAGCGGCGTCAGGAAGTAAGCCGCCAGCTCGCGCAGGTAGATGGCGCGCATCGTGTTGAGCGCAGGCTTTGCATCCGAGATCAGGTCTGCGATCACGCGGCGGTCTCCACCAGCGTGGGCTCCGCACGGGTCAGCGCATGGAACGCGTCATCCAGCCGCCCGGAGGGCGTGCGCGCCGCAAGACCTGCCGGCGTAGTGTCGGTAATGATCGCACCGCGATCGATCAGCACGACGCGCGAACACATGGCCTCGACCTCGTCGAGCTGGTGCGTCGAGATCAGGATCGCTTTCGTCTGCGCCATGCGCTTGATCAATGCGCGCATCAGGATTTTCTGGTTGGGATCGAGGCCGTCGGTCGGCTCGTCGAGGATCAGCACCGGTGGATCATGCACGATGGCGCCCGCCAGCGCGACACGGCGGCGATAGCCTTTCGACAGCGTCTCGATCGGATTGCTCATCACATTGGTGATGCCGGCATCCTCCGCCACCCGCGCAATCGCCTCCTTCGTCGTGGCGCGTGACAGGCCGTGCGTGCGTGCGAGGAAGGCGAGGAAGGCTTTCACCGAGAGATCGAGATAGAGCGGTGCGCCCTCGGCGAGATAGCCGAGCGAGGTTTGTGCGTGCGTTCGGCTCGAGAGGATCGATGCGCCATTGATGTAAGCATCGCCCGCGTCAGGCTCGAGGAAGCCCGCGATCATGCGCATCGTGGTCGACTTGCCCGCGCCGTTGGGTCCGAGGAAGGCGACGGTCTCGCCTCGGGCCACGGAAAAGCTCGCGCCGCGCACGGCCGGGCGCTGATGGAATGATTTGGAGAGGTCTGCGACGGTCAGCGCGTCCATTTACTCATCCTGGGATCTTCACCCCCTCGGCTGGGACCGGGGGAGTTAGCCGGGCGAACGTGAAGAATCGTCCAACTGATTCGTCACAAGCCGCCGCGACTTGCGGAATCCTGCACGGAATCGCGCAAACGCACATGACCCCGAAGGGCGATGCAAGTCACTGATTTTTGGGGAGTTAGGTGTCGGGCGAACCGTCAGTCGCAACCCTGGGGGGCTGGGGGGCTGTTGGGTCCAAGGTCGGCGTCTTAACCATCCGCCCGACCCAGTTAACTTGTACGGGATCGGCGGCGTTGGCTAGTGGAAAAAGCTGCCGTATTGCGAAATCTTCGTAATGATTGCAGCTTGCTTCCTGACGGATCTCTGACCCTCTTCGGGAACCCTCATGACGCAGCAGACTGAGCCGGCTTCTTCTTCGATTTCGCCGTCTGCCAGGAGCATCTGGTTCGACCGAAAAGAGCTCGAACAGATCCTGTGGGCGTACGGAAAACTGGTCGCTGATGGCGAATGCCGCGACTACGCCATCGGCGCTTTCCGTGATCACGCCGCCTTCTGCATGCACAAGCGGTCCTCTGAAGCGCCGACCTGGATTGTGGAAAAGTGGCCCGAACTCGCCCGTCGTCAGGGCGCGTATTCGCTGACCAACGCCAGCGGACTTGTTCTCAAGCGCGGTCACGAGCTGCAGCAGGTGCTGCGTTTCTTCGACAATCGCCGCTTCGACGTGGTCGGCTGATCCATCCCCAACTTGTCCACAGCCGGTCATCCACAGCTGTTGGCAAGCCGAAATGAAAAGCCCCGGACCCTTGCGGGGTCCGGGGCTTCCATTTCGTTTCGCTTCGTATCGCGGCTTAGCGGCGCGACATGATCGACATGATGAACTGGAACAGGTTCACGAAGTCGAGGTACAGCTTCAGAGCACCGTAGTTGGTGGCGACCGCCATCGAGCGCTGATCGCCGCCGAGCTGGTAATAGGTGTATTTCAGCTTCTGCGTGTCGAACGCCGTCAGGCCCGCAAAGATCAGCACGCCAGCGATCGAGATGATGAAGCTCATCATGTCGGACCTCATGAAGAGGTTCACGACCGACGCGATGATGATGCCGATCAGGCCCATGATGAGGAACGTGCCGATGCCCGTCAGGTCACGCTTGGTCGTGTAGCCCCAGAGGCTGAGCGCGGCGAAGGCCGACGCCGTGACCAGGAAGGCCTTCACGATGGTCATCATGCCAGCTTCAACCGTGCCGCCGATCGCGCCCGCGGTCGCCGCGAGGAACCAGTAGCCGAGACTGACGCCGATCAGGGAGACGACCGACCAGTAGATCAGCGCGCTCGCCAGCGGCGAAGGATTGCGCATGGCAAAGGCGGAGACCAGCAGGATGCCGATCGGCCCGAACATCACGACATAGCGGAACGGCGTGCCGAAAACGAACTGCGTAACTTCGGGAACCGTGCCGGCGACATAGGCGAGACCTGCAGACAGAAGCAGGCCCAGCGCCATCTTGTTAAAGACGCCGAGCATGAATTTGCGCAGGCCAACGTCGGTCGCCATGTCCGCAGAGCCGGCGACCTGGCCCTGTGCATACTGAATGTCAGCCATGGTCTGTGTTTCAACCTTCTTGTCTTCGGCGAGTAGCTCTCGCCAACGTCCTTGAATAATGGGCATCCGCCCCCGCTAATGCAAGCAAAACCGGGGGTTTTCGCAGCGTCTGGCGGTATTGTGAGAGGGTAAAATGAGAGCGATACGCTCAATTGGCGCCGCTTCGGCACACCGGGCGCCTTGTAAGCACAATTACGCACTCTTTCGCCGCGCGCGCGAATATGCTTCGACAACATCTGCACCATGAGCCTGCGTCTCTTCCTCGCCATTCCCGTCCCGCCGGACATTGCGGTGCGTCTCACCGCGCTGGAAACGGACGTGCCGGGCGCGTCGTGGCGACAAGCCGAGCATTTTCATCTGACGCTGCGCTTCATCGGCGAAGTGGATGAGGCAATGGCCCGCGACATCGATCTTGAGGTCGGCCGCATCATTGCCGCGCCATTCGAGATCAGCCTGTCCGGCACGGGCAGTTTCGGCGGCAAGGAGCCGAACGCATTGTGGGCCGGCGTCGATGCGCCGCCCGACCTCGCGCGTCTGGCCTCATCGTGTGAAAGCGCCCTTCGGCATGCCGGGCTCGCGCCGGAGCGCAGAACCTACAAGCCGCACGTCACCCTCGCCTATCTGCACGGCACGCTCGACGACGAGGTCGCGCCCTACCTGCAGGACACGGCGGACTTTCGCACCGAGACTTTCTGGGTCGATCATTTCTGCATGTACTCATCGCGCGCGACCAAGGCGGCCAGCCACTATGTCGAGGAAGCGGTCTATCCGCTGATCGGCTGATGACGGAGATCAGCTGCGCCTGCCGCTACGGCGCCGGATGCCGTCTGAAAATTTGCTGCTAGGCTACCGCCCATAACAGAGCGGGACCCGATCCCGCGAGGGAGCGAGCATGTCCTTCGGATACGGTGATGTCTTCGATGCAGTCGCCGACGCCGTGCAGCCCGACGATCCCGCCATCTTCTGCGATGGGGAGACAATCAATTGGTCTCAATTCGCGGGAGCGACTAACGCCCTCGCCCGCAATTTCATCGCGGCCGGCCTGAAGCCCGGCGCCAAGGTTGCGGAATACATGCGCAACAGCCCGGCCTATCCGATGGTGTTCGTTGCGGCGATGAAAGCCCGCCTTGCGCCGGTCAACGTCAACTATCGCTACGGCCCGGACGAACTCGCCTACCTGCTCGACAATTGCGACGCCGAAATCGTCGTCTTCGATTCCGATTTCGCCGACAATGTGCGCGCCATTCGCCCGCGCCTGGCCGGCGTGAAGCTGTGGGTCAGCGCCGGCGCGCGCGTCGATGGCTTCGACTTCCTCGACGATCTTGCGAAGGGCGATGCCGCGAAGCTCGATATCCAGCGATCGCCCGACGATCTCTTTCTGCTCTACACCGGCGGCACCACCGGCATGCCCAAGGGCGTGATGTGGCCGAGCCATGTCTGGTGGGAAGTGCTCGGCCCCGGCCGCGCGCCGCTGCTCGGGATGGAGCCGCCCGCAACGCTCGCCGCCTTGCAGGCGCAGATCCGCACCGGCGAGGGCCGCGCGCCGGTCTATGTCGCCCCTCCCCTGATGCATGGCACGGGCATGTTCACGGGCTTCAGCGCGCTGTCGAAGGGCGCGCCCATCGTGCTCACCCGCTCAATGCGGTTCGATGCGCCAACTGCGCTCGATGCGATGACGCGCCACCAGACCGGCGGCATGGCGATTGTCGGCGACGCTTTCGCCAAGCCGCTGCTCGATGCGCTGCGCGCCGAGCCGTCACGCTATGACGTGAAGTCGATGCGCTCGATCACATCGAGCGGCATGATGTGGAGCCCGGAGGTCAAGCAGGGCCTGTTCGAATTCATGCCCGACGTCGCCCTGTTCGACAGCTTTGGCGCATCGGAGGCAACCGGCCTTGGCGCATCGATCACGACGCGCGACGTCAAGCCGGAGGATGCCAAGTTCGACGCGCCAAACACCATCGTTGTGCGCGCCGGCGATCATACGCCTGTGACGCCCGGCTCGGGCGAGGTTGGGCTCGTTGCGAAGTGGGGCAACCTGCCGCTCGGCTATTACAAGGACGCGGAAAAAACCGCGCGCACTTATGTCGAGATCAATGGCGTTCGCCACCTGATCTCGGGCGATCATGCGACGGTGGAAGCCGATGGCCGCATTCGCCTGCTCGGCCGGGGTAGTCACTGCATCAATTCGGGCGGTGAAAAAATCTATCCCGAGGAAGTCGAGGAGAGCCTGAAGTCACACGCAAAGGTGGTCGACGCGCTGGTGTTCGGCCTGCCGGACGAACGCTTCGGCCAATCGATTGCCGCCGTCGTGTCGCTGGAGCCGGGATTGCAGGTAACGCCGGAGGAGCTGATCGATCATGTGCGCAGCCGGCTAAGTCATTACAAGGCGCCGCGCCGGATTCGCATTCTGACGAGCGTGCCGCGCGCGCCGAATGGGAAGCCGGACTATCCGACGGCGCGGGATCTGTTCGCGAAGGTTTAGTCGCGATCGTGCGCTGAAATGCACCTTCGAAACGGTCACCCCAACGCAAGTCGTCGCGGTTATTGCGCCGGCATGTTTGCCTTCACGAAGGCGGCAAGCGCTTCATAGACCAGCTTCCGGTTCTGGCCGCGACCCAGTTGGTGATCGTCGCCCATGATACGCTGGAACGTCACAGGCTTGCCGGCGCCCTTGAGAGCATCCGCCATCTTGTTGCTCTGCGAGGGCGGGACCGTGGTGTCGTCGTTGCCGTGGATCAGCAGAACCGGCGCCTTGAACCTTGATGCAAGGCGTGCGGGCGAGACCTTCTCGATGGCTGCGCCATCCTTGTTGGGATCGCCGATCTTGTCGATCCAGTAGTGGTAGCCGCGGCTTCGTTCGCCGAGCCTGTCATACTCCCAGTCGAGCATCTCGCGCAGGTCGGACACGCCGGCGACCGACGCAACGCAGGCGTATAGGTCCGGGGTCAGGGCGCCCCCCGCCAGCGCGGCATAGCCGCCGTAACTCCATCCCACGATACAGATGCGCTTTGCATTGACCGACCCATCTGCCACCAGCGCGCCGACGCCATCCGTGATGTCGTCCTGCATCTTCCGGCCCCACTCGTTGTTGCCGGCATCCTCGAAAGCGAGACCGAATCCAGACGAGCCGCGGAAGTTGGGCTGTAGCACCGCATAGCCTTCATTGGCGAAGAACTGCGCCAGATCATCATAGCCGAGCGCGTCGTATGCGGCGGGCCCGCCATGGGGCAGAACGATCAGCGGAAGATTCTTTCGGTCGGCGGCGGCGAGCCCGACGGGCCACGTCACCAGTGCGGGAATCTTGAGGCCGTCCCGGGCGCTGTACGAATAAGGATCGACGTCCGCGACCCATTCGTCGGTAATTGCGGGACGGACACCCATCAGCGACTGCAGCGACCCCGTCGCGCGGTCGAAGATGAAGTATTCACCCGACGTGGCGCCGCCGTCGGAATAAAGCAGTATCTTGCCCCAGTCCTTTGACCAGTCGGTTACGTAGGTTGCGGTTCCCGCGAGCGCTTTCTGAATCTTGTTCACGGCTGAATCGATCGCGGGATCGAAGAACTCATAGGTGGGCGTCGTGCCGGAATAGCGCACGCCGTGCACAATGTGATTCGCATCCATCATGAACGCTTCGATATCAACGTCCTCACGCGATAGGACGGACGTCAATTCCTGCTTGTCGGCGTTGAGCGCATACAGCGAAAGAACGTCGGAGTCGCTGTAAGCCTCCGCCAGCGGTGCGCCATCACCGGCCCTGAGGCCAACAAGCGAGATCGTGACGTCGCCGCTGTCTTCGGAGAAGACCGTCTCCCACTTCCCGTCATTGAGGCGCAGGAAGGAGTGCTTGCCGGTCCGCTCGAAAAACTCCTCCCGCATCTGGGGTCTGCCGCTCGGGCCGACGATCCAGTCGATGGTCGCCGTCGTGCCATTCTCGATCAGGCCGGACGCCCCCGTCGCCAGACTGACCTTGTAAAGGGCGTTGCTCGGATCGCGGCCGTCGCGACGCGTCCAGGCCGGCATATAGACGTAGGCGCCGTCGGGGCTGACGCCAAGAACGCGCCCCAGTCCGGTCTGCTTTATCAGGCCGGGCGTTGCCGACTGCAATTCGACAAACGTGCCCGTCTTCAGATTGAAGGAGAACGCGATCGAATATTCGAACTTCTCGCCGCGCCATTCGGCGCTGCGTGTTTGCGACACAACGGCCACAACATAATCGGCCGATACAAATTCAAGACTGCGTGGGCTGACAGAGGAAAGATTGGCCAGAGCGCGCGACTTGCCCGTGACGGTGTCGGTTACAACGAGAACTTCGCCGCCCTTGGCGGACCAGACGGACGCCACCTTCGTTCCATCGGGCGACATCACCGCCAACCGGACCATCGGTTCCCCGAAAGCTTCAGCGGGCGGCTTTGCCAATGCGGCAGGCGCCGTCGCGGCTCCTCCGATCAACGCGACGCAAAACACGATTGTCCGGAAAATGCTCACGCAGTCCCCCTCCTGATCCCGCTTGGAGATTATGGTGTGGCGGCAAGTGCGCAAGTTGCAAATCTGCACGCCGCAGCCAACACAACGCGAAACGCGCGCCTCTTTCGAAGCGCGCGTCTCTGGTGTTGCTGAGTTGAGGTTGTCCCCTACTCCGTGCCTTCCATCTCGGCGGCCTGGCGGTGCAGCCGGGCGATGCGGCGTTCGGTCGGTGGGTGGGATGCCGACGGACCGCGACGCGGGCCGTGCAGCGGATCGATGACGAACATGTGGGCGGTCGCGGGCGAACGCTCGGCCAACGGGTTCAGCAGCGAGGCGGTGTGGCGTTCGAGTTTCAGGAGAGCGTTGGCGAGATTGACCGGCGCGCCGCAGATTTCGCCCGCCTGTTTGTCGGCGGCGTATTCGCGGTGATGGCTCTGGCCGATGCGGGCGACGAGGCCGGCGACAACCTTCGAGACCGGTTTGCGCAGGCCGATCGGATAGGCCAGCGAGCCCACAATGGTCGTCAGCACGGCGGCGACCGCCGAGCAGATACCCATCACCAGCGCGTCGCCGCGCTTCACATGGGCTAGCTCGTGCGCGACCACGGCCGAAACCTCGGCGCGGGACAGGGTCTTGAGCAGGCCGTCGGTGACGGCGATCGAGGCGTGGTTGGTGTCGCGGCCGGCCACGAAGGCGTTGGGCTGGAACGCGTCGATGATGTAGGTGCGCGGACGCGGCATGTTGGCCCGCATGGCAAGTCGGTCGCAATCCGCAACGAAGGCGCGGATCATGGGCGAGGCGTCGTCGGAGCCGACTTCGCGGGCGTTGTGGAGTTTCAGCATGATCTTCTCGGCGTACCAGAAGACGGCAAGGTGGAAGGCAAGCGCGACGACGGTCGCGAACAACGCGCCTTCGCGGCCAGCAAGCCACCATCCCAACCCCGCGAACGCGAGGTGGATCAGCAGCATCAGTCCGGCGGCCTTGAAATAGCTCATTGAAGCTCTCTCACGCGAATGGACCCCTCCAACATGGGAAGGTTGGTCTTTATGGTTTAAGCTTCCTTTCCAAACCGGAAAAAAATGGTGAACGTGGACGCCATGAGTAATGAAACCCAGCAGACGGTTAGTGAGTGTGGCGCGGAAGACTCTTCCGTCGATAACGCCGGAGAGGCGGCGCTTATTCCCGGGGCCGCGCCCGGCAAGACGCTGAGCGCCGAGGCGGTGCGTGCGCTGCTCGAGGCCGAGGCGCGACGCCAGGTCGCGCCCAGCGCTGCCCTGCCCGCCGAAATCAACGGCCGCCGGGAAGGCGAGGAACCCACCCGCTATGGCGACTGGGAGAAGAAAGGCCTGGCGGTCGATTTCTGAAGGCCCCAGGTTTGGGGTCTGGGGCTGGTTAACGAAACCTTGCCGCGCGGCATGGACGCTGCATCGGAGACTGCCATGACAAAGCTCGTCCGCATTCTCGCCGCCGTCGTGCTGGCCGCTTCCGTGGTGACGCCAGCATTTGCCGATGGCCGCAACAAGCGTCCGGCCGTGACAGCCAAGGCCCCACCGCCGCTTCGTACCCCCTCTCCTCCGCCCGAAGTCATTCCGGCCCCGATTCCGATGAAGGCCCGCCCGGCGTCGATCGTCCTGCCGTCCGATTTTGGCTCAGGCGGCGTCGGCATCGACATCAATGGCGGCGCAGGTGGCGGCGGCCGCGTGTTCGTCATCTCCTCCGCCTCCTCCTCCGCCCGCTCCTACGCATCCGCCACGGCGGTCGCCTATGCCAGCGCCACCGCGATCTCGTTCGGCGGCGGCAAGGGCCATGGCGGTGGTGGCGGCGGCGGCCATGGCTGCGGCTGCAAGTAGGCCGGCCAACCCGCACACATAGTACCACTTTCGGACCGGCTGATGCCGTCCGGGATGCTGTGACTCTGGGTCTCCGAATCTAGATGGAGGGCCCGGGGACGCGGGATGCCCCGCGTGATGTGGCGTCGCCGCGCCAGCGCTACCGGTAGAAGAGAGAAGTCGCGGATCCCGCGTCCCCGACAGATGTTATCCGGCCACGGGGGAACAGCGGGGTGTTTCAACCGCCTGACCCTATTCTCGTCGCCGGCGTGCAGGTTGCGGATGTTCAGCCGCAATCCCTCGACCACTCCCGTGTTTTCCAGGGCTCCATTAGTCCGGTCCCTGGCTCCTCTTCGGCTCACACAGGCTTTCACGCTCATCTGCGTCCAACCCCGCGCCGTTGAACAGTGATCAGCTGCCCTCCTGCGGGATGGATGTGGGCATCATACGCCGGGGCAGAGGGGTGTAGGATTGAGATATACAGAATCGGCCGGTCTCGATCGCGCAAGTTGTTGGAATTGTTCAGATCACGCTGAAAATCCGATGTGCAGAATCGGCCGGTTCTGGCTCAATCGAGGTTGTCATCCCGGCCAAGCGCAGCGCGAGCCGGGACCCATTTATCGATCCGCGCAGATGAGGAATGGGTCCCGGATAGCCGCAACGCGGCTTTCGGGATGACAAGCGGGGAGTGTGGCGGTCCGCACTTCGTGCGGAGACTGGATCCCGGCCTCCGCCGGGAACGCGTGCCAAGAGGCACGCTTCCAGTTGTGGCGCGGTCCAGAGAGGTCAGAGCCAGCCGCGGGTTCGGTCGTCGAGCCAGAGGTGGGCGGCACCCATGAGGGGGGCGGTTTCGGAGGTGATCAAACGGATGGCGATGCGGCTGAGGAGGCCGGTGCGGGGGCCGCGGCTGTAGAAGCGGGCGAGCGCGGATTTTTCCTTGAGCCATGGCGCAAGATGCTGCGACACGCCGCCGGCGAGATAGACGCCGCCGGTGGCGTCGCTGGCGAGCGTGGTGTTGCCCATTGCGGTCATCACCGTGTTGGCGCGCAGGCGGCAGAATTCCACCGCGAACCGGTCGCCGCGTTCGGCGGCGGCGATGATGCCCGCCTGCGGGAGTTTCGGATCGGGGACGCCCATCACTTCGGCGAGGGCGGCGCGCGTCTGGTCGAAGCCGGCGCCGGCGGCGACGATTTCGTTCGAGACATAGATGCCGCGCGCGCGCAGGCGTTCGGCGACCTGCCAGTCGATCTCGGCCTGCGGGGCGAAAGCCTGATGGCCGCCCTCCCCCGCGACGACGACCCAGCCGCCGTGGACATGGCGCAGCACGGCGACACCGAAGCCGGTGCCGGGACCGCCGACGGCGACATTGCCGACGCGGATCTGCATCGCCCTGCGCGATCTCGGTGACGTCGCCCGCGCCGAGTTCAGCGGCGGAGCGGGCCATGGCGAAGAAGTCGTTGACCATCACGACCCGGTCGAGCCGGAGCTGGGCCTTCAGGTCGCGGCTGTCGACGGACCAGCTGCGGTTGAGCATGTCGACCTGACCGGCCCGCACGGCGCCGGCAAAACCGAAGGCTGCGCCGTCTATTTTGGGCTTTGTCTCGGCCAGATAGGCATCAAGCGCGCCCGCAAAGGTCGGGTAATTCTCGCCCGGCTTTTTCCAGACGGAGGCGATGCTGACATGGCCGCCATCGGCATGCGCCAGCGCGAAGCGGACATTCGTGCCGCCCGCGTCACCCACCAGTATCGTCGCCTTTTCCATGACGCCAATCTACGCGGCGGTGAGCCCTGACGGCAACATGGGCGACACGATCTGGCCCTCGCGGCGAATTTTCTTGCAATCGGAAGGTGCGATCCCGGACAGTCGTTCCCACATAAGAGCCAGACTTTCCCCGTCGCGAAAGGACCTCCACGCACGATGCCCCACGGGACACCGCTGATCACCCTCATGTCCGTTGGCCTTGGACTGGCCTTTGTCTTCGGGATGATCGCGACCCGTCTGCGCCTGTCGCCTCTGGTGGGATATCTGATCGCGGGCGTCGTCATCGGACCTTTCACGCCGGGCTATATCGCCGATGCGCACCTCGCCAGCGAACTGGCCGAGATGGGCGTGATCCTGCTGATGTTCGGGGTTGGTCTGCACTTTTCGCTCGATGACCTGATGTCGGTGCGCAGGATCGCCCTGCCCGGCGCCGTTGTGCAGATCGCGGTCGCGACCCTGCTGGGGCTCGGTATGGGCATGATGATGGGATGGACGGTTGAGGCCGGCATCGTGTTCGGCCTCGCCCTGTCGGTCGCCTCGACCGTCGTGCTGTTGCGCGCGCTGCAGGAGCGGCACGTGATGCACACCAAGAAAGGCAAGATCGCGGTCGGCTGGCTGATCGTGGAAGACCTCGCCATGGTGCTGGCGCTGGTGCTGTTGCCGACATGGGCGGACCTGCGCGGCCAGATGGCAGCGAGCGGCGGCGGCTTCACCTGGGATCAGGCGATGCAGATCGGCTGGGCCGTGCTGCTGACATTCGGCAAGGTCGGCGCGTTTGCTGTCATCATGCTGGTGGTCGGCAAGCGGATCGATTCCGTGGCTGCTGCATCGCGTGGTGCATCTCGGTTCGCGCGAACTGTTCCGTCTGGCCGTGCTGGCGATTGCGCTGGGCGTAGCGCTGGGCGCGTCCGAACTGTTCGGCGTGTCGTTTGCGCTCGGCGCGTTCTTCGCCGGCATGATCATGGGCGAGAGCGAACTGTCGCATCAGGCCGCGAACGAGACGCTGCCGCTGCGCGACGCGTTCGCCGTGCTGTTCTTTGTCTCGGTCGGCATGCTGTTCGATCCGATGACGGTGATGTACGCACCCCTGCCGCTGCTGGGCGCGGTCGCTGATCGTGATCGTGGGGAAATCTCTGGCGGCGTTGTTGATCATGCAGATCTTCAAACAGCCGAAGGATAGCTCGGCGCTGATCGCGGCGAGCCTGGCGCAGATCGGGGAGTTCTCGTTCATTCTGGCGAGCCTTGGGCTGGGACTTGGGCTGCTGCCGGAGGAAGCGAGCGACCTGATCCTGGGGGCTGCGATCATCTCGATCGTGCTGAACCCGTTCGCCTTCATGATCGTGGACAGGCTGACGCCGAAGCCGGCCAAGACAGCTGACGCGGAGCTGATGGTGAAGGAGCGCGCGATCATCGTCGGCTTCGGCCGGGTGGGATCGCGCGTGGCGCGGTCGCTGGGGCGGATGCGGATCGAGTATTCGGTGGTCGAGGACCGGCAGGACGTGGTGGAGCGCCTGCATGGACAGGGCGTGCCGGCGATTGCCGGCAACGCGGTTGCGGCCGACGTGCTGAAGGCGGCAGCGGTGGAACAGGCGCAGCTGATCTATGTGACGGTGCCGGACGGGTTCGAGGCGGGGCGGATCGTGGAGATCGCGCGGCAGCTGAACCCGAAGATCCGCATTCTCGCGCGCTCGCACAACGACGCCGAGATCGAGTACCTGACCAGCCGCGGCGCGGACGTGATCATTTCCGGCGAGGAAGAGATTGCGCAGGCGATGATCGAGGCGACGCGGACGGCGGTGGCTGTGCCGGTCGGCGGCGGGGCACTGAGAAGTGCTCAGGCACGGTGTTTCAACCGCTATATCATAGCATTGGATTCATTTGATAATCCAGGCGGCGTCGCGTAAGCGGACGGCATGGCGCACGATCACGCACACGGCGAGGCCAAGCATGACCATGATCATCATGATCATGGCCACGGGCATTCGCACGATCATTCACACGGCCACGCGCATCATCATGAGGCGGACGAGAAAAATGCATCGCGCATCGGCATTGCGGCGCTGCTGACCGGCGCGTTCATGGGCGTCGAGCTGGTCGGCGGACTGCTGGCGGGATCGCTCGCACTGATCGCGGACGCGGGACACATGCTGTCGGACTTCGGCGCGCTGGCGCTGGCGTGGATCGGCTTTCGCATGGCGCGGCGGCCGGCGACGTCGACGCGGACATTCGGGTTCAGGCGTTTTCCGGTGCTGGCGGCTTTCGTCAACGGGCTGACGCTGTTTGCGATCGCGCTGTGGATCGTGATCGAGGCGATCGTGCGGCTGAACAATCCGCATGGCATCGAGCCGGGGCTGATGATGTGGGTCGCGGTTGCGGGCCTCGCGGTGAACGTCGCCTCGTTCGCGGTGCTGCATGGCGCGGATCATGGCAATCTCAATGTGCGCGGCGCCCTGCTCCATGTGGCGGGCGACATGCTGGGATCGGTGGCGGCGATTGTCGCGGCCGGCGTCATCATGGCGACGGGCTGGGTGCAGGCGGACCCGATCCTGTCGGTTCTGGTGGCGCTGATCATCCTGCGGTCGGCGTGGTCGCTGACGGCGGAGAGCGCGCATATCCTGCTCGAAGGCGCGCCGGGCAATATCAGTCTCGATGCATGTGACGCGCGATCTGTCCGAGCATGTCGATGGCGTGACGGACATCCATCACGCGCACCTGTGGTCGCTCGACGGGCGGCGCTCGATGATGACGCTGCATGCGCGCATCCGGCAGGACGTGGCGCGGCCCGTGGTGGTGGAGAAGATCAAGGCGCGCCTCGAGGCGACGCACGGCATCGGCCACGCGACGATCGAGATCGAGGTTGAGGGCGAGGACTGCGCCGGAGGCGATTGCGCCTAGACCGCTGCGGGCTTTGCCTTCGGCAGGATCGCAGCGCCATAGAAGCGCGGCTTGATGACCGGGAACCAGAGCAGCTTGCCGAGGCCTTCGACAAATTTGCGATAGGCGAAGGCGCGGCGCGGCGTCTTGGCGAGGAAACTGCCGAGCGCGGCGGCGCCATAGACGGCGGTCTGCGCGAGGCCGACTGACATCCAGAAAGCGATGGCGCGAAGATCGCGCTTCGGGCCGGTCCACGCTTTTGTGGCGGGGCCCTGTCCGTAGGCGAAGGCGCGGCGCAGCGTGTAGGCGAGTGTCACGCGCGAGGGTTCAGGTGTTTCCCAGACCCAGGCGTTGGGCGCCCATGCGAAGGATGCGCCGGCGGCTTCCATGGTCTGGAACAGGAGATCGTCTTCGCCGCCGATCTCGTTGCGGGCGGACGAGAAAGGTTCGGCCGACGGCAGAGCGGCGCGGCGGATCAGGCTGCAGCCGCAGCCGTAGAAGATGTTGATGCGGCCTTCGGCGTGGCCGGGGTCGCGCGCGAAGAAGGCGTTGAAGTAGTCGGCGTGATCGCGGGGGCTGGACGCAAGGCGCGTGCGGACGGGGCCGAAGACGACGTCGGCTTTGTGCGCGCTTCTGCACGCGGAGGAGTTCGGCGAGCCAGTTCGGCGGCGCGATCTCGTCATCGTCGAGGAAGGCGATCATCTCCCCCCTCGCCGCGCGGAGACCGGCGTTGCGGGCGTTGGCGACGCCGGCGCGCGGTTCGTGGATGACGGTGATGCGTGGGTCGGTCATGGCGCGCAGGACCGCGAGTGCGGAGCCGGCGGGATCATTGTCGACCAGCACGACTTCGAAGGATGCGTCCGTCGCCTGCGCCAATGCGGACTGGGCGAGCGCGGATTGGGCGGCTTCGACGGCGCGATCCGGCCGGCGGAAGGTGGGGATGATGATCGAGACTGTGGGAGTTACTGGGGGCGTCATGACCCACCAGTCTTAGCAGGGTGTGGTTGCGGCGGCGTTTACGCGGAAAACGCCCGCAAACGTGGGGTTTTTAGCGCCGTAGCGGGGCTACTCAATCCAGCGGGGGCGCCGATGCGGGCGCGCCGTACTGGTCGCGGCGGGTGCGGACGAGTTTAGCGGTGTCGCTGCGCGCCTGCATCATGTCGGCGGCGTGGGCGGCGTTTGCGGGGGGAGCGATGGCGGACGCGTAGATCCAGGCGCGCTCCATCGTGTGACAGGAGATTTCGGAGCGATAGCCGGCGTCCTGGGCCTGCGCGCCGCCGATCGTGATGACCACGATGGACCTCATGGCGCGGTAAACGGAGAGCTCGTTCGCGTCAGGCGCTTCCTTCGCGAGCATCAGCTTGCCCAGGTCTTCCTCGGACGAGACGCAGATATCGATGACGCCTTCGGGAGATTGGGCGCCCGAGGCGTTGAAGCACGGATTGGCGGCCAGGAGGACGCTGTCGGTGAAAGGGGTCTGTTGCGCCAGCGCGGGCGCAGCGGACATGAGCGCGAGACACACGACGACGGCGATGTGGTTCGGTTTCATCAGCCCCCCTGTGCCCGGTGCGCCTTACGACGCCGGGCGCTGGATCGCGGGGCCAAGGTTCTGCGAGACTTGCCGTGCGTCGAAGGCGTTGGTGTCCGAGCCTTTGGGGCCCTTGGTCATCACGATCTCGGCGAACGTCTCGTAGCTCGTGACGGTGTCGCGGCGCGAGGGCATATCCCAGAACGGATCGTAGCCGCCCATCCAGCCCCAGCGCGGGGAGAAGTACATGTACGAGAAGCGTGGGCCATAGCCATAGCTGCGCGTGCGGCTTTCCTTGTCGGTGTCGCGGCTCACGATGGTGAAGACGTCATAGCCGGTCTGCAGCGTCAGCTCGGCGGCGCGGAAGAGCATGTAGTTCTCGACCGTCTCGCGTTCCGTGAGCGAGTTACCCTTGAAGGAGATGCGATAGCGCGTGTCTTCGAGCTTGGTCTCGGAATAGCCTCGCTCATAACCGGCGGCGGGTTGATACGGGGTCGGGCCGGTGGTTCCGCAGGCGGACAGTAGAGTGGAGCTAGCCAGCAGGGCTGCGGCCAGGGTTGTCCTGAACGTTGTCTTGAACATCGGTCGCCTCCTTCGGCGGTATCATCTGCCTTGAAGATAGTGTGCGCTGTCTTTGCGCCAATGCAACAGGCCGGCCCGCCTGCAGCGGACCGGCCTGATTTAATCTACGTCACGCAGACCTGAACGGATCAGGTTCCCGCATCAGGCGGTCGCGAACCCGAAGACCGATTTGGTCTCGAGGAACTCGTGAATGCCGGCTTCGCCCCATTCGCGACCATTGCCCGACTGCTTGAAGCCGCCGAAGGGCATCGTCTGGTCGGAACCTGCGCCGTTGATGTGGACCATGCCGGTGCGGAGCTGGTTTGCGACTTTTTGCGCGTGTTCCTGCTCGCCCTGCACATAGCCCGAGAGGCCATAGACCGTGTCGTTGGCCATCTCGATCGCCTGCGCTTCGGTGTCGTACGGGATCATGCAGAGCACGGGCCCGAAGATTTCTTCGACGGCGATCGTCATGTCGTTGCGCACGTCGGCGAACACGGTCGGCTTGACGTAGTAGCCGCGGTTGAGACCGTCGGGACGGCCGAGGCCGCCGGCGACGACGGTTGCGCCTTCATCGATGCCTGCCTTGATGAGGCCCTGGATCTTGTTCCACTGGGCTTCGGAGACGACGGGGCCGATGGCGCCCTTCTCTGCCGTTGCCGGGTCCTGCACCTTCACTTTTTCGATGGTCGCCTTGGCGATGGCCTTGGCTTCATCGTTCTTGCCGCGCGGCACGAACATGCGCGAGGGCGCGTTGCAGCTCTGGCCGGTGTTGGTCATCATCTGCATGACGCCCGAGGAGACAGCCTTGGTGATGTCGGCATCTTCAAGAACGATGTTGGCGGACTTGCCGCCGAGTTCCTGCGCGACGCGCTTGACGGTCGGGGCGGCGGCTTGCGCCACCAGCACGCCGGCGCGGGTCGAGCCGGTGAAGGACACCATGTCGACGTCCTTGTGAGCGGAGAGGGCTGCGCCAACGCCGGGGCCATCGCCGTTGACGAGGTTGAAGACGCCTTTCGGCACGCCGGCTTCATGCATGATTTCGGCAAAGATGATGGCGTCGATCGGCGCGATCTCGGACGGCTTCAGCACCATGGTGCAGCCGGCGGCGATGGCGGGCGCGACCTTGCAGGCGATCTGGTTCTGCGGCCAGTTCCACGGCGTGATGAAGGCACAGACGCCGATGGCTTCCTTGCGGATCAGGTGCTTGCCGCGACGCTCTTCGAACTGGAACTCGCGGAGATATTTGGCGGCCTGCATGAGGTGGCCGAGGCCCGACGGGGCGTGGGCGGCCTGCGCGAGCCAGAGCGGCGCGCCCATTTCCTCGGATACGGCGCCGGCGATGTCGCCAAGGCGTTTCGAGTAGACCGCGATGATCTTGTCGAGCAGGTCGGCGCGGTATTCCTTCGTGGTGGCGGAGAAGGCGGGGAAAGCGGCCTTGGCGGCGGCGACGGCCTTGTCCACGTCGGCTTTCGAGCCGATCGAGATGCGGGCGTAGTTTTCCTCGTTGGCGGGGTTCTGGACCTCGAGAACGCGCGGGGTGACCGGGTCGACCCATTCGCCATTGATGTAGAATTTCAGGTAATCGCGCATGGGGTTCTCCTGGTCGAACGGGGCACCGGAATACGGGCCGGACATGGGGCCCGAAATAGGGGGCCGAAATGGGGCTGGGCACTAGATAAGCGATCTTGCAGCGGATTGGGAGGGGCCGTTGTCGTCCCTGAACTAGAACGTGAGAACCTTCCAGACGCCGTCGCATTTGTGCTGGGCGGCGAATGCCGATGCAGGCATGGACGTGACGCCGCCACCTGACGCGACGTCGAGGGCCTGGACCGTGCCGGTGCTGAAATCACTCCATTTCGGAACGTTATTTCCGTTGGGATTTCCGGTGCGCGCGAAGTTGACCCAGTATTGCGACATCGTCTTCTGAAGGTCGGTGCGCTCAGCGTTCTGCATGTCGTGCATGTTGAAGACGTAGGGGATTTCCGCGGCGTGGGCGGCGCCCTGCTTCAGGGTCATCGGGTATTTGCCGTTGACCGTGCCGACGAGCGGGAGCGCGGTCTGGTCGCGGAATTCGTACATCCAGGTCGGCGTGCCCTGCCCTTTGATGCGGGACGAGACGTTGAGACCGTTGCACGAGAAGCTGGCGTCGGTTGCGATGGCGATGGCAGCAAGGCTGGGCTGCAGGTCGACATCAGCGCCGTAGTTGGCGAGGGGATAGTCCGTCGTGGTCAGCTGGGACGCGGTGACGGAAAGACCGCTGCCGGCAGTCGAGCGCATTGACCGTCATCGGATAGGCGGCGGCCTTCATCAGATAGCGCTTGTCAGCGGGATCGAGGTTGGGCGGAGACGCCTTGGTGCGGGCGGTGAGTTCGGACAGGGCGAGGAACAGCGCGAACTCGTCTTCGTTGGATCCGTTGATGACGGGGACCTTGTTGTTGCGGCCGGCGATGAACGTGTCCTTGATCGTGGCGGGCAGGACCTTGCCATCCACCGAGGGGACCGGGTTGTTGATGTTGGCCGCGAAGGCGGTGGCGAGCTGGTTGCGAACGAGCGCTTCCGACAGGCCGCGCAGGCAGGCAGCAGTGATCGCATCAACCGTGCAGCCCGGCAGGTTGCTGGCCGTGAGGATCACCTTTTCCGCGATGGCGACGCTCTTCTTTTCGAGCTCGGCCTGTGTGAGCTGGCTGCTGACGCCATAGGCGCCGCTTTCGATGATCGCCTTGTTGAAGAGGCCCGCCGACAGAGGAGATGCGAGATGCGTCATCACGCTGAAGCCGCCGGCGCTCTCGCCGAAGATGGTGACGTTCTTCGGATCGCCGCCGAACTGCGCGATGTTGGCTTTCACCCAGCGCAGGGCCGCCTGCTGGTCCATGATGCCGTAATTGCCGACGCTGCCGTCTGCATCGCGCAGCGCCGGGTGGCCGAGGAAGCCCATGGCGCCGAGGCGGTAGTTGATGGCAACGACGATAACGCCTTTCGACACGAGCGGCGTGGGATCGGCGTAGACGGAGGCAGCGCCCGTGTTGAACGCGCCGCCATGGATCCACACCATCACCGGGAATGGACCAGCGCCGGTGGGCGTGTGGACGTCGAGATAGAGGCAATCCTCGCTGTCGCCGTTGACGCGGAAGGGATTGTCGCTGGCGCCGGTCTGCAGGCAGGAGGCGGCGGATTTGGTGTTGGCGAGCGGCGTGGTCCAGGCGGCGGCGGGTTGCGGCGCGCGCCAGCGGCGGTCGCCGGTCGGCGGCGCGGCATAGGGGATGGCGAAGTAGGATTTCATCGCGGCGCGTTCGACCGCTTTCACGGGACCGCCGACCGTCAGCGCGGTGTCGGGCGCGGAGGCGCCGCCCATGCTGGCGCAGGCGGCAAGGCCGGCGAGTGCAGCGCTCGCGATCAGGGCCAGTCCGAGAGAGAGTGGCGCGTACGGCGTCCGGTCATGAGCAAGTCCTCCGCACGGCATGTGACCTGCCGTTGGCGGAAGGCTTACAGGACGAGCGGGGGAGCGCCAATTAAAAGCGCGTGTGCCTACTGCCTCAGCAGCAGTTCGATCTGGTTGCCGTCGGGTCGGTGAGGAAGGCATATGAGAGCCCCTCGCCTGACTTTGCGACGGGACGCATCAGCTTCGCGCCTGCGGCGGTGGCACGGGCGATGGCGGCGTCCATGTCGGGCACTGAAAGAATGAGCGCGGCCATGGCGCCGGCTGGCATGTCCTTGCCGCGGGTGGCGATGACGATGGGGGTGGCTGTCGACTTCTTCGCCAGTTCGGGCGTCGAGCCGGAATTGAGGACGATCTCGGTGAACGTGGCCGATTGCACCGGACGACGGGTTTCCGACATGCCGAAAGCCTGCGCGTAGAATTTGGCGAGCGCTTCGGCGTCAGTCGCGAGGACGCGGATGGAGCGGACGGAAACGCCGGTCTCCTGGGCGACAGCGAGCGGCGCGGATGCGAGTCCGGCCACGGCAAGACCCATGGCAAGCAATAGAACCTTCATGTGCGTCTCTCCCCTGCACGGCTCTCTGATGGCCGCTGAGGACGGCATCAAGCGCCCGTGCGGGCGGCAGGGCAAGTCACGGACTGCGGAGGATCAAGAGGCTAGTTGAAGGGGTGATCGCCGCTGTCGACCCGGCGGAAGGTGATGCGGCCGACCTCGTTGATCATGGTGTTCGAGTCGACGAAGGTGCGGATGGTCGCCGAGAGGGGCTGGCCGTTGTCGTCGATGGTGAACAGCTTGAAGCGCTGCTTGTCGATCGGCTCGATACGATACCGCCCGGTCTGGGTGACGGGCGTGGCGGGGACGCCACGGATCTCCATGCGGTTTTTCGTCTGGTAGGAGCCGTCCGTATTGAATACGGCCGTGATCTCGCCCCGCACATCGCCGGACAAGGTGTCGGCCTGCCACTCGCCCACGAGCGTGTGCGCCAGGCTGGCTGGTTTCTGTTTGCTCCGGAACAACATGTCCCTCGTCCCTTCGAAAGGCATGCCAGCACAGGCAGCGCTGCACGCCAACACCCTGCGACAGTTCCTCCGGGCAGGCCTACCCATGAGAAATTCGCCGTGCGTGACACTTCCATGCCATGTCAACCTTACTGACCAGTTGAATCTTACGGAACGTCCATGAGTCTTGCGCAAAGATCTGATCATCGGCGGCTGCCAATGCGGCCGGATTCGCTACGCCATGCATGTCGACGCGGTTGAAAAACCACACGTCTGCCATTGCCGGATGTGCCAGAAGGCGACGGGTGGACTGTTCGCCGCCCTCGCCGGATGCTCCAAGCCGGCCCTGCAGTGGACGCAAGGCCAGCCGGCTTTCTTCGCCTCATCCAATCTTGCGACTCGCGGTTTCTGCCGCGACTGCGGCACGCCGCTGACCTTCAGCTACAATACGCCTGAGGCGCGAATCTACGTCACCATCGGATCGATGGATGACCCGGCGCTGGCCGATATCGAGATCCAGTACGGCATCGAGTCCAAGATCCCGTGGGTGCGATTCTGCGAGAATGTGCCCGCTGAGATTACCGGCGACAGCCCGGCGGCGCAGGAGTTCTTTGCGGGTATGCGGAACAATCAGGGGTGAGTGAGCGCGGGTGAGGTTGGTCAAACCTTACCGAGACCTTGCCGGGACCCCCGCAATCGGGGGGCGAGACTTCGTGCAATCCTGACCAAGATTTCCTATGTATGGGACCTGAGAAATTCCGGAGCTGTTTGCGTGGACGGCAAGCGTATCCTTCTGATCGTCGGTGGCGGCATCGCGGCTTACAAGTCGCTGGAGCTGATCCGGCTGCTGTCGAAGGACGGCATTGCGAGCCGCGTGATCCTCACCAAGGCGGGCGCAGAATTCGTGACGCCGCTGTCGCTGGGCTCGCTGTCGGGCGACAAGGTCTACCAGGAATTGTTCAGCCTCACCGATGAAGCGGAGATGGGGCATATCGAGCTGTCGCGTTCGGCGGATCTTGTTGTCGTGTCGCCGGCGACGGCGGACCTGATGGCGAAGGCCGCGAACGGTCTTGCCAATGATCTTGCCTCGACGACGCTGCTCGCAACGGACAAGCCGGTGCTGATGGTTCCGGCGATGAATGTGCGGATGTGGGAGCACGCGGCGACGAAGCGCAATGTCGCGCAGCTGCGCGCCGACGGCGTCACCGTGATGGAGCCCGATGTCGGGCCGATGGCATGCGGCGAGTTCGGGCCGGGACGCTTGCCCGAGCCCGAGCGCATCGTGAAAGAAATCCGCCGGATGCTGGCGGGGCCTGCGGGCTTTGGTCCGCTGGCGGGATTCCGCGCGGTGATCACGGCGGGGCCGACGCGCGAGCCGCTCGATCCGGTGCGGTTCATTTCCAACCATTCGTCGGGCAAGCAGGGCTATGCGATTGCCGAAGCGCTGGCGCGTCTTGGCGCCGATGTGCGGTCTGGTGACCGGGCCGACGCAGTTGCCGATTCCCGATGGCGTGACGGCGGTGCGTGTCGAGACGGCGGTCGAGATGAACGAAGCTGCGAAAGCCAACCTGCCTGCGGACATTTTTGTCGGCGTTGCTGCGGTGGCCGACTGGCGTCCGGCGGCGCGCGCGCAGGGCAAGCTGAAACTGAAGGGCGGCGCGGAGGACAAGGTCGCGCTGCAGCTGGTGGAAAATCCGGACATCCTGAAATCGATCGGTACGCGGAAGAAGGATCGTCCGCGCCTGGTGATCGGCTTTGCGGCCGAGACCAGCGACGTCGAGAAGCACGCCAAGGGCAAGCTCACCCGCAAGGGATGCGACTGGGTGATCGCCAACGATGTCTCGGGCGACGTGATGGGCGGCTCGGACAACGAAGTCCTGCTGGTGTCGAAAGCGGGCACGAGCGCTGGCCGCGCATGAGCAAGGCGGAAGTTGCGCTGAAGCTGGCCGATCGGATCGCGGACAATTTCCACGATCCCGGAAACAAGCGCGGCGGAATAGCGCGGGGTCTGGCGGTGGCCTCTGGCCGGCCCAGGCCCTAGATCAAATTCATGATCCGCCACATCGTCTTTTTCACGCTGAAAGACCCGCGCGAGACGCCGGAAATCATCACGCATTTGAAGCGTCTGGGCACGATTCCCGGCTCGACGCTGTTCGAGGTGACGCAGAACCGAAAGGCCGACCTGTTCGGCAACGAGATCGACATCGTCGTCTATGCCGAGTTTCCCGATATCGAGGCGCTGCACGCCTACAAGAAGCATCCGACGTATATGGATGTGACGAACACGGTGCGCCCGCGCCGCGAGCTGCGCTTTGCGGCGGATGTCGAGGCTTAGTCTGTGGAGAGCGGGCGTTCGCGCTCGCGCTGCCCGGCCTCCCGCGCTAATCAAGGGCGAGCCTTGGAGCCGCCCATGACCGTCACCATCCGCGTTGTCCCGCTGCCGCATTTCGAGGGCCTCGCCCTGCCCGCTTACGAGACGGCGGACGCGGCGGGGATGGACCTGCGCGCGGCTGTGCCGGATGGCGAGCCGATGACGTTGAAGCCGGGTGAGCGGGCGATGGTTCCGACGGGGCTGACCCTTGCGCTGCCGCCGCTGCATGAGGCGCAGGTGCGGCCGCGCTCGGGACTGGCGGCGAAGCATGGCGTGACGTGCCTCAACTCGCCGGGGACGATCGATGCTGACTATCGCGGCGAGGTGAAGGTGATCCTGATCAATCACGGGCAGGAAGCGTTCGTGATCAAGCGCGGCGAGCGGATCGCGCAGATGGTGATTGCGCCGGTGACACGGGCGGAGCTGACGGTTGTCGCGAGCCTTGATGAGACGCAGCGCGGCGCGGGTGGGTTTGGCTCGACGGGGCGCTAGCCTTTCAGATCCAGCGTCGGCTTGGGCAGGTCGGCGAGCAGGAAGTGTTCGGAGTCGCTGACGGGCTCCAGCTTTCCAAAATCGAAGGCTGAGCGGTCGATGATGATGTCGCGCGGACGGAGTTCGCGTGAGAGTTCGAGGCCTTCCAGCGTGCGGGCGCGGGAGAAGGCGACGTAGGCCTGGCCGTGGGCGAACATGCCGCGATCGAAATCGAGATAGACGCGGTCGAGCGTCATGCCCTGTGATTTGTGGATCGTGGTGGCGTAGGCGAGGCGCAGCGGCAGCTGCTTGAACGAGCCGACGACGGAGCGCGAGACGGACTTGGCGCCAGCGTCAAATTCGTAGCGGAATTTTTCCCACGCCTGTTGCGAGACGCGATGCGTTTCGCGGTCGATCTTCACATAGCAGTCGCTTTCGCCGAGGCCCTGCACCACGCCGAGCGAACCGTTGACCCACCTGCCCTGCGGATCGTTGCGGATCATCATCACGCGCGCGCCCTGTTTCAGCTCGAGCACTTCTTCGGTCGGGAAGGCCTTCGGTTCGAAATTGCCTTCGAGCGAGGCGGTGTAGTTGCGCGCGGGGCCATCGAGTTCGGCGAGGCGCGTCTGGTTGATGCGCCATGCGGCGGCGTTGTTGGGCGTGAGGACGACGTGCGTGAGGCTCGCCTCGGCGGGTGAGCGCGTCGAGACGCGCGTGCGCAGGAGGTCCTGATCTTCCGTCGAAAGTCGTCCGTTGCGGAGGGCGTTGAGGACACGGATGAAGTCTGCTTCTTCCTGACGGAAGATGCGCTTCAGGGCGGCGAGGCGGAACTGTCCAGCCTGGAAACCTGGCGCCTTGAAGAACCACGCGCCGCCATAGCTTTCCTGCAGGATGTGTTCGACATCGGCGCCGACCACGGGCGGGAGCTGGTGGAGGTCGCCGGAGAGGATCATGCGGACGCCGCCGAAGGGCTGGCGGTTGCCTCTGTTCAGACGGAGAGAGTTGTCGATCGCCTGCATCATGTCGGCGCGCACCATCGAGACCTCGTCGATCACCATGGTCTCGATCGCCTTCACTACGCGCTGGTTGCGGATCTTGCGCGCATCCCCCGCATCCAGCAGGCGCGGCGGGAAATTGAAGAAGGAGTGGATCGTCTGGCCGCCGACGTTCACGGCGGCGAGGCCCGTGGGGCGAGCACGATCGCCTTGTCGAGCGAGTTGAAGATCAGCTGGCGCAGCAGCGTGGTCTTCCCCGTGCCGGCGCGGCCCGTGAGGAAGATATTGCGGCGGCCGGCAACGATCTCGTCGACGAGCGGCTGGTAGACGTTGGAGACGGGTTCAGCGGTCACGTTTGCTTTTGTCTTGCGCCCGGACCGCGCCATTGAACTGCTGCGCGGGCCATGGTCTTTGCTCCGGGAGGATGAAGCGAACCATGAGTCTAACGCCCCAGCAGCTGGAACGCTACGCCCGCCATATCATGCTGCGGGAGATCGGCGGGCCGGGGCAGCAGAAGCTGAGACAAGCGCATGTGGCGTTGGTGGGGCTAGGCGCGCTGGGCGGGCCGGCGGCGATGTATCTGGGGGCGGCGGGGGTGGGGGCGGTGACGCTGATCGATGATGATTCGGTGTCGCTGTCGAACCTGCAGCGGCAGGTGCTGTTCGTCACGAGCGATGTCGGGGCGGCCAAGACGGAAGTCGGCGCGCACGTGCTGACAAACATGAACCCGGATATCCGTATCGAGACGAAACAGACGCGGCTGGATGCGGGCAATGCGGCGGAGCTTCTGCAGGGCGCGGACATCGTCATCGATGGGTCGGACAGTTTCACCACGCGGTTTGATGTGAATGCGGCGTGTCATCATGCGGGCGTGACGTTGGTGTCGGGCGCGGTGGGGCGGTGGAGCGCGCAGGTTTCGGTGTTCAAGTCGGGACTGACGAAGGGCCGTGCGGTGAAGGATCGCCTGCCCTGCTATCGGTGTCTCGTCTCGGAGATGCCGGAGACGGAGGAGACGTGCGCGGCTGTTGGCGTCGTCGGGCCACTGACAGGGATTGTCGGCGCGCGGATGGCGCTGGAGGCGGTGAAGGAAATTGTGGGCGCGGGACAGTCGATGGCGGGCAAGCTGTGGCTGTTTGACGGGCTGAGCGGGGATTCAAGGAACGTGACGCTGCGGGCTGATCCGGCTTGCGTGGTGTGCGGATAGAAACGACGACGGGGATAGACAATGAGCGAGAGCGCAAAAGCGCCGACGGCCTTCACCAACGCGCAGCGACTGCGCGCGATCCTCGGCGGATCGGCGGGGAACCTTGTCGAGTGGTATGACTGGTTCGCGTACGCCTCCTTCTCGCTCTATTTCGCGCCGGTGTTTTTTCCGGACGGAGACAAGACTGCGCAGCTGATGCAGACGGCGGCAGTGTTCGCGGTGGGCTTTTTCGCGCGGCCGCTGGGTGCATGGCTGATGGGGCTTTATGCCGATCGCGCCGGGCGTCGCGCGGCGATGACGGCGTCAGTGGCGCTGATGTGTTTTGGCTCGCTGGTGATCGCACTAGCGCCTGGATATGCGGTGATCGGCGGGGCGGCGCCGGTGATCCTGGTGATAGCGCGGCTGCTGCAGGGCCTGTCGGTCGGCGGCGAGTATGGCGCGAGCGCGACGTATCTGTCGGAAGTCGCCGGCAAGGCGCGGCGCGGGTTCTGGTCGAGCTTTCATTATGTGACGCTGATCATGGGCCAGTTGCTGGCGCTGGGCGTCCTGATCCTGTTGCAGCGGACGATGCCTCCAGAAGTTTTGGTAGACTGGGGCTGGCGCATTCCGTTCTTTGTCGGCGCAGCGCTCGCGGTGGTGGTGTTCTGGATCCGCATGGGCCTGCGCGAGACGGAGTCGTGGGAGAAGGCGAAAGCCGCAGGCACGCCGCCATCGCAGTCGCGCCTGCTGTTCCTGAAGCATCCGCGCGAGACACTGATGGTGATGGGCCTGACGGCGGCGGGGTCGCTGTCGTTTTACGCCTACACGACATACATGCAGAAATACCTCGTCAACTCGGCGGGGTTTGACAAGAACGCGGCAACCGAGATCACGGCGGGGGCGCTGATCTGCTTCATGCTGGCGCAGCCGGTGATGGGGTGGCTGTCGGACATTGTCGGACGCAAGCGCATGCTGATCGCAGCGTTCGGCATCGGCGCGCTGATGGCGTGGCCGGTGTTCGTGGGGATCGCCAATGCAGGCTCGCCGTGGATCGCATTCGCGATCCTGTTCGGCGCACTGCTGGTGCAGTCCGCCTACACATCGATCAGCGCCGTCATCAAGGCGGAGCTGTTCCCGACCCATGTACGCGCGCTCGGCGTCGCCCTGCCCTATGCGCTGGCCAATGCGATGTTCGGCGGCACGGCGGAGTATGTCGCGCTGTGGTTCAAGTCGAGCGGCGTGGAGTCCGGCTTCTTCATCTATGTCGGCGCGCTGTCCGTCATCGGCTTCCTGGTCGCGATCTTCATGCGCGATACCAAGTTGAAGAGCGAGATTCTGGAGGACTGATGTCTGTCAGGGCGTCTTGAGATGCGCGGCGAAGAATGCTTCGAGCTCCGAGAAGGCTTCCTCGGTACGCTGTGAGAACAGGTTGTGATCCGCGTCATCGTAGACGACCAGTTTCTGGGTCTTGCCCGCCTTCCTGAGCGCCTGCTGCATCAGATCTGACTGTTCGAAGGGAACAGTATCGTCCTTCTTGCCGTGCAGCAGGAGAACCGGGATGCGAATTTCCGCTGCGCGACTAGCGGGCGACGCCGCAATCATGGCGGCCTTGTCGCGCCGGGGGTCGCCCATCTTGGCAACCCAGTAGCGATAGCCCTCGCTGTCTTCGCCATCCTGTTCATGCTCCCAGGAGACCTGCCGATAGAGATCGGTGACGCCGGCAGCGGAGACAACGCAACGGTAGAGGTCAGGATAGAGGACTGCGCCCATCAGCGCGGCATACCCGCCATAGGACGCGCCGAAGATGCACATGCGCGCAGGATCGACACGGCCCTGATCCATCAACAGCTGCACGCCATCCATGATGTCGGTCTGCATCGTGTCGCCGAAATGGCGATCACCCGCAGTGACAAAGGCCTTGCCGTAACCCGCCGAGCCACGGAAATTGGGCTGGAACACTGCGTAGCCGCGCGTTGCGAGAAATTGCACCATCGCGTCATAGCTGAGATCGGTGCGCAATTCCGGGCCGCCGTGCGGATAGACGATCAGTGGCGGCTTGGCGTCTGCGGGCATGTTCGGCGGCAGGGTGATATAGCCGGTGATATCCAGCCCATCGCGCGCCTTGTAAGTGATCGCCTCCGTCCTGCCGAGACGATCCGGCGTCAGCCGCGGATTGACCGAGCCGATCACCTCGTTGTGGGCGTTGGCCATGTCGTAGAGATGATAAGTGCCCGGATCGCGTGGGCCGTTGGTGAAGAGAACCCAGATCGACCGGTCGAGGCTGCGATCGAGAAAAGTGACGTTGCGCTCTTTCTGGAAGAAGCTCTCCAGCGCCTCGAAATGTCGTTGCAGCTTGCCCTCGAGAAAGCTGATCTCGCGCGTGTCATCCCAGTAGGTGGCGCCGATATAGTCGCCCGTGAGCGGATCTGCGATGCCGCCGTCAACGTCGAAGCGGGGATGGGAGAAGACCTCCGTCGTGTAGCGCTGCTCGTCGATGTCGTAGAGCCAGATTCCGGTCCGGTCGTCGCCAGCCGGGCGGCCGAGGACATAGTAAAGCGCAGGTTGCGGACCGGGCGCGAGGGGTTCGAAATCCCGCGCCTGCTGCGTGTCCTTATCAAAGCGGACGGTGAAGCCCTGCTTCCAGTCGATGCGCCCCTTCTCGCGATGCTGGGCGATCATGACACGCACTTCGGTGTAACGGCGATTGGTGTCGAAGCGCATGATGGGATTGCCGTAGAGGTCGGCAAACCAGGCAACCGTGCGCTCGGCGCCGCCAGCCACGGTTGTCCACGTTCCATCGCGCGTATCGACGCGAACGAGATCGAGATTGCGGCCGACGCGCAGCGGCACGAGAAAGTGGGTGCTGTCGCCGGGAATCCGGATGATGTCGGAAGGATCGATGACGTTGGAGGATTCGATTTTCTTGTCATCTTTGAAAAAGGTGAGCGTGGCGGCGAGGTCATGGCCGGTGGCGTAGAGCCGCGGAAAGCCGCCAAAGACGATCCTGTTGCGTTCGACACTGATCGATATGCCGTTGCCGCCTGCCGAATAGACCAGACTGTCGTCATTGATCCATTTGAGGCCGTAAACCAGCGAGCTTCCCAGATTGCGCACAACGGGCTTTGCGTCTTCGTTCCGCGTTTCACGGACGATGATGTAGGACGCGCCGCCGCGACGAAGAACGAAGGCAAAATAGCTGCCGCTCGGCGAAACGGCGACGTCGCTGATATCAGCCTTTGCCGTGAATTCGGCGATCGTGGGCGGGAGCGGAGCGACGGGCACAGACGGCGCCGCTGTATCGGTGAGCGGCGCAGCGGCCTCCTGCGCGCGCGCGACGTCGCCCCAGCCGAGCAGCAGGACACCGAAAGAAGCTGCAAGGCAGTGGACCAGCTTCATCTATCCCCCCGGACGCTATCCAGCAGGAATCATCGCAGGCCGATCGGCAACTGTCACCGGAATTTCGCTGGCGGCGCAGTGTGCCGCTACTTCTTCAGCTCCTGGTAGATCACCGTCGTGTAGGCCGCCTCGTTGATGAAGCCGGCGCCGAAGCGGGGCGTCCATGGCGCGAGCGGCTTGGCGGCGATGGTTTCTTCCAGCGTCTTGCCCGCCTTCACCAACGCTTCGACAGCGGCGCGTGCGCCCGTGTGCATCGCAAGCGCTGCTTCGATGTCGGCGCGCGTGGAGAGTTCGCCGTGGCCGGGGATGTAGCGGGTGTTCGGGCCGGTAACTGCGAGGATTTTGGTGAGCGCTGCGATGAAACCGGCCTGCGTGCCGCCCGAACCCGTATCCACGAAGGGATAGAAGTTCTTCATGTAGGTATCGCCCGTGTGCAGGACATCGGCCTCGACGAAGTAGATGAAGGTGTCGCCATCGGTGTGGGCGGGCAGCGGCGCGCGGATGGCGCGGATCGTCTGGCCGTTGAGATGGAAGTCGATGCCGGTGGTGAATGTGACGACAGGCAGCGCGCTCTTGGGCGCGGGCACGGCGGGAGCGCCGCGCGATTCCGACTTCACTTCGCCGGTGAGACGCTTGCGGACGTTGTCGCTGGCGAAGATGGTTGCGCCGGCCTTGCCGAAGGCTTCGTTGCCGCCTGCATGGTCGAAGTGCCAGTGCGTGTTGATGAGGTATTTCGGCTTGCCCTTGGCGAGCTGTTCGATCTTCACGAGGTTCACGTCAGCATTGGTGACGTACTGGTCGTCGATCAGGAACACGCCGTCATCGCCGACGCTGAGCCCGAGATTGCCGCCCTGCCCCATCAGCATGTGGACGCCTTGTCCGAGATCGACATCGCGGGCGAAGGCCTGCGAGTTCGGTGCAGGCGGAGGCGGAGGGGGCGGAGGAGAGACGGGTGCGGGCTCGGTCGCGGCCACGGTCGTGGCGGGAGCGTCCGCTGCTGGCGTGGTGGCGCAGGCGGCGAGCGCGAGAAGGGAGATCGATGAGAGAATGATGCGCATGGTGATGTCCCCCTATTTCTTCAGGCCGTTATAGAGCGTCGTCGTGAAGCTATCCTCCGGGATGAAGGCCCAGGCGTACTTCGACCACGGTTTCAGCGGCTTGGCCGCCACGGTTTTCGCGAGGCTGTCGCCGGCCTTCACATGCTTGTCGACCGCCGCGATCGCGCCTTCGAGCATGGCGATCTGCTTGGCGAGATCCGCCTTCGTGCCGATCTCGCCATGGCCGGGAATGATCTTCGTCTTGTCGTCGACCTTGGCGTAGGTCTCCTTCATCACGGCGAGATAGCCGCGCACGGAGCCGCCCGAGCCGGTATCGATCACCGGGAAGATGCCGTTGAAGAACAGGTCGCCCATGTGGAGGATGTTCGGCTCGACGAACCACACCATCGAGTCGCCATCGGTGTGCGCGGGCGCAACGTGGAAGACGCGGATCGTCTCGTCATTGAGATGGAAGTCGACGCCATCGATGAAGGTGATCACCGGCCATGCCGGCGCGGGCGATGCGGGCGACGGCTTGCCATCGAGGCCCAGCGAGGCGACCGCGCCGGTGAGACGCTTGCGGACATTTTCCTGCGCGAAGATCATCGCGCCGGCCTTGGCGAAGGTTTCGTTGCCGCCGGCATGGTCCGCATGCCAGTGCGTGTTCACCAGATATTTTGGCGCGCCGCCGGCGAGCGCTTCGACCTTGGCGAGGTTGGCGGCAGCAGACTGCTGATACTGGTCATCGATGACGAAGGCGCCGTCCGCCCCGGTCGAGACGCCGATATTGCCGCCCTGCCCGAAGATGACGTGGATGCCCGCGCCGAGATCAGTCGTCTTCGGCGCCGGCAATTGCGCGGCGGCAATTGGCGCGGCCAAAGCGGCGACCGTCGCAAGCAGTGAAATCGTGAAGCCTTCTCATGGGCATCCCTCCCGTTTGAATTGAGAGGTACGCCCGTGGGACGCGAGTTCAAGCGAAATCGTGCGCGTCAGCTCTTCTGCAGCTCTTCCGCTACGCAACCATCGCCGTTGAAGGAGATGTCCTCGACCTGGCCCGAGCCCATCACGAAGCGCGTGGTGCAGACGGAGCGGAAAGTCTGCGCCGGCTCCCACACCGGGAAGTTCTCGGTGATCGTTTCGGTCTTTTCCTTGCCGTCCTTGTCGGTGATCTTGCGCGTCACCTGGCGCTGTTCATCGCGCCAGTAGCCGGCGCGCTCGTCCACCGTCGTCTTGGTGTAGCTCCACAGTTCGCGGCCATTCGACATCTCCGTGCGGCTCTGCGGCGGACCCCAGTCGACCAGCACGGCGTCGGCCGAGGCGCCCTGCAGCAGACCCATGTGCTGGCGATAGCCTTCCTCGGTCGCGCAAGCGCCAAGGCTCAGCACTGGGCTGAGGAATGCCGCCATGGCGATCAGTGATGTACGCAGTTTCATTGCCCCGCCCCGTCTGTCCTTGCCCAGACGATGTCCCCGCCCGGCTGAACCGAGCTTGAACGCTTGCGCGAAGTTTGGCTAGCGGGCCGAGAAGTCGAGGCGGATTTCGCCCTGCGGGGCGCCGGCCGGAATGTCGAAGCCGAGGTTGTTGCAGGTGCGCAGCGCGGCGCGCGCCTTGGCGAGGAAGACCATCATCGCGGGATCATCCGATGGCTCGGACGCCGGCGTAATCAGGCGCGGCTCGGAGACGAACTTTCCGTTGGACGAGAAGCTGCACGCCGAAGGTTGCGCGCAGGCGCTGCGCATCCATCATGTTGCCGCTGTCGGTCCAGCACCGCTTGGCGTCGAGCTGGGCGCGGATCTGCTGGCCGATGTCGGCGCTGCTGGACGGGGCCGGCGCGACGCTCGCGGAATTGGAAAGATGCGGGATCGGCGCGGTGGGCGCGATGGAGATCAGGCCGTTGTCGGCCGGCTGCGACGGAGCAGCACGCGGCGGGTCAAGCTGGGAAGAACTGCCGCTACCCGGTGTCAGCGAGATCACACTACCCCCTTGCACGGGCTGCGTCGGGGTCGGCGAAAGCGGCTGCGGAGCGGCAGGCGGCGTCCATGTCTGAAGGGCTGGGGGCTGCGGCGCCGGCTGAACGGGCTGGGCGGGCGGAGTGTAAGTGGCGGTCGCGTCCCCGCGCATCGGGGCGGAGGTCAGGTCCGAACGGATGAACGCCTTCTGCCCGTTGCGCAGGATTACCTGATACCAGTTCCAGTCAGCCTGGCGTGCGAGACCCACGACAGTGAGCTGCAGGCCGGTGCTGCCGGTGGAAAGAACCTGCGTGTCATTGCCGGTGAAAGGTTCGGCGCGCAGACGCACGCCCGTGCCGTTGATGGTGATCGGCGCGGCGGGAGTGAACGGCTCGACCATGTACGCGCTGCGGGTGGTCGTCCGGTTGATGCCGGTCACCTGCGCTGCGGCGACACCGCCGAGCGCCAGCGTGGCGGCGAGGACAGTCGTCAGAACGAGACGCATCTTGCAAAACCCATTGGTTTCAACGCCGGCCCAGCTGGGTCCGGCAATAGCCGAAGTGACCTGAACTGGCCACAACAGGGCGGCGGAACGATGGCAGGACTACAGCAATGCGCTGTCGGCCAAATGACAGGCGTGCGGCAAGGCTGCCGGAAAATTGTTCCGGCAGAAGGCGCTACAGCATCGCCGGAATGACGCGGTCGGGCGGCTTGTGGCCGTCGGCGAAGGTCTTGATGTTGATGATGACTTTCTCGCCCATGTCGATCCGGCCCTCGAGGGTGGCGGAGGACATGTGGGGGAGGACCACCACATTGCGCAGCGCCTTGAGGCGCGGGTTGAGGTTGGGCTCGTTCTCGAACACGTCGAGACCGGCGCCGGCGATCTCGCCTGCTTCGAGCGCGCGGATCAGGGCGGCTTCGTCGATCACCTCGCCGCGCGCCGTGTTCACCAGATAGGCGTCGGGCTTCATCAGCTTGATGCGGCGCGCCGACAGCAGGTGGAAAGTCGCGGGCGTGTGCGGGCAGTTGATGGAGACGATGTCCATCCGCGCCAGCATCTGGTCGAGGCTCTCCCAGTAGGTTGCCTCAAGCTCTTCAGCGACGGCCGGGCGGACCGGCTTGCGGTTGTGATAGTGGATCTGCAGGCCGAACGCCTTTGCGCGGCGCGCAACCGCCGTGCCGATGCGGCCCATGCCGACAATGCCGAGGCGCTTGCCGTAAATGCGGCGGCCCAACATCCAGGTCGGCGACCAGCCAACAAACTGGCCCGATTGCATGGCGGCGACGCCATCGACGATGCGGCGCGGCACGGCGAGGATCAGGGCCATCGTCATGTCGGCTGTGTCTTCGGTGAGGACGCCCGGCGTGTTGGTGACCGTGACGCCGCGCGAGACGCAGGCCTGCACGTCGATATTGTCGACGCCGACGCCGAACTGCGCGATCAGGCGGAGGCGGTCCCCTGCCCGCGCCAGCGTGCGGCCGTCGATCTTGTCGGTCACGGTCGGCACCAGCACGTCGCAGCGGGTAGCGGCGTCGGCCAGTTGTTCGATCGTCATCGGCGTGTCGGTGGCGTTCAACTCGACGTCAAACAGCTCGCTCATGCGCGTCTCGACCGGCTCCGGGAGCCGGCGCGTCACGATCACTTTAAGCTTGGGGCGTGACGTCGGCATTTTACGGAGCGTTCCTCTTTTTATCTCTTGCGCTTCAGCTGCCCTGTTACGCCCGGTGCGCTTCGCGTCAACGGACGGTCTATCAAAGCAGGGTCGCGGGGCCAACCTTGGCCGGTGGCGTCGCCTGTAACACCAGTTTCATCGAATTTTTCGTATGTGGTTAAGCACGCTTTCACGCCCCCGTGGTTCTGATGAAGCGTCATCTCCTCAGCACGAAGGCAAGTCGTTCCGTGAGCCAAAAACGCTGCCGCACTGCTGTTTTCCGTCAGGTTGCTCAGATATTCGGCGCCGCGAGCGTGGCCGTCTGTCTGGCGGCAGCGCCGGCTTCCGCACAGGACAAGCTTACTCCCGGCAGCTTCAAGGCTTTCGCCAGCAATGGCGTGGAGGCGCGTGTCAGCGATTTTTCGGGAAAACCCGTGCCGCGCTATGAAAGCCTCCGCTACGACAAGGTGAACGGCCGCGCCGGACCGAGCCCGGACTATCCGGTACGCTGGAATTACGAGCGCGCCGGCCTGCCGGTGATCGTCGTCCGCGAGAGCAAGGACTGGCGGATGATCCGCGATCCGATGGGCGACGAAGTCTGGATCAACCAGAACCAGCTGGCCCAGCGCCGCACCGCCATCACCACGGACACCGGCACCGTCTTCCGCGAACCGCGCACGGATGCGGGGCGGATCGCGCGATTTGCTGCAGGTGCGGTGGTGCAGTTGGGCGACTGCGGCAATGCGTGGTGTCGCGTCGAGGCTGACGGGCGCAAGGGCTGGGTTCAGCGCGGGCATCTGTGGGGCGCGGACGCCCTGCCCGCGGCGCCCGGAAAGAACTAGCTTTTTCCTGCTGCTTGAGCCCCCTATCCCCCCGTGTTAACGGGCCTCTCCTTTGCTGAGTTAAAGCATTGGCGGAGCGGCGCGTTCATGAACCAAGACCCCAACTCCCCCCACAACTTCCACACGCCACAAAGCTCCTACAGCTTTGATGACCTGTTGAAGAGCGGGCACGGCACGCTGTTCGGACCCGGCAACGCCCAGCTGCCGATCCCGCCGATGCTGATGCTGGACCGGATCACCGAGATTTCGCTCGACGGCGGCAGCGCCAAACGCGGCCACCTCATTGCGGAACTGGATATCAATCCCGATCTCTGGTTCTTCAAATGCCACTTCCCGGGGGATCCCGTGATGCCGGGGTGCCTGGGACTGGACGCAATGTGGCAGCTGGTCGGGTTCTGGCTCGGCTGGTCGGGTTCGCCCGGCAAGGGCCGCGCACTGGGCGTCGGCGAGGTCAAGTTTTCCGGCGAGGTGACGCCGCAGAAGAAGCTGGTGCGCTACGAAATCGACATCCGCCGCGCCATCCGCGCGAGCCTGACGATGGGCATCGCTGACGGAACCGTGTTTCTGGATGGCGAAAAGATCTACACGGCCAAGGACATGAAAGTTGGCTTGAAGAAAATGACCGCGTAGCATTTGGACCGATCGGTCCGCCTGCCGGTTTGCGTACGAATTTTAGGGGAGTGACTCGCGATGGCCGCTACTGGCCCCGACCTGCGCAGGGTGGTGATCACCGGGATGGGCATCGTCTCGTCCATCGGCGACACGATCAAGGACGTCACCGACAGCCTGAAGCATGGCCGGTCGGGCATCTCCTTCATCCAGGAATACGCGGACAAAGGCTTCAAGTCGCAGGTCGCCGGCAAGCCCAACGCGATGCCGGAAGATCATGTCGACAAGCGCGCGATGCGCTTCATGGGCGATGGCGCCGGCTGGTGCCACATGTCGATGACGCAGGCGATCGCGGACGCGGGCCTCGACGAGAGCATCATTTCCAACCCGCGCACGGGACTCATTGTCGGCACCGGCGGTCCGTCCACGCGCGCCATCGTGGCGGCGGCGGATTCGACGCGCGAAAAAGGTTCGCCGCGCCGCATCGGGCCGTTCGCCGTGCCCAAGGCGATGTCGTCGACCGCATCGGCGACGCTCTCCACCCTCTTCAAGATTCTCGGCGTGAACTATTCGATCTCGTCGGCCTGCACGACCTCGCTGCATTGCGTGGGCGCGGCGACCGAACAGATCCAGTGGGGCAAGCAGGACGTGATGTTCGCCGGCGGCGGCGAAGAACTCGACTGGACGCTGTCCTGCCTGTTCGACGGGCTCGGCGCCATGTCGTCGAAATACAATGCCGAACCGCACCGCGCCTCGCGCGCGTATGACGCTGATCGCGATGGCTTCGTGATCGCGGGCGGCGCCGGCATGGTGGTGCTGGAAGAATACGAGCACGCCAAGAAACGCGGCGCGACGATCTATGGCGAAGTGGTCGGCTATGGCGCGACCTCGGATGGCTACGACATGGTCGCGCCGTCAGGCGAAGGCGCGGCACGGGCGATGCGCCTTGCCATGGCCCAGGCCGGGGCCAAGCCGGACTATCTCAACCCGCACGCCACCTCGACGCCGGTCGGCGACGTGAAGGAACTGGAAGCCGTCCGCGAAGTCTTCGGCCAGGAAGCGGCCGACCAGCCGATGATCTCCGCCACCAAGTCGATGACGGGCCACTGCCTCGGCGGCGCGGGCGTGCAGGAGCTGATCTACTCGCTGCTCATGATGAAGGAGCGTTTCATTGCTCCCTCGATCAACATCGAGAAGCTCGATCCCCTCGCCTACGGCGTCAACATCATCCGCGAGGCGCGCGAAGCCATCATCAAGATGGCGATGTCGAACTCGTTCGGCTTCGGCGGAACGAACGGCTCGATCATGGTGGCGAAGGTCTGATCCGGCCAGCGCCGATCTACTCTGGGTCGATCGCACATCCGTTTGCCTTCGCGCCCAAATCCAGCCGGCGCATGAGGGGGAGCAATGCCGCGTATCTCTGGAATGCTGAAGGTTGGCGAAGCCAGCCTCGCTGCTGGCGCTCTGCTGAAACGACAGCAGGGTTCAAGCGCAAGCTATGTCTGGATCCAGCTGGCCTTCATGTTGGGCGGTCTTGCGGCTGGACTGCTTGCAAGCCTCTTTGTCGTTGGCGGGATATCCCGCAATGGCGGTTTGGGCGCGTTCGTCGGACTGCTCGCCGGCACGCTTGCCTACTGGCGGGTTCGGCGGCGTTTGGTGACCGCGCGTTTCAAACAGGAGTTTCAGGACCGGCAACAGACGCTTGACTTGCCGATCCGCGTTGAAATCTCTGAAGCCTGTTTGACGTACGAGGTCGGTGGCGTGACGCAGCTTGCCCGATGGCCGGTGGTGGACGAGCTGTTTCGTAGCCACGGGTATTGGATATTTCATGCGCAGGCCCATGCGATGTTTGCTCCTCAGCGGCTGTTTTTGAACGAAGACGAAGAACGGCAATTTATCAGGTTGGCCCTCTCACACATGAGTTCTGAGGCGCGCGACAGGAGCGCTGACGCTGTGCGTTTCGTCGATTCAAAAGGCGTGGGGGCGTAGGCGCCTTAGGCGTTTTCGGAACGCGCTCGCCTCCTCCCGCATTCCGATAGTGCCGGAACAGGAGAGAGCGATGCCGCGTGGCGACAAGTCGAAATACACCGACAAGCAGATCCGCAGGGCCGAGGGCATCGAGGAAAGCTACTAGAAGCGCGGCATTTCGAAGAAGGTCGCCGCGACGCGCAAGCGTCGCGGGACGTAATCGCTAGCGCCCGTTGGGCGGCATCACCTTGATGTCGGTGTGAAGCGCCGTGCCGCCATCGGGCATGACCTTGAGATCCGTCGTGTTGATGAACAGGCCCATCGGCAGGACGGATTGCGAGCCGGTGTCGTCGACGCCATAGGCGTAGCAGACGGCGGTGACGCTGACGCGGCCGCTGAGCGCGCCGCCGGCGAGCGCCTGTGTGACGCCATCGAGGGCGGCGTTGTTCAGAACGTCGAAGACATACTGGCTCGACTGGGTGGTTGCGGCGCTGGTTTCGAAGGCGCGCTGGACGAGGACGGGTTCCTTGCCGCCGGGCGGGTAATAGAGCACGTCGATGCGCGCGCGCACGGCGACTCCCTGCCCCGTCAGTGGCGCAACGAGCGTGGAGTTGGGAGAACTGCCTAAAGCGTCGCTCGAGCGAGCGCCGCTCTCTCCCTCGACAGGCGAAACGCGCTCGTATTCCTGTGCCTCGACCATCGGCAGGGCGGACTGCAGCGCCATGCCGGACGCTATTCCGGCAGCGAGACGGCGCATGCGCCCGATCGTTTCCATGCGGCGGCGGGCATCCGGCATCACGTCCTCCTCAACGTCTTCCCAGTGTCGGTGTGGCCGGTCAATGTCGCGGAGTGATGCCAACGCTTCGCAAATCAGTCGCAGTTTGTCGCCGTGACCTGACGGGCACGGTCAGAATTTCGGCAGGGAGATACGCCGCAAGTCGCGCTGGATCTGGAAGCGCGCCGCGATCGAAATGAAATAGCTGGCCAGCGCATAGAGGAGCGCAAGGATGGCCCCTGCCGACACGACGACAAGCGGCCGGACGCCCGCCGCGATGCGCGCGACATCATACGTCAGCGACAGAAACAGCACCACGCCGATCATGCACATCGGCAGGAGCACCGTCACCAGCCCGCGGCGGTCCATCTCCACGATCCAGTCGACCAGTGGCAGGAAGGGCCGGAGCCACGCGCGCGAGCGCGCGCGGGCGCGAACCAACAGCCGCATGATCCTCGGATCGCCGGGAGACAGGCGCAGCGCTTCGAGCGCGAGTTCATAGGCCTCGACCGGTTGGCGACGCTTGATCGCGCATTCAGCAAGGATGGTGAACACCTCGGGCCGCGTCGGATCAAGTTGCATGGCGCGCTGGGCGAGGGATTCGGCAGCCGCATAGTCCCACTGCGACAGACGCAGCGAGGCGACGTTCAGCAGTTCATAGGCGCTGCTTGCGAATCGTTCGGCGTCGTCAAAGAGGTCGCGCGCGGCGACAGCCTGACGCATCAGCTCCAGGCCCTTCGCCTTGCGATAGGCGTTGGAATTGAAGCGCGCGATGGCGAGGTTGAACAGGGCGTCGGAATCGTCCGGGCTTTCGGAGGCGGCTTCCTCGGCCAGCTGGAGCTGTTCGTCGCGGGCCTGTTTGCCCTTGCCGGCGCGCTGCAGGGCAAAGGTGAGCGTCGACTTGACCAGCGGGTCGTCGGGGCTGATGGCGGCGGCGGCGCGTGCCGTCTCGAGGCCCGCCTTCCTGTCATCGTCTTCGAAGCGACAGCGGGCGGCAAGCGCCAGCGCGCGCGCATTGTTGGGATCCTCCGCCAGCAATGTGCGCACCCGCGCCTCGGCGCCGCGATAATTGCCCGCGCGCATCAGGGCGATCACGGCGCTTTCACTGGCGACGCGGTCGAACCCGTCCATGGCGCGGCCTATTTCGCGTGCTTGTCGAGGAAGGCGGTGACGTCGTCATAGAGGCCGCCCTCATTCGAATACTTCGCGTAGTTGCGCGCCTGGCTGAGCCATTCCAGCGTCGTCGGCTTGCGCGATTTCGTCGCCTCCGAGAGATGCTTCTGCCGGATCGGCGCGACTTCTCCGCTGTCGAGGCTTTCCTCGATCGCGAAGTCGCAGGCCTCATCGACCAAGCCGACGAGATCCGCGCCGGAGAAGCCGGACGTCGCCTGCGCGATCGGATCGAGGTTCACATTGTCCTGCGGGCGGTCCTTCATCGCCATGCCAAGGATGGCGAGACGCGCGTCGCGATCCGGCGGCGGCACGAAGATGACGCGGTCAAAGCGGCCGGGGCGGCGGAAGGCGGTGTCGATCGCCCACGGCGTGTTGGTGGCGGCAAGAACCAGCACGCCTTCATTGCTCGCGTTGACGCCGTCCATCTCGTTCAGGAAGGTCGAGACGAGGCTCGCGCCATGATCGGCATGACCGAAGCGACGACGGGCGGCGAGCGCCTCGATCTCGTCGAAGAACAGCACGGCGGGCTTGGCGGCGCGGGCGTTCTCGAACGCCGCCGCCAGGCGCTTTTCGGACTGGCCAATATACATGTCCAAAACTTCAGCAATCTCGATGGAGATGAACTCCGCCCCCACCTCCCCCGCCGTCGCCCGCGCGATCATCGTCTTGCCGCAGCCGGGCGGGCCATAAAGCAGCACGCCGCCGCCGGCCTTGCGCTTGAACTTCGAGAACAGCGACGGGTTGCGGAAAGGCTGGATGATCTTGCGCGAGATATCCTTCTTGACGTCTTCGAGGCCGCCGACATCGGCGAACGTCTTGGGATCACGGCCGAGCCGGTTGATCGGCGCATCTTCGTCCGCCGTCGCAACAGGTCGCGGGCCGCGCAGGTTGACGACATTGTTTCCAGCCGCCGCCTGTCTCGGCGCGAGAGCGGCTTCCAGTGTTTCTTCTTTGAGTACGGGATCAGCCGCAATGGCAGCGCTGTAGGCATCGGCCGCTTCGCCGGTGCGGCCGCTTTCGAGCAGCAGGCTTGCGCGCGCAATGCCGAGCCTGGGCTCGGTTCCCTCAAGCCAGCGGAGAGCGCCGGGCGTCTCGCCCATTTCGGCCAGAAAGTCCGAGGCTGCGATCCGGGCGTCCGTGTCGTAGGCAGCGGGTTGGGCGCCTGCGAGCCAGCGAACAGCTTCTTCGGGCTCCACCGCTTCCTCGGCGGCGCGGATCACCGCCTTGAGAAGTCCGCTCTTTCCGGGAGCAAGGCTCGCCGCTTCGATCAGATCGCCAAGTTCGCTCAACGTCCCATCCCTTTTGCCGCTGCGCGCCATCCTAGGGCAGCACCGGCCCCCGGCAAGCTTGACTGGCATGGCGGAGGCCCCTACCCCGCGAACCTCAGCAAAAGGAACGCTTCCATGTCCAAATGGTCCTTCCCCACAGGCGACCTGATGAAGGGCAAGCGCGGCGTCGTGATGGGCGTTGCGAACGACAGCTCCATCGCCTGGGGCATCGCGCAGCAGCTCGCCGCGCAGGGCGCGGAGATCGCGTTCACGTATCAGGGCGAGAACCTCGAGCGCCGGGTGCGGCCGCTGGTTGAATCCATCGGCATGAACACGATGATCCCCGCCGACGTGACCGACGACGCCAGCATGGATGCAGCCTTCGCGCAGGTGAAGGAGAAGTGGGGTAAGATCGACTTCCTCGTCCACTCCATCGCGTTTGCGGGCAAGGAAGAACTGATGGGATCGATGGTGGCGAACACGTCGCGCGAAGGCTTCCGCCGCGCGATGGATATTTCGGTCTACTCGTTCATCGATTGTGCGCGCCGCGCGTCGGAAATCATGCCGGATGGGGGCTCGATCATCTGCATGACGTATCTCGGCGCCGAGCGTACCGTGCCATCCTATAACGTGATGGGCGTCGCCAAGGCTGCGCTGGAAGCTTCCACCCGCTACGCGGCTCGCGACCTCGGCCCGAAAGGTATCCGCGTCAACGCGATCTCGGCTGGCGCGATGCGAACGCTGTCGCTGGCGGGTATTCGCGGCGGCAAGGGCCTTTTGAGCACCGGCCGTGACTGGTCACTGCTGAAGGAAGATACGTCGATGGAAGGCGTGGCGGGTTGCGCGCTCTATCTGCTGTCGCCGATCGGCCGCTCGATCACGGGCGAAGTCGTGCACGTCGACGCGGGCTTCCACATTGTGGGCGTGCCGGACGGCCAGGAAGGCGCCGCGTAAGGCGGGCGCCCTGCTCTCGATCAGTCGCCGAGGTTCATCGCGAAGCTGGTCGCGACGGCTTGCTGGTGGTCGGTCATCGCCTGGTTGGCGGCTTTCATGACCCAGCCAGCCGGCGAGCTCAGCAGCGTCATCGCGCCGAAGGCCAGGCCGACCATCACGGCGGCGGAAGCAACGACGACAAGCGCGCTCTGCATCCGATCCCTGACCCGCAAGACTTCACCTTGCGACTGACGGGTGGTTTCGGTTTGCATGTCTTCCTCCTCGCACGCGCAGCCCGGCAACAACGCGCCGGCTATTAGCTCTGTGCGGACCAGTGGGTCCGCTGCGTCGTGGGGGAGATTTGCTCGTATCCGGAGCGGCCATTTGGCGTCTTCGCCTTCAGGCTCTGTATAGGATGAACGTAGCTCACGAAATCGCGAGCGACAACGGAGAGACCACACCGAACTGCGGAGACTTTGCAGTTTCCTATTTTGGGCAGTTTCCCGTTGTGCGGATGCGTTGGTGTTCGCACGCGCGAAGAGATGGCTGACGCTAGGTGACGACGCCGAGCTTCTGCAATTGCACCCACACCGGCGCGACGAGACGGTCGATGGAGTCGGCGTCAGAAGGTCCGTCGCGATTGGGCGGCGCGGCCTCGCAGGCAACGATGATATCGCAGAGATGGCGAGCGGGATCCGTGAAGCGCGCCTGGGAGGCGCGAACAAAGCGGAGATATTGCTGGATCACGCTTTCGGCGCTGCGGCCGCGTTCGGTTTGATCGCGGCGGATGCGGCGGATGAGGCGGAGGTCGGCCGGCGCATCGACGAACACGGTGAGATCGAAGAGATCGACGAAGGACGGATCCGAGAGGACGTGGATGCCTTCGACAATCACGACGGGGCGTGAGGCAACCCGCTTCACCTCCCCTGCCTTCCGGTCGTGATTGGGGAAGTCGTAGATCGGCTGCTCGATGGTCTCGCCGCGCCTCAGCGCCTCGATGTCGCGGCGCAGATGCTCCATGTCCTTGTTGGCGGGATCGTCGAAGTTGAACGTACTTTCAAGTTCCGCGTGCGTCATCGCGCGGGCGGTTGGTCCGTAATGCTCGCGGGCAAAATAGTAATTGTCCTCGGTGACCAGCTGACATTTGCCTTCGCCCAGCCGTTCATTCAGCGCACGCGCCAGGGTCGTCTTGCCCGAACCGGAGCCGCCGGTGACGGCGATCATGAAAGCAGGGCCTGTCATGAGGGATCAGTCATGCGCGATCAGTCCTCGTCCTTGTCGGAAGGATCACGGTCAACGAGATCGCGGCGCACGCGCTCGGAAGAGAGCAGCTCGTTGATGCGGCGGGCCTCGTCATAGCTGTCGTCCGAGATGAAGCGCAGGATCGGTGTAAAGCGCATCTCGATTTCGCGGCTGAGACGGCCACGCAGGAAGCCGGCGACGCGGTTCAGCGCCTCGATCGTCTTGTCCATGTCCGCGCCACCCAGGGGGGCTGAAAAGGCCGTGGCGTTCTTGAGATCCGGCGAGACGCGGACCTCGGTGATGGTGATCGATTTTCCATGCAGGGCCGGATCGTCGAACTCCTCGCGGGAGAGGATATCGGTCAGGGCGTGGCGGATAATCTCGCCAGCGCGGAGCTGTCTCTGGGTGGGCGGTTTCATCTGGCTTTAAAAGGCCGCGGGGGCGCCGAAGTCAAGGACGCGCATGGGGCGGTCCTGTAGTAAGTCTTACTCAGGTTTCCCCTGCCGCCAGAATCGCCATGCCCCGCCCGCTTAGCCTGCGCAAATCCTTCTTCGCCCGCAGCGTCCACGACGTTGCGCCCGAGCTGATCGGGGCGAGCTTTCTGTTTGGCGGCACGGGCGGCGTCATTGTCGAGGTGGAGGCCTATCACCAGAGCGAGCCCGCCGCGCATTCCTTCAACGGCCCAACGCCCCGCAACGGCGTGATGTTTGGCCCGGCGGGATACGCCTATGTTTACCGGTCCTATGGCCTGCACTGGTGCGTGAATTTCGTCTGCGAGGGAGCGGGCTCAGCCGCGGCCGTTCTCATTCGCGCGGTCGAGCCGACTGAAGGGCTTGCCCTGATGCGCCAGCGCCGTGGCGTTGAAGATGTGCGCCTGCTCGGCTCTGGCCCGGGCCGACTCTGCCAGGCCATGGGAATCACAGGCGTCCATAGCGGCCTGCCGCTGAACGAAGCGCCCTTTTCGCTGAAAGCCCGCACCAGCGAACCTGAAATCGTCGTCGGGCCGCGCATCGGCATCACCAAGGCAATCGACCTGCCCTGGCGTTACGGCCTTGAGGGTTCCCGCCACGTCAGCAAGCCTTTCAGATGAGGTTTTGATGGTCCTGTCGTTTTTCCGGCCTTGCGATCTGCCGGGGTCGCTATCTTGAGGCTACAGAACGAGACGCCACATAGGCCAAGCCATGCTGAACCGCCTGCCTGACCACGACAAACTCTACGCGCACATCCTGCGCCGTGACCCGGAGCTGGATGGGGTCGTCTATGTGGGCGTGAAAACGACCGGGATTTTCTGCCGTCCGGTCTGTCCGGCGCGGACGCCGCTGTCGAAGAACATCACCTTCTATGGCTCGCCGGACGAGGCGTTGGCGGCGGGGTTCCGCGCGTGCAAGCGATGCCGCCCGCTGGATGATCCGAACGCGCCGGGCGTGCTGATCGACAAGCTGCTGCGGCTGGTTGAGGAAGATCCCTCGCGCCGGTGGAGCGAGGACGACCTCAAGGAGATGGGCATCGAGCCCGCGACCGCGCGCCGGCATTTCCAGCGCCGGTTCGATATGAGTTTTTCCCAGTATGCGCGGGCCCGGCGGCTGGGCCATGCTTTCCGCGCCATCAAGAAGGGGGATGCCGTGATCGAAGCCCAGCTGGACGCCGGATTTGAATCCGGCAGCGGCTTTCGTGAAGCCTTCTCGAAAACCTTCGGTGAGGCGCCGAACAAGGCGCGCGCGGCGCAGACCTTCGCGATGGACTGGATCGATACGCCGCTGGGCCCAATGTTCGCGGTTGCAGACGACACGCACCTGCACATGCTGGAGTTCGTCGAGCGGAAGAAGCTGGAAGAGCATGTCGAGCGTTATCGCAGGCAGTTCAATGCGACTGTGCTGCCGGGCGACACGAAGGCGCTGAAGCTCATCCGCAAGGAGCTCCGCGACTATTTCGCCGGCAAGACGTTGGCGTTTGCCTCGAAGATCGCGGACGCCGGGACCGAGTTTCAGAACCAGGTGTGGGACGAGCTTCGGCGCGTGCCGCCGGGCGTGACGCGGTCCTATCAGGAGATGGCGCAACGCATCGGACGCCCAACCGCCGTGCGTGCGGTGGCGAACGCCAACCGGCTCAACCGCTGCGCCATCATCCTGCCCTGCCATCGCGTGATCGGCGCGGACGGCACGCTGACCGGCTATGCGGGCGGGCTATGGCGCAAGCAGTGGCTGCTCGATCACGAGCGCCGGCACACAGGGCAGACGCTGCTTTAGGGATTCTTCAGGCTAATTGGTGCGGCGTGACGCCAACCGCAGCAGTGCGAACACGCCAATGGCGCCGATGCCAAGGCCCGCAACGAACGTCGCGACCATCGGCGAAAGCAGTACTTTTAGGAATGCGACAAGCGCCAGCAAGAGCCCGAAGGCGACGCAGCCAAGTATGAGGTCGTCCTGGCTGCGCCGCTTCATGATGCGCCATCCGCCGTTGGATCAGCCGGAGCTTGGGCGGGTGGCGTGGCCTCCAGCTTCACGCCACGCTTCTTCAGCGAGTCGCGCAGCAGGAATTCGATCTCGGCGTTGACGGAGCGTAGTTCCTGCGCGGCAAGACGCTCGATCGCGGCGTGAAGCGCCGGATCGAGCCTTAGCGGGAATGCTTTCTTGCCGGGCGATGGCATGGGCTCGCCTGTTTTGGGGTTGGGCTAGTAGAGCGAGCCGGCGTTGACGACGGGCTGCGCCTCGCGATCGGCACACAGCACCACCAGAAGGTTGGACACCATCGCCGCTTTGCGTTCATCGTCCAGCACCACGATGTCGCGTTCCGACAGCTGCTGCAGGGCGCTTTCCACCATCGAGACGGCGCCATGCACGATCATGGCGCGCGCTTCGAGCACTGCTTCGGCCTGCTGCCTGCGCAGCATCGAAGAGGCGATCTCGGGCGCATAGGCGAGGTGCGAGAGACGCGCTTCGTCCACGGTGAGGCCCGCAATCGCCACACGCTCCTGCAGGCGGGCCTGCAGCATCTCGCCCACCTTGACGCCATCAGCGCGGAGCGTCGGTTCTTCGCCCTCGCCATGGTCGTAGGCGAAGTGCGAGGTGATCTCGCGCAGCGAGGTCTCGATCTGGATGTTGACGAAGGTCTCGTAATTATCGACGTCGAACAGCGCCTGAGCGGTGTCGACGACGCGCCAGACGATGACGGCCGCGATCTCGATCGGGTTGCCCTTCTTGTCGTTCACCTTGAGGGTCTGCGAGGTCACGTTGCGCACCCGCAGGGAAATCTTCTTGCGCGAATACCACGGCACCACCCAGCGCAGGCCCGGCTTCTTGTCCGTGCCCTTGTAGTTGCCGAACAACGTGATCGCGGCGCTTTCATTCTGCTGCAGCGAATAGAGGCCGGACATTATCAGGATCGAGGCGAGCACGGTGGCCGCCGCGCCGACGACGTAAACGGCGACCATGACGGGATCACCCCCGCCCTCTCCCGTGGTGATCGCCTGAAACAGCATCCAGGCGGCAGCGAAAAACGCCGCGATGGACAATACGAGCAGGAAACCACCGTTCATCGTGCCGGCAGGCTTCTCCTGGGTCTTCTTGTGGCTGACAGACATCCACGTCCCTCCATGTTCAATATCGAAGTGATATCACTTTGATATTGACGGGCGGCGATGTCAAGCGCATTCATAGGGCTCGAACGGACATATCGAGCGGACGGGAACAGGAAATGGACGCCACATTGCTTCTGGGCCTGGCGATTGGCCTCGGCGTACTGCTGATCGTGCTTCTGATCGTGGTGACGGTGGCGAACAGCCTGAACCGCACATCAGGCTCAACCCCCGAGACAAAGCTTCCGGTCAATCTGGCGAAAGTCATCGGCAAGCGGCGTGAGGCCGAAGCAGCCGCACGGGCCAAGCCGGCGGCCACCACCAAGACCAGAAGCGGGTTCGCCACGCTGATCGCCATCGGCAGTTCGGTTGCGGTGCTGAGCGGCGTCATCGCGTTCGCCAAGGAGATCAACAACGGAGACATCGTGCCAGAGATAAAGGACATCGCAGCCGGTGAGTTGCACGGCACGATGATCAATGCGCGCAACAGCGACCCTGTCGTGCTGATCGTTCCAGGCTCCGGCCCGACCGACCGCGATGGCAACAATCCGATGGGGATGAAGACCGACGCCTACAAGCTGCTCGCCGAAGCGTTATCGGAGGAGCACATTTCCACGGTGCGCGTCGACAAGCGCGGCATGTTCGGTAGTTCTGGCGCGGGCGCTGCGAACATTTCCTCGCCGCAAGCCTATGTCGATGACATTCACGCCTGGATCGACGCGATCAAAGCTGAGCGCGGATCGAAGTGCGTGTTCCTGCTGGGGCATTCTGAAGGCGCGCTGATGGTGTCGCTGGCGGCGGAGGGGCGAAAGGATGTCTGCGGGCTGATCCTTGTCGCTGGCATGGGCAGGAAGATGGGCGATGTGATCCGCCAGCAGCTCACCGCCAACCCGGCCAACGCGCCCGTGCTCGACCAGGCGATGGCAGCCATCGCCGACATCGAGGCGGGCCGGCATCCCGACACGACGAACATGCACCCCGCCCTGCTCGCGCTGTTCCGACCTGACGTGCAGGACTACCTGATCGCAATGTTCGGCATCGACCCGGTCGAGGCCGTGCGCCGGGCCAACAAGCACACGCTGATCATCCAGGGCACGACCGACCTCCAGGTGACCGAGCAGGACGCGCACCTCTTGGATGCGGCGCCCAAGACGAAGCTCTACCTGATCAAAGGCATGAACCACGTGCTGAAGGAGGCGCCGATTGACCGCGCCGCCAACATCGCCACCTATTCCGATCCCGGCCTGCCGCTGGCGAAGGAACTGGTGAAGCGCATCCGCAAGTTCGTGAAGAGCAACGACTGAGATGAGCGAAGTGATGATGCTCTGGAGTGTGTGCGGGTTGCTAGCGATCCTCGCCAGCATGATTGTCGTGCTGATCGTGGCGCGTTCGCTCGACGGCTCGCAGGCGGCGGGCAAGCAGCAGTTTGCGGCGAAGCTGTCAGAGCTGGCGCAGAAGGCAACACGCGACGGTCAGATCGGCGCATCGCCGGCCTGGGTGTCGAAGGCGCTCGCCGAAACGCTGACATCGTTCGCCAATGCATCGAAAGACGCGCGCGGCGATCCGGCGGCGAAGGACGCCGCCACCGCAGGACAGAAGCAGATCAAGGCGATGCTGACCGGCATTGCAGTTGTCGGCGTCATCATCGCGATGATCGTCAAGGTCATCGTGGGGAGCAGCGGCTAGCCTCCCCTCACGCGCAACATGCTCAATACCGCTGGTATGCGCCCTTGATCGTCGAATAGCCGAAGCCCGGCTTGCTCCAGTCGCAGACGCCGCTCGGGAAAACCTTCTTCAGCTTCGCCTGCTGCGTCTTCGAGAGCTTCACCTTGTAGTCGCCCATGTCGACCGGCTTGAGCTGGCACTTCATGATGTCATTCGCGACCGGCGCGCCCGCGACGATGCGCGGCTCGAGGTGTACGGGATAGACCTTGTTGTAGGCCGTTGAATTGTCCCAGCTGGCGACCTCGGCTGTCTTCCTGCCATCGTCCGTCCAGTAGGCGTCGACGGCCTCCGCAGGTTTGTTCTTCACCACCTTGTCGGTCGAGAGCGGCGCGGGATCGGCGGCGATAGCGTCGAGCCATTTGGTCATCGCGTCGAGCGAGAGCGCCGCGAGATCAACCGAGGCCGACTTCTCGCGCGGCGGACCGACCCAGATCGCCTGATTGTCCGACCGGCCGGTCGTCTTTTCGAGGCGCGCGCGGATGGTGAGATCGCGCTCGCGCGAGTGGATGTCGTTCGCGCTATCGCTGTACGCGCGATAGTTGATGATCGGCACGTTCGTCAGGCCGCCGCCCATCGTGTTCATCAGGCCCGACGCGTACGCCGCTGTCAGCGCGGAGGAATCGCCCACCGAGCGCGCCTTCACGAAGCCGCCGTCGATGTCGTTGCCGCCGATCTTATCGTTGAGCGTCAGGAACTCGTCGACCGAGATGACACCATCATTGAGCGCCTTCAGCCCATACTGCAGGCCGACATTGTCATCCGGCTTGCGGGCAAAGCCGGTCTTGGGATCCCGGCCATAGACGTTGACGCGCATGTCGGTGACGGTGCAGCGCGCGCCTTTTGGGTTCTTCTTCCTGTCGTAGATCAGCGAGACATCGTTGAGCGCGCAGCCTTTGACGTTCTTCGCATCCATGATCGGCACGAAGGAGCGCGCCCATGCAGCGCAGGTCGTGCCGAAGAAGCCGCTGACGGCAGCCTTCTTGTCGGCCGTCCAGCCCTTGGTCTTGCCGTCTTTTGATTTCCAGAAATTCTCGAACAGGCCGCAGTCGGGCGTATGCAGTGCCGAATCCGGGAAGGCATAGGATGGCTGCAGGCCATCAAGGAGCCCGGGATACATTTCAGTGATGGTGAGCTGCTGGATTGCGCCGCCGGATCCGCCCATGCCTACCGTCCATTTCGGAACGCCATAGGCTTTGATGAAATGCTCTTTCAGCATCATCGTCGTCTCGCCCTGCAGGAGCGAGTTGCAGTGCTGCTGGTTCACCAGCTCGGTGGAGTTCACATAGGCAAAGCCGCGCGCGAGGTAGAGATCCGACAGGATCGAGTTCGCCTGATTGACGCCCTGATTGTATTGCGTGCCGCAGCCACCGCCGAAGGTGAAGCTGAGCCGGCCATTCCATCCTTCTGACGCAGAGAACCCGTCAGTCGATGGGTCGTCGAGCACGGCCATGCGGTAGATCGAACGGTTGATGACGCCGCTCTCGACGCGGATGATGTAGGGCACGGTCTTGCCGTCTATCGTCGTCGTCATCGCCACGTCGGCGGGCCTTCCGGCCTTGGGGCTCGTGAGCGGCTTGAACGGATTGGCTGGTTGTCCGCTGGCAGAGGGCGCAGGCGTCGCGGTCGACTTGTAGAACCAGTCATAGCGCGTCGGCGCAAAACAGTTGGCATCCAGTGGCTCGCCAAGACCGGACTCTTTCGTGCGGCACTCATACGGCGTCATGTGCGGACCCGAGAGGATGGGGCCCGTGATCGGATAGTTCACCAGAGGCTGGCTGACAGAATAGCCCGTTGGCCCCCTCGCCTGCAGCCAGTTGGCGCCGACATCAAGACCGGTGACGAGGCCACGCAGCGTGTTGGTCGGCTGGTCGTATTTCAGGGGTGTCGCAAGATCGCGTCCGTTGAGCGAGAGCTTCAGCTCGCTGGCTTTCGCGCCTTCGCTCGCCTTGATCTCCACCAGCGCGTCTCCGCCCGACACGAGATCATAGCGCGAGGAAAGAACTCTCACCTCGATCTTGCCTTGCACGACCGCAGGACCTGCTTGCGCCTCTGCTGCCTGGTAGGCGGCTGGCGCTGCAATCAGCGACGCGATCGCCATTGCGCCGGCAGCGCAACCCGCGAGCACGCGTATCCTGAGCTTGTCCATGATCCAAAACCTCCCGCGACACGTCTTCTTGTTGGCGGAGATGTTAGCGGCATGGCGCAAATTGTCAGGCACAATTCGGTGAGAGCTGGCGCTTGTCGCAACGTCAGGATTTCAGCCCAAGACGTTCCTTCAGATGATCCCCCACGCGCCAGGCGTTTGCGACAATGGTCAGGGTCGGGTTCACAGAGCCGGAAGAGGGAAAGAAGCTCGCGTCCGTAATGTAGAGATTGTCGAGCTCATGCGCCTTGCAATTGCGATCGAGCACGCTGGTTCGGGGATCGTCGCCGAAGCGCGTCGTGCCGCACATGTGCGCTGTGCCATACAGGGGCAGCATCTGGGAGACCTGGAAATGGTGCTTCAGCAGGCCCTGATGATCGGAATAGCGGTCGAGCGCGTGATCGAGCTTTTTCACCAGTCGTGTGTGGGCGGTCAGGTCGCCATGCGTGTAGTCGAGAAAAGTTTTGCCGCCGGCAACGCGCACCCGGTTGTCGGGGCTGGGCAGGTCTTCCGAGATACACAGGAAGGCAAGCATGCGTTCGGCCGCCGCATCGGACAGAAAATCAGGAATGATGATCGGCGGCACGCCCTCCTCTTCGACCTGTCCTTCAAGGACGTGACCGTCCATGTGCTCGAGCAGCTGGATGTGACCCATCGGGTGTTCGAAGCCGCCCTCCGGGTCGCGCCAGTAGAAATCGTTGACGCACATCGTCTTCGGAAACGGCGCATCGAAGCGGTCGAGCGTCACCGACACCATGGCCGACATGGTGTGGAACATGTAGTTGCGGCCGACCTGGTCCGAACCGTTGGCGAGGCCGTTCTCATGGGCCGGGCCAGGCGAATTGAGCAACAGCGCAGCAGTGTTCACGGCCCCTGCAGCAAGCACGACGATATCGCCCGAATACGTCTCCGGCCCGTCGGGCCCGTCGGCATGCACGGTGCGGACGGATTTGCCGCTGGCATCCGTTTCGAGCCGCGTCACCTTGCGGTTCGGCATCAACGTGATGTTCGGCTTTCGCAGGATGGGATCAAGCGCCACGGTGCGCGCATCGGCCTTGGCGCCGACGAGGCAAGGATAGCCGCCGCACGTGCCGCACCGGATGCACTGCGACAGCGGCGGGTTATCGTCGTCGCGCATCACACCGACCGGCAAGGCCGAAGGATGCCAACCAATCGCCTTAAAGTGCGCTTCAAGACTCGCGATGGCGGGATCGTGCCTCAGCGCCGGGTAGAAATAGTCCGGCTCGCCGCCCGGTTCGCTAGGATCGACATTGCGCTTGCCGTGCACGTACCAGAGCTTTTCGGCCGCCAGATAGTAAGGCGCAAGCTCGGCGTATTTTACTGGCCATGCGGGCGAGATGCCGCCGAGATGCTGTTGCTCTTCGAAATCGCCGGGGCGCAGGCGGAACAGGGCCGCGCCGTAGAAGGTCGTGTTGCCGCCGACCCAGTAATGCGTGTTGGGATGGAAGGCGCGGCCATCCTTGTCGTACCAGCGCTCCGTCGTGCGATAGCCACGCTGGACGAAGACGTAGTTCGAATTCCAGTTGTTGGGCCCGCGCTGCAGGTAATCGCCGCGCTCAAGGATCAGGATCCTGGCGCCGGTGTCCGCGAGCGATTGCGCCAGCGAGGCGCCGCCCGCGCCGGAGCCGATGATGACGATGTCGTAGTGCGTGCCATCCGTCATCAAGTCCTCGCGAGCGATGCGCCCCCAGTCTTACGCCAGTCTGGCACGCGCCGGTCAGTCCCGGACGCGATACCTGTCGGAAGCGCCGCGGATCAGCGCGGTGACAAGGCCATCGGGCAGGTATTTCATCAGACCTGCGCCGATCTTGTTGTGCAGCCCCGGAATGCACAGGGGCTTGCCCTTGTCATTGGCTTTCAGCGCCAGTTCGACGACGCGCTCCGCAGTCATGTTGAGAAGACGCGGCGACTTCGCCATGATCTCCTTTGTACCGTTAACGGCGGTGAATTCGGACTCCGTCGGTCCCGGCATGACGCAGGTGACGCGAACACCCTTTTGCCGCACCTCGGCGTCGAGCGAGAGCGTGAACTTCATCACGAAACTCTTGGCTGCGGGATAGAGCGTGTGCCCCGCTGCCCCCGGCGACAGGCCCGCGACCGAGCCGACATTGATGATCGAGCCGCGTCCCCGCGCGAGCATGCCGGGCAGTACGGCGTGGGTGAGCCCCGCCACAGCGGTCACCAGCGTCATGATGAAATCTCGCTGCTGGTCCCACGGCGTCGCCGCGAAGGTTTTGGGCAGGCTGAAGCCGGCATTGTTGACGAGGATGTCGGCCTCGCGCCCCTGCTCTTTCAGCGCCGCGACGATGGGAACATGCGCCTCGGCAATTGAGAGGTCGGCGGGGATGACCAGCGCCTCGACGCCATGCGCCCGGCGCATCTCTTCTGCCAGCGCCTCCATCCGGTCGCGGCGGCGCGCGACCAGCGCCACGTCGTGCCCGCGCGCGGCCAGCGCACGAACAAACGCCGCGCCGATCCCGGCAGACGCACCCGTCACGATTGCAAGCTGACCAGTGCGAGGCATGGCGCGAGCCTACACGCCCGGACACGCAGGCGGAAGGCGTGGGTTACGCCCGCGTTCAGACTAGGCTGCCGCCGCCGTCGACGCGCACGATCTGCCCAGTCACATAGGTGGCGCGCATCAGATAGAGGTAGGCTTCGGCCGCCTCCTCGACCGTTCCACCGCGCGGCAGCGGCAGGTTGGCGGTGAAGGTCTTGATCATGGCGTCGCCCATGTTCTGCACCTGCTCGCTCATGATCAGACCGAGGCACACCGCGTTGACCCGAACCGGAGCTAGATCGCGTGCGAGACCCATGGCGAGGCCCTCGGTCGTGTGTGCCGACGCCGTCGTGAGCGGAGCGCCCGGCATAGGGCGGTGCGCCAGCATGCCGCCGGTCAGAGTGATCGAGCCGTCGCCGGTGATCTGGCGGATCGCATGCTTGGCGGCGCGGGCCGCGCCCCAAAAGCGGACTTCCATGCGGGCCTTGCTGGCCTCGACATCGAGGTCGCGGGTCGCGCCGAACATGTGGCCCCAGTCGCCGGCAGTGAAAACCAGATGGTCGAACGCCCCCACTGCGGCGAAGAAAGCGGCAACTGACGCTTCGTCCCGCACATCGACTGCGTGCCCTGTGGCGCCACGGCCGAGCTTGCCGGCTGCGGCTTCAACCCGCGGTGCCTGGCTGGAGCCAACCACCACTGCGGCGCCCGCCTCGAGCGCCGCCGCAGCTACGGCAAAGCCGACACCGGATGCGCCTCCGATCACCACCACCTTCGAACCGTTGAGCTTCGCCATGAACAACTCCCTTTGCGACCTCAAAGGTAGTCCTGCGGACAAGCGTCGAAAAGATGGGCGCCTATACCGGTATGGGAACTACCCGCCTCGCGGCGTGCGCGGGACATGAAAAACCCCTCGCACGTAACTGTGCGAGGGGATGTTTCAAACCTTCGATTGGCAAACCTTCGATTGGCTGGCGCTAGTCCAGCTTGCGCTCGATGAGTTCGACCTGGAAGCACTCGATCTGGTCGCCTTCGCGGATGTCCTGGTAGTTGGCGAAGGCCATGCCGCATTCCATGCCCTGCTTCACTTCGGGGACTTCGTCCTTGAAGCGTTTCAGGACCGAGAGCGTGCCTTCGTGGATGACCACGTTGTCGCGGAGCAGGCGGACGCCCGAACCACGGCGAACGATGCCTTCCGACACGCGGCAACCGGCAACCTTGCCAGCCTTCGAGATGTTGAAGATCTGCAGGATCTCGGCGTAGCCGAGGAATGTCTCGCGACGTTCCGGCGGCAGCATGCCCGAGAGCGTGTTCTTCACATCGTCGATCAGGTTGTAAATGATCGAGTAGTACCGGATCTCCACGCCTTCACGCTCAGCCAGTTCGCGCGCCTGCTTGTTGGCGCGGACGTTGAACGCGATGATCGGCGTGCCAGCCGAGATGGCGAGCTGCACGTCGCTCTCCGAGATACCGCCGACAGCGCCGAGAACCACGCGCGCGCGGACCTCGTCGGTCGACAGTTTCTCGAGCGATTGCGTGATCGCTTCCACCGAACCCTGCACATCGCCCTTGACCAGGAAGGATGCTTCCTTGAGGCCGCCACCGGCTGCCCCGCCGCCTTCCTTGAGACGCGACAGCATCTGCTCGAGCGAGGTGCCCGCACGCGCCGAAGGGCCTGTCTTGTTGCGCTTGGTGCGCACGCGATAGTCGGTGATCTCGCGAGCGCGCGCTTCCGAATCCACGACCACGAGCTGATCGCCCGGATCCGGCGCGCCATCGAGGCCGAGGACTTCGACCGGCGTCGCCGGCAGAGCCACATCGACGAGCTGGCCGCGCTCGTTGTTGAGCGCTTTCACACGGCCCCACTGCGCGCCGGCGACAACAATGTCGCCACGCTTGAGGGTGCCGCGCTTGACCAGCACGGTCGCCACGGGGCCACGGCCCTTGTCGAGTTTGGATTCGATCACCACGCCGTCGGCGTCGCGATCCGGGTTAGCCTTGAGCTCCAGGATTTCGGCGAGCGCCGAGATCGTGGCGGTGAGTTCGTCGAGGCCGGTCTTCTTCAGGGCCGACACGAACACGGCAGGTGTTTCGCCACCCATGGCTTCAACCTGCACGTCGTATTGCAGGAGCTGCGTCAGCACGTTTTCCGGCTTGGCGTCATGCTTGTCGATCTTGTTGACCGCCACGATGATTGGCGCGCCAGCAGCCTTGGCATGTTGAATCGCCTCGATCGTCTGCGGCATCACGCCATCGTCCGCCGCCACCACGAGGATGACGATGTCGGTGGCGTTGGCGCCGCGGGCGCGCATGGACGAGAAGGCCGCGTGGCCGGGCGTGTCGAGGAAGGTGATCTTCTCGCCCGTCTTGAGCTGAACCTGATAGGCGCCGATGTGCTGCGTGATGCCGCCCGCCTCGCCCGACACAACGTCGGTCTGGCGCAGGGCGTCGAGCAGTGACGTCTTGCCGTGGTCGACGTGACCCATGACGGTCACGACCGGCGGACGCGATTCAAGGTGATCGTCCTTGTCCGTGACGCCGTCGAGACCGATCTCGACGTCGGATTCCGCTACGCGTTTAACGGTGTGGCCGAATTCCTCGACGATGAGCTGGGCGGTATCCGCATCCAGCACGTCGGTCGAGCGGACGAGTTCGCCCTGCTGCATCATGAATTTCACGACGTCGGCCTGGCGCTCGCTCATGCGGTTGGCGAGGTCGGCGACGGTGATCGATTCCGGCAGCACGACCTCGCGTGACACTTTTTCAGAGCCGCCAGCCATCTTGAGACGACGCTCGCGTTCACGCTCGCGGGCGCGCTTCACGGCGGCGTAGGAACGCTGTTTGTCTTCATCGTCGCCGAGCGCTGCCGAGATGGTCAGCCTGCCCTGACGGCGTTTCGGTTCATCCTTGCGCGCGGGACGCACTTCGCCGCCGGCGGGAGCATCGTCGCCGCTGGTCTTCACGCGTTTGACGCGGCCGCCGAGTTCGCTCAGCGGCGTCAGATCATCGGTATCGAGCGGAGCAAGCGGACGCGGACCACCGCCGGGACCGCGAGCGCCAGGTCCACCCGGACCACGGCCAGCGCCGCCGGGACCACCCGGACGCGGCGGACCACGGTCGCCACTGAAACCACCCGGACGCGGACCTGCGCCACCGGGACCACCCGGCGGACGCGGACCACCCGGTCCGCGCGGCGCCGCATCGGGACGCACGCGCACGGCGCCGCCCGGACCACGGGGAGCGCCTGCGCGATCGCCACTGAAGCTGGTGGCGCCCGTACGGGGCGCTGCCGTGCTGCGGCCACCGCCGCGGAAATCGCCGCGGTCGGCGCCGCCACGATCGCCACGCGAGAAGCGGCCACCGCCAGCGTCGTCCTCTTCGGGCGCTGCCTGCGGGTGCGTGACGCCGGCTTCGGCGCGGCGTTTTTCTTCGTCGGCCATCCGGCGCGCTTCATCGGCGCGGCGGCGATTGGCTTCCTCGATGGCTTCCTGTTCGATCTTGCGACGCTCTTGATCGGCGCGAGCGGCGTCGATCGCGATCTTGCGCGCCTTGAGTTCGGCTTCCGAGAAGTTGGACTTCTGCACCGCTTCCTGAGCAGCCGTAGGCTGCGGCGCGGCGGCGACCGGTTTCTTCTCGGCCTCGACGGGAGCGGCAACCGGGGCGGCTGCGGCAGGGCGCGCAACCTTGGGCGTGGCGCCTGGCGCGAGCACGACCTTCTTCTTCTTGACCTCGACCGAAACCTGCTTGGAACGGCCGTGGCTGAAGCTCTGCTTGACGGTGCCTGTATCCGACCGCGGCTTGATGGTCAGCGGGCGGCGTCCAGTGTTGTCCGGGTTATTTGTATCGCTCAAGTTCACTCACTTCATTTGCAGTCGGACTGCGTTTGCAGTCAGAGGTGTCAAACCCTTAGCCCGGAGAATTTTCCCCGGAGTCCTGGGCGCCGAGATCGTCAATGTCTTGCCCGCTGGCGCCTGGTTCGGGTGCGGAGGCAGGCTCCCATCCCGGCAACCAGACACGCCGGAAACCGGAAAGCCTTGCCAGCTCTCCCATCCAGGTGTGCGCTATGCGGCCTTGTTTGAGGCAAGCGTGTACCACACGCTCACGCCCCAAGGCCATGCCCATTTCATCGCCCGAAAAGCAGTCAGCAACGGGGGGAAGTCCTCGTTTTCCGGGGTTTTGACCCGGCTGGGGGCCATAGAGCCCGCGGACAAGAGCGAGGACCTTGCCGCGCTGGTCTTCGGATGCTTCGGAAGCCGCGAGCAAGCAGGCGGGCCGGCTCTCCCGGATGGCCTCACGCACCTGTTCAAAGCCCAAGATAAGTTCGCCGGACCGTTTTGCCAGTCCCAGCATGTCGAGCGCACGGCGCACCAACATGGTTTCGGCCTGTGCCGATAGGTCCGGCGGCAGCTTTACCTGCGCCTTGAAAGCGCGCGCGAAAGCCCCGCGCTTGGTCGCGAGGTCGAGCGTTTCACGGTTCGCAGTTACCCATGCGCCCCTGCCCGGCAGGCGCGCGGCGATGTCGGGCGTCACCTGCGCGTCGGGCGACAGGACAAAGCGGATCAGCTGCCCCTGAGGACGCCGCTCCATCGTGGCGATGCAGCGGCGTTCAGGGTCACGCGACGCGGCCTTGCCGGCGCGGGGCGGACCCGCGTCGGTTTCAACCGCATCAGAGGCGGCTACAGGCTCATCACTGTTCGGTTGAGCCGGCATTGGCCCCCTTGAGGTTGAACAGTTCGTCGCCGCGGGTGCGGGCGTCGCCCGGCTTGTCGCCGGAGGCTGCATCGAGTTCGGCTTCTTCCGCATCGAGTGCGGCAGCGCGGGCGATCAGTGCGTCTTCGAGCGCCTGCGGTTCGACCCAGCCGGCGACGACGCGCGCCTTGAGGATGAAGAGTTCCGCGTCTTCGCGGTTCATTTCACCTTTCACAAGAAGACCTGGCATGAATTTCGGCTTGCCGTCCGGGCCCGGCTCTTTCCAGCCGACGAGGTCGTCCGGCACCAGGCCGGCGAGATCCTCGATCGTCTTCACATCGTTCTCGCCGAACTTCACCGCCATCTGCGGCGTCACGCCTTCCATCTCGGCCACTTCATCGGTGACGCCGAGTTCGCGGCGTTTCGCGATCAGCTCGGCCGTGGCCCGCTCGAGATATTCGCGGGCGCGCTGTTGCAGCTCGCCGGCGACTTCCTCGTCAAAGCCTTCGATCGTGGCAAGCTGCTCGATCTCGACATAGGCGATCTCTTCGACGGTCTCGAAACCTTCGGAGGCCAGCAGCTGGGCCAGCGTCTCGTCGGCGTCGAGGGCTTTCTGGAACAGGTCGGTGCGCTCCTTGAATTCGCGCTGGCGGCGTTCGGAGTCAGCCGATTCCGTCATCAGGTCGATCTGCCAGCCGGTGAGCTGGGAGGCGAGACGCACGTTCTGTCCGCGGCGGCCGATGGCGAGCGGGAACTGGCTCTCCTCGACGACCACTTCCACGCGGCCCTCTTCCTCGTCGATGACGACCTTGGAGACTTCGGCCGGCTGCAGCGCGTTGACGATGAACGTCGCGTCGTCGCCCGACCACGGGATGATGTCGATTTTCTCGCCGCCGAGTTCGGAGACGACCGCCTGCACGCGCGCGCCGCGCATACCGACGCAGGCGCCGACCGGGTCGATCGAGTTGTCATGGCTGAACACGCCGATCTTGGCGCGCGAACCCGGGTCACGAGCGCAGGCCTTGATCTCGATGACGCCTTCATAAACCTCGGGCACCTCCTGGGCAAAGAGCGCGATCATGAAGCTCGGATGGGCGCGGCTGAGGAAGATCTGCGGGCCCTTGGCTTCGGCCGAAACCTTGTAGAGGTACGAGCGGACGCGGTCGCCGGTATTGAAGTTTTCGCGCGGGATCGCATCGTTGCGGCGGATGACGCCTTCGGCCTTGCCGAGGTCGACGATGACGTGGCCGTATTCGACGCGCTTCACGGTGCCGTTGATGATCTCGCCGACGCGGTCCTTGAAGTCGTTGTACTGGCGGTGACGTTCGGCTTCGCGAACCTTGCCCGTGATGACCTGCTTGGCGGTCTGGGCGGCGACGCGACCGAATTCGAATGGCGGCAGTTCTTCGCGGAATTCGTTGCCGATCTCGGCGTCGGAATCCATTTTCTTGGCTTCGGCCAGCGTCAGCTGCGTGACCGGGTTCTCGACGGTCTCGACGATGGTCTGCACGCGCCACAGCTTGGTGTCGCCCGAATCCGGATTGATCTCGGCGCGGATGTCGTGCTCGAGGCCGTAGCGCGAGCGCGCGGCCTTCTGGATCGCCTCTTCCATCGCCTCAAGCACGATGCGCTTGTCGATGTTCTTTTCAGCCGCGACCGCGTTGGCGATCTGCAGGATTTCGAGCTTGTTTGCCGAAACTGGGCCGGTTGCCATTCCCTACTCCTTTTCGTCGGCGTCGAGGTCTTCATCCCCGTCGTCCGACTCCGTTTCAAATTCTTCGTCGTCATCGACTTCGAGATCATCGAAGTCTTCTTCGGTTTCTTCGCCAAGGCCGACGATCTCTTCCTCGTCGTCCTCTTCCTCTTCGACCGCTGCAGGCGCCTTCGCGCGCGCGGCCTGGATCAGCTTGTCGGTGAGCACCATGGTCGCCTTGGCCATGTCGGCGATGGCAAGGCTCGCCTCCCCGCCATCCTTGAGCTTCAGCTCGACCACACCGTCCGTCTCTGAGGCGATCGAACCGTGGAAACGCTTGCGGCCATCGGCGCCCGGCGTCGCCAGTTCGACCTTCACTTCATGGCCGATCCATTTGGCGAAATCGCCGACCCGCGTCAGCGGCCTGTCGATCCCGGGGCTCGAAACTTCGAGGTGGTATTCGCTCGAAATCGGGTCTTCCGTTTCCAGCACGGGCGAGATCGCACGGCTGAACTTGGCGCACGCCGCGACCGTCATCGTGCCGTCGGGGCGCTCCGCCATGATCTGCAGCGTCGGCGTGTCGCCACCCATCACACGCACGCGCACGATGTCGAGGCCGAGCTCCGTGGCCACGGGCTCGATCATGCCGAGAATGCGTATTTCGAGTTCGCCTTGCGCCCGCATGGTGCGGAAAAGTCCTGTTTTTGTTGGTCCAAATGCGAAGCGGCGGCCCAGTTCCCGGGGCCGCCGCTTCGATGTGAGAACTAGTTCGAGGGGGCATATAGGCGGTCCGGGTGGGCCTGTCGAGCCCCTAGTTGGCGTGACCGGCGATCTCGACAACCTTTCCGCACACGTCCATTCAATGGCCAAACAAACGGGGAAACGCCATGCAAATTACCATTAAACGCCATCTCATGCTGGCGGCTTCGGCCGTCGTGCTCGTGCTGACAGCCTGCGCACCGGAAGCGCCGAAGCCGGAAGCGGTCGTGACGCCGCCCGTGCCGGCCGTCGCCGATCCCGCACAGACCTCGCTGACCATGGCCGCCGATCCGGCAGCGCTTGGCTTCGACAAGGCGGTGTTCGACAAGGCCAAGGCCGATCTCGAAGCCGATGTGAAATCCGGCAAGATTCCCGGCGCGGTGCTGCTGGTCGCCAAGGGCGGACAAGTGGTTGACCTCACCACCGTCGGCGTTGAAGGTCCGGGCGATGCCGACCCGACCAGCGCGGAGACCATCTTCCGCGTCTATTCGATGTCGAAGCCGATCGTCTCTGTCGCCGCAATGCAGCTGGTCGAGGAAGGCAAGCTAGCGCTCACCGATCCCGTCTCGAAATACATTCCGGAATTCGCCAATCCGAAAGTGCTCGACGGCAAGGGCAAGACCCACCCGGCCAAACGCGAGATCACCATCCGCGACCTGATGAGCCATGAATCCGGCCTGATCTACGGCTTTTTCGACCAGCAGTCCGAACTCGGCAAGCAGTACATGGCGGCCGGCGACACGCGCTTCGATTTTACCGCGCTTGACCTCGCCAAGGCCATCGCCGCCCTGCCGCTCGAATCCGAACCGGGCTCGACCTGGCGCTACTCCCGTTCAACCGATGTCCTCGGCGCGGTGCTGGAAGTTGCTTCGGGCAAAACCCTTGACGTGCTTCTGCAGGAGAAGATCTTTACGCCGCTCGGCATGAACGACACGCGCTTCTACCTCAACGAGGACGAGTTCAGCCGTCTTGCCGAACCGCCGGCCACGCTGAAGGCTCCGCTCTCCACGCCAAAGGTGAAACAGCCCATGCTGTCGGGCGGCGGCGGCCTCAACGCCTCGACCGAGGACTATTTCCGCTTCGTCGAAATGCTGCGCGGCAAGGGTACGTATCGCGGCGTCCAGATCATCAAGCCGGAAACGCTCGACGCCATGCTGGTCGATCAGATTACCCCGGACGTGAGCCGCAAGAACTGGTTCTATGGCCCGCTCGGCGGCTTCGGTCTGGGCTTCGGCCTGCTGCCGATCGATCTAGCCGATCCGGCCAAGGGCAATGTCTTCTCGTGGTCAGGCTACGCCGGCACCAACATGTGGGTCGATCCGAAGAACGACATCACAATGGTGTTCATGATCCAGAACAACGAAGCGTCCGCCGACTACCCAATGAAGCTGCGCCAGTGGGTCTATGGCGGCTACAAGGATCCGGCTGCCGCGCCCGCCGCGCCGCACTAGTTCATCAGCGCCTGAGACGAGAAAGGCCCGGCTCATCACCGGGCCTTTTGTTTTGCGCTACCAGACCTTCACGCGCTCGGCCGGCGCCAGATAGAGCTTGTCGCCTTCCTTCACGCCGAACGCCGTGTACCACGCATCGAGATTGCGCACCGTCAGAGCGCGATAGGGCGCAGGCGCATGGCCATTGGTCAGCACCTGCCGCCGCATCGCCGCCTCACGCGCCTTGTAGCGCCAGGTCTGCGCGAACGAGATGAAGAACTGCTGGTCGCCGGTGAAGCCGCCAACCGTCGGGCCTTCCTTGTCGCCCTCCGATGTGCGGTACGCATCATACGCGGCTGCAAGACCCGCCACGTCGGCGATGTTCTCGCTCAGCGTCAGCTTGCCGTTGAGGTTGAGGTCCGGGAACGGCTTGTAGGCGTCATACTGTTTGGCCAGGGCGTCCCCCGACGCCGTGAAGTGCGCGAAGTCTTCCGCCGTCCACCAGTTGCGCATCCGCCCCGTCGAATCGAACAGCGCGCCATTGTTGTCGAACGAGTGGCTGATCTCGTGGCCGATGATCGCGCCAACCGACGCATAGTTCACCGCCGCCGGCGCCTTGGGATCGAAATGCGGCGGCTGCAGTTCCGCCGCCGGGAAGTTCAGCGCATTCAGGATCGGCAGGTTCACCGCATTCACCAGCTGCGGGTTCATCACCCACTCGCCGCGATCCACCGGCTGACCGAGCCGCGCGATCTTCTGGTCGCTGTCCGACTGGGCCGCGCTCTGCACATTGCCGAATGCGTCGTCGGCCGCCACGTCCAGACCTTCATAGCTGCGCCATTTGTCGGGATAGCCGATGCCGACCTTCAGGACCGACAGCTTCGCCTTGGCTTCCTTCTTGGTGGCCGGGTCCATCCAGTCGAGCGCATCGATGCGCTTCTCGAACGCCGCCGTGATGTTGGCGACCATCTCCTGCACGGCAGCCTTTGAGGCCGGTGGGAAATACTTGTCGACGTAGAGATGCCCCACGGCCTCCCCCAGCGCGGCGTTGGTCGCAGCAACACCACGCTTCCAGCGCTCCTGCTGTTGCGGCGTGCCCGACAGCGTCTTGCCGTAGAAGTCGAAACGCTCATCGACGAACGCCTTGGAAAGCTGGTTGGCGTTCCGGTCGATGTAATGGAAGGCGAGATACTCTTTCCACGTTGCAACCGGCACGGACTTCACCAGCGCGGATTCGCCGGTGAACGCGGCGGGCTGCCAGATCACGAACCCCTGCTGGCCAGCCAGCTTCGCCGTATCGAGGAAGGCCGCCCAGTCCATGCCCGGCGCCTTGGCGTCGAGCTCCGCACGTGTCCAGTGATTATTGCCCTTCGCGGGATCGCTGGTGTCGTCCACCGAGACGTGAACGCCTGCGATCTTCGTCTCGAGATCGAAAATGCGCTGCGCTTTTGCCTTGGCGTCAGCAACGCCCGCCAGCGTCAGCACCTTTTCGATATGCGCCTTGAAGGCGGCGCGCACGTCGGCCATGCGCGGCGTATCGGCCAGGTAATAGTCGCGGTCCGGCAGGCTCAACCCGCCCTGCATCAGGAACGGCGCATAGGTGTCCGGCTTGTCGAAGTCAGCCGCGACCCAGAGACAGAACAGGCTGTCCGTCGTCAGCTGGGTCGCGTTCATAACGTCGCACTCGGCGCGCAGCGTCGATCCGAAATACGCGGCCAGGCTCTTCTGGTCCTTGATGGTGTCGATGCTGGCGAGCTCGGCTTTCAGAGGCTCGGCGCCCTTCGCCTCGATGCCCGCCTCGTCCATGTACGCCTTGTAGAAGTCTGCAATCATCGCCGCTTCCGATCCCGGCTTCGGCGCGCCCGCCCCCGCGCCTTCAATCAGCGCTGCAACATCCTTGTCGACCTGTTCAGCGAGGATCGCGTTGCCGCCCCATGTTGACCGGTCAGCGGGAATTTCGGTCGCCTTGTCCCAGGCGCCGTTGCCGTAGGCGAAGAAATCATCGCCCGGCTTTATCGCTGTATCCATGCCGGCTGCATCGATGCCCGCCTCATAGGTTGGCGCCGCTGGCGAGCAGCCCGCGAACAGAAGCGCTGAAGCAAGAAGGATGTGGCGTTTCATCGGGTCTCTCCCGTTGTTTGACGCGCTTCTCCTATCTCGTTGGTCGCGGGCCAGCAAATGAGAGTCGGCTATCCCGACGCGGTCATGTCCGCCCGCTGCGTGGGCAGCTGGATGGCTTCCGAATTGCCAAATGGGTTTATTGGAGAGCCTACGCCCTACTTCTTCGGCGCGAATTTCAGGCCAGCGACGCCCATCGTCTGCCACATGACATGGGCCCAGGTATTCAACCCCTGCAGCGGCTCGACCAGCATGACCCGCTCCGGCAGCCGGTCGCTGCGGACGAAATCCACGCGGGCGCCCGAGCGGCTGATATTCTTGACGACGACCGCAATCCGCTCACCGCCCTGAAACGTCAGCGTGCCGGGCTTGAAGGCAGGTGCGCGCGGTTCGCGATTTCCCGCGGAAGGGTCTTCCGGCACGAACGACGCCGTCTCCGCAACCTTGCGGACGCGCTGCGCGAACGCCTCTGGAACGCGACTGGATTTCTTGCCGAACACGGTTTTTCCGCCTGCACGCAAAGCTGTCGTTACGCCCTGCTTCGCAATCAACGTGCCGCCCGAACCGCTTAACCATCGCCACGGCAAGCGGGTTACGCATCAGTCTGCCATCAGTTTCGACGAGATTTCGGCACGCAGACCCGCGCTTCAGCCGGAACCCGCCTCATGCCCGTCCCGATTTAGCGCGCCGGCGCCCGTTCAGGTTCGCCGGGACAGCGTCATCCTGATGCCGCCGCGGGGGCGTAGAGTGATGCGGGAACGCAGGGCCAGGTCCTGTCCGGGAACCAGGCGCAGGCGATAGCGCTGGGCGACGGTGGCGAGGATCAGACAGGCCTCGGTCATGGCAAGGCTCGCGCCGATGCAGACGCGTGGCCCGCCGCCGAACGGCATGTGCGCAAAGCGCGGCCGGCCCTTGGCCCGCTCCGGCGAAAAGCGCTCGGGATCGAACTGGTCAGGCGCATCCCACAGCTTGCTGTGGTGATGGATGATCCACGGCGCGACAAATATCTCCGTGCCTTTTGCAACCGGGCGGCCACAGATGACATCGTCTGCCACAGCCTGCCGGCCGCTGAGCCCCGGCGCTGCCGGATAGAGCCGCATCGTCTCCTCGATCACCATGCGGGTGTAGGGCAGGTTTTCGAGGTCTTCGTAGACCGGCATGCGCCCGCCCAGCACACGATCCAGTTCGGCATGAAGCTTTGCTTCCGCCGCCTGCCGCTGCGCCAGCAGGTAGAAGGCGAACGCCATCGTCACGGCGGTTGTCTCGTGCCCGGCGAAGAAGATGATCACCATCTCGTCGCGCACTTCCCTGTCGGTGAGCGCAAGGCCCGTGTCCGCATCGCGCGCGGCGACCAGCCGGCCCAGCAGATCGTTCGCGCCCTCCCCGCCGGCCTTCGTGCGTTCCTGGATCAGCCTGTGCATCGTGCCGTCGAGCTGGCTGAAGATCTCCCGGATCTTCGCGATCTTGCCCCGCATCCGGATCGGCCCGATCACCGGCAGGATATCGAGCAAGCCGAAATTCATGGCGCCGAGGCCGCGCTGAAAGGTCGATCCGAACAGCTCGCCGATCTGGTCGCTGTCCGTGGAAAACATGGCGCGGGAAATGATCTTCAGCGTCAGCGCCGTCATGGCCTCCGCAATGTCGATCTCGGTCTCGGCGCCTCCGCCTTCGGCGCCCCCGTCTTTGGCGCCAAGACCGTCCCAGGCTGCGAGAAACTCCGCCGTCGCCGCCACCATGCCGGGCGCGTAGGACACGATGCTGCGATGATCGAAGGCGGGCGACATCAGCTTGCGATGCGCGCGCCATGTCTCACCATCGAGTGTGAGCAGTCCGTCGCCGAACGCCGCCGACAGAAAAGGCGCGTCCGAAGGCGTCTTGGGATAGTTGGCGACATTGTCGAGCAGGATACGCTTCACGCCCACCGGGTCGCTGACAACCAGCGCGTTGCCGGCAATGCTCTTCATCTCGTAGATCAGGTCTTCATAGGCGCCGCGCGGCACCGTCGCCATGCCGTTCTCGCGCGCGACCTTGATCGTCTGCAAAAGCGAGAGGGGCTTCTCCGGCGGACTGAAACTCACCAGAGGCGGTTCGACAGCGCTGCCATCGCTCATGAAATGTCTCCGCCCCGCTTCGGCGACTTGATTGTCGCTCTCATTTGGTCCGATGCGGACGGTAGGCCTGCCTGCAATCGGGGTCCAGCGCCGCTTCAGGGTGCGGCGGCCTCACCTTGCAGCGCCGCGCGCAACACGTTGGGATTATAGAGCGACGCGGTGGCATGCGTCTCGACCGGCGCGCGCAAGCCTTCGAGTTGCTTTACCGCTTTGCCGAACGTGTTGTCCGGGTCGCAGGTGTGATAGCAGGGAACGTTAGCCTCGACATAGATCATCCACGCTTCGATGGCCCTGCTGGCCGCGACGATAGCATTGCGAAGGCCAGCCTGGTCGGCTGCGATGAACCGCTCGTGCAGGACCCCGAGCCGTTCGCGTGCGGCCCGCGCCATCAGCAGCGCGCCAGCGCGTTCGTTCGTCGTCATGAAGAGTATTGGCTTCGTTGAACGCCATGAGCATCGGCCAGATCGTCCGCCGCAGAGACCGGCGTCGTGGCATCGGGATCCGCGCATTCGGAGCAGGTCTGTCGCATTCATAGGCTGATCAGCGCCTCGAATACGTGGGAGACGGCTCCTGCGCCGTCGAACTCTTCGACGATCAGGCCGTGCACCTTCGTCGCGGAAGGCCGGGCTCTTGCGATCCTTGATCTGCTTGCCGTCGCGTGCGGCGACATCGGGAATAGGCACGGATCGAACGCCCCGTTGCCCCTCACCTTCGAGAACAGGCTCAGGTGACGTCCGCCGTCCCCGGCGTGCCGGATACGCCTTCGACGAAGAAGTCCGCGTTGCCGCGTCCGTTGAGATGGCAGGACGAGCACGACAGGCCCATGCGCGCGGCCGCCCCGCCCAGCAGCGCGGGCGATTCGAACGCCAGCCGGCCGAGTCTCGTAGCGGTCGTCGAGAGGCCAGCGGGCTCTGATTGACGCGGGCCTTTCCTGTCGATCGGCGCAGGCGACAGGCCGCGTCGTCAGCGCCGTCGACCTTGTCCGCGCCCGGCGCGATCCATCGCAAGGCACGCAGGCTGTCGCGGGTAAGCGGCGCATCGTCCGCTTCCGGCGCGCTGGCGCACGCTGCTGCGACAAGCACCAGTCCAGCGGCAAGCAATCTCTGGCCGATTCAGGCCAACTGCTCAGGAGTGTCCGCCCGCGATCCACCGGCGCAGCTCCTCGGCTTCCTCGCAACCGAACTTGCAGATCGTATCGAGCTTCACGAGTTGCTGCTTCGCCTTGGCCATCTGTCCGGTCTCGACATAGTACTCGCCGAGATATTCGTTGGCGCCGCGATGGTCGGGCGCAAGCTCGAGGGCGGCCGAGTAGTAGCTGACCGCCACGTCGTAATTGTGCAGCTTGCGGTTGGCGAAGCCCTGATAGGTCAGCACGTCCGGATGCGGCCCGAGCGCCAGCGCGGCATCTTTCAGCGACCACAGGGCGTCCTCATAGCGGCCCTCGTTGATGAGGCCGAACGCCTGCAGGTAGGCCGCATCGCCATCCTTCGCCGAGGCGAAGTGCACGAGATCGCCCGACAGCTGCATCGGGTGACGCAGGCGTCGCGGTATAGAGATCGATCCGCGCGAGGCCGGCGTCGATCGCCTTGGCTTCCGGGCATGTCCCGGCGCACTTGGCCTTGGCGGCTTCCAGCGCGGTCTTCTGTTCGGCGGCCTTGCCCGCGTCGCCCAGCTTCGCCTCGATCGCGCCGAGCCAGCCGCGCGCGCCTGCACATGGTTGGCGTCGTACTTGACGGTGATGCGCAGGTATTTGCGGGCCTGCTCGAAATCCTGCTGGCCGATCTGCGTCAGCGACATCATGAAATTGCTGCTGGGATCCTTGGGCGCGGCGTCGAGCACATCGTCGAACGCTTTTTCCGCCTGCTTGAAATTCCCCGCCTTCAGCAGCTCCACGCCCTGCGCATACCGCTTGGCCGGATCCACCCGCGACCCACTCGCCGACGGCGCACCGCCGCCTCCTCCACCCCCGCCGCCCGCCGCAAGCGCCGGCGTTGCAACGAGGGCTGCCGCTGCAACGGCGATCAGCATGAGGTCACGGGTTTTCATGAGCGATCCTCCCAACGGACTGCGCGGAGCCTACACCCGCGCCTTTGCCGCGCCAGATGAAAAAACCGCTGGCCGCACACGAAAGCGCGCCCGAATAAGAGGAAGTGAGGTTACGCAGCGTGAGATCTGGCGCTTCACGTTGCGCGACTGAAACGCCGTCAGCAAACCAGCCACCAACTCGGACTTGCCCCGCGCCACGGCTGTGGTGGAATGGCCGTCAGGGAGATGACCCTTGGCCGTCAACTTCGCCATCTCAGCTTCGCGCGCCCTTGCCCGCACCAGCCGCCGCGAACCGCACGCGGAACTGAAGCAGGCCGCGTCGGTCTGGCGCGCCGCACACCGGGAACAGCGCGAGAACGAGCTGAAGGAAATGGGGGTTGTGATCCCCCTCTCGGACTGGCTCGGGCACAACAACGGGCCCGACATTCTGGAAAACCTGCTGTTCAAGGAATGGTGCTGGACGCGGGCCCGGAAAGCTGCATTCGCCCCTCCCGACCCCGAAACGGGCGCCCGATGGGCCCGCAAGGCCGAAGAATTGGGCCTTTCTTACGCGGAATATCGGTTGGAACTGCTTGAACGCGGGCGTCATCCGACGGATGAAGACGCTCGACGCATTCGTGAGGCGCGACCAAGTACAGCGTGCCGCACGAGGGTGTGACGAATATCTCTTGAGCCTGACCCGCCAGTTCCCATATGAGCCCCAGCCCGCAAGGACTTCTGGTTCTTGTGCGGGATCAATGACCAAGACCATGGGGTCGCCCAATCGGGGTGCTGCTAGTCAGGCCCGAACATGTGGGTGGGGCGGCCGCCGCAGAAAAGGACGTTTGTAGTTATGGGCAAGATCATCGGCATCGACCTGGGGACCACCAACTCGTGCGTGGCCGTCATGGATGGCGGCTCGGCGCGGGTGATCGAGAACACGGAGGGCGCGCGTACAACCCCCTCTGTCGTCGCGTTCCAGGATTCAGGCCAGCGCCTCGTCGGCGTCATCGCCAAGCGCCAGGCGACGGTAAACCCCCGCTTCACCTACTCCGCCATCAAGCGCCTGATCGGGCGCAACTTCGAAGATCCGATGGTCAAGAAGGACAAGGACCTCGTCGCCTACGAGATCGTTAAAGGTCCGAATGGCGACGCGTGGATCAAGGGCCGCGACAAGGATTACTCGCCCCAGGAAATCTCCGCCTTCATCCTCGGCAAGATGAAGGAAACCGCCGAAGCCTATCTCGGCGAAAAGGTAACGCAGGCCGTCATCACGGTTCCCGCCTACTTCAACGACGCCCAGCGCCAGGCCACCAAGGACGCTGGCCGCGTTGCCGGTCTTGAAGTTCTCCGCATCATCAACGAGCCGACGGCGGCCGCCCTCGCCTACGGCCTCGAGAAGAAAGACACCGGTAAAGTCATCGCGGTGTACGATCTCGGCGGCGGCACGTTCGACGTCTCGATCCTCGAGATCGGCGATGGCGTTTTCGAAGTTCTATCCACCAATGGCGACACGTTCCTCGGCGGCGAAGACTTCGACAACCGCCTGGTCGAACACATCTGCGACGAGTTCCAGAAACAGAACGGCGTCGACCTCCGCAAGGACCTGATGGCGCTGCAACGCGTGCGCTCCAAGGCCGAGGAAGTGAAGAAGGAACTGTCGACCGTATCGCAAGTCGACATCACCGAGCCTTACATCACTGCCGGCCCGTCTGGCCCGGTCCACCTCAACATGAAGCTGACGCGCGCCAAGCTCGAAAGCCTGGTCGACGATCTCGTGCGACGCACGATCGAGCCCTGCAAGAAAGCCCTTTCCGACGCCGGCAAGTCCGTCGCCCAGATCGACGAGATCATTCTCGTCGGCGGCATGACGCGAATGCCGAAAGTACAGGAAGCCGTGAAGGCGTTCTTCGGCAAGGAGCCGCACAAGGGCGTCAACCCCGATGAAGTCGTCGCCGTCGGCGCGGCCATTCAGGGCGGCGTGCTGCAGGGCGACGTGAAAGACGTCGTGCTGCTGGACGTGACCCCGCTATCGCTCGGCATCGAAACGCTCGGCGGCGTGTTCACCCGCCTGATCGATCGCAACACGACCATTCCGACCAAGAAGTCTCAGGTCTTCTCGACCGCCGACGACAACCAGTCGGCCGTGACCATTCGCGTGCTGCAAGGCGAGCGCGAGATGGCGGCGGACAACAAGCTGATGGGCAACTTCAACCTTGAAGGCCTGCCCCCGGCGCCGCGCGGCGTGCCGCAGGTCGAGGTCACGTTCGACATCGACGCCAACGGCATCGTCAACGTGTCGGCCAAGGACAAGGCGACGAACAAGGAACAGAAGATCACCATCCAGTCGAATGGCGGCCTGACCGAGGCCGAGATCCAGCAGATGGTGAAGGACGCCGAAGCCAATTCGGCCGAGGACAAGAAACGCCGCGAGGCGGTCGAGACCAAGAACCAGGCCGAGGGTCTGGTGCACGCGACCGAGAAGCAGCTCGCCGAACACGGCAGCGCAATCAGCGCCCAGCTGAAGTCGGAAATCGAAGGCGGCATCGCGGACCTCAAGTCCGCCCTCGAGAAGGACGACGCCACCGCCATCAAGGCCAAGAGCCAGACCCTGGCGACCGCGGCCATGAAAATGGGCGAGGAAATCTACGCCAAGGCCCAGACCGAAGGCGGCGGTAAACCCGACGGCGACGCTGCGGCAGGTTCCGACGACGTGGTCGACGCCGACTTCGAAGAGGTCAAGGACGACAAGAAAAGCGCCTGATAGCTGGTCAGACAGTGTCAGTTGAGGTGAAGAATTGGACGGGCCATGGTCTGGCGGGGGCTTTAATCCCCACGGGTCATGGCCCATCTAGTTTTCGGGCCCACCAGATCCGGGCCAACTAATTTCAGCGGTTGCTAAGGTTCGCCTGCAATACATCGTTAATGGCGCGGCGAGCGGAGTTGTACGTCTTGATTATGGTCCGGTCCTCACAATGAGCGAGCGCTCCTACTACGATGTACTCGGTGTGGCGAAAGACGCCGACGAGAAAGTCCTCAAATCGGCCTTTCGCAAGAAGGCGATGGAGTACCACCCCGACCGCAATCCGGGGTGCAAGGACTCCGAGGCGAAGTTCAAGGAAATGTCCGAGGCCTACGAGGTCCTCAACGACCCGCAGAAGCGCGCGGCCTATGACCGGTTCGGCAAGGCCGGCGTGAACGGCAATGGCGGTGGCGGCCCGCAAGGGCGGCCTGAAGATATCTTCCGCGACGTGTTCGGCGATGTGTTCTCCGAATTTTTCGGCGGCCAGCAGCGCGCGCAGCGCGGCGGCCCCGCGCGCGGGGCAGACCTGCGTTATGATTACGAGATCAGCCTTGAGGACGCCTTCGGCGGCAAGCAGGCCGAGATCAACGTCCCGACCAATGAGTCCTGTGCGCCCTGCAAGGGCTCGGGCGCCGAGCCGGGCACGCAGCCCGAGATCTGCACCACGTGTCAGGGCCATGGCCGCGTCCGCGTGAGCCAGGGCTTCTTCACCATGGAGCGTACCTGCGGTCGCTGCCAGGGTTCAGGCCATGTCATCAAGACGCCGTGCCGCGAGTGCGGCGGACGCGGCGCGGTGCGCAAGGATCGCACGCTCGCAGTCAGCATTCCCGCCGGCATCGAAGATGGCCAACGCATCCGCCTGTCTGGCGAAGGCGAGCCCGGCCCGAAGAACGGCCCGAAAGGCGACCTCTACATTTTCGTATCCGTACGCGAGCATGAACTGTTCGAGCGCGACGGACAGACGCTGTTCGCGCGCACGCCCGTGACGATGACCACGGCGGCGCTCGGCGGCGAGATCGAGATGCCGACCATCGACGGCGCGCGGATGAAAGTTTCGATCCCCGAAGGCGCGCAGACCGGCAAGCGCATGCGCCTCAAGGGCAAAGGCATGCCGAACCTGCGCGGCGGATCGAATGGCGACATGGTCGTCGAACTCTTCGTCGAGACGCCGACGCACCTGACGCCCAAGCAGAAAGAACTGCTGCAACAGTTCGCGGCCGAGTGCTGCCCGAGCGGGAAGTGCCACCCGGAGAGCCAGGGCTTCTTCAAGAAAGTGAAGAAGTTCTTCGAGGAAGACT
>CAWARK010000017.1:0-292214 GCA_963784415.1 uncultured Alphaproteobacteria bacterium
GTCGAGACGGCAAAAACGGCGGCTATCACAAGTGTCGTTTTCATGAGGAAACCTCTTAATCGGCCGCCTCTGCGGCATTCTGGATGGACAGAAGATTGTCGGCGATCGCGCCGTCGGAATTGCCGACGACGACAGCACCGACGTTTCGCCCTCGGCTGCAGCGATGACAGCGCAACGTGGCCAGTCGGCGCGCGGCACCTTCATTTGCTCGAGAATGACGGGATCACAGCTATAGGGATTGACGTTGGGATCGGACTTCATGGCCTTGGCGGTCTCGGAGGTCTTTGACAGCTTCATCTGCAGGCGCGCCTGCAACAGCTCGTTAAAGAGGTTGCGTGCGGTCATCAGGTTGTTCAGCAGCTCGGCGTTGACGGCGCGCGCTTGCGTGTTGTCATCCCAGGCGTCTTGGTAGATTTCCGAGGCGCCAACCGATGACGACAGGGCATCGATCCGTCGCCCGGCTTCCTGCACGCGGGCAGCGCTCCTATCGATACCGGAGACGGCCCTGTCGACGGCGCCAACGGCAGCACCATTGGCGTTGCGCGTCGCCTCGGATCCGTAATCGACAGTGGACTTGAACGACGGCGAGGCGATCTCCTCGATATTGGAGCCGCCAGCATAGGCGTTGAACCATCCATGGTTCCGACCGACCTTGCCGGCCCAGTTCTTCTGTTCTGCCGCAGTCGAGCCATTGTACCAGGAGGCAAGGCAGGCATAGTCTGTCGTCCCGCACTTGTTGACGCCGAGACCCAGATATTTGACGCCGCCCTCGATATTCTCCTCGTTGATATCGCGGTCGAAACCCATGCCCTTGCCGGTGCGTTTCGTCAGCTGCATGACGCCTTTGACGCCGGTCGGTGAGCCCGAGCAGGTCGAAATCCCGGACTCCGCATGCGCCACGGAGAGCGCCAGGCCGACGGGAACATTGTATTTGTCGGCATAGTGCTTGATCAGCTCGACATTGCTGGTGTCTTCACTCACTGCCTGCGCCGGCGATCGATACAAACGCCGGTTCTTTTCCTTCTGCGAGATGTTGCAGCTGGTGACGGTCTGCTCCTCGAGCTGGTCGTCCTGCGTGTCTTTATCGGTAGCCGAATGACCTTCGTCCTCCGACCGCTTGTCCTTCGCGTCGTCATCGATCACAGGTACATCCGCCCAGGCAGAGGGTGATGGCGCAAGGGCAAGTCCTGCAGAGAGCAAAAGGAGAACTGCTTTATGCATCGCTTGCCTCCGGTATCGTCCAACCGCAGAAGTGCGGAAGCCAGGCGGCCGGCTCCTCGCCATACGTCTCTCGCAAATTCTCGCACTCGCGAACCGTTTCCGGACGCCCGGATAGCACCTTCACCAGGTCGGGCATGGCGGAGAGGTCGAGGCGGGCGATGATCGAGTCCTGCGCATGCTTGACCAGGAAGGTACGGCTTGCCTTGTCGGCCTGCTTGATGAACCGGAACTCCTTCTCCGACAGTCCGAAGGCTTTGCGGTAACTCTCCTCATCGGCCGATGCGTTCGGGAAGAAGATGTTGGTCATCGTCTGCTCGATGATGGTGTTGCGCAGCTCTGAACGCACCACGTCGGACGCAGACTGGGTGCCGAAGCCGACAATGCCATTCATCTTTCGAATGGTTTTGAGCCAGTCCTTGATGAAACCGGAAAACACCTCGTCGTCGAGCAGGCGCCAACCTTCGTCAAGAAAGATCATCGACGGCCGGCCATCAAGGATCTCCTGGATGCGGTGGAACATGTAAAGGAGTGCGGCCGAGCGCGTGCGCTTGTCGGACAGGATTTCTGTCATGTCGAAGCCGATCACCGAGCCTGAGAAATCGAGCTTGTCCTCGGCATTGTTGAAGAGCCAGCCCTTGTCGCCGGTCGTCCATTCCTTCAGCCGGTCCGCAAGATCGCCAATACCGGATCGCATCCGGCCCTTCAGCGCCTCCGCCAGCATATCAAGCCGACGCTGCGGCCGATCGAAGTCGGTATAGATGCTGTCGACCGCGTCGGAGATCACCGCCATCTCCTCGGCGTGCAGCACCCGGTCCGCCGGCGTGACCAGATAGGAAATCAGCGTCTTGCCGAAACTGCGATTGGCCGGTGTGTCGTCAAGTTGCAGGGGCGCAAACCCGGTCGGCTCGCCCGGGGACAGCCGCTCGTAGCGTCCGCCCATGGCGCGCACGAAAATCTCGCCCGCCACGGTCCTTGTCGATGAAGACGCAGCGGGGCCGCGGCTCGACGCGCATCCCTTGCGCAAGCAGAAACGACAGCGCCACCGTCTTGCCGGAGCCGGTCGGTCCAATGACGGTAAAATTGCCGACGTCATCCTCATGGAAATTGAAGAAATAGGCGGTCTGGCTGGTCGTCTCCAGCAGCGAGACGGGTTTGCCCCAATGCACTTTGTGCGTCTGGCCGGACGGGAAATTATGCGCGGAGAACAGTCCGGCGAAATTGACTGACGAGATCAACCCTTGCCGGGCGACATAGGCGAAGTTCGCCGGCAGTTGTGCCCACCAGGCGGCCTCCTGATTGAGATCTTCGCGCACCGCGACAACGCCCATGCGGGCAAGCTCGGCGGTCACATCGGCAACCGCGCGGTTGAGGCCGGCAGGCTCGCGGGCCAGAACGGCGACGGTCATATGATGTTTGCCGAAGACCACCTCGCCGGAAGCTAGCCGATCACGGGCCGTTTCGCGGCGCCGTGGCCGTACATGACGGCGGGACTTGTGGTCGCGGCGGGATCTGCGCCGCGCCCTTGCCGAACTGCGTGCGCTTCTCGGCGGACAGCGTGAGGTTGGTGTCAGACACGGGGGCTCCTTGAGGGGACTCGAACAGGCGGTGGGCCTCGACGCGGGGCGCAGCACGGAGACCACACCGCGTCGAATTACGGACGCGCGGGCGGAGCTGTGCAGCGTCCCTTGCCGAGGCAACCCGGAGAGTCTAGGCGACGCCTGCAGGCAGAGGGAAATCCACCGGTCCACCGCCGCGGTCGCCCGGCGGCAGCGCTCGCGGCGCAACTCGCCGAGCCGGACGGCGACCACTCCCCCGACGATGATCCGCCGAGGCCTTGGACGACCCGCAACTCGCCGAGCAACTGCACGCGAAGAGCACCGCGAACATCACCTCGGTCAGGCCCACGAAGGACGCGACGGTGGAACCGAGGATCCGCTTGGCCGTGACCCCCAGGAGGTATGCCGCCGCCGTGCCACCAGCGCGCTGACCGACCGCGACCACCAGGGGACCTGCGCTCCGCGGAGCACGACGTCGGTGGCCACGAACCGCATCGGCAGCGCGCCGACGGCACCGAGCAGGGCGAGCGCCACGGTGCCGGCCCCCATCCCGAGCCTGGCGAGGGCGATCGGGGGCAGGCGCCTGGCTCCTCGGCGGCGAGGACGAGAAGGTCGCCAGTCCTGGCCGCCGCCACCAGGCCCGCGTAGCTCGACACACCGAAGAACCAGGTCGAGCCCGACCTGCGCCCAGGTCGAGCACGAGCACCAACCCGGTCACCGCGAGGAGCACCCCGAGCCCGGTCAGGACGCTGGGCGCTCGGCGCGTGCGGGCCCACACGAAGCACCACCGACGTGGACGACCCCGAGGTACGCAGCAGGAAGGGCGACCCCGACGTCGAGGCGCTGCACCGCATAGAAGTAGGCGACCTGCAGTCGGTGATCGCCATGCACCAGACGCCAGCATGCCGGCGAGGTTCTCGCGCACCAGGTGCCAGCGGCCACGCAGGGCGAGGATGGTCGGCACGGCGAGGACCAGCGTCGCGCCGGCGACGCGCAGCAGGACGATGGCCCCGGGCTGCAGCCTCGACGAGCAGCGACTTCGCGACGAGGTCACTGCTGCCGAACGTCGCCGCGGAGGCCAGGGCCAGCCAGAGCCCGACCACGGTGGAGCGTGACCTCATGACCGACCTGCCTTCCTCGTCCGCGTTCGTCCGTCGATCTCGCTCCGGTACCGGAGAGGTCGCAGGGGTAATCGGTGAAACGGCTTATCTGTACACCACCGGCCCAGTCAGGAGTCAAGATGGTTCGCCGATGAACATGGAGGCGGCGTTGCGCGGGTGCGCGGCGTTGGTCAACACGGCGGCGACCCTGCCCACCGCACCGACGACCTCCAGCAGTTGCCGCTGGCGGAGCTCGACAGCTTCGTGGGCGGGTGGCAGGGACCGGGTCGCGCCACGACGAGGCGGTCTCGACGCCGTGCCGGCCCTGCGCCCACGGCTGCGCGAGCTGTGGACGGCCGACGGCGAGGGCGCGGTCCGGCTCGTGAACACCCTGCTCGCCGAGGCGAACGCCTTCCCCAGCTCGCCGGCACGACCAGTGGTCGTGGCACCTGCACGCGACGCCGGCCCGGAGCTCCTGTCGACGCGCATGGCCGTCGAGGCAGCGATGGCCCTGGTGGACGTGATCCGCGCCGACGGCTGGCGGGCTGTCGGTGTGCGCCGCGGACGACTGCGAGGACGTCGTGGTGGACCTGTCCAAGAACCGTTCGAAGCGCTACTGCGACGGCGGCGGCTGCGGCGACCGGCGCCAACGTCGCCGCCTACCGCGCCCGGAAGGCGTCCGGCGACTGACCCTCAGGCGTGGCCGTCGAACAGGCTCGTGACCGAGCCGTCCTCGAAGACCTCCTGGATGGCGCGGCTGATCAGGGGGGCGATCGACAGCGTGGTCAGCTTGTCGAAGTCGTGCGCCTCGTCGATCGGCAGCGTGTCCGTGACGATGACCTCATGCGCCTTGCAGGCCTTGAGGCGCTCTATCGCGGGCCGGAGAGGATCGCGTGCGTGGGGGCCCGCAAGGACGTCTATCGCGTTGGCCCAGAGCTGGACGCCAGCGCGGAAGTCGAGATCGCCATCCGCTTCCGTGAATTCCTCGGATCGTATGTCGAGCACTGCCACAACACGCAGCACGAAGACCACGCGATGCTGCTGCGCTGGGATATCGTGAACCCCGGCCAGACCATCGCGATCCCGACGCCTGAAGGCGGCTGGGAAGGCATGTTCTACGAGCCGACCTATGTGCTGCCGACGTGGCGCACGGGTGTCGTCAACCGGAACTAGCCTGCACGGACAGCTTGTAAGCTTGTGAGGCGTTCGAAGATGCGTGGACTGAAAATGATGCGGGGAGTGGCGTATCGCTGCGCGGCGATCGCTCTCCTCGCAGCTTCTCCTCTCATTGCGTCGGTTGCGGCGCCCGTTACCGCAACAGCGCAGTCACCGTGGGGCAAGGACTACTTCCCTAACGTGTCGCTGACGACGGAGACAGGGAAGAAGGTCAAGTTCTACGACGACGTGCTCAAGGGCAAAGTCCTCGTCGTGAACTTCGTCTTCACCAAGTGCGGCGACGTCTGCCCGCTTGACACCGCGCAGCTCAAGAAGGTCTCCGAGATCCTCGGCGACAAGATGGGCAAGAGCATTTTCTTCTATTCGATCTCGGTTGATCCGACGAATGACACGCCGGCGGCGCTGTCCGAATTCAAGAAGAAGTACGAGATCGGCAAGGGCTGGACGTTCCTGACCGGCAAGATCGAGGACATCAATCTGATCCAGAACAAGCTGGGCCTGGAGCCTGCGGGCGACACGCCGACGGCGCATTCGACCACAATTATCCTCGCGAACGAGCCGGCAGGACAGTGGATCAAGCGCTCGCCTTACGAGAACCCGCAGATGCTGGCGAACCTGCTGGCGGGGCACCTCAACGCCAAAGGCATGGTGATGTCCGAGGTTGGCCAGAAGCAGAGCTATGAGAATGCGGTCGCGGTGCCTGCGGGCGATGCGGGCCAACAGCTCTACCGCACGCGCTGTGCGAGCTGCCACACGATTGGCGGGGGTGACGGGCTTGGACCGGACCTGCTGATGGTCACTGGCAAGCATAGCGACGCCTGGATGAAGCGCTGGCTCAAGGAGCCGGACAAGATGATCGCCGAGGGCGATGCCTATGCCACGGCGCAACTGAAGCAGTTCCGCAACCTGGTGATGCCGAACCTGAAACTGGACGACACCAGCATCGCCCAACTGATCGCCTTCATGGACAAGGAAAGCGTGACGGTGATGGAAGGCAAGCAGGCGGCTGAGCACGCTCACCATCACTGAGCGGGCCCAGGGCACTGTGTGGGCTGCCAGCGTACCGTTTGGCGGTAGTCTGTAGCCGAGACGCAAATACCGTAAATGTGTGCGGCCCAGCCGGGGAGCGAAGCGCTCGCCTACACGCCTTAGTTGTCCTGCGGTGAGACGCTAGGGCAGGCGGGGGGAGGTTGCGGGATGAAACTGACGCACCGACTCACCCTCCGCTCTGATCCGCATACGGAGGGAAACGCGACGCAATTGCCGATTTTGCAGGGGTTTGCGGTGTGTTATCACGGGAATGTGAAGTCGATCGCAGTGTGCCAAGGAGAATAAAACGGCCCGCTGGACCGTTTTGGAGGCCCTCGCCGCTCATTTTAAGTGAGAGCGAATCTTGGGATTTATTGCGAGTGCAGATTAATTATCCGATAGTTTGCTAGGTTTCGTGGCGTCGCGCACGCCGCGAGAATGAGATGCTCTCAAATACTCTCATTTTATCGAACGCCACCCGACGAACATTTGCAGTCTGCTCTCTTTATAGTTGAACCCAGGTTCACTTTATCCCGGGCACGGTGTTTGCTCGGACACTTCAAGCAGCTGTGGGGTTGCTTGGCGAGCGTGGGGCTTACGAAGACAATGAAAAAGATCTGGATGCGCGCAGCGCTTTCGAGCTGCGCCCTTTACCTGTGCATTACGCCGTCCTTTGCCAAGGGCACAGACGACACCGCGGCCGGTACAACAACAGCCAGCACCGGTTTCGACATTCCGACCGGCGCGCCGCCAAGCCCGCTGTTCGGCGCGCAGCCATTCACTCAGAAGATGCTGATGTTCGAAGAGTTCGGCGTGCGAGCCATGCCGACCGAGCCGAACGCCTTGAGCACGACTTTCGCGCCTCCGGCAACTTGTCAGGGCGCGCCGATGGGTTGGCAGGTCGACAAGATGATCAAGCAGGTGCTGTGGCCCCTGCCGACGCGGATGGCCCGTACAGACATGCCCAGCCCGTGGGCCGCGAAGGTGGGATCCTGCATTGGTCAGCCGCTGCAGACCAGCGCGATCGAGGGACGCCCTTCCGGCGAACTCTATGCGCACCAGCGCTATGACGAATTCATGCCGAAGGTCTATTTCAGCTCGGTGCAGACGGGCTCGCGCGTCAACACCGGCGCACGTGACACATTCCAGCGCCACAAATACGCCGCCGGCGAATTCGGCCCGGGCGGTCTCTATTTCAACACCACGGGCGCGCCCGGCTTCGAAGGCTCGACCAAGGGCATCGATGTCCGGTTCCACCCGAATTTCCCGGTGCAGCAACCCAACTCGGTGTGGACGTTCGACGGCACGATGCCGCCGAAGTTGCTCGTGGCGCGCTATGGCGAACCGATCCTGTTCCGCCACTATAACGGCCTGCCGATCGACGTCAGCGCCAATGGCGGCTTCGGTCAGCACACCATCACGACGCACGAGCACAATGGCCACAACCCGGCCGAGAGCGACGGCTTCGCTGCTGCGTATTTCTACCCCGGCCAATTCTACGATTATCGCTGGCCGATGGCGCTTGCCGGTACTGACAGCATCAACACGGCAGCAACGAATACCTGGGCTGGCGCGCCGAACGGCGCGGGCGGCATCAAAAAGGTTCGCGGCGACTGGCACGAGACGATGTCGACGCACTGGTTCCACGACCACATGCTCGATTTCACAGCGCAGAATGTCTACAAAGGCAATGCTGCGATGATGAACTATTATAGCGCCATCGACCGCGGCAATGAGAGCATTGGCTGCCGCACGCCGACCTCCAACACCCCCAACCTCTGCCTGCCGAGCGGCACGGCGCTGGACTGGGGCAACCGCGACTACGACGTCAACCTGGTGGTTGCCGACAAGGCGTGGGATTCCAAAGGCCAGCTGTTCTTCAACATCTTCAACCTCGACGGCTTCCTCGGCGACCAGGTGTTGGTGAACTGGTCTTGGAAGCCGTATCTCGACGTGCGCGCGCGTCGCTATCGCTTCCGTATCCTCGACGGTTCAGTGTCGCGCTACTTCAAGATCGCGCTGGTGACGGCGGCGGGCCAACGGGTTCCGTTCCACCTGATCGCCAACGACGGCAACATCATGGAGCATGCGGTCGCTTTCCCGAACGCGCAGAGCCAGGACCTTCCGGTCATGGGCATCGCCGAGCGGATGGATATAGTCGTCGATTTCAGCCAGTTCGCGCCGGGCACCAAGCTGTACTTCGTGAACACGCTTGAGCATCAGGACGGCAAGGGTCCGAAGGGCAACGTCCCGCTCGCTGACATCCTTTCTGGCAAGTACCAGGGCGATCCCGCGGTCGGCAAGTTCATGGAATTCCGCGTCCGCGAATATGCGGGCACGGATCTCTCGATGAACCCGGCTGACTTCACCGAAGGCAAGCGGACGATGATCCCGCGCCCGGCGATAACGCCAGCCGAGATCACCAACGCCCGCCACCGCAAGTTCGAGTTCGGTCGTAGCGGCGGCACCGATACTGCGCCGTGGACGATCAAGACTGATAATGGCGTCGCTGGCGTCGTCGCTGAAGGTGGTCTGGGCGCTGACATCAAACGCACCTCGGTGGGCATGGATACCGGCCTGACGGAAATCTGGAGCATCGAAAACAACAGCGGCGGCTGGAGCCACCCGGTTCACGTGCACTTCGAAGAAGGTCGCATCCTGAGCCGCGACGGGAAAGCGCCGCCGATCTGGGAACGTTGGGCTCGTAAGGACGTCTATCGCGTCGGTCCAGGCATCGACAGCAGCGCGAAAGTCGAAGTGGCAATCCGCTTCCGCGAGTTCCTGGGTACGTTCATGGAGCACTGCCACAACACGCAACACGAAGACCATTCGATGCTGCTGCGTTGGGACATTATCCACCCGGGCCAGACCATCGCAGTTCCGACGCCTGAAGGCGGCTGGGAAGGCACGTTCTGGGAGCCCAGCTACGTCCTGCCGGGCTGGCGGAATGGCATACCTGCTGCAGGTACTCCTGCTCAGTAAGGCAATATGACCAGAACAGGGCCAGCGATGAACATTCTTCCGAACTTCAAACGAAAATGGGCAGCGCTGGCCCTTCTGGCAGTCTCGATCCTGGCACCGGTTGCGGCGACGGCTCAGTCGCCCTGGGGCAGGGACTACTTCCCGAACGTGACGCTGACGACGCAGGACAACAAGAAGGTCAAGTTCTACGACGACGTGCTCAAGGGCAAAGTCCTGGTCGTGAACTTCATCTTCACCAAGTGCGGCGACGTCTGCCCGCTCGACACCGCGCAGCTCAAGAAGGTCTCCGAGCTGCTCGGCGACAAGATGGGCAAGAGCATCTTCTTCTATTCGATCTCGGTCGATCCGACGAATGATACGCCGGCCGCGCTGACTGAATTCAAGAAGAAGTACGAGATCGGCAAGGGCTGGACGTTCCTGACTGGCACAGTCGAGGACGTGAACCTGATCCAGAAGAAGTTCGGGCTTGAGCCCGCAGGTGACAAGCCGACGGAACATTCGACGACCATCCTGCTGGCGAACGAAGCCACGGGTCAGTGGATCAAGCGCTCGCCCTACGAGAACCCGCAGATGCTGGCGAACCTGCTGGCGGGGCACCTTAACGCCAAGGGCATGGTGATGTCCGAGGTTGGCCAGAAGCAGGGCTATGAGAAGGCTGTGTCGGTGCCGAACGGCGGCGATGGCGAGCAACTCTATCGGACCCGTTGCGCGAGCTGCCACACGATCGGCGCTGGCGATGGGCTTGGACCGGACCTGATGATGGTCACGGGCAAGCATACCGATGCGTGGATGAAACGCTGGCTCAAAGAGCCGGACAAGATGGTCGCTGAGGGCGATGCCTACGCCAAGGCGCAGGTCGCCCAATTCCGCGGCCTCGTCATGCCCAACCTGAAGCTCGACGACCACGACGTCGACCTGCTGATCGCCTTCATGGACAAGGAAAGCGTGACTGCGATGGAAGGCGCGGCTGCGGCAGAACACGCGCACCACCACCACTGATTTTATGAAGCAGAGTATTTCTGGAGGCGGTGCGATCCCACGATCGCGCCGCCTTCTGCCTTTCGGGGTTTAGCGCGAACGGCCGCGACCTTCGATGCGCCAGAGATCGACCAGCGTGTCGCCGCGGACGACGTGGTAAAAATCGTAGAGATTCACGGTCGGATCGCAGTGCGGAACGGCGAGGGTGACGATCGCGCCGATGGGAGGCGAGGCGTCGCCGAACAGGACAAGGCCGTGTTCGTCGCCCATGAAGTGGAAGGCCGCGCCGGCGGGTGCGCCGGACAGGACGGTGGGCGGGCCGCCGTCGGTCGCCATGGCCTTGAAGCCCGCGTCGATCGTGCCGAGGCCGGGTGTGTTGGCGCTGACCACGCGCGCATCAATCAACAGCGACGTGTCGTAGCCGGGCGTGCCTTCGCCGGTGATGTCGCACTCATTGTACTGGCGATCCATGAAGATGTAGGAGCCGGTCTGCAGCTCGTTGAGCAGGCCGAGTTCGCCATCGATCTTGTGCGTGCCCGTGCCGCCGCCGGAGATGATGGCGGGCGGGAAGCCGGCCTCGGTGAGGGCTGCGATGATAGTGCGGAGGTAGTCGGTGCGGTCGATGATTTCCGTGCGCCGTTCGGCGTAGGACTCGATGTGCTGCTGGCGGCCGCAGTAATACTGGACGCCGGTGAATACGAGGCTGGGTTGCGTCTTGATTGCCTGCGCCAGCGCCACGGCGGCTTCGGCGGAGGCAACGCCCGTGCGGCGGATGCCGGGGTCTATGTCGATCAGGACCTCCAGCGGCTTGCCCGTCGTGGCGGCGCCGAGCGCTGCGGCGTTGGCGGGATTGTCGATGGCGACCTGAAGGTCGGCGATCTGGTCATTCAGTTTGATCAGGCGCTGGATCGCTTGCGGTGAGACGACGGGCGAGGTGATGAGGATGCTGGCGATGCCGCCGGCGGCCATCTCCTCGGCCTCGCCCAACTTCGCGCAGCAGACGCCGACAGCGCCGGCGGCAACCTGGCGGCGGGCGATCTCGGCGCATTTGTGGGTCTTGGCGTGCGGGCGGAGGCGGAGGTGGTGGGCTTTGGCGAAGGCAGCCATGGAAGCGACGTTGCGCTCGAAGGCGTCGAGGTCGATCAGCAACACCGGCGTGTTGAGCGACTTGCGGCTGCCCTGCTGGTTGATGAGGTGGGCGTGGAGGTCGCGGTCATCCATGGATCAGCTGGCCTTTGCCGTGATGCCGAAGAGTTGGGAGAGGTGGGCGTTGGTGAATTTTGCGCCGGGATCGACGCGGTCGCGCACGGCGCAGAATTTCGCGGCGTCGGGGTAGAGCTTGTGGACGTCGGCGGTGGTGAGCGTGTGGCGCTTGGCCCAGTGCGGTCGGCCATCATGGGCGCGGAAGATCTGTTCGGCTTCCGAGAAAATGTCTCGCCACGCCATGCGATGATACTGGTGCATCGAGATGGAGGCGCCTTCGCGGCCCTGGAAGGGGCTGAGCCAGATATCGTCTTTCGCAACGATGCGGAACTCGAACGGGAAGGCGACGGGCAGGTGTTTCTTGCGGATCCACGCGATGACTTCGCGCAGGGCGGGCCAGCCGTTTGCGCGAGGAAGCTCGTATTCCATCTCCTCGAATTTCACGGTGCGGTCGGACGGGAAGATGCGGTAGGCGGGACCGACACGACGACGCTTCATTTCCTTGGGCAGCAGGCGCTTCTGCAGGAATGATGTCATGAAAGGGAAGGTCTTGCAGATGTCGCAGACACGGCGGAAGGCGACATCGTCCATGTCTTGCTGTTCGGGCATCTCGCCCTCGGACGGCTTGGGATGCAGGATCTTCAGCATGGCGAGATCGGCATAGGGGAAGACGAAGAACTCGACATGGCGATTCTCGGCGGCGAGCTGTTCCCAGCGTTCGGAGATTTCGGCCAGCGGATAGACTTCGAGGCGCTCCTCAAGGTGGTAGGCGGGCAGGACGTCGATCTCGATGCGGGTGGCGACACCGACGAGACCGAGTGACAGACGCGCGGCTTCGAACAGGTCGGAGTTTTCGGTCGGGTTGGCGCGGACGACTGCGCCATCGGGCATCATCAGTTCGAAGGCGCGGGCGGCAGTGGAGAGCGTGCCCAGCTTGGCGCCGGTGCCGTGCGTGCCGGTGCCGATGGCGCCAGCGAGTGCTTGCGGGTTTACGTCGCCCTGGTTGATGAGGGAGTAGCCCTTCTCCCAGAGAATCTTTGTGAGTTTGTCGAGCGAGCAGCCGGCAGGCGCCCAGACGCGGTTAGCTGCGGTGTCCACCGCGACGTCGCCTTCGAGATCCGAGAGCGAGAGCAGCGTGCCATCGGTCTCGCACAGCGGCATGAAGGAGTGGCCGGCGCCGACGACGCGGACTTTCTTCGACGCCTGCACAAGGCCAGAGAGTTCGGCGATGGTTTTCGGGCGCTCGATACGCGCGGGTTTCGACTCAACGCTGCCAGACCAGTTGGACCAGGTCGCCATCATTCGTCCTCGAGGCTGGAAGTGCTGAGCAGGTGGGCGGCGTCGCGGAATATCTCGTCGCGCGTGAAGCGCTCGTCGTCGTGCAGCATTTCATCGACGGCATAGCCGAACTCGACCGTCATGCGCAGGCGGCGCCACAGCACGCGCTTGTTCATTTTCGGCAGCAGGGGCGCGTAGGCTTCGAGCAACGCGTCGGTGACTTCGTTGTGCGATTCCAGGCGGACATGGCCGAGCTGCGGGACGGCGCGCATGGCGCGGAGGATCCAGACACCGCCGGGTTCGCTGTCGGTTATCGCGGCAGTCAGGCGGAGCAGCTCCTCGGTTGCCGCGCCGAGCTCATCGAGCCCGCCAGCCTTGTGCTCCTCGATCCAGTTGAACAGCACCGCGTTCTGGCGGTCCATCAGGCGGCGACCGAGCGCCTCGAGAACGGCGTACTTGTCCTTGAAGTAGCGGTAGAGCGCAGCGGGTGACACGCCGGCGTGCGCCGCGATCATGTTGGTGGAGATACGCTCGATGCCGACTTCGCCGAGGAGTTCGCCGGCGATATCGAGAAGACGGTCGCGCGTCTGGACGGCGCGGTCCTGAATCGGCGCCGCGCGCAGAGCCGGTTTTCGCGGCTTGCGTTTGGCGGGCTTGGCGGCTGGCATCATCCCGCTCCTTCCAGCGCGGCCTTACGGGGCCGGATCTGGTAAAGGCCGAAGGCAATCAGCACCGCGACGACCATGCAGGCGCCGCCGAAGGTGATCGCTGCACGCGAATCCACCTCGGTCACGAGCATCGAGGCGACGAAGGGGCCGAAGCTACAGCCGAGCACCTGCGCTCCGCCGATCAGCACGGCGGCGCGGCGTGTGGGGTCCGCCTCGATGATCATGGGAACAAGGAAAGGCAGCACGAACATCCAGAGGAAGCCGAAGGCGCCGGAAAGCACTAGGAACATTTCCGGCGTGGGCAGGGCGTAATAGCCGAACAGGATAACGACGTTCAGGACCGTGCAGACAAGGACAGTCCAGAGCCAGTTGATGCGTCCGGCGAGGAATGTTGCCGCAAAGCCGCCGATGACCTGACAGAGCAGCGAGATCGAAACGGCCGTGCCGAAGATGGATGGGTCGTGGCCCGCCTGCCGCGACAGGGGTTCGGCATAGACCCATACGGCGATCGTGAAGGCGGAATAGAGAAAGGCCGAAAGAAGCGCGATCCAGCCGCGCGGGCTGGGCAGCGTGCCGCCGCCTTCTTCGCGGGCCAGCGGCGCAAGCGTGCTGGGCACGAAGAGGGCAATGATTGCGGTGATGACGCAGAAGCCGGCAAGGGCGATCCAGCCGCCATTGGAGCCGTAGGTTTTGACCACGGCGACCGAAATCAACGTCGCGAGAAGGAACTGCGCCAGCGTCTGCACGGTGAGATAGGCGCCGGACCAGCGTTCGGGTGCGGGCGTGCGGGCGATCATCGCAATGGTCACCCACATCAGCACGCCGCTGGGGACGCCGGCGAGGCCACGGATCAGTGTGATGTTGTCGCCCTCAACGAGCGGTGTTGCTGCGTCGAGTGCTGCGAGCACAAGCGCCATCACCACGGCGATGAGCTTCAACCGAACTGGCTTCAGCACTGCGCCCGCGAAGAACGCCGCGAGGCCGAGCGCAAGGAGTTCGGCGGTTGCCGCTTGCCCCAGCTGGTTCGCCGTGATCCGGCCTTCGTGCGACAGCGTGCCCAGCAGGAGAGGCTGGAGGCCCGCGATCATGATGCCGGCGATGCCGACAAACATGACCGAGAAGATTTCCAGGTTGGAGAGCCGTGGGCCGATCCAGCCGCCGTTCGAAGTTTCCGCGTTCATCTGATCAATAATCGTAACGGAGGAAGACACCCGCCGTGCGACGCGCGCCCATGCTGAAGAGGTCGAAGCCGAGTCCTTCGATGGGGATGATATCGCTGATGTTGGTTTCGTCAAAGATGTTGCGGCCGAAGAGACCGAACTCCCAGTTGCCCGAGTCCGGTTTCCAGCCGAAGCGCAGGTTCACGAAGGTGCGGTCGCCATCCGACAGGCGTTCGACGTTGCGCGTGTCGTAGTAGACTTTCGTACGGTAAGCCACGTCGCCCTGAGCGGATGCCTCGCCGCCGAAGATGGCCCACTCGTACCGCGCGGAGGCATTGACGCTGGTTTCCGGAGCGTTCGGCAGCGTGTTGCCGGAGTAGTCGTCGCCGGCGGATGCAAAGTCCTTGTATTTCGCATCAAGGAAGGACGCGCTGAGCGAGAGATCGAGGCCGTCCATCGGGTGAAGCGCGAATTCGGCTTCGAGGCCTTTGACCTCAGCGTTCGATGCGTTGGTGAAGTTCTGCACGGTGAGGCTGGTGATCGGGTCGACGATCAGCGTGTAAACCTGCAGGTCCTGGTAATCGTAGAAGAATGCGGCGAAGTTTGCGGTGAGCAGGCCGTTCAGCCATTCGGACTTCAGGCCGACTTCGTAGGCGTCGACGGTTTCGTCGTTGTAGGGCGCGAGTGACGTGTTGTCGGTCGTCTGGCCGCCGAAGAAGCCGCCGCTCTTGTAGCCACGGTTGTAGGTCGCGTACGCGTTCATGTCGTCGTTGATCTGGTATTTCAGGCCGAGGCGGCCGGAGACCGAGTCGAACGTGCGGCTGGAGTCGGCGCCGACCACGGTCGGCGGATTGACGCCGTCATCGTACGGGATCGGAATGGTCGGGCCTTCCGGATCGCTGGAATAGAGGCCGTCATACTTGAACGCCTTCTTGTCGGCGGAGTAGCGCAGGCCAACCGTGGCGGTCAGGCGATCGGTGATGTCGTAATCGACCTGGCCGAAAAGGGCGTAGCTGTCCGTCTCCTGCGTGAAGGGCCAGTGGAACACGCCGATGCCGGCGGGAAGGTCGTCACCGATGACGCCGGTGTTGGCGACGCGGAACACGTCGAGATAGGAGTTCGAGTCGAGATCGTCGTGGGCGAGGTAGATGCCGGCGACCCAGTCGAGCACGTTGTCGCCGTTCGACTGGATGCGCAGCTCTTCGCTCGCGGCCCATTGCTTGGCGCGGTAGCGGGCGGTGACGATGTCCGTTGGGCCTGCGTCGGTGTCTTCAACGTCGTCGCGGTCGGAATGGTCGTAGCCGGAGACCGAGATCAGCGACATGTCGCCGAGATCCCAGGTGAAGGTCGCCGAGGCGCCGTAGGTTTCAACCGAGTCCTTGCCTTCGAGGTGGTAGTCGCCCTGATAGAGGTTATCGCTGGTGTTGGCGTAGCCCGCGAGATCGGTGCACAGGCCGGACGTGTAGAATTGCGGGGCGCAGAAGCCGTCCGGCCCCTGCTGCGCAGGCGTCGCAGGCAGGATCGAGCGGTTGTAGGCGAGGATGGAGCCGCCTTTCGAGCGGCCATAGCGGACCTGAAAGAGACCTTCGAGATTGTCGGTTGGCGTCCAGCTCAGCGTGCCGCGTAGTGCGCCGCGGTCGGTGTTGTTGCCGTAGTTTCCGGTCAGGCGGTTGAGCGTGTAGCCATCGTCGGTGGCGTAGGTTCCGGCGACGCGATAGCCGAGGACGCCCGGAATGATGGGTCCGCCAACGCCAGCTTCGGTCGTGATGGCATTGTACGTGCCGTATTCGACATAGGCGTCAGCTTCGAATTCGTCACTCGGCTTGCGGCTGATGACGTTGATGGCGCCGCCCGTGGTGTTGCGGCCGTAGAGCGTGCCTTGCGGGCCGCGCAGGACTTCGACGCGTTCAAGATCGAAGAACTGACCCATCTGGGCGAGGGGCGAGCCGATGTAGACGCCATCGGTGTAGATCGCGACGGCGCTGGCGGTGTTGGGGTTGAAGTCGTTGAGGCCGATGCCGCGGATGAAGATCTTTGGGTTCGCGGCGTTGTCGTCGGTCTTGATCTGCAGGCTGGGCGCGAGGGCGTTGAGGTGCAGGACGTCGGTGACGCCCTGATCCTGCAGCGCTTCGCCGCCGATTGCCGTGACGGCGATGGGGACTTCCTGGATGTTCTCAGCGCGCTTCTGCGCGGTGATGATAACGACGTCGCGACCTGCATCGGGTTGGGCCGGGTCTGGCGTTGTCTGCGCGAAGGCGGGCGATGCAACGGCCAACAGCGCGGTGCAGCTCAGAATGCGGGTCCGGAACGCGTTCATGACAAACTCCTTGTACGGCAGGTCGGGGTCCAGCCTTTTGGAAAGCTAGTCATCGCTCACTTTTGTAGGCAAGCGGAAATTTGGGTGCGCGCGCCGCATAAACGCGCCGCACTGCAACATGATCGAAAGACAGGCGGCGGCGCCTAAAGCGCGTCGCGGAGAACGCGCGGCGCGCGAAACGCTAGCGCGGCGCCATGCGGATTGCGCCGTCGAGCCGAATGCATTGCCCGTTGAAGTAGGTGTTACGGGCGAGCTCCAGTGCGAGGCTGGCGAACTCTTCCGGCTTGCCGAGACGTTTCGGGAAGGGAACCGACGCGGCGAGACTGTCGAGCACGGGTTGCGGTGCGCCGAGCATCAGGGGCGTCGCGAAGATGCCGGGCATGATGGAATTCACGCGGATGCCGAGATCCATGAGATCGCGCGCCATCGGCAGCACAAGTCCGTTCACGCCGGCCTTCGCCGAACCGTAGATGACCTGTCCGATCTGGGCGTCCTGGGCAGCGACGGAGGCGGTGAGCGTGATCGCGCCGCGCTCGCCATCCTCAAGGGGAGACAGGGTCGACATGCCGAGCGCAGAGAGGGAGGCGATGCGGTAGCTGGCGACGAGGATGCCCTGGACGCCGAAGGCGTAATCTTCGGTCGACGTGCGCTTGTAGCCATTGATCGACTTGTCGAAGGCGAGCGTCTTGCCGCGGCGGGCCGCCATCGCGCAGTGGACGGTGATGCGTTCCTGTCCGTGCGCGGCGCGCGCGCGTTCGAAACCGGCGATGGCGCTGTCTTCGTTCATGATGTCGACCTTGCAGAAGACGCCGCCGATTTCCTTGGCGACCGCTTCTCCGGCGGCTTCGTTGATATCGAAGATCGCAACACGCACGCCGCTTTTTGCGAGCGCCTGCGCGGTGGCCTTGCCGAGCCCGGAAGCGCCGCCAGTGACGACAGCGGAGATTGTCTTATCGATCTGCATGGGAATTTCCGTGTTTGTGTTCGTGTTGATTTTTAGTCGCCGGCAGGCTTCGGCGCCTGCTGCGGGAAGGCGCCGAACAGCTTGTCGGGCCGGTTGGGAGCCTTCAGCCATTTGGCGGGAAAGTCGGCCGCGCGAGCGCCGTCTGGATTGCGCCAGACGATACCCTCCGCGTTGCGCTGGCCGTAAGGCACAATGTGCTGCCCGTTGTCATTGGCGAGGCCGGCATACAGGCGGGCGCGAAGATCGACCTTGGTCGCGAACCATTTGGGATCGTCGATCAGGTTGTTGAGCTCGTCCGGGTCTTTTGAAAGATCGTAGAGTTCCTCGATGTCCCAGACGCCGTGATACTGGATGTACTTTGTTGTGCCGACCTCGATCGCGAACGTGGTTGGCGTGTGCGGGAAGGTCCATTCCCAGTAGTATGAATAAACAAAGTCCGGCGCCTTCCAGGCTTCGGGGGTGACGGCGCCGGAGGCGGTGTCGAGAAAGCTTCGGCCTTCGAACTGGACCGGGGCTGCGACGTCGGCGGCGGCGAGGAAGGTCGGGGCCATGTCGAGATTGCGGACGCGTGTGGTGTTGGTGACGCCCTCGGGCAAAAGTCCCGGCGCGTACATCACGAGCGGCACGCGCACGGATGGCTCGTAGGCGTTGCGCTTGTCGATGAGGCCGTGATCGCCGAACAGGAAGCCGTTGTCGCTGTAGAAGACGATGAGCGTGTTCTTGTCGAGATTGGCCTCGCGCAGATAGGCGAGGATGCGACCGAGGCTTTCATCGACGGGGCTCAGGGTGCGGTAATATTGCCGGACGTATTCGCGAAGATCCTGATCGGAATGATAGGGGAAGTCGACGCCGTGCCAGGAGTTGCGCTGGTTGCGCACCCACATCGGCTTGCCGCGATTGTTGGCCTCGGTGTTGGCCATGCTGGCCGGTAGCTTGATGTCGAGATCCTTGTACTGGTCGGCATATTTCGCGGAGGGCAACGGATCGCTGTGAACGGCCTTGTGCGAAAGGTAGAGGAAGAACGGCTTAGACGGATCGCGTTCCTGTTTGAGCCAGTTGAGCGCGTAGTCGGTGAGTTCGTCGGTGATGTAGCCGGTGCGCGGGGTTTCCTTGCCATCGACGTTCAGCATCTGGACTTCGCCGCGGGACTTCTGAGCCGGGGTCAGCGCGTCGGTCGGGAAGTATGTGCCCTGTCCCTTGAAGCTCACCCATTTGTTGAAGCCGGCGCGCGGGGCGTCGGTTGAATTGCCCATGTGCCATTTGCCGAAGAAGCCGGTCTGATAGCCGGCCTGCTGCAGATAAGTGGGGAAGAAGGTGAGGCCCTCCTCCGAGGAGTTGTTGTTATCGACGATGCCGTGATTAGCGGTCGTGCGGCCGGTCAGGATGGTGGCGCGGCTGGGCGAGCAGAGGGATGTCGTGACGACGGCGTTCGGGAAATAGACGCCGTGCTTGGCAAGGAAATCTATGTTGGGCGTGTCGAGGCCGGGCGTCAGGAAGCCCATGGCGTCAAAGCGCAGATCGTCGAGCAGGACGAAGACGATGTTTCGGTGGGCTGAGGATTGCGGACCTTTCGCCGCCGGGGGCGTGAGAGGGGAGCAGCTCTGGAGAAGGCAGAACGCTGCCAGCAAGGCGGCGCGCGTGCAGATGTTGGCAGTCAAGCGCATCGGCATGATCCTGATGGCGAAGTATGCGTCCACTATTGACCGGGTGGCGTAGCGGCACGCAACACCGTGCGGAAGCCAATGTGGCTGGAGCCTGTGTCGGTTGGCCCGGCCTGACGCGCGGATGGGCGATAACGCAGGCAGTAATTGTCGGCGCACAGGAACGAGCCGCCCTTGATGACGTGCTTGGCGACGCCAGGTTCGACCGGGTCATGCGCGCGGTCCTGCGGCGGGCCATTTTCGTCACCGTCGGGCGAGAGACCTGGCGCGTACCAGTCCTTCGTCCATTCCCACACATTGCCGCTCATGTCGTGAAGGCCGAACCCATTGGCGGGGAAGCATCCAACAGGGGCTGTTTCGGCTTTGTAGCCATCGGCGCCGGTATCGCTGGCGGGGAAGACGCCTTGCCACGTATTCGCCCGGGGCTTGTCCTGCTTCGGGTCGTCGCCCCATTCATAGGTCGCGCCGTCGATGCCGCCGCGTGCGGCGAACTCCCATTCTGCTTCTGTTGGAAGATCGCGGCCAAGCCAGGTGGCGTAAGCCATCGCATCAGCCCACGCGATGTGGACGACGGGGAGGTCGTCGTGTCCGTCGATCGAGCTGCCGGGGCCTTTCGGGTGACGCCAGTCTGCGCCGGGCACGACCGACCACCAGTCGCCGGGGCTGGAGCGCGCATTTTCGCTGGGGATGAAGACGAGGCTGGAAGGCTTGAGCAATTCAGGTGCGAGGCCGGGATAGGCTGCGGGGTCGAGCGGCTGTTCAGCCATCGTCGTGTAATGCGTGGCCGCTATGAAACGGGCGAAGTCGCGATTGGTCACTTCGGTCCTGTCGATCCAGAAGGGCGCGATCATGGTTTCGCGTGGTGGGCCTTCTTCCGGGTGCATCGGTTTGGCGCCCATAAGGAAACTGCCGCCGGCGATGCGGATCATGCCAGCGGTGGAGGGAGCGGCTAGCGCTGGCTCAGGCGCGAGGCAGGCCTTGTGATTTGCAGCCACAGCGGCAGGTGAATCCGGGCTGCAGGCTGCGAGCGACGCGGTTGCGAAGATGATGGCGAAGGTCCGAAGCATGGCGGGACGATGCCGGGCGACGGCAGCGGTTGCAACGGCAAAGGCCGCGTGGACCCTCAGGTCTTGATCCGGGCGTCTCTCAAAGACTTGCGGCGCACCTTGCCGGCCTCGTCGCGAAGAGGTTCGGAGACGTATTCGACTGTGCGCGGGGTCTTGTAGCGGACGAGGCGCTCGGCGAGGTGGGCTGCGAGTGCGGCTTCATCGGCGGGACCTTCGGGGCGGTCGATGATTGCATGCAGACGGTTGCCGGTGCTCTCGTCGGGCAGGCCGATGACGGCCGAGGAGCGCACGCCGGGAAATGAATCGAGTGCGGCTTCGACTTCGGCGGGATAGATGTTGGCGCCGCCAACGAGCACCATGTCGGAGAGGCGGTCTGCAAGATAGAGATAGCCTTCGGCATCCATCCAGCCGAGATCGCCAAGACTTTCCCAGCCGCCCTCGATCGCCTTGGCCTCTGCGCCTATGTAGCGATAGGTCGTGCCTGCGCCGGTCAACGGGCGGATGAAGACTTCGCCCACATCGCCGGGTGGAAGCGTCTCGCCATTCTCGCCGACGATCTTCATCTCGCAGGTATCGACCGGTTTTCCTACCGAGCCGCGATGGGTGAGCCATGCTGTGCCTTGGATAGTTGTCGAGCCCTGGCCCTCCGTGCCGCCATAGAGTTCCCAGATCACTTCAGGTCCGAGCCATTCGATGAAGGCTTCCTTGAGCCAGGGCGGGCAGGGCTCAGCGAGATGCCAGAGCGCGCGCAGGCTGGAGAGGTCGTAGCGGTTGCGGGTTTCCTCCGGCAGAGCCCAGATACGACGCATCATGGTCGGCACCATGTAGACCGTGTCGATTTTCAAACGCTCGATGGTGCGGAGGGTCTCTTCCGCGTCGAAGCGCGTCGTTACGCCGACCGTGCAGCCCTTGAAGAGCGCGACGATGGCCCACATGAAGGGTCCGTTGTGGTAGAGCGGGCCGGGGACGAGCATTGCGCCGCGTTGTGGGATCTCGAGCATTGGCGTGTCGGGATCGAAGGCGCCGGGGCTTTTGGACACGATAAGTTTCGGCCGCCCGGTTGATCCGCCGGACGTCATCGCTTTCAGCGACGCGGCGGTGCGTTCCGGCAGGGCGTCGTCAGAGAGGCTGGCATCGGGCTGGAAGCCTTCGGCCAGCGACGGTGTCTGCGGGTATTCTCCGGTGGCGCAGCCGATGACAAGAGCGGGTTTGCCAAGCTCAACGATCTGGTCGCGCTCCAGCTTGGGGAGCTTTGCGGAAATCGGTTGCGGCGTCGCGCCGAGTTTCCATGTCGCGAAACACGCCTCGAAAAATTCGATGCCGTTCGGCAGGGCGATGGTGACGAAATCGTCCTGCCCAACACCAAGCGCGGCATAGGCGCGGGCGAGCCGGTTCGTGCGTGCATCCAACTGTGTCCAGGTGAGGCTCTCGTCATGGTGGTCGACGGCGACCCGTTCCGGCTGGATCCCGGCCCAGAAGGCCAGCATGCGGGACAGCGAGATCACGGCCATGACGAACCACGCGACAGATTTTCGGGTGCGCGAACGTCAGCCGTTCAAGGTGCTTTGGCAAGATCACGCTGGGATTGGGCGTGTAGGGTCCTGGCGCCAGCTCCCGGACTCGAACCAGCGATCTCTAGATCCGCAATCTGAGTAATCGCTGTCGTTCGAAAAGAAATGCTAATTCAAGACGTTGTTGCGATCCGCACTGGCCGCAACGCAAAACCGGCCCCCGATGCAATCGGGAGCCGGCTGGTTGTTTCAGTCCGGTGTTCAGGCCTGCAGCAGCGCGTAGTCGGTCGCGATCTGGTGACTGCCGGGGCCAGTCGTGTCGAGGCCCGACAGCATATCGCGACTGCTCATGAACAGGTCGGCATGAGCTGCGCCGAGGCCGACGATATCGTGGCCCGATTGCAGCATCCCGTGATCGAACACATCGTTGCCCGCCACAGTCGTCTGGTTTGCGAGCTCCATCAGCTGGAAGTCGCTTTCCACTCCCGATCCCAAGCCGCGAGCCGACGTGAGGCCCGACAGCAGGTCGTGGCTGTTGAGGAAGAGATCGGCACGGCTCTCGATGTCGAAGCCAATCATCTCGCGACCCAATTGCCGCGTCGAGAAGTGATCGACGAGTTCCTGGGTTGCCGCCAGGTTCGTACGGTTCGTGAGCTCCATCAGTTGGAAGTCGCTCTCGATACCCGTGCCGGTGGTAACGTGCGGATCGCCGGCGCTGAGGCCCGGGATGCCGGTAATGACATCCTGCGGACGCACCGTGCCGATAAACGTGTCCGTGCCGCCATTCGCGTCGAACACCACGCGGTGAGCGGAGGTGAGACCCGATATGTCGATCGTGTCGTTGGCAGAGCTGCCCGCGATCCTGATCGTGTTGAAGGCCAGGCTGGTGAACGGCGCTGCGAAGTTGCCGATCACCTGGACAACGTCGCCCGGTGCGCCAGGCGCCGTGCCGTTGACGACACCATCGTTGTTTTGTGCGGTCGTCAGCAGCGAGTTGATCTTGATCTCCTCGATGTTGTCGAGCTGCGCAAGGATGGAGCTGGCGTTGGTGCCGTTGCGTGTGATCACGATCTCGGTGTTGGCGTTGAGCTGCGCGGCGGTGTTGCCGGCCACTGCAAGCCAGGCCGCCCGGGCATAGATCCGGAAGGTCTCCGTCGAAGCGTCCCCGGTAAGGGTGTATGTATCCGAACCGATGCCGCCATCGATGAAGTCCTGACCGTCACCGGTCGAGTTCTGGAAGACGAAGTCATCGCCATCGCCACCATTCACGGTGTCGTTGCCGCCTCCGCCGATCAGCAGGTCGTTGCCCGTGCCAGCGTTGAGCGTGTCATTGGCGCCGAAGCCGAAGAGCGCCTGAGAACCAGCGCCGCCATTAAGCGCAGCATCGACGCCGCTGGTGCCCGCAACAACCGTGTAGTTCACGCCGCCGATTCGAAGGACTTCGATGCCGGTCAGCGTGTCGGTTCCCCCATTGCCGACGGTGTCGGTGATAGTGAGCGACGTCGTGTTGCCACTGAGCACGTAGTTTTCGATCGGCCCGGCGAAGACGGCGGTGTCGTTATCCACCCCGCCATTGAGCGTGTCGTTGCCGGCGCCTCCGGTAAGAATGTCGTCCCCGGTATTGCCGTTGAGCACGTCGTTGCCGGCGTCGCCGTTGAGGGTGTCGACCCCGAGCGCGCCCTGGAGGTTGTCGTCACCGTCCCCGCCATTGAGCGTATCGTCGCCATTCTCGCCACGCAGCTGGTCGACGCCCGCACCGCCATTGAGGGTGTCGTTTCCGTCATCCCCGAACAGTGAGTCGTTGCCGTTGCCGCCGGACAGCGTGTCATTGCCGGCGACGCCACGGATGGTGTTGTTGAGGTCGTTACCCGTGCCCGTGAAGTTGCCCGTGCCGAGGAACGTAAGATCTTCGACGTTGGCGGTAAGCGTGTAGGTGGCGATTCTCGCTTGCACGAGGTCGTCGCCTGCGTTCGTCGCCTCGACGACAACATCCCCCGCGTCATCGACGGTATAGGTGTCGTTACCAGCGCCACCCGTCATCGTGTCGGCGCCGAGGCCGCCATTCAGGGTGTCGGCGCCAGCTTCGCCGAACAGCGCGTCGTTGCCGTTGCCGCCGTTCAGTACGTCGGCGCCTCCACCGCCGAACAGCCTATCGTCGCCAGCGCCGCCGGTGAGCACATCAGCCCCGCCGAGACCTTCGATCCAGTCGTCGAACGCTGTTGCGCTCAACGTGTTGGCCCCGGCATCGCCGACGACATGGTCGCCGACTTGTCCGGTTGGTGTCGACGTGAACACTGTAACGGCACCAGCATCATCCGTTACGGTTGCGATGACGCGAAGCGATCTGAGCACCTGCGTTGCACCCGGTGTGAACGAGGCGGTTGTCGCGCCAACGATGTCCGTGAACGGTCCGGCGGCCGTGTTGGCCTGCTGCCATTGGAACGTGATGCCCCCTGGCGAGATACCGTCCGTGTCCGAAATTAACGCGGTCGCGATGATGGCGACATCCTCGGTCGGGGTGGTGTCGCTGATGGTCAGCGTACCGGTCGACGGGGAATTCACCACGACTGCGCCGGTCGTCGCGGAGAAGACTGTCTCCAGCGTGCCGTGCTCATCCTGGTAGATGCCCTTGACGCGGATCGCGAGTCCCAGCTCCGCAGCGGTGACCGTGAAGGTCTCGCCGTGCGCTGTGCCCAGACCGCCGCCGACAGCGATGCCGATGTCCTCGAACACGCCCGTGCCGGGGCGGGTTTCGACTTGCCAGACATAAGCCACCGGTTGCACCACATGACCGGCGCTCGACACGTTGTCGGCGTCGAGCAGGTTTGCGAGCGACACGCGCAGCGTTTCGCCTTGCACCGGCGCAACGACAGGCAAGCCTGTGGCTGTATGCAGCAGCGCGACTGCGCCCGTCGGCTCACGGTTCTGACCTGCCGCAACATGCAGGAAGGTCTGATCCGAGAACTGCAGGCGTTCGATGTGCATGAGAATATCGACGCCGTCGCGGCCGGCCACGCTGTCGGTGACGGTGATGATGTCGTCAGCCAGGTTGTTGGCGGTGCCGTTGGTGTCGATCGAGATGGTGTAGTCAGCTCTCAGGCCCGAGAACGTGACGGTGTCGAACGAATGCCCCAGATGCAGGGGATCGACCGCATCCGTGAGGATCTCGCGGACCGCGACGAGCTGGCCCGGATTGTAGGCGCCAGACACCATGAACGGAATAAGGTCCGTCATGCTGTCGAAGCTGGCGATTTCCGGTCCCGTGCCGTCGACGTTGGCGCGGACGCTGATGCGCACGTTGAGCCACTTGTCGCCGTCAATCACATCGTCGCCGCCTTTGCCCGCGATGATATCGCTGCCGCCGCCGCCGAGGATGATGTTGCCGGTGCCGAACGAGGTGACATGTCCGCCGGCGGTGGTGAGACCGTCCGGGGTCGCAACGGCGCCCGATAGCACGCGCTTGAACGCGGTATCGAGCAGCGACTGCATCCCGTTGATCAGCGACATGTTGGTCATCACGCTGCCGGTGGCGCCGGATGCGCGGATGGCCGTGCTGTCATCGTCGGTGCCGAGCAAGATATCGCTCTTGTGCGAGCCCGAGAGGCCTTCGACGGATTTGAAGCGCGCCACTGTCGCGGCCACTTCAGGTATCGGCGGGGTCAGGGCATCGTCCGGGAGGCCGATGTCAACTGAAACGCCAGTGGTCGAGCCCTTGAAGCCCGCCCAGTCGTAGCCGGAGTCACCAATGTAACGGTCACCCGCTCCGCCATTACCGAACATCAAGTCGTCGCCGCCTTCAGCGAAGAAGATATCCGTGCTGCCGTTGCCGATGAAGATGTCGTTGCCGATGATCGGGTCGCGGCCAAACGGGTCGAAGTTGTCGCCCGGCGCAGCATCGCCAGTGCCTTCCTCGATCCAGTCGTCGCCTTCGCCGCCCATGAGCTGCTCGTCGTTCAGGCTGCCACGGATGAAGTCGTCGCCGGTGCCGCCGAAAACCTCCGTCGAGTCGCTGCCGCTGACGACGAAGTCCTTGCCAGGCCCGCCGAGGATCAGGTTGATCCCGTTGCCGCCTTGAATGACGTCGTTGCCTTCATTGCCGTGCAGTGTGTCATCGCCTCCGAGGTCGGTGATGATGTCGTCGCCATCGCCGCCTTCAACGAAGTCGTTGCCGTAGCCGCCGTCGATGCGATCGTTGCCAGCGTCGCCGTAGATCGTGTCGTCGCCTTCGCTTGAGATGAGGATGTCATTGCCATCGGTACCGCCGAGGACGACATGGTCAGGTCCGGTGTATTGCAGGTAGTTGCCGTCGGGACCCACTGTGTTCGGGTTGTCGCGGATAACCAGCGGGGTGAGGTCCACACCGCCAATGACCGGGGCGTTGGTGGGATCGTCGCGCCCGTCGAGGCCAAGGTTCGTGTGTTGCTTGGACTGGTCGACTTCCAGAATCCAGGTCGGGGTCTTGAACACGATGTTGGGCAGGTGGGTGGCGTCGGTGTTCGCCATGATCAGCGCCGCGAACGAGTTGTTTTCCAGTTCGCTGTTGAAGTTCATGCCGGCAGTCCGCGACAGGTAGTAGAACCGGTCGCCGTTCTGCAGGTTTTCGAGCTGGTTCTCGAACACGAAGTTGAATGTCGAGCCGAGCATGCCGCCGAACGGCATAAGTTCTTCGGCAAGACCGCCGATCCAGAGGTCGATGCTGCCGAGGCCGGTCGTGGTGACCCCATCGCGATCCTTGGCGTGAGCCAGGTTGCTGTTGGCCCATTCGCCCGTCGAGTTGAGGAAGTCGAGCCGATCGTCCGGAGCTCCAACACCGCCGAGCACGAGCGCCGTTGCGGCTGCACGCTTGTCTGCAGTGGTAGTCGCGTTGACGATGGTCGAGTGGGTGCCGTAGGCGGCGATGAAGTTGATCAGCGATTCCGGGTGCTTGATGTGCTGAACGAAGTCAGCCCAGCTGATGTAGGGCTTCAGGTTGCTGTCGCCCGATGCACGATAGAACGTGGCCCGCGCTGCGTTGAGCGAGGGAATGCCGACATCGCGTCCGCGCGCCAGGTTGAGGGCGGCGAGGTCGAGCGGGAGCCCGACCAGGTTGTTGCGCAGGGCTTCAGTGACGAACTCGTCGATCTCGTTGCCAACCTGGCGCGTCAGTCCGCGCACGATGGCGCCCGTCGCCTGATCGGGAGTCGGGCCGCTGGCGGCAAACTCGAGCGGATTGAGGAAGGCCTGGATCAGGCCGATTTCGCTCGAGTTGTAGTTGGGATCAAGCCGGTCGATCGTCTCCGTCAGCATCGAGTGGCCGAAGCGGTAAACCGTGTGCGCAAATTCCGCCACGATCGAGGCATCGATTTCGATGTGATAGTTCTGGTTTTCCGGAACGTGGAAGTCGATGTTCGGCTGGATGGTGCGTGCGAACTCCTCGAACACGAGGTGCTGGTATTGCATCTCGGTGCCGAACTTGGCGGATTGGAACAGTCGTTCGCCATTCCATTGCAGAGCAGCGATCTCGGCCGGCGTCGTCGGCAGCGCGGTTATCTGCGCGTTCGGCATCAGCCATTCGTTGATGAACGACACGTCATTGGAGGCAAGCGCTACGTCCTTGGTGAGCTGGACCAGGCGGTTGTGCTCTGAGTGGAAGATCGAGTGGACGGCGGTGAGGCCGATGTTCTCGTTCACACGGCCATCGCCCGCGATGTAGTGCTTGTCGAGCATTTCGTTGTCGTACCGGCCGGCAACAGCGGCGGTTTCGCCGTTGTCGATGGCGCCGCTGCCGTCCAGGTCGCCGTTCAGGAGGGTGTCGTCGTCGGCAAGCTTGCCGCCGCTCGGGTCGGAGTCATGGGCGACGTCGATGAGGAACTGGTGGCCAGTTCCGACCGCGTTGGTGATGTCGATGCCGAGGCCGCCATTGGCAGTCGGGTCGCCTTCCACCAGGATGGCGGTGGTCGGTCCGGTTTTGATCACAACCTGCGGGAAGCCGTGGGCCCCCTTGATGAAGTTGCCGTAGGCGTCGGTGGCCAGCAGCGGAACGTTGAACACCTGCGCATCCGTGAGGTTGATGCCGAGGACGTCGCGGGCTTGCGCCTTGACGACGGCCCAGGTGGCCATGCCCCCGATTTCGGTGTCGTCGGCGGTGCCGTACTCGCCGTCGACGCCAAGGTCACGGTTGGTGATGAGCTTGCCGGTGGCATGCGGAGCGCCGTCGGCGCCGATCGCGTAGCCGCGCAGGAAGACCTGGTGCGAGGGGTGGGAGGAGTAGGTCTGGTTCTGGTCGACGAACGGAGAAGTGGTGTTCTCCTGTTCGTGGATGTCGTCCACCGTGCCGAGGATGCCATCGGCGCCCGGCAGCATGGTGGCGCGCGTCATCACCATGAAGTTGGTGGGCGAGCCGACGACATAGAGCGGATCATCCGGTTGCAGCGGGATGAACACGATGCCGTTGGGACCGCCCTTGGTGACGAGGTCGAGGCCGTGGTCGAAGAACTGGCCGAAGAAGGTCATCCACGCGTTGAACGGGGCCGAGAGGCCGGCGTCAGGAGACTGGTTGGGCATGACGAACGTTTCGAACGTGGTGCCATTGGCGCGTGTGCCGGTCACCAGTTCGGATCCGGGCGTTGCCGCCGCCGCCGCGACCGCGGCCGGGTTGGACGCCGTGTCATCGACGATCAGGTTGCTGATCGTGCGCGGATCGCTGTCGAACACGTTGCCGCTGGTCTGGGCGTAGGATGTCGTGCCGGGCGGACCGAATCCGGCAGGCACGTTGTCCGCTCCGATGAACTGCGGAGTAAGCATGCGCGGGAACGTGCTGTCGGCCGCTCCGAAATCGGATTGGCCATCACGCAGGTTGTTGTTCTCCCCCGTGACCGTACGCAGACCATACGGAGCGCGCATATCGGGCACCAGCGACGCAGGGTCAGCTCCGCCCGCGATCTGCTCGGCGATCTTGATCTGGTCGAGGATGAATTGCAGGTCCGACCGGATGAAGTGCACGCCGGGGCTGGAAACGAGCGTCTCCGTCGGCAGCGGCGCCGGGGGCGCGACGGGTGCGCCCGCAACTGTTGCCTGGGTCGGCAACGACGTGACTTGTTCGACCACGCCGTGCTGGTCTTGATAGATTGCCTTGGCGCGGATCAGCAGGCCAACTTGAGCGTCGGTAACCGTGTAGGTCGTCCCGGTGGCGCGATGGTCTGCTGCGCCGCCTTCAGCAAGGGTCATGATGTCTTCGAAGATGCCGGAGCCCGGGACCAGCTCGGCCTGCCAGATGTAGCTGACGTCGCCGGTAACGAGCGCTCCACTGGTCGCGGTGTTGTTGGCGTCGGTGACGCCTGCGACGGATGCGTGCAGAACCTGGCCTGAGGCAGGCGCAGTGTTCAGCGGATTGTTGGACGCATTCAGGATCGTGACCTGGCCAACCGGACCGCTGTTCGCGCCGGCGTTGCCGGCCAGGACGACGGACGTATCGTTGAACTGCAGGCGTTCGATGTTGGTGAGACGGTCTACGCCATCACGACCTGCAACGGAGTCCGTCACCGTGGTAACGCCACCCGTGGTGGTGATGGTATATTCGCTTCTCAGGCCGGTGAACTGCGCGGTGTCGAACGAATTGCCGAGTTGGCCCGGAACGACCGCATCGGTGAGGATCTCGCGAACGATCACCAGCTGGCCCGGATTGTAGGTGCCATCAAGCATGTATTCCGACAGGCGCTTGCCCGTCGCGTCGACGCCGTCCATGCTGTCGAAGGTATTGATTTGCGGTCCGGTGCCATCGACGTTCGCATGCACGCTGATGCGCACGTTCAGCCACTTGTCGCCGTCGATCAGATCGTCGCCGCCACGGCCTTCGATGACGTCGCTGCCGCCGCCGCCGAGGATGATGTTGCCGGTGTCGAACACGTCGTCGGCGGTGTTGGCGATGCCGTCAGCACCGTTGCCTGCGGCGCCAACGAACGCACGCAGACCGTTGATCGCTGCAAAATTGCGCAGGGCGTGGTCGGCGCCTTCTTCGAGCACCACAGACGTGATCCGGGTGACGTCATCGTCGGAGCCCGTGAGCAGGTCGCTGTGATGCGAACCCGAAAGACCCTCCACCAGCTGGTAGAGGACGTGAATGCCTCTCACCGAGTCTGTGAAGTTCGGCAGTTGTTCGTGGACGATCCGGCTCATGTCGGCGACCACGCCGAACTTGTCATCCTTGAAGGTCGTCCAGTCATAGCCGGAGCCGGCCTTGTCCCTGTCCGGACCCTCGCTCACGACGACGATGTCGTCGCCGCCTTCGCCCAGGTTTTCGTCAAAGCCGCCATCACCGAGGAAGACGTCGTTGCCGTACGCATGAGTGGCTTCGCCCGGCTGCGGGAAGATTGGCCCGAACAAGTCGCCGGGCGCGCCGTCCTGGGTGCCTTGCTCGATCCAGTCGTCGCCTTCGCCGCCCATCAGCTGAAGGTCGATGAAGTTGCCGCGGATGAAATCGTTACCCGCGCCCGCAAACACCTCCATGACATCTTCGCGGCCGATGATGAAATCGTTGCCATCGCCGGTGATGATCAGGTTGCTGCCGCCGGCGTCCGTATTGCCGATCGCGACGACGTCGTTGCCATCGCCGCCATGGACTACGTTGGAGCCGCCCATATCGGTGATGATGTCGTCGCCGGCGCCGCCTTCGATTTCATCGTTGCCGTAACCGCCCTCAAGGCGGTCGTTGCCTTCATCGCCCCAGAGTGTGTCGTCGCCTTCGCTGGAGACGATGATGTCATTGCCGGCCGTACCGCCCAGCACGACATGGTCGGGGCCGTTGTACTGCAGGTAGTTGGTGTCGACGCTCACGGTGTTCGGGTTGTCGCGGATCACCAGTTGAGTGATCTCGACGCCATTGATCATGATGCCGCCGGTCGGGTCATCGCGTCCCGCAGCACCAAGTCCGGTGAACTGGTTCGACCGGTTCACTTCCAGCGTAAACGCCGGCGTGGTGAAGACGTGCGCCGGCAGATGTTTGACGTCGGTGTTTGCCATGATCAGCTTCGAGAACAGGTTGTTCTCGAGCTGAGACTGGAAGGGCAGGCCATCGACACGGTGCAGGTAATAGAACCGGTCGCCGTTCTGCAGGCTTTCGAGCTGGGTTTCGAACACGAAACCGAACGTCGTGCCAAGCAAGCCGCCGAACGGCATCTGTTCCTCAGCGAGACCGCCGATCCAGAAGTCGACGCTGCCAAGGCCGGTCGTGGTGACACCATCGCGATCCTTGGCGTGAGCCAGGTTGCTGTTGGCCCATTCGCCCGTCGAGTTGAGGAAGTCGAGCCGATCGTCCGGAGCTCCAACACCGCCGAGCACGATCGCCGCCGCCGCCGCGCGCTTGGCGTCGGTTGTGGTCGCGCTGGTGATGGTCGAGTGCGTGCCGTAGGCGGCGATGAAGTTGATCAGCGATTCCGGGTGCTTGATGTGCTGAACGAAGTCAGCCCAGCTGATGTAAGGCTTGATATTGCTGTCGCCGGTGCCGGCGTAGAACGTGGCCCGCGCTGCGTTGAGCGAGGGAATGCCAACATCACGTCCGCGCGCCAGGTTGAGGGCGGCGAGGTCGAGCGGGAGCCCGACCAGGTTGTTGCGCAGGGCTTCAGTGACGAACTCGTCGATCTCGTTGCCCACCTGGCGCGTCAGTCCGCGCACGATGGCGCCCGTCGCCTGATCGGGAGTCGGGCCGCTGGCGGCAAACTCGAGCGGATTGAGGAAGGCCTGGATCAGCCCGATTTCGCTTGAGACGAAGTTGGGATCGAGCCGGTCGACCGTCTCCGTCAGCATCGAGTGGCCGAAGCGGTAAACCGTGTGCGCAAATTCCGCCACGATCGAAGGATCGACGTCCTGGTTGAAGTCGACAAACGCATCAATCGTCGGCTGAACGGTGCGCGCGAACTCTTCGAACACGAGGTGCTGGTATTGCATCTCGGTGCCGAACTTCGCGGCCTGGAACAACCGTTCGCCATTCCAGTGCAGCGCGTCGATCTGGGCCTGCGTCGTCGGCAGCGCAGCGAGCTGCGCGTCCGGCATCAGCCATTTGTTGAGGAAGGTGAGATCGTGCTCGGCGAGAATTTCTTCCTTCGTCTGATCGACCAGGCGGTTGTGCTCTGAATGGAAGATCGAGTGGACGGCGGTGAGGCCGATGTTCTCGTTCACGCGGCCATCGCCGGCGATGTAGTGTTTGTCGAGCAGTTCGTTGTCGTAGACGGTGTTGAGGCCGGTTAGCGGATTGACGACGGCGCCGCCGATCACGCTGTCGGCGTCGGCAACCGCGCCACCGCTGGGATCGGCATCGTGAGCGATGTCGACGAGGAACTCGTGGCCGGTGCTGACCGCGTTGGTGATGTCGATGCCGAGGCCGCCATTGGCCGCAGGATTGCCTTCAACCAGAATCGTCGTGTCGTCGGCCGTGCCGGCGATGCCATCAGCGCCGTTGCCGGTACGGATGACCACCTGCGGGAAGCCGTGGGCTCCCTTGATGAAGTTGCCATAGTCGTCGGTCGCCAGCAGCGGAACGTCGAAGACTTGCGCGTCGGTAAGGTGGATGCCGAGGATATCGCGGGCTTGCGCCTTGACGACGGCCCAGGTGGCCATGCCGCCGACCTCGGTGTCGGCGTTGGCTCCGGTTCCGCCGAAGCGGCCGTCGGCGCCGAGATCCTTGCCGGTGATCAGCTTGCCGGTCGCATGCGGGGCGCCGTCTGCGCCGATCGTGTAGGCGCGCAGGAAGACCTGGTGCGAGGGGTGGGAGGAGTAGGTCTGGTTCTGGTCGACGAACGGGGAGGTGATGTTCTCCTGCTCGTGGACATCGTCATTGGTGCCGAGAATGCCATCGGGTCCCGGCATCATGGTGGCGCGGGTGAGCACCATGAAGTTGGTGGGCGAGCCGGGAACATAGAGCGGATCATCCGGCTGAAGCGGGATGTACACCGTGCCGTTGCCGCCCTTGGTGACGAGGTCGAGGCCATGGTCGAAGAACTGGCCGAAGAAGGTCATCCAGGCGTTGAAGGGGGCCGATAGGCCGGCGTCCGGGGTCGTGTTGGGGATGAAGAAGGTCTGGAACGTGGTGCCATTAGTGCGCGTGCCGGTCACCAGCTCGGAGCCGTCGGTCCCTGCCGCGGCGGCCACGGCGGCGGGGTTGTTCGCCGTGTCGTCGACGATCAGGTTGCTGATCGTGCGCGGGGCGCTGTCGAACACAGCGCCGTGGGTCTGGGTGTAGGAGGTCGGCGTGGGCGGGCCGAAGCCAGGGGGCGACGTTTCGGCGGAGATGAAGGCTGGCGGCAGGAGGCGCGGGAACGAGTTGTCGGCCGCCCCGACCTGGTTGTTGCCGGTGATGTGGTTGTTGACCCCGGTGACGGTGCGCAGCCCGAATGCGAACTCGGGGTTGGAGACCAGTTCACTCAGCGGCGTGCCGCTGGCTTCCGCTTCCGCAATCAGAATCTGTTGCAGGATGAAATCGAGATCGATTCGATGAAATACAACGGCCATGACAAACCCCCACGCTCTTCGCACTTGCGCGGACTACGGCCGCACTCTGCGACCATTCAGCCCACCCCCAGCTCGCCAAACATTCAGCGCGCTCACTTCAAGGTATGTCCAAAGGCTTCAGCGCTGTACCGAACTCACCTCGCTCGTGAGAGTCCGGCCTTCGCCAGCCACTCTCACTCTTAATGACTCTCATTTCAGGGGTGACGGATTTCATCGCCGTGATTGAGACTGCGAACGCGTCTCGATGGCTACAAAGAACGTCCGCCGGCGGGACACTTTTCACGCGACCTGAATTTCAGAACGCGGCGTAACTACTGGATACATCAGAAAAAAATGCTCCAGCGTCGTTTGATCGAGACAACGGTGCTTGCCTGGCTTTTCCTGCCAGCAGCACTTCGGGCCTGGGTGCAAGTTGCGATGGTCGAGAGCAAACTTGAGACGCAGGCGCAGTCAAAAAAACTCTCTCGTCAGGTTCGGATCAGTTTGAATTGAGAGTTTTTGAGGTTCTGCGACACCTAAATCTCATTTAACAAATGCCGGACGCTACGTAATGCCAGCGAAAGTCAATTGAGAATCCATGGGTGTCGAGCTCATGAAGGAATTTGGAGACGTCGTCAGGTAACCATCAGAATGACCCGACCTTCGCTTGGTTTTTGAGTCGAATGAAAGGTCTGTCGCCATGCAGACGGAGGGTATGGAAAAACCGATTTTCCGGAGACGGGATTGTCGCGATCCTGGTCAAACATCAGCTGAACGAGATGACTGCGGACGTCTGCCGAAAGCACGGCCTGAGCACGTCGCGCGACCACGTTTTCGCGACACGAGCCGTCATCTCAACCATTAGCTGGCGCACCAACCAGCGTCGCCTAGAGATGTACCTCGTGGACACGATGGGTGGTCGCCGCGACGTTGTTGAGGGGCGCGCTGTGCGATGGTCCAGAAGAGCCCGGCTGAAAGCCGCCGAACATCTGACAGGTCCAAGCGAACTGATTCAGAAGCGTGACGCGGGGAGGGCATAGAAACGACCTGTTGTTGCAACCCAATAATCCGATGCACGGCGTTCACCGTGGAGGGGCGACGTGCAATTTACGATTTTCCCGACGAGCCTGTACGTCGGCTGCAGTCTCGCCACCGTGTGCTTCCGGCCGATCATCGATCTCGATCAACGCGTCTGGCTGACGATCAGTTGGTGCGCTGACATAGCCTTCGGCGCGATCACGCGGGCTGCCGAACCAGGTCGGGTCGTCCTTGAGCGGCTCCGCGTAATCTTCCCCTTGGGCCATAAGCTCGGCCAGAGCACAAACAGCCGCACTACAAGCGATCAAGCCAACAACACCCAGCGGGATCAGGATGAACGTGGACATAGCGACACAAGGTTCGCTCAACCGGCATAGGATTTCGAGATAGCTCGGCCGGCGATAAAATAAGCGCCGCATAAGCGATCACTGACAGGAGAGTATTCGCGGTCAGATGTCAGCAGATTGCGCGTGAAGAAGTGGAAATCTCGTTCCGGTCGGTGCGCTGCGACTCAGATGCCGTCCCTATTTCTGGATGTCCGAAATCACATCGAATTCCTACTCCGATCCGGCCACCTTCACCCGATGCGTTGGAGACGTGGTTCACGCCTCCCGATATTTGGAGATTCGGGCATGTGGAAGGTTGGATTTTTCGAACTGAACTACGCGCGCCACCTCTGGTGCGTGAAGCGGCGGGATGATCGCGTGGGTGGCGTCTTCGCCAGCAGAGAGGCGGCGCTGAAATTCATTCGACAGGAACAAGAGCACAGCGCCAGCCGGGGAGTTTGAACCCATGTGGTGCTGGGTCGGATCGGGAATGCTGAGCTTGCTTCGCGTAAAACGCGAAGCCGCCCTGAGAAGAGGTGAAGACAGCACGAGGGGCCAAAGTACTTCCGGAACAGCATCTACTCTTGAGCCGGACCAGCAAGATGTTGGCCTTGCCGCGGAGCCGTGCGGCCAGCCGTTGCTTCTTTTCTCACAGCCATCGCCCTCTTGAAACTTGAGTGGACGGGCTTGTATGGCGGCGCCCATAAGATTGGCCGCCCGACCGCATAGAATTTTTATGGCGATCCCGACTATCTCCGCCACCTAAGCGCCCGAATGGGCAAGCGTCAGGAGACATGGCCATGAAGATCAATCGCGCGCTCTTCGGAGTTGCTGCGCTCGCATCACTTGCGTCCGTGGCGCCTGCGATGGCGCAAGAAGCGACCATAACCGGCAACGTCGCCATTGCGACCGATTACGCTTTCCGCGGGCTCTCGCAGACCGATGCGAACCCCGCCGTGCAAGGCGGTGTCGATGCCTCCTTCGGTTCATTCTACGCGGGCGCCTGGGCCTCGAATGTTGATTTCGGGTTCGGCGACTCGATCGAACTCGATCTCTATAGCGGCTACAAATTCCCCATCGGGCCAGTCGCTCTGGACGTCGGCGTCATCGGATATCTTTATCCGGGCGCGGCCGATGATGGCATCAGCCAGGGCACGGGCGAACTCGATTATTACGAAGGCTACGCGAAGGGCTCGTTCGCGCCCGCCGACGGTTTCACCATTGGTGGTGCGGCGTACTGGTCGCCTGACTTCACCGCCGAAACCGGTGCCGCTTACTATGTGGAGCTCAACGGCGGCTACACGTTCTCGCCGAGCTTCGCGGTCTCTGGCGCAATTGGTTATCAGGACATCGAGGACATTGATGGCGTCTTCGCGGGAACGGACGGCGACAGCTACTCGACCTGGAATATCGGCGGAACTTACTCGAACTGGGGCCTTGGCTTCGATCTTCACTACATCGGCACGTCAATCGATGGTGCGGACCCGATTGTAGCAAGCGCTTTCACCACCGAGCAGAAAGCCGACGACCGCGTTATTTTCTCGATCAGGCGGACGATGTGAACTTCTGCTGACGCGGGGGAAGCCTTCAGCCGACCACTATGAAATTCCTATAAAGATCGCACCCCGGTCGTCTCGAAAGCCTATGCCTTGGACGGTAATTCATCGTCCGGTCTCCTAGCCGAGCGCCTGAAGGACCACCTTGATATGAGTTACGCAGCTTTTGACCTGACGCAGGTTGTTCGCGCGGGCGCTAGCCAGGATGCACTTCAGGTTGAAGACCAAAACGAACAGAGGACGATCGATGCCCGACCTTATCGCCACAGCTTTTATTTTGGTCTCGTTCGGACTTCTCGGTCTCCTGGTGACCGGGTTCAGCAAGCTTTGAAGCTCCCAATTTCGGAAAAGGTCATGACATGAGTCTGGATCTCGGTTTGGGCGCGCTGCTTGCGGCCTTCCTCCTCATCTTCTTTCTGGCCGCATTGCTGCGGCCAGAGCGGTTCTAGACAGGGTCATTTCCATGACAGCGATTGGCTGGGTTCAGATCGCGCTCTTTGTAGCGGTGGTGCTCGCGCTTGCGCGGCCCCTCGGGCTCTATATGGCCGCCGTGTTCGAAGGGCGTCGCACCTTCTTGTCGCCGGTGCTCGTGCCGGTCGAGCGCGGCTTCTACGCGCTGGCGGGCGTCAAGACCGACAAGGAGCAGAGCTGGAAAGGTTATGCAGCCGCACTTGTGATGTTCAACTTCCTGTCGGTCGTCACGCTTTTCCTGATCCTACGCTTCCAGAATCTGCTGCCGTTCAATCCGCAGGGTTTCGCAGGCCTGTCGCCCGAGCTTGCGCTCAACACGTCGGTCAGCTTCGTCACCAACACGAACTGGCAGGCCTACAGCGGCGAGACGGCGATGAGCCATTTCTCGCAGATGGCTGGCCTCGCCGTTCACAACTTCCTTTCGGCCGCGACGGGCATTGCCGTCGCAATCGCTTTCGCGCGCGGATTTGCGCGCAAGAGCGCTGCGACGATAGGGTCCTTCTGGCTCGATATCACGCGCGCGACGCTCTACATTCTGCTGCCGATTGCGATCTTCTTCGCGATCTACCTGATCTGGTCGGGTATTCCCCAGACCTTGGCGGGCGGCGCCATGGCGACGACCCTCGAAGGCGCCAAGCAGGATCTGGCGATGGGGCCGATGGCTTCCCAGATCGCGATCAAGATGCTTGGCACAAATGGCGGCGGCTTCCTCAATGCCAATGCTGCGCACCCGTTCGAGAACCCGAATGCGATTTCAAACTTTATCCAGATGATCTCGATTTTCGCCATCGGCGCGGGCCTCACCATCACGTTCGGCAAGATGGTGGGCAATGAGCGCCAGGGCTGGGCAATCCTCGGCGCCATGGCGCTCATGTTCCTTGTTGGCGTCGGCGTCTGCTACTGGGCCGAGACCCAGACGACGCCGGCCCTTGCTGCTGCGCATGTCAATGCGCTGGCTGGCAACATGGAGGGCAAGGAGGTCCGGTTCGGCCTTTCTGCGTCGGCCTTGTTCGCAGTCATTACGACGGCGGCGTCCTGCGGCGCGGTCAACGCCATGCACGACAGCTTCACCGCGATCGGTGGGATGGTCCCGCTGGTCAACATCCAGATGGGCGAAGTGGTCGTCGGCGGCGTCGGCGCGGGTTTCTACGGGATCCTGCTATTCGTGATCCTGGCGATCTTCATTGCGGGCCTGATGGTGGGCCGGACGCCCTCCTTCCTCGGCAAGAAAATCGAGGCGAAGGAAGTGAAGCTCGTGGTCCTGGCGACTTTCGCCTCCCCGCTGATCATTATCCTCATGACGGGGCTTGCAGCCGCCACCAGCTGGGGGCAGGCGGGACCGCTCAACGTGGGTCCGCACGGCTTTTCGGAAATACTGTATGCGTACTCCTCCGGAGCCGGCAACAATGGCTCGGCCTTCGGCGGCCTTACCGCAAGCACGCCGTTTTACTGCTACACGATCGCGATCGCGATGCTCATCGGCCGGTTTGTGATGATCATCCCAGCCCTCGCTGTCGCCGGGGCGCTCGCCGCTAAGCCGTCGACACCGGAGACGTCCGGCACGTTCCCGACGCGCGGCCTGCTGTTCATTCTGCTGGTAGTGTCGGTGATCATCATTGAAGCCGCGCTCACTTTCTTCCCGGCATTGGCGCTCGGCCCGATCGTCGAAGCCGCCGCCAACCGTCTGTTCTAACGAGGACCCCAATGGTCACGAATGCCAACGACAAGAAGAAGCCGATTTCGCTGTTCGAGCCGACGATCGTCGGGCCAGCGTTCTTCGCTTCCTTCGCCAAGCTCAATCCGCTGACGCTTTGGCGGAATCCGGTCGTCTTCGCCATCGAACTGATGGCGGTCTACGTCACAGTACTCTTTGTGCGCGACGTCGCGACAGGCGGCGCAGAAACACTGTTCTCGGGGCAAATCGCCTTCTGGCTGTGGGCGACGGTACTGTTTGCGGCGTTCGCCGAAGCGATCGCCGAAGGCCGTGGCAAGGCGCAGGCCGCAAGCTTGCGTCGCGCGCGCGCTGAGCTGATGGCGCGCCGGATACTGAACGGCATCGCACAACCGCCCGTCTCGGCCTCCGACCTTAAGCTCAACGACGTGATTGAGGTGGTGGCTGGCGAAGTTGTTCCAGCAGACGGTGAAGTGATCGAGGGTATCGCCACAATCGATGAATCCGCAATTACGGGTGAGTCCGCGCCGGTCATCCGCGAGAGCGGAGGAGACCGGTCTGCCGTAACGGCTGGCACGCGTGTCCTGTCCGACCGTATTCTTGTCCGCGTCACTGCCATCCAGGGATCGACCTTCCTGGATCGAATGATTGCGCTGGTTGAAGGCGCCTCACGCGGCAAGACTCCCAACGAGATCGCACTTGGCGTGCTGCTCGCCGGCCTTTCACTGATTTTCGTCCTCGCTGTCGCCACCATTCCGGCGTTTGCGGCCTATGCAAAGGGCAGCGTCAGCATGGTAGCCCTCGCCTCGCTGTTCATTGCACTGATCCCGACGACCATCGGCGGGCTTCTCTCCGCCATTGGCATTGCCGGGATGGACCGCCTGGTCCGTTTCAACGTGCTCGCGACGTCCGGCCGCGCGGTCGAGGCGGCCGGCGACGTTGACGTGCTTTTGCTCGACAAGACAGGCACCATCACCCTTGGCGACCGTCAGGCCGTCGCCTTTATCCCTGCGCCAGGCATTGATGAGCGCGCTTTGGCCGACGCCGCTCAGCTTGCCTCGCTATCGGATGATACGCCCGAGGGGCGATCCATCGTCGTGCTGGCGAAGGAGAAGTTCGGCATGCGAGGGCGGGAGATGACTGCGGCCAACGCGAAGTTCGTGCCGTTCTCTGCTCACACACGGATGAGCGGCGTCGATCTTGCCGATGGTCAAATCCGGAAAGGCGCCGTCGACTCGATCCTCACCTACGTCGCGTCGCGTTCTGATGCGCGACCCATCCCCGGCGAACTCAAGGCTGCCGCCGACATGATCGCTCGCCAAGGCGGCACGCCCCTTGCCGTTGCGCGGGATGGCGTGGTCCTGGGGATCGTCCATCTCAAGGACGTGGTCAAGGGCGGCGTCAAGGAACGCTTCGCAGAGCTCCGAGCCATGGGCATTCGCACCGTCATGATCACGGGCGACAACCCACTTACCGCGGCGGCCATCGCCGCCGAAGCCGGTGTGGACGATTTCCTCGCGCAGGCAACCCCTGAGGATAAGCTCGCGCTTATTCGTAAGGAACAGGCAGGCGGCAAGCTGGTCGCCATGTGCGGCGATGGCACCAACGATGCGCCGGCGCTCGCCCAGGCCGATGTCGGCGTCGCCATGCAGACCGGCACGCCCGCCGCCCGCGAAGCAGGCAACATGGTCGATCTCGACAGCGACCCGACCAAGCTCATCGAGATCGTCGCCATCGGGAAGCAGCTACTGATGACGCGTGGCTCGCTGACAACCTTCTCGATCGCCAACGACGTGGCGAAGTATTTCGCGATCATTCCGGCGATGTTCGTCGTGCTCTATCCGGAGCTGAGCGCTCTTGACGTGCTGCACATGTCAAGCGGACCAGGCGACAACAGTGCCATTCTTTCTGCGATCATTTTTAACGCGTTGATAATCCCGGCACTGATCCCGCTTGCCCTGAAAGGCGTTGCATGGAAGCCAGCGCCCGCGGGCAAGCTTCTCTCGCGAAACCTCCTCATCTACGGATTGGGCGGCGTTATCCTTCCTTTCATCGGCATCAAGGCGATCGATCTTGTCGTCTCCGCCGTCGGTCTAGCTTAAGGACACCGGGTCATGTTGCAGCATCTTCGCGCTTCGGCGGTCATCCTGGGCCTCTTTACGCTCCTCTTGGGGATCGCCTATCCACTAGCCATGACCGGGATCGGCCAGTCGCTGTTTTCGAAACAAGCAAATGGCAGCCTGATCACGCGTGACGGGCAGGTCGTGGGGTCGGAACTCATCGGTCAGGCCTTTGCAGGTCCCACCTATTTCTGGGGCCGGCCATCGGCGGCAGGAGCAGGCTATGACGGTCGCTCATCGTCGGGCTCGAACCTCGGCCCTTCCTCGGCCAAGCTCGCCGAGAGGATCGATGCAGATGTCGCGAAGTACGGCGTTCCGGCGAATGAGATTCCTTCCGACCTGCTGACCGCTTCTGGCTCTGGTCTGGACCCTGATATCTCGCCCGAGGGCGCGCGCTTCCAGGTAAAGCGCGTAGCCGCCGCTCGTGGTCTTGCGGAATCCGACGTCGCCCTTCTTGTCGAACGGGCGATCAAGCCGGCGCCTCTAGGCGTCCTTGGCGATCCGCGCGTGAATGTGCTGGAGCTCAATCTCGCGCTCGACGCGCTTTCAGGCGCAAGAACACAATGACCCTACTGACGAAGACAACTACGCGTTCCGGGCGTATGCTTTGAGGGTGACGGAAGCAGAAATTTAACCCTCGGAATTACATGCCGGAAGAGCAAATCAACGTTGAAAAGCGACCATCGCCCGAAGCGCTGTTGGAGGCCGCTCGCCGTGAGGAAAGCCGTGTTGGGCGACTGAAGATTTTTGTCGGCGCGGCGCCCGGCGTGGGTAAGACATACGAAATGCTTCAGACAGCCAGCAATCGAAAAAGAGACGGCTATGATGTCGTCATCGGCGTGGTGGAAACGCATGGCCGCAAGGAAACCGCGGCGCTGTTGGAAGGGATGGAGATCATCCCGCGACGTCGGTTAGACTACCGTGGCCAATGGTTCGAGGAGATGGATCTCGATGCCATCATCGCCCGGCGACCGCAGATCGTCCTGGTCGATGAACTCGCCCACAGCAACGCACCGGGAAGCCGGCATCCTAAACGCTATCTCGACGTGCAGGACATTCTAGACGCAGGCATCGACGTCTATTCGACTGTCAACGTTCAGCACATCGAGAGCCTCAATGACGTCGTCGCCCAGATTACGCGCGTTCGCGTCCAGGAGACCGTTCCCGACTCAGTCTTCGACAAGGCCAATGAGGTCAAGCTCGTCGACCTTACGCCAGCTGACCTGATTCAGCGTTTGAAGGAGGGCAAGGTCTACGTTCCCAAGCAGGCCGAACGCGCACTTGAGAATTTTTTCTCCCCGACCAAGCTCACAGCGCTTCGCGAGCTCGCGCTACGCCGCACCGCCGACAGGGTCGATGACCAGCTGCTGAGCCAGATGCAGGCTCACGCCATCGAAGGGCCCTGGGCGGCAGGTGAGCGCATTCTGGTGTGCGTTAGTGAGGATCCGCGCACCGCCGGTCTCGTGCGCTATGCCAAGCGATTGACCGATCGCCTGCATGGCCAATGGACCGCGCTCTACCTCGAGACGCAACGCAACCAGGATCTGAGCGAAGAACAACGCGACCGCATCGCCGACACGCTTCGCCTGGCTCAGGCGCTCGAAGGGGAGGCCGTCACAATACCTGGTGGCGGCGGGCGTATCGCGGATGATATCCTCGACTACGCCCGCGACAACAACGTCACCCAGATCATTATTGGAAAATCCTCGCGCTCGCGCTGGTTCGAGATCGTGAATGGCTCCGTCGTTCACGACCTGGTTCGGCGTGCGGGAAACATCGGCGTCCATGTCATCGCGGGCGATGAAATCGCAGGCGATCCCATCCCGCGCAAGACGGTGGCCGCGGCCGTCGCCCCGAAGCCGTTCAATACCGTGGCCTACCTGACCGCCGCGGGATCGGTCGCAGCAGCCCTTGTTGTCGGCGAACTGATCCAGCCGCTGGTAGGAATCGAAAGCGTCGATCTGGTGTTTCTGACCGCAATCATCGGCACGGCCGTGCGGTTCGGGCTTTGGCCGTCGATCGCCGCTAGCGTCATGGCTTCGCTCTGCTACAATTTTTTCTTCATGCCGCCGCTCTACACGTTCACCATCGCCGACCCGAGAAACGTTTCGGCGTTCATCGCCTTCCTGGTGGTAGGAATCGTCGTCTCCCAGCTCGCGGCGCGCGTTCGCAAACTGGCAGTCACAGCCGTCGGACGGGCCCGGACGACCGAGTCACTCTACGCGTTCAGCAAGAAGTTGGCAGGCGTAGGCGCATTGGACGACGTGCTCTGGGCGGCAGCCCATCAGGCGGCGATGATGCTAAAGGTTCGGGTCGTTTTGTTGCTGCCTGAGGACGGTGCAATTGCAGTCAAGGCGGGCTATCCGCCTGAAGACACGCTCGACAGCGCGGACCTTGCCGCCGCGCGATGGGCCTGGGAGAACAACCGTCCCGCGGGCAGGGGCGCGGATACGCTTCCCGGCGCCAAGCGCTTGTTTCTCCCAATGCGAACCGGCCGCGGACCGGTTGGCATTGTTGGTATCGACAGTGATCGAATTGGGCCGTTGCTGACACCAGACGAACGCCGTTTGCTCGACGCTCTGACGGACCAGACAGCACTCGCGATTGAACGCGTTCATCTGGTCGATGATATGGATCGGGTACAACGCAGCGTCGAAGCGGAGCGGCTTCGCTCTGCGTTGCTGACGTCTCTCTCACATGATCTGAAGACGCCGCTTGCGGCGGTCATCGGAACTGCCGGCACGCTGCGAGATTATTCCAGCAAGTTGAACGACGGCCAAAAGACTGAGCTGCTCCAGCAGATCATCGACGAATCCGAGCGGCTCAACCGATTCATCGCGAACCTGCTCGACATGACCAAGCTCGAATCGGGAGCGGTGGTTCCGAAAGCATCACTTTACGACGTCAGCGAAGTGATCGGTGGAGCGCTCCGTCGCACCGAGCGCATACTGGCGCGCCATCGCATTGCCCTGGATCTCGAACCGAACCTGCCGATGCTTTCGCTTGATCCGGTGTTGTTTGAGCAGGTCCTGTTCAATTTGTTGGACAATGCAGCGAAATACGCGCCCGACAGCACGACGATCCGGTTAACCGGCCGTCGGGAGGGGCCCTCAGTCTGCATTCAAATCCTCGACGAAGGAGAGGGTGTTCCGCCTTCAGATTTCGAGCTGATCTTCGACAAATTCTATCGCGCACAAAAGGTGGACCACGTCCGCGCAGGCACCGGCCTCGGGCTTGCGATCTCGCGTGGGTTTGTCGAAGCGATGCGCGGTACTATCTCCGCGTCCAACCGGACGGATCGATCAGGCGCAGTTTTCACGATCCGGTTCCCGATCCCGCCGCAGGGCCAACGCGTGGATGAAACGCAATGAGCGCGGCCCCTCTCAAAATCCTGATCGTCGATGACGAGCCCCCAATCCGCAAACTTCTTCGCCTCGGTTTGGCCGCGCACGGCTATGAAGTGCTGGAAGCGACCAATGGAAAGACCGCGCTTGCCACGCTGGCGAAATCACCCGATCTGATCATTCTCGATCTCGGTCTTCCTGACGTTCAGGGCCTCGATCTTCTCAGGAAAATCCGAGAGCTGCATGAAAGCCTGCCCATCGTCGTGCTGTCGAGTCGAAGCGACGAAGCGGGCAAGGTGGAAGCGCTAGACTTGGGCGCCGACGACTATGTTACCAAGCCCTTCGGCCTTGAAGAGCTGGTCGCAAGAATAAGAGCGGCGCTCCGTCACCAGCTGCAGGTTCATGGCGAAAGACCTGTCTTCCGACTTGATGATCTTTCGGTCGACCTTGTCCGCCGCATCGTGAAGCGAGGCGAACAAGATGTGAAGCTTTCGCCCAAAGAGTACGATCTCCTGCGTCTATTGGTCCAACACGCGGGCAAGGTGCTGACGCATAAATTCCTGCTATCGAACCTGTGGGACGACCCACCAGACGCTCAGTACCTGCGCGTCTATGTCCGTCAGTTGAGGCAGAAAATCGAGGCCGATCCGGAGCGTCCGCACTACCTTCTTACTGAGACGGGAATCGGTTACCGGCTGCGCGCACCGGACTGAGCGCACGAATTGTATGGAAGACCACAGAACCGGCCGCAGACACTGTGGCCCCGGTGGCGCTGGAGTTACCATGACTATCGACGAGCTGGTTTCGCCGGACGATGTGATTGTCGGGATGAGAGCGTCCGACAAGGCGCGCCTTTTGACGGAACTTGCGACGCAGGCGGCCGTAAAACTGCAGATTAGTGTCGATGATGTTGTGCAGGAGTTGGTACGGCGCGAGGCGCTGGGGTCAACTGGCCTGGGTAGCGGCATAGCGCTACCGCACGCGAGAATGGCCCAAGTCGGGAAGCCGTTCGGTCTCATCGCGCGTCTTAAGAAACCTATCGAGTTTGATGCGATCGATGGCAAACCCATCGATATTGCAGTCCTCGTCCTTCTTCCGGCCGGTCCGCAGGCTGACCAACTCAATGCGCTAGCCTGTGTTGCGCGTGTCCTGAGAGAACCCAGCAAGCTTGATCGGCTTCGCGATGCCAAGGACGGAGCCGAACTGTATCGCGAGCTCGTAGGCCCATAGACGAATAGTAGACCTTAGCGAATAGGTGACGTCCCATTGTTGTCGGGCGTTGAAGCGCCGCGCGGCACGTTGATGGGTAGTCCTCAATCTGAGTGCGCATCGCATTTCCTCGACCCTATTTCATAGCGCTGCGAACCACATCGATTTCCTGCCGACGGCATAACTCAGCATGTGTGGGCGGCGATCACGCTCGTACTCATTTCGCCGATCCACGTGAGGCAACGGGGGCGCTGCTCGCGGCGCTCTCGGGATCGGTTACGCGCCGACTGATCCAATCAAGGCGCTGTTCAGGAGCGCGGTGCTCAAGGGAATCATTGCTGTTCCCATACTCTGCCCATGACAATTGTCGTATCGCGACGCCAAGAGATGAGCGATTTCATCGCGACGTCGAGCTAGCGCGTGCTTGGCTAGAGGGCGACAGCCGCGATGGCGGCTGCGGCAGTGACGACAATGATAATGCAGCAGTGGCGTGACGGCCCGCGAATGCGCCATTCGCAATTGATGACTGACCTGGGTTTGGCTGCGCGCGACGGATGACAGGGATGAGGCGAGGCTCGACCGAGTTCGTTGGGGCAGAATGACTGGCTGGATTTGATTCGCCCATCCGGATCGCCACGCTCCGGGTGACAGCGGACTCGGATGATATGGGCTATCGAAAGGTATAGGCTCGTTGGGTTAGTCAGATGGAGAGGCAAATGACCGTCGTTGACTTGGGCGCGCGTACGCGAACTTTAGCTCGTATCGTCGGACCCTACCTGGTGGTGCTTTCGGCGATGCTGGTCACTCGCCGTGACAATCTGCCAGAGTTGTTGCCGGCTTTCATGCAGGAAGCCCCTCTTGTCCTCGCCACCGGGGCGTTCACGCTGATGGCGGGCCTAGTCATGATTGCTATGCACCATCACTGGACGAGGCCGGCGGCGATAGTGATCTCGCTGATTGGGATCGTCGCAGCGCTCAAGGGCGCGTCATTGATGATAGCTCCAGGTCTGGGCGTCGAGATGACGAGTGCGGCGGTGAACTCACCGCTCATACTCATGGCCGCTGCAGGGGCTGCACTTCTGGTCGGCCTTTGGCTCAGCTTCGTAGGTTGGCTGTCGAAGTCTTGACCGCAGGCGGCAAATGTTGCGAACGGCTGTAATTGGGCGAGCTCCCGCCGCAACGCAGTACCGTCTCTGACTGGCCGCTTTCGATCAACTCAGTCGGATCGCCACAGTTTGCGCTTTGGAGATCTCGGGGCACTTCCCGGAAGGGCGGGGAAAGACAAGCAGCGCCTGACCGCTCAGGCTTTCATCAGCGTGCGGATGGTCTGTGAGCCTCCTGATAGGCCTCAATGATGTCCAGCGCCGGAGAGTTTGCGGTGACGGCGGCGGCGCCTTTTGCATCGAATCGCATGAGTGACCCGCCGGCAATGTAAGCCGGCCAGATGGGGCGAGATCCTCCGTTCGGATTGCCGGTGCGCATGAAGTCGGCCCAGTAGTCGCCGATCAGGTCCGCTTCAGCGCGATCGGCGGCGGTGGCGGGCGCGCCCATGTCCTGCATGTTGCCGCCCATTTCCTGCAAGTTGCCGAACACGTAGAAGATGTCGCCCGTGTGCGGTGCGCCGGTAACAGTGGGGCGGAGGTTCTCGGGGACGTAGGCGAACTGGTAGAGATAGCTGCCGTGCGCGGAGGCGTGCCGGGCCTGGAAGCGTGCAGGCTCGGTGAACATGGCGTCCTGCATGACGGTGCGGTCCATTGCGTCCTTCGATCCGTAGGCCTGCTCGAGTGCGGGGATGGTGTCGCCCAGGCGCTGCTTGGCCATTGCCGTGAGCGGGCCGCGCATGGCTTGGGGGAACATGCCGATCTCGTAGTCGTTGTTGCCGGCCATGTAGGGCACGGGCGCCTGCTTGCCGGCGGCGAAGGCCGTGTCGACGTCAGAGGTGACGAACTTTCCGTCGTTGAAGACGCCGGTATAGGTCTGGTCGTCTAGGTTGCCGTTCGCCGTGTCCGTGCTGAGCGCGCGCAGGGCGGCGGCGGTTGCATCCGGCGCGCCGGCGCGCTTGGCGAAGGCGATGCCGACTTGCTCCGCCTCGGCTTGGCTCTTGGTGCGGTCGCGGCTGCCGCCAGATTGCGAGATGGCGCGTTGGAACAGGCCGCGCGCGTCCTGGATGATCATCAACTGGTTCACCGATCCACCACCGGCGGATTCGCCGGCGATGGTCACGCGGTTCGGATCGCCACCGAAGGCCGTGATGTTGTCGCGCACCCACTTGAGCGCGAGGACCTGGTCCATGAGGCCGAAATTGCCGGTTGCGGTGGCGCCCGCTTCCGCGGTGAGGGCCGGATGCGCGAAGAAACCGAGGCGGCCGAGGCGGTAGTTGATTGTCACAATCACAAGGCCGCGTTGCGCGAGGCGCGTGCCGTCATACATGCCCTGGGCGCCGTTGCCCGTGGTGAACCCGCCACCGTGGAGCCAGACCATGACCGGCGCTCCGCCAGCGACGGGGCTCGAAGGCGTCCAGACGTTGAGGGTGAGGCAATCCTCACTCATCGGCGCGTTGGTGCGGCCGCGATCATCCCAAACCGCACGCTTCTGCTGACAGTCGTTGCCATACTCGGTAGCGGCGCGGACACCTTGCCAGGCCGTTGCCGGCTGCGGCGCCCGCCAGCGATTATCGCCAACAGGCGGAACCGCATATGGGATGCCTTTGAAGGACACTATCCCACCGACCGCGAGGCCCTGCAGTTCACCGGTGGCGATCTTCACGGTCGCGGGTGCGGCGGCGGCAAGGGCGTCGGTGGGCCGCGTAACGTGTTCCTGATTGGCGCAACTCGCAGCCGTCAGCAAAGCAGCGACAGTCAAACCGCAGGCAATCTTGCGCATTATTTTCTCCGGCCATTCATTGAGCGCGTCATACAGCGGCCGACGCATTTGCAGATGTCATTGTCCACGTGGATAATAAATCTCGCAGAGGGAAGTCCTCCGAGAGGGGTCTATCGGATTGACCGACTAGCGGTTGCAGGGTTCTCACGTTCGATTGCCATCAAGCAGCCATACCCAGTCTACTGATACCGACTGGGGCGCAATATTATCAATGACCTGAATACCCCCCGACTGCAGACAGTCAGGGCTCGCATTACCGAGGCGGCACTGGGGCCATTGGCAATCGGCCTTGGGCGACAAAAGCCTCTGCAAACTGGCGGGCTGCCACATGGTCTGCGCGATTGTAGGAAAGGAAAACGTCCGGCACGCCCAACCCCGCTGGAATAGACTGCAGGACTACAGGAGCGTTGGCGAAAGGTCGATTCAGGCTCTGGAAGACGCAAGGTTACGAACGGCAGTTATTGGGCGAGGTCCCGCCTGATCGGCGGGGTGGCCGCGTACGGCAGCTGTTGAGCGACCCTGCCGTTCGTTCGTGATGGCCGCCGGGTCTGCACAGGGCTCCAATCGAATGTCGCGATGCCGCTACCGAGCGGTCATTGCCTGCACGCGGTCACAACGTGGTATTGTTGAATGCGCTCGACAGTGAGGGCGCGGATGAACAGCCAAAGGGGTGTTGAAGATGATTGTTCCAAGATTGCTGGCCGTTCCAGCCTTTGCGCTTGTCGTGTTCTTGGCTCCGCATGCCTCAGCACAGGACGCGACTAACCTTGTTGGGCACTGGACGGGCCCCATTAGTGAGCCCAGAAGCCAGGATTTTCCGACATATACTCTGTCTGTGCATCTGGGCATGGACAACCACGGCGCAGCCGTTGGCGTCGTCGACTACAGTGCATTCCCATGTACCGGTGTCTGGAGCAATGCCACGAACAACGGCTCAACGTGGCGCTTTGACGAAACTATCACCGATGGCACGACAGTCTGCGCGCAGCATGTCGCAATTGAACTGACGCCTCGAGGCAGCGGCATCGATGTCCGCCTATGGCCGGTCGGGGATGAAGGCAGGCCCTCGACTGGTCGACTCGTGCGCCGCGCGCCGTGAACGTAGACAGCGATTTCCGACAGTTCTTCGAATGACCGCCATTGGGCGATGTCCGGCCGGGCTCGTTGGGGCATGGCGAATGGCAACTCGCCCCGACTGTCGGGGCGCGTCAACTGTCAAACCGCGTTAGCCGCGATTGGGTTGGGCAGGCCGTTCGCGAGCAGTTTGTGGAAATCAGCAGACGGCATCGGGCGCGCCATCAGATATCCCTGCGCTTCGTCGACCCCGAGATCCGCCAGGAAGTTCCACATCTCGATGGTCTCGACACCTTCAGCGACGATCTTCAGGCCCATCTCCTTTGCGAGGCGGACGCTCATCTCGACGCTCGCGCGCGCGAAACCATCGGAGAGAGCGCCGCGCGTGAAGCTCTGATCGATCTTGAGTTCGGTGAACGGGTACATCTGCAACCGGTCGATATTCGAGTATCCGGTGCCGAAGTCATCGACGGAGAGTCCAAAACCCTTGATGCGCATGCGTGAGAGAATTTCCAACGCGTCGGGCCCGTATTCGAGCAGGCGCGTCTCGGTCACTTCCAGGGTGATCTGCGAGCAGGGCACTCCAGCGGCTTCGACCGTTTGCGCCAGGAGGTCCGGGAAATCGCGGCGTTGCAGGGAGATCGGCGAGATGTTGATTGAAACTGGCAGAGGCTTGCCGCTGGACTCGAATGTCTTCGCGTGCCCTGCAACGATGCGCGTGAGCGCGATGGTCAGATCATCGATACGGGTGGTCCGCTCAGCAAGCTCGATATAGGGAACGGGGTTGGCAAATTCGGTCGGCGTGATTGCGATGCGCGCCAGCGCCTCCGCTCCCGTGACGGTTCTGTCCACCATCGACACCTTGGCCTGGAAGAACGGCTGCAGTGCGCCACGCTCGATCGCGGCATCGAGGAGGCTGGGCAAGGCCAGCACCGGTTCGGCCTTCTTCGGTGCAGGCACGCCGCGGGACAGCACGGCTTCAAGCGCCGCCATCGTGAGTGGCTTGCGGATCGAACCGATGATGTCGAGGCCTTGCATGCGCGCGAGCTTGGCGACGGTTTCGATAATCGATTTGGCCTCACCGGAAATGATCAACACCTTGCCGCCAAAGCGGCGATCAGCGAGCGAACGGATCAGGCTTACGCCATCGTGCGCGGGCATGTTGAGATCGCAGACGAGGAGATCGGGCGCCGCCCCGGTTTCCAGGCTCAGCAACGCCTGGCTGCCGTCATCCGCGGTCGCGATGGCGCCGACGCCTGCATCGAGCAGCATGTCTTCCGCGAGGGCGCGGAATACTGGATCGTCATCGACGAGAAGAGCGTGTTTGTATCTCATCACACCTGACTGCCATGCCGTCCCCCGAGGCTTCTGCTAAGGTATGCGAATAGGCTGAGCACAAAGCTAATGGCGGACTGAGGATTTGTGGCGGGCTGGCTTCTCCCGACGGCATTCACCGCATTCATCGTGCCAGCTTGACGATCGGGCGTGTTTTGTTGCCCACGCCTTCCGGTACGGGGATGGGGCTGCGTTCGTAATCAGTGTTAAGGACGAGCTCCGGTCCATCAAGCATATTGAACTTGCGGGCGATGATGACGGTGTAGTCCGACTGATCGGCAATAGGGTCTTTGGAGTCGATCGTCAGCGTGTTGTTCGGCAGGTAGATCGTGCCGACCAGCTTTCGTGCGTCGTTGCTGGCGATGCGGTGAGGAATCTTGAAGATGACGCGGCGATCCTCGAAGAACAGCATGCCTGCCATATCCCCGGTCTTCGGCGCGGTCAGCGATACAGTGCTGACGGGCCCGAACTGGATCGTCGAAAGACCTAGTGCGCCGGTGAGATAGAAGCCGACATTTTCTCCGACAAGCTTGCCGCCTGTCGTTACAGTCAAGGCTCCATTGTTGAGGATGTACGTTCCTGGCTCCAGCTTGACGTCGCCGCCGGCCAGCACGTTGATGCCGCCGCAGTAGACGCCGGGCTTGAGCGTTACCTTGCCACTGAGTTTCGTGATGGCGATGGCTTTGAGATGGTCGCACTTCAGGAGCCCCACTTTTGGCTCGGGCCGGTCGCGCAACGGATCCACCAGGGGTGGACAGTCTTCAATTGGCGCATTTGGGGTGACTGCCGAGAGGGCGCCTGAGACACCGCCCGCCACACAAACCAGATCGGCTTTCACGCGCGCTGCATTGTGCAGCATGAGCGACGACTTCGAGCGCGAGTTTGAATAGATCGCACATTTCTCCGCTGTGACGCGCGCGTTGTCCGACATGTCGAGCGTGGCGCTTTCCGTTTGGCTCAGCCCGACCATGCAGACATAGCCACCGCCGGAGATTTCCGCCGTCGCGGTTACTGTCAGCGATTTTGTTCCCTGCGCCACGGGGCCGGGAAAGAAGGTTCTGGACACAGCCGTCAGCGTCACCTCGACGGCCTTGCCCTTTTCGACGATTTTTGCGGTCGCGCGGTGAGCTGTTGAATCGTAGTTGGCGTCAACGAAGGCCTTTGTCACCGATGCGACCCGGACGTCGGAACCCTTGAAAACGATGAGCTCCTGCGCGGCTGCAACTGCAGCCCTGTCGGCGACAGCCTGAAGGTCGTGCTTCTGGCCGATGAGCGATATGTAGTCGACGACACCGCCGCTGATGAAAGCGGCCACGAGCATCAGCCCCGCCGCCCAAAGCGTCATGCTTCCACTGTTGCTTCTTACGAAGACTTGCACGTTTCCCTGCCGATCCCTCGTGAGCGCCCGCACGCCCCCGCGTCCGCTTCGTTTGATTAGGACGCTAAGGGAAATCGATAAATGAGCCGTTCATTTCATCTGAAAATATGGGGCTTTCCCCGGGGCTTTGTCGGTTGATTAACCAACTCTACAGCCGCCTGTGCGAGACTTCTCGTCAGGGGAGCGGCGCCAAAATAAGCATGAACACTTTCGCAGTTCCGTTGCGCCGATCGATCCGGCTCCGGCTTTCGCTGGTGATTGCCGTCGTGATTTTCGCGGCGGTCGTTTCCGCGTCGACGGCTGCGGCTTTTCGCGACTTGCGGCAGGCGGCCGACGCGCGAGCGGAGATGATAGAGGCCGCCTCGTCCGCCTATTCCGCCGCCTTGGCCGACCCGCTGGCAAACCAGGATCGCCGCACCGCGCTGGAGTACATGCGGGGTATGCGCGACGTCCGCTCTGTCATCTTCATGTCCGTCGAGGACGTTGACGGCGCGATCTTCGCTCAGCTTGGCGGCGGCGCGTCGCTGCGCGGGAAGACCGCAGATCTGCGTAGCCTGGGCGGTCTGGATCTGTTGAACGCTGACCGCGGCGCGGTATCGATGCCGATCCTGAAAGGCGGGGCCGAAATCGGCAAACTCTATGTCCTCGCAGACATCACCGACCTGCGCGCCGATCTATTTGCGACGCTAGGCTGGACCGCCCTGGTGGGGCTGATCGCCATCGGCGGCGGCGTCGCGGTGGCTCAGTTCTACATTGGCCGAATTACCCGCCCAATCCGCGAACTTGCGTCCGTCATGGCTGAAGTTGGCGCCGCGCAGGATTTCGAGCGCCGCGTCGCGCCGTCGCGACGACAGGATGAGACCGCAGTCCTTGGGCAGGCCTTTAACGGCATGATCGACAACATCCACGACCGAGACCAGCGTATCGCGCGCCACATGGAGACACTCGAACAGACCGTCGAGGAGCGAACCCACGATCTGCGACTCGCGAAGGAGGATGCGGAATCCGCCAACGCCGCAAAATCCGACTTCCTCGCCACGATGAGTCACGAAATCCGCACGCCGATGAATGGCATGATGGTGATGGCCGAGATGCTGGCCTCAGCCGATCTGTCGCCCCGTCATCGCCGATATGCAGAAATCATCACGCGCTCCGGCGCGAGTCTGTTGACGATCATCAACGATATCCTAGACCTGTCAAAGATCGAGGCCGGCAAACTTGACCTCGAAGCAGTGCCGTTCTCGCCCGAAGCGATGGTCGAGGATGTCGTCAGCCTGTTCTGGGAAAAAGCGCGGTCCAAGAACCTTGAACTGGCAATTCGCATCGCGCCTGATGTGCCAAGCGTCGTCATCGGCGATCCCACGCGGCTCAACCAGGTTGTCACGAACCTCGTCAACAACGCCCTCAAGTTCACTGAGACTGGCGGCGTCACCATAAATATCTCGGCCGAAGTAATCGCTGACCGTGCGACTTTGCGCTTCGCCGTGACAGATACGGGGGTCGGCATTGAAGCCTCACGCATTGGCGCCATCTTCGAGGCGTTCAGCCAGGCTGACCAGTCAACAACCCGAAAGTTCGGAGGCACCGGGCTTGGCCTGACCGTTTGCAAACGCCTTGTTGATGCGATGGGTGGAGAAATTCTGGTTTCCTCGAAGCCCGGAGTAGGATCGACTTTCACCGCTGTTGCCTCTCTTCTCATCGAAACGCGCGCGCCTGTTCCGCCGCAAGCTGGTGGACTGCGGCTCGCACTTGCGCTGCCGTATCCAATGCTTCGCACGCAGATGCTCTCGGCGCTGCATGACATCGGAATCAACGCCCGCGAAATCGCATCGCCCAAGCAAGCGGAGGTCGGCGAGATCGTTCTGACCTTGTCCGAGATGCTGGCGAAGCAGGGCGCTGCAACCGGCGCGCTCAATGTGTGCCTCACCGATATCGGTGACAATCACTCCGACAATCTGATCCGCGACAAAGTTGCCGTTGACCTGTTGCCCCTTCCGCTCGGCAGACTTGCCCTGTGGGAATTCATCGATCGCGCGACGCGCTCGGAATTCCGGCGAACCGCCGCACTCGCGACGCCCGAAGCCAGGACGCTCTCCAGGCTAATCGGTAACCTGTCGATTCTCGCCGTTGACGACAACGCCGTGAACAGAGAAGTCCTGCGCGAAGCTCTGTTGAGCCTCGGCGCCGAAGGCGACTTCGTCAACAATGGCGTCGAAGCGGTCGAGGCGGCGGCAAGGAAAGCCTATGACGTCATCTTCATGGACGGATCCATGCCCGAGATGGACGGCGTCACGGCGACACGGATCATCCGGGCTGAGGAATTGAGGACGGGCGGAAAGCGGGCCCTTGTCGTTGCATTGACCGCCCAGGTTCGTGGCGTCGATGCCGATGCGTGGGCTGCCGCGGGGGCCGATCGCCACATGACCAAGCCCTTCACGTCTGCGCGCCTCATGGAGGTGCTGGAAGCGGTGCATTCAGAAGTACCGATTCAGGCGCCTTCAACGACCGCTCAAATGCTTCCGCCGGAATCGTTTGCTCCGCTCATCGACGAGGACGCAATCGCGACGATGGAGGCCGTCGGCGCGCGGTCTGGCCGTGATGTCGTCAGCAAGGTCTGGAAGCTGTTCCTGGGCCAGGCGCCTGATGCTGCCTTCAAGCTGGAAACACTGGCGTCTTCCGGCGACCCTGCGGTCATTGCGAAACAGGCCCACTTCCTCAAGTCCATGAGCCTGTCGGCCGGAGCGGCAGGTCTCGCCGCGTTGTGCGAAGAAATTGAGCAACGCTCCAGCGAAGATCAGATGACGCACGCTCGTCAAGTTCTCGAGCGGCTCCGTCCGGAGCTCGAGAAAGTCTGCGTTGAAATGAATGGTCGTCTCGTACAGCGTGCCGCAGTGACCTGCCCCAGGATTTTCGGGCCTCCCCAAGCTTGAATGACGAACGGCCGTAGTGGGCCCCAGTCGGTGAATTCGTAATGTTTGCGCTGACAGTCCGAAGTCGGGGGTAGTCAGGACAGTTGCTGACCTCTCCTAATCGCCCAGACACCCGATCGCACCACGTGAGGTTGGGCAGGAAGTTCTGTCGCTGAAAATGCCAACGTAGTGACAAGCGTTAGCGAGCTCCCAGGCGCAGATGCTCCCTAGTTCATCCGCTCGTGTTGGGGGGGTGAGCGATGACTTAGGCAGCGGTCGTCATTCCGAGCTCCAAACGCGGATACGAAGTCTCTTGTCTGAACGCGCGTCAGAACGATCGTATCTGAAAGGCAAGGTGGCCGCTCGAAACACTTGTAGTGTCAAAGCGTTGTCCTGGTACCAGCTCCCGGGCTCGAACCGGGGACCTCTAGATCCACAATCTAGCGCTCTAACCAACTGAGCTAAGCCGGCAATCCGGACGGCGCCCGGGGGCGCGCGAGCAGGCGTATTACCTGCTGACCTGCCGCTCCGCAAGCTCGGGATTCCATAGCCGCCAAGGTGGCGAGGCGAGGGCGTCGGGCTGTGGAAACAAAGGGATTTCCGGCCGGTGGGACGGGTCAGTTGCCGCCGAACAGGCCTTTCAGCTTCTTCGCGGCTTCCGCTTTCAGCTTGTCCTCGACCGACATGGGCTTTTCGGCCGGGGCCGGGGCCGGCGTTGGCGCAGCCGGGGTGTCGGTTGCGGTCGGGGTATCCGCCGGCGCGGGCGTTGCCGCTGGCTTGGACGAGCCGCCGAGGCCGAGTTTGCCGAGAAGACCGCCGCTGATGCCTTTCAGCTCGTCCTGGATTTCGGACTGGATCCTGGCTTTGGCGCCGGCGGTTGCCTTGTCGGCGAGCCAGCCCCAGTCGGGCGCGAACTTCACGCCGCCCCAGCTGCCCGAGAGTTTCATGGGCAAGCCATAACCATTGAGGCCGGCTTTCTTGTCAGCAAAGACCGGGAACAGATTCAGCGAGAGTTCCTGGCGACCAATGTCGAGGGCGCCGCCTGCATCGATCGTCATCGTGCCGGCGTCGATCTTCATGCCGGTCAGGACGGCGACACCGTCCTTCATGGCGAAGCCTGCGTTGAGCGCGTTGAAGTTGGTCTGCGCCGTCGACGAGAAGGCCGAGGTGGAGAACTTCTTCGTGGTAAGCGCGGTCGATGCGGCGGCGCCAAGTTCGGTGAGGTTCACACCCTTGAGCACGCTGTCGTCGAAGGCGAACTGGCCCTGGCCGACGAGCGAACTCATCAGCGTCTGCAGCGTGCCGCCCGAACCGGCGATGTCGATATCAAGGCCGCCGACGCCTTCGAGCATGGTGAAGCCAGCGGATGCCGACAGCAGATCCTTGACCGCGAGCTTGTCCATCTTGGCCTTCAGCTCGATGGCGGGTTTAGCGCCGCTGCCATCCGCGACGAACACTGCGCTGCCGGAGCCGCTGAACAGCTTGGTCTGTTTGAGGTCTGCAGTCAGGCGTCCGTTGGTGAGCGTGACGTTGATGTTGGACGGGCCGAAGATGAACTTGTCATAGCGAACGCCGGCTGCCTTCAGCGTGAGCGCAGCGTCGACAAGTTTCAGCGGCGACAGATCGATTGGCGTTGAGCCCCAGCCCGGTACCGAATCCGTCGGCTTGCCGGCAGGCGCGCCCGATGCGGAGGCGTAGGGTGTGATATCGATCGCGCTGGTCGAGAGCGTGCCTGTCAGCCGCGGCTTGGCGCCAAAGCTCAGTGCCGCCTCGCCCGTGCCGGTGATGTTGTCGAATGCCACCGTGGCGTTCTTCAGCAACACATCAGTCGCCCCGCCAGACGTCTGCCCAGTGAACTTGAACTTCTTGTAGATGTCGCCCGGCGGCAGCGTCGCGCCGGCTGCGGTGGCCAGCTTGCGCAGGTCGGGCGCTTCGATGGTGACGTTGCCGGCGTAGGTGAGGCTGTCTTTCAGGTGCGCCGATCCTGCGAACAGAAGGTTCAGCAGGCCGCTGGTGTGCGCGAAATTCACGTCGGTGAATTGCAGGTCTTCGGGCTTGCCCGCGATCTTTGCGGAAATGGTGGCCTTGCCCAGCGCAGCCTCTGCCGGCGCCGAGATATTCATGGCGCGCGTCAGTTGCGCAAGGTTGGGTGCTTCAGCGCTGGTTTGCAGGGCGAGCGTGATGCCGTCGGCAATGCGCGCCTCACCCTTCAGGTCGGCGGTCAGCAAGGGGCTTTCATGACGGGCGCTGTCGATCTTGATCGCGATGTCGTCGAACGTGCCGGATGCGTTGCCCGACAATGTCAGCTTGCCGAGAACGCCGGCGATGGTGGCGGGCAGCGGCGCCTTGAACGCTTCGCCCAGTTTTGCGATCTCCGGAATTTCCCCTGTCATGGCGAAGTCGAAAGTCGGCTTGTCGCCGAGGCCGAGTTTGCCTTTCAGTTCGGTACGGATCAGGTCGGTCTGCAGTTTGATTTCGACGGGCGAGGCGATCCCGTCCATCGTTGCTTTCGGATTCTCGATCTTCGACTCGATGTTGAATTTCAGGTCGTTGGCGAGACCTTCGGCCTTGAACGACAGCGGCTTGTCGAGCGCCTGCATGTCGGCCGAGAAATTGAGGTCGCTGAGTGTCTGGATCTTCTTCTCCTTGCGGTCGTCGAAGGAGACATGGCCTTTCTCGATGCGGACATCGCGCAGCGAGGCGCTCATCGATCCGTTCTGGCTCGGCTGAGCGGGATCCGCCGCCGGGCCGGGGGCGGGGGTGAAGGTCCAGTTGTTCTTGCCGTCTTCGAGGCTGACCAGGGTGATGGTCGGTTCGACGAGGACGAACTCCTCGACTTCGACATTACCGAACAGGAGCGGCCACAGGCTGACGGCGGCGCGCAGTTCCTTCATCGAGGCGAAGTTGGGCTGGTCGAAGCCGTCCGGGTTGGCGATGGTTGAAGCGCCGGCTTTCGCTTCGATGCGCGGGAAGACGCCGATGCTGATATTGCCGGTGACGGTCACTTTGCGGCCAAGCGCCTGCGAGCCGACTTCCTCGATCTTGGCCCGATAGACCTCCTGAGGGATCAGGTTCGGGACGATGAGGACCGCCGCCACGAGCAGGACGAGCAGGGCTCCGACCACGCCACCGCCGATAAGCCAGTACTTGCGCATCGAATCCTCCGAACCCATCCCGCAATAAGAACAGGGGTTTAGTTGGGCGCCAACAAGGCCGCTACCGTTAAGGCAGGATAGGGTCTGTGTTCAGCCGTGATGCTTTACCCTGCCAACCTGACCCCGTATGCCGGGCCTCCACGCTAGCCTGAGGACGGGCAAGGCTTTGACATTAGACTCTGATCTCTCGGCCTATGCCGAACGCTTCGTAACGCGCCCGGCGCGCAAGAAGCCATTGCCAGCTCACCTGCAAAGGCTTGAAGCTGAAAGCATTTTCATCATGCGGGAGGTCGCCGCCGGGTTCGAGAACCCTGTGATGCTGTACTCCATCGGCAAGGATTCGTCGGTGATGCTGCACCTGGCGATGAAGGCCTTCTGGCCCTCGCGCCCGCCCTTTCCGTTCATGCACGTCGATACGACGTGGAAGTTCCGGGAAATGGTGCAGTTCCGGGACCTGATCACCAAGAAGCTCGGGCTCGACCTGATCGTCCATATCAATGAGGACGGGCTGAAGCGGGGCATCAACCCCTATGACTCCGGCTCCAACCTCCACACCCAGGTCATGAAGACCGAGGGCCTGCGGCAGGCGATGGACAAGTATCGCTTCGATGCAGCCTTCGGCGGCGCGCGCCGCGACGAGGAAAAGAGCCGGGCCAAGGAGCGCATCTTCTCCTTCCGGACCGAGAACCATGGCTGGGACCCGAAGAACCAGCGGCCGGAACTGTGGAGCCTCTACAATACGCGCAAGGCCAAGGGCGAAAGCATCCGCGTCTTCCCGATCTCGAATTGGACCGAGCTGGATATCTGGGCCTACATCGCCGAGGAGGAAATTCCGATCGTGCCACTGTACTTCGGCAAGGAACGGCCGACCGTGATCCGCGACGGCCAGATCTTCATGGTCGACGACAACCGGACGCGGATGGAGCCGGGCGAGACGCCGGTGGATCGCGTTATCCGTTTCCGCACGCTGGGCGATTATCCGCTGACGGCCGCATTCGAGAGCGATGCGGCGACGCTGGACGATGTGGTTGCCGAGATGCTGACGGCGCGCACGTCGGAACGCTCCGGCCGCCTGATCGACCATGACGAGAGCGGGTCGATGGAGAAGAAGAAGCGCGAGGGATATTTCTGATGGCCACGAAAGTGACCCCCCTGCGCACCAAGGACGAGCCGCGCAAAGTCCGTTCGCGAGCTTGCCGCCGCAGAGATGGGCGTGCTGCGCTTCATCACGTGTGGATCGGTGGACGATGGCAAGTCGACGCTGATCGGGCGTCTGCTCTACGACACCAAGCTCCTGTTTGAAGACCAGCTTGCTGCGCTCAAGAAAGACAGCGCGAAGCATGGGACGCAGGGCGAGAATTTCGACTTCGCCTTGCTGCTCGACGGGCTAGAGGCCGAGCGCGAGCAGGGCATCACTATCGACGTCGCCTATCGCTTCTTCTCGACGGACAAACGCAAGTTCATCGTCGCGGATACGCCGGGGCACGAGCAGTACACGCGCAACATGGCGACGGGCGCATCGACGGCTGATCTTGCCGTCATCCTGATCGACGCGCGCCGGGGCGTGCTGCCCCAGACGAAGCGCCACACCTTTATCGCGCACATGCTGGGCGTTCGTCACATCGTGGTGGCGGTCAACAAGATGGACCTGGTCGACTACAGCCGCTCGCGCTTCCACGAGATCGTCGCGAGCTATCTGGGCATTGCCGAAGGTCTTGGCTTCGAGACCATCACGCCGATCCCGATGTCGGCCCTGAACGGCGACAATGTGATCACGCCATCCGAGGCCATGTCGTGGCATCCGGGGCCGACGCTGCTGCAGCACCTTGAGACGATCAAGATCGCTGACGCACGCGCCGATGCGCCGTTCCGCTTGCCGGTGCAGTGGGTGAACCGTCCCAATCTGGATTTCCGGGGCTTCTCGGGCACCGTCATCTCTGGCTCGGTGAAGCCGGGCGACGAGGTCGTGGTCGCCAAGTCTGGCAAGGTGTCGAAGGTGAAGGCGCTGGTCACCGCAGATGGCGACCTGCCGATTGCGCAAGCGGGCGACGCCATCACGCTGGTGATCGAGGACGAGATCGATGCATCGCGCGGCGACGTGTTTGCGACCGTCGATGCCCGGCCCGAACTGTCGAACCAGTTCACGGCCAACGTGCTGTGGATGCACGAGGATCCGCTGACGATCGGCAACGCTTACGTGCTGAAGATCGGCGCGCAGACGGTGCAGGCGGCGGTGACCGGCATCCGGCACAAGATCGACATCAACACGCTGGACAAGACGTCGGGCCACAGCCTGGGTCTCAACGAGATCGGGTTCTGCAACATCTCGGCGAACCAGCCGATTGCGTTCGATCCCTACAAGCTGATCCGCGAGGCGGGCGCGTTCATCCTGATCGACCGCTTCACCAACCAGACGGTTGGCGCGGGCATGATCGAGTTCTCGCTCAACCGCGCGACCAACGTTCACCGCCAGGCGATGGACGTGACCAAGACCAGCCGCTCGCTGATCAAGGGACACAAGCCGGCGATCCTGTGGTTCACCGGGCTGTCGGGCGCGGGCAAGTCGACCATCGCGAACCTGGTGGAGCGGAAGCTTTCGGCCATGGGCGCGCACACTTACTCGCTGGACGGCGACAACATCCGGCAGGGGCTGAACAAGGATCTCGGCTTCACCGACGCGGATCGCGTCGAGAACATCCGGCGCATCGGCGAGGTGGCGAAGCTGTTCGTCGATGCCGGCGTGATCGTCACCGCGTCGTTCATCTCTCCCTTCCGGGTGGAGCGCGACATGGTGCGCGAGCTGGTCGAGAAGGGCGAGTTCTTCGAGGTGCACGTCGATACGCCGCTGGCGGTTGCCGAGCAGCGCGACGTGAAGGGTCTCTACAAGAAGGCGCGCGCCGGGCAGATCCGCAACTTTACCGGCATCGACAGCCCGTACGAAGCGCCGCTCGATCCGGAGATGCGTCTCGACACGGCAAACGCGACGGCTGAGGCGCTGGCCGATCAGGTCATCGACCATCTGCGGCAGGCCGGGATTATCGGGTCGGCGGGCGAGCCGCTGAACGATTTCTCGATCTAGCTGACGCTGGCTTCAAGCGCACTTGCGAACTGCGTCTGTTATAATATAACGGATCGCGCATGGCAGGATCCGAAGCAGCAATCGTGCTCGGCGCGGGCGCACTCAGCGTCGCGGGCGTGGCGTTCGCGCTGCTCGCTGCGACGATGGCGAAGCGCGTCACCGATCTGGTGGGACTGGCCGGTGGTGTCGTGATCCTCATCACCGCAGTCACGCACCTCGCGCCTGAGGCGGTTGCCGCAGGCAATGTCGAGGTGGGCTTCCTCATAGCGGGGGCGGCTGTCGGCATCCTGCTGGAAGTGCTGTTCCGCACGCGCAGCACGCCCTCGCCCGAAACCGTCAGGATTGGCGCGTGGTTAGGCCTCGTCGTGCTGGCCGTGCACTCCACCCTCGACGGCGCAGTCTACACGGCGGTGTTCTGGCATGGCGATGAGTCCGGGCTGATGACGTCACTGGGCCTCATCCTCCATGAAGCGCCGGAGGGCGTGGTGGCCATGGCGCTGGCGCTGCAGGCGGGGCTGAAGCCGCCGGTGGCGGCGACGGCGGCGGTGCTGGCCTCGTCGGTGACGACGCCGCTGGGGTGGGTGCTGGCCCATGCGATCGGCGAATCGGGCAGCGATGTGATGCAGGCGATGTTCGCGGCGTCTGCCGGCCTGCTGCTCTATGTCGGCTGGCATCTGGTGGCCGGCGGCTGGCGCGCGTTGAAGCGGACCTGACGGCAGCGCACGGAATCGCGCGAAAGCGGGGTTCGCGCGCATGAGTGTTGCAAAGTTTCTGAACAAGACCTCGGCCCGCGCGCTTCGTTCGCCGGGGCTGGCGGTATATATCTTCGGCACACACCGGAGATCGCCATGGCCGACCTTTTCGAAAATCCGCTAGGCACGGACGGGTTCGAGTTCGTCGAATACACCTCGCCCAATCCGCACGAGCTGGGAAAGCTGTTCGAGGCGTTCGGCTTTACCGCCGTATCCAAGCACCGTTCGAAGAACGTCATTCGCTACAAGCAGGGCGACATCAACTTCATCCTCAACATGGAGCCGTCAGGCCAGCCCGCCGCGTTCCGCGGCCAGCACGGGCAGGGCGCCAATGCGATGGCGTTCCGGGTGAAGGATGCGGCGAAGGCCTATGCCGAGGCGCTGAAGCGCGGCGCGGAGCCGGCGTTCGGCAATGTCGGTCCGATGGAGCTGAACATCCCCGCGATCCAGGCGATCGGCGGGGCGTACATCTATCTCGTGGATCGCTACGGCGCGCACGGCATCTACGACATCGACTTCATGCCGATCGAGGGCGCCGACGAGAGCAAGGCCTCGGTGGGGCTGACCTATCTCGACCACCTCACGCACAACCTGTTCCGCGGCAACATGGACAAGTGGGCGAGCTATTACGAGAAGATCTTCAACTTCCGCGAGATCCGCTATTTCGACATCGAGGGCAAGCAGACCGGTCTTGTCTCGAAGGCGATGACGAGCCCGTGCGGCAAGATCCGCATCCCGCTCAACGAGAGCCGCGACGACAAGAGCCAGATCGAGGAATTCCTCAAGGACTATGGCGGCGAGGGCATCCAGCACATCGCGCTCGGCACCGACGACATCTACGCCAGCGTGGAGGCGCTGCGTACGCGCGGCATTCCGTTCCAGACGGCGCCGGACACTTATTTCGAAGGCATCGGCCAGCGTCTCGGCGCGCATGGCGAAGATGTCGAGCGCCTGCAGAAGAACCAGATCCTGATCGACGGCGCGCCGACGCAGGGTCAGGGCCTGCTGCTGCAGATCTTCACCGCCAACCAGATCGGCCCGATCTTCTTCGAGCTGATCCAGCGCAAGGGCAATGAAGGCTTTGGCGAAGGCAATTTCCGTGCACTGTTCGAAAGCATCGAGGCGGATCAGGTGCGCCGGGGCGTGCTGAAGGAAGCCTAGCACTCGCGGGGACAGCCATGCCTTCATTTGAAGCACCCATTGTATCGGCCGTGACGGCCGGGATTCTCATCATCATCCAGATGGTGCTGGTTCTCTTCGTTTCGTTTGTCCGCCGGCGCGACAAGCAATCGCTCGGCGATGGCGGCAATGCCGATCTCCTGCGCGCTGCGCGCCGGCACGGCAACTTCGCCGAGAATGCCGCGATCTTCGTCGTCGCGCTTGCGCTGTTTGAACTGATCGGCGGCGGGCGGCAGATGACGGAGATCTACGCAGGCATCTTCATTGTCGGTCGTCTCGCCCATGCAGTCGGGCTGTCGATGAAGAACACGTCGAACCTGCTGCGTGTGCTTGGCACGGTGATTACGATCGGCGTCTGTGTTGTCGTTGGGGTTCGCCTTGTGATGATGGGCTTGCCGCTGCTGACGGAAATTTCTTGATGAGCCAACCGAACCTCCCGGCCGAAGGCGCGTGCATGTGCGGGCAGTGTCGCGTGCGGGTCAGCGCGGCGCCGATCATCACGATGGCGTGCCACTGCACGGGCTGTCAGAAGCTGAGCGCGAGTGCGTTCTCGTTGACGGCGATGGTTCCGGCGGCGGGGTTCGCGTTGATCGCGGGCGAGACGCGGATCGGGGCGCTGCATGGCGACAATCCGTATGTGTACTGCGCCAACTGTCTGAACTGGCTCTACACGGAGTTGACCAGCGCGCCGTTCGTGAATGTGCGGCCGGGGATGTTCAATGTGCCGGCGTGGTCGGTTCCGTTCATCGAGAGCTATGTGAGCGAGAAGCTGCCGTGGGCGACGACACCGGCGAGGCACAGCTTCGAGAAATACCCAGAACCGCATCAGTATGGGCCGTTGATGGCGGAGTTTGCTGCGCTGCAATCGGGCGGCTGAGCGTTGCGCCTGCCGGGCTGCGTGATACCCCTTGTGGAAAATAAGGGAGGTTCCGCATGCGTGGTTTGATCCTGGCGGCGGCGTCTATCGCAGTGCTGGCGGCGTGTTCGGCTGAATCAGCGCCGACGGCGGGGACGGCGACCAAGTTCTCGGCGGAGATCCGGCGGACGGCCTTTGGCGTGCCGCATATCAAGGCCGAGAATATGGGCGGCATTGGGTACGGCTATGGCTATGCCAGCGCGCAGGACAATGTGTGCGAGATCGCGGACCGGTTGCTGACCGTTGCAGGGCAGCGGGCGAAGTATCTCGGGCCTGGCGAGAACGACGCGAACATCGCAAGCGATCTCTATCACCAGCGCATGATCCAGTCGAAGCGCGTCGAGGCGTTGCTGGCCGGCCCTGAAGGCGCGGCCGATACGCCGAGCGCGGAGGCGCGGGCGCTGGCCGATGGATATGTGGCAGGGTTCAATCGCTATCTGAAGGAAACCGGCGTCGACAAGATTTCGGATCCGCACTGCAAGGGTGCGGCTTGGGTGCATGACATCACGGCGATCGATTTTTGGCAGCACATGTATGTCGGGCAGACGGTGGACGGGTTCTTCGCGCCGACGACGGGCGCTGCCCCGCCGGCGGCGGATCATGCGGCGCTGGCGCCGGATCTCATGCCGGAGGATGCGAGCGGCTGGGGATCGAACGCCTATGGCATTGGGCGGGAGATGACGAAGGGCGGCAAGGGCGTGCTGCTCGGCAATCCGCACTATCCGTGGGACGGCGTGAACCGGTTCTATCGCACGCACTTCATCATTCCGGGCGACATCAACATTGTTGGCGTCAGCTATATCGGCATGCCGATGATCCGCATCGGGCACACCGAGACGCTGGCGTGGAGCAACACGGTCTCTACCGCGCGGCGGAACGGATATTACGAGCTGCAGCTCAACCCGCAGGATCCGACTCAATACAAGTATGACGGGCAGTGGCTGCCGATGACGAAGGACAGTGTCTCGGTGGAGGTGCTGCGCGATGGCAAGGCGGTGACCGAGACGCGGACGCTGTATTCGACGCGCTGGGGTCCGTTGTTTGAATCCGAGTCCTATCCGTGGACGAAAGATCACGCCTACGCGCTGCGCACGGTCGAGGTCGGCCTGCGCGATCCGGACCAGTACATGGCCGTGTGGCGTTCGAAGACCGTGCGCGACATGAAGGCGTCGCTGGCGAAGTGGCAATCGTTCCGGTTCAACGCGACGGCGGTCGATTCAACCGGCGAGGCGCTCTATGGCGACATGGGGATGATCCCCAATGTCTCGCAGGCGCTGGTGGACAAATGCGCCACGTCTGATTTTGCGAAGAAGCAGTGGAAGGAGACGCGGTTCGCGGTGCTGGATGGATCGCGCGCGGATTGCGACTGGGCGACTGACAAGGACTCGTCCGCGCCGGGCGTGGCGGGGGCGGATGAGGGTCCGCACCAGTTCCGCACCGACTATGTGATGCAGAGCAATGACAGCTACTGGCTGACCAACATGTATGCGCCGATCACGGGGCTGAGCCCGGTGTTTGGCGATGAAGCCACACCGCGCAGCCTGCGCACTCGCGCCTCGCACGATCAGGTCGAGCGGCGGGTGGCGGGTACGGACGGGTTTGGCGCACCGAAGTTCGATCTGGAAAGCATGAAGCAGGTGATGCTGTCGGACCGGCACTATGGGGCTGAGCTGGTGCGCGATGATCTGGTGAAGGCGTGCAGGGCGTCGGGCAGGGCGAAGCTGAAGGCGGCGTGCGATGTGCTGGCGAACTGGGACCTGAAGGTCAATCTCGACAGCCGTGGAGCGCACCTGTTCCACATGTTTGCCGAGGCGGGCGGCGTCCAGTGGAAAGACAAGTTCGATCCGAAGGATGCGGTGCATACGCCGGCGAAGCTGGATGCGGGCAATCCGAAAGTGCTCGCGGCGCTGGAGACGGCGGTGGACAAGCTCGCTGCGCTGAACATTCCACTCGATGCGCGGCTGGGCGATGTGCAGGCGGAGACGCGGAATGGCAAGGCTATTCCGATCCATGGCGGGGCGGGGCCTGAGGGCGTGTTCAACGTGATCTCGGTGGACGACAAAAGCCTCGAGCCGGTGAAGGGCTGGACCAGCATTCGCCATGGGGCGAGCTGGATCTATGTGGTGGAGTTCACGGATAAGGGGCCGAAGAGCCAGGGCTTCCTGACCTATTCGGAATCGATCGATCCGACTTCGCCGCACTATTCGGACCAGACCGAGCTGTATTCGAAGAAGGGCTGGGACGATCTGTTGTTCAACGATGCGGATGTCGAGAAGGCGGTCGTGTCGCGGGTCAAGATCAGCGAGTAGCGAGCGATGAGTGAGACTGTTCTTTATGGCTACTGGCGGTCGTCGGCGACGTATCGCACGCGGATTGCGCTGAACCTGAAGGGCGTCTCGTATCGGACGGTGGGTGTGCACCTGCTCAAGGACGAACAGGTGCAGCCGGCGCATCTGGCGCGGCATCCATCCGGGCGCGTGCCGATCCTGGAGATCGACGGGCATCGCATCGGGCAGTCGATGGCGATGATCGAGTATCTCGATGAGACGCGGCCGGAGCCGCCGCTGCTGCCGCGCGATGCAGCGCTGCGGGCGCAGGTGCGGGACTTCAAGGACCAGATCGTGGCGGACATTCATCCGCTGAACAACACGTCGACTCTGGCGCTGTTGCGCTCGCAGTTTGGCGCGGACGATGCAGCGATTGCGACGTGGTACGAGCACTGGATCGTGCGCGGCTTCAACGTGCTGGAGCAGATGCTGCCGGGCGAGGGCGATTTCTGTGTCGGCACTCATGTGACGCTGGCGGATATCGTGCTGGTTCCGCAGGTGACCAATGCGCGGCGCTATCCGCAGATCGACCTGAAGCAGTTCCCCAACATCCTGCGTATCGACACGGCGCTGCGGAAGATAAAGGCTTTCCACGACGCCGCGCCGGATCAGCAGCCGGAGGCGAAGCAGCAATGAGCGTGTCGCCGCATGGTGGATCACTTCATCAAGGCGTCAAACTCTGCCTGCGTTCCTCGATAAGCGTTGAGGTCGACTGGGCCAGTTACGCCCTGCCGCACGGCCTTGTTGTGGTACTGCCAGAAAATCCACTGGTCCTGCCGGAAGTTTGGCGAGACGAAGATGCTGCGGATCCAGAATTTCTCGTTCGGGAAACGCCCAGAGAGATAGGCGTCGTGGAATTCGCTGGTTGTGTAGATGATGGGGCGCTTGCCATAGTGGTGCTCGACTTCATCGAGGAACACTTCGAGTTCCGCGGCGATGTCCCTGACAGTCGGGCCCTTGGTGCATGGGCCCATGTGCTCGGCGTCAACGGCGGGCGGCAGAGCGTCGGGTTCGCGCGGAACGATGGCGATGAAGTTTCGGGCCTGTACGAGGCCGGTCTGGCATTGGGTCAGGAAGTGGTAGGCGCCATGCGGGAGGCCGGCCCTTGCCGAGCGGCGCCAGTTGATCGCGAACTTGGTGTCGACGAAGTCGCCGCCTTCGGTCGCCTTGATGTAAGCGAACGAGACCTGGTCGGTCTTCAACGTGCGCCAGTCGATCGATCCCTGGTGCGCCGACACGTCGACGCCACGAATGTTGTACGACAGCGCCGCGGTCTCGACGCGCGGATAGAAGTAGATCGTCGCGCTGGCCAGCAACGCAACCAGAGCCGCGCCGCCGATCGTAAATTTTGCCAACCTTCTTGCAGACACTGCATTCCCCGACGGACTATTCTGTGGTGGTCGATATCCACCAGCCATCTGCGGCGGCAGCAAGGCGCAATTCTGAAGCAACGGAGAGCCTGATGGCCCGCAAATGGATCCCCGTACAGGGCGCTCAGGGCAAGCACTCGAAGCAGGCGCATGCGGACATGCCGGAGGGCACGTTCGAGCGGGAGATGTCGAAGGAGGGGTTCTTCGGGCCGGCGGCGTTCTTCCATCATGCCAATCCGCCGACGGGGTGGAGCAATTTCGAAGGGCCGCTGCGGCCGCGCGCGTTCGATCTGACGAAGTTCGACGGCTTCACGCACTCGCCCTGGGATGCGCCGGTGATCCTGTCGAACAAGGCGACAGAGGTGCGGATGTGGCATCTCACGGCGCCGATGAATGGTTATGCGCGCAATGGCGATGGCGACACGCTGCTGTTCATCCATGAAGGCCACGGCCATCTCTGGACGGACTGGGGGCATCTGCAGGTTGAGGAAGGCGACTATGTCTACCTGCCGCGCGGAACGATGTTCAACCTGGACAAGCATACATCCGATGGCTTCCGCATCCTGACCATCGAGGCGACCAACACGCACTTCACGCTGCCGGATCGTGGGCTGCTCGGGCCGCACGCGTTCTTCGATCCTGCCATGCTGCAATCGCCGGTGATCGACCAGGGCTTTCTGGATCGCCAGACGAAGGGCGGTGAATGGAAGGTGTGGGTGAAGAAGCGCGGACAGGTGTCGACCGTCACCTATCCCTACAATCCGCACGATGCCGTCGGCTGGCATGGCGATCTCGCGCCCGTGAAAATCAATGTGCGCGATCTGCGGCCGGTGGCGTCGCATCGCTATCACCTGCCGCCGAGCGTTCACACGACCTTTCTGTCGGATCGGTTTGTGGTGTGCACGTTCTGTCCGCGTCCGTTCGAGACGGACCCCGGCGCGCTGAAGGTGCCGTTCTTCCACAACAATGACGATTTCGACGAGGTGCTGTTCTACCATGCGGGCGACTTCTTCAGCCGCGACAACATCAAGGCGGGGATGATGACGTTCCATCCCTCTGGCTTTACGCATGGTCCGCATCCCAAGGCGCTGACCAAGATGCTGAAGCAGGACAAGCCGATGACGGACGAATACGCCGTGATGATCGACACGCGCGATCCGCTGGATGTCGGCGAACGGGCGAACGCGGTCGAGAACACGGCCTATGTCGATAGCTGGAAGCCGAAGTAAGGTGGCGCTTGCCAGAACGGCGCTTACACTTACATCCCTGAAGACGTGCCGGACTCTGTGTTGGGACGCCGGCGGTTTTCGTATGGAGGATTTTCGCATGCGCGCTGTCATAGGCACTGCAATCTCTGCGCTTCTGCTCGCCGCTTGCGGTGGCGGGGAGCCTGCGGCGACCGTTCCGGCGCCTGCGGTCGAACCAGCGCCGGTGGAGATGCCGGCCGAGGCGCCGCCTGCGCCGATGGTCGCGGACCGGATCGGCACGATGAATCTGATGTGTGGAGGGGAAAGCTTCCGTGTCGCCTTCCTCGATACCCACGCCGCGATTGTCAGCGCCGATGGCGCCACGACGATCGAGCTGCCGAAGCTGGAGCCCAGTGCGACATCGGCGCCCGGCGTCACGACCTACACCAACGGCAAGCAGACATTCGCCAAGTCGGGCGGCGGGGATACCCCGACGGTCATCCGCTATGCCGTCGGCAAGATGGCCTTCCAGGACTGTGCAATCGCACAGAACTGAGTCGCATAACCCGGCAGGTTCGGCGGACCAGACTTCCGCCCGCTGTCACATAACTTTTCGCGACTCTTTTGCGTCTGTGGTTTGCCTCTGTCGCTGGCGCGTCCTACAAGCAGGACATGAAGCTAGCATCCCTGAAAGATGGACGGGACGGACGCCTCGTCGTCGTTTCCCGTGATCTCACCCGCTGCGCCGACGCCTCGCATGTCGCGCCGACATTGCAGGCCGCTCTGGATAACTGGAAGCGGCACGCGCCGCGGCTGGAAATGCTGGCCGAGGAGTTGGAGCTTGGCTCCGTGCCGGCAGAGCGTTTCCACGAGAAGGACTGCGCCTCTCCACTGCCGCGCGCTTATCAGTGGGCTGATGGTTCGGCCTACGTGAATCACGTGCAGCTGGTGCGCAAGGCGCGCGGCGTCGAATTGCCGGCGACGTTCTGGACCGATCCGCTGATGTACCAAGGTGGCTCGGACAGCTTCCTTGGTCCGCGTGATGCGATCCCGCTGGGCAACGAAGACTGGGGCTGCGATCTCGAGGGAGAGGTCGCGGTCATCACCGGCGATGTGCGTCTCGGCGCAACGCACGAAGAGGGACAGCGCGCGGTGCGATTGGTGATGCTGGCGAACGATGTGTCGCTGCGCAATCTGATCCCGGAAGAGCTGGCCAAGGGCTTCGGCTTCTTCCAGTCCAAGCCGTCGTCGGCGTTCTCTCCGGTCGCGGTGACGCCGGACGAACTGGAAGGCATGTGGGATGGCGATCGCCTGAGCGGCACGCTGACGGTGCGGCTCAATGGAGAGCCGTTCGGCAAGGCCAACACGCGTGTCGACATGACATTCGACTTCCCGACGCTTATCGCCCATGCCGCCCGGACGCGTGCGTTGTCAGCCGGTACGATTGTCGGCTCCGGCACGGTATCGAACCGGGGCGAGGATGGCGGCCCGGGCAAGGCGATTGCGGATGGCGGTGTCGGATATTCGTGCATCGCCGAGCTGAGAATGATCGAAACCATCACAAAAGGTGCGCCGAGCACAGGATTCCTGAAGCGTGGCGACCGGGTTGAGATAGAAATGCTGGACGACAAGGGCCGGTCCATATTCGGGCGGATCGACCAGGTCGTCGGCGGCTAGGAGCGAGAAGGACTCGGACATGGCGAACAAAATCTATTCCGATGCGGCGGGTGCGCTCGACGGCGTGCTGTTCGACGGGATGACGATCATGGCCGGTGGGTTCGGCCTGTGCGGCATTCCGGAAAACCTGATCCGCGAGATCCAGCGCTCGGGCGTGAAAGGTCTCACCGTCATTTCGAACAATGCGGGCGTCGATGGCTTTGGCCTCGGCGTGCTGCTGAATTCGAAGCAGGTGAAGAAGATGATCTCGTCCTATGTCGGCGAGAACAAGGAATTCGAGCGACAGTATCTGTCGGGCGAACTGGAGCTGGAGTTCAATCCGCAGGGCACGCTGGCCGAACGCTGCCGTGCTGGCGGCGCGGGCATTCCCGCTTTCTACGCCAAGGCTGGGGTCGGCACGTTGGTCGCCGAGGGCAAGGAGACTCGCGTCTTCAACGGCGAGACCTATGTGATGGAGACAGGGCTGGTGGCTGACCTCTCCATCGTGAAGGCGTGGAAGGGCGATGCGCAGGGCAACCTCGTCTACAACAAGACCGCGCGCAACTTTAACCCGATGATGGCGATGGCCGGCAAGGTGACCGTTGCTGAGGTTGAGGAGATGGTTGGGGTGGGCGAGCTCAATCCCGATGACATCCACACGCCGGGTATCTTCGTGCAGCGCATCTTCAAGGGCGCGTTCGAGAAGCGCATCGAACAACGCACCGTGCGCAAGCGGGAGACAGTCTGATGGCTTGGGATCGTGATCAGATGGCGGCGCGGGCCGCGAAGGAATTGCAGGACGGCTTCTATGTGAACCTCGGCATCGGCATCCCGACGCTGGTGGCCAACCACATTCCGGCGGGCGTCGACGTCACGCTGCAGTCGGAGAACGGCATGCTGGGCATGGGGCCGTTCCCGTTTGAGGGCGAGGAAGATCCCGACCTCATCAACGCAGGCAAGCAGACGATCACCGTGCTGGATCGCTCGTCCTTCTTCGACAGCGCCACGAGCTTCGCGATGATCCGCGGCGGCCACATCGACCTCGCCATTCTCGGCGCGATGGAAGTCTCGGAGACAGGCGATCTCGCGAACTGGATGATCCCCGGCAAGCTCGTGAAGGGCATGGGCGGCGCGATGGACCTGGTGGCCGGCGTGAAGCGCGTCGTGGTCATCATGGATCACGCCAACAAGGCGGGCGAAGGCAAGCTGTTGAAGGCGTGCACGCTGCCGCTGACGGGCATCAAGGTCGTCAACCGCATCATCACCAATCTTGGCGTGTTCGATGTGGTCGAGGGCGGGCTGAAGGTGATCGAGATTGCGCCGGGTGTGACGCGCGAGGAGATCAACAAGCTGACCGAAGCGACGCTGGTGAACTGACCTTCGGGGCGGCGCTGGAACCTAACGGTCGCCCAGCACGTTTATCGCCTGGATTAGTTCAGGCGGACCCATCGTGCTTTCAACTTCATCACTTCTGATTCTCGTCGTGCTCGTGATCCTCATCATCGGCGTCGCGCCATCCTGGCCGCACAGCCGCAAGTGGGGCTATGCACCCACAGGGACGCTCGGGACGGTGCTGGTGATCATCCTGATCCTTGCGTTGCTGCGCTACATCTAGACGCGGACCAGCGCGGGCACTTTCCATTTGCGTTGACGTAGCTCCGCGCGCGGCAGGTACGCGCGCAAGGCGAGGCGTAGCGGACCGGATGGCGCCGGCAGCCAGTTGGCGGCTTTCTCGCCTGTCGGCTGGTCGTGCTGGATCAGGATATCGATTGATCCGTCTGCATTCTTCACGAGCCCTGCGGTACGGTCGCCGACCGAATAGCGATTGATCGGGTTCGGCGTGAAGAAAAAGCGGCCATCGTCTTCCGGCTGATACATCGTCAGCGACCAGAAGGCGTCGACCGGAATGCCACCCGGCGGCACGCGGAAGACGTATTTACGCTCCCCCGTCAGGCGGTCGCCGCCTGGTTCGAACAGTGCGTGGAAATACATCGCCTCGGCTTCCGGTAGGGCCGCAAGGCCGCCGAGCGCGATGGCCGAGCGGGTGAGATCCGATGCGGTGCGCTCGCCGACACCCGCCGCCTGATAGCTCCAGCCATCGGAGATCAGCTGCTTGAACTGGAAGGCCTCGCGCAACTTGGCCATGCCCTTCGGCAGATAGGCGCGCCAGGCGGCGATCAGCTCGGGCGAAGGCTTGAAGTCCGGATCTCGGGTGATGCCGAGGTTCTGGTAGAGACCGACTTCCGACAGATGCCCTTCGGCGCCAGACGAGCGCGCGATCATCTCGTTGATGACGGCGAGGAAGTTTTCGGGATCTTCCGGGCTGGTGCATTTCACCTTGAACGGACGCGGCAGCGCATCGGCAGTCGGGCGCAGAGCGATCTGTGATTGCAGAGCCTTGGCGGCGGCGAGGTCATCCGGTCCATCGACCACGATGCGACCGAGCATCCACACATCATTGGTGGAGGGACGCAGCACGGTCACGCCATCGGGAGTTGATCCGTTCCATTGCGGACCGGCGACCCAGAACTTGCCGCCCTGTCCTTTTGTCAGTCGCGTACCGATGCCGGCAAAGTTGTCGGTGAAGGCGTCCATGAAGGTGATGTTGAAATAGCGGTGCGTGTCGGTCGGCGCGATGACTTCGACAGGTCCGCTGGAGAGTTCGAGTTGGGCGGAGGTGTAGATCGTATCGTTGTTCGGGGCCGTGATCTGCCGCATCGAGGCATCAGTCAACGTAGCGCGATTGCCGATCCTGTTCAGGCCCGGCGCCGCCGCGCGGTTCTGGCCGGTGCGTGAAATCTCGTAGAGCGGATAGGCGTAGAGAAACGCGCGCTCGATATTGGCTTCGCTCAACGGCAACGGCTCTGATGGCGATGTCGACAGGCAACCCGTTACGCCGAGTACGCCGAGCGCGGTCGCTCCGCGCAGCACATCTCTACGAAGCATGATCTCTCCACGCGGTACTGATCGGTAACGATCAACATGCCGGGAGCGCGCTGGCAATACCTATGCGGCTGATCAGGCGATCGCGGCTTCGGCGGCGAGCGTGCGGGCGACGCCGTTCACGACCGCGCCGATGCGGACGGAGCACTGGATTTGCTCGGTCGTGAAGCCGGCCTTGCGCAGTTCTTCCTCGTGCGCGTCCATGCACTTGCCGCAGCCGTTCACGGCGGAGACGGCCATGCAGAAGAGTTCGAAGTCTGCCTTGTCGATGCCCGGCGCGCCGATGACCTGCATGCGCAGCTTGGCGGGCGTGGTGAGGTAGACCTCGTTGTGAACGAGGTGGGTGAAGCGGTAGTACACGTTGTTCATCGACATGATCGCCGACGCGGCTTTCGCGGCCTTGATGGCTTCCGGCGTCAGCTTCACTTCGCATTCGCCGAGCATGGCGCGGATGGTGGTCGGCTCGCCGATGGCGAAGGCGCAGGCGAGGAATGTGCCCCACTTCTGCTGGTCGTTGAGCGATGTCTCGTTCGACAGGCTGCCGAGGTTGAGCTTCAGGTCTTTCGCGTAGTCAGGCAGCGCGGCCTTGAGCGTTTCGAAGTTCATCGGCGGTGTCTCGTATCGGGGAAAGAAAACCCTCCCGGCCCAGTTTGGGGGAGGACTGAATGCGGGCCGGGAGGTCGTAAGTAGGGTTAGGCAGCTTTCAGCGTTTCGCCGCCGACCGCGCGGTTGCACGGGCAGAGTTCGTCGGTCTGCAGGGCGTCGAGCACGCGAAGCGTGTCGGCGGGCGCGCGGCCAACGTTGAGGTTGGTGACGTAGACGTGCTGCACGACGTTGAACGGGTCGACGACGTAGGTGGCGCGCAGGGCGACGCCCGACGCATCACGCACGCCGAGGCCGTCCGTCAGCGAGCCGTTGGTGTCGGCGAACTGCCAGATCGGCAGCTTGGCGAGATCCTTGTGGTCGCGGCGCCAGGCGAGTTTCACGAACTCGTTGTCGGTCGAGCCGCCGAGGACGACTGCATCGCGGTCAGCGAACTCAGCCCCGAGGCGGGCGAATTCGGCGATCTCGGTCGGGCAGACGAAGGTGAAGTCCTTCGGGTAGAAGAAGATGACCTTCCATTTGCCTTCGAACGAGTCCTGGTTGAGCGCCTCGAAGGCCGACTGGCCGTTCTCTTCGTGGTTCATGAAACCGGGCTTCACGCCGGTGATTTCAAAAGCGGGCAGTTTCTGGCCAACGCCGAGCATCTCGTATCTCCAATTTCTCGTTTTTGCCCGGCCGCCGCTGCGGAAATCCGTGCTGTTGCCGGGGAGATAGCGAGCCGATTTCGCAACTGCAACATCAAATTAGAATGTTTCCAAATTTGTCGCAGGCGATTGAGGGCAATGCGGATTTCGCGGGCAGCGCTGCACGAAAAAAAGCCCCGGACCTTGTGGGTCCGGGGCAGTCCTCTTCCCTCCTCGGGAACAGGCGTGTCGGGAAATCATGCACAGTCACTGAACGCACGAATTGCGTCAGGGATGCATTGATCTCCCTCAAATCAGGCCAGGTCGAAACGATCGAGGTTCATGACCTTGGTCCACGCCGCCGCGAAGTCCTTCACGAACTTCTCCTTCGCGTCGCTCGCGCCATAGACCTCGGCGAGGGCGCGGAGCTGCGAGTGCGAGCCGAAGATGAGATCGGCGCGGGTGCCGGTCCATTTCACGGCACCGGACGTGCGGTCCTTGCCTTCGTACAGGTTGTCGTTGCCGCCGACGGCCGACCACTTCGTGCCCATGTCGAGCAGGTTGACGAAGAAGTCGTTCGACAGCGTGCCGGGCTTCGTGGTGAGGACGCCGAGCTTCGCATCGCCGACCTGCAGGACGCGCAGGCCGCCGACGAGGGCGGTCATTTCCGGCGCGCTGAGATTGAGCAGCTGGGCGCGGTCGATCAGGTGTTCCTCGATCGACATGATCGGCTGGCGCACATAGTTGCGGAAGCCGTCGGCTTTCGGTTCGAGGAAATCGAAGGAGTGCACTTCGGTTTCTTCCTGCGTGGCATCCGCGCGGCCGGGAGCAAAGGCGACTTTCACATCGACGCCGCCGGCTTTCGCGGCTTTCTCGATCGCAGCGTTGCCGCCGAGAACGATGAGATCCGCAAGCGAGACTTTCTTGGCGCCGGCGTTGAACTCCTTCTGGATCCCTTCCAACGTGGAGATCACCTTCGACAGCTCAGCCGGGTTGTTCACGGCCCAGTTCTTGATCGGGTTGAGGCGAATGCGCGCGCCATTGGCGCCGCCGCGCTTGTCCGACGAGCGGAACGTGGAGGCGGAGGCCCATGCGGCTGACGCGAGTTGCGTCACCGAAAGACCGGTCGCGAGGATTTTCGCCTTCAGGGCTTCGGCGTCGGCAGCGTCGATAGTGCTGGGCGAGCCTGAGATCGGGTCCTGCCAGATCAGCGTTTCCTTCGGCACGAGCTTGCCGCGATAGAGCTTCTTCGGGCCCATGTCGCGGTGGGTCAGCTTGAACCAGGCGCGTGAGAAGGCGTCAGCAAACTCGGCCGGGTTTTCAAGGAACCGTTTCGAGATCTTGCCGTAGGCCGGGTCCATGCGCAGGGCCATGTCGGCCGTGGTCATCATCGGCGGGTGCTTCTTGGTCTTGTCGTGCGCGTCTTCGACAAGGTTGTCGCCGGTGTTGCCTTTCGGCTTCCACTGGTGCGCGCCCGCCGGAGACTTCGTCAGCTCCCAATCGAACTTATAGAGCGTTTCGAGATAGCCATTGTCCCACGTGGTGGGCTTCGGCTTCCAGGCGCCTTCGATGCCGGAGGTGATGGTGTGACCGGCCATGCCGCTTTCGAACGAGGAGGTCCAGCCGAGGCCCTGCTCGGTGATATCAGCGCCCTCCGGTTCCTTGCCGACATGGCTGTCGGGGCCGGCGCCGTGGGCCTTGCCGAACGTGTGGCCGCCGGCGACCAGCGCCACGGTCTCTTCATCGTTCATCGCCATGCGGGAGAAGGTTTCGCGGATGTCGCGGCCCGAGGCGATCGGGTCGGGGTTCGCGTCAGGTCCCTGCGGGTTGACGTAGATGAGGCCCATCTGCACCGCGCCGAGGTTGCCGTGCAGCTCGCGATCACCGGAGTAGCGGCTGTTGGGACCTTTTGAATCCGCAAGCCAGGCTTCTTCTGCGCCCCAGTTGACCTGGTTCTCGGGCTCCCAGGTGTCGGCGCGGCCGCCGCCGAACCCGAAGATCGGGCCGCCCATGGATTCGATGGCGACGTTGCCGGTGAGGATGAGCAGGTCAGCCCACGACAGCTTGGCGCCGTATTTCTGCTTGATCGGCCAGAGCAGTCGGCGCGCCTTGTCGAGGTTGCCGTTGTCCGGCCAGGAGTTCAGCGGAGCGAAGCGTTGCTGGCCTCGGCCACCACCGCCACGACCATCACCGGTGCGGTAGGTGCCGGCGGCGTGCCACGTCATGCGGATGAAGAAGGGGCCGTAGTGACCGTAGTCGGCGGGCCACCATGGCTGGCTGTCGGTCATCAGCGCGCGGAGGTCTTTGACGACGGCGTCGAGGTCGAGGCTGTCGAACGCCTTCGCGTAGCTGAAGCTAGCGCCCATCGGATCGGATTCAGCGGTGTTCTGGTGGAGGACGCTGACGTTGACCTGGTTGGGCCACCAGTCGCGGTTCTGACGGCCGCGCGAGTGGGGGACGGGGCATTTACCAGTATCGTCGGCCATCGAATTCCTCCTGAGGGGTGTTTCTTTCCGGCGAGAGACGCCGCTGACCCCCAAAAGTTAGAACCGTTCCAAAGGGCGTACAAGGCCAAATTGGAATAATTCCAAAAATGTGAGTACGCGCCTGTATTCCTAGGGAAAACAGGGTTCACGATGTGGAGCTGCTCAGAGCGCGCGCTTGGTCCGGATCGAGTCCAGCGTTTCGCGCACGTAGCTGCCGGGGGCGGGAGCGGCCTTCGCGACGGCGCGCGGCGGGGCGACCTGTTCGCCAGAGCGCGATTTGAGCCATTCGGCCCACATCGGCCACCACGAGCCGGCGTGCTCTTTTGCGTAGGACATCCAGCCATCGCTGGAGGGCGGCAGGATGTCGGAGACCCAGTAGCGGTACTTGTTGGCGGCGGGCGGGTTCACGACGCCAGCGATGTGGCCGGAGTCCGCGAGGACGAAAGTGACGTCGCCGGGGAACAGCTTCACGCCTTTGTAGACCGAGGCGAAGGGCGAGATGTGATCCTTGCGCGCGGCGTGAATGAAGGTGGGCGTCTGCACGCTCTGCAGGTTCACCTTCACGCCCTCGACTTCGAAAGCGCCGGTGGCGAGCGCGTTCTCGAGATAGAGGCGGCGCAGGCTCGACGTGTGGAGCGGACCGGGCAGGTTTGTCTGGTCGGAGTTCCAGTAGAGAAGGTCGAACGGCTTGGCTTCGTGGCCGAGCAGGTAGCGATCCTCGACATAGCGCCAGATCAGGTCTTCGGGGCGCAGCAGGTTGAACGCATCGCGCATCGCCTCGCCCGGCATGACGCCGCCTGCGTCGGTGATCATCTGTTCGATGCCGCCGATGGAATGGTCATCGATGAAAAGACCGAGATCGCCGGGTTCAGAGAAGTCGGTCTGCGCGGCCAGCAGGGTGAGCGATCCCATGCGTGCGTCGTTCTCGTCGGCGAGACGTGCAGCGAGGATGGAGGCCAGCGCGCCGCCAACACAGTAGCCAGCGACGTTGACCGGGCGCCTTGTGCTTGGCGTGGACCCAGTCGAGCGCGGCGCGGCCGCCGAGCTTCAGATAATCGTCCCAGCCGAAATCCTTGGTCGTGTCGTCCGCCGAGCGCCACGAGACCATGTAGACGGTAAAGCCCTGATCGCGCAGCCACGCCACCAGCGAGTTCGCGGGCGTGAGGTCGAGCACGTAGTACTTGTTGATCCATGGCGGGAAGATCAGCACCGGGCTCGCGTGCACCGTCTTGGTTGTCGGCGTGTAGCGCAGCAGTTCGATCAGATCGTTCTTCATCACGACATGGCCCGGCGTGATGGCGAGGTTGCGGCCCGGCTCGAAAGCCGAGGCGTCGGACTGCGTCACTGACAGGCGGCCGCCACCGGCGTTGAAGTCGTCCTGCAGCTGGGCGAAGCCCTTCTGGATCGACTGGCCGTCGGACTCGAACAGCGCCTTCAGCGCTTTCGGATTGCCGAGCAGCATGTTGGACGGCGCCATCGCGGCGCTGGCCTGGCGGATGAAGAAGGCGGCGCGGCGGCGCTCGGTCTCGGACAATTCCGGCGCATTCCAGGCGAGGCTCTCGGCCCACTGGGACGAGGCGAGGAAAGTGCGGCGCATGAAATCGAAGAACGGGTTTTCACGCCAGGCTGGGTCGGCAAAACGAGGATCCGCGTCGGCCGTCATGGACGGCATGCCGGCGGACATTTCCTGGATGGTGGCAGTCTGGCGGCTGAACAGGTCGAGCTGGGCTTCGTTGAGCGATTCCGGCCGGGCGGCGTAGGCGTCGGTCAGCGATTTGAAGGCGGCCGAAGCGGCCTCGAGTTCCAGCTTCCGGGGGGCGGCTGTGCCGGCCACACGTGTTATTTCTGAAAGTTCACGACTGAGATCGGCGATACGGGCGCCGAGGCGCGCGAAGCTGACTTGCGAAAAATCCTCGCCGGGAGGCGGGGTTGCCGCCTCTTCCGGAGGTTTTTCAGGAGGTTTGCCCCCAGGTTCGCTCATTCGGGCAACGATCCCGTTCCGGGCGGCTGGCTGAAAGAGCCGCTCGCCAAATCGACTGACTTTCCCTAGGTAGTAACTCTGACAAGCGCAATGACGGGTTCCACACGTCCGTCGACCGGATTTTTTTGATGCCTCGGCCTTTTGCAATCCTGATCGGACTGGCCGGCCTGTCGATGACGGCGGGCTGCGCAGATATCATGCAGCAGTCGGCCGTCTCGCAGATCGCCCCCGAATGGTTTGCGGAAAAGGCGATCGAGGTGAAGGGCGAAGGCTATCCGGAGCTGTCCGACGTTCCGCAGGTGCGACCGATCGATGGCACGCCCAAGGAATGGACGGCGCAGGCTGACAAGTTGAAGGCCGACGCCGACGTGCTGGAAGCCAGAAACGCCGGCGAGCAAGACACCCGTACGCCGGACGAGATCCGAGCTACCGCGGCGCAATGGCGCGCCCTCGCGGAGGGGACGGCGGCTCCCGCTGACCCGAAGCCTCCCGGCTGATCGCCGGTCGCAGCCCTCCTCCGGCCAAACTTGCCCGATAGCGGTCGTATCGATACGGCCTTACACAATGATTTGCCCCGCGCGTGCTGATTCACGCGGCCGAGGGCCCAAGACAGGTGAACCGACAATGATGTTGGATTTCCACAAGATCAGGCGCCTGCCGCCTTACGTGTTCGAACAGGTGAACGTCACCAAGGCCGGGCTGCGCGCCAACGGGGCCGACGTCATCGACCTCGGCATGGGCAACCCCGACCTGCCGACGCCGCCGCACATCGTGGAGAAGCTGCGCGAGACGGCGCTGGATCCGAACGTGCACGGCTATTCGGCGTCGCGCGGCATTCCCGGACTGCGCAAGGCGCTGGCCGCTTATTACGACCGCCGGTTCGGCGTGAAGCTGGATCCAGGCAAGGAAGTGGTTGTCACGCTCGGCTCGAAGGAGGGCTTTGCGAACCTCGCGCAGGCCATCGCGGCGCCGGGCGACACCATCATCGTGCCGAACCCGAGCTATCCGCTGCATTCGTTCGGCTTCATCATGGCGGGCGCTTCGGTCCGTTCGGTCGAGGCGCATTCGCCGGAACAGTATCTGTCGAACCTCGGCCGCGCCGTGCGCCACTCAATTCCGGCGCCGACGGCCATGGTGGTCTGCTATCCGGCAAACCCGACCGCGCAGGTGGTCGAGCTCGACTTCTACAAGGAGGTCGTGAAGTTCGCGAAGAAGCACGACATCTGGGTGCTGTCCGACCTCGCCTACACCGAAATCTACTATGGCGATCCGCCGCCCTCGATCCTGCAGGTCGATGGGGCGAAGGACATCGCTGTTGAAGTCACCTCCATGTCCAAGACCTATGCGATGGCCGGTTGGCGCGTCGGGTTTGCGGCGGGCAACGAGAAGCTGATCTCGGCGCTGGCGCGCGTGAAGTCCTATCTCGACTATGGCGCGTTCACGCCGGTGCAGGTGGCGGCCGCGGCCGCGCTCAACGGCCCGCAGGACTGCGTCGCGAGCAGCGCGAAATCTATCGCACGCGCCGCAACGCGATGGTCGAGAGCTTTGGCCGCGCGGGCTGGGACATCCCCGAGCCGAAGGCGTCGATGTTTGCGTGGGCGCCGATCCCCGAGCCGTTCCGCGAGATGGGCTCGCTGGAATTCTCGCTGCGTCTGATCAAGGAAGCGCATGTGGCCGTGGCGCCGGGCGCAGGCTTTGGCGAGCATGGCGACAACTATGTGCGCCTCGCGCTGGTCGAGAACGAGCAGCGCATCCGTCAGGCGGCGCGCAATGTGCGCAAATTCCTCGAGGCCAATGGCGTGAAGCCGAAGGCCGGAGAAAGAACCGAAGCCGAAAGCTGAAGTGACGCCGATCAAGAAGGTAGCGGGATGACGGACCACGGGGAAGACACTGAGGCTCGGCGTGGCCGGTCTTGGTACGGTGGGCGGGGGCCTGCTGAAACTGATCGAGCGGCAGGCGGAGCTGCGCATTCCGGGCAAGCTGGAAGTCGTGGCTGTGTCGGCGCGCAACAAGAATCGCAATCGTGGCGTCGATATCTCGAAATTCCGCTGGGCGGATGATCCGATGGAGCTGGCGCTCGCGCCGGACATCGACGTCATCGTCGAGCTGATCGGCGGATCGGACGGCCCGGCCAAGCGCACGGTCGAGGCCGCGCTGCGGTCTGGCAAGGCAGTGGTCACCGCCAACAAGGCGCTGATCGCCGAGCATGGCATCGAGATCGCCACGCTCGCGGAAAAGCATGACGTGCACCTGCTGTTCGAGGCGGCGGTTGCGGGCGCGATTCCGATCGTGCGCGCGGTCAAGAACTCGCTGTCGGGCGTGATCGTGAGCCGCGTGTCGGGCATTCTCAACGGGACGTGCAACTACATCCTCTCGCGAGATGCTGCGGACGGGCGCGGCTTACGAGACGGTGCTGCAGGAAGCACAGCGGTTGGGGTACGCCGAGAGCGATCCGTTCCTCGACGTCTCGGGCGGGGACGCGGCGCACAAGGTGCTGATCCTTGCGTCGATCGCCTTCGGCGCGCAGCCGGCGTTCGATCAGGTGCAGGTCGAAGGCATCGACAAGATCGATGCAATGGACATTAGCCTCGCCAACAAATTCGATTATCGGATCAAGCTGGTCGCCGAAGCCTTCCGCGCCAAGGAGGGCGTGCGTTGCCGCGTGGCGCCGGTGCTGGTGCAGAAGGAGCATCCGCTCGCGCAGGTGAACGGACCGCTGAATGCTGTCGTGGTCGAGGGCGAGCCGGTGGGCCGCCTGACATTCACGGGACCGGGCGCAGGCTCGGGCCGACGGCTGCGGCCGTGATGGGCGATCTGGCGCGCCTGTTCGAGGGGCCGGCGACGCCGCCGCTGGGCAAGCCGGCGCGCGAGCTTGCAGCGCTGATCACTGCGGTGGACAGCGCGGCGGATCAGGGCTCGTTCTTCATCGGCGCCAAGCTGGCCGACAAGCCGGGCATGTTCGCGGCGCTGACCGAGGAACTGGCCGCGGCGGGCGTCTCGATCGACAAGCTGATCCAGGAATCCGCGGGCGACACCGGCGCGGCGCCGGTCGCGATCCTGACGCATCCATGCCCGCGTGCGGCGGCGGAGAAGGCCATGGCCAAGATCGCCGAGCTGAAGATCACTGCCGACACGCCGCGCCTGATGCGCATCGAGACGCGGGCCTGACCTCATGCGTTTGCGCGCGGCCCTTGTTGCGCTGATCGCGATTGCGGGATGCGCGCATGTGCAGTCGGCCAGCGACACGGATCGCTCGGGCTTTGTCGATGCGGCTTCGGTTGTGCCGGGCCTCGTGGTCGACATGCGGTATGCGGGCACGATGAATTTCGTGGGGCGGCCGATTGCCGGATACGACGCGCCGGTCTGCCTTCTGACGCGCGAGACGGTTGTCGCCCTGGCAAAGGTGCAGGCGCTGCTGCGGGAGTTCGGGCTCGGGCTGAAAGTGTTCGACTGCTACCGGCCGAAGCGGGCGGTGGCTGATTTTGTAGTCTGGGCGAAGGATCTCGACGACCAGAAGCGCAAGGCGGAACAGTATCCCAATGTCGACAAGACGAAGCTGTTCGAGCTTGGCTATATCGCCGAGAAGTCCGGCCATTCGCGCGGGTCGACGCTGGACCTGACGCTGGTCGACCTGCGCAGTGGCGCCGAGCTCGACATGGGCTCGGGCTATGACCTGTTCGATCCGGTGTCGTGGCCGAGCGATATGACGGTCGGCGCTGCGGCGCGCGCGCAGTCGGATGCTGTTGCGGTCGGTGATGACGGCGAACGGGTTCAAGCCGCTGAAGGAAGAATGGTGGCACTTCACGTTGAATGGATGAGCCGTATCCGGAAACGTATTTTGATTTTGTGGTACGGTAGGCACGCGTCACCGGTTGTCATCCCGGCCGAGCGAAGCGGGGAGCCAGGACCCATTGAAAATTCGTCGTCGTCAAGCAATGGGTCCCGGATAGCGCTGCGCGCTTCCGGGATGACAAGCGGTGGTTAGTTCGGCGATGGCGTTGGTCCGGGCGGGAGGATCAGTGGCGGGGCGGAATAGAGAGGCGGCATGTCGTATTCGGGCTTGGCCGCGTTGATGCGCTCCTCAAGTGCGGTGCGCTCTGCTTCCGGCTTGGCGTTCCACCAGGCGGGGATGTCGTTGTTCGGGATGATAACAACGGCGCCGTTGAATTTGGCGAGCTCCTTCGCAGGGAAGTCGCTTGCGACGCCTTTCAGATGCTTGTCCAGGAAGCCGAGTATGAAGTCGTTCTGGGCGGTGATGATGGTGTTGGCAGGGGCCGTACCAAAGAGTGCGCCCTTCACGGTGTCGCCGACGAAGAGCGAGAAGTCGGACATGCCGAGGTGCTGCGTGTTCTTCAGTGAGATGCGATAGACGTCTGGCCGCGAGCCGGCGGTCGCGATGCGCTCATACGAGAATTCGTTGAAGCTGCGCGGGCCGGTGGCGGGCACGGGACGGTCCATATCCTTGTAGAGGTTGGCCGGATCGGAATGGAACATCAGGAAGGGCACGGGCTCGTCCGCGTTGGTGGACGAGAACGGGAAGTTGCCGCCATCCATGTTGACGCCAACCGCGCAGCGCGTGTCGTACATGCAGAGCTCGCCGGCGATGGCGCCGCCGAAGGACATGCCGAGTTCGCCGACCTTCGCGAGATTGCCGGCGCGGGCGATCTCCGCGATGGATTCCGGCGGCGCCTTCTGCAGCGTGTCGTGCAGGAAGATGCGGTCGGCCATCCAGACCTTGGTGCTCTTGATAGCGATGCGGGCGCCATTCTTGAGCGAGAATTCCTGGAAGGCGAGCAGCGCGTTGATCCGCTTGTCGAGCGTGTCGCCGCCGAAGGCGTCGGCTTGCGACGGACGGTCGGCCTCGTTCGACGTGGTCTCCTGGAGCGTCGGATCCATCGGCGCCACGTCGCCATTCGGGAACGCCGTGTCGGCGGAATCATAGGTGTGCTGGATCGAGTAGGCGATGTAGCCGTGGCTCGCGAGCTCCTCCATCAGGACCGTGTTCTGATTGAGGAACGACGTGTAGCCGTGGCTGTAGATCACCACCGGCAGGTTGGCCGCGCCCGGCAGCAGAGGCGCGTCGGCGTACGAATTCGTCTGCACGTAACGGTTGTAGGTGAAGAAGGGCGGGAAGCCGACGACTGCGCCGAGCGAACGCGCCGTGCTTTTGGTCTCGGCATCCGTGAAATAGGGAGCGGGTTTGAGGCCTGCAACATCGCCCGCCGGATACCAGACGCGCACGAGCAGGCGGCGCGGTTCGTTGGGCTTCGCGGCGAAGATGCCGGGGCGGCTGGCGTCATCGATCTCGAAGGTGCGGACGCCGACGGCGTACTGGCCGGTGGGTTTCGGCAGGGGATTGATCGGGAATTCGCGGATCAGGGCGACGGTGGCGACCAAGCCGATGGCGATGAAGATGCCGGAGAACCACGGGACGCCGCCGGTGCGGTCTGTCTTTGTGATCCGGTTCTTCAGGACAACGCCGCCGAGGCCGAGAAGGAAGACGATGCCGATGAAGGCGCCGCCTGCGTCCTGCCAGCGGTCGATGAAATAGCCGTAGATGCCGATGACGACGGCGAGCGCGGCCGAGGCGATCAGAACGATGCGGCGCGTCGGCGTCTTGCGGACCCACCAGGCGATGACGAATACGGCGAGCGCTGCAATGAGCAGGATGTCGGTCAGGATCATGGTTGTCCCCGGTGATCTATTCGAGCGCCTGCAATACGCCGCGGATTGTGTCGACTATCTGATCGATGTGTGACTTCTCGACGATCAGTGGCGGCGAGAGGGCGATGATGTCGCCGGTGACGCGGATGAGCAGGCCCTTGTCGAAGCAGGCACGGAAGGCTTCGAGGGCGCGGGCGGTGGGTTTGCCGGCGCGGGGCTGCCAGCTCGATGCCGCCGATGAGGCCGAGATTGCGGATGTCGATGACGTGCTTCGCGTCGCGCAGGGAGTGCAGCGCGTCCTGCCAGTAGAACGACATTTCGGCGGCGCGTTCGAACAGGCGCTGTTCCTTGAAGACTTCCAGGGTCGCGAGACCGGCAGCGCAGGCGAGCGGATGGCCGGTCATGGTGTAGCCGTGGAACAGGTCGATCGGCGTTTCGGACGCGGCGAGCATCGTGTCGTAGATTTCGCGGCTGGCGGCGACGGCGCCCATGGGGACGGTGGCGTTGTTGATCGCCTTGGCCATGGTGAGCAGGTCTGGCTTCACGTCGAAATAGTGCGAGGCGAAGGGCGCGCCGAGGCGGCCGAAGCCGGTGATGACTTCGTCGAAGATCAGCAGGATGTCGTGCTTCGTGCAGAGTTCGCGCAGGCGTTGCAGGTAGCCTTTGGGCGGAACGAGTACGCCGGTTGAACCAGCGACGGGTTCGACGATGACGGCGGCGATGGTCGAGGCGTCGTGGAGATAGATGAGGCGTTCGAGCGCGTCGGCGTATTCGGCGCCGTGTTCGGGCTGGCCCTTGCTGAAGGCGTTGCGCGTGATGTCGTGCGTGTGGGGCAGGTGGTCGACGCCGCCGACCATCGGGCCGAAGTTCATGCGGTTGCGGGTGATGCCGCCCACGGTCATGCCGCCGAAGTTGACGCCGTGATAGGCGCGCTCGCGGCCGATGAGGCGGTACTTGTTCGGCTTGCCGCGCGCCTTCTGGTAGGCGAGCGCGATCTTGAGGGCGGTCTCGACGCTCTCCGATCCGGAGTTGGTGAAGAAGATGCGGTCCATGCCTTCGGGCGTGAGGCCGGTGAGGCGGTTGGCGAATTCGAACGCGAGCGGATGGCCCATGTTGAAATTGCCGGCATAGTCCAGTTCACCTGCCGCCTTGCGGATCGCCTCGACGATCTTCGGCTGGTTGTGGCCGGCGGCGACGCACCAGAGGCCGGACGTGCCATCGAGGATCGGGCGGCCATCGGGCGTGTAGTAGTGCATCTTGTCCGCGCGGACGACCATGCGGGGATCGGCCTTGAACGCCTTGTTCGGCGTGAACGGCATCCAGAAGGCGTCGAGCGAGTTGGGGCGGGGTGCGTCTGTCATGAATCCGTTTTGAGCAGTCGTGTTGGCGGCGGCAAGAGGCGCAGCGGGTTCATAGGCTTATGCCTCCCAAGCTTATCTCAAATGATCGCATTTCTGCCGGGCTGTCCAACCCCTGCGCGTCGGACTAGATAGAGGGACACGGCGCGGGAACTCCCGATCGGCCGACAGACAACAAAGAGGGACGTCATGAGGAAGCTCTGGATTGGGACGATGGTTCTTGCCGGCGTGATGGTAAGCGGATGCGCGATGACGCCGATGGCGCCGAAGCTGCCGAGCTATCATGCGACGCTGGCGCCGGGCGCTGGCATCACATCGACAGGCAAGGGCACGGGTACGTTCACCTATGACGCCGCGACGCACACGCTGACCTATGACGTGACCTATGAAGGTCTGACCGGTCCGGCGGTTGCCGCGCACATTCATGGTCCGGCGGCTGAAGGCGCCAATGGTCCGCCGGTTGTGCCGTTCCCGTCCGCCGCCAGCCCGATCAAGGGCACGGCCACGCTGACGGATGCGCAGGCGGCTGATCTGGCGGCTGGCAAATACTATGTGAACGTCCACACCGCTGCGAACAAGGGCGGGGAAATCCGCGGAACGATCCTGAAGCAATAACGCGACTTCGCATATGCGCCGCCCTAGAGTGCGGCGCAGCATGACGACGACGCCCGGCGGACGCGATTTCACTTTGGTCGCGTAACCGCCGGGCGTATGCGTTTCGGCAATTCGATTCGTACTCCGCAAAGAACGGGGACGACGTACTGAGGTCAGGAAACTTCATGAGCACTTTGGCGACGTCATGCTCGGCGCTTGGCTATGCGATGGCCGGGGCGACGATTGCAGCAGCCGTTGCTGCGGAGGGCTGGGTCGGGCGCGGCGACGAGCGGGCGGCGGAGCAGGGTGCGGTTGCGGCGATGTTCGCGGCGCTGGGCGGAATTGATTTTGCGGGTCGCGTCGTGGTCGGCGAGGCCGATGGCGAGACGCTGAATGTCGGCGCGATGGTGGGAACAGGCAAAGGGCTCGAACTCGATGTCGCGCTCGAAGCGCTTGAGGGTACGACGCTGACGGCGAAGGCGATGCCGAATGCGCTGGCGGTGATTGCGGCGGCGCCGCGCGGCGGGCTGTTGCAGGCGCCGGACCTGTACATGGAGAAGCTCGCCATCGGTCCCGGGTATGAGCGCGGCGTGGTCGATCTCGATGCGGATGCGGGCGAGAATGCGATCCGGCTGGCGCGCGCGAAGGGCGTCGATGTGCGCGAGATCACGGCGTGCGTGCTGGACCGGCCGCGCCACGAGAAGATCATCAGCGACCTGCGCAGGGCCGGCGCGCGGATCAACCTCATTCCCGATGGCGATGTGGCTGGCGTCATCAACACGGCGATGCCGGAGACGGGGATCGACATGTATGTCGGCCAGGGCAAGGCGCCGGAAGGCGTGCTGGCTGCGGCGGCGTTGCGCTGCGTCGGCGGACAGATGCAGGCGCGGTTCGTGTTTCGCAACGAGGCCGAGAAGCTGCAGGCGCAGCGTGGCGGGCTGAAGGATCCGGGCCGGCGCTATGGTCTCGATGACCTGGTGACGGGCGATGTGATCTTTGCCGCGACGGGCGTGACCAAGGGCACATTGCTGGATGGAGCGGTGCGGCGGCGCGGCGCGATCGAGACGCACACGATGCTGATGTCGTCAGGCGATGGCGTGGTGCGGACGCTGCGGTCGGTGACGCCTTTGCGCGGATAGGCATGGCGGTGCGATCTCGCGCGCGGGGCGTGCGAGGTGGGTTGGGGTTTGATTTCCGGAATTTGAAATTGAGCGGCGGTCCGCGTGCGCACGAGCGCACGCAGCCCCCTCCGTCACGCGACGAAGACGTCGCGCGCCACCTCCCCCGCCTTGCGGCGAGGGAGGACTTCGAGAGCGTTGCAAGGAGCGTGCGAACAGGCGCGCGTTCAGATGCAGACGCGGCTTCGCGCTGGCTGATGCTGTACTGCTGACGCAGGTGGTCGACATAGGCGCGCACGGTGGCCTCGAGGTTCATGTTGGCGCGGCGGTACGCTTCGAAGCGTTGCTCGGTTTCGGGCCAGTCTGCGGGCGGCGCGAACGCGCTGAACGTCACAAGGCGATGGCTCCAGCCGAGGCGGCGGTAGGCTTCGCGCCAGAGGGCGAAGTCGAGTCTTGCCTCGGCGTGCGCGAGCAGGATCGGGATGGCGTCGAAGACGGATTTCGGAACCTTCTTTCCGCGCATGGCGGCAAAGCCGCTGCGGATCACGAGGATCATCAGCGGCCAGAAGCTGAACATGACACCCAGGAAGGCCAGGATGTCGCGCAGCAGCCAGAGGGGAAGGCTTCGGCGTTTCATGAGAGCAGTATCTCATGGGCCGGGCGGTGTAGGATTGGAGTGTTCGGAATCGGCTGGTTTGAACGGCGCAAGTTGTTGAGATCGTTGGATACGCATCGGAAAAACGCATGCGCAGAATCGGCCGATTTACTCGCCGGTATCAGAGCGCACGTGTCTGGTCAGGGCGCGGAGCGCGCTCCGGCTGCGGGTTGCGCTTCGTGCAAAGACTGGATCCCGGCCTCCGCCGGGAACGCGTGCCGAGGGGCACGCTTCCAGATTCGCGCCTGTGGCCCCTGGGTTCCGGCTCGCGCTGTGCGCGGCCGGAATGACAGTGGGGGAGTGGTTTTGCGGGGTTTGCGGAATGGGGTGGGGCGCCTAGGGTGGGGGAAAGAGGGATGGAGTGGTGATGCGGATTGCTTTCACGATTGCGGCGCTGGCGCTGCTGGCGGCCGGGTGTGGAGAGAGCACGCCGCCGCCGAGCGAGGCGCATGTGGCGCTCGCGAAGGCTTGCGTTGAGGGTGGGGGCGAGGCGGCGCTGTGCGAGTGCCAGGCGGCCAAGGTGGATGAGCTGGTGGCGTCGGGAGGGGTGAGCGCCGAGGTGCAGCAGGCGCTGGTCCTGCAGGCCAAGGGTCAGGAAGACGCGGCAGACGAAATCATGCAGAAACTGCCGCCGGAGGACCTTTTCAACCAGCCCAGCCTGATCGCCACGGCGCAGCTTGAGTGTCACGCCCCGGCCAAGTAGATGCTTGCATCAGGCACACAAAACAGGTCGACGCTCGCCATGAGGCGTATTGCAGTCAGTTCATTCGCACTCGTCATGCTCGCCGGGTGCAACCCGAACGAGCAGGGCATCAAGGTGATCACCGAGCAGTGCATCGCCGACGGCGAAGCCGTGGAAGTCTGCGAGTGCCTGGGCACGGCCTCGGCGCAGAAGCTCGACAAGCCGATGTTCGACATGGTGGTGCTGGGCGCGCAAGGCGCCGAGCAGGAAGTGGCCGGACGGATGGAGGAATTGCCGCCCGAGCTGAAGGCGAAATTCTCGGTCGTGACGACGGAAATCAGCCAGCAATGCGCAAACGCGCCGGCAGCCGACACGAGTGGGCAACAATAGGCGCGACCGATGCTTGAGTCAGATGTGCGCCCAAAAGCATTCGCGGCGATCGAGTTGTTTCTCGATCTGACCCACATCGCCCGATCAATGTTCAAATCCGACATTGAGTCGACGCTGATCTGGTTCTCGATCACCGAGGCGACTTTGCGTCCTCTTATGCTCGACGATGCCGTTCCGGTGACCAAGAAGCTGTTGAAGAAGCCTGCCTCCGAGGATCTCGGGACAATATCCCGCGTGGCGATCGCCGACAGGACCGGCCTGCCGCGCGAGACTGTGCGCCGGAAGATAAACGCCCTGATCAAAGCCGGGCTTGTCGCTGAGGAGCGTCCGGGAAATATCCGCACCGTTCTCGATATCTCCGCGCCGCACGTGATGAATTCGATCAGCGAGTCATTCAAAGCGGTCAGCCGGTACCAGAAGCGGCTGCAGCAGTTGGGCGCCGTCTGACCGTCAAGGCGCTTACATCGCAGCGTGTCTTGCGATGTCTTCGGGGCTCAGGCGAAGAAAGCGTGCGGCGTTGTTGTAGAGAATGTCGCGCTTCTGTTCGGGCGTCAGAAATGGAGCCTCTTCAATGGAGGCGATCGCAGGCTCGATGACGCCGGGCCAGATCATCTGGTCGGAACCGAACATGATGCGGTCGCCATAGCCCGCGTCGACCAGTTCTTTCAGCCATCCATGAAATGCGGCGCGGGGCTCGGTGTAGTCGATGCTCGCAACATCGACATAGACCTGCGGGTGCGAGAACAGGAGCGCGCGCAGATCGTCGATCAGCGGATAGCCTGCGTGCATGATGTAGACGCGCAGGTGCGGGTGGCGGACGAGAACCTCCTCCATTCCCAGCGCGCTGGAATTGCGCGCGCGGTAGCCGGGCGAGGCGTAGGGTTCTGCCGGGCCACCCGGACCCAGATGGATGCCGACCGGAATATCCAGTTGCTCGGCCAGCGCCCAGTAAGGCTCAAGCTTCGGATCGTTCGGTGTCACGCCTTCATACTGCGCCATGACTTCGCCGAGCACCTTGAAGTCGCCCGTCTCGAACAACGCGCGCACCTGATCGGGGCTGCGCACGCCGACATGTGCTGTGCCGGCGTCTGCGCCGAGGCGGAGGTCGAGGCCCGGAATGATGCGGTCGGGCGCTGCGGCGCGCCACACGGCCATGAGGTCAGGCTCGCCGCTGACCATGCCGATAATGTTGCGGCGCTGCATGATGGCGATGGTGTCACGCATGACGGCGTCGTTCGTGGTCGCGGGCAGGATTGGAGTCTCGCACGGCGGAAAGACTGCAAAGGCGAGGTCCTGCGGATTGGCCGCGTCGCTGCGGGGCATGGCGAGAAAGGGCGCACACATGGGCGGCGGATTGGGGCCGGCATAGTCGGCGCGGCGCGCGTGCAGGTGCATGTCGATGATGGGAGCTCGGGCGGTGGGCGCGGGCTTTGAGGGCGCGCATGCGGATGTAGCGAGCGCGGTCAGGACGACGCTGACGATCAGACTGGAGGTTAGTACGATACGCATGCGCGGCGGGCCCCCATTTTTTGTTGCTTAGCTTAGAGGCGGAATCTCGGGACTGTCATCTGCATTGCGCCGTTGGGTGAGTGAGGTGGAGTCCTCGTTGGCCCTTTGCAGTCCGTCCGCTTCGCGGCCAGCCCCTTCCGTCAGTCGCTTCGCGATGCCACCTTCCCCAGTCTGCGACTGGGGCAGGACCACAAACCGCATTGTCCGTTGGCATGGAGTGGAAGTCCTGCCCCAGCGCAGTGGGGAAGGTGGCAGGCGCGAAGCGACTGACGGAAGGGGCTGGCCGCGAAGCGGACGGATGAGCGGCCAAGCTTACTTCGGCAATCCACCGGTCTGCTTGAGTGCCTCCCACAGGGCGATGCCGGCTGACATGGCGACGTTGAGGGAGCGGGCGGGTGGGGTGAGGGGAATCGCCACACGGGCGTCGGCGGCGCTGTGGATATCTTCGGGGACGCCGGCCGACTCACGTCCGAACAGAAGGACGTCGCCGTCGCGGAACGAAAACTGGTCGAGGCGGACGGCGCCGCGTGTCGTGAACAGGATGAGGCGCGAACCATTCGCGATTTGTGATTCCCGGAAGGCCGACCAGCCGGAATGACGCGAAACAACGGCGTTTTCCGCATAGTCCATCGCGGTTCGGCGCAGGCTGCGGTCGGTGAGGGGAAAGCCGCAGGGCTCGATAATGTCGACTGCGACGCCAAGGCACGCCGCCAATCGGATATTTGCCCCAAGATTCTGAGGGATGTCAGGTTGAAAGAGTGCGAGTCGCACTTTAGACGGTTCGCTCACGCGTGGGGCTTTCTTGCGACACCACGCCACGTGGGGGGTTCCCCTCGTGGCAGTAATAAGGCGTCAAAAGCTCCGGATAGCATGGGAGACTCGTGTGTCGGAACACGGATCCAAGGCCGCAACAGCAGACGCGGCTCACGCCGGAGAGACGCCCGGAGAAACCCGGCGGGATTTCATTCATATTGCAGCCGCCTCGGTGGCAGGCGCAGGCGTCCTCGCGGTCGCCTGGCCCTTCGTGCAACAGCTCGCGCCCGCAGCGGACACCCGCGCGGCCTCGACGGCTGAAGTCGATGTCTCGAAAGTGCCGGAAGGCAGCGAGATCCGCGTCCTGATCGGCGGCCTGCCGTTCTTCATCCGCCACCGCACGCCGGTCGAGATCGCCCGCGCCAAGGCCGATGACCACGCCCAGCTGCGCGACCCGGCGACGGACGACAGCCGCCTGCACAAGATGATGGATGGCAAGCTGAACCCGGCGATCCTGGTGACGTCCGGCACCTGCACGCACCTCGGTTGCGTTCCGGTCGGCCCGGCGCAGGGCAATACGGGTGATTTCGGCGGCTGGTACTGCCCGTGCCACGGCTCGCACTACGACACCTCGGGACGCATCCGGAAAGGTCCGGCGCCGAAGAACCTGGCGATCCCGAAATACGACTACACGTCGCCCACCATGATCAAGATTTCGCTGTAGTCGGGGGAAGAGGGATCATGAGCGGACCGTCGACCTACGAGCCGAAGAATGGCTTCACCAAGTGGATGGATGAGCGTTTGCCCATCCTGCGCTTCAACCACGACCTGATGGAATTCCCGACCCCGAAGAACCTCAACTACTGGTGGACCTTCGGCGGCATCCTGGCCGTCATGCTGGTGGTGCAGATCGTCACCGGCGTCGTGCTGGCCATGCACTACATCGCCAACACGTCGATGGCGTTCGATAGCGTCGAGCGTATCCGCCGCGACGTTGACTTCGGCTGGCTGATCCAGGGCATTCACGCCAACGGCGCGTCGATGTTCTTCCTCGCGGTCTACGTCCACATGTTCCGCGGGCTTTACTACGGCTCATACAAGTCGCCGCGCGAGGTCATCTGGATCCTCGGCATGGTGATCTACTTCGTCATGATGGCGACGGCGTTCATGGGCTATGTGCTGCCCTGGGGCCAGATGTCGTTCCACGGTTCGGCGGTCATCACCAACCTGATCGGCGCAATCCCGCTGGTCGGCGACACCATCAAGACCTACCTGATGGGCGGCCCTGCCATTGGCGACGCGACGCTCAACCGCTTCTTCTCGCTGCACTACCTGCTGCCGTTCGTCATCGCGGGCATTGTGGTGCTGCACATCTGGGCGCTGCACGTTCCGGGCAACAACAACCCGACCGGCGTTTCGGTGAAGGACGTCAAGAAAGACACGCTCCCGTTCCACCCGTACTACACGGTGAAGGACGGCTTCGCGATCATCGTGTTCTTCATGCTGTTCGCCGCGTTCGTGTTCTTCATGCCGAACGAGCTGGGCCACGCCGACAACTTCATCCAGGCGAACCCGGCCCAGACGCCGTCGCACATCGTGCCGGAATGGTACCTGCTGCCGTTCTACGCGATCCTGCGCGCCATCACGTTCGACATCGGCCCGATCGAGGCCAAGCTGCTCGGCGTCGGCGCGATGTTCGGCTCGATCATCATCCTGTTCTTCGTGCCGTGGCTCGATACGTCGAAGGTGCGCTCGATGCGCTACCGTCCGCTGGCGCAACAGGCGTTCGTCCTGTTCGTGCTCGCCTCGGTCGGCCTCGGCTTCTGCGGCGCGAACGACCCGGACAAGTTCGTGTTCAACTACGGCCCGGACAAGGTCGCGCTGACCTACACCGAAGCTGCCACCGGCAAGGTGGTGACCGAGGTCTCCAACGACTACGACAAGCTGGTGGCCATGAAGGCCGCCCTTGCTGAACCGGCCAAAACCGAGGCGTCGATCGCCCCGTATTCGGAAGGCTTCAAGTGGCTGTGGCTCTCGCAGATCCTGGGCGCGTATTACTTCCTGTACTTCCTGGTGATCCTGCCGGTGCTTGGCATCGTCGAGAAACCGAAAGCGCGTCCGCCGTCGATCGCGGAAAGCGTGATGAAGAAACATGCGGCTGCGCCCAAAGGCGCTGCGCCTGTGGCTGCGGAATAGGGAGAGACACATGCGCTTCGCCAAACTCGCCCTTTCCAAGTTTTCTCTGGCCAGCCTCGCGGTGATCGCGGTCGCCGCGTTCGGCGTGACCGCCATCGCGCAGCAACCCGCGACGCCCGCACCGGCAACACCCGCTCCGGCTGCTGACCAGCCCGCGACGGCGCTGACGACCGAGCCGGTTGTCGCCGCGCCTGCGCCGACCCCGGTCGCTGAAGTCACCCAGCCTGAAAATCCCGAAGCTGTCGAAGCAGCCCATCATGGCGGCGGCGCGAGCCACCACCTGCTGGAGCCGAAAGGCGGCTGGCCGCACGAGGAACTGTTCGGCACGCTTGACCAGAACGCGCTGCAGCGCGGTTTCAAGGTCTACAAGAACGTCTGCTCGTCGTGCCACGGCCTGCGCCTGCTCTCGTTCCGCAACCTCGGCGAGGTCGGCGGCCCGTTCTATGACGCGCGCTTCCCGAACCCGAACGACAACCCGGTCGTGAAGAAACTGGCGAGCGAGTTCTCGGTCCCGCAGGTCGATCCCGATAGCGGCTCGATGGTGTCGGTGCCGGGCAAGACCTCGGACCGTTTCCCGAGCCCCTACGCCAACAACATCGCAGCCTCGGTCGCCAATGGCGGCGCCATTCCGCCGGACCTGTCGGTGATCGCTAAAGCGCGGCACGGCGGCGCGGGCTACATCTACTCGCTGATGAACGGCTTCGTCACGGCGCCGGAAGGCCTGAAGGTGAACCCGGGCCAGAACTACAACGTGTACTTCGCCGGCGACACGGGCGGTCAGTGGAGCGGCGATCCGCGTCACAAGCCGCCGGGTGGCTTCCTCGCGATGCAGCGTCCGCTGTCGGATTTCGACATCAAGATGCAGCGTGACTGCTCCGAGCATACGGCCGGCGGCGTGAACTGCGACAAGAACACGTTCGACGACGGCAAGCCGACGACGCTGGAACAGCAGGCGCATGACGTCGCGATGTTCCTGGCGTGGGCCGGTGATCCGAAGCAGGTCGCACGCAAGCAGATGGGCGCGGCCGTGATGCCGTACCTGCTCATCCTCGCTCTGCTCGCCTTCCTCTCGTACCGCCGCCTGTGGCGGAACGTGGAGCACTAGTAACGATCCAGCGCGCAAAGAAATTTGCGCGCTGCCTCGTTCGATAATAATATCATCCCTCTGCAGTGGCGCTTCCGGTGGGAGCGCCGCAGCCATTCGAGATACGTCGCAAGGCGTATGCCGGGATCTGCACGTCCTTCGGGGCTGTTGGACGGGCGGATCCCGGCTCTCGCGTTTTCCTATCGCCGCCGGAACAATTTCATGAGTCTTCCGCAGGGATTTCGTCTGCGCGCGGCGCGTGCCGACGAGGCCGCGCGGGTGCGCGACGTGATGCTGCGCTGCTGGACCGGGACGGTGGCGGAGAATTCGTCCGCATACCGCGAAACCGTCGAGGACATTGCCGGACAGATCGCGCGTGGCGGGGCGGTGTTGCTGTTCTGCGGCGAGGACGCCGTTGGCGGCGGGAGGTTTCATCCCGTGCCGGGACCGGCCGGGGATGCGCGTCCCTGGGCCGAGATCAAGCGGGTGGGCGTGATGCAGGAGCAGCGCAAGCTCGGGCTCGGCGCACCCCTGGTGGCGGCGCTGGAAGATGCCGCGCGGGCGCTGGGCTATGCTGGCGCGCAACTGGGCGTGCGGGAGGACCAGCCAAGGCTGGTGCGGTTCTGGGAGGGGCTCGGCTACCGTCTGGCCGATGACGTGCAGCTCCATACGGTTAACCCGCTGACGCGGCCGCCTTTCACGATGCGGAAGTGGTTCTGATCGCTCAGCGCGGCGCGGCGAACCAGATGATGTGGCGCGGGCCCTTGCCGTTGCTGCGCGCGCGGACGGTGACCTGCTCGACCTTGAAGCCTGAGCGGTCGAGGCGGCGTGTGAAGGCATCGTCGGGCGCGGCCGACCAGATCGCCAGAATGCCGCCGGGCTTCAGCGCGGCCTTCGCCAGCGCGAGACCTTTCACCGAATAGAGACCGTCATTGGCGGCGCGCACCAAGCCGGAGGGGCCGTTGTCGACATCGAGCAGGATCGCGTCGTAGCGGCGGGTCGCAGCGCCGATCAGGGCTGCGACGTCGCCGGCAACCAGATGGACGCGTGGATCATCAAGACAGCCGGCGGTCAGCGCCGTCATGGGACCGCGCGCCCAGTCGATGATTTCGGGAACCAGTTCGGCCACCGTGACGCGCGCGCCCTTGCCGAGGATGGCCAGCGCCGCGCGCAGGGTGAAGCCCATGCCGTATCCGCCGACGAGAAGATGCGGGTCGGCGCCCTTGCGGAGGCGGTCGCACGTCATCACGGCGAGGGCTTCCTCGGAGCCGCCGACACGGCTGCTCATGAGTTCGTTGCCGTCAACCATGATGGCGTAGTCGCCGGCATGGCGAACCAGCTTCAGCTCGACGCCGCCGGGCACGCGTGCTGTCGCGATCAGTTCGCGCGGTTTCATGAGGCGTGTTCCGGATCAGGCGGCCTGGCTAACCGAAGCCTCAATATCCGGCGGAAGACAATAGGCGCGGTGGAAGCGGCTCGCGGCAATCCCTGATTGCGGCGCTGCGAATGCCGGTTAGGTTGATGGTGCGATCCTGGAGGCGGCGGATGATGAGAAAGCGGCTGGCGGCGAGGGTGTTGGCGGGCGGGGCGGTCGCTCTGGCGCTTGGCTGCTTCGCGCCTGCGGCTGCAGCGGACCCTTTGAAGGCATCGGCGATCGTCAAGCAGATGACGGGTCGTTGGGGAATGCCCGGCGCCAAACCGTCGGCCACGGTTCATGCCTGTGACGGGAATGCAGACCTTCTAAAGGTTGAGGACAACGGCACGGTCACGGTTGGAACAGACCGATGGCCCGACATGGATCAGGGAGCCAAGATCGAGGTGCCTGATGCTAGCGACGGGACCGAGGCCACCCAGATTACGCTTGTTGAGGGTGTGGCGATGCGCGGGCCAACGCCGTATCGCATCGCTATCAGCATGCCCGATGCCGACACCATGATCATGCAGCTGCAGCTTCCGGGACAGGCACCCAAGACCTACCGACGTTGCGCTGCGCGTGCAGGCTGACGCATGACCAAATGGACGCTCGGGATCATTGGCGGGTCGGGGCTGTATCAGGTTCCGGGGATCGAGGGCGGGCGGTGGGAGACGATTGCGTCGCCGTGGGGAGCGCCGTCGGATCAGGTTTATCGTGGGCAGCTCAACGGCGTTGATGTCGTGTTCCTGCCGCGGCATGGGCGCGGGCATCGTCTGGGACCTACGCAGCTGAACTATCGCGCCAATATCGATGTGATGAAGCGGGCGGGGTGCACCGATATTCTCTCGCTGTCGGCGTGCGGGTCGTTGAAGGAAGAGATGGCGCCGGGGGATTTTGTGGTGGTCGACCAGTTCATCGACCGGACGTTTGCGCGCGAGAAAAGCTTTTTTGGCGAGGGCATCGTGGCCCACGTGTCGATGGCGCATCCGGTGTCGTCGCGGCTGGCGGGGCTGGCGGGGGAGGAGAGTGCAGCGCTGGGGGTTCGCACGCATCGCGGGGGAACCTATCTGGCGATGGAAGGGCCGCAGTTTTCCTCGCTGGCTGAGTCAAAGCTCTATCGTTCATGGGGTTGCGCGGTGATCGGGATGACCAACATGCCGGAGGCCAAGCTGGCGCGCGAGGCGGAGCTGCCTTACGCGACGGTGGCGATGGTGACGGATTTCGACTGCTGGCATGAGGAAGTCGCGGCAGTTTCGGTGACGGACGTGCTGAAGGTTCTGCATGGCAATGCGGAGAAGGCCGGGGCGCTGGTTGCGCGCGTGACGTCGCGGATGGCAGCGATGGAACGCACGCCGGACCCGGACGGGATCGATACGTGCCTCGACCATGCGGTCATCACGGCAAGGGAGCACCGCGACCCGGCGCTGGCAGCCCGGCTGGAGGCTGTCGCCGGACGGGTGTTAAGGGCTTGACGTACCACGCTTTGTCCGCCGACATCCGTGCCGCGAGCGGTAACGGTAGGTAATGATACCCGACAACATCCTGCTGTTCATGGTGCTGACCACGCTCGTCAGCATGGCCCCCGGGCCCAACGTCATGTTCATCATGTCGCAAGCGGCCCTGCGCGGGCGTCGCGCCGGCATGATGGCCGGGTTCGGCATCCAGGTCGCGAACGTCTTCTACTTTGCGCTGACGGCGCTGGGCATCGGCGTGCTGATGTCGACGTCGGAGCTGGCCTTCTTCATCGTGAAGTGGGCGGGGGCGGGCTATCTCGGCCTCTTGGGCGTGATGGCGATCGTGCGGTCGCTGCGGCGCGAGCTGCCGGCCGATCCCGCGCAGCCATCGCCGATCATGCCGGTGGGGCGGGGCGCGTTCTTCGACGGGCTGATGATCGGGCTTGGCAATCCGAAGACGATCTTCTGGTTCCTGACATTCCTGCCGCAGTTCATCGACACCAAGCAGGACGTGCTGGGACAGACGGTGGTGCTGGGCACGCTTGGCACGATTGCCGATCTGGGCGTGCAATGGCTCTACACGCACATTGGCGGAGCGCTGTCGCGGTTTCTCGCGAAGGATCATGTGAGACGCTGGTTCGAACGCGGCGTCGGCATGGTGTTCGTAGCCCTCGCGCTGATCGTGGCGTTTGCGTACAAGCAGCACTGATCTCGTTGTACTGGAGGCCCCATGAGCGCGCCGCGTCTGCATATCGGTGACAAGAACTATTCGTCCTGGTCGATGCGCCCGTGGCTGGCGCTGCGCCATGGCGGCATTGCGTTCAATGAGGTGATGCACGCGCTGCCCGAGCTGGGCGGCAAGCCGGTGTTCGGCGCGATCTCGCCCAATGCGCGGGTGCCGGCGCTGGACCTTGGCGAGGGCGTTGTGATCGCCGAGAGCCTTGCGATCTGCGAGTGGGCGGCGGAACAGCAGGCGACGCTGTGGCCGAAGGACTCGAACACGCGCGCGCTGGCGCGGGCGGCGGCGGCGATCATGCACTCCGGCTTTCCGAACCTGCGCAATGACGCGCCGATGAACATTCGCCGGCGCACGGATGCAGGCGCGGATGACGGCGGATGGTCTCGCGGATTCCGTGAAGGTGGATGACCTGTGGGGCGACTGGCTGTCGCGCTCGGGCGGGCCGTTCCTGTTCGGCCAGTGGTCGATTGCCGACGCGATGTATGCACCGGTGGTGACCCGGTTCGTGACCTACGCCATCCCCCGCTCGAAAGAAGCGCAGGGCTATATCGACCGGATGCAGTCGCGGAACCGCATATGGCGGCATGGATTGAGGGCGCGGAGAAAGAAACACGCCAATTGCCACGGTCGGATCAGGCTTAAGGCTTAATACAAATGGCAGACGAGATTGATCTAGACGAGCTGATGCGATGGTACGATGAGCACCTCGCCGCTAAAAAACTTCGATCGGAAAATCCGCAGGTGCGCGATCTTATCGAAGTTCTTGGCCCTTACGTGAACGGGGTTAGCCGGCAGTTCGCCATCGATCAAATCTTGAAGCGTCGAACGCTAAAGGGTCTAGCCATCCCGACAAAATTCGAAAATTCTATTCAAAGCGCTTACAATCAACACTCCATAGATTCAGAAGTATGGAAAAAGAGCGGCTCGAAGGCAGCTGATGGTTTGTTTTATTCGCCTGCTGGTAAGGGGACAGGAAAATGGGCCGTTAAGCGAGATCGCGCCGCCCAATGGTTGAGATCTCGCCTGATGGATTAGTGGACGCCGTCTAATGGCCATCTTCCGCAGTCTGATCAGGCCTAACCCTGTCGGTGATCCACAATCACCCTAGATAGCGTATGGAAGGTCATGAGACCGACATCCGCGCCCGCCTGGGGCTTCGGATACGGCCTGAAGGGATTTCCGTTTGCTCGCCCCAAAACACCCGCGCCAGGGCGACCGGATCGCGGCCCTACACGACTACGACATCCTCGATACCCCGAAAGAGTCCGACTTCGACGATATCGTCGATCTCGCCTCACGGCTGTGCGGCACGCCCATTTCAGTGATCAACCTGATCGATACCGACCGCCAATGGTTCAAGGCGGAGTTGGGTCTGGGCGTGCGCGAGACGCCCCTGGATACGTCCCTATGTTCGCATGCGATCCTCGAGAAGGATTTCATGGAGATACCGGACACGCTGCAGGACCAGCGAATGCAGGACAATGGGCTGGTCGTCGGCGACCCTGGCCTGCGCTTCTATGCCGGCGCGCTGTTGCAGACGCCTGAAGGCTTGCCGATCGGGACGCTTTGCGTGCTGGACTACGCGCCGCGCAATCTGACTGCGCTACAGCGGCACGCATTACAGGTGCTGGCGAAACAGGTGATGACTCAGCTTGAGCTGCGCCGGGCGCTGAAGCGCAAGGAGCTGATGCGCAAGGAGATGGACCATCGGGTGAAGAACTCGCTGGCGTCGGTTGCGGGCATGGTGCGGTTGCAGATCACGCGCGCGACCGATCCGGCCCTGCGGGGTGCGCTGGACTCGGTGCAGCAGAGACTGCGCTCGATCTCGCTGTTGCATGAGGAGCTGTACCGGACGGCGGGCGACGATCAGGCCGACCTCGGGCGCTATCTGACGACGCTGCAGGCGATGTTGCAGGAAGGCGCACCAGATGGCGTCAGTCTCGAAGTCGATGCGGACCATGCCATCGTGAGCCCGCTGAAGGCGTCGGCGGTCGGGGTAATCGTGAGCGAGTTCGCGATGAATTCGTTCAAGCACGCGTTTCCGGGCGAGCGGCCGGGCAAGGTGACGGTTACGCTCAAAGAGACGGACTCACAGATCGAGCTGGTCTGCCGCGATGACGGCACGGGGGCGGGCGAGATCGCTCCGCAAAAGCGTGGGCTGGGGCTTAGGCTGATCTCTGCGTATGCGAGCCAGCTTGGCGGTGCGGCGGTGTTCCGGGATGCGAGCCCGGGTTTTGAGCTGCGGGTGAGCTTCCGGCGCGATTGAAGGGCAGGCCTGCTCAGCACGCGGGTGGGCTTGCGGGTGTCACTTTCCCGATATGCTGTGATGCTCTAACCAGACCTGACGCATCAGGGGCCCCCCATGGAACTGAAAGACGCAATCCGCACCATTCCGGACTTCCCGAGGAAGGGGATCATGTTCCGGGATGTGACCACGCTGATGGGCAATCCGCGCGCGTTCCGGCAGGCGGTGGACGAGCTGGTGCAGCCCTGGGCGGGCGCCAAGATCGACAAGGTGGCGGGGATCGAGGCGCGCGGGTTCATCCTCGGCGGCGCGGTGGCGCACCAACTGTCGGCAGGGTTCGTGCCGCTGCGCAAGAAGGGCAAGCTGCCCCACAGCGTGATCACCGAGAGCTATGAGCTGGAATACGGCGTCGATGCGATGGAGATGCATACCGACGCTATCGAGCCGGGCGACCGGGTGCTGCTGGTGGACGATCTCATCGCGACCGGGGGGACCGCCATGGCGGCGATCAAGCTGCTGCGGAAGGCGGGCGCGAAGCTGGCCGGGGCGGCGTTCCTGGTGTGCCTGCCGGAGCTGCAGGGCGACACCAAGCTGACGGCGCAGGGCATCAATGTCAGCTATCTGGTCTGGTTCGCCGGACACTAGGCCCGGAAGCCATACGGTTCGTGTGGACCGCTCCCAAAATCGTCCTAAATTCTCGAGCGGGACAGGATCTCCGCACACCCAGTCTCCGTGAGCTTGCTAGCCGGAGGATGCCGTGTCCTATGGCCGGGCGAGCCTGCGTTCGGGCCGTCAGGGGAGGAAAAGTGCCGGTTAAAACCTTTCTTTCCGGCGGTGGGGATGCAGGCGAGCTGATCCGCGCGTTCGACTGGGCGGCGACACCGCTGGGGGCGCCGGAAACATGGCCTGATCCGCTGCGGACGGCGCTGGCCGTCTGCCTCAACTCCACAATCCCGTCGTCGGTCTATTGGGGGCCGGACTTCATCACGATCTACAATGACGCGTGGGCAAGTCAGGCTGCCGGGCGGCACCCGTGGGCAATGGGTCGGCCGGCGCGTGAGTCGCGCGAGGATATCTGGGACACGATCGCGCCGCAGTTCGAGCAGGTAAGAACGACGGGGCGCGGCGTATCCGTCACCGACCAGCACCTCGCCATGCAGCGCGAGGGCGGACGCGACAGCTGGTGGAGCTACAGCATCGTTCCGCTTTACGAGCATGACGGTACAGTTGGTGGGTTGCTGACGCAGGGCTTCGAGACGACGGCGCAGATCCGCGCGCGGCAGTTGCTCGACCAGCAAGGCGCACGGCTGCGCGACATGTTCCAGCAGGCGCCGGGCGCGATCGCGCTGCTGAGCGGCCCGCAATTTGTCTACGAGATCGCCAATGCAGCTTACTTCGAACTGGTCGGCGCCCGCGACATCATCGGCAAGCCGACTATCGAGGCTCTGCCCGAAGTGGCGGCGCAGGGATTTGTCGAGCTGCTGGAGAACGTCTTCCGCACGGGCGAACCGTTCGTGGGAAAGAGCGTGCCGGTCTCGCTGAATCGCGGCGCGGCGGGCGAGCCGGAAATGCGGATGGTGGATTTCGTCTACCAGCCGATCCGCAACGCGATGGGCGAGGTCGAGGACATCTTCGTCGAGGCGACGGATGTGACCGAGCGCGTGCTCGGCGAGGCGGCCCTGCGCGAGAGCGAAGAGCGTTTCAGGCTGGTGGCGGAAAGCGCGCCGGTGATGCTGTGGATGGGCGACCAGAACGCCAAGTGCCTGTATCTCAACGGGATGCTGCGGGACTTCTGGGGTGTCAGCGAGGAAGGAGTTTCGACCTTCGACTGGAACACCACGGTGCATCCGGATGACATTGCGCAGCTGGCTCAACCCTTCATGAAGGGCATGGCTGAACAGGCCGCATTTTCAGCGGAGGCACGCTACAAGCGGGCCGATGGACAGTACCGTACGCTCTTCACGAACGCCGAGCCGCGTTTCGGACCGGAGGGCGAATTCCTGGGCATGATCGGCGTCAATGCCGACGTGACAGATGTGCGCGAGGCGCAGGCCGCGCTGGCGCGGTCGCGCGACGAACTTGAGGCGGCTGTGGTCGAGCGCACCGACAAGTTGATGCACGCCGAGGGCTTGCTGCGTCAGGCGCAGAAGATGGAGGCGATCGGCCAGCTGACGGGCGGCATCGCGCACGACTTCAACAACATGCTGGCCGTGGTGATGAGTGCGCTGAACCTGCTGCAGCGGAAGCTGAAGCGGGGCGAGACCGATGTCGACCGCTTCATCGAAGGCGCCATGGAAGGCGCGCAGCGCGCGGCGGCGCTGACGAGCCGCCTGCTGGCGTTCTCGCGGCAGCAGCAGCTGGCGCCCGAACAGCTCGATGCGAACAAGCTGGTGCAGGGGATGACGGATCTTCTGTCACGCACGCTCGGCGAGGCGATCCGCGTCGAGACCGTTCTGGCGGATGGTTTGTGGCCGACGCTGGTGGATGCGAACCAGCTGGAGTCAGCCATCCTCAATCTTGCGGTCAATGCGCGCGACGCGATGGAGCATGGCGGCAAGCTGACGCTCGAGACCGCCAACACTTCGATCGATGCCGCCTATGCCCTCGAATATGCGATCGCGCCGGGTGACTATGTATTGCTTGCGGTGACCGACACCGGCACGGGCATGACGCCGGACATCATCGCGAAGGCGTTCGATCCGTTCTTCACCACCAAGGATGTCGGCAAGGGCACGGGCTTGGGCCTGAGCCAGGTGTTCGGCTTCATCCGCCAGTCGGGCGGCCATGTGAAAATCTATTCCGAGCCGGGGCTGGGCACGACCGTGAAGGTCTACCTGCCGAGGGGCAGCGCACAGGGCGCGCCCTGTCGATCGCAAGAAGCTCGATGGCAATGTCTCCGACGGCGGTGGTGAGGTCGTGATGGTGGTGGAGGATGAGGAGCGGGTGCGGGCCAATTCGGTGGAGACGCTGAAGGAGCTTGGCTACACCGTGGTCGAGGCGCGCTCGCCGGGCGAAGCGCTGCGCATGATCGAGGCGGGGCATCCGTTGTCGCTGTTGTTCACCGATATTGTCATGCCCGAAATGAACGGGCGGCAGCTTGCCGAGCGGGCGGTGGCGATGCGGCCGGGGCTGAAGGTGCTGTATACGACCGGGTATACAGGCAGCGCGGCGGTGAATACCGGCGTGATGGATGCCGGCGCCAGCTATGTTTCCAAGCCGTTCACCATCGACCAGCTGGCGCTGAAGGTGCGCCAGACGTTGGATTCCTGAATATCTGGGGATTCCTGATTATCCAGCGCTTTTACCTTTCCGGAAGGGCCACGCGTGCAGCTTGCCGGCAGGTTGGCGGACCCCCGGCCATTGACCCGACGCGCCCGGAACGCCACCTATGGCGGGCACGACCAATTGGAGTTTCCATGACGAATCGCCCCGAATTCTTCCACCTCGACGAGGATGACGAAGACGAAGCCCCCGAGGGCAAGAAAGAGGAAGCCGCCTCGTCGATGATGGAAAAGGCGCTGTTTGATTCGCGCACCATCCTCCTGACCGGCGACATCAACGACAAGATCGCGCGCTCGGTTTCGGCGCAGCTGCTGGCCTATTCGGCCGTGAGCGACAAGCCGATCCTCCTTGTGTTGTCGTCCCCAGGCGGCCACGTCGAAAGCGGCGACATGATCCACGACATGATCAAGTTCGTGCGCGCGCCGGTGAAGATTCTCGGCACGGGCTGGTGCGCCTCGGCGGGCGCGCTGATCTATTCGGCGGGCAAGAAAGAGAACCGCTTCTGCCTGCCCAACACCCGCTTCCTGCTGCATGAACCCCGTGGCGGCGTCGGCGGTCAGGCCTCCGACGTGGAGATCCAGGCGCGCGAGATCATCAAGATGCGCGAGCGCCTGAACAAGATCTTCGCCGCGGCGACCGGCCAGTCGGTCGAGCGCATCAAGAAAGACACGGACCGCGATCACTGGATGAGCGCGGAAGAGGCCGTGGCCTATGGTCTTGTGGGCAAGATTGTGACGTCCCACTCCGAAATCCTCTGATCCCGGACGGATTTCATCGTTCCATCCGGGGCAGGTCCGAGGGCATAGTCCCGGACCATGAACTGGCGGGAACGCATCCAGCAATGGGTTGACCGGCCCGGCTGGCGCAGACATGCGCCGGCCGCCGGCTCCGTGCTGGCGCACGTGACGGTGGTGGCTGCAGTTGTGGGCCTGATGACTGCGGTCTCCGCCGAGGACGCGCCACGGGCGAAGCCGGAAAAGCGGATCATGTCGGTGGAGCTGGTGCAGCTTCCCGAAGCGCCGCCCGAGGCAGGGGTGACGCCACCACCACGCGCCAAGCCTGAAGCGTCGCCTAAACCGATCGCGCCGGACAAGCGCAGGACGGCTGCGCCCGTGATCGCAGCGCCAGCGGATGCAGGCGCTGCGGATGACAACACGTTCTACGTGCCACCGTCAGACCCGGCCCAGTCAGGCATCGCCAGGTCGCTCGCGGGATTGATGGGCGATGATCCGTGCGAAGCGCGCTATGGGCCGAAAGCGCGGGAGTGCGCGGGGCGCGAACTGGCGAAGCGCACCGGACGCATGGATTCCATGATGGCGCGTCCGAAGGAGCAGCTGGCGCAGTTCTTCGGCGAGTTCATGCCCAAATGCACGATGCGCGTCGGCTGCGAAGGCGGTGAGTGGATATCGTCGATGGGCACGCGCAGCGTGGGCAAGCCGCCGCCCGGATCGCGCGACGATCACGGCGCCGGTTCGATGATGGCGGGTGGCGCGGCCAGCGTCGCCGGGCCGAACACGATTGTCGGGCGGCTGGGGTTCAACGCTGAGCACACCGACCCGGGGTTTGGGGATTGAGCGAGCACGAACCACTATTCGACAAGCTGCCCAAATGTGAGCGTTGCGGAACGATCCTGACAGAAGCTCAGCAAAAGGAAGTATGCCCTGCGTGCGGTGCGGGGCCTCGGGCAGATACGCGCTTCGCGACCTATTTCATTGGCGCGTTGTTTGTCTTGGCGATCACGTCGACTATCTGGCGAGCGTTTGGCTAGAAAGCGGTCATCAGCCTTGCGCCGACCGCAGGCCGCAGATGATAACTGCGTGATCCAATCCGGAGCGTAACCTGAATTACCGCCACGCCTTTCATGCCGGCAACTTTGCGGACGTGGTGAAGCACGTCGCGCTGGCGCTGTGCTTTGAACGGCTGAACGCCAAGCCGGCGCCCTATCGCTATTTCGATACGCATGCGGGCATCGGCGAATACGATCTCGAGGGCGACGAGGCCGAGCGCAATCCGGAATGGAAGGATGGCGTGGGGCGTGTGTGGGAAGCGGCGCGGGATGCGCCGGAGGATGTGCAGGCGGCGCTGGCGCCATGGCTCGATGTCATTCGCAGCATGAATGCAGATGGGCTGCGGCACTATCCGGGCTCGCCGATGATTGCCTCGCGCATGTTGCGGCCGGACGATGCGATCCGACTGTGCGAACTGCATGAGCCGAGCGCGCAATCTGCTGCGCGAGGCGATGGGACGCGACAGGCGCATGAAGATCGAACAGCGCGACGGGTTCGAGGCGCTGCCCGCCTATCTGCCGCCGCCGGAGCGGCGCGGGCTCGTGCTGATCGATCCGCCGTTCGAGGTGGCGGCGGGAACGCGCAAGGCGGATTTCGAGTGGATGCTGAAGGCGGCGCGCGCTGCGCTGAAACGCTGGCCGCAGGGCGTCTATGTGTTCTGGCGCCCGATCAAGGATGCGGCCGCCGTTGCCGAATTCGACGGTGAGCTGGCATCCATGCTGATCGAGGATGGTGGGCTCGCGCCGGAGAAAATCCTCGCAGTCGACCTGTGGGTGCGCGAGCTGGGCGAAGGTCCGCTGTCCGGCGCCGGCGTCGTGATCGCCAATGCGCCCTTCGGAGTGGCGGAACACCTGCGCGCGGCGATGCCGTGGCTGTGCGAGCTGATGAAACAGGGTTCGGGCGCCGGGTGGCGGGTGGAGTCGCCGGCGTCGGGATCGTGAGCTAGGCGGTCGGTCGGCCGCTGGTGACAGCAAACCAGATTGCGATGGATGCGAGCGCCACCGCAAAGACGCGACGCACGATGAGCTCGCGGCGCGGGTCCGTGAGAGCTTTCTGGAAGCTGCCAGCGAAGGCCACGATCAGCACGTGCGCGAGCGTCGCGATGGCGAGGTAGGTAATCGTCATCACGAGGTAAGGGCCGGTGTTGCCCAACGCCGGGCCGGCAAATCCCGGGATCATGACGATGAAGACAGCTGCGGCTTTCGGATTGAGAAGGTTCACCAGAAGGCCGCGGCGAAAATGTTTGCCGGGCACGGATGGCGCGCCGCCGTCCTTCTCGCCGTTCCAGGCCTCGAAGGCGAGATAGAGCAGGAACAAGACCCCGCCCCATCGCAAAGCTTCATACAAGGGTGGCCAGGCCGTCATCAGAGCGGCAGCTCCTGTTGCGGCAATCAAGGCGAGCAGTCCCAATCCCGTGGCGATTCCGGCGACCGCCATCAGGCCCGCCGTTCTCCCTTCTCGGGCGGACAGAAGGGCAAGCCACGTCATGTTTGGGCCGGGCGTGATCTCCATCACGATGGCCGCGACCAGGAATTCCGCGAAGTTCGCGTGCATCTCGATCAGTTCGCGAAGTCGTAAGGCCCACCTTTTTCCAGCGCCGTCTTGTAGGCCGGGCGGGCGTGGATGCGGTCGAGGAAGGCGGCGACCTTCGGGCGCGAGCGGGCGTCGCCGCGCATGGCGCCGGCTTCGAGTGGGAAGCTCATCATGATGTCGGCGGCGGTGAAGTCCGCGCCAACGAACCATTCGGATTTCGAGAGCTCGGCTTGCCAGTAGTCGACATGCATCCTGATCTGCGGATCCGAGATGCGCGCCTGCGCCGTCTTCATGATGCCGTTGACGAAGCCGCGCATCAGGCCGGGCGCGTTGCGCGGAATGGCCGTGAAGATCAGCTTCAGCAGCAGCGGCGTCATCGCCGAGCCTTCGGCGTAGTGCATCCAGTAGGTGTAGCGCAGGTATTCGTCCGTGCCCTTCGCAGGGATCAGTTTGCCGGCGGCGTAGGTGTCGATGATGTAGGTGATGATCGCGCCGGTCTCCGCGATGGTGCGGCCGTTGTCGGTGATCACTGGAGACTTGCCGAGCGGGTGGATCGCTTTCAGCTCGGGCGGGGCCAGCATGGTCTGCTTGTCGCGCTGGTAGAACTTGATCTCGTACGGCAGGCCGAGTTCCTCCAGCAGCCAGAGCACGCGCTGGGAGCGGGAATTGTTCAGGTGATGGACGGTGATCATGTGCGGCTCCGCAATGTGTACGGACATGAGGCGCACGTGGATCAGAGGTCAAGCGTGACCTATTTCGGCGGCGGCTCGTGCCCCGGGCCGCTGTGCGTTTGCATCAGCTTGCCGCGCTCGGTGATGAAGATCGTGATCAGCGCCAGCGTGCCCACCACGGCGTGACCGATGAAGATCGGCGTCACGGTGCCATCGAACTGGCGCGCCACGAGACCGCCGATCGAGGCCGAGACAAAGGACGACGCAAAGCCGATCAGGGCAGCGCCAGATCCGGCAAGCGCGCCGAGCGGCTCCATGGCGATGGCGTTGTAGTTCGGGCCCTGGAAGCCGATGCAGAAGAAGGCGAGGATCACGAGCGTGTAGAACAGCGGGAACGGCACTGGGCCCTGCATCGCGATAATGGCGTGGATGATGCTGACGATCACGAAGCAGATCAGGGCAAAGTGCGAGATCGGGCGCATGCCGATGCGCTCGACCAGGCGCGAGTTGATCAGGTTCGAGATCGACATGGCGACGGCAGCGCCGGCAAACCAGAGGGCGAACCAGTCTCCGGTGGCGTAGACCTCGTGATAAAGCTGCTCGGATGACGAGATGTAACTCATCAGCCCGCCGAACAGAAAGCCGGAGGCGATGGTGTAGCCCAGCGCCTCGCGCGTGCGGATCACCTTCCAGTAGTTGCGGAACATGGTCGGCAGGTTCAGCGGCACGCGCCGGTCGAGTGGCAGCGTTTCCGGCATGCGCACCAGCACCCAGGTGAACATGATCACGCCGAAAATGGCGAGCGCCCAGAAGATGCCGTGCCAACTCATGTACTTCAGCATGATCTGCCCGAAGAAGGGCGCGACGATGGGCGCGGACATGAAGACGATCATGACCAGCGACATGACCTTCGCCATCTGCCGGCCGACATAGAGATCGCGTGCGGCGGAGACGGCGATGACTCGCGAGCCGCCGGCGCTCGCGCCCATGAAGGCGCGGGCCCAGATCAACAGTTCGAAGCTCGATGCGTAGACGCACATGATCGCGGCGACGATGTAGAAGAAAAGCGAAATGAACAGCACGCTGCGCCGCCCGAAGCGGTCGGTCAGCGGGCCGTAGAAAAGTTGCGAGACGCCGAAGCCCAGCATGTAGGCGACGATAATCATCTGGCGGTCGTTTTCCTGCGGCACGTGGAAGTCGGCGCCCATGGCGGGCAGAGCCGGCAGCATGATGTCGATCGCCAAAGCGTTCAGCGCCATCAGCGCCGCCGTCAGGGCGACGAACTCCGGCAGGGACAGCCGTTTGACGGGCGTTGAAGACGCCATTTGCGGGGCCGGATCGGACACGGGGTGAATGCTCACGTCGGAGGGTTGGGCGGGTGTGTAGCGAGGTTCGTCCGCGAAGGGTAGGGCGCGAGCTTGCTTGATCGCCTAAATTTTTGAGCGATCGAAGGGACTTTCGCACGGTCACGGGGCAGGTCTATGCTGTCCTCAGTGGCCGGAGGGGTTTCATGAAGTTTCGTGTGTTGGCTGGCGCCGCGCTGGCGGTGATTGTTACGGCGGCCACTCTGGCGGTTGCGCAGGAAACCCCGAAGGTTCCGGCGGATGCCGCCAAGGACGAGAAGCCAAAATGGGACGTGGCTGCGCCGCCGCTGCCCACGCGCACGGTCAACATCAATGTCGATGAAGGCACGTGGATGGATGTCGACGTCAGTCCCGATGGCAAGACGATCGCTTTCGACATGCTGGGCGACATCTACACAATTCCGGTCGCGGGCGGCACGGCGACGCGGATCGCTGAAGGCCTGCCCTTCGAGATGCAGCCGCGTTTCTCGCCGGACGGAAAGCGTATCGCCTTCACCAGCGATCGTGGTGGCGGCGACAATATCTGGGTGATGAATGTCGATGGCTCCGACAAGCGGCCGCTGACCAAGGAAGATTTCCGCCTGCTGAACGAGCCCGCCTGGAGCCCCGATGGCCGCTTCGTCGCGGCGCGAAAACACTTCACGACCGGACGCTCGCTGGGAACTGGCGAGATCTGGATTTATCACGTGGGCGGCGGCGATGGATATGTCGCGGTGAAGCGCGCGAGCGAGGACTCTGCAGAAGGAACTGGGCGAGCCGGTCTATTCGCCGGACGGCAAGGCGATCTACTACACGCGCAACGTCTCTCGCGGGAACACGTTCGAGTACGCGCAGGATTCCAACACCAGCCTGTTCGAGATCGAGAAGTATGAATTCGAGACGGGCGAGGTCTCGACGGCGGTGAATGGCGCAGGCGGCGCGACGCGGCCGACGCCGTCGCCCGATGGCAAGAAGCTCGCTTTCGTGCGGCGTGAGCGGAACCAGACCAAGCTGTATGTGAAAGACCTTGAGTCCGGCCAGCTGACCAAGCTGTACGACACGCTCGATCCCGACCAGCAGGAGACGTGGGCGGTCAACGGGCTTTATCCCAGCATGGACTGGATGCCGGATTCGAAGTCCGTCGTGTTCTGGGCGGGCGGCAAGATCCGCCGCGTCGATCATGGCGGGGCAGAGCGCCGTCATTCCCTTCCGCGTCAACGATACGCGCGTGGTGATCGATCCGCCGCAGCCGAAGACCGAAGTCGCGCCGGATTCATTCCGCACGAAGATGCCGCGCTATGTGGCGGTCTCGCCGGATAACAAGCGCGTGGTGTTTGAAAGCCTCGGCAAGCTCTATGTGAAGCAGCTGCCGAACGGGACTCCTGCGCGCCTGACGCAGACCAAGGGACAGGAGATGGAGTTGTTTCCGTCCTGGTCGCGCGACGGTCAGAAGCTCGTCTATGTCGAGTGGACCGACGCCGGTCTCGGCCATATCCGCACGGTGAATGCGACGGGCGGCGCTGGCAAAGTCGTTACGGCTGATCCCGGACACTATCGCCGGCCGCGCTTCTCGCCGGACGGCCTGACCATCGTGTTCGAGAAGGGCGCGGGCGGCTATCTGTTGTCAGACCTGCGCTCGGATAATCCGGGGATCTATCGCATTCCGTCGAATGGCGGCGCGATGACCAAGGTGACGGGCGATGGCGCCTTGCCGCAGTTTGGCGCCGCGAACGATCGCATCTTCCTGACGCGTGGCGAGAAGGAAGCCGGCAAGCTGGTCTCCGTCAACCTCGATGGCGAGGCGGAGCACACGCATGCGTCTGGTGACATGGTCGCGAGCTATGAGGTCTCGCCGGACGGGACGAGCGTGGCGTTCCGCGACAACTTCGCAGCGTATGTGATGCCGCTGGCGGCCGGGCCGCAGGATGTTGGTTCGGGCAAGGGCGGTTCGGCCATGCCGGTGGTGAAAGCCAGCGCGGGCGGGGCGACGTATCTGTCGTGGAGCAGCGGCGGGCATCAGCTGAACTGGAGCCTCGGGCCAACGCTGTATTCGGCTTCGGTCGACGCAATGATGCCGATGGCGCCGGCAAAGGAGGACGAGAAGCCTTCCTACAAGCCGCCGGAATCCGGCGTCGATCTGTCGATTCCCGTCACGTCGGCCAAGCCCAGCGGAACGCTGGTGCTGACAAATGCGCGCATCGTCACGATGGCGGACGCCAATGGCGGCGTCATCGAGAATGGCGTGATCATCATCAACGGTAACCGCATCACGCGCGTTGGCCCCTCGGCATCCGTGCCCGTGCCGGCCGGCGTGCGGACGCTCGACCTGAAGGGCAAGACCATCATCCCCGGCATGATCGATGCGCACGCGCACGGTCCGCAGGGCGATGATGACATCATCCCGAACCAGAACTGGAGCGCGATCGCGCACCTCGCGCTGGGCGTGACGACCGTGTTCGATCCGTCGAACGCGGCGAGCGAGGCGTTCGTCTCGGAAGAGATGCAGCGCGCAGGTCTGATCCTCGGGCCGCGCACGTTCTCGACAGGCGAGATCGTCTACGGCGCCCGCAGCCGCGGAACGCTGAACGACATCAAGGACTATGACGACGCGCTGGCGCACGTGCACCGCCTGAAGGTGCAGGGCGCGGCGGGCATCAAGAACTATAACCAGCCGCGCCGGAACCAGCGACAGCAGGTTGTGGCGGCGTCCATCGCGGAAAACATCCAGTCGGTGGCCGAGGGCGCGTCATTGTTTGCGCAGGACATCACGCTGATCTCCGACGGCAACACGGCGCTGGAGCACAACATCCCGCAGCTTGTGTTGTACGAAGACGTCATCAGCTTCTTCGCGCAGACCAAAGTCGCGTACACGCCGACGCTGGTGGTGACCTATGGCGGCCTCGCGGCGGATCCGTACTGGCGCTCGCACACGGACGTGTGGCGTCACCCGATCCTGTCGAAGCATGTCCCGCCCCATATACTGCAGCCGAACAATGTTCGCCGCACGCAGGCGCCGGACGAAGACTATGTCGATGCGAAGTCTGCGGCGCAGGCCAAGAAACTGTTCGATCGCGGCGTGGTCGTCACCATCGGCGCGCACGGACAGGAAGAAGGCATGGGCACGCATTGGGAGCTGTGGTCGTTCGTGCGCGGCGGCTTTTCGCCGCTCGATGCGCTGAAGGTCGCGACCATCATGCCGGCGCGCAAGCTTGGTTTCGAGAAAGACATCGGCTCGCTCGAAGACGGCAAGCTGGCTGATCTCGTCGTGCTGGATGCCAACCCGCTGACCGACATCCGCAACTCGGACAAGATCTCCGGCGTCATGGTCAACGGTCGGTTGTACGAGCCGGTGACGATGAATGAGATCGCGCCGGGCGCCACGAAGAAGGCGCCGTATTATTGGGAGAAATGAGGGCCGGTGAGGGCGATGCTTGCCAGCCTCAGACGTTAAACCGGAAATGCATCACGTCGCCGTCCTGGACGACGTACTCTTTGCCTTCCTGCCGCGCCTTGCCGTTTTCCTTCGCGCCGCTTTCGCCCTTGAACTTGACGTAGTCGGCGTAGGCGATCGTCTCGGCCTTGATGAAGCCCTTCTCGAAGTCGCCATGGATGACGCCGGCGGCCTGCGGAGCGGTCGTGCCTTTCTTGATCGTCCAGGCGCGCGCTTCTTTCGGGCCGACAGTGAAGTAGGTCTGCAGGCCGAGCAGTTCGTAGCCGGCGCGGATGACGCGGTTGAGGCCGGGCTCTTCGAGGCCGAGCGAGTCGAGGAATTCCTTCTGCTCTTCGTCGGTCAGGACGGCGGTCTCGCTTTCGATCTTCGCGGAGATCACGACAGCGGCGGAGCCTTCGGCCTTGGCGTGAGCGACGACGGCGTCGGAGAATTTGTTGCCCGTCGAGGCTGAGTTCTCGTCAACGTTGCAGATGTAGAAGACCGGCTTCGAGGTGAGGAGCTGGAGCATCTTCCAGGCTTTCTGGTCCTCGGCGGCGATCTTGGCGCGGCGGGCGGGCTTGCCGGCCTCGAGCTGTTCAAGCGCGAGCTTCAGAAGCTCAAGTGTCTGGATGGCCTCCTTGTCACCGCCCTTGGCTTTCTTCTCGACGTTGGTGCGGCGCTTCTCGAGCGAGTCCATGTCGGCCAGCATCAACTCGGTCTCGACGACTTCGAAGTCGGCGAGCGGATCGATCTTGCCGGAGACGTGGGTGATGTCGCCGTCCTCGAAGCAGCGCAGCACATAGGCCACGGCGTCGACTTCGCGGATGGTGGCGAGGAACTGGTTGCCGAGGCCTTCGCCCTTGCTCGCGCCTTTGACGAGACCGGCGATGTCGACGAAGTTCATCCGCGTCGGGATGATCTCTTTCGAGCCGGCGATCTTGGCCAGCACATCGAGGCGCGGTTCGGGCATCGCCACGTCGCCGACGTTCGGCTCGATGGTGCAGAACGGATAGTTCGCCGCCTGCGCCGCCGCCGTGCGGGTGAGGGCGTTGAACAGGGTCGACTTGCCGACGTTCGGCAGACCCACGATTCCAGCTTTGAAGCCCATCAGTTTTCTTCCTTGTCGGTAGGCGGCTTGCGCGGGTCGCTCTTCGGCGCGGGCGCAAGGCGCATCACTTCGGTCTGGTATCGTTCGTCGTTGTTCGCAAGCAGCAGGGGCAGGGCCTCGGCGCACGCGTCGATCAGGGCGTTGAGCCAGGGCTGGTCGGCCTTGGCGAAGTCCGAGAGCACATGGGCATGCACGAGCTCTTTGTCACCGGGGTGACCGACACCCATGCGCGCGCGCCGCACGCCCGCGTCCGCCTGCGCCACGATCGAGCGGATGCCGTTGTGGCCAGCGGCGCCGCCGCCCGTCTTCATGCGGAAGCGGCCGGGAGCGAGATCGATCTCGTCATAGAACACGATGGTGTTCGCGGGCGTGATCTTGTTGAAGCGCATCGCCTCGCCGACCGAATGGCCGGAATTGTTCATGAAGGTCTGCGGCTTCAGCAGCATGGCCTTCACGCGCGTGCCGTCGGGCGCAATCAGCGCGCCTTCCGCGACTTCGCCCTGGAAACGGTTACGCCACGGGCCGAACGCGTATTTCGACGCAAAGCGGTCCACGGCCATGAAGCCGATGTTGTGACGGTTGCCGGCGTATTTCGCGCCGGGGTTTCCGAGACCTACGATGAGCAGCATCAGAGCCGTCCCGCCAGAATAATCTCGGAGTGGGGAGGCGCCGACGCACCCTTGGGTGCGCCGGCTTCACATCCTTACTTCTTGGCCGGGGCCTTGGCCGGAGCAGCTTTCGCGCCCGCAGCCGGAGCGGCAGCGCCTTTGGCTGGGGCAGCAGCGCCCTTGGCGGCGGCGGCGCCAGCAGCCGGAGCAGCAGCGACGGCCTCTGCAGCAGGTTTGTCCTCGGCCACATCATCCTTGGCCTTGCGGCCGACGATGGTGATGATCGTGAAGTCGCGATCGGCGATCGTCGGGCGCACGCCCTCCGGCAGGTTGATCGAGTGGATCTTCAGCGCTTCACCGATGTCCATCGCGGAGACGTCAGCCTCGAGGTGTTCCGGAATGTTGTCGGCCGGCGCGTAGCACCAGATTTCGTGACGCACGATGTTCATGGCGCCGCCACGTTTGATGCCGGGCGACACGCCCTGGCCGGTGACGTGGACGGGAATGGCGACGCGGATCATCTGGCCGGGCTCGACGCGGTAGAGGTCGAGGTGGGTCGGCTCATCGGAGACCGGGTGGAACTGGATGTCCTGCGCGAACACCAGCTGGCGCTCGCCTTTGTATTCCAGCGTGATGGTGTGCGAGATGAACTTGCCGGACTTCAGCGCGGCAATGATGGTTTTCTTGTCGATCGAGATCGGAACCGGGGCCTTGTCGCCGCCGTACAGCACGGCCGGGACGCGGCTGGCATTGCGGGTTTCACGGGCGCCGCCGCGGCCGGTGCGCTCGCGCACGTCGACATTGAGAACGATCTGGGGTTTGGACATGTCAGTCTCCGTTCGTCCTGATGCCCGGCTCGATCTTGCGAGCTGGCACCCTGACTACACAGGCAGCGCCAATCGCCGCCTTTCGGGAAGCGGGGCTTATAGGGGAGCGGTCGGGGCCCCGCAAGCAGGGTTTCCGGGCACTTTCCGGCGTCAGGAACCGTTTTGAGATGTCAGGGGGATCGTTAATGGCGGGCGTTTCGCCTTCAGCGGGTGAGGCATCGGAATTCGGCCCATACTGCGGCATAGTTCCCGCATGGCCGGCTGTCCGGTCCTGGATGGCAGCGGATGAACACCACACGCCAGTACAGCCTTGTTGCGCAGCCACCGCCCCCGGCCGTGGTTAAATCGCGCTATCCCTTTGTTCCGTATGGACTTGTTCCGCTGATCGGCCTGATCGCGCTGATGATCGTGGCGTTGGCGCCGTTTGCCGTCGGCGAAGTGGAAGCCGCAGCCGGATCAGCGGCCCAGAAAGCGCTCGACCGGTCGGGCGCCGATTGGGCTCACGCCAGCGTCTCGGGCCAGTGGATCGTGCTGGAGGGCAAGCCGCCCTCGCGGGAAGCCGCCAACGAGGCCATTGCCCTGGTGAAGGCAGAGCCGGCGGACACACTTTTTGGAGCCGCCGCGCCCGTGACGTGGGTGATCGACCATTTCACCTGGACCGAAGATCCGCTGCGCCCGGGCGTTAGTCGTGCGCAACCCACAGCGCCCCAACTCGCCGCCGATCCCGCCGCCGCCGCGTGCGACCAGTCGATGGCGACGCTGCTGTCGGGCGCCCGCATCGAGTTCGCAACCGCCAGCGCCGACATGGGCCGCGGCAGCGCAAAGCTTCTGGATTCCATCGCACATGCCGCGTCCGCCTGTGAGGGCGTGTTGCGCGTCGAGGGACACACCGACGGCGTCGGCGTCGATGTCAGAAACACGCCGCTCAGCTTGCGCCGCGCCGAGGCCGTGCGTGCAGCACTGATCGCGCGCGGTGTTGCCGCCGACAGGCTGATCGCAGAGGGTTTTGGCGACAGCCGCCCCATCGCAAATAACGGAACGGCCGAAGGCCGCGCCCGCAATCGCCGGATCGAAATCCGATCCGTTCGTCCATCGCCGACCTGACGGTTACAAGATATGTGGTTCCTGCTTCTCCAGATTTTCATCCTGATGCTGCTCGCGGCGGCGCTCGGCGCAGCCCTGATGTGGTGGTGGCTCAGCGCCAAGCACGAGTCGATTGCTGTCAGCCGTGAGCGCCTGCTGGCGCAGGCCAGCCGCATGGAGAAGGTGGCGACGCGCGACGACATCGCGGCGATTACTGCGGCAATGGCGGCGCAAAAGCAGGTGGACCTGAAACCGGTCGAGCAGGCGATCTCCGCGATCCGCATACCGGAGCCGGACATGTCACCGGTGCAGCGCCGCATCGATGCGATGGAAGCGCGCCTTGCGTCGTTCTCGCTCGATCCCGTGATGCGGGCGGTCTCGCAGGTGGAGCCCGCGATGGCCGACCGCCTGGCGCGGTTGGAGGCGATGCTGCGCGACCTGAAGATTCCGGAAGTCGATCTTGGACCCGTGCATTCCGGTCTTGCGACGCTGGGCCTTTCAGTCAGTGCGCTGGAGCCCAAGGTCAACGATCTCGGCGCGCGGATGGAGGCGGGCCGTCGCAACGACATGGACGTTCTGGCAGCGCGCTTTGCGACGCTTTCCAACACGATTTCGGCCCTGCGCCTGCCGGACATGACGCCGGTGCAGTCGCGCCTGTCGGAGATACAGGCCGCCATCGCCAATATCCGCATGCCGGATCTTTCGCCCGTGCAGACGCGGCTCGGCGAAGTGCAGGCGGCTGTCGCCAACATTCCGCCGCCGAACCTGCAACCGCTGCGCAACTCACTCGCCGACCTTGAGGCCTTTGTCGTGGCGCTCGACAAGCCGCCGCAGGATTTCAGCCCGCTGTTCAATCGTCTTTCCGCTGTCGATGCGGCGCTGATCAGCGTGCAGGCGGACGTGCGCGAGGCGAAAGCGCTGAGGCCGATCGATCGCCGCCTCGCCGGCATCGAAGAGGCGCTCGGCTCGATGCCCGGCCCCGATCTCTCGCCAGTCATTGGCGCGGTGCGCGCTATCGACAATCGCAACGACCTGGTCGCGGTTGAGAACCGTCTGACCGCGCTGGAATACGGTCTCGCAGCGCTCCACCACATGCTGCGTTCACGCGCCGAGGGGCCGCGTGGCGAGGCTGTGGAGAGCCGCGTTGCGCCGCCGCTGCAAGTTGTACGTGCTGCGATCGAGCCGCAGCCTGCGCCTCCGCGTCCCGATCGCGAGACGGATCCGATCAACTCGTTCCTTCGCGTCGATGACCAGGCGAACCTGCTCGTCGAACCGGCGTTCGGACAGCCGGACGATCTCGAAGCCATCGATGGCGTCGGGCCCATGCTGCGCGCGCTGCTGCATGACCTGGGCATCTACTATTTCTGGCAGGTGGCCGAATGGTCAGCTCAGGAGATCGACTGGGTCGAAAGCAAGCTGATGCATTTCCGTGGCCGCATCCGCCGCGACGACTGGGTCGGGCACGCGCGCGTGCTCGCCGGAGCCGCGATGGCCGCGAAACGCCCGATGGCGCCGCGCTCGCGTGGCGTGGGACTTTAGGCGTCCCTAGCCGAGGCCGTGCCACGCTCGCTCGCCATGGATGTGCATGTCGAGTCCCTCGATTTCCGCTTCGGGGCGCGCACGAAGGTTCACCAGACGGCCGGTGAGTTTTGTGATCCCGTAGGTCACGCCAACTGACCAGAGCACCACGGTGACAACGCCCTGGGCCTGAACCCAGGCCTGCTGTGCGGCGGAAGCGTCGCCAAGTCCGGGCGCAAGCGGACCGACCGTGGCAAGCAGCGGCAGCGCAAGTGTTCCCAGAATACCGCCGACACCATGCACGGCAAAAACATCCAGACTGTCATCGATCTTCAACACGCTGCGGATGACGTTGACGGCATAGAAGCAGATCACCGAAGCGCTGAAGCCGATGATCACCGCCCCAAGCGGTCCTACCGACCCTGCGGCCGGCGTGATCGTGGCAAGGCCCGCGATGAGGCCTGTCACGGTTCCGATCAGCCCTGGGCGCCCAAACCTGATCCATTCTATCGCCATCCATGTCAGCGCCCCCGCCGACGCCGACAGATGGGTGACCAGCATCGCATTGCCGGCTGACTGGCCTGCGCTCAACGCCGACCCCGCGTTGAAGCCGTACCATCCAACCCACAGCATCGCAGCGCCAATCATCACGAGCACGGGGCTGTGCGGCGGCCGCATCTCGTGGGGGAAGTGCTTGCGCTTGCCGACCATCACGGCGACGAGCAATGCCGACGATCCCGCCGTGGCATGCACAACAAGGCCGCCGGCAAAATCCCGCACGCCTTGCTCATACAGCCAGCCTCCCGGCGACCAGACCCAGTGGCACACGGGCGCATAGACCAGCAGCATCCACAGGCTCGAGAAGATCAGCACGAAGGCAAAGCCTGCGCGCTCGGGATAGGCCCCGACAATGAGTGCAGGCGTGATGATCGCGAACGTCATCTGGAACATGAAGAACACGGACTCCGGAATCGTGCCGGTCTCACTGCTCGCGGTGACGCCAGACAGAAACGCCTTGTTCAGGCCGCCCCAGACCCCATTCGCTGCGCCGCCATCGCCGAATGCGATTGAGTACCCCAGGAAAAACCAGAGCAGCGACATCAGACACGCGATGACGACGCACTGGCTGAGAACCGACAGCACGTTCTTCGACTGCACAAGCCCGCCGTAGAACAGGGCGAGCGCGGGCAACGTCATCATCAGCACAAGCGCCGTCGCGGTCAGCATCCACGCCGTGTCGCCCGAGTTGGTTTCGGCAAAGGCAGCGGGAGCGGCGAACAGGGCGCAAGCTACGCCCACGGCCGCGCGGCGGCCGTATCTCAGCAGGGTCATGGGGTCCTCACAGTTTCACCAACTGGCGTGGTGTTGCCCGCTTGTTAGGCGAGGCGGCGCGATTCTGGGCGATGAAGATCGGGGTTCGTAACTCAGCTCGACCCGGCGCCTAATGATCGTGCGAAAAAATCGGGAGATGCACAAATTCACGCCTATATCGAGCTGCCCACGTCGCGATGAGCGCTCGCCGTCAGCTGAACGACGCCTTCAATTCGCGCTTGTTGACACCCGTAGCTGTTACGCTACAACTGTAGCGCAAATCGCACAGGACGGGTGATTCATGTCGCCGACAGCCACACGGACCGAGCTATCGGTTCTGAAGCAGCTCTGGTCGGGAAACCGGATGAGTTCGCGAGAAGTGCACGACGCGATCAGCGCCGAGACTGGGTGGAGCTATTCCACCACGCGCACAATTCTCACCCGCATGGAGGAGAAGGGGCTGGTCTCCAAGTTCGACGTGCACGGCGTTGCTGTTTATGCACCGGCGCTGTCTCGAGTGGCTGTGCTGGGCGCGATGGCGCGGGAGCTGACGCGCGACGTGCTCGACATCAAGGGCGCGGTGCCGGCTTCCATGTTCGCCGACAGCCCACACCTTTCAAGCGACGAGCTTGCCGAGCTCGACGCCATTCTCAATGCCGAAGATTCCAACTCCAAAGACGGGGATGAAAAACAATGACACTCCTGATCTGGCTTGCCGCATCATCGCTCGCGTGGGGTGCTGTTCTGTGGATCGCAGGGCGCGCGTTGCAGCGCTCGACCCATGTTTCCGGCGCTGTGCGCCAATGGATCTGGCGGGGGGCGACGCTGCTGTTGCTCGCCCCGTGGATTGCCGCACCATTTGTCGTGACGTTCGGGCTAGGCCTTGCGCCCGCCGAGACTGTAACGACGGCCACAGTTGCGGCAGCCCCGATGGCCGACACACTCGCTGGCATGCACGCGGTTGATGCCGCCAATGTCCAGACTCAGGTCGTGACCAATGGCGGAAGCGCAATAGCGTGGCTTTCGGCGCGCAGTCTGCCTGAGATGCTGCTGATCGCGGTGATCGCCGGATGGCTCGTGCGGTTCGTGCTGGCGCAACTCGCGTTGCGTTCACTGCTTGGCATCGTGAATGTGTCGCGTGAGGCTGAGCCGGGTGTTGCGCAGTCGTTCGTGCAGGCATGGGCGAAGCGGCTGAAGCTGCGCCCCGCGCCGCGCCTGAGGATCGTCGCCGAAAAGCACTCGCCGTTCTCGTACGGTATCCTGCGGCCCACCATCTGCGTGCCGGAAGGCATGGAGCATCGCTTGAGCCGTGGGTCGCTGGACCTCGTCGTGGGCCATGAGAGCCTGCACATCGCGCGCGGCGATGGCTGGTTGCGGCCGGTGGAGCGCGTCACGGCGGATGTGCTGTGGTTCAACCCGTTCGCCTGGCTGATCCGCCGCGAGCTGGATGTGGCGCGCGAATTGGCTGTCGATGAAGCCGTGCTGGCGATGTCGAATGCGCGGGTGGCCTACGCACGGACGCTGCGCGATGTGGCGGGCTTTGCGGCGGGGCTTTCGGCGATGGCGCCCGCGGCGTCGATGTCGCTGCCGGGTGGACGCAACCTGATGATGCGCGTGTCGCGGACACTGGCCCAGGCGGGACAGAAGCCGGCACGGGCGGTTGTTGTTGCGGCTTGCCTGCTCGGGCTGGTGGGAGCACCGATTGCGATTGCGCAGGTGATGATGGCCGTGCCAGCGCCCCCGGCGCCGACTGCTCCGCCGCCCCCAGCCCCCATCGAACCGGTTGAACCCGTCGCGCCCGTGCCGCCTGTCGCTCAGATGCGCCTCTATGTGGCCCCGGATGGCGTGGTGCGGTCGAGCTTTGCCGGCAAGGTTACGTCCACGAGCGGCAATGCGACCAAGGGCTACGCCATCACGATGATCAGCACGGATCGCACGGACGAGGGAGATATCTGCCTCGTGGAAGCTTCGGGGCTCAGCGAGCTGTCGGTCAAAAAGGGCGACGGCGTGGCGCGCGCCCAGACGATCGGCAAACATCGCAACGGAATCGGGTTCAGCGTCAGCATTGAATGCTCGGACAGGATCGATGCCGCCAACCCGACCAAGCTGTCCGACGCGCCGCCGCCACCCGAACCGCCTGAACCCGTGGACGCTATTGCGCCGCTGGCGCCGGTCGCTCCTGTGATGGCGACGAAAGGCCTGCGCGCACCGATGGCGCCTGTAGCGCCGCTTGCGCCCCACCGGACCGGGTCGGTGGCGCCAGTCGCGCCTCTCGCCCCGCTGTCGCCGGCAGCCTATGCGCCGTTCGCGCCGATGCCGCCAGCGCCCATGACGCCTATGACTCCAATGGTTGCGCCAGTGGCGCCGACACCGGTGACGCCGCTAACGCCCATGGTGGCTCCGACGCCGCCGACGCCTGTCACGCCGATGACACCGATGGTCGCGCCGCTTGCGCCTCCCAGCCCGATCGCTCCGCCAGCGCCCCCTGCACTGGATGGAGCAGGCACGGACAGGCAGTAGCGCGTGTCAACGGATCGCCCAAAAGCAAAAGGCCCGCTCTTTCGAGCGGGCCTTTTTTCTTGTGTCAGGAGCAGCTGGATCAGCTGTCCATCGGGCCGCGGTCGAAGCCGGCCGCCGCTGCCGAGGCAGCGATTTCCTTGGCGGCTTCTTCGTCGGCTGCCTTGTCGGCAGCTTGACCGGCGGCGATGACGTTCTCGCCCTTGGCCTGACGTTCAGCCTCGTCCGGCGAGCGGGCGATGTTGATCGTGACCTTGAGAGAGACTTCCGGGTGCAGGCGGACGATGACGTCGTGCATGCCGATCGACTTGATCGGCTGCTGGATCGCCACGTGCTTGCGCTCGATCTTGTGACCGGCGGCATTGACCACTTCCGCGATGTCGCGGGCAGCGACCGAACCATAGAGCTGGCCGGTTTCGCCAGCCTGACGGATCAGCACGTAGGTCGTGCCGTCGAGGGACGAGCCCTCAGCTTGCGCGGCCTGACGAGCTTTTTCGTTGCGGGCTTCGATGGCGACGCGCTCACGCTCGAAGCGAGCCTTGTTCGCGTCGGTGGCAAGCAGCGCCTTGTGCTGCGGGAAGAGGAAGTTGCGGGCGAACCCGTTCTTCACCTTCACCACGTCGCCAATGGCGCCGAGATTTTCCACGCGTTCGAGGAGGATGATTTCCATAGGGTGTTCCCTCCTACTTCACGAGATACGGAAGCAGCGACAGGTGACGCGCGCGTTTGATCGCTTGCGACAGGAGGCGCTGTTTCTTGGCCGACACCGCAGTGATGCGGGCGGGGACGATCTTGCCCTTCTCCGAGATGTAGCGCTGGAGAAGTTTCACGTCCTTGTAGTCGAGCGCCGGAGCATCAGCGCCGGAGAACGGGCAAACCTTGCGCCGGCGGCCGAACGGGCGGCGCGACGGCAGGTTGGCGATATTGATTTTGACTTGTGCCATGTTCGTAATTCCTACCGGTCACGCGGGGGACGGGGCGGACGGTCGCCACGGTCTTCACGGGGCGGACGATCGCCGCGGGGCGGACGGTCGCCGAAGCCACCACCACCACCGAAGCCACCGCCGAAGTCGTCACGGTCGCGCTTGCGATCGTCACGGTCCTTGCGGGCGATGACGGGCGAAGGCTCGGTCGAGTGCTCTTCCACTTTGACAGTGAGGAAGCGCAGGACGTCTTCGTTGATGCGGAGACGGCGCTCGATCTCATGGATCACCGGGCCGGGGGCGTCGATGTTCAGGAGCGAGTAGTGCGCCTTGCGCGATTTCTTGATCGGGTAGGAGAGGTTGCGGAGGCCCCAGTACTCGGTCTTGGGGACCGAACCTTTGCCTTCGGTGACGATCTTGGTGATGTCTTCCACCAGGGCGTCGACTTGTTGCGGCGAAATATCGGGCCGCGTGACAAGCACGTGTTCGTATAGTGCCATTTTTTATCCCTTCTGCGAGGGGCGGCGCAGTCAGTCCGAAGGGCGGACTAGCCACGATGGATCCCGTGCACCCGGTTGGGGCCTGGGACCGCCTCTCTTTGCGAAGGGGGGTCAATACAGGAAAAAAGCCCGAAATCAAGCGTTCCACAGGGCTCGAAGCATTTGTCTTGCGTCGGATCGCACCAGTTTCTAGGAAAACGCGACCATACGGCCCGATTCCAGAGGCTTTTCATGTCCCGCATCGCTTTCATCTTCCCCGGCCAGGGCTCGCAGGCTGTCGGCATGGGCAAGGAGCTGGCGGAGGCTTTTCCCGCCGCCAAGGCCGTGTTCGAGGAAGTTGACGCCGCGCTGGGCGAGAAGCTCTCCGACCTGATCTGGAGCGGCCCGATCGAGACTCTGACCCTGACAGCAAACGCCCAGCCGGCGCTGATGGCCGTGAGCCTCGCGGCGGCGCGGGCGCTGGAAACCGGCTTCGGCGTGAAGATTTCGCAGGCCGCGTTCGTGGCCGGCCATTCGCTGGGCGAGTATTCGGCGCTGGCCGCCGCCGGCGCGCTTTCCATAACGGACGCTGCAAAACTGCTCCGCACGTCGCGGCGAGGCGATGCAGGCGGCGGCGCCGGCAGGCACGGGCGCCATGGCGGCGCTGATCGGCAAGGTCGATGTCGAGATCGCCGAGATCATCGCACTGGAAGGCTCGGCGGCAGGCACGGTCGTGGTCGCCAACGACAATAACAGCGGCAACGTCGTGATCTCCGGCACGAAAGCGGGCGTCGAAGCCGCCATCGCCGCCGCCAAGGCCAAGGGCGTGAAGGCCATCTCGCTGCCGGTCTCCGCGCCGTTCCACTCGCCGCTGATGGCGCCCGCCGCTGTCGAGATGGAGAAGGCGCTCGCCGCCGCCACGATCGGCCAAGCCGATTGTGCCGGTCGTCGCCAACGTCACGGCGCGCCCGGTGAGCGAACCCGTCGATATTCGCCGCCTGCTGGTCGAGCAGGTCACAGGCCGCGTGCGCTGGCGCGAGTGCGTGCAATGGATGGCGACTGAAGGTGGGGTGACGAAAGTTCATCGAGACCGGCGCGGGCAAGCAGCTCTCGGGCATGGTGAAGCGGAACGCGCCCGAAGCCGAAACCGTCGCGCTGAACACGCCGGCGGATCTGGAAGCGTTTGCGAAGTCGCTGGGTTAAGCCTGCAGTCGTCACCGCTCATCCCGACGAACGTCGGGATCCAGGGCGGATGTCGCGGCGTGCACTACATTTTGGCTGCAGCCCGAATCCGGAACAGGGTTCAAGGTCAGCCCTGGGTCCCGACGTTCGTCGGGACGAGCGGTGAAGAAGGATAGGGTCATGTTCAACCTCACAGGCCGTACGGCCCTCGTCACCGGCGCTTCGGGCGGGATCGGCGGGTCGATCGCCAAGGCGCTGTCCGATGCCGGCGCAAAGGTCGCCCTCTCCGGCACACGGGTCGAGGCGCTGGAGAAGGCCGCTGCTGATATCGGCGGGTCGCCGGTAATCCTGCCCTGCAACCTCGCGGACCCTGTCGCAACGGCGGCGCTGGTCGGTCAGGCCGAAGAGGCGCTCGGCGGGCTGGACATCATCATCTCCAATGCGGGCCTGACGAAGGACGGCCTGCTGATGCGGATGAAGGATGAGGACTGGGAGACTGTCCTCAACGTCAACCTGGGGGCGTATTTCCGGCTCGCCCGGGCCGCCATGCGGGGCATGATGAAGCGCCGCCACGGCCGGATCATCGGAATCACCTCGGTCGTCGGGGTCACCGGAAACGGCGGACAGACGAACTATGCCGCCTCCAAGGCCGGCATGATCGGGTTCAGCAAGTCGCTGGCCCAGGAAGTGGCCAGCCGCAACATTACGGTGAACTGCATTGCCCCCGGCTTCATCGCCACGCCGATGACCGACGTGCTGAAGGACGACCAGAAAGAAGCGCTTCTCAAGGGAATTCCGGCCGGACGGCTGGGGTCGGGGGCTGACATTGCCGCCGCCGCGCTCTATCTCGCATCAGATGAATCCGCTTACGTGACGGGCCAGACCCTGCATGTTAACGGCGGCATGGCGATGATCTAGGCCGCTCCGGATTTGGCGGCTATGGTCAAAGAAATTGAGGCGTGTTACCGCGCCGCAACGATGGTTTTTCCGGGCCCGGGACGCTAAAGTTTCGGGGCCACGATACTGGAAGGGATACAGATGTCCGACGTGATCGAGCGCGTGAAGAAAATCGTGGTCGAACGCCTGGAAGTCGACGCCGAGAAGGTCAACGAGAAAGCCTCGTTCATCGACGATCTCGGCGCTGACTCGCTCGACCTGGTCGAGCTCGTGATGGCGTTCGAAGAAGAATTCGGTATCGAAATCCCGGACGACGTCCAGGAACAGATCGGCACCGTCGGCGACGCTGTCCGTTTCATCAAGGAACGCGTCTAAGCTACGCGCGCCTCGGCTCGGAGCCACATCATGCGGCGCGTCGTCATTACCGGCATGGGACTCGTGACGCCTCTGGCCAATGGCCGTGAAGCGTCATGGAAGAAATTGATCGCCGGCGAGTCCGGCCTCAAGACCGTTGACCTGTTCGAAACCGGCGACCTCGCCTGCAAGATCGGCGGGCAGGTGCCGTGGGTGAGCGGACGCGGCGGCGGTTCGGCCGACGATCCGGACTCGTTCAATCCCGAAAAGACGATGTCGCCGAAGGAACAGCGGCGCGTCGACGAGTTCATCCTGTACGCAATGGCGGCGGCTGACGAAGCCATCGCTGATGCGGGTTGGACGCCGCAGGATTACGAAGACAAGATCCGCACGGGCGTGCTGATCGGCTCGGGCATTGGCGGCCTCAAGGCGATCGCCGACACCGCGATCGAACTGCACGAGAAGGGACCGCGCAAGGTCTCGCCGTTCTTCATTCCGTCGGCGCTGATCAACCTCGCCTCGGGCCAGGTCTCCATCAAGTACGGCTACAAGGGACCGAACCACGCGGTCGTGACCGCCTGCGCCACGGGCGCGCACGCCATCGGCGACTCGATGCGTCTCATCCAGTGGGGCGATGCCGACGTGATGATCGCCGGCGGCGCCGAGGCCTCGATCTGCCGCATCGGCTATGCCGGCTTCATCGCCTGCCGCGCCATGTCGACCAGCTTCAACGAAACGCCAACCAAGGCATCGCGCCCTTATGACAAGGACCGCGATGGCTTTGTCATGGGCGAAGGCGCGGGTATCGTGGTGCTGGAAGAATACGAGCACGCGAAGAAGCGCGGCGCCAAAATCTATGCAGAAGTCGTCGGCTACGGCCTGACGGGCGACGCTTTCCACATCACTACGCCTGACGAGACCGGCGATGGCGGCGAACGCGCGATGCGCACGGCGCTGCAGCGCTCCGGCCTCGACATGTCCGAGATCGACTACGTCAACGCGCACGGCACCTCGACGCCGGCGGGCGATGAGATCGAAGTGCGGGCCGTGGCGCGTGCGCTGGGCGATGCGGCGGCGACCACACACCTGTCGTCTACCAAGTCGGCCATCGGCCACCTGCTCGGTGCGGCCGGTTCGGTCGAAGCGATCTTCTGCGCGCTGGCGATCCGCGATGGCATTATCCCGCCGACGCTGAACCTCGACAATCCGAGCTTCGACTCGCCGATCAATCTCACGCCCCACAAGGCCGTGAAGAAGAAGATCCGGGCTGCGCTTTCAAACTCGTTCGGCTTTGGCGGGACGAACGCGGCGCTTGTGTTGAAAGCGCCGGACTAGTCGCTCGATCACGGTTAGACTTCGCGAAGCAGGGTAAGACTGGCGGGCGGTCTTCGGAGTTCAGTGCGTGGGCAAGCTTCTCGGTTTTCTGTTCGTACTCGTTCTGCTCGCTGCAGGCGGGCTCGGCGCGGGCTGGTTCTGGCTCAATAGCGTCTATTCGGGCGCGGGCCCGGTCAGCGCGGACGGCAAGCCGCATGTCGTGGTGGTCGCGCGTGGCGCGTCGACCCAGGCCATCGCGACAAAGCTCAAGGAAGCCGGCGCAATCGCTGACGTCGAACAGTTCCGTCTCGCCCTGCGCCTGCGCGAGTTCATGGGCGACAAGCCTGTGATGAAAGCTGGCGAATACGAGATCGCCAGCGGCGCCAGCATGGAGACGATCGTCAAGGATCTCTCGACGGGCGCGCCCCTGCAGTACGCGGTGATCGTGCCGGAGGGGCTTAGCGTCGCGCAGATCTCGACCTGCTGAAGGACGCATGAGTGGAAGGCGACCGGCGGTCCCGATCGCACCTACAAGCTGGATGGTGATGCGCCGAAGGATATTGCGGAAGGCACGCTGCTGCCGGGCGATTATGCCGTTTCGCGTGGCGACACGATTGGCGACGTGATCGACCGCATGGCGAAGGCGCAGAAGGATCTGCTCGCGGAGATCTGGGATGCGCGCGACACCAACACGCTGGCGACGCAGTGGGACAAGCCGCAGCGGGCAGAACCTGTGAAGACGCAGATGGAAGCGATCATCCTCGCCTCCGTCGTCGAGAAGGAAACCGGCAATATGGACGAGCAGCCGATGGTGGCCGCCGCCATGGTCAACCGCCTGATCCTCGGCATGCGCCTGCAGGCTGACTCGACGACGATCTACGGCATTACCAAGGGCGTGCCGATCGGGCGTTCGATCACCAGCAAGGAACTGGCTGAGCGGACGGCGTGGAACACCTACCAGATCGATGGCCTGCCTCAGACCGCGATCTGTAATCCGGGCGCTGGCGCCATTCGCGCCGTGCTGAAGCCCGCGAAGATCGAAGGCGCTGTATTTCGTCGCCGACGGCAAGGGCGGCCACGTGTTTGCTGAAAGCTATGCCGAACACGCGAAGAACGTTGATGCGTACTGGAAGCTGCGCAAGGCCAATGAGGCGGCCGGCGTGAACACGCCTGCGGTCAAGCAGCCGCAATGAAATATCGGGGCGGGGCATGATCCGGGGGATGACGGGGTTCGGCCGGGCGCAGGGCCAGGGCGCCTGGGGCGCGTGGTCGTGGGAAGCGCGATCGGTCAACGGCAAGTCCGTCGACCTGCGCACCAATTTTCCGCCCGGCTGCGAAGCGGTGGACTTCGAAGCGCGTCGCCGCGTGAAGGAGCGTTTCCAGCGCGGCAGTTTCCAGCTGCAGCTGAAAATCGACTGGACCCGCGATCCTGGCGCCAGTTCGGTCGACACGCGCGAGCTGGCCCGTCTGGCGCGCATGTCGCGCTACTGGTCGCGCACGTCAGGCGTCGCTCCGGCCCGGTTTGACGGACTGGTCGCAGCCGCCGGCGCCATGAAGGGCGTCTCGCGCACCGGGCACAAGCCTCGACGAAACCGTGACCAAGGATTTGCTGGCCGGGCTCGACAAGGCGCTCGACATGCTGGGCGAGGCGCGCGGCAAGGAAGGCGACAGCCTGCTGCAATTGTTCAACGGCATGCTGGCGCAGATGGAACAGCTGGCCGCGCAGTCGACCGAGTTTGCCGCCCGCCAGCCCGAGCTGGTGCGCGAGCGGTTCAAGGCGCGGCTGGCCGAGCTGTCCCGGGAAGCGGCGATCGATCCGGACCGGATTGCACAGGAAGTTCTGGTGATCGCGACCCGCGCCGACGTTCGCGAGGAGCTGGATCGGCTGGCCGCTCACATCATCTCGGCGCGGGCGATCCTTGCGTCGGGCGAAGCGGTCGGCCGGAAGCTGGACTTTCTGTGTCAGGAGCTTAACCGGGAAGCGAATACGCTTTGCTCGAAATCGGCCAGCCTGGAGCTGACGAATGCGGGTTTGGCGCTAAAGTCGCTGATCGACCAGTTCCGGGAGCAGGTTCAGAATGTCGAGTGATCCGGCCCAGCGCGAGCGTCCCAGACGCGGCGTGATGTTCGTGATCTCCAGCCCGTCGGGCGCTGGAAAAACGACGCTGTGCCGTCGCCTGATTTCCGAAGTGCCGGGCGTCGAGCTGTCGGTGTCGGCGACCACGCGCTCGCCGCGTCCCGGCGAAACCGATGGCATGGATTACCACTTCAAGTCGGTCGCCCAGTTCGAGGACATGATCGACCGCGACGAGTTCCTCGAATGGGCCAAGGTCTTCAAGAATTTCTACGGCACGCCGCGCTCGGAAGTCGAAGCCCGGCTGGCGGCCGGCATGGACGTGGTGTTCGACGTCGACTGGCAAGGCGCGCGCGCCCTCAAAACCATCCGTCCCGGCGACGTGTGCTCGGTCTTCATCCTGCCGCCGGGGCTGGCGCAGCTGAAGTCGCGGCTCGAAGGTCGTCCGGGCGCGGACGCGAACTCGGTGCAGAGCCGCCTCGACGGCGCGGGGCAGGACATCCTGCGCTGGGGCGAGTACGATTTCGCCATCGTGAACGACAATCTGGACGCCGCCTTCGCCGACCTGAAAGCGATCCTCTATGTTGAGCGGATGAAGCGCCAGCGCGCGTCACTCGGCATCATGGTCGACCAGCTTGCTGAAGGACGCCCGCGTCGCCACCAAGACGCAAAGCGGCAGCGCGACGGGCGAGGGGCACTAGCCGCCGCGCCACGCTTTCGTCAGCGCCCGGAACTCCGCTTGCGTCAGCGTCTCAGCGCGTCGCGTTGGATCAATGCCGGACGCTTGCAGCGCTTCCACAGCTCCCGGCAAACTCTTGAGCGCGGCCCGCAGCATCTTGCGGCGCTGGCCGAAGGCGGACGCGGTGATCTTCTCGAGACTGGTGAGATCGTCGAACCGCTCCGCCTCCGGCAGCGGTTCCAGCACGACGACCGCGCTGTCGATCTTCGGCGGCGGACGGAAAGCGCCGGGCGGCAGCGTGATGGCGAGGCGCGGCCGCGTCACCGCCTGGCACAGCACCGCGAGCCGCCCATAGTGATCGTCGTCGGGCGCGCCGCAGATGCGCAGCGCCACTTCCTTCTGGAACATCAGCACCATCGTCCCGCGCCAGCTGCCGGCCTTGAGCCATTCGACCAGCATGGGCGTGCCGACATTGTAGGGCAGGTTGGCGACAATCATCGCGGGGCTCTGTCCGCCCACCTTCGCGATCAGCTCCGCGATGTTGGCGCGCATGGCGTCGCCATGGTGAACGTGGAGGCGGGCTTCCCCAAGCTGCGTGGTGCGCGCCTCCGGCCACAGCGACAGCCCCTCCGCAAAACGGTCATCGAGCTCTATCGCGATCAGCTTCGCCACACCGCTGTCCAGCAGCGCGCGCGTCAGGCCGCCTGGGCCTGGGCCAACTTCGATGACCGTCTTGCCTTCGACACTGCCGCCGGCATTGGCGACACGCGTCAGGATGGCGGGATCGAACAGGAAGTGTTGGCCGAGCGATTTCTTCGCCGCGCCGGGCGTAAGGGGCGTGCTCATGATGCGCCGCGCGCCCGCGCCATGCTGTCGGCCAGCGCGAGTGCGGCGATCAGGCTGTCAGCGCGCGCCTGTCCGGACGCAGCGGCATCGTAAGCCACGCCATGATCAGGCGACGTGCGGATGAAGGGCAGGCCGAGCGTGACGTTGACACCGCCCCACATGTCCAGCGTCTTCACCGGGATGAGGCCCTGATCGTGATACATCGCGATGACCGCATCCCAGCGGCCGCCGCGCTGTTCGTGAAAGATGGTGTCGCCCGGACGCGCATCGCTGATGTGGATGCCCGCGTCGCGCAGACGCGCAGCTGCCGGATTGATGATCTCGATCTCTTCACGGCCGATCTCGCCGTCTTCGCCCGCATGCGGATTGACGCCGCAGAGTCCGATACGCGGATTGAGCAATCCGAAGTCACGCTTCAGCGCCGCATGAACGATGCGTCCGGTCTCTGCGATCAGATCCGTGGTCAGCGTGGAAACAACGCTGGCCAGCGGCCGATGGATCGTGACAAGCGCAACGCGCAGTCCGCCGCCCACCAGCATCATGATCGGGCGCGGAGCAGCGCCGCCATCGGCTGCGAGTTCAGCGAGGTATTCCGTGTGGCCGGGGTGCTTGAACCCGGCGCGATAGAGCAACGCCTTGGCGATCGGGTTGGTGACGACAGCCGCCGCCTTCCCAGCACGCGCGTGCTCCACGGCAAGACGAATGGACTCCACGATGGCGGGCGCACTTGCGGGATCAGGCTGGCCGGGCTGCAGCGCGATCGACGCACCCGGCAGGCTGAGCACCGGCAGGCCGTCGACGAAGGCAGCGCGCGCCTGGGAGGGGTCGGAAATCGGCACGATGCTCGCGCCGGTATGGTCGAGCGCCCCGGGGGCGGCGATGAGATAGAAGGGGCGGCCATCCTGCGCCCAGACGGCCTCATACGCTTTGGCCGCGATGATGGGGCCGACCCCGGCAGGGTCGCCCATCGTCATCGCAATCGGAAGTTCGCCCCCCGACATCAGGCTAGCGACGGACGACCGTCGCCTCACGCTTCAGATCGCGCAGGTAGCGCTCAGCGACGAGGGCCAGTTCCTGGTTGAACAGGCGATCTTTGATCTCGTCACGCGAAGGCAGGTCAGCGTCGCCCGACTTGGTGCCGCAGACGAAGAACACCATTTTCGCGCCATCCGGCGTGTCGATGATGCTGGTCGACTGGTTGGCCGCGACGCCTTCCAGCGAAGCGCGGAATTGCGGGGCGATCTGCGAGATGCCGACATTCTTCATCGGTGTGCGCGTGATGCCGTCCACGGCTTCGAGCGCCTTGGTGAGATCGCCGCACGTTGCAGCTTTCGCTTTCAGCGACTCGAGTTTGGCGGTGGAGCCCTCGCCGCGCGCGATGATCTGTTCCATGTCGAGGATGGTCGATTTTGTCGGGTCGGAAGGTTCGCGTTTGCCGGTTAGCGCGATCACGTAAATGCCGCCTTCGCTTTCGATCGGGGGCAGTACGACGGGCGGTGCCGCCGCTTTCAGCACGGCCTCGGCCACTTCAGGGCGCATGTCGCCCGGCGAGAGCCAGTTGAGGTCGCCGCCGGCGGAGGCGGAGGGGGCGGCGGAGAACTGTTCGGCGAGGGCCGAGAAGTTTCCGCCCGCTTGCACGCTCTTGATGATGGTGCCGGCGCGTTCCTTGGCCATGTCGCGCGAGGCCTGGTCGGGGGCGTAAAGAAAGATCTCGGCCAACCGGTATTGCGGCTTGTCGAGGCTGGCCTTCAGGCGGTGCAGCATTTCATCGACGCGCAGGTCGGAGACGCGCACGGTCTTGTAGTAGCGGCCGCGGATCAGGTTGCCCCACGCGATCGACGCTTCCTGCATGTCGCGGATGTGCTGCATCGGAATGCCGGCCTGGGCGGTCGCCTGGGCGAACTGCTCGGGCGACATGCGATACTGGCGCGCAAGGTCGGCGACGGCCTCGTCGATCTCTTCCTTCGAGAAGGTCTGGCCCTTCACGAGCCTGTGGAATTCCGAGGACTGCACCTTCTCGTCGATCAGGCTTTCGAGCGCCTGGTTCTGGAGTTCAAGGAGGATCTTCTCGTCCTTTGGCGGCTCGGAAAAGCGCAGCATCATCCAGCGCATGCGGTTGCGGACGTCGGAGTGAGAGATGACCTGGTCATTCACGCTGGCCATCACGCCATCCACCGTGCGGCCGCGCGAGGCGGTCGGCTGGGAGGGCTGTGTCTGCTGGGCTGTCGCCGACAGGTTCTGAGCAGCCAGGCCGGCACCGGCCACGGTTGCTGCAAGCGCGATCGCGATAAGTCTCTTCATCAGGTCACCCTACAGCCCGAGACCCTGATCCAGGGTAAAGGCAAAAACATGGCCATCCCGATGGGCTGCCGATAGCGGATATACCGGGTGGCTGAGCCAAAAGACAGCCTGCGGAAGCAGCCTGCGACAGTAGCGTTCGGCAAATGGGAGATCAGAACCGGCCTTCGTTCCCGCCGCCCAGACCCGTCAGGGCAAAGGTGAAGCGAATCGCCTCGGATGGGCCAAGGGTGCGGTCACGGCCGCCTGAACGCTCGTAGGCGAGCAGGAAGTAGGAACACTCATCCTGATAGCGAACTCCAAGCGACAGCTTGATGTCTTCGTTCTGCGTGATGTTCCGGGACTGGCGCACGACCGCCGCCCAGTGGTTGTCGAAGGCGAGCGAGCCGTTCCAGACGATACCTTCGTCTTCGGCGCCGGTCGGGGTCTCGGACACTTTGAAATAGCGTGCATCCCCGCGGATCGCCCAGATGTTGACCCCGGCGTCGATATCGACGCGGTTGACCGACAGGTCGTCATTCATGCGGAACCGGGCGCCTACATCGACGACTTTTGCGAGGTCAGCCCGGACGGAGGCGACGTAGTCGGACTTTTCGCCCGACAGGTTGCTTAGCTGGTTGAAGGAGGGGTCTGCATCCTCGCGCCAGCGGCGGCCAACGAGCGCCGACAGTTCGAAATCCTGACCGACCTTGGCGGTGGCGTTGACGCCGACAGCGGCGCGGCCGCCGCCTTCCCAGAGGTCGTAATTGGTGACGGCGCTGGGCTTGAACAGGTTGGTTTCGTCCGCCTCGAACACCAGCGAGTCTTCGTTCGGGATAATCGGATTGTTCGCGTTCGGCGTGCCGTAGGCGGCCATCACGATCGGCTCGATGATGATGTCCATGCCGGCCGACCGGCTGATCAACGGATAGCTGATCTGGCCGCCAGCAACGCCGAGGAAGCGCGACAGATCCTGCGGGCCAGCGGCGCCGCCATCGTCGACGTGGTAAACGTCGCCACGGGCCGAAGCGTACGGCTCGAACACGAGGCCCGGTCCGAAGATGAACTGCGAGCCGTATTCCACGGACGCGGTCGCACGCGCTGTATCGAGCGCCGGACGGCTGACCGGAAGAGGACCGCCCACGGGCTGGCCGGTCGGAAGCTGCTGCACGTCATTGCGGAACAGGCCAACGGCGCTGAAGTCGGTCGAAATCTGGCCGCCGGCGCCGAGGTCGAAGACCTTCTCGACGAACAGAGATGGGGCGACCGTCGGGATCTGGCTGTCGATGTCCGTGGCGCGCAGGCCCTGGAACAGGAAGGTCCCGGCCTCGAAGTAGAAATCCGGCTGCTGTGCCGTGGTGTAAAGCTGGGTGAGCAGCTGGCGCGGCTGGCTGGCGATCAGGCCGCGCAGCTCGTTCTCGCCGTCGATGTCGTAGCGCTGGTCGTAAAGGTCATCGGTCTGCGACTCGACGCCGAAGCCCCATTGCCAGTCCTTGTTGATGTCGAACTTGCCGACCGCATAAAGGTGGCTGCGCCAGGTGTCGTCGCCGAACTTGTTGCCGTCGGAATCGAAATCCTGCTCGTGCGTAATGCTGCCTTCGGCCTGCACCACACCGGAGAAGAAGCGGCGACGGTAGTCGACCTTCACCAGAGGATTGACCTCGGTCGCGAGCATCGGCGCAATGACGAGGTCTTCCGACGGCGAGATCACGAACAGGTAGGGCTGCTCGTAGAACGCGCCGAGCCTGGACGACACGCCGGCATCCGGAATCAGCAGGCCCGAGCGGCGCTCGGAATTCGGATCGGGGTGGGCGAACCACGGCACGTAGAGGACAGGCACGCCGCCAAGTTCCAGGACCGCGTCCTGGTAGGAGATCATCTGGTCTTCCTGGTCGAGCGTCGCGCGGCGCGCACGCAGGGCCCAGGTCGGATTCGATCCCTTCTCTTCGCAGACGGGGCAGTTGGTGAAGATCACCTGCTCGAGCGAGTTGCGCGTGCCGTCGGTGCGGACCGCGGAGGAAGAGGTGACGACGCCGAACTCACCCATGCGGGCGGAGAAGCGGGTGGCGAAACCATTGCGGAAATCCTGGTCGGCCTCGATCTCGTCGGCGAACTGGACCTGACCGCTTTCATCCGTGATCTGAACGTGACCCTGCGCGCGAACCGTTTCGGTGGAACGGTCGTAGATCACCTTGTCGGCCTTCAGCGTGCGCGTGCCGACGCGGATCTCGACATTGCCCGAGGCGGTGATGACGCTGGTGTCGCGGTTTTCCTCGAACTGATCCGCTTTCAGAATGACTTCGTCGTCTTGCGCGGCGGGCTTGGCGGCCGCGCCCGGCGAAACGGTCCCGCTGGTCGGCGTCGGCGTGGGGGGCGTCGGGGTCGGCGAGGTCTGGGTTTGCTGCGCCAGCGCAGGCGCACTCAGGCTGAGAGCGGTAAACGCGACCGAGGCCAGACAGCTTAGCCGCAAAACCATTACTCTCCCCTCGCGAGACTGCTGCGAGCGACTCCCAGTCGAGAACGGATACGCAAAGCCCGACGAAGCGTAAAGCCGGGCGCTGGTATTGGGCCAATCCTGCCGGGAAAGCGACCCGGAAGACACAACCCTCTCAACCGTCTTCCTTGTGCGCCAGAAGCGTTAATACGGCGAACAGGGCAAACAGCGGCGGACACCAGGCCGCAGCCTCAGGCGGGGTCGCCCCGGAGGCAGACATGCCGGAAGCGAGACGATTGGTGAAATACAGCACAAAACCTGCCGTCGCCCCCGCCCCCACCAGCCGCGACACCCCCCCAGACCGCGCCAGCCTCAAACACACCACCGCCCCAATCAAAGACATCGCCAACATGAAGATCGGTGTGGCGAGCAGCGTATTGTATTTGAGGACGTAGTCGCCGGTTTCCATACCGGCCGCCTTGCCCGCCTGGATGAAGGACGGCAGGTCCCAGAAGGGAATCGTTTTCGACGAGGCGAAGCGCGACAGCAGGGTGTCGCCGCTCAGGTTGGTGGGCAGGGCGAGGGTCTCGGTCCGCTGGATCTCGCCGCCGATGCGATTCTCGACCACGCCCGTGAGCTGCCAGAAGCCGGGTGTGAGTTCCGCACGCTTGGCGTCGATGCGGTGAGTGAATTCGCGATCGGACGGGCCGCCGGCGCCGGGACGGAAATACCAGAAGGTGACGTTCTCGAGTGCCTGGCCGCGATTGACGACGCGCCTGCCGTGGATGATCGCCTGCTGGTTGGTGGACGGTAGGGCGCTCGGCGCCGCCTCCGCGCCGGCCTGCAGGTCGCCCTGACTGAGCCAGACACCACTGTTGGTCGGCGTTGTGTTGCCGAGCAGGCGCGCGCGCGTCGCCTCGAAATCGGCGTTCATACGCGTGGCGAGCGGGTCGAGCACCGTGACCATCAGCACGCCGATGATCACTGCCAGCACCATGACCGGGCCGAGGAAGCGCCACGCCGACACGCCGACGGCGCGGATGGCGGGAATCTCGCTGCGGCGGCTGAGCTGCGAATAGGTCAGGATCGAGCCGACCAGCATGGCGAAGGGCAGGGTTTCGAGCACCAGTCCCGGCGTCTTCATCATGGTGAGGGTGAACGCAGTGTCGATGCCGATCTGTGTGCGGTCGCCGATCGTGCGCATCTGCTCGACGACGTCGACCAGCACGATTGCGAGCAGAATGATGCCAAGCGTCAGCGCCAGCGACGCGACGCATTCCCGGAAAATGTAACGCTGGATGCGGCCCGCGATCACCATGTCAGGTCGGCCTCACCAGCTCACGCGCGGGCGCCCGCATCATGATGCGCCGCCGCTTGAGGATGGGCTGGATGAAGAACATGAAGCCGATCAGGATCATCACGAAGATCGGCAGGGCATACTGCACAACGTTCAGCGTGGGGGCCTTTGCTGCCGCCGACGTCGCCCAGAAGGCCGCAAGACGCAACACGAGGGCTGCGCCCGAAGCAATCGCGATCCGGCGGGCATAACCGCGCCGGCTGAAATCGCCGCCCAGCACGGCGAACATCGCAATCATCGCCATGGCAATGTTGAGCAGGGGCGTTGCGATGCGGGCATGGCCCTCGGCCAGCAGCGAGCCGACATTCTTGTTGTCGTAGTGATTGGTCATGTCCGGATAGAACAGTTCCGGCAGATAGCGATCGGTCTCTTCGAGGATCACCGCCTTCTGGTCGTTGACGAACGCGCCCAGCTCCAGCGGCGACTGCTGGAAGGTGAGTGATTCAAGCGCGCCGTTCGTGCGCAGGGTCTGGCGCTGTCCATCGCGCAGCACGAGCGCCGGCTTGCCTTCGATATCGGACACGAAGGCAGACTTGGCGATGTAGGTCACCTCGTTCTTCGGATTGCGGCTGTCGTTGGCGACCAGGAAAGTGATGTCCGAATTGTTGACGTTGCCCGCGAAGGTGGTGAGGCCATCGCTGTAGGTCATGAAGGTGCCCTCGCGCACCAGCGTGGAGGCGAGGTTGGTGGAGGCGGTTGTGAGAGTCGTGCGCAATTCGCGCGAGGCGGTCGGCGCTATCCACAAGTTCATGCCGAGATGGAGAATCGCTGCCAGCGTCGCAAGGCGCAGCACGGGCGAGGCGACCTGCCAGTTCGACATGCCGGACGCCTGGGAGATCACGACCTCATTGTCGCGGTGGGAGACGTTGAGGGCGGCCGCCGTCGCGATGAAAAGCGCAATCGGCATCAGGAGGGAGATGATCTGCGGCGTCGCCAGCAGGGAAACCCAGAGGAAAGCCAGCATGGACTGGCGATTCTGGACGATGGTGTCCTGTATCTGGCTGAGGCCTTGTGTAAGAAGGGCGATCAGAGCAAGACCGCCCACGATCGCGATGAGGGTTCTCAACACGTTACGGAAAAGATAGCGTTGAAAACGTGACATGCGAAAACCCGGTGTAGACCCTTGCCGTCCGTAAAGTGGCCCCCCGAAATGGCAACGGGACACGGTCCACTGCTAACGACGTCCGGGCCGTTCGTCGATGACCATATGTAGTCAATACTCAGGACAGTACCCTCCCCATGCAGATCAAGTTTTCCGCCGAGCCGACCGGGGACGCCGTCGCCTACCTCGCTTATGAGGGCGACAAGGGCGTCGAGTTCGCAGCTGACCTCGAGAAGGCTGCAGAAACGGGTATTCGGCGCGCGATTGCCGCTGGTTCGTTCAAGGGCGGGCCCGGCCAGGTGATCGAAATACTCGCCCCGGACTGGAGCGACGCATCGCGGGTTCTGGTGGCGGGCGTGGGCCGCAAATCGTCTGTGAATGAAATTTCCTGGCAGAAAGCCGCGGCATCCGTCGTCAAGCGCGTGCTGACGAGCGGGGCCAAGGCGCTCGCCATCGTCGGCGCGCCGGATCGGGCTGTCGCGGCGAATGTCGGACTTGGCGCGCGTCTCGCAGCCTACCGCTTCGACAATTACCGCACGACGCTCAAGGCCGAGAAGAAGCCGTCGCTGACCAGCGTGTCGGTTGTCACGGACTCAGCCGCCGGCGCCCGTTCCGATTATGCCCCGCTCGCCGCCAAGGCCGAGGGTATCGAGCTGGCTCGCAATCTCGTCAGCGAGCCGCCGAATGTGCTGCACCCGGAAAGCTATGCCGATCGCATCGCCGAACTGTCCGAACTCGGCCTCGAGATCGAAGTGCTCGACGTCGCCGCGATGACCAAGCTGGGCATGGGCTCACTGATCGGCGTGGGGCAGGGCTCCGTGCGCGGCTCGCGCCTCGTCGTCATGAAATGGATGGGCGGCAAGGACAAGAAAGCCGCCCCGGTCGCCCTCATTGGCAAGGGCGTGACATTCGACACCGGCGGCATTTCGCTGAAACCCGGACCCGGCATGCAGGACATGAAGGGCGACATGGGCGGCTCGGCCGCTGTTGTCGGCGCCATGGTGTCGCTCGCCAGGCGCAAGGCGAAGGCCAACGTGGTGGGCCTCGTCGGCCTCGTCGAGAACATGCCCGACGGCAACGCCCAGCGTCCCGGCGACATCGTGAAATCCGCCTCCGGCAAGACGATCGAAATCCAGAACACCGACGCCGAGGGCCGTCTCGTTCTCTGCGACGTGCTCTGGTACGCGCAGAAGAAGTTCAACCCGAAAGCCATGGTCGATTTGGCCACGCTCACAGGCGCGATCATCATCTCGCTCGGCAACGAGCATGCGGGCGTGTTCTCGAACAATGACGATCTCGTCGCCAAGCTGACCGCCGCTGGCAAGGCCGAAGGCGAACCGGTGTGGCGCCTGCCGCTCGGGCCGGGCTACGACAAGCAGATCGACTCGGAAGTCGCTGACATGCGCAACATCGGCAACGCGGGTAACGCCGGCTCGATCACCGCTGCGCAGTTCCTGCAGCGCTTCGTCGACGATGGCCGCGCCTGGGCTCACCTTGATATCGCGGGAACCGCATGGCGCCCTGGTCACGACAATCCGCTGGAGCCGACCTGGGCCACGGGCTGGGGCGTGCGCATTCTCGACCGGCTGATCGCCGACAACTACGAGGACTAGGCTGATGGCGGCGGCCCAGACCTTGGGCGCGGAGTGGTGGTTCTACCACATCGAGCAGGGTTCGGTGGACGCCGCTATCGCGCCGCTGATCGAGAAGTGTCTTGAGCGAAAATGGCGTGTCGTGGTCGTCGGCCACGAGGAAACCATAGTGCGGCTCGACCGCTCGCTCTGGACGTTCCGGGAGGACAGCTTCCTGCCGCACGGACGGGCGCGCACCGATGCTGCAAAGCATCCCGTGCTGCTGTCGACCGAAGCTGTTCCCACCAACGGCGCGAAAGTCGCGCTACTGCTCGATGGCTCCGACGCTGATCCCGGCGCCTTCGAGCGGATCATGGTGATCTTCGACGGCGGCGACGAGACCGCGCGCGCCAAGGCCCGCCAGCAATACAAGGCGGCAACCGACGGCGGCGCCGCCGCCCGCTACTTCCAGCAGGAACGCGGCGGTGGCTGGAAAGAGCGCACGCCTGCAAAAAAAGAGGCCAACAGCGACGCCAACAGCACCGAGTAGTTGCGGCGCTTGCGCGACGCATCCTAGGATCGCATCACGCAGGGATGGGGATCAGCATGCGGCGGCGCACGGTTCTACAGGGGTTGGCGGCTGCAGCAGGCGCCTCGCTGGTTTTGCCAGTGCTGGTTCAGTCGGCATGGGGCGAGGCCAAGCCCGGCCGCTGGATGCGGCTCGAGAGCCCCCACTTCGTGATGTTTTCCACGGAGTACGAAGAAAAAAACCGCAACGAACTCGTCGCGCTCGAGCGTTTTCACGCGCTGCTGCTGCGCCTCATCCCGCATGAAGTGCATCCTGCGCCGAAGCTCACCGTCTATCTTGTCGGCAACAAGCAAGACTTCACGGCATCCAGTCCGAGCTGGGGCTCGAAGCTCGCGGGCTATTACGAGGCGCGGCTCGAACAGATCCGCACCGTAACGTCGGCGCGTGCTGCGTCGGAGCGACAGCGCGACATGCCTCGCAATGTTCGCGCACTGGATTCACGCACCGTGCTGTTCCACGAATATGTGCACCACCTGTCATTCACCAATCTGCGCGTCGCCTATCCGCCCTGGTATCAGGAAGGGTTCGCCGAATTCCTGTCGACCGTCGAATTCACAGACACCCAATGCGACATCGGGAAGTTCACCAACGATCGCGCGGAATGGCTGACCTATGGCGACTGGTTGGGGATCGAGGAGTTCCTGCAAAACGAACCGTGGAGCATGACGCCGGACAAGACGTCACAGTTCTACGCGCAGTCATGGCTGGCGGCGCACTACCTGTTCGGTCAGCCGCAGCGCAATGCCGGGTTCAATCGTTACTGCGTCGCCCTGCAGAATGGCGGCAAGCCGCTTGAGGCGTTCGAGCCCGCGTTCGGAATTACGCCCGCGGCATTCGATCAGGAGCTGCGCGACTACAAGGACAAGACGATCAACTTCATCCGCATCTCGGACAAGGCGCCGGATATCAGGTCGCAGATAACTGTGACCAAGCTGGAAACGGCTTACGACACGATACTCATGCCGCTGTCGCACCTGCGCTCCGGTCCATCCAAAGATGAGGCGAGCGACAACGTCGCGACCGTTCGCGAGGAGGCCCGCAAATTCCCGAACAGCCTATTCGCAAAGCGGGCCGAGGCGCTCGCCGAAGTCTGGTATGGCGATCTTGGCGTCGCTCGAACGCAACTCGACGCGATTCTTGCTATCGACGCGCAGGGCCCCGAAACGCTTCACCTCAGCGGACTGTGCGACCTGCGCGCCGGCTACGCGGCCGACAACGCAGACCTGATCAAGAAAGCGCGCAAATCGTTTGCGCTCGCGCAGAAGATCGACGACACGCGCTCGGCATCCCTGTTCCGCTATGTGGAATGCCTGTTCTACGAAACGAAGGACATCAACCAGCACATGCTCGACGTGCTCGTGCTGGCGTTCAACCAGTCGCCGCAGGTCGACATGATCTCGCTGGTAACCGCGCAGGCGCTGATGATGAAGGAGCGGTTCGAGGAGGCGACCTATATCCTCCAGCCCATGGCGGGGGAGTTGCACTCGCGCGGCCGCGCGCAGGTTGCAGCGCAACTGCTCGAAGCGGCTAAGGCCGAGCGCGTGGACTATTTCGCGTTCTTCGGTTCAGCCAAGGACGCGGACGAAGAGTAAGCTCAGTCCGCCACCGCCGCAGCGTTGCCGCGGATGATCTGGGCGAGCGGCCCTTTCACGTCGGCCAAGGCGTTCTTCATGTCCTGATAGCCGGCGTCGACCGCGGCGTCGTATTCCTTCCAGTCGCGCAGCTCGACGCCCTTGATTTCGGGCACGATCAGGATGTCGGTCAACGCACGGTGCTTGTTGGGGTCGACGCTGACCGTGGCGGCGCGCATCAGCAGGTTGGCGATCGGCGGCGCCGCCTTGAGGCCGTGCCGCATCGCCCAGCCGAAGAAACCCGGCGGGTTGATGAAGTCGTCAGCGGACAGCGCTTCGGGCGCCACGGCGACATCGACGCCGATAATGCGGCCGCGATGCATCTCGCGCATCACATCGACCGGGAAGTTGTTCAGCACGGCGCCATCCACCAGCACCTGTCTCTGCGACACGACGGGCGGGAGGAGACCCGGAAGGGATATCGACGCACGCAGGGCCTCGCGCAGCAAGCCTTCGGTATGGACCTGGAAAGAGCCCTGCGTGAGGTTGGTCGAGACCGCAAAGAACGGCGTGCAGAGATCTTCAATGGCGCGTTCGCCGAAGTGCTCCTTCAGGCGCGCGTCGACCTTGTGCCCCTTAACCAGACCGACGACAGGCAAGCGGTAGTCCGACAGCGGGTTGCTTTCGACGAAGGCCTTGCGGATGCGCTGGTCGATCTCCGCGTCGCTCCAGCCGCACGCAAACGCTGCGCCGATGATCGCGCCCATCGACGAGCCACCAATAAAGTCGATCGGGCAGTTGGCTTCACGCAGCGCGCGGATCACGCCGATATGCGCATAGGCGCGTGCGCCGCCGCCGGAGAGTACGAGCCCGACCGACTTGCCCGACATGGTGCGGGCGAGGCGACGGCAGTCTTCGTCGTCCATGCCCGTCCAGTGCAGCACGCGCGCAGCGTCGGCGGCGTATTTCCATTCCAGCGTGCGTGTCGTGTCGTGCGGCGTCGAGTGATGCAGCAGCACCAGGTCGACAAGACGGAACTGACGCGCCGGCGAAGACTCTTCCGGCATCAACGGAATGGAAGGCCGCGCGTCGGATCGCGCGAGCAACCAGATCCGGTCCGAATGGCGCTGGGTCATCTTGAACCAGGGCGTGTCGCCCATGGTCGCACACAGCAGCACGATCTCGTTGCGTGTCTCCAGCTCGTCGAAATACGCGGCCGGCATGCCGACAGCTTCTTCGCCGACAATGGCGACACGCAGCCCCATCGCCTGCAACTCTGTGGCCAGAACGCGCGCACGCTGTTTCAGGTCGATCGTCGGCGAGGTGGAAACCAGCCCGAACACCCGCGGCTCAGCCGAACGCCCCGTCTTCTTCCGCGCCTGCCGCATCCGCAGCATGATCACGCGCGTCAGCCGCTCAAGGATCTGCGGATCGGACCGCACCAGCTGCATGAAGCCCGTACGCGACATGGAGAGCAGTTCGGTGTCCCGCAGCGCGAACACGGCATGCTCATGCGGCTCGCCCGCGATCATCGACATCTCGCCGACGGGTTCGCCGGCGCGGATGTGGCCCAGCAGCTCCATCGAGCCATTGGAATTCACCCGGAAAGCGCCCAGCGAGCCGGACAGCACGAAATAGATCTGGTCGGAGGGTTCGCCCGGCGCAAACAGCTGCCAGCCGCCCGGAAGGCCGAAATACTTGGTCTCGTTCTCAGCGGCTTTCAGCGCGCGCGGCGGCGCATCACGGAGGAAAGGCACCGAACCCAGCGCCGGCATGATGGGCGGGGCATCGCCTCCAACCCTGTTCTTCGTTGTCAAACCCATGGGATGAACCCGGCGCGCATGTATTACCCGCTCCAACCCATACACTAACGCCTAACCCTGAAAGAAAGGTTGGGATGGCGTGGCTGCGGGTCGAGCCTCGTCTTGCCACGGACGCCTGAGCAGCCGTATTGCCGGGTATTGGCATCAACTGGCGGGCATAATGGCGCGACTATCTTCTCAGGTAAGTGCTTCCTCCCCGCGCTTTCAAGGCAATGCTGCTGCAATGCAGCGTCTTGTCGACGAGTTGCGTGACAAGACGGCGAAAGCGGCCCTCGGTGGCCCCGAAAGTTCGCGCACGCGGCATTCGGCGCGCGGCAAGCTGCTCCCCCGCGAGCGCGTCGAGCAACTGATCGACCCGGCGTCCCCCTTCCTCGAACTGTCCCCCCTGGCGGCGGATGGCATGTATGACGGCGAAGCCCCTGCGGCAGGCGTCATCACCGGCATCGGCCGGGTGGCTGGCCGCGAATGCGTCATCGTCTGCAACGACGCCACGGTGAAGGGCGGGGCCTATTTCCCGATCACCGTGAAGAAACACCTGCGCGCGCAGGAAGTCGCGATCGAGAACAGCCTGCCGTGCGTCTACCTGGTCGACTCAGGCGGCGCGAACCTGCCGCACCAGTCGGAAGTCTTCCCCGACCGCGAACACTTCGGCCGCATCTTCTACAACCAGGCCAACATGAGCGCGCGCGGCATCCCGCAGGTCGCCGCCGTCATGGGCTCGTGCACCGCTGGCGGCGCCTACGTGCCCGCCATGTCGGACGAGACCGTGATCGTCCGCAAGCAGGGCACCATCTTCCTCGGCGGCCCGCCGCTCGTGAAAGCCGCCACCGGCGAGATCATCTCCGCCGAAGACCTCGGCGGCGCCGACGTCCACGCGCGCCGCTCCGGCGTGGCCGATCACTACGCCGCCAACGATGCCCACGCGCTGCAGATGATCCGCGACATCGTGAAGAATTTTAATCGCCCCAAGCGCATCTCGCTCGACACCATCGCCCCGCGCGAACCCAACTTCGATCCGCGCGAACTCGACGGCGTCGTGCCCCTCGACGCGCGCGAACCCTACGACGTGCGCGAAGTCATCGCCCGCCTCGTCGACGGCTCGGAGTTCGACGAGTTCAAGAAGCTCTACGGCGAAACCCTCGTCACCGGCTTTGCCCACCTCCACGGCATGCCCATCGGCATCCTCGCCAACAACGGCATCCTGTTCTCCGAGAGCGCGCAGAAGGCCGCCCACTTCATCCAGCTCTGCGACCAGCGCGGCATCCCGCTGGTCTTCCTGCAGAACATCACCGGCTTCATGGTCGGCTCGAAATACGAAGCCGGCGGCATCGCCAAGGACGGCGCCAAGATGGTCACCGCCGTTGCCACCGCGCGCGTGCCGAAATTCACCATCGTCATCGGCGGCAGCTATGGCGCCGGCAATTACGGCATGTGCGGCCGCGCCTATTCCCCGCGCTTCCTCTTCATGTGGCCCAACGCCCGCATCTCCGTCATGGGCGGCGAACAGGCCGCCAGCGTCCTCGCCACCGTCAAGCGCGACGCGATGGAAGCCAAGGGCGAAACCTGGGCGGCCGAAGCCGAAGCCAAATTCAAGCAACCCATCCGCGACCTCTACGAACGCGAAGGCTCGCCCCTACTTCTCCACCGCCCGCCTCTGGGACGACGGCGTCATCGCGCCAAGCGACACCCGCCGCGTGCTGGGCCTCGCGCTGTCAGCCTCGCTGAACGCGCCACACGGCAGGGCTGCGGACCGCGAACAAGGCTTCGGCGTTTTCAGGATGTAGCGGCATGACGAACCGGCCGAGAATGACCGTCCAGATCAATGGCGAAGTTGGTAGCCAGGAGGTCGAGATCTATCTCAATCCGGAAGCGCGTCAGTGGCTGATCGGAGAGCTTCAGAAGCTCGACCGAAGCGACGATCACTTTCATGTCTTTTCGTTCGAAGATTGGGGCGGGCTGCAATTGTCCGCCGTCCCATATGGACCGAGCGACAAGACGGCGCCCGCGCTCAAGGTGCTGCTCCGTTATGACGATTGGGACGCCGAATACTTTCCACATGTGATGGCGCCGCCGCCAGACTTGACTCAAACATGAACCGCGACGCCCTCAACACGCTCGACCAGGCCGTCGCTATTGAGCGAGTGGGCGATCTCTTACCGAAAGCGCGGGGCGGACTACTGCACGACTTTCATGTTGGACAGCACCAACGCCGCTTCGCCCAGCGATGCGGTCGGCGCGGCTGGGTTGGCCACCAGTGTAACCGAGACGAAGTGGCTGGGATCCGGTTTCACAATGATGACGCGCAGTTTCAATCTCATGCCGCTCATCGGCAGGATGCCGGTGAAGAGGCTGCCGGCATACGGCGTGATCACGCCCGCGCCTTGGTCGGCAATCTCTTCGCCACCGGCCATCTCCATCGATTCCTTCGCGATTTCGGCAGTCGATCTGCTTTCCGGCGCCACCGTGATCGAATAGGCAACGGCCTTGTTGGCCGATGTAATGATCAGGTTATCCGAGTCATCGATCGTGCTGGTCCAGTCGGCCGGCAGGTCGACCTCGATAGCGGGCGAGCCCGACGCGGGATGGCGGATGACCTGTGCTTCGGCGATGCCAACGACGGACAATGCCAGAGCGGCGAAAAGCAGAAGCGCTTTCATGATAGACCCCCCGAATGAGCCATTTGCTTAGACCACGGTCCGCACGCGAAGGCCAGCAAGCGCTGCAGCGACGAGGGTATCCTCGATGAACAGCGACGCCCTCAACGCTCTCGACCAGGCCGTCGCCATCGCGCGCGAGCGGGCAGGTGATCGCGTTGCGGTGGTTGGCGTCGCCGGTCCGCAGGGCTCAGGCAAGACCACGCTCGTCAAAGCCTACGCCGCCTCCCATCCGAAGACCGCGCATTTCTCGCTCGACGATGTCTACCTGCCGTCGAGCCTTCGCCGCCTCATCGCGGAGAGCGTGCATCCGCTGTTCGCCACGCGCGGCCCGCCGGGCACGCACAATGTCGTGCAGCTGAATGAAACGATCGACGAACTGCTCGCTGCAGGCGAGGGCGCGCAGACCGTGCTGCCCGCGTTCGACAAGGTGACCGACAACCCCACGCACGCAAGCCACCGCCCCGTGTTTCACGGCAAGCCCTCCGTGATCCTCGTCGATGGCTGGTGCCTCGGCGCCACGGCGCAGACGGATGACGAACTGATCTCACCCGTAAACGTGCTGGAGGCCGAGCGCGACAAGGACGCCATCTGGCGCAAGGAAGTGAACGCCAATCTGGCCGGCGCCTACCAGCTGTCCTTCGACATGCTCGACGCCATTGTCGAGCCTGCAGGCGCCGTCATTCGCGATCATCCAGGAATGGCGCTGCGAACAGGAGGAGGGCCTCCTCGGCCGCGACCTCACCGACGCCGACCGCGCCCGCGTCGCCCGCTTCATCCAGCATTTCGAACGCATCACCCGCCACATGATGTCCGGCGGCCGCCGCGCCGACATCGCGGTGCAGCTCGACGAGCACCGCAACGTGACCGAGATCAATCACGCGCCCTGACCGTCTGGACCGCCTATCTGGACCGCCGGGCGCCTGCCCGGCAGTCGTTGCAAAGCAGCGAGCCTTTAGCTTATTCGCGCCGCTAACGCATCGCGTCCCCGGGCCCTCCCTTTGGGCTCAGAACGACAGCGAACCTCCATGCCATACGGCAGTGGAACTTTCGGCGTTTGCGGAGCGTCCTCCTGCGGTCTAGATCATGGGGCAAAGGAGCTTCCCCATGGCCTATGAGAACATCCTGCTCGACGTGTCGCCCGAGGGCACAGCCGTCCTCACGCTGAACCGTCCCGCCAAGCGCAACGCGTTCAATGCCGAAGTCATCGCAGAACTGACCGACGCGTTCGAGACCCTGTCCAAGAACCCCGAATGCCGGCTCGTCCTGATCCGTGGCAATGGCCCGGTGTTCTCGGCAGGCGCCGACCTCGAATGGATGAAGGCCGCCTCGCACTACACGGTGAGCGAGAATGAGGAAGACGCGTACGGCATGGCCGAAATGCTGCGTCGCCTGTTCGAGCTGCCGCAGGTGACCATCGCGCTGCTGCACGGCGCAGCGATGGCCGGCGCGTGCGGCGTGGCGGCGGCGTGCGATATCGCCATTGCGAAGAAGGGCACGGTGTTCTCGTTCTCCGAAGTGAAGCTTGGCATCATTCCGGCAACGATCTCGCCCTACATCATCAACGCCATCGGCCCGCGCTGGGCCCGCACGCTGTTCGTCACCGCCGAGCGTTTCGAGGCCGACGTCGCGGCGCGTCTCGGCCTCATCCATCACGAAGTCGAAGACGACGTCGCCATGGAGAAGCTGATCGAACACTACGCCGACCTGGTCTACGCAGCATCTCCCGCAGCGATCGCCGACACCAAGGCGCTCGTCTCGGACGTCACCGGCGAAGTCATCGACGCCAGCCTCGGCAAGATGACGGCCAAACGCCTCGCCCACCGCCGTGTAACCGAGCAGGGCAAGGAAGGCCTCGCCGCCTTCCTCGAAAAGCGCAAGCCGTTCTGGTCGCGCTAGGCGCGCGCAGCGGGGGACGATGTCGCGCCGGCTGAAGCTCGAAGCATGGCTGCACAGACGCCGCGAGGCGTGGCGTGCAGCGTTCGTGCGCGGGCCGGCAACAGGCTTCGCGTTCGAGTTCGTCTCGTTCGGCGTCAAGCAGGCGTGGGCATGCCTGTTCGGCGGTCTGATGCTGGCGCTGCTGCTCGGCACGTTCGCGCTCTATCCTCACGACGCGCCGCTCGCGCGCTACGACTTCCTGACCCTCGCCGCACTCGGCCTTCAGGCGGCCATGCTGGCGACCCGACTGGAGACGTGGGGCGAGGCGAGGGTGATCTTCGCCTTCCACGTCGTCGGCACGATCATGGAAATCTTCAAGACCGGCGCCGGATCGTGGATCTACCCCGAGCCGTCACTGCTGCGTATCGCAGGCGTGCCGCTGTTCTCCGGCTTCATGTATGCGGCCGTCGGCAGTTATATCGCGCGCTCGTGGCGCATCATGGAATTCCGCTTCGTCCGCTTCCCGCCGCTCTGGATGCAGGCGCTGTTGGCCGTTGCCGTCTACGTGAATTTCTTCACGCACCACTGGCTGCCCGACCTCCGCGTTGGCCTGTTCCTCGCCAGCGCCGCGATCTACGGCCCCTGCATGTTGTACTACCGACCTGACCGACATGAGCGGCCGATGCCGCTTCTGGTCGGCCTGTTACTGGTGGCGCTGTTCATCTGGTTTGCCGAAAACATGGGAACATTCGCCCGCGCCTGGGTCTATCCCAGCCAGAATGGCGGCTGGCATCCGGTCTCGCTGGACAAACTCGGCTCGTGGTATCTGTTGATGATAATCAGCTTCGTGCTCGTGGCCGCGCTACACCACGACAACGGGCGGACGAGGGGTCAGACTGTATGAGCGGTGAAATCGAGGCGGCGGGCGCGGCGGTCACAGCGGGGCTGGTCGCTGGCGCTATCGAGCGGGGCGGTCCTGCGGGCGAGCACGTCCACGGCGCATGCCCCAATTGCGGCGCGGAACTGCATGGCGAGTTCTGCTCGGCCTGCGGACAGCCAGCGCACCTGCACCGCACGCTCGGCCACATGGTCGAGGAATTCCTGCACGGCATCCTGCACTTCGACACGCGCGCGTGGCGCACGCTGCCGCTGCTGGTTTTTCGCCCCGGCACGCTGACGCGCGAATACATCCACGGCAAACGCGCGCGCTATATCTCGCCGCTGGCGATGTTCCTGCTCCTCATCTTCACGATGTTCGCCGTCTTCGCGTTCGCCGGCGGCGCCACCATCGGTGTGGGCAATGTGAGTGACGAACCCGGCAAGACAGTTGTATCGACCGATGCGCCGGCGCCGCCCGAAACTGCCGTGGCCGGCGACGTCCACAAATACGACGCTGATCCCAAAAAGGGCGACGTTTTCCAGCAGGTGAAAGCCGCCTACGAGGAAGGCGACATCAAGGTCAACACGGGCAACAAATTCCTGGATGACAAGATCAAGCACAAGCTCGAAAACCCGGAGCTGGCTTTCTACAAGGTCCAGAACGCCGCCTACAAATTCGCCTTCCTGCTCGTGCCGATCTCGCTGCCATTCGTATGGCTGCTGTTCTTCTGGAAGCGCGGCCTGACCCTGTTCGATCACACGGTCTATATTCTGTATTCACTGAGCTTCGTGTCCCTGCTGTTCATCGTAATGTCGCTGCTGTCGGGCTGGCCGGGTGTGTTCGAGTTCATGCTGCCCTGGCTATTGTTGAGCATCCCCGTGCATGCCTATTTCCAGATGAAGGGCGGCTATTCACTCGGCTGGTTCTCGGCCCTTTGGCGAACGCCGGTGCTCATGTTCTTCGCGGTGATCGGGCTTACATTCTTCCTCATCGCGATCATCCTGCTCGGCTTGACGGGCTGATAGCGCTTCATCGCTGGGGAATACGCAATTTCCTGCCAAGGATTGCGCTTCCATCGGCAGGCGGCGCGTCCTAGTTTGCCGCCATGTTTTCATCTGTCCTCATCGCCAACCGTGGCGAAATTTCCCGTCGGATCATGCGCACCGCCCGGAGGCTCGGGATACGGACCGTCGCGGTCTTCTCCGACGCCGACGCCGATGCCGCCTTCGTGCGCGAAGCAGATGACGCCGTGCATATCGGTCCTGCGCCCTCGGCCGAGAGCTATCTCAAGGGGCGACCGCATCATCGAAGCGGCGCTGGAAACCGGTGCGGAGGCGATCCACCCCGGCTACGGTTTCCTGTCCGAGAATGCGGCCTTCGCCGAAGCTGTGGTCAAAGCCGGGCTTATCTGGATCGGCCCGCCGCCCGAAGCGATCCGCGCCATGGGCCTCAAGGACGCCGCCAAGGCGCTGATGGAAAAGCATGGCGTGCCCGTGACGCCGGGCTATCACGGCGAGGACCAGTCCATCAAAACGCTAAAAGCCGCCGCAAAGAAGGTCGGCTATCCCGTGCTCATCAAGGCTATCGCCGGAGGCGGCGGACGCGGCATGCGCAAGGTCGACGACGACAAGGATTTCGAGACCCAGCTCGCCAGCGCCCAGCGCGAAGCCAAGGGCAGCTTTGGCGATGATCGCGTGCTGATCGAGAAGTTCGTCGAGAACCCGCGCCACATCGAAGTGCAGGTCTTCGGCGACAATCACGGCAACTACGTCCATCTGTTCGAGCGCGACTGCTCGCTGCAGCGTCGCCGCCAGAAGGTGATCGAGGAAGCGCCGGCGCCCGGCATGACGGCCGAAGTGCGCAAGGCGATGACCGATGCCGCCGTGATGGCTGCGCGTGCGGTCGGCTATCGCAATGCCGGCACGATCGAATTCATCGTCGATGGCTCAGGCGCGCTGCGCCCGGACGGCTTCTGGTTCATGGAAATGAACACGCGCCTGCAGGTCGAACACCCGGTCTCGGAAATGATCACCGGCCTCGACTTCGTCGAGCTGCAGTTCCGCGTCGCCTCCGGCGAGAAACTCCCCGACCAGTCGGAGATCACAATCACCGGCCACGCCGTCGAAGCGCGCCTGTGCGCGGAGGATCCCGCACGCGGCTTCCTGCCCAGCTCCGGTCATCTCGAAATCTTCGATCTCTCCGCCTTCGCCGACGAGACCTCCGGCGGCGTGACGCTCCGCCTCGATAGCGCTGTGGACGAGGGCGATACCATCCCGGCTACGTATGACAGCATGATCGCCAAGGCCATCGCCCACGGCCCCACGCGCGACGACGCGCTGGATGCGCTCAGCGAAGCCTTGCGCGAAGCCGAAGTCTGGCCCGTCACCACCAACGCGGCCATGCTCGCCAACCTGCTCGACAATGATGATTTCCGCGATGGCGTCGCCACCACCGCGCTGGTCGAAGCCAATATCGAGGAGCTGACGCAACCCGACGATGGCGAGCAGGCCGATGGCCTTGCGCTCGCCGCGGTCGGCATGCGCGGCCTGTCCGACGAAGTCTCCGGCGATCCGTGGAGCGTCGCCGACGGCTTCCGCGTCAACGGCTCATCCCGCACGAGCTACACGTTCGACGTGGCCGGAGAGGCGCACACCGTGCGTCTCGAAACCGGGGCCGATGGCGAAGAGTATGTCGTCCTCAACGGCGAGAAACTCGAAAGTGAGATCGAGACTGTGCGCCTCGCTGATGGCGTACTGGTCCACGGCGCGCTCGAAGGCATCGACGTGTTCGGCGTCGTGCGCGAGACGACGGATGGCCCCGTGCTGTTCCATCGCGGCCGCGCCATCGCGCTGCGCCGTCCGGAGTTCGGCAGCGAACTCGAAGGCCTCGCCGCTGGCGACGACATCCGTGCGCCCATGCCGGGCAAGGTGCTCGACGTGAAGGCCACGGTCGGACAGGACGTGAAGAAGGGCGATCCCGATGGTCGTGCTCGAAGCCATGAAGATGGAGCACACGCTCACCGCCCCGCGTGACGGCAAGATCATCGAGGTCGGCGCCGTCGCTGGCGCCCAGACGGCCGAGGGCGTCGTGCTGGTCCGGTTCGAGCCGATCCCGGAATAGGGAGCCGGTCGCGGCGAATCTCGACTAGAGCCAGCCACGCCGCTTGAAGAACAGGTAAGGCAGGATCGCCGACATGATCATCAAGGCGATTGCAAACGGATAGCCGACTGCCCACTTCAGTTCCGGAATGAAATCGAAGTTCATGCCGTAGATCGACGCGATCAAGGTCGGCGGCAGGAACACTACCGCCGCCACCGAGAATATCTTGATGATGCTGTTCTGCTCGATGTTGATCATGCCAAGCGTGGCATCCAGCAGGAAGTTGACCTTCTGCGACTGGAACGTCGCGTGATCCGACAGGGACTCAACATCACGCGCCAGCGTCTTCACACGCGCAATGACATCCTTGCTGGCCTTCTTGTCCGTTATGGCAGTGAGGAAGAACGTGCAAAGCCGCCTGATCGTAATCAGGCTGTCGCGGACGTGGGATACGAGATCCCCCTTGCGTCCGATGCCGACCAGAACGCGCTGGAAGTCGGTCGAGCGCACAACGGCTTTCTTGCCGCCTGCGGTCTGCTGGATCGTGGCGCCCGGACGGAAGATGTCCTTCGATAGCACCTCGAGATCCTGCGTCGTTCGCTCCAGCACGTCAGCCAGCCGTTCAATGCTGGCTTCGAGCAGGCCCACGGCAATGCCACCTGGGGTCGGGCAGGCGATGCCTACGCGTTGTCCACGCGCCGTGAAGGCTCCGAATGTTCGAGGGTCTTCATACCTGACGGTGATCAGGCGGTTGCCAAGCACGATGAAGGTGATCGGCGATACGACCACATCGTCGGAATCCGTGTGGGAGAGAATGTTGGCGGTCATGAACGTCGCGCCGCCTTCTTCGTAGAGACGGCTTGAAAGCTCGATCTCTAGCATTTCCTCGCGCGTCGGCACATCAAGGCCAGCCTGCCGCTCAACCAGCGCTTCTTCCTCGGGGGTGGGGCGGAAAAGGTCGATCCAGATCGCTTCTTCCATGCGACCCAGCGAGTCGCCGAGCGGAACGAGCTTGCCGCTATTGATCCCAAAGACTGTGATCATGGTCGATCTCCTCTACCGGCGTTCGAAGCCGTTTCGGGATGTCTGTTGATGTGCTGCGGTTGGTCTTGGGGGCGTCGGGCGCTGGTGCGTGCGAAGCCAGGTCGCTCCTAGGCCCACTCTACTGGGGATACAAGCACTGATCGACCGGCGCGGCGAGCGGCCGCAGTCCGTTCCGAAATTGTTCATCCCAGGCGCCGCAGACTGTCGCTCAGCAGTCCCGGTACGAATTCATCTGCGCAGGCCCAATCCAGCCACATTCCCTAGCGACCTATGGCTGGACGGCACTTCCCGGGGACCAGGACGGATAGCGAGCCATGCCCGCAGCCCTGCTTTTCGCCATTACCTGGGCAGGTCTCGCCCCGGATCAGGCGCTTGAACGTGCGCTCGACGCTGTCGAGCCGCCCCCGGCCATGCGCGCCGCTTTCCAGGCCACGCTGACCAGCGGAAACGCCGTCCGCCGCATCGAATTCGACCCCTATGCCGACCCCGACAAGCGCTTCAAGATCACCTACAGCTACGGTTCGAACGACGAACTCGACGCCGTCGTGAATGGCTGGCGCGATGAAAAGCAGGCCGACGCCCGCCTGTTCGCCGACGACCTCCGCGCTCAGCCTCGCCGACGCCCATATCGCTGGCCCGGCCGAATCGATGGCGGTCAGCTTCCGCCACCGCATGTCGCTCAACGACGGTCCGCTGGACGCCGAATTCTCGACCGGCATGAAGGGCACGCTGCAGCTCGACCAGAAGTCCGGCTACGTCTCGCGCATCGACTACCAGCTGGAAAAGCCCGTCACGCTGGACGATGGCACCGAGGTCAAGGAATACCGCCAGTCCTACCAGTTCGGTTATTCCGAACGCTGGGGCGTCAGCTACGTGATGGGCTACGAACTCACCGCCCGTGGCGGCCGCTGGGGCCTCTCGGAGGAGCGCTCGGTCAAGGTCGTGCTGACCGATATCGCCTTCGGCCTCGCCGGGGACGGCAAGCAGGACCTCGCCTCCAAACTAGCCCGACATGCAGCGCCGGGCCTCACAGCAACCTTGCGCTGACGGTTGCCTCTGAGCGCCTCGCTGCTTAGCTCGGCCTCATGGCGCTTCACATGATCAAGCTGTGCGTCGGCGTCGAGAACGTCGAGGACCTGTCCGAGTGGCAGGTCAGGCGCATCGCGGAATTGGTCAAGAAGGGCAAGCCGCCCAACCCCTTTCACGACACCCGCATGTCGCCGAAACGGGCCGACGAAATGCTGGCCGGCGGTTCGCTCTACTGGGTCATCAAGAACTTCATCATCGTGCGCCAGAAGCTGATCGGCTTCGAGCAGGTGAAGGACAAGGAGGGCAAGGCCATGTGCCGCATCCACCTCGACCCCGAACTGATCCGCACCAAGCCGCGCAAGAAGCGCCCCTTCCAGGGCTGGCGCTATCTCGAGCCCGGCGATGCCCCAGCAGACCTCGACGGCAAGGGCCCCGCGCTGTCCGCCGATCTGGAAGCCGCGCTGAAGGAAGCGCTGGCGTGGTAGTCTTGGACCGCCGGGCTCTCGCCCGGCAGATCGGCGAAGCCGATACGCAGATGCCGGGCAGGAGCCCGGCGGTCCCAGCTTGACGATCTCCATCCCGCGCCCGCAACTGTCAGCGGGACTCGGGAGAGACGAATGAAACACCTGCTCACATCCGCCGCGGCCATGCTCGCGCTCGCCGCGTGTCAGCCTGCCAAGACCGAAGCCCCGGCTCCCGTTACGCCAGCCGTCACCGCCCCAGCACCCGCCATCCACTATGGCGACAACGCCGCTGCCGGCGGCACGTTCGAGCACGATGGCGCGAAGCTCTATTATGAAACGTATGGCGCGGGCGACCCGCTCCTCCTCGTCCACGGCAATGGCGGCAGCATCGGCGGCTTCTCCGCGCAGATCGAGCATTTCAAGACCCACTACAAGGTCATCGCGATGGACAGCCGCGAGCAGGGCAAGTCCACCGGTTCCGACGCGCCGATCACCTACGAGCAGATGACCGACGATCTCGATGCGCTTCTCGATCATCTCAAGACCGGCCCCGTCGATGTCGTCGGCTGGAGCGATGGCGGCATCGAGGCGCTGCTGCTCGGCATCCGCCATCCGGACAAGGTGAAGAAGCTCGTCGCCATGGCCGCCAACCTCAACCCGTCGTCCAAGGCCGTGCAGCCTGCCATCCTGGACGTCGTGAAGGAGGCCGTGAAGGAATTCCCGCCCGGCTTTGCGGACACGCCGGACGGCAAGAAGCAGATGAAGCTCATCAACCTGCTGCTGAAACAGCCGAACATCCCGCCGGCCGATCTCGCCAAGATCACAGCGCCGACGCTGATCCTCGCGGGCGACCACGACCTCATCCGCACCGAGCACACGGTCGAAATCTTCAACGCGCTACCTAACGGCGAACTCGGCATCTTCCCGAACAGCACGCACGCCGCGCCCTACAACAACGCCGACCTGTTCAACGCCACCATCGAGCGCTTCCTGAAGGACGCCTACAAACCCATCGACCTCGTGCCCGACACGATGGGCGCGCTGGGCGAGATGGAAGCCAAGCTGAAAGCGCAGCGGGCAGGGAAGTAGCGCCGCCCATGCCCACCGCAGAACAACGTCTTTCCGCGCTGGGTCTCGTGCTTCCGCCCGCGCTCCCGCTGCCGCCCGGCATGGAGCTGCCGTTTCCGTGGGTGAATGTCCGCGGCGACATCGCCTTCATCTCCGGCCACGGCCCGCAGGATCCGGATGGCATGCAGGCCGGCCCGTTCGGCGCCGTCGGCGCAGACCTCACGGTGGAACAGGCGAAAGCCGTCCGCCCGCAAGGTTGCGCTCTCCATGCTGGGCAGCCTCCGCCGCGAACTCGGCTCGCTCGACCGCATCACCGGCTGGCGGCGCGTGCACGGCATGGTGCAATGCGTGCCGGGCTTCACCCAGTCGCCCACCGTCATCAACGGCTTTACGGAAGTCATCCTCGACGTCTTCGGTCCCGAGATCGGCCGGCACGCCCGCACCGCCATCGGCGTCACCGGCCTGCCGCTGAACATCCCGGTCGAGATAGAAGCCGAGGTTTCGATCCGCGTTTGATCTCTCACCGCTCATCCCGACGAACGTCGGGATCCAGGGCTGGCCTGAAATCTTGCTCTGACTTGAAGCTTCAATCCGGCGCGTGCAGTTACACCGTTCCTGGGTCCCGACGTTCGTCGGGACAATCGGTGAGGGGCAGCGCTACCTCCGCACGAACCCCATATTGTCGATCAGCCGCGTCTTGCCCAATCGCGCCGCGACCAGCAGGCGGCCGCTTGCGCCTGACGGGCAGGACTCCGCGCCAAACGGCGCCAGCGTGTCGGCGCGGCGTGCTTCGACATAGTCGACCTGCGTGAAGCCGGCCGCGAGGATTTCCGCCTTGGCCGCGTCGGTCGCCGCGCGAATGCCCGCGCCGCCTTCGAGCAGCGCCGCCGTCTCACGCATCACGCGCGCGAGACCCGGCGCCCGCGCCCGCGCTTCCTTGTCGAGGTAGGCGTTGCGCGATGACATGGCGAGGCCGTCCGCCTCGCGCGATGTCGCCCCGCCGACGATCTCGATGCCGAAGCCGAGGTCCTGCACCATGCGGCGAATGACGAGCAGCTGCTGGTAGTCCTTCTCGCCGAACACCGCGACGTCCGGCCCGACATGCAGGAACAGGCGGCTCACCACGCTGGCGACGCCCTCGAAGAAGTGCGGCCGGACCTCGCCTTCCAGAAAGTGCGACAGGTCCTTCACGGTGACGCGCGTCGAGTTGCCGGCCGGGTACATCTCCGTGGGCGTGGGGCAGTAGCAGAATGTCGCACCCGCCTCGGCCAGCTTCTGCAGGTCGTTGTCCTCGGCGCGGGGGTAGGTCGACAGGTCCTCATGCGCGGCAAACTGCGTCGGGTTCACGAAGATGGATGCCGCGACGACATCGGCCTTTTCCAGCCCGAGCTTCACAAGGCCGAGGTGTCCGGCATGCAGCGCGCCCATGGTCGGCACGAAGGCGATGCGCTTGCCCTGCGCCTGCACCTGACGGCGCCATTCACGGGCTTCGGCCCGGGTTCGGGCGACCACCAGTCCGTTGCGTTTGGCCAATATCGAGCCTTCCAGATGCGCGGCAGTTTCGGCTCGATCGTGGAACGACCTGACCGCAATTCAGGCGGCGGCTTCTAGGCCGGTTCCGTTGGGGGATCAATCGCACGTGAGAGCCCCCGGCTTTATGGGTCCTTAACCGGCAGGGCCGATGTTTTGGGGATGCAAACGTACCTCGTACATTACCTGAGATTGGTTGGATTCAGCCTGTCGGCTATCGCCATCGCCGCCTGCGCCCGCCTGGCGCCGCAGGGAATGACCGTCGTGGCGCTGACGCCGGAGCCCCGCCTCACCGCCCCCCCCACCCCCTCCGAGATTGCCCCGCAATACTTCGCGCAGCAGGCCGAAGACGATCTGATGGACGAACTGCAGGCGCGCATGGACGCGCTGGATGCTCAAATCATCAATCTTCGCAAGGTTCTGGACCTGGTCGGCCCGCTGCCGGATCACCCCGAAATCTTCATCCCGGTCATGCTGTCGGAAGTCGACGGCACCGCTGCCAACACCGACATCGCCCACCGCTATTCGCCGGTCCTGCGCGGGACGGAGGCTGAGCTGGCCCGTTTCCACCGGATCGAGCTGGCGTCCTACCCGGCCCAGGCCGAGGCCGAAGCGCGCTGGAACGATCTCGTGGCTGCCGGCACGCTGACGCACCGCCGGCCGGGTTATGATCGTATCGACACCCGCATCCGGCTGGACGGACGCATCTCGAACGATAACGCCGTCAATGCTCTCTGCGTCGAACTGTCCGCCATCGCTGGGCCGGCACGCGTCGCAGCGCCGATCCGGGCGGCCTGGTAAAGCTTATGGTTACGGCGGTGATGACAGCTCCCGACGCTACTTCGGACGCAACCGGTCGCTCGCGGCTGGCGCACACCATTGTCATCGGCAACGAAAAGGGCGGGGCCGGCAAATCCACCGTCGCCATGCACCTCTGCATCGGCCTTCTGCGCATGGGCATGAAGGTCGGGATCATGGATCTCGACGTCCGCCAGCGCTCGCTCGCTCGCTATCTCGAAAACCGCGCCCGCTGGGTTCGCAACACCGGCGCGCCGCTGCCGATCCCGGAAATGGTCCGCATCGACGCCAGCCAGGCCCGCGACCTCGACGCCGCCGAAGCCGAAGAGGCCAAGCACTTCGAGGAAAGCCTCCGCCGCCTGTCGGAGAAGTGCAACTTCATCATCATCGACGCCCCCGGCGGCGACACCTTCCTGTCGCGCCTCGCGCATTCCGCCGCCGACACGCTGATCACGCCGCTGAACGACAGCGTTCGTCGATTTCGACCTGCTCGGCGACGTCGACCCGCAAACGCTCGAAGTCGCGCGCCCCAGCTTCTACGCCGAACTCGTGTGGGAATGCCGGAAGCAGAAGGCGCAGCAGTCACGCCGTCCGATCGACTGGATCGTCATGCGCAACCGCATGTCGCCGCTCGACGCCCGCAACAAGCAGCGCGTCGGCGAAGCGCTCGACAATCTCTCCCGCCGCATCGGCTTCCGCATCTCGCCCGGCCTCTCGGAGCGCGTCATCTACCGCGAGCTGTTCCCGATGGGCCTGAGCCTGCTGGATCTCACCGACGCCGGCTCCGGCGTCACCTTCACGATGAGCCACGTCGCCGCCCGTCAGGAAATCCGCGACCTGATGATCGTGCTGAAGCTGCCCGGCCTCGAAGGCAAGGAAATCAGCTTCTGACGCGCGCTGGCTAACGGCCGCGCGCGACGTCAAAACGCCTGCAAATAAAGGATATAATGACTAGTGGCCGGGCAGGGCGAGCACGTCCAGCGCGTTCGGGCCTGACGTCGCGCTGAGCTGGCTGGTGACCAGGATCGCCTGATCGGCAGGAACCGTCGTGGCCGGCATGCTGATCGGGGTCGCGCCCGGCGAAGCGTCGATCAGCGCGCCGATCGGATCGTCCGCCGCATCAGGCCCGGCAGCATCGCCTTCCGAGACTTCGATACCTTCGTCGCCATCCTCGGCCGTGCCTGCTTCGTCGGCAAAGGCGTCGTCATCCAGCGAGGCCACCAGCGCCGCATCCGGCTCCTGCAGCAGGCGCAGTTGCGCCAGCGCCAGGTCGTCCGCCGCCGACGGCGAGCCGCGATCCCCGAAGGCGATCCGGGCGCGAATATCGTCAGCGCCAGCAACCTGCACCCCGGTGAGGTCCATGAAGGCCGCTTCGATCAGGTCCGCCACGTGCGCATCGCGCGAACGGCCCGTCTTGCCGCCCAGCATCACCGCGATCACCCGGCGCCCATCCCGTTGGGCCGACGCCATGAGGTTGTAGCCCGACGCGTTGGTGAAGCCGGTCTTGATCCCGTCAACGCCATCCACTTTGCGCAGAAGTTCGTTGTGGTTCATGTATTTGCGCTTGCCCCACGTGAACGAGGCCAGCGAGAAATAATTGTACCGGTTCTTGTGGTCCATGTAGATCGCCTCGCCCAGCTTCGCCATGTCGCGAGCGGTGGTGATCTGTTTCTTGTCCGGCAGGCCCGAAGCGTTGCGGAACGTGGTGTTCAGCATGCCGAGTTCCTTCGCCTTCGCGTTCATGCGGGCGACGAATTTCGTTTCGGTTCCGCCAAGTTTCTCGGCCAGAACGATCGCAACGTCGTTGGCGGACTTGGTCACCAGGGCGCGAATCGCGTCCTCGACCTTGATGGTGGTTCCCGATTTCAGGCCCAGCTTGGACGGCTGCGCGCGCGAAGCGGCTTTTGAAACCGGAATGCGTTCCGAGAGTTTAAGCTTGCCAGACTCGATCGCATCGAAGACCAGGTACAGCGTCATGACCTTGGTTAGCGAGGCAGGATGACGCGGTTCATCGGCGGAACGGTCATGCATGACCTGTCCCGTTTCGAGATCGACGACGATGGAAGCGTACTTATCGGCCCAGGCGGGACCGGCGACGCAAAGCATGGCCAGGAGGGCAAAAGCCACTCGGCGGACCCAGGCGATCGGTGAGATCGTCTTCATACGCAGCGGAATCCTCTTTCAGAAGCACATACAAAGACAGGATTGAGGGTCCACTGGCGAGCTTACCCAATCTTTAATCCGCGTCACCCTGATTCCGCAGGGTGGTGCAATTTGTCCCCCCGGCGCCCATGTTTGGGTCTCGTCCGGACTTTCCGACCTAATAACCAGACGGATTTGTGCAGGAAACGTGCAAGCTGTACGCTTCCCGGTGCAGGCGAACACATTGGCTGCCGACTTTGGATAAACCAAGGCAGCGCCTGCGATTTGATAGTTCACAGCTGCGCGACCGACACTGAAAGACGATCGCCCCTTTCACTCGCGCCGCGGATCAATATCTAATGGGGAACGATCGACCGGATCGTCTTCCGCCAGCGACCCGAATTCGACCGGCCCGGGACCAGACTGACAAGCATGACTGACAAGAAACAAACACCCGGAACTGCCAAGGAAATCGGTGTCGCCACCCGGGCGAAGCCGAAGCCGAAGAAGCCGTCGATGTACCGGGTGCTCCTGCTGAACGACGACTATACGCCCATGGAATTCGTCGTTCTGGTGCTCGAGCACTTCTTCAACAAGTCCCGGGAGGAGGCGACCCGCATCATGCTGCACGTCCATAACTATGGCGTCGGCGTCTGTGGCGTCTTTCCGATCGAAGTTGCCGAAACGAAAGTCGCGCAGGTGATGGACCTTGCGCGCCGAAGCGAACATCCTCTCCAATGCACCAAGGAACGCGAGGACTAGACACCCGGAATGCCCTCTTTGACCCCAAGCCTTGAACGAGCTCTCGAGCGCGCCCTTAATCTGGCGTCGGAGCGAAAGCATGAGTACGCCACGCTGGAGCACCTGCTTCTCGCCCTGACAGAGGATGAGGACGCTGCCGAGGTGATGACGGCTTGCAAGCTGGATATCGAAAAGCTCCGCCGCGACCTTGCCAACTATCTCGACAATGACTGCGCCTCCTTCGTCGTCGAGGATGGCGGGCAGGTTCATCCCACCGCCGCCTTCCAGCGCGTCGTGCAACGCGCCGTGCTCCACGTTGAATCCTCCTCGCGCGATGAAGTCTCGGGCGCCAACGTCCTCGTCTCGATCTTTGCCGAGCGCGACAGCCACGCCGCCTACTTCCTGCAGGAGCAGGACATGACCCGCTACGACGCGGTCAACTACATCAGCCACGGCGTCGCCAAGAAGCCGGGCATGTCGAAGCCGAAGCCCGTCGAAGGAGCCGCCGAGAAAGAAGAAGACCAGACCAAGCCCGCCGGCGAAGCGCTCAGCGCCTACTGCGTCGACCTCAACCAGAAGGCGCGCGAAGGAAAGACTGATCCGCTCATCGGCCGTCACGCTGAAGTCGAACGCGCGATCCAGGTCCTCTGCCGCCGCCGCAAGAACAATCCATTGCTGGTCGGTGATCCGGGCGTCGGCAAGACGGCCATCGCCGAAGGCATGGCCAAGAAGATCGTCGATGGCGAAGCGCCCAGCATTCTCGCTGACGCCGTCATCTACTCGCTCGACATGGGCGCGCTCCTTGCGGGCACGCGCTATCGCGGTGACTTCGAAGAGCGTCTGAAAGCCGTCGTGAAGGAACTCGAAGAACAGCCGAAAGCCGTTCTCTTCATCGACGAGATCCACACCGTCATCGGCGCCGGCGCCACGTCCGGCGGCGCGATGGATGCGTCCAACCTCCTGAAGCCTGCGCTTCAGTCCGGCACGCTGCGCTGCATGGGCTCGACGACCTACAAGGAATACCGTCAGCACTTCGAGAAGGACCGGGCGCTCGCCCGCCGCTTCCAGAAGATCGACGTGGTCGAACCGACTCTCGAAGACACGATCAAGATCGTCATGGGCCTCAAGCCCTATTTCGAGGAATTCCACGGCATCAAGTACACGGGCGAGGCCATCCGCACGGCGGTCGATCTGTCCGCAAAATACATCACGGACCGCAAGCTGCCCGACAAGGCGATCGACGTGATCGACGAAGCCGGCGCGGCCCAGTGGCTGCTGCCGGAAGGCAAGCGCCGCAAGCAGATCGGCGCGCGCGAGATCGAAGTTGTCATCTCGAAAATGGCCCGCATCCCTGCCAAGCAGGTGTCCAAGTCGGACGCCGAACAGCTCCGCTCGCTAGAGACCGATCTCAAGCGCGTGGTCTTCGGTCAGGACAACGCCATCAAGGCGCTCTCGACCGCGATCAAGCTCGCGCGTGCGGGCCTGCGTGAACCGAACAAGCCCATCGGCTGCTACCTGTTCTCCGGCCCCACCGGCGTCGGCAAGACGGAAGTCGCCAAGCAGCTCGGCTCCATCCTCGGTGTCGAGATGCTGCGCTTCGACATGTCGGAATACATGGAACGCCACACGGTCTCGCGTCTCATCGGCGCGCCTCCGGGCTATGTCGGCTTCGACCAGGGCGGCCTGCTCACCGACGGTGTCGACCAGCATCCGCACTGCGTCCTGCTGCTCGACGAGATCGAGAAAGCGCATCCCGGACCTGTTCAACATCCTCCTGCAGGTGATGGACAACGGCACGCTGACGGACTCGAACGGCAAGAAGGTCGACTTCAGGAACGTGATCCTCATCATGACCACGAACGCCGGCGCATCGGATGCTGCGAAAGAGTCCATCGGCTTCGGCCGCGGCAAGCGTGAAGACGAGAATGAAGAGGCGATCAAACGCCTGTTCACGCCCGAATTCCGCAACCGCCTCGACGCCACGATCGCGTTTGCTGGCCTCAGCCAGGAAATCATCGAGATGGTCGTCGACAAGTTCATCCTCCAGCTGGAAACCCAGCTCGCGGATCGCAACGTCACCATCGCCCTCACGCCGAAAGCCCGCAAATGGCTGGCGGTGCGCGGCTACGACGAAGCCTTTGGCGCCCGCCCGCTCGGCAGGCTTATCCAGGAACACGTCAAGAAACCGATGGCCGACGAACTTCTCTTCGGCTCGCTCCAGAAGGGCGGCGGCGTGAAGATCGACATCGACAAGAACGACCCCGACAAGCTGTCGTTCAAGTTCATCGCCGAACCCAAGGCCACGGCCAAGGAAAAGCCCGAACCCGAAGCGGTCGAATAGATCGCGCATCCAGAACGCAGAAGGGCGGCTCCATCGAGCCGCCCTTTTTGTTTGTCCGCCCGCTTAATGCGAGAATTCTCATAACTATTCGCGTGTCAGGGCGTAGCTGGCGCCTTGTGATCATGAGAAAAAACTCACGCGTCGCCCGACCCCCACGGCCGGGCCGATGCAGGGGGGCGTTCCCGGTGGGGGGCGCCCCTATGCATTTGGGCGCACGCGACCGGCGCATCGCCGCCCCCGAGTTACACCACACTTTTTTGCGCTAACTGCCTGAATTCATTCAGGACGAAAAATAGTTACCCAGCATCGCTCCGCGCGGCCGGATAATGCGCCCATGACACAGGCACGAGCCCGCGCACATGGAGTGGTTACCCCGTCACTAAGTCAGCTTTCGCTGACGGCGACGCTGCGCGTTCTCGTGAGACTTGTGCTTGGCCTCGCCTCAACTCTCCAGATGATCCTCAACCGCCGCCCCCGTGATTGGCACACGCGCGCGACGCACGAAGCTCTGCCCCGAGAGACGAGCGGCATTTTCCAAGAAAGAATCCAACCGACCCAGCCGTCATTCTCGGGTAAGGCCGCAGGCCGCATCCCGGGAATCCCGGTTGTTTCAACGCAGGGAACAGCGACGTATTCCCTCTGCGCTCCCAACCAAGATGCTCGGAACAAGCCCGAGCATGACCCCGTGGTTGTTGCCCAACCTGGAAACGGCCCCTTGGCACGTGTTCCCGGCGAAGGCGGGGATCCAGACTCCGCACGCAGTGCGGCATGCAACAAGGCACAGTTCTCTCCCCGCTCATCCCGACGAACGTCGGGATCCAGGGCGAAGGCGAAGCCTTGTCCGAGCCTGCAGCTTCAATCCTGCACCCGCGCAAAACCGTTCCTGGATTCCGACCCTCATCCTGAGCTTGTCGAAGGACGTCGGAATGAGCGGTTGTTGTCGCGGACAGCTGCGAGCATCAGCCTGATCTGATCAGGCAAAAAATCAGAAACACCAACCCCGGCCCACAGCCGCAGGGATCGCCCAGTCACGCCTACGGCGCAGGCGTCGCGCCATTCGGGTCAACCGCCGCGCCAAGCTGCGTCGGCCACATCACCGGGAAGGGCGGACCCTTCAGGCTCGGATCATCGCAAGACTGCCAGCGCATCTCCTGCAGCACGAACTGCGTGCCGTCCCACTGATAGCGGCCTTCCGATCCACAGCCATCCTTGCCGCCCGCCTTGCGCAGCGTGGTCAGGACGCCCGTGCCGGCATCCAGCTCCGCCATCGGCGCGAGGTCGCTCGCGAACCAGCCGGTCGCGTTGTAGTCGGGCAGGGACAACAGCTTCGGCGCCGCCGATCCCTGCGCGACAAAAATCCGGTGCGAGGAAAACGCGTTGCCCTGGCTGCACGCGATCATCACGATCGCGCCGTTCTCGAGCCCGACAACTTTCGACTCGGCCGTCGCATCCGCCGGCGCGCATCCGCCGATCGCATCGCTGACTTTCTGCGCCGCGGCGATCAGAGCGTCGTCGCCCTTCAGCGCGCCACTCGCTGCGTTGGGGCCGTTCGCCGCTTCAGGACCTCCACACGCGACAAGCAGGGCAGACGCGGCCGCCGCGAGAGCGATCATCCTGGCCAGCTGCATGTGGTCCTCCGTTTGGCCGGCAGTGATGACTAAACATTACTGCAAATCAATGGCTAACCCGCGATCAAAACGCGGTCTTGGCGCCACGCCTCACTGGATATCACCAGAGTTCGCTGCGTGCCTTACCGCCAAACAGCTCCTCCAGACGGCGACTCGTACCGGGAGAGACCCCTTCGGGCGGCTTCATCGGATCGACAAACCGCACCTCGGCAATCTCGCCCCGGCTGGTCGCCTTGCCCTGAGTCCAACGCGTGATCCTGTAGACCAGCACGTGATCATTGGGAAAAAACGCATGGTTCGCGTGCACCGAAACCAGCTCGATATCCTCGGCATTCGCCTCGATTCCCGCTTCCTCCACCAGCTCCCGCTGCATCGACAGCCGGCAGGTCTCCAGCTTCTCGACCCCGCCCCCCGGAAAATGCCACCCCGGCGTATAGGTATGGCGGATCAGCAGAACCCGCCCCTCAGCGTCTGTCACAATTCCCCTGACACCCAGCGTCGCCGACCGGCTGAACCGGAACCAGGCCTGGAAGACACGGTCGCGAAGGGTGGGCTTTCTCAACTGGGCTTTGCCTTGTAGGAAGCAGGTAACGACAGGCATAGTCCTGTCATCGCGTTGATCGTATGGAGCATTTCATGGCCGCTGTGTGGGCTATCGTTGCAGTAGTTGTGGTTTTCGGTGCGCTCAACCTGCTTGAATACCGCCGTATCGACTAGGCTGAACTAAGCGGGGGGACTGCCATCAACAGGGGGAGGCCAGCATGTCCGACATGCTCATAGGGCCCATCGTATTTCTGGTCGCGGGTTTCGCGGTCCTGATCTACTCGGCAGACTGCCTGGTTCGCGGCGCGCTTTCGGCCGCCTACAAGGCAAACGTCTCGCCCCTTCTTGTCGGCATCGTCATTGTCGGCTTTGGCACGTCCCTGCCGGAATTCCTGATCTCGGCCCAAGCCGCCACCACGGGCAGCGCTGGCCTCGCCCACGGCAACATCATCGGCTCCAACATCGCGAACATCCTTCTGGTGCTCGCGCTCCCGGCGCTGATCTTCCCGATCACCACCGATGCGCCCCGGATGCGCATCACGGCTTTCTTCATGCTGGTCTGCACGGCGGCCTGGATTGGCGTGTCGATGTATTTCGGCCTGACCCAATGGGTCGGCATCGGCTTCCTGATCACGCTGGTCGCCTACGCCATCATCGCCTGGTCGATCGACCGCGACGATGCGACCGAGGACACGCGGGAAGAGCTGAAGATGATGCATACGCCGATGTGGCGCATGATCATGCTCATCCTGATCGGCATTGTCGGCCTTCCGCTCGGCTCGCGCCTGCTGGTGGATGGCGGCATCTCGCTCGGCCACGAACTCCACGCCAGCGAGACGATCGTCGGCCTCACGCTGCTGGCGGTCGGCTCGTCCATCCCCGAACTCAGCGCCAGCGTCGCCGCAGCCGTCCGCAAGCAGTCCGACGTCGCCATGGGCAACATCATCGGCGCCAACATCTTCAACATCCTGGGCGCCGGCGGCGTGGTCTCGATCCTCGCGCCGCGCGCTCACATCAGCCCGGAATTCACCGCCTTCAGCAACTGGGTCATGATCGGCGCGGCTGTCCTGCTGACGCTCGTCGTCTTCCTGAAGCGCAGGGTCGGCGTCGCCACGGCGCTGATCTTCCTCGCGTGCTACGGCCTTTATCTCTACGGGCTGTGGGACAACTGGTCGTTCCAGGGACTGGGCGATCTCATCATCGCGCCATCTGCTCACTCACCGAACTGACGCTCAGTCCGTCGCGTTCTTCGGCGTGATGAAATCCTTGAGCCGCAACGACGACGTTACGTCCTTGCGCTCGAATATCGCGGCCGCAGCCGTCGGATATTTTGAACGCAGCTTTGACTCCAGCGCGTTCATCCGCGGCGCCAACCGGCTCGCCAGCTCGTGCAGACCCGGATTATGCGCGATCACCATCACGCGCTCAGCGCCGGCTTCCTCCGCCGCCTGCATCAGGACTTCCGCGTCGGCCAGATACAGATCCTCGCGAAACGCGACCTTGGCCTTCGGAAAGTGCGGCGCAATCAGAGCCCATGTCTCGCGCGTGCGTCGGGCAGCCGACACCAGCACCAACTCCGGATCCGCGCCCCCTTGCGCAAGCGCCTTGCCGACCACAGGTGCATCTTCCTGCCCGCGCGCGGCGAGGGGACGGTCGAAATCCTCGCCGGTGTCCGAGTTGGTCGCCGCCTTGGCGTGACGCAGAAGAACGAGCTGACGCATGGGATCCCGACCTGTGTTCCGTCTAGCTCTGCCGCAAATAGAGGCAAATTGCCAAGAGGACGGCTCCACCGATTTAACCTCGTCCCCCCCTTGCACGTTTAAATATGATAACCATCATATATACGTGCTTCGAAAGGGAGACATTCGATGACCCGGGCCGTGATTGCAGGTTTCACCCGCACGCCGTTCCATTTCGCCAACAAGGGCAAACTCGTCGGCGTCAGGCCAGACGATCTCGCCGCCATCGCGATCAAGGCGCTGGTCGAGCGCGCCGGCATCGATCCCAAATCGCTGGAGGATGTCGTCCTCGGCACGGCCTATCCGGAAGCGGAGCAGGGCTCGAACATCGCACGCCTCGCCAGCCTTCTGGCCGGTCTGCCCATCGAACTCGGCGGCATCACGATGAACCGTTTCTGCGGCTCCTCCATGTCGGCCATCCACTACGCCGCCGGCCAGATCGCCATCGGCGCCGGCGAAGCCTTCATCGCCGGCGGCGTCGAGAGCATGACGCGCGTGCCGCAAGGCGGCTTCAACCATTCGCCCAATCCGCGCTTCAAGGGCAAAGCCGAGAGCGATCCCGACGTGATGCTCGACGCCTACATCTCCATGGGCGAGACCGCCGAAAACGTCGCGCGCCAGTACGGCATCTCGCGCGCCGACCAGGAAAAGCTCGCCTACGTCTCGCAGATGAAAGCCGCTGAAGCGCAACGCGCAGGCCGCCTGAAAGACGAGATCGTCGCGGTCAAAACCGCTGACGGCATCGTCGATACGGACGGCACGCTGCGCCCGCAGACCACACTCGAAGGCCTCGCCGGTCTCAAGCCCGCCTTCCACGCCGACGGCTCCGTGACGGCCGGTACGGCATCGCCGCTGACCGACGGCGCGTCTGCAACGCTGATCACGTCGGAAGCCTACGCGAGAACCAGCGGCCTCGACATTCTTGGCCGCATCCGCTCGGTCGCCATCGCTGGCGTGCCGCCGGAGATCATGGGCATGGGCCCCGTGCCCGCCTCGCAAAAAGCGCTCGCCCGCGCAGGCCTCACCATCAAGGATATTGATGTCGTCGAGATCAACGAAGCTTTCGGCTCACAAGCCGTCGCCTCGATCCGCGAACTCGGCATCCCGATGGAGAAGGTCAACATCGACGGCGGTGGCATCGCCATCGGTCACCCACTCGGCGCCACCGGCGCGCGCATCACCGCCAAAGCCGCGCAGATCATGAAGCGCGAAGGCAAACGCTTCGCCCTCGCGACTCAATGCATCGGCGGCGGGCAGGGCATCGCGACCGTTATCGAAGCCATCTGAATCTACCCCGGACTGGGCGGCGCGAAAGCGCCGCCCGCATTTTTCAGGCCCGGACGACAAACCGCGTGACCGGCCCGGTCCATGCCTTGCCATCGCCTTCCAGTGTCTCGACATCCGAAGCATTCGCCTTGGCAATTACGCGCGGCCAGAACGCCAGCGCCGGCGGATTGCGCACGCTCACCGCGATCTCCCACTGCCCGGGATGCATGTTGATGATGTCGATCGCCGCACGCGCGCCAACGCCATCGCGGCGGAATGTCCGCATCACGAAGAACTCGCCCATGTTGAAGTCAACCGGCCGCTCGCAATGCGAGCCGCGTGTTCAGCAGCGCAAATCCCGCCAGCTCGCCGCCGGCGCGGATGAACCACACCGAGCGATCCGGCTCGCTCCAGTAGTCCTCAAGGTGCAGCAGGTCTGCGAACCGCCCGTTCTCCTCCACGGCCAGCTTCCGCTGTCCCGCAAGGAATTCGCTGAAGTCGTGGATGTAGAGCTGGATGAGATTCGCCAGCGTCTCGCGCTGCGAAGGCTGTCCGCGTTCGAGTGAAATTTTGTCTGTCATTCCCCATCTCGCTTTCCGGCCGTCGCTCGCGCTCCGGCGTCCGTCGTTTGATTTGGTCCCCCGGACCAAATCACGCCGGGCGACACATGCGTGTCGCCCGGCGCCATTCCTCACCCTTTAACGCACACCACCTGCTTCAACGTGTGGACCACGTCGATCAGGTCGGACTGCGCCGCGATCACCGCGTCGATGTCCTTGTAGGCCATCGGCGTCTCGTCGATCACGCCCTGGTCCTTGCGGCATTCAACGCCTTCGGTCGCCTCGCGGTGATCCTTCAGCGTGAACGTCGCCTTCGCCTTGGTGCGCGACATTGCGCGGCCTGCGCCGTGCGAGCACGAGCAGAACGAGTCCGGGTTGCCTTTCCCGCGCACGATGAACGATTTCGCGCCCATCGAACCCGGGATAATGCCAAGCTCGCCGTCGCCCGCACGCACGGCGCCTTTGCGGGTCACCCACACATCGGCGCCGAAGTGGTGTTCCTTCTCCACATAGTTGTGGTGGCAGTTCACCGCGTGCTTGCCGAGCTTGAACTTCGGCATCTGCTCGCGCAGCGCCTGAAGGGTCCGCTCCATCATCGCTTCGCGGTTGGCGCGGGCATAATCCTGCGCCCAGTCGACCGCTTCGATGTAGTCGTCGAACATCGTCTCGCCCTCGACGAAGAAGGCGAGATCCTGATCCGGCACGTGATAGCCGAGCACGCGCGTTTCCAGCATGCGCCGGGCAGCTTCGATGAAGTACTGCCCGATCTGGTTGCCGGTGCCGCGCGAGCCCGAGTGCAGCATCACCCACACGAAGCCACGCTCATCGAGACAGACCTCGATGAAGTGGTTGCCCGAGCCCAGCGTACCAAGCTGTGCACCCACCTTGTGGTTCGGAATCTTGCGGTGCTTGTCGCGGATACGATCAAGCCGTTCCTCAAGATCCGAATTGCGCCAGCGCGAGATGACGGAGTCCGGGGTCGTGCCCCATTCCCCGTTACGCCCGATGCCCGCCGGCGCCTTGCGCTCGATCTCCGAGCGCAGCTTGGCCAGCGAGTCCGGCAGGTGCTCTGCGCGCAACGTGGTTTCCACCGCCATCATTCCGCAACCGATATCGACGCCGACAGCGGCCGGAATGATCGCGCCTTTGGTCGGGATCACCGAACCAACGGTCGCGCCGCGTCCGAAGTGGACGTCGGGCATGACGGCGAGGTGGGAGTGCACGAACGGCAACCCCGCCACGTTTTCAAGCTGCTCACGGGCGCTGTCCTCGACGGGCACGCCCTTCACCCAGGCTTTTATCCGGCCACCCTTGGCCGTTTCGAACACTTCAAACGTGCTCATGTCTGCGTTTCCTTGTTCGCAGACCCTCCGCGCATCCCGGCGTTTTGTCACGCTGCGTGAGCGACAACAAAAAACCCTCCGGCGCACTGCGCGGAGGGTTCGGTTTAGATCAGCTCTGCTGACCCCTGGACCTTATCCCTCCATGCGATCGCGTTCGCCCAGCTTATACTGGGAGACCGGTGCGATCTGATTTTCAAAGCGCCGTTTCATCGGGCGTCTCCGAAAGGAGGTTGATCCAAGGCCGCGGTGTTTGATCGAAGAATGCGGCGCCGTCAAGGCGGATTGTCGCAGAGCAGTTTGGCTTACGGCGCCGACGCGATCCTGAAACCGGTGCGCGTGTCGCGCTTGGTCGGATCGTTGCGCGAGCGCGCCGCGATGCGCAGCGCCTCGACGGGGTCCGCATATGTGCCGCCACGCAGGACGCGCTGCGCGCATTTCGCGACTTCGACGGAGCGCCCATCAAGCGGCGCCTTCGCGAACGTGTTGACGTAGCAGTCCTGCACCCACTCGCGCACATTGCCTGTCACGCCGACAAGACCAAGCGCGTTTGCCGACAGTGTATCGACAGCCTGCGTCGCGGTGGTCGATCCGATCTTGCTCGCGTCGTTCAAGGCGCCCCACCAGAACGGCGTCGTCGTGCCGCCACGACCGGCGTATTCCCATTCCGCTTCCGTCGGCAGGCGATAGACGCGCTTGGTCTTCTTGCTTAGCCAAGCAGCGTAGGTGGCGGCATCTTTCCACGACACGTTGGTTACCGGCTGCTTGCCGCGGCCCTGTCCGTTGTCTTTCGGCGTGTACTTCGCGCAGCCGCCATCAGCGATGCACGCATCCCATTCTTCGTAGGTCACTTCGGTGACGCCGATCGCGAAGGGCGCCATGGCAACCTTGCGCTGCGGACCCTCCCACGCCTTGCGGCCCAGCTCATCGTCTGGCGCGCCCATCAGGAACGTGCCGCCCGCAACGTTCAGCATCAGGGGGCAGTTCTCACAATCGCGGAACGTGCTCGCGGCCGGAGCTGGTCCGCGAACGTCGTCGACAGGCGCCGCCGGTGTCGGCGTCGCCGTGGGTTCGGCCGGAGCCACAACTGGCGCTGCTTCCGGAAGCGTTCCGGCGGCCATCATCGGCGGCGTAGCTTCCGCGGTTTGCACCGGAGTGGAATTAGGATCAGCCGCGGGTGCGGGCAGCAGCGACGCAACGAAATCGCCGACCTGCTGCGGCTTCCACAGATACAGTCCGCCGATCGTCGAGGCGATGAACAGCACCAGGAGCGCCAGGATGCCGCCGAAACCGATGCCGCGTTTTTTCTGCGTGTACTCCTTGCGCATCGCCACCTGCTTGGGGGCGGTTTTGGCTTTGCCATTCTTCTTGGTGGCGCGCTTGACGCCGCCTGCCTGCAGCAGCGGTCCCGGAGGCGCAGCCTTGATGCGCTCGCGAATCGTCTCCACCAGCTTGCGCCAGTTCGGATCCGCACGGTCGCCTTCCCATTTCGACAGGTCGGTCGTCTGGATCAGCTCGAACATGACCGGGCGATCGCAGTCCTCGATCATCGCCGGCACCAGCGTGCTCTTGCGCTGTCCGATCGTCGCCTCGGCGCGCACCCAGCGCGACTTCACCGACCGGCTCGACCACAGCACCACGACGGCCTTCGCCGCGCGCAGCCGTTCCTCGGTGATCTCGTCGTAATTCTCGCCGGCCTTGAGCTCCATATCGAGCCAGACGTTGAGGCCTTCATGGACCAGTCCGTCGACCACGCGCTGCGCGATCGGCAGATCCTCACGATTATACGAAACGAAGACGTCCGGCATAAAAGACCCCACGCACCACGGGGCAAGCTGTAGCCTTCCGCATCCGGAACGCAACGGTCACTCGCCTGGACTTGCAGTCCCAGCTGCAATTGTTCGCCTGTGTGGCGGAGGCGCCCAAGCGGCAAGCCGGATAAGCGGGCGATACGTGCTGATAGAACAGGCAGGCGCCGCCTGTTTCGCCGGATAGCGCTTGCCTGTATCTAGGTGCCCAAGGACTCGCTCAGGACAGCGCAGGGCAGGGAACGCATGCAGGTCTGGAAATGGATTCGCGCCCGGCCATGGACCGGCTTAGCCATCGGGATTGCTGGCGCTATCGCCATCCTGGTCGGCAGCGTGATGCTGGCAGAGCCGAGGCTTGACCGGCACTGGGTCGAGAACCTGTCACGCATGCCGAAGGTCGAGCTGTCGCAGGGCTCGTTCGCGCTCGATCACGTCACCGACTGGTCGTACTCGGACACCGCGCCCGTCACCAAGGGCGCGCGCACCTTCGCCAACACGTTCGACGAGCTCCGCAATGTCTGGTTCGTGGTCGAGCCGCAGCCGGGCCAGCCCTACGCCGCCCACACGCTGATCCTGTTCGAGTTCGGCGGCGACCGCATCGTCGGCCTCACGGTCGAAGCGCGACTCGAAGAGGGCGAGACCTACGACGCCGTGCAGGGCGCGCTCAACAAGTTCGAACTGTCCTACGTCTGGTCGACCGCCCGCGATCTTCTCACACGGCGCGTCACCATGCTGCACAAGCAGATCTACGTTTACCCGCTCCAGCTCGACGAGCAGCAGAAGCGCAGCTTCCTGCGCGCGCTGATCGAACAGACGGTCGACGTCTCCACCCATGCGCGTTTCTACAACACGATCACATCCAACTGCACCAACGAGCTGGCCAAGGTCGCGGGCCTCGGCTGGCACTATTCATGGGTGCTGACCGGCTATTCGCCGCAACGGCTCTACGAGCTCAAGCTCATCCCTGGCGCGACATTCGAGGCCGCCCAGACGCGCGCCTTGCTGACGGAACCCGTTGCGTCGTGGAATGCCATGGAGACGCCTGAATTCGACCACGCCCTGCTGACGGAATTGCGCGGCAGGAGCAGTTGATGTCGACGCCCTTCACGCCAGAAACACTCGACCAGCGTATCGCAGCGCTCGCGCCCGCGTCCGACGTGCTTCTCCCAGACGGGCAGGGCCGCTTTCCGGTCGTGATCCAGTTTCACGGCTGCGGCGGCAAGAAAAATCACCAGCCGCGCTGGGCCGAAGTCGCGCGCAAGGCTGGCTGGGCCGCTATCGTATCGGACAGCTACGCCCATCGCCGCATCAACCGGTTTGAAGCCTACGCCACCGTCTGCACCGGCCTGCAGCTCTGGGGGCGCGAGCGTGCGGGCGATCTCTACGCCATGGTCGAATGGGCGCGCCGCCAACCATGGGCCGATCCCACCCGCATCGTCGTCGCCGGCTGGAGCCATGGCGCGTGGACCGTGCTGGACGCGATGGCGTTGCATCCGGGCGCCGATGCGGAGAAGCAAACACGGCTAACCGGCATTCCTGACGAACCGCTCGCCGGGGTGATCGGCGGCTTCCTGCTTTATCCGTGGCAGGGCTTCGGCGCGCTCGCCCCGCATCGCGGCCTTCGCTGGGATGTGCCCATTCAGGCCATCGTCGGCTCGGCGGACACCGTCGTCGGCGGCAAGGGCGTCGCCCGCACGCTGGGCGGGATGAAGACGCCGCGCGCGCCCATCAACGTCGAGCTGTTTGAAGGCGCGACCCACGCTTTCGACGAACAGGAAGTGAAGGACGTGCGCATGCGCTACGATCCGGTGCTGACCGAACGCGCGCACGGCATGTATGCAGCGTTCCTGAAGGGTCTTTCCTAGCCCTACGCCACGCGCTTCCCGCGCCCGCGCAGCAATTCCCACAGCGAGATCACTGCCGCGCCCGTGCCGAACCCGGCGAGGCCGCCGACGCCGCTAGCGAACAGGTCGCTCACCGAGGCCGAGCGATCAGGAATCGGAATTTGCATGATCTCGACCGCCATCGCGAAGGTCAGCACGGCGCCAAGACCGATCAGCCGCGCAAGCTTCGTGGGCAACAGCCCGGCGCAAAGCCCGATCGCGCCGAACGCCAGGATGTGCCGCATCTTGTCGGTGTGGATGTAGCGCGACAGCGGATCGTCCACCTGCGTCGCCGCCCAAACGACCGTCCCCGCCATGACAATGGCGATCCCCGCCCAGAGCAGGATCAGCTTGCGATGAGTGGAATTGGTCATGGGATGAGCCGGTAGCTGTGAGAACGCAGCATGCGCGGCGATGATTGAGAAGGTTTGAACGTGGCGGCAGTGGGGCGGGCGCTTTCGCGCCTATTCCGCCGCCTGCTGCCGCGCTACAGCCGGCTTGTACTGCGTCGCGTCGCTCGTATGCGAGGCGTGGCCATAGCTCTCCAGCATGCGCTTGATCTTCTTGACCAGCATGCGGTCCGTCGCATCACGCACGCCCGGAATACGATTGGCGATGCCGTAGAGCGTCTTGCGGACGCCGATATAGGCGCCACAGCCGACGAACACGGCCCAGTCCCACAGCGTGATCTTCACGCCGAGTTCCTTCGCTTTCTTCTGGTCGCCGCCAATGAAGCTCAGCAGGAAGAAAATCTTGGAGAAGCTGCGCTCCAGCTTGTCGAAAATCCGGCTGCCGAGCTTTTCGTCGGCGGGCAGATAGGCCGCCATGGTCGCGCGCAGAAGTTCGCCGCACGTCTTGTCGTCATAGCCTTTGCGCAGCGTCTGTTCGTATAGCACCATGATGTCGACCATGCCTTGCGGCGTCGCCGGCACGAGTTCTTCCGGCAGGCCGAGCAGGAAACAGCGATAGCGCGACAGCTCCACGCGGGCGCGTTCTTCTTCGGTGTATTCGAAGCGGCCCTTGCCGACGATCTTGAAGGCCAGCAGGAACACGCCGATCAGGCCCGCCGGCATCTGGTCCACCTGCGGGATCGGCACGCCGAACGTTTTGATGTCCCACATGTCCGAACGGCGCAGTGCATTGAACCGCACCATCGAGTGCATCAGGCGCACCATCGCCGCCGACTTGAATCCGGGGCCAAAGCGTTCGAGCGCGCCGGGCAGGGTGGAGGTGATGAAGAAGCTCGCCGTGTCTTTCACGCGCTTGCCCGCCGTCTCGTTCGACAGCGTGCCGGTGAGCGCCATCGGTAGCGCGGAGTATTTGTTCATGAACGTCGCGATGAACGCGCCGCGAATGACGAACGGAGAATAGTTGGCGCTATCCTCGCGGCTCTGCCGCGCGCCTTCCTCGACCAGTTTCATGTCGACCCAGGCCGGCGTCGCTTCCATCGCGCGGATGAAGTTGACCAGTTCCGGCGGCGCATCCGGCATGTTGTCGACGCCATGATCGCACGCGTGCTGCAGCATGTTGACCAGCGGCCGGAAGCCATACTTCGGCATCAGCGCGGCATAGGCATCGGCCACCGTGTCGCCGAGCATGGTGTAGGCGCGCATGCGCGCCACCTTCTCGGTGTCGGCGAGCAGCTTCGGGCGCATCGCATCGAACTTGCTCTGCGAAGGCCCTTCCAGCTCCAGCTCGTCCGCGAAACGCTCCGGCTTGATCGAGAAATCGACGTCGCCGTACAGCGCGGGCAGGGCCGTCTTCTGCGAGGCGACTTTCGTTTTCAGCTGGTCAAGCGTGAGCATGGGCGCGGCTCCAATGGGCTTCGAAAGCCCGCGCGCAGGTTCCGGGTAATTTCGAGTTTCCGCAAGACTGTCCTTACGTTAACGTAAAGCAGATTTTTCAGACGTCGGCGTCCACACGTATTCCAGCTTCAACCCGTCCGGATCGGCGAAGAACACGGCGTAATAGCCGCGCCCCTGATTGTATTGCGGGTAGTCCGCCGGCGGATCGAGGATGGTCGCGCCGAAGGCTGCCAGCTTGGCATATAGCGCATCGACATCCGCGCGATCGAGCGCGCTCCACGCCATGTGATGCAGGCCCGAGGAATAGCGATCATGTGCGCGCTCCGCATTGCCGCCTTCGGTTGGGCGGATGCCGAACGATGTGCCATCGGGCAGGTCCCACTCGCCGCCGCCATCGGGATAAGGCTTGCCCTTCACATAGCCGATATGCGCGAGCACCAGGTCATAGAGCGGCTCAGCCGCCGCAATGTTGCGGATCGAAAGGTCGACGTGGTGAACCCGCGCCCGGCTCACACACGCACCTCGGCCTCGGGCGGCGTGAAGACGTATTCGAGCTTCATCCCGTCCGGGTCGGCAAAGAACACCGCGTAATATCCTTTGCCATAGTCCGCGTACTCCGCTGGCGGATCGAGGATCGTCGCGCCGAACGCCACGAGCTTCTCATGCAGCGCATCGACATCAGCCGGTGACTTGGCGCGCAGCGCGAGATGATGCAGCCCCGACGTGTAGCGATCATGCTCCCGCTCCGCATTCGCCCCGCGCGCCTGCAACAGCGTGATGCACGGATAGCGTTTGTCGCCGAGCCCGAAGCCCGCCCAGTCCTCGCCCGCGCTTTTCAGCGTAAAGCCGCAATGCCCGAGAAACAGCTCATACAGCGGCCGCGATTTCACGGGATCGGTGACGGTGAGATCGAGGTGATGGAAGAAATTGCTCATGCCACCGTCAATCCGCCAGCGTTTCCAGCGCCGCAGCGATCCGAGCACGATGACGCCCATCGAGCGGGAGGATCGGCGTCGGCGGCTTGAAGTCGCCAAGGCCGAGAATTTCGGCAGCGGCATACATCACGCGATAGCTGCTCAATTCCTTGAACAACGAAAACAGCGGCTGGAAGCGTGCTTCGATCGCCGCAACTTCTGCCGCCGCGCCAGACTGCGCCGCGCGCGCCAGCGCCAGTGTAGGTTTCGGCAACAGGCCACCGACGACGCTGTACCAGGTGTCTCCGCCCGCGAGCAGCGCGCCACCGCCGAACCAGTCGCCACTGAAACCGATCGCGAAGCCAGCGGGCAGGGCGGCGCGAAACGCCTTCACGTCATTGGTGATGCCCGGCGCTGGCGAACCAGACGTCTTCATCGCCACGATGTTTTTCACGGCAGCGAGCCGAGCGAACAAGGCGGTCGAAAACGAGAAATGCGTGGTCGTCGGATTGTTGTAGATCGCAAGCGGCAAGCCCGTGGCGCCAGCGACCTTGGTAAAGTGCTCGACCACTTCGTCCTCTGTCAGGGGCAGGTAGGACACCGGCGCCAGCAGTAGCGACGTCGCTCCGGCCTCTTCGGCATCACGTGCGAGCGCCGTGGCTTCGTCAGTTCGCAGCGCGCCGACACCAACCATCACCGGCACTCTGCCGCCGACCGCTTCGCGCGCTGCTTCGATTGCGCGCCTGCGCTCGGTCCGATTGAGATAGACGTAAGAACCGGTGCTGCCGAGCAGGCCGACGGAATCCACCTTCGCGTCCGCGAGCCGCGTCAACAGGCGCGATAGCCCTTCAACGTCGACGCGTCCGTTCGCATCCGACGGCGTGATTGGGAAGGCGGAAAGCCCACGAAAGATTCTGGAAATCTCGCTCAAGCTGTCCTCGCCATTTGCGGCGTCTACTCCAGCGCCTGGCTCGCATTCGGCTTCGACTGCAGCTGCACGTAGTTCTGGATGCCAATCTGGTTGATCAGCTCGAACTGCGTCTCGATGTAGTCGACGTGCTCTTCCTCATTGTGGAGGATCTTGTTGAAGATGTCGCGCGAGCCGTAGTCCCGCACCTTCTCGCAATGCTCGATGGCGTCGCGGAGCACGGGGATCGCCATCTGCTCCGTCTTCATGTCGCACTCGAGGATCTCTTTGACGTTCTCGCCGATGAACAGCTTGCCGAGGTCCTGCAGGTTCGGCAGCCCCTCGAGGAACAGGATGCGCTCGATCAGCCAGTCGGCGTGATGCATCTCCTCGATCGACTCATCGTGCTCCTTCTTGGCGAGTTCCGAGACGCCCCAGTCCCGCAGCATGCGCGAGTGCAGGAAGTACTGGTTGATCGCGGTCAGCTCGTTCTTGAGCGCGGCATTCAGGAATTCGATGACCTTGACGTCGCCCTTCATCGGGGAGGCTCCTTGGAATTATCCGGCCGCAGGGGAGGCGGCCGCGTGGTTCAGTCCTGAACGCGCAACAGACCTCAAAGACGCCGACTCTCGACGCTCCGCAAGTTGTATTGATTGGGTATTTTTGCGACTGCGAGGACGAAGCGTTCGCAGCCTACTCGGCCGCCATAAGCTGCCGCTCGTCGCCGCATGCCACGCCTGTCTGCTCACGGATCATGCCGCAGACCGTCTCGCAGCACTTGCCGCAGTTGATTGTCGTCTCGTGGTGCCGGTGCACCTGCGCAGGCGACCGCGCGCCCGCCGCAATCGCGTCGTTCACTTTCGCTGTATTGAGAGCCCGACACACGCAGATGATCATGAGAACGATTTGCACTGAACTGCGAACGATTGTCAATCGCGTGTTGCTGCCGGGCGAATGTCAGGGTGTCGCACCACGTAAAAGCGCACAAAATCAGTGCCTCAGGATCTCGCCTGGCGGGGCAGGAAGCCGGGGTGGTTGGCGGCCATCATCGCGAAACTGGCCAGAATCACGGAATTCCGGCGCATATCCTCGGGCTGCAGGGCTTCGAAGAAGTCCATGTTCGTGTGGTGGGTCGTCGGCTCGTAGTCGAGCGGATCCTGGATGAACTGGAAGCCGGGCAGGCCGGCATCGTCGAAAGACGAATGGTCCGTCGACCGGCTGATCCGCTGAGACACCGCACTGACGCCGAGATCGCGCAACGGCTCCATCCACTGGCGGAAGATCGGCACGATCGCCGTGTTGCCCTGGTTGTGGACGCCGCGGATCGACCCCGATCCATTGTCGAGATTGAAATACGCTTGAAACCGGCTGTGCGCGCGCTTGATCGGCACGACCTCGCCGCGATCATAGGCGAGCGTTGGCGCGCCACGTACGCCGCCAAAATGTTCGGCCACGTAAAGCCGCGATCCGATCAGCCCCTGTTCCTCGCCATTCCACAGACACAGCCGCACCGTGCGCTTCAGCGGCGCCTTCGTCAGCGCGAGCAGGCGCATCGCTTCCATCAGCGCGGCGCAATTGCCGCCATTGTCGGTGGCGCCGGTCGCTGCGTGGAATGAATCGAAGTGGCCGCCGATGATGACGACTTCATCCGGCTGCTCGCGGCCGCGTATCTCCGCGACGATGTTGAACATCTCGGGATTGTCGTACCAGGCGTTGCGGATATCCGCCTCGATGGTCACGGGCTGTCCCTGCATCACCGAGCGCGCGATGCGGCCATAGTGCTCCGCCTCGATGGCGATGCGCGGCAGCAGCGTGTCCGGACCATCGCCGCGTCCGCCACCCGTGACGTTGACCGTGCCATGCCCCTTGTTGGTGCTGATGACGCCGAGCGCGCCCTGTTCATAGTAAAACGCGTTGCGGCTGATGATCTGCTGGCCGACGGGGCCGCGCGGCGGGGCGGCTGGGGCTGCAGGCGGCGAGCCATTCTCCTGAGGCCGCGCCGGCGTTTCGAGAAGATCGAGATCGGCCTGCGAAAGGCGCTTCGCGAGCGGGTCCCACTCAGCCCGCATCTCGACTGGCGCCTGTCCCAGCACCCACTTGCCGCGCAGCTTGCCGGAGAAGGCGCGACGCAGCTCGCTGTCCTCCATGTCGCCGATCAGCACACACTCGCCGCTGACCAGACCTTTCGTGCCGGGCGTCCACGCGATCGACATGCCCGAGATAGGAAACGTGTTGGGTGATGTGGCCGCAAAGTAGAATTTCTCGTTCGCCCAGCCGCGCGGGAATCCATTGTTGGTTCCTGTGGGATCCAGGGGCCACGCCTCCAGCCCGGCATTGGCAATGCCCCAGCCCTTCAGCTTGCCCGACCACCCAGTCCGCCGACTTGCGCAGGCCCGGCGAGCCCGACAGGCGCGGCCCCAGCACATCCATCATGTAGCTGGCGGTCCGCATCACCTCGGAGGTCTCTTCCCCCAGCCCGACCTGCCGCAGCATGGCGAGCGCATCATAGTTCAGCGCTTCGGCCTCTGCGCCACCCGGGAACAGGGCGGGGGCAAGGCCCGAAGCCGCGCCCGCCATCAGGAAGGCCCTGCGATTCATCATGCTGCGCCCCAGATCCACTTTGAGTGCGTTCTCCCAACGTATAGAGGGGTCGTCACCCGTCGATTGCCAAGCCCGGCCACATGCGGGGCGTAAAATCAGGAACAGGCCATGGATATCCTGATCACCTTCGTCATCATCCTGATCATCTGCCTGGCGGTTGCCCCGTTCTTTCTCCTCAGCGGTGAATTCGGGGCCAAATCGAAGGCGAAGGACGACGGCACAGGCCTCGTCACCCCTGTCCCCGGGACAGGGGACGGGCCGGTCTTTCCGAAGAAGCCTGCCGATTCCGACCCGGATGACGATGGCGGCGACCGCGACGAGGGCCCGGACGCCACCGACGACACCCCATAATGGCAAGGAAAAGCTTGGTTTTTCGACCTTAACCGTCTATCCGATGCGGCTTGGCGGTTCGTGTTGACAACCACCCGGCCCAGCTATACGTGCCAGCGTTCGAATTTCAGACCTAACCCTGACCGAGAAAGGCTCCGCGCCGGAGCATGCAAACCGTTTCTGTAAAACCGGCTGACGCCGTGAATAAGTGGGTAGTGATCGACGCCGAAGGCGTCGTCGTGGGCCGTCTGGCCTCGTACATTGCCCTTCGCCTGCGTGGAAAACACCGCGCGGATTACACCCCGCACGTTGATCTCGGCGACCACATCGTCGTCATCAACGCCGGCAAGGTCGCGATGACCGGTCGCAAGATGGTCCGCAAGGTCTATCACCGCCACACCGGTCACCCGGGCGGCATCAAGACGACCACGCCGCAGAAGATCCTCGCCGGGAAGTTCCCCGAGCGCGTGGTCGAGCTGGCCGTGAAGCGCATGATGCCGGGCGAGAGCCCGCTGGCCCGCAAGCAGTTCTCGAAACTGCGCGTCTATGCCGGCGCCGAGCATCCGCACACTGCCCAGAACCCTGAAGTCGTGGACTTCAAGTCGAAGAACTCCAAGAACGCGAAAGTCGCCTGATCATGTCTGAATCTGTCGAATCCCTTGGCAGCATCAAAGACCTCGGCGTCCAGGCCGCGGCTCCCAAGGCGCCTGTCGCCGCGAAGATCGACAAGCTCGGCCGTTCCTACGGCACGGGCCGCCGCAAGACCGCCACCGCCCGCGTCTGGGTGAAGCGCGGCACCGGCAAGATCACGGTCAACGGCAAGGACATCGCCGACTACTTCGCGCGCCCCGTTCTGCGTCTGATGATCCGCCAGCCGCTCGAAGCCGGCAAACGCGAAACCGAACTCGACGTCGTCTGCACCGTCAAAGGCTCGGGCCTCACCGGCCAGGCTGGCGCTGTCCGTCACGGCATCGCCCGCGCCATGGTTGAATTCGAACCGGAACTGCGCGTCGCCATGCGCCCGCAGAAGCTTCTGACGCGCGACCCGCGCGCCGTCGAACGGAAGAAATACGGCAAGGCCAAAGCCCGCCGGTCCTTCCAGTTCTCGAAGCGCTAGTCCGCCTCGATATCTGTTTCGAGAGGGCGCTTCGGGAAACCGAAGCGCCCTTTTGCTTTTGGCCTTAGGGATCGCTCCCCATGACCGCAAAAGTCTTCATCGACGGCGAAGCCGGCACCACCGGGCTGCAGATCCGCCAGCGTCTCGCGCATCGCCGCGATCTCGACGTCATCTCCATCGATCCGGACAAGCGCAAGGACGCCGTCGCGCGCGCCGCGATGCTGAACGATGCCGACGCCGTCATCCTCTGCCTGCCGGACGATGCAGCGAAGGAAGCTGTGGCGCTGGTCCACAACCCGCACACCGTCATCATCGACGCCTCGACCGCCTTCCGCGTCGATCCGCAACTGGGTCTATGGCTTCCCCGAAATGGCGGACGGCCATCGCGTGCTGCTGCAGCGCGCGAAGCGCATCTCGAACCCCGGCTGCTATCCCACCGGCTTCATCGGCCTGATGGCGCCGCTGGTGCGCGCTGGCCTGATGCCCGCGTCGACGCCGATCACCGTCAACGCCGTCTCCGGCTACACCGGCGGCGGCAAGGGCCTGATCGAAGAGTTCGGACACGCCCCGCCCGAGACCACGCACGACGCCTTCCGCGCCTACGGCCTCACGCTCGCGCACAAGCACGTGCCCGAGATGACGAAGTATTCCGGCCTCGCGCACGCACCCGTCTTCGCGCCCAGCGTCGGCCGTTACGCACAGGGCATGCTCGTGGAAATCCCGCTGCAGCTCTGGTCGGTCCCCGGCACGCCGCGTCCCAACCAGCTCCGTGAGGCGCTCGCCGACTTCTATCAGGGCGAACGCTTCGTCACCGTCGCCTCGGCCGATGAAGTCGCGACGCTCCAGAAAGCCCGCGCCGGCGCCGGCGGCTATGTCCGCGACCTCGACCCCGAGGCGCTCAACAACACCAACCAGATGAAGCTCTACGTCTTCGGCAACGAAGCAACGCAGCAGGCACGCCTCGTCGCCATCCTCGACAATCTCGGCAAGGGCGCCTCAGGCGCTGCGGTGCAGAACCTCAACATCGCGCTGGGGCTGGAAGAAGACGCGGGGCTGTAATGAATTCCCCTGCCGATGACTCAGACTTATCGCCGGTTTTTGAGCCTTTCAAATCTGTGCTGTTGCGGCGTCTAGATAACATTTCACGACTGACGGCTGTTGCTGACTGGGCAATCGGCGAAGGACAGCACGCGGCACAACTTGAACAGAGCGCGGCACATCTTAAAGACGTTTTGCACGAGGAGAGAAGGGTCGTGCCTCAGTCTGAAGCTGATCGCTTGGCCCTTGTCCGCCAACTTTCCGAGTTTGCGAAAGAAGAAGTCGCAGCGGGAATGCCCGTCCTGTACGGTTCCGCTGCCGTGCTGCTTTGGGGCGCTCTCGAAACTGCCATACGCGACTTTGCTGCCCTTTGGATCGAGCAGACAAAAGAGACATATGCCATCCGCGAAGTTGGCGCTCTCAAGGTCAGGATAGGGGAGTACGAGCTACTCAGCCCAAATGCTCGTGCAAAGTACGTCTTGGAGCTGTTGGAGCGAGACTTGGGCTCCTCCATGCGGGAAGGCGTGGGACGCTTCACGTCGTTGCTTCGCATCTTTGGATTAGTTCCGAAAATTGACGACGACCTTAGGCGCTCCTTGAACGAGCTCTCCGCTATTCGGAACGTTACAGTTCATCGCGCTGGAGTAGCGGATGATAGGTTTCTAAAGGCGTGCCCAAACTATCCGACCAATCTGGGAGAGGAAGTGCGCGTAACGCGCGAGGCCTTCATCAGATACTCTCAGGCGGTGGGCGAGTTTGCGGCAAGCGTGGTTGAGGCTGCCATCGGTCTGCGGCGATCAAGCAAGCCTGAACTAGGTGGGAATTAGAAGAACATGGCGGCGCAGGCGACACCGGGCTCCTCGCAGACTGTTGTCATCGTCGGCGGCGGCCTGAGCGGGCTGGTGTGTGCGCTGCAGGTTCGCAAGCTCTGCCCGCATGTCCGTCTGCTCGTGATCGAACGGTCCCTGCGTCGCGGACCAGGCCTCGCCTATGGCGAGTTCGCGGCTGGCCATGTGCTCAACGTGCCCGCGCGCAGACTCGGCATCGGCTCCGACCTTTCATTTCACGACTGGCTGGCTGCGCGCGTGGAACAGTACGATCTCGACGAAGCCCTGGCCGAAGCAGGCGGCCATATCGAAGACATGTTCGCCCCGCGTGCGGCCTTTGGTGACTTCCTCGAAGAGACGGCCCACCGCAACAGCGACAACGGCGTGTTTGAGTGGATACAGGGCGAGGCGGCCGGGTTTCTCCCTGCGCCCCGGCGCGGCATCGTTCTGGCCGATGGTTCCGAGCTGGAAGCCGCCGCTGTCATTCTCGCGACGGGAAATGAATCGCCGGGGCCGATCGGCATCGCCTCGCTGGAAGACGCGCCGCAGTTCATCGCCAATCCATGGGCAGGTGGCGCGCTCGACCGCGTGGCGAAGGATGCGCCCGTTGTCGTGGTCGGCTCGGGCCTTACCGCAGTCGACGTGGCGCTCGCCCTCAATCGCGCGGGGCACGTTGCGGGCGTGACGCTGGTGTCGCGCCGTGGCCTGCTGCCGCGTCGGCACAAGCTCTGCCCGCCGGCGGACGCGTTTATTCCCGTCGCGGATACCGAGTCACCCGCCGTGCTGATTCGCCGTGTGCGACGGAAAGTTGCCGACGCCACGGCAGGCGGCGCGTTGTGGCAGGGCGTGATCGATGCAATCCGGCCCGTCACGCGCGATATCTGGCAAGGCTGGAACAAGGTCGAACGGCGCACCTTCCTGCGCCACCTGCGCGCTTGGTGGGACGTCTATCGTCACCGCATGGCGCCGCGCATCGCGAACCATGTCGAGCGCCTCCTGTCCCAAGGCTATCTCCGCGTTGTCGCCGGCCGCATCACGGGCGCCCGCGACGTTGACGGCTTGCTGGAGATCGACGTCTCCCTGCGCGGCGGAGACCCCACGCGCCTGCAAGCACGCCACGTCATCAACTGCACCGGACCGACCACCAATGTGACCGTGCGATCCAGCCCCATCGTCGCTGACGGCCTCGCGCGTGGTTTCGTTCGCGGCGATGCGCTCGGCCTGGGCATCGAGACGAATGCCTGCGCCGCCATCGCATCGGATGGCGTCGCATCCGACTGGCTGTTCGCCATCGGCCCACTGACGCGTCCGGAGTTCTGGGAGGTAACAGCCGTTCCTGAAATTCTGGCGCAGGGACGTGCTCTGGCGGAACGGCTGTCTGCGGCGGATACGACGCGCGGTTACGGCATCTAGGCCGCGATCACGCCGCTTTCGCGCCCGAGGTCCACCGCGTTGAGCTTCTCGAGCAGGTACTCAAGATCGGCGCGCGGGATAGCCTGGAACTGCGTCAGCACGCGCTCCACCATGCGCTGGCGGAAGCGGTCCTTGTCGTTCGGTCCGCCGTCCATCTCGGTCTTGTGGAAGATGTCGATGGCGAGGCGGAACGCGGTGAACATGCCGCTCGGCAGGCCCGCACGTTCGAACACGGTCTTGAGGCCAAGCGCGCCGGCATCGTGGATCATCAGCCACGTCTTGGTGCGCGGCACGCCGGACAGCTCCGACAGCGCGTGCTCGACAAACGTCATGTGCCCCAGGCACAGCGCACGCATGATCACAGACGGCGTCAGGCGGCCATTGAGGTGAAGCTGCTGCACGAAGCGCTCAGGGTCGGTCGACAGGCCAGCCTGCTCGACAAGATCCAGCGTCGCGCGCTCGCGGGCGCCCGCCGCGATCTCGATAGCCAGCTGCGGCGGCAGTTCGTGCGTGTTGACGAGGCGGTCGAACAATTCGCCGGAGACAAGGTTCACCAGCTTCTCGGTGACATGCATCGGCAGGGTCGAACGTGAGACGAGGGCTGACTTGATCTCGTTGTCGTTCGAGAAGCGTTTCAGGACGCCGGCAAAGGCGTCGTCCGAGAAGGCCGCGCCTTCGTTCAGCGTACAGGCCTCGACAGCCTGCTTTGATCCGTAAAGCGCGATGACTTCCGTCAGGCCTTCGCCGAGCGTCGGGCGCTGCGCGATCGCGACCTGCTTTTCCGACGAACCGGCGAGCACGATCTCGACCAGGTCTTCATCCGTGATCACCGGCGAGTTCTTCAGAACCGGCACGGCGATAATGTCGATGTCCTTGGCCAGCTTGATCGCGATATCGCGCGGCAGCTTGGGCGAGTTCTTCAGCGTGACGGCGAGGGCGCGGCGCACCAGAACGGCGGCGTCCGAGCACATCATGTCGAGGATTTGCCGCGCGCTCTCCTGATCCTCGGGGCCGAGCTCCATCGTGTCGATGCGGCGGCAGATCTTGTGGGCGGAATTGGCGCGCGCTTCGGCCGTATCGCCGCGCACAAGGCGGCGGATATCGTCCTGTGTCAGGGCGCTGCGCATGGTGGCGATCGTCATGTGGGCCGGCCTTCTGCCCTATGGCGGCTTGAACTCATTCGAAAAATGACAATTGCTGCGCCGAGTTAACAGGTGTTTACGGGCGCGCCGAAAAACGCGCTACCGGCACAATAAAATCGGGAGAGACGTATGCTGCTCAAAGGCGTGAAAGTCATTGAACACGCTACCTATTTTGCAGCGCCGGGGGCGGGCGGCATCCTCTCCGACTGGGGCGCGGAAGTTATAAAGATCGAACCGCCCGGCGGCGATCCGGTCCGCTCCAACTTCCCGACCAAGGGGTCGGACATGGCGCACCTCACCGACAACCCCGCTTTCGACAGCGACAATCGCGGCAAGAAATCCATCGTGGTCGACGCCCGCACGGAAGAGGGCCGCGAGATCATCCGCAAGCTGGCGGATACGGCCGACGTCTTCCTCACCAATGTCCGCCCCGGCGGCATCGAGCGCTCCGGCCTCGGCTACGACATCCTGTCGAAGCGCAACCCGAAGCTCGTCTACTGCGCGCTCACCGGCTACGGCCTCGAAGGTCCGGACGCCAACGCCCCCGGCTTCGACGTCGCCAGCTTCTGGTCCCGCTCGGGCCTCGCGCGTCTCACCGCCCCCAAGGGCTCTGAACTCTTCCCCGTCCGCACCGCCTCGGGCGACCACACCACCAGCATCGCCGCCGTCGCCGCCATCAACGCCGCGCTGATCCAGGCGCTGAAGACCGGCAAGGGCCAGCTGGTCGACGTCAGCCTTCTGCGCACCGGCCTCTACACCCTGCACACCGACCTCGCGATCCAGCTCTTCTTCGGCCGCATCGCCTCCACCCGCCCCCGCGCCGAGGCCTACAACCCGCTCACCAACTTCTTCCGCACCAAGGACGACGCGTGGATCTGCATCGTCGCCCGCGCCGGCAAGGCCGACCTCCCACGCATGGCCCGCGCCTTCGATCTGCCGGGCATCGATACGGACCCGCGCTTCCAGGACGGAAAATCCCGCCGCGACAACGCCGCCGAGATCACCGCCATGTTCGACGCAGCCTTCGCGAAGTTCACGAAGGACGAGATCGCCGCCCGCCTCACCGCAGAAGAAATCGCATGGGCCCCCGCTCAGACGCTCGCCGACGTCGCCGTCGATCCGCAGGTTCATGCCGCCGGCGGTATCGTCCAGACGCCTGGCAAGGACGGCGTCGGCTCATTCGCGTCCCCCGCGTCGCCCGCGAAATTCCACGGCGTCGATGACGGCCCGAAAGGCCCGGGGCCAAAACTTGGCGAACACACGCGCGATGTTCTGGTGTCGCTCGGCTATTCGGAAGCGGAGATCGAAGCGGCTCTCGCCGGCAAGGTCGTGGCCTAGGCCTTGTCTTCCTGCAGGCCGAACAGCGCCGTCATCAGGCTCGACGTCATCGACACAACGCCCATCTTCGCCTGCATCAGCATGTCCTGGTTCGACGCCTGCATCGTCTCACCGGCTGTTGCGCCGGGAACATTGCCCGCATCCACATCGCCAACCGCCGCGCCTGTCAGCTTCGCATAGAGCTGCGCAGAGGTAAGGCTCGCGCCATCCTTGCCGTGGAACACGTTGCGATTGGCCAGCGCCGCGCTCGGAAACAGCTCGGACGCAGCTCCCGGCCGGTTGCTCCGCGCCGCGTCGACCAGCCGTGCCGCATCCGACGGCCCCATGAAGTGCGCCGCATAAAGTTCAGCCGACGTCGCGGGCCGCCCCAGCTTCTTCTGCAGGATCTTGCCGTTCTCGGCCGCCAGCTCGCCCGCCATCACTGACGACAGGCTCGCATCCTTGCGCAGCGCCAGCAGGTCATTCCGCGACTGCCCATCCGTCGCCACGCCATGCTTGTCGCCATAGCGCTCCAGCATGCTGAGCCACGTCGCCTCGGTGAACTGGAACAGTCCCGTCGCCGACGACGTGCCGGCCTTCGCGGAGGGATCGAAATTGCTCTCCCGCTGCGCCGTCTTCACGAGGTAGTCGAAACCAACGCCCGTCTTGGCCGAAGCCGTCCGCAGCGCAGACATGACTTCGGCGCGCTGTGTGGCCTTCGGAGAGGCGCCGATGGAATCGGTCACGGGCAGGGCATCCTTCTGGACCCCAGAACGCCGATTTATGGTTAGCGAGAGGTTAACGAAGCGCGCGCCCGCTCAGCCCCACGTCCACGCGTGCACCGTGTGGCCCACCCAGCCGATCTTCTTCAGCACCGCGGCGAGATAGATGTCCACGTAGAGATCGTTCATCACGCCATGACCATCCAGCGCGCGGCCCTCGGGCGCCAGCGCCTCCCGCCTGCGCTCGACCCACGTGCTCTTGGCCCGCCTGACGCGCTCTTCCATGTCCAGCTTGCTGGGATGCAGGCCGAGCAGCTGGAAATACGCCTCGAAAATCCTGTCGGGAAGCGCGTTGTTCGTCGCAAGATAGCCGTCCACCAGCTTGGTCAGCCGCTCGGTCGGCGCCACGTCGTGAAGCGCATTGACCAGGCGGTACTGGTAGGCGGGCCAGCGGAATTCGGTGCAGGCCGCCACGTCGACATAGTCGATCCCCGCCGGTCGTCCCATCAGGAACAGCGCCGCATACACCAGCGAGAGATCGAGATCGTCCTTCGGCAGCAGGTATTTTTTCACGAGCTCATCGAGCGCGCTGCACGCCCGGAACGCGCCCTCGAAGTCCTTGCGTGGATCGATCCCGCGCCGCCAGTGCAGCAGCCCGAGCTCGATATGCGCGTCCGCCGCCTGCTTGAGGTTCTGCGCCGCCCAGACGTAGTTGGTGTGCTTCAGCAGATCCTTGATGACCGCCGGCGTCCGATCGACGAAGGCCTGCGCCGCGTCGACCCTGCTTGTGTATTGCTGATCGAGTACGTCCACGATCTCCCCCGCGAACCGGGTTGCCTGCACACTAAACGTCGAGGATCTTCACGCCCTTCGGGCTCGCTGCCAACGCCAGTTTCCCGGCCTTCAGCTTCAGCGCCTTCTCCCCGAACAGCTCACGCCGCCAGCCTTTCAGCGCCGCGATATCCGGCTCCTTGTCCCGCGCCAGCTTCTCGACATCGGCCGCGTTCGCAATCAGACGCGTCGCGACATCCGCATCATCCGACACCTGCTTCAGCAACACTTTGAGCAATTCCACGATCGCCCCCGGAGGAGGCCCCGACCGTTCCGGCTCGTCCACCACCGGCGCATATTTCTCCGGCGCATCCAGCGCCTCGTTGATCGCCTGCAGCAATCCCGCGCCGTGCCGCGACTTGCCGAAGCCCTGCTGCACCGCGCGCATCCGCTCCAGCGCTTCCAGCGTCCGCGGCTTCTGCTGCGCGATTTCCTGAATGGCGTCGTCTTTCAGAATGCGCTGGCGCGGCTTGTCCGTCTCCTGCGCCACCCGCTCGCGCCACGCCGACACATTGGCGAGCACCGCGAGATAGTCGCGTGCGATACTTGCGGATCTTCATCCGCTTCCACGCCGTCGCCGGATCGAACGCATAGATATCCGGGTCGAGCAGGGCGGCGTGCTCGTCCGCGATCCACTCCATCCGGTCCTGCTTCTCCAGCTTCGTCCGCAGGATCTTGTAGATCTCGCGCAGGTAGACCACGTCGCCCCGCGCATAGGTCAGCTGCTTCTCGGTCAGCGGCCGCCGCACCCAGTCCGTGAACTGGGACGATTTATCGACCGTCCCTTTCACCACCCGGCTCACGAGATTCTCGTAGGAGATCGAATCGCCCAGCCCGCACGCCATCGCCGCGATCTGCGTGTCGAACACCGGCCCCGGCACATGCCCGATCAGCCGCGCGAAAATCTCGAGGTCCTGCCGCGCCGCATGGAACACCTTGGTCCGCGACGGGTCCGCGATCAGCGCATTCAGCGGCGCCAGATCAATGCCCTTGGCCAGCGGATCGACCAGCACGTCATAGTCCGACGACGCCACCTGGATCAGGCACACCTGCGGCCAGTACGTCGTTTCACGATGGAATTCGGTATCAACGGCCAGGAAGTCGTCCTTGCCGAGCCGCTCGCAAGCCGCCGTCAGCGCCGCCGTATCCGTGATCAGGCGGATTTCGCCATCGTCGTCTTTCAAAATCCTCGTCTCCTGACCAGGTCCCAATCGTCCGACAAGAATCAGACTATGGGCGATATTGACAAGCTCGTTGGCGACATGCGCTTGTCCGCCCGCATCTGCAAGCCAAATCGGCCTGTTTTGGCCCGAATATCAGGAGTTTTGCCCCCATGCACGCTTACAGGACGCACACCTGCGGCCAGCTGCGCGGGAGCCATGTCGGCAATACCGCCCGCATCTCGGGCTGGGTCCACCGCAAGCGCGACCTCGGCGGCCTCCTGTTCATCGATCTCCGCGACCATTACGGCATCACCCAATGCGTGGTGACGCCCTCCAACCCCAACTTTGCCCGCCTTGAGCGGATCCGGGTTGAGTCCGTCATCACCGTCACCGGCGACGTCGTCGCCCGCGACCCCGGCACTGTGAACGCCGCCCTCGCGACCGGCGAGATCGACCTCAAGGTCGCCGACGTCGCCGTCATCTCCGAAGTCGCTGAAGAGCTGCCGCTGCCCGTCTTCGCCGAGCCGGAATATCCCGAAGACGTGCGCCTGAAATACCGCTTCCTCGACCTGCGCCGCGAGACGCTGCACGCCAACATCATGACGCGGACGAAAGTCATCGCCTCGATGCGCCGCCGCATGGCCGACATTGGCTTCACGGAATACTCGACGCCGATCCTCACCGCGTCCTCGCCCGAAGGCGCGCGCGACTTCCTCGTCCCGAGCCGCATCCACCAGGGCAAGTTCTTCGCGCTGCCGCAGGCCCCGCAACAGTACAAGCAGCTGCTCATGGTCGCCGGCTTCGACCGCTACTTCCAGATCGCGCCGTGCTTCCGCGACGAAGACCCGCGCGCCGACCGTCTGCCCGGCGAGTTCTACCAGCTCGATCTCGAGATGAGCTTCGTCACGCAGGAAGACGTCTGGGACACGATGGAGCCCGTGCTCCGCGGCGTGTTCGAGGAGTTCGCCAAGGGCAAACCCGTCACCCAGAAATTCCCGCGCATCCCGTACGACACGTCAATCCGCAAATACGGCTCCGACAAGCCCGACCTGCGCAACCCGATCGAGATGGACAACGTCTCCGAACATTTCCGCGGCTCCGGCTTCAAGGTCTTCGCCGGCATGCTGGAGAAGGACGCCAAGAACGAAGTCTGGGGCATCCCCGCGCCCGGCGGCGGCTCGCCGCGCCTTCTGCGACAAGATGAACTCGTGGGCGCAACAGCAGGGCCAGCCCGGCCTCGGCTACATCTTCTGGCGTGAAGGCGAAGAGGGCGGGGCAGGCCCGGTCGCCAAGAACATCGGGCCCGAGCGCGCCGAAGCCATCCGCCAGCAGTTCGGCCTCAAGGTCGGCGACGCCGTGTTCTTCACGGCAGGCGATCCGAAGAGCGTTCTACAAGTTCGCCGGCGAAGCGCGTAACCGCGTCGGCACGGAGCTCAACCTCACGCAGCTCGACCAGTTCGCCTGCTGCTGGATCATCGACTTCCCGTTCTACGAATGGAACGAGGAAGACAAGAAAATCGACTTCGCCCACAACCCGTTCTCGATGCCGCAAGGCGGCCTCGACGCGCTGAACGGCGATGCCGATCCGCAGACGCTCAAGGCCTTCCAGTACGACATGGTCTGCAACGGCTTCGAAATCGCGTCCGGCTCCATCCGTAACGCGAGCCCCGAAACCATGGTCCGCGCCTTCGAGATCACCGGCCTCACCAAGGCCGATGTCGAAGAACAGTTCGGCGGCATGTACCGCGCCTTCCAGTTCGGCGCGCCTCCGCACGGCGGCATGGCCGCCGGCGTCGACCGCATCGTCATGCTCGTCTGCGGCGCCCAGAACCTCCGCGAGATCACGCTCTTCCCGATGAACCAGCAAGCGCAGGACCTGCTGATGAACGCCCCGAGCGAAGCCAGCCTCAAACAACTCCGCGAACTCGGCATCCGCGTCCACGAGAAGCCGAAGGCGTAGCGGCGACTACACGTCTCAAAGGGAGGAGAGGCGATGTCGCAACCGATGTTCATGGCGGCGTTTTTCGTCGTCTGGGTGTGCGCGCTGGTTTATGTGCTCAGTGTCTGGCGGCTGGCGCAGGCGGTGCGGCGCATGAAAGCCGAGGGCCGTGGCAAGGAAGCGCCGGACATCGTCTTCAGCTTGCCCGATGGCATCCCCGGACTCGTGTGGCTCGTGACCGGTCGTTACCCCAGCCTCGGCGATCCTGGCGTTACGCGCTGGGCCCAACTGGCGCGGCTCCTGCTCTTCATTGTCTTCCCCATGATGCTGGCGATTTTCGCAATCACCGCGACGACGGTGTTGTCCTAATCGACGGCCCAGCCACTGGAAGCGTGCACCCTTGCACGTCGTTCCCGGCCGCACCCCGGAAGCGCAAAGCGCTATCCGGGGGAAGCGCGAAACCCAGGATCTGCAGGGCCAACATCTGGCAGCGTGTCCCCCGGAGCAGCGCGTTCCCCGCGCAGGCGGGGATCCAGTCTTCGCACGCAGCGCGACACCGGTCAATGGGCCGGAGCTCGCTCGCGCACTGCCGAGACCCCCGCCTTCGCGGGGGACACTGGGCGACAGAGTTACACCCCATTTTGTTGGATGAGATCCGCACTTATCCAACAGCCTGCTTTTCCGCGCCCCCAGCAATCTCAACGACTTGCGCGAAAAATAGGGTGGATTGGCGTTTGGCAAATCGGCCGGGCTCCGGGCGCACGTATAGTGGCGGCCATGAAACGCAAAGGCTGGCCCATCTGGCTGCTGCGCGATCTCCCGGCCTTGCTCGGTGTCATGCTCAGCTTCTGGCCGCTGGTGATCCTCCTGATCTCCAGCGAGTGCCGAGTCATGCGCGGAAAAGCGATCCGCAGATCGGTGTTCGAAACCATCGCCCTCCTGCTCGCCCACGCCGAAGCGCGTCTCACCTTCGCCCTCACGCGACAGGCCTACCGCCGCCTCGGCTGGAACCCCCGCCTCGTGCGCTTCAATCTCATCCCCGCCACCTACAACCTGCGCGACGTGCAGGAGCGCTACGCGAACTACGTGAACGCCTTCGGCGACATGAACAGCGTCGTCGAGGCGTACATCGAAGACATCCGCGCAGCGCTATCGCATCAGCGAACGCGAAGCTGCGTCCGCTTCCACGCACGCGCCTGTTCGCGCTCCCCTTGCCACGCGCTCGAAGTCCTCCCTCGCCGTCAGGCGGGGGAGGTGGATCGCCGCGCCTTCGCGGCGAGACGGAGGGGGCTGCGTGCGCTCGTGCGCACGCGGACCGCCGCTAGCGTTTGTTCAAACTCAAAATCACCCCCAACCCACCTCGCACGCCCCGCGCGCGAGGCCGCACCCGCATGCGCAAACGAAAAGGCCGCCCTCGCGGACGGCCTTTCCTTCAAATCTGGCAGCGTAAAATCTAGAAATTGCCGGTCGGCAGCGGCGCCGCGGGCTGGTCAGCCATCGGGTCCTGCGCGTGTTTGACGGCGCCTTCGAAGATCGCGTTCGGCTCGATCGCCAGCGAGGCGTGGAAGATGTCGCCACGGACTTTCGCGCCGGTGCAGAGCTGCACCTTGCGGGCCCGGATGCGGCCTTCGACCATGCCGCGGATGACCACGGACTCGGCGACGACTTCACCTTTGACTGCGCCGGTCTCGCCAACCGTCAGGGCCGAGGCGCGAACGTCGCCCTCGATCTGGCCGTTGATGTCCAGCTCGCCCTGGGAAACGATCTTGCCGGTGATTTTCACGTCGGCGGAGATGATCGACGGACCCGAGCGGGCAGCCGGCGCGCGCTTCGGCGTCAGGGCCATGTCGGTCGCCATCGGCTTCGGGGCCGGTTGGAGCGGCATCGGCGGCTCCGGAGTTTTGCCTTTAGTGAACATGTTTGCCAGCCCTCAGAAACTTGATCGGATCATACGACTTCCCGCGGAAGTGTATCTCATAGTGAAGGTGCGGTCCCGTGCTTCTTCCAGTTGAGCCCATCGTGCCGAGTTTCGACCCGATGGCCACGACCTGGCCCTGCTTGGCCGTAATCGTGTTCATGTGGCCGTACACGGTCTTGAACCCCGAACCGTGATCGACCTCCACGACGCGCCCATAGCCCCCCTTGGTGCCGGCATACGTAACCGTCCCCGGCGCCGTCGCAACGATCGGCGCTCCGGTAAACGCTGCAAGATCGGCGCCTTCATGGAACGCCGTTTTGCGGTTGAACGGGTCGGAGCGGTAACCAAAGCCGGAGGTTTCCCGGTAGGGGGTCTGCAGCGGGATGGCCAGCGGCAGCGAGCGCATGGCCTTCTCGAACTCGTTGGCTTCCTGCAGGCGCGCTTCCACTTCGTAGATGCGGCGCTGGAAGGGATCTTCCGGAATCGCCTTGTCGGTGAAGTTGATCGGGATCAGCGGGCCGCCCATGCCGTTCTGCTCAAGCACGCGGGCCGCCGGCACGCCGGTCAGCTTGATGACGCCACGCGCGCTCTCGGCGCGCTGCACGGCCTCTTCCTCGAATGTGTCGAGGAAGCTGGCCTGATCCTGGATCAGTTTGTCGGTCCGGGCGCGAAAGGTGCCGCCAGTGGCGCCGGCTCCCTCGTTCGGGTCGGGGCGCGCCTGACGCGGATCCCCTTCTTCAATCGTCGAGTCGATGAGCATGGAAGCGTTCGCGCCGCTCAGCGCGATGGCCGACGCCGAGTCCTGGCCCTGCAGGCTGGACATCAGGCGCTTCAGCGTCGCGTGACGGCTCTCGGCTTCCTCGATGGCGGTGTTGAAATCGGTGGTGCGGGTTTCGAGCAGGGCGAGGGCTGTCTGCTCGGCCGCCTTGGCCTGACGCAGATCGCGCTCGAGACGGGCCGACTTGCGATCGGACGATCCGCCCTGGATATCGACGGCCGGACCTTTGAGGAGAACGGCGACGGTCGCAAACATGCACCAGCCGACGACAAGCGTCGCTGCGCCGGCCATCATCGCCTGACGCCAAGGGGAAATGGAAACGTACCGAACCGAGCCGCCGCTACGGTGGTAGATTTGCCTTTCCGGAAAAGCTTTTTCGAAGAAGGCTCTTACTCTAGCCCTCAAATGCTTGACCGCCATTTACGCTGCCCGATCAGTTCTATACGCGCCAAGCCCCGCGCCGCCCCGCTGGTGTATGCCCGGCGATTTGATGGATATCGCAGAATCTCGCACGCGCGAACCCCTCGACCCAGTTTTTTACCAGCTAGCCCATGTCCCTTTAAGCTTTGATTAAGCGAGCATCATTGCCGCTAAAATCGTTACACTTTCGGTGCGACAGGCGGGGCAAGTTGTCCCATGACCGCTTCGGCATGCCCCGGCACGCGCACGTTTCGCCACACATGCCGAATCACGCCGTCCTTTCCGATAAGGAAGGTGGACCGCACGATGCCCATGAACTTGCGGCCATAGAGCTGCTTTTCAGCCCAGACCCCATAGGCGTTGCACACCTTGCCGTCTTCATCCGACCCCAGCGCGACCTTAAGTGCATGCTTCCGGGCGAATGCTTTGTGGTCAGCGAGACTGTCGCGGGAAATTCCGAGCAGGGCCGCGCCTTTTCTGGAAAACCGCGCCTTCATCTCTGTGAACGCCACGGCCTCCCGGGTGCAGGCGTCGGTGTCGTCCTTGGGGTAGAAGAACAGGATCAGTGTTTTCCCAGCGTAATCCTTCAGACGGACAGTCCCGCCCTGGCTGTTTGGCAGTTCGAATGCGGGAGCCGGATCGCCGGGTTTCAGGAGCTGTGACACAATCGATCCGTAATGATGTGATGATAAGAGTGTCCGCAGTGTACCGTCTTTCTGCCGATCTGGTGAAGCTGCGGTTTTCGCCGAACGGGGCTCGCGACAAACGTGAGCGCCCAGGAGCCAAGTGTTGAGGATTACCGCCCGGCTTCTCATCCTCGAGATCGTCGCCTTCGTGGCCTTCGCCGTGCTGGCTGGCGCGGGGATTCTGGCATGGCGGTTGTCGCAGGGTCCGATCGACCTCGAATTCGTCCGCCCGCAGGTCGAGCGCTCGATCGCCGAAGCCCGTGGCGGCCAGCCCGTTCACATCGAGAAGCTGGCCCTCGAATGGGTCCGCGACCGTGGCCGGGTGGAAGCCGTCGCCCAGGGCTTCACCGCCATGGACAAGACCAACCACGTCACCTTCCGCGCCGACCGCGCCATGATCGCGCTCGACAGCGGCGCCCTCCTGACCTTCAAGGTCAAGCCGCGCCAGCTCCGTCTCGAGAAAGGCACGGCCACCGTCGTCCGTTCTGCCGAAGGCGCCTGGACGCTGGCCGACGTGGTGTTCGCCCAGGAGCCTGCCGCCTCCGACAAGCCGTTCGATCCGATCCGCGACATCAACTGGCCCACGCTGGCCACGCCGATCCGCGCCCTGATCTCGGCCGGCACTTTTGAGCAGGTCGAACTGGTCGACTTCCATCTCGACGTCGATGACCGCAAGTCCGGCAACGTCTGGAGCGCCAGCCCGGTCGCCGGCATCTGGAAGGCGACCAAGGAAGGCGTCAGCCTCAACCTCGACGTCACCCTCGCCAACGCCATCGTCGGCGAACCCAACCGCATCCGCATCGCGCTCGCGTCCGACGGCAAGGTCGAACGCGCCTCAGGCCGAGTCACCGTTGACGGCGTCGATCCGGTGTCTGTCGCGAAGATGTTCGGCTATTCGGGCGATGCCTTCACCTCGGGCAAGCCGGCCAGCGCCGGGTTCTCGGTCTCCGCCACCGAAAAATCAGGCCTGCAAAGCACCAGCCTGTCGCTCTCAAACGTCACCGGAAACCTCCGCGTCGGCGAGAGCGACATCGCGCTGAAGAACCTCGCCTTCGAGGCGGCCTACGATCCCGCGACCAAGCATATCGATCTCAAGGCGCTGACCATCGACAGCGACTGGGTGTCCGGCAGCTTCACGGGCGAACTCGACGCCGCCGCCATCATGCGCGGCGATGAAGCGACGCCAACGCCGTTCAAGCTTTCGGGCAAGGGCGTGACGATCGACGCCCGTCCCGTGTTCGAGACGCCCTGGGCGATCGAGACAGCCACGATCGAAGGTTCGCTCGCACTCAACCAGTCGAAGCTGATCTTCACCAGGGTCGACGCCGTCACCGGCAAGCTCAACGCGACAGCCTCCGGCGAAGTCTGGCTCGGCGATTTCAACGGGGTGCAAGAGGTTGGCGTCAAAGGGCAGGCGGTCGGCACGGGCGAGATCACGCCCCGGCAGGTGCTTGATTACTGGCCGGTCGCTCTCGGCGCCGACGCCCGCGAATGGGTGCGCGACCGCATCACGGCGGGCACATCCACCAAGGCCGTGTTCAATGTCGATTGGCAGCCCGGAGCGACCGCGAAAGGCTACCTACCTGATGAAACGCTCTCGCTCGAATTCCACGTCGTCGACGCCAGCGTGATCGCCGTCACCGATCTCCCGCCGATCACCGGCGTTGCGGGCGTTGGACATCTCAAGGGCAACAGCCTCACCTTCGACGCCACCACCGGCGCACTCGGCGCATGGCAACTCAGCGGCGCCAAGGTCAACCTGCCGCGCTTCGCGCCGGGCGGCGCGATGATGGAAGTGTCCGCCGCCGGCAAGGGCGAACTCGGCAACCTCCTGCGCGCCATCGAGAGAAGCCAGTTCGCGTTCGGCGCGCGTTATGGCCTCGACGTGAACCAGATCGCCGGTAATGGCGGCATCGACCTCAACCTGCGCATGCCGATGGTCGAGGTCATCAAGCCGGAGGATGTGTTGTTCTCCATCAAGGGCGATTTCCAGCAGGTCCGCATGCCTGACCTGATGGGCGATTTCGGCCTCGCCAACACCGCCATGAAACTCGATCTCAGCGAGAAGGGCATCATCGCAACCGGCAATGGCGAATTCGGCCCCGCGCCGGTGAACTTCGAATGGAAGGAAGGCGCCGTTGCCGGCGAGGATGGCGGCGCACTGCTGGTTGCCAAGGCGCGCGCGACGCCCGACCTGCTCAACGCGTTTGGCTTTGCCGCCCGCAATATCATGCAGGGCGAGGCGGGCGTCGAACTGCGCGCCAGCGGACCCGGCGGGCGCAATTTCGACACCATCACCGCCAACCTCGATCTTACCAAGGCCCAGCTCGATGTCGCCGCGGTCGGCTGGAGCAAGAAGCTCGGCGCGCCCGCCAGCGGCTCGTTCCGTTATGGCAGCGACAAGGATGGCGCGATCCTCACCGGAAACCTGCGCGCCGACGGTCTGGAAGCAACCGGCGAGGCGCAGCTCGATGCGACCGGCGGCATCAATGGCATCACCCTCGAGCGGCTTTATTCGAAGGACTCCATCGACCTGCGCGGCGCCATCTCGCGCCGCAAGGATGGCGGTTATCGCGTCGCGCTCAACGGCGCTTACCTGAACGCCAGCCCCTACATGGACGGCTTCCTCGACATGTCCGGCCCCGGCAAAGGCGCTGCGACGCCGGTCGGCGGACCCGGCGAGCCCGGCCCGACCTACGATATCCAGCTCAACGTCGACCGCCTCAAGCTTCGCGACGATACCGACCTTCGCAAGGCGCAGGTTGCCCTGATGCTCGGGGACGAAGGTCCGAAGTCGGGAACGATCACCGGCGAGATCGACAAGGGCAAGAACCTGAACGTCACGCTCGGCACGATCAACGGCGTGCGCAACATCTCGGTCAAGTCGGACGATGCGGGCTTCGCGGCGCGCGTGCTGCTCAAGGCCGACTACCTGATCGGCGGCAAGCTGGCCTTTGACGGCAAGTTCACCGGCGGCGATGGCAATGCGCTGGTCACCATGTCCAATGTGCGCCTCAAGGATGCGCCGCTCGTCGCCCAGCTGTTCGCGCTGGCCTCGCTTCAGGGTCTTGCCGACGTGCTGTCCGGCGAGGGCGTGATGTTCACCGAGGTGAATGCCCCCGTGAACTTCGTCGATGGCCGCATCGATCTGCCGGGCATGCGCGCCACGGGCGCCGCCATGGGCATCACCGCGCGCGGCTGGATCGCGCCGGAGTCGGGCGAACTCTCGCTCGATGGCGTGCTTGCGCCTTCTCTCGTCGGCGCCAATGCTGTGCTCGGTGCGCTGCCGATCATCGGCAACCTGTTTGTCTCGCGGCAGGGCGAGGGCATGTTCGCGCCGACCTATTCGGTGCGCGGCACGTTCGCTCGCGCCAACATCTCGATCAACCCGATCGCCGCACTCACCCCCGGCGTCCTCCGTCGCATCTTCGAGAACCCGGCCGAACCGCCGCCGACGTCGGCGACGGCTTCGAACTAAGCGCGGGCCAAACGCAAACGGCCCGGCTTGGGGCCGGGCCGTCGCATTACCAGTTCAGCTGAAGCCTACTTCTCGGCCAGCTTCTTCATGTTCGCCAGCGCGCCTTCGAACTGACCCTTGAGGCGGGCCGCGTCCTTGTCGATGGCGGCCTGGTCGGCCTTGTCGCCCATGTCCTGCATCAGCGTGTAGTAGATCTTGGACGTCGTCGCCGTCACCGGGCGGACTTCCATGAAGCCGTGATACAGGTTGTACCACTTACCTTCGACGTTCGGCTGGGTGTAGCCGTAGCCGAACTCGGACTTGGCCGTCATCACTTCCGTGACGCGGTTGGCAATCAGGCGCACCGAGCCAACTTCGCCCGTGCCCGATGTCACCACGCAGGGCACGCCGCCGGTCGGAGTGATCCAGTTGGAAATATCGCACCAGCCACCGACCTTGGCCCACACGTCCTTGGCCGACTTGTTCACCTCGATCGACATCGGGATGGCGACATAGTTCGGCTTCGGCGCCGGGGCCGGAGCAGCAACCGGAGCCGGGGGCGCCGGGGCGACTGCAGGCGCCGCGACAACGGCGGGCTTGGCAGGCGCGGCCGGCGCTTCGGCGGTGGCCATGGTCGTGCAGCCGGCGATCAAAGCCAGGGCTGCCACCCCTGTGAGTTTCGAAAGCAAGTTCATAAGCGTCTCTCCTCCACTCCGCGTTCGCGGTTGGGGGGAAAATGCGCTGACGGGCGCGTAAAGCGCCAGCGTTTTCTTCGGCGCCGACGGTAAACTACGCGGCAGTTCTGGATAACCTAAGGGAAATGCCTAGGCCGCCTTTGCCTCGTCGTCGGGCGACGCCTTGGTGGCGCGGATGGCGGTCAAAGCTTCACGGCTGAAACTGCGAACCCGGTTGATCTCGGAGATCAGGTCACGCTCGGCGATCGGCTTGGACATATAGCCGTCCATGCCCATGCCGAGATAACGCTCCTTGTCGCCCGTCATCGCATCGGCGGTCAGGGCCACGACCGGGATGTTGCTCCAGGCTTCACCGCTGGCGCGGATGTGGCGGATGGTTTCCGTCCCGTCCATCACCGGCATGTGCACGTCGAGCAGCACCATGTCGAACTCTTCGCGGGCAAGTGCGGCGAGCGCTTCCTTGCCGTTGGTCGCTTCGACGATGCGCATGTTGAACGGGCGCAGGAACAGGCCGGCGACCTGACGGTTGATCGGGTGATCGTCGACCAGCAGCAGGCGCAGGTTCTGCGATTTCAGCTGCGAGCGCGTGTCTTCTTCGTTCAACGTCACGCCTTCGTTGACGACCCGGTGCTGCGGGGCGGCTTCGCCGGCCATGAAGGTGAAGGTGAATTCCGATCCGCGTCCGATCTCGGAGCGCACGCTGGCTTCCCCGCCCATCAGTTCGGCGAGGCTGCGCGTGATCGACAGGCCAAGGCCCGGTGCCGCCATATTTCCGCGAGGTTGAATCATCGGCCTGCGTGAACGGGCGGAACAGGCGGCCCGTCGTCTCTTCGTTCATGCCGACGCCGGTGTCGGAGACGCGGATCTTCACGAGGTGCTGCCCGTCGGCCATCGCCTTGGCTGTCACAAAGACTTCGACGCGGCCTTTGGCGGTAAACTTGATGGCGTTGGAAATCAGGTTCGAGACGCACTGGCGGACGCGCACGGCGTCGAAATTCAGGACGGGCGGCAGTTCGGCGTCGAGCGAGAGGTAGAATTCCAGCCCGGATTCCTCAGCCTTCGGCTTCCACAGGCGGTGCAGGCGGCGCAGCGTGTGGATCAGGTCGGTGTCCGCCTTCACGATGGCGATCTTGCCGGCTTCGATCTTGGACAGGTCGAGCACGTCGTTCAGCAGGGCCATCAGGTTGCGGCCGCTATCGAGGATGGTCTGCACCTGATCGCGCTGCTCGGGGGCGAGGGCGCCCATCTCCAGCACCTGCGCCATGCCGAGAATGCCGTTCAGCGGCGTGCGGATCTCGTGGCTCATATTGGCGAGGAAGGCTGATTTCGCGTTCGAGGCGGCAATCGCCGCCGCCTGCGCCTTCTTCAGTTCCTTCTCGCGCTGGCGCAGTTCGGTCACGTCGACGGAGATGGCGACCTTCCGGCCATCCGACATCGGCCGGTAGGTGATCTGCACATAGCGCCCGTCGGCGGTGCGCTGTTCGTAGGTTTCGCCATTGCCGGTGAAGGCGCTGAACTTCTCGACCTGCTCGGCGACCTGTTCCGTGGTGGCATCGGGCATCAACGCGCGAACGTTGTATTCAAGCGCTTCGTTGTAAGTGCGCGCACCCTTGGCGAACGCCTCATAGAGATGCGGGAAGCGCTTTTCGGAAGCGGAGTTGTGGAGGATCGGAACGCCATTGGCGTCAAAGATTGAGATGCCATCCGTGAGGCTCTCGATCGCCTCCATGAATACGGGATCGACGTTCGCGAGCGTGGTCGGCGCCATGGTTCTTCTTCCCTCAGCCGGCCGGCTTTTTGCCGGTCCGTTTTGGGCCCGCGCCGCAGATCCGTCTGATACCGATAAGCATCAGATCCCCCCGGGTGTGCGCGAGCCTCCCTGAAGTCGTTCGTATCCTATTATCCCTAAAAAATGCTGAGGATCGCGGACGCGCGAGGCGGGTGATCGGGAACTGCCGCAACGCATACCGTTAGGGAACTTGCCAAATAAGAGCGACGCCCGGGCGAGGGGATGCTACCGCGTGTGTCGGAGCTGCGGGGAGTGAAGCTGTTGGCTGAACAGGCGTCGTACGAACTCTTTTGTGCCGGCCCGCATCGCACGTCAAAAGAGTATCTTTTCAAGGCCATTTTCACGAACGACAAGGCGAAAGAGGCTGGCGTGATGGCGCGCCACATCGTGCCTGGAACCTGCGTCGTGGATGTCGGCTCGCACGCCGGCTTCTTCTCCCGCTGTTTCGCCGACAACAATCCCGGCGGCCTCGTGCTGTCGTTCGAGCCGCAGTCCGTTCCGCGCTCCGTCTCCACCGTCGCCAGCTTCTTCCGCAGGCAGCGCAACATCGTGCAGTTTCCCTTCGCGTTAGGTCGGGAGCCGGGCCTGCTGGAGCTGAAGATCCCGATCAAGCGCAAGGGCGATATCGGCATCGGTCTTGCCCATGTCGGGGCCGTCGATGATCTCGCGGATCGCTTCGACGTCCGGCGTGAAATCGTGCCCTGCGATACGCTGGATAACGTGCTGTCGCGGATCAAGATCAACGCGCTGTCGATGATCAAGATCGACGTCGAAGGCGGCGAACACGATGTGCTGCGCGGCGGCGTCGAAACGCTGAAGCGCTATCGCCCCACGGTGATCTGCGAGACGACGATCCAATCCATGAAACGCTTCGGCGACACCGTGGACGGCCTGCGGACCTTCATGAGCGAGCTGGGCTACACCGCCAAGGACCTGCTCACCGACAAGGTGCTCGGCCCGACGGAGCAGGCGACAGACACGCTCTTTACGGCGCAGTGACGCCGACAGTCTGATTTGGAGGCGGCTGGAGCGGGTAGAGGGAATCGAACCCTCGTATTCAGCTTGGAAGGCTGCTGCTCTACCATTGAGCTATACCCGCGAGCCGGGCCGGACATAGGTGAAACTGGCCGGCAAGTCTACCGCCGCTCGCCCACCTGTCTCAGTCATCGAGATCCTTCCGGACCCCGGCGAAGACGTTGTGGAACATCTCCTCGGTCAGGCGGCCGGTATTCGTGTTGTAGCGGCTGCAGTGATAGCTGTCGTGCAGCACCAGCGGCCCGTTCGGCCCCTCCAGCACGTGCCGTTTTGCGTGGCCGAACACGTAGGCCGATGGCTTGCCGCCCAGCGCCCGCACCGTCGAGTCATGGGCGATCCGCCCCAGCGCCAGCAGGACTTTCAGCTTCGGCATCGCCGCGATCCGGGAAACCAGGAAGGGCCGGCAGGTCAGGATTTCAGCCCCGGTCGGCTTGTTCTCAGGCGGAACGCAGCGGACCGCATTGCTGATCATCGCGTCCTTGAGCTTCAGCCCGTCGTCCGGCCGGGCTTTGTAAGTCCCGGTCGACAGCCCGAACTTGTCCAGGGTCGCATAGAGCAGGTCGCCGGCGTAATCCCCCGTAAAAGGCCGCCCCGTCCGGTTGGCCCCCTGCAGCCCCGGCGCCAGCCCCACGATCAGCAGCCGGCTTGAAGCGTCCCCGAAAGACGCCACCGCCCCGTTATACCAGTCCGGATGCGCCACCCGCTGGGCCTGGATAAAGCCATGCAGGCGCGGACACAGGGGGCAGTCTTTGGGAGCTTCCGGAGGAGCAGCGGGGACAGGCTTGGGCATGGCGCAGTCCTGCCCGTGGCTGGGGCTCCAAGTCAAATCCCCGCAGAGGGCAGGCGCCGGACAAGCGAAAACTGCCTGAAACCCCGGTAATTGCTGGCAAAACTGCGCTGAAACGCCTATGTTGCGTCCGCGAACCGCTTCCTGTAGACGGAGCGGCCCCGTAAAGGAGACTCGCATGGCCCGTGTCACGGTTGAAGACTGCGTTGAAAAGGTCCCGAACCGCTTCAACCTGGTTCTGCTTGCCGCGCACCGCGCCCGCGTGATCCGCGAGGGCTCGCCCATCACGATCGAGCGCGACAACGACAAGGACCCGGTCATCGCCCTGCGCGAAATCGCGGCCGAGACGGTTGATCTCGAAACCATCCGCGACAGCCTGGTCGCCGACCTGCAGGAAGTTCGCCCGAACGAGGAAGCCGAGAAGGAAGCCGACAAGCGCGCCCTGGCTGCCGCCCCGGCCTCGTCGGAAGAAGAAGTCCTCAAGGCCTATCAGGTCGAGCTGGAGTCGGCGCGCGAAGAGCGTTTCTAAGGATCGCGATGCATGGGGCAACCATCCAACGTAGCCCCCTTCAAGAAACCTGAGACGGCCGCACCTGTTGCCGCCGGCGCCGTCGCGAAGCCTCGCCGCAAATTCCTGCGTCAGAACGAACTGGTCGACCTCGTAAAGGCGTACCAGCCGGACGCCGAGGAAGACGAACTCAACAAGGCCTACGTCTTCGCCGTCATGAAGCACGGCCAGCAGCTGCGCCATTCGGGCGATCCGTATTTCGCGCATCCCGTCGCCGTCGCCGGCCTGCTCACCGATCTGAAGCTCGACCAGTCCACCATCATCGCCGGCCTGCTGCATGACGTGGTGGAGGACACGGACGTCTCGGTCGACGAGATCCGCGGCCTGTTCGGACAGGACGTCGCTGATCTGGTCGACGGCGTCACCAAGCTGCCGAAGGTCACGGGCAGCAATCTGCCGCGTGCGCTGATCCAGGCGGAGAACTTCCAGAAGTTCATCCTCGCCACGACCAAGGACATTCGCGTTCTGCTCGTGAAGCTGGCCGACCGGCTTCACAACATGCGCACCATCGAGTTCATGCCGACGGAGGAATCCCGCCTGCGCATCTCGCGCGAGACGCTGGATATCTATGCGCCGCTGGCGCGCCGCGTCGGCCTGTCGATCTTCGCGACCGAGCTTGAAGAGCTGGCGTTCAAGCAGGTGAACCCGGTTGCCTACGCCGCCATCACCAAGCGCCTCGAAGAGCTGGTGGAGGACGACACCTCCATGCTCGACCGCATCCGCTCGGACCTCGACACCGTGATGCTCTCGCGCGGCGTGCGCGGCGAACTGCAGGGGCGGATGAAGCGGCCCTATTCGGTGTGGCGCAAGCTCGAGACCAAATCGATCTCGTTCAAGGATCTCAGCGACGTCTTCGCCTATCGCTTCATCGTCGCGACGGTCGACGAGTGCTATCGCGCGCTTGGCGCGGCGCACCAGCAATGGGCGGCGCTGTCGGAGAAGTTCAAGGACTACATCTCCGTTCCCAAGCCCAACGGATACCGCTCGATCCACACGACGTTCCTCGGCCCCGGCAACCGCCGCGTCGAGCTGCAGATCCGCACCAGGGACATGGATGCTGTCGCCGAGCGCGGCGTGGCGGCGCACTGGAATTACAAGAACTCGCAATACGGTTTCGACGCCGAAGCTGCGCGCGAAGCGGGCCTCGACCCGGAAGCCGAACTCACCGAATTCGCCGACATGCTGAAGCACGGCGGTTCGCCCGAGGAATTCCTCGAGCACGCCAAGCTGCAGATGTATCGCGACAGCGTGTTCGTGTTCACGCCGAAGGGGCAGCTCGTCCGCCTGCCGGCCGGCGCGACGCCGCTGGATTTCGCTTACGCTGTCCACACCGAGATCGGCGACACCACGATCGGCGCGCGTATCAACGGGCAGGAGCGCCCGCTGCGCACCAAGCTCGAGAATGGCGACACGGTAGAGGTCCTGCGCGGCACGCGTCCCGCCGCCCAGCCGCACTGGGAAAGCCTCGCCGTCACCGGCCGCGCCCGCTCCGCAATCCGCCGCCTGACGCGCGTTGCCGAACGTGGCGAGTTCGTCTCGATAGGCGAACGCCTGATCGAACACGCGCTGCGCCGCATCGGCCTCGACCCGGAAGAAGTCGACTATACCGAGATGACCGAGCGCACCGGTTTCGAGAAGTTCGAAACCCTGTCCGAAGCCATTGGCCGCGGCCGCCTGTCGACCGGCGCCATGCTTGAAAAGGCATTCCCCGGTCTCGACGATCCCGGCCGCAAGTCCATCGCGGCGGAAACCGAAAGCCCCAGCCTGCTGGCCGGCGGAGAGACCACGGCGGGCGTCACCATGCACCTCGCCGAATGCTGTTCGCCTCTGCCCGGTGATCGCATTATCGGCGTGCTGATCCCGGACAAGGGCATCGAGGTGCACGTCATCGATTGCGCGCGTCTTGCCGACTACGAAAACCAGTCCGACCGCTGGCTCGACCTGCGCTGGAAGCCGAAGGGCGACGCCGATGCGCTGGCCGTGGGCCGCATCCACGTCACCACCGCCAACCGGCGCGGCGCGCTCGCCCTGCTGGCCAAGACGGTGTCGGATGCGCAGGGCAACATCATCAATGTGAAGACACTGAAGCGTTCGCCGGATTTCTTCGACTTCGAGTTCGACGTCGAGGTCGAAGACAGCAAGCGCCTCACACAGATCGTGGCGGCGTTGCGCGCTCTGGCGGTCGTCGACTCCGCTGACCGCGTGAAGGGATAGACATGAACATTCGAACGATCTTCGCGGCCGTCGCGCTGTTGCTGTCTGCCTGCGCACAACCTGCCGTGGCGCCGTCGGCGACGGAGCCGCAAACAACCGCGCCCGCAGCGGTGACGAAGGTCGACTGGCAGGCTGCCGATAGCGCGGAGAAGTGCGCGACCATCAATGGTCAGTGGCGTCCGATCTGCATGATGGGCAAGCCTGCCTGCGTGGTCACCTTCAAGGACGCCGGCAAGAGCTGCTCCGACAGCTCGGAGTGCTCCGGTCGCTGCCAGACGAGTGGCGCGCAACCCGGAACGGAAGTGCGGGGCCAGTGCACCGCCACCAGCGACCCCTGCGGCTGCTTCCAGCTGGTAACCAAGGGCAAGGCCGACTACGCGCTTTGCGCCGACTAAGACGCGACGACCGTTGAGCACGACACCCTGAGACGATAGAGCGACCCGATGAACACCGAAGACGTCCTCAACGAATTCCGCAAAGTCGGCGCCCTGCTGGAGGGGCACTTCATCCTGTCGTCCGGCCGGCGCAGTCCGGTCTTCCTGCAGAAGGCGCTGGTCTTCTCGCATCCCGAGACGACGGAGCGCCTGTGCGGCGCCCTGGCTCGCAAGCTGGAAGCGGCGTTCGGCAAGATCGACGTTGTGGTCGGCCCCGCCGTCGGCGGCCTGATCCCCGGCTACGAAACCGCCCGCGCGCTCGGCTGCCGCTCGATCTACACCGAGCGCGAAGGCGGCGTGATGAGCCTGCGCCGCGGCTTCACGGTGGAGCCGAACGATCGCGTCATCATCGTGGAAGACATCGTCACCACCGGCATCTCGATGCGCGAGACGCTGGAGGCGCATGAAGGCCGCCGGCGCCAACGTCATCGGCGCGGCCTGCGTGGTCGATCGCGCCAACGGCAAGGCGGATGTCGGCGGGCTGAAACTCGTCTCGCTCGCCGCCGTCGATTTCCCCGACTACGACGCCAACGACCTGCCGCCCGAACTCGCGAAACTGCCGGCGATCAAGCCGGGCAGCCGGGGGCTCAAGTGAGTCTTGTCCGCCTCCCTGCTGCAAGGCTGGGCGTGAACATCGATCACGTCGCAACCGTCCGCAACGCGCGCGGCGGCGTGCATCCCGATCCGGCGAAGGCGGCTGCCGTTGCGCAAGCTGCAGGCGCCGATGGCATCACCATCCACCTGCGCGAGGATCGCCGCCACATCCGCGACGCTGATCTTCAGAGCGTGCGCGCTTCCACGACCTTGCCGATCAATCTCGAAATGGCGACGACGGAGGAAATGCTGGCCAACGCGCTCGCCTTCAAGCCGCACGCCGCCTGCCTTGTGCCGGAGCGGCGCGAGGAGCGCACGACGGAAGGCGGGCTCGATGTCGCGCGCCTGCACAACCACGTCGAGCCTTTCGTCCGCCAGCTGCGCGAAGCCGGTATCCGCGTGTCGCTGTTCATCGAGCCCAGCATCATCCAGGTCGACACGGCCGTCGCCATGGGCGCGCCGGTTGTCGAGCTTCACACCGGCAAATACGTCGAGCTGGCGTTTGCGGGCGATACCGCTGGCGCTGCTGCCGAACTGAAACGACTGCAGGATGCGGCCGCACACGGCCACGCGCGCGGCCTCGAAATCCATGTCGGCCACGGCCTGACCTACGACACCGTCCGTCCCGTCGCCGCGATCCCGGAAGTGCGGGAACTCAACATCGGCCACTTCATCATGGGTGAGGCGCTGTTCGTCGGCCTTGATGCCGCAGTGAAGGCGCATGCGCCACGAGATCGATGTTGCGCGAGGCCTCGCATGATCATCGGCATCGGTCAGGACATGTGCGATATCCGCCGGGTCGAGAAGCTCGATAGCCGAGTTCGGTGACCGCTTCACGAAGCGCGTCTTCACCGAAGTCGAACGCCGCACGGCTGATCGCCGCAAGGAGCGCGCCGCGACTTACGCCAAACGCTTCGCCGCCAAGGAGGCTTGCGCCAAGGCGCTCGGCACCGGCGTGCCGCGCCGTGGCGTTCACTGGCAGCATATGGGCGTCATCAACCTGCCGACCGGCAAGCCGACCTTCGCGCTGACGGGCGGCGCGGCCGAGCGCCTCGCGAAGCTGACGCCGCCGGGCATGACCTGCTTCATCCATCTCACCATCACGGATGAATATCCCTACGCGCAGGCGCAGGTGATCATCGAAGCTCTGCCGACGCCACCCGACGCGGAGCAGCGGCGTGACCAACGGAAGCAGCACAGGCAAACGCCGTCGCGCCCGCGCCCGCGCAGAAGGCCCGCCGGAGCTTGACTGCCGAACAGCGCGACGCTCTGCAGATTGTGTTCGGTCATAAATTCAAGGACGAGGTTCTGCTTGATCGTGCCATGACCCACCGCAGCGCCACGCAAGGCCAGGCTGCAGAGTGGAGCAATGAGCGTCTCGAATTTCTCGGCGACCGCATTCTCGGGCTGGTGATGGTCGAAACGCTGATGGAGCGTTTCCCGAAACTGCGCGAAGGCGAACTGGCGCCGCGCCTCAATGCGATGGTCAGCCGCGAAACGTGCGCCATCGTCGGCGCAGATCTCGGCCTCGGCCAGTATCTCATCGTCGACCGCTCGGAGCGCTCGACAGGCGGACCGGAAAAGCCGCTCGCTGCTTGCCAACGCAGTCGAGGCCGTGATCGGCGCGATCTATATGGATGCGGGTCTGGAGAAGGCTCGCAAGATCATTCTCAAGCAGTGGAAGATCCTGTTGCAGGCGTCGACCGACATGGCGCGCGATCCGAAATCTGCGCTGCAGGAATGGGCGCAGGGATCGCGGCCTTGCCGCGCCCGCCTATCACCAGGTTTCGCGGGCAGGCCCGGATCACGCCCCCGTCTTTACCGTGGCTGTCGAGATCGACGGCCGCGAACCCGTTCAAGGCGTCGGCAATTCGAAACAGGTTGCCGAACGCGAGGCGGCGCGCGCCATGCTCGCCGCCATAGGAGACGTTACATGACCGATGAAACCCGCGCTGGCTTTGCCGCCATCATCGGCGCCCCCAATGCGGGCAAGTCCACGCTGGTCAACCAGCTCGTCGGCGAGAAGGTGTCGATCGTCACCCACAAGGTGCAGACGACACGCTTTCCCGTTCGCGGCGTGATGATGCATGGCCGCTCGCAGGTCGTCCTCGTCGACACCCCCGGCATCTTCGCGCCCAAGCGCCGGCTTGACCGCGCGATGGTGAAGTCCGCCTGGGATGGCGCGACGGATGCCGACGCCGTCGTCCACCTGATCGATGCGCGTCACTGGACGGGTCAGGGCGACAAGTCGGAGGACGAGGCCATCATCGCGCGACTGCAGGAGCTCGGCGCCAAGGCGATCCTCGCGATCAACAAGATCGACCTCGTGAAGAGCGAAGACCTGCTCGCGGCCGCGAAGGCGCTGTTCGACACCGGCGTCTATTCCGACGTGCTGATGATTTCGGGCCTCAAGGGTCACGGGGTCGAACAGCTGGCCGACATGCTCGGTGCGCGCATGCCGGCCGGACCCTACCTGTTCCCCGAAGATCAGGCCGCTGACATTCCCAGCCGCCTCATCGCGGCCGAGATCACCCGCGAAAAGCTGCTGCTCCGCCTGCACCAGGAAATTCCGTACCAGCTCACCGTCGAGACCGAGAACTGGGAGCAGCACGGCAATGGCTCGCTGAAGATCGACCAGCTGATCCACGTCGCCCGCGAAGGCCACCGCTCGATCATCCTGGGCAAGGGCGGGCAGACCATCAAGGATATCGGCACGGCCTCCCGCAAGGAGCTGAGCGAGATCTTCGGCAGGCCGGTTCACCTGTTCCTGCGGGTGAAGGTCTCCGAACGCTGGCAGGACAATCGCGAGCGGTTCTCGGCTATTGGTCTCGATTTCGACGTCTAATCGCTCCGATCGATGAAATTTCATCGATCTCTCTAAGCAGGTTTTCTTGCTTCGCGCGCAAGTTGAGTCCGTCATGGTGGGGCGGACGATGCAGGGCGATGCGCGGCGGCCAGGTTCAGCAAGTCAGTCGATGCGGATCGCCGATCTGCGCGCGAGCGTGCGCACCAACAAGCGGGACGCCAGCCGCGACGCGCCGCCCCAGCCAAGGCCTCCCAAACCCGGCAAGGGCGTGAAGCGTGAGTCCGAAGAGGATCGCGCCATCAAGGCCGAGAAACAGTCGCTCGCTCAACACACCACGTCGTTGCTGGCGGGCGGCAAGTCCAGCAGGCACTATGTCCGTCCTGGCGAGCGCGCAGAGCGCAAGAGCGGTGGCCTGTTCTTCCAGCTCATGCTGGTGATGATCCTCGTCGGCGGCGCTGCCTACGCGCTCGACCCGACGATCGTGCCGGCGGAATGGACGGCTAAGGCGCACGAACTGATCGCCAAGTACGTCAAGATCTAGGCCGCGCCTCATGGGGTCTCGCCGTCCTCACAGCTTGCGTCCCTTGTTCCGGCAGCTCGGAGGCAATGCTGGCCTGCTTGCGCTTGGCGTGCTCATCGGCGGTGGCGCGTTCCTGGCGCTGGACTCGCTCAACCCGCCTGCGGCGCGGAGTGAAGCGTTCTCCCTGCGCGGAACGTATTATCAAAACTGCCGCGATGCGTTTCTGGATGGGCGTACAAACATCGGTCGCGGCGAGCCCGGCTACCGCCCTGAGCTCGATGCCGACCAAGACGGCCTGGCGTGCGAGCCTTTCCTGCGGCGCTAGCGCCTATTTCGGCTTGGTCAGCACAAACTGGCCGACATCGATCCGCTCTGTCCTGAAGCCGGCCGAGCAGTATCCAAAATAGTAGAGCCACAACCGGCGGAACTGTTCGTCGAACTTCCCGCCCTTGATCCTGTCCCACACAAGATCGAACCGCCGCGCCCATTCGTCGAGCGTCAGGGCGTAGGACTGGCCGAACATCTGGTCGATGGCGAACCCCATTCCGGCCCGTTCGGTTTCTTCCCTGAGGCGCGCAACGGAGGGCAACATGCCGCCCGGGAAAATGTAGTGCTGGATGAAGTCTGCACGCTTGCGGTAGTTGTCGAATTCCTTGTCCTCGATCGTGATGATCTGGAGCGCAGCGCGTCCGCCCGGCTTCAGCACTTCGGCGATCTTGCCGAAATAGCTGGGCCAGTATTCTTCGCCCACCGCTTCGAACATTTCGATGGAGGCGACGGCGTCGAACTTGCCGGTGATGTCGCGATAGTCGCTCATCACGATCTCGACCTTGTCGGACAGGCCGGCAGCGGCGATGCGTTTGACCGCATAGTCGTGCTGTGCGTCCGAAATGGTGACGGACGTGACGTTCGCGCCGAATTCCTGCGCCGCCACTTCCGCAAAGCCGCCCCAGCCCGAGCCGATCTCGAGCACACGATCGCCGGGCTTTAGCGCGAGATTGCGGGCGATGGAGCGATACTTGGCGAGCTGCGCGTCCTGCAGCGGTTGGTCTTTTGATGCGTAGATCGCCGACGAGTACGTCATCGTCGGGTCGAGCCACGCGGCGTAGAAGTCATTGCCAAGGTCGTAGTGCGCCAGGATGTTGCGTTTCGAACCCTTTTTTGGTGTTCGCCCGGCTCACGTGCTGCAGGTTCGCGAGAAAGCGCGCGATCCAGCCGCCGCTGACCAGCTGGCCGGCGTCGTCCCAGTTCGTGCTGAAATATTCGAGCAGGGTGGCCAGGTCCGGCGTGTCGAACTTGCCGTCCATGAACACTTCGGCAAAGCCAATGTCGCCGCGCGAAGCGACGGTACGCATGAACTTGTTGTCGTGCACGATCATCTCGGCGACCGGTCCCGGGTTCTTGCCCTCGAAACGCAGCGTGCGCCCGTCGGCCAACACCATGTCGAGGCGGCCCTTGTTGAAGCGCGCGATGATCATCGCGCCAAAGCGCATGCTTGCCGGAAGGCGATCAAGCTTGCTGAAGTCCGCCGGACCCTTGATGTCCAGCACCATTCTGTCGACACGGCTCATGCGCGTTTCCTTGGTTCTGTCTGCGCGACTTCTGTTTGTGCGTCAGCAGACAATTTTGTCTCCGGCCGGGCCAGCGTGGATCGCTTCACGCGCTGGTCAGGTTTATCACGATACCGGGCACCCTTCAGCAGAAGGAGCAGCGCCTGCCAGTTGATTGCGATCATGACGCCAAACCCAGATATGGGCATGACCACCATCCATTTCAAAAGCTGGACTGAGTTGAGCGGCCGGGGCTGCACAGTCAGGCTGGCGACGTGGCTGCGGCCGTCCGTGGCGATGTTTTCGACGGTCAGGGCGATGATCGCCTCCGCGCGCTTCAGGGTGAACCGGTATTCTCCGCTGACGTCGAAGAAGGGAGAGACGTGGAATTCCTTCTCCGCCGCCTGACGTCCGGCAACCGGATTCAACGCGCTGACATAGGAGTGGGTTTCACCGAAAGTGTTGTGGACCTCGTAGATCGCGCCGAGCAGCTTGCCGCTCGCGTCATGCCCGAGCCACACCGAGATCGGCGCAAAGCCGATCCCCAGCACGCGCGGGAAAGTCAGCACGCGAATGGCGCCGCCGACCACGTCGATCCCCGCTTCGGCGAACCGGCCCTCGGCCCACGTGCGCAGCGGCACGGCGGCATTGCGCGCGCCCAGGTCGGTCTCGCGAAACGCCACCATATTGCCGTGGCCGACCGAGAACAGTTTCGACAGTCCGTCCGCTTCCGCGAGTCTGTCGATGTCGATCTCCAGCATGGCGATGCGATAGGCAAAGCTGCGCTTGAACGGTTGTTCGCGCGTGTGCGCCGTACGGCCGAACCAGAGTTGAGCCGCGGGACGGGTCATGTCTGCGCCATCGCTGCTAGCGAGGCCGAGAGCGGGTGAACAGGACGCCAATGGGCCGGTGCGTGTGTCTCCTGCGTGGTAACCTGCCACGGAACCTGACCGCCCAGCGCAAGCGCTGCTTCCAGCCCCGTCCGCAGTCCGGCTTCGTGGAAGCCATCGCCCAGCCAGGCGCCGGCGAAGTAGAGCCCGTCCTTGCCCTGCACGCGCTGGATAGCGCGGCGGGCGGCGGCGGAGGCGGTGTCGTACATCGGATGGTCGAACTCGTAGACGCCAAACGTCTTGTCGAGCGCCGGTTCTTTTACCGGGTTGAGGGTGACGAACACGGGCTTCGATTTCTGCAGGCGCTGCAACCGGTTCATCCAGTAGGTGATGCACACCTTGTCATCGCTCCCCTTCGCGACATTCCACGAAGCCCACGCCATCTTGCGGGTCGGCATCAGGGAGGTGTCATGATGGAGATAGGCTGTGTTCTGCGAGAAGCGCAGGGAGCCCAGGGCGAGACGCTGATCATCATAGCTGGGGTCGAGCATGCGGCGCGAGGCGTCGGCGTGGCTGGCGAAGATCACGGCGTCGAACGTCTCGATCTTGCCATTGCGCTCGATCACCTGCGTCTTGCCGGGCGCGCCGGGGCGCACGGTCTGGATGTCGGCTGCCGGGCGCAGCATCGGCTTCAGCTGCTCCAGCAGCTTGCCGACATAAGCGCGGCTGCCGCCCTTCACCGTCCGCCAGGTCGGGCGAACCGTGTGCATCAGCTTGTGGTTGTCGAAGAAGCGCAGGAAGCTGTCGACCGGATAGTCCGGCATCATTTTTTCCGGCGTCGACCAGATCGCGGCGCTCATCGGCATCAGGTAGCAGTCACGGAAGAGCTGCGAGTAGCCGTGGCTGTCGAGCCAGTCGCCCAGCGTCATGTCCGGCACGCGTCCGGCCTTCAGCTGGGCCCGCGCCACATTGTTGAAATCGATGATCTCCCCGATCATGCCGCGGAATCGTTTGTCGAGCGCGTTGCGCTTCCAGGCAAACAAGCCCCACGGATCGGACGACCACTCATAGCCGTTCGGATCGGAGACCGAGAACGCCATGTCGGTCCACACCGTCGGCGCATCGAGATGCTTCAGCAACGCTGTGAAGTTCGGATAGTTGGGCCGGTTGAAGCAGATGAAGCCGATGTCCACGGCCATCGGCGTGCCGCCATGGTCGATGTCGACCGTCCAGGCGTGGCCGCCGAAGCGATCGGCCTTTTCGTAGACGACGACGTCGGCCGTTTCGCGCAACGCCCACGCCGCGCCGAGCCCGGCAACGCCCCCGCCGATGACCGCGATGCGTTTGCGACGAGGGATCATGCCTGATTTTCCTGGCTCGATAGCTTGTAGGTCTCAAGCGCCCGCTTGCGTGCGAGGTCATGATTCAAAATAGGACGCGGATAGGTCTCGCCCAGCGTTACGCGGGCGTCGGTCAGAACGCCGGCGGGCGCTTCCCAAGGGTGATGCACCCATTTGGCAGGCAGCGCCGCCAGCTCCGGAATCCACGTCCGCACATAATCGCCGGCCGGATCGAACTTCTCGCCCTGCAGCACGGGGTTGAACACGCGGAAGTAGGGCGCAGCGTCCGCGCCCGTGCCCGCAGTCCACTGCCAGCCATTGGCATTATTGGCTTCGTCGGCGTCGACCAGCGTGTCCCAGAACCATTGTTCGCCGTGACGCCAGTGAACCAGCAGGTCCTTGGCGAAGAACGACGCGACGATCATGCGGACGCGGTTGTGCATGAAGCCTGTCGCCCACAGCTGGCGCATGCCAGCGTCGACGATGGGATAGCCGGTCTGGCCGCGCTTCCACGCGTCGAGCTCGGCCTTCGATCCCTTGCGCCATTCGACCTGTTCGAACTGACGGCGCCAGCTCAGCCGGCCCATCTGAGGATCGTGGTAGAGCAGGTGATGCGAGAAATCGCGCCAGGCAATTTCGGAGAGGAATTTCTGCACGTCGCGCGCCGGCGCTTCGCCGGCTTCCATCGCGTGGGTCGCTGCGCGCCATGCTTGCTGAGGGCTGATCTCGCCGAAATGCAGATAGGGCGAGAGCCGTGACGTGCCGTTGCGATCCGGACGATCGCGGCCTTCCGCATAGCCGTCGATGCCTTCCTTCAGGAAGTCACGCATCCGCTTGCGTGCACCCATTTCGCCCGGCGTCCATATCTCGGCCATGCCGCCGGACCAGTCGGGCTTTGTGGGATGCAGCCCCCAATCGTCGATATTGTCCGACTTGAGTTTTGGCCCCGCCTTGATCTCGCGCGGTTCAGGCGCGGCGGCGGCGATGACGAGGCTTGCCTGCATCGCTTTCCAGAATGGCGTGAACACCTTGAAGTCGCCGCCTGATCCCGTCTTGATCGCGAACGGTTCGGCCAGCAGCGACCCGTTGAAGCTCTCGACCTCGATGCCGTCCGCCTTCAGCGTCGCCTTGATGCGCTCGTCGATCTTGCGCGCGGGCGTGTAGCGCCGGTTCCAGAATACAGCCTCCGCGCCGGTCTCTTTCACCACCGCAGCGACGACTTTCTCAGCCGCCCCTTTGCGCAGGATCAGCGTCCCGCCCTTGGCGCTGATCCGCTCGGCCAGCGCACGCAGCGACTTGTCCAGCCACCACAGTGTGGCGGCCCCCGGCGCCCGTGCTTCGCGGCTTTCCGCGTCCAGCACATAAAGCAGGATGACCGGACGCCCGCTGGCGCACGCCGCCGCCAGCCCGGGATTGTCCGCCAGCCGCAGATCGTCACGAAACCAGAAAAGGGCGGGACGATCGGGCAAAGACGCTCACGGGCCAGGTTTATGTTGGCCTGTCTACGCAGCGGGTTCCCGGGTGGATCAGCCCCCGGCTTTTGCCTTAGCCTTCGCATAAGCCTGCGTGCCGTGCGTGATTACGCCATCGGCGGGCAGCACGGCGTCGGCCGCGTAGCCCAGCCCATCGGCCAGGCGGCCGTAGAGGGGGGCGAAGTCGGTGTCGACGGTGGCGCGGAACAGCTCGTCGTAGGACTTGATGACGAAATAGGTCTGCTGGAAGTCGTCGATGCGATAGCCCGTGCGCATCACGCGTTCGAGGTCGAAGCGGAGGCGGTTGGGGGAGGGGTCGTCGAGGGCGAAGATCGATTCGTCCTTCGAGGATGAAATCCCGGCGCCATAGATGCGGACGCCTTTTGGCGTTTCGATCAGGCCGAACTCCACCGTGTACCAGTAGAGCGCCGCGAGGTTCTTCAGGCGGCCGAACTTCATCGCGCGCAATCCGCCCTTGCCGTAGGCTTCCATGTAGTCGGCGAAAACAGGATCGGTCAGCAGCGGGACATGGCCGAAGACATCGTGGAAGATGTCCGGCTCCTGCAGGTAGTCGAGTTGGGCCCGTGCGCGGATGAACTGGCCGGCAGGGAAGCGGCGGTTGGCGAGGTGGTTGAAGAACACTTCGTCAGGCACCAGCCCCGGCACGGCGATGACTTCGAACCCCGTCCGCGCCTTCAGCTCGACATTCATCTCGCTGAAATTCGGAATGCCGCCACGATTGAGGTTCAGCGTTTCAAGGCCGCGCAGCATCGCTGGGTCGGCGCGATCCTTCAGGATGTCGACCTGACGGCGGTAAAGGAAATCCCAGATTGCATGCTCATCCGCCGTGTAGGCGGACCAGTTCTGGTCGATGACATAGTCATCGCTTCGCACTGTGGCGTGGTTGCTCATGCGCTGAATGTAGGGCGCGCCGCGGCGTCCGTCACTAATGGGCGTGTGTCGTCCGGATCTTGTACATGCCGTGATCGTCGATCTCGAACATTTCCGGGATCTGCGGATGATTCACAGGCTCGGGCGTGTCGTCCCTCAGCAGGTTCTGCTCGGAGACGTAGGCCACGTAGTACGAGTTCTCGTTCTCGGCGAGCAGGTGATAGAACGGCTGGTCTTTGACCGGGCGGATTTCCTCCGGGATCGATTCCCACCATTCCTCGGTATTCGCGAACTTGGGGTCCACGTCGAAGATGATTCCCCTGAACGGGAAGATGCGGTGCCGCACCTGTTGCCCGATGCCGAACTTGGCGGCCTTGTTGAGTTCCATAGCCACGGCGCCCCTGGTCATACTTGCCCGCGAATTTTCCCAGCAACTGCAAGCGATTCCCAAAAAAGGACACATGCCACAGACATGCGTCGCGTCGGGCCTCGCCAGCACCTGTAGTCATTTGAAGCAGTAAAACCGGCCCTGCAACAGGACATGACAGTAAACCAAGTATGAGACGTGCCATCGCCTGCGGATCGGGCTATGGCTGTCGCAACAAGATCACGGATTACCCCATGGCGAAGCCACCCCGTTCCCGTCGCGGAAAGGCGACGGGCCGGTCCGGCGGCGCATCTCGCACATACGCCGCCCTGGACCTCGGAACGAACAATTGCAGGCTGCTTGTCGCCGAACGAACGGCCTCGGGCGGACTGCGCGTTGTCGATTCCTTCTCGCAGATCGTGGCCCTGGGCGAAGGCCTGGCCGCGACGGGACAACTGTCTGACGCGGCGATGCAGCGGGCGATCGATGCGCTGAAGAAGTGCTCCGACAAGGTGAAGAAGCATCGGCCAGTGCAATCGCGGTTCATCGCGACGCAGGCCTGCCGCGCCGCGAGCAATGGCCGCCATTTCACGAGCGAAGTCCGCCGCGCCGTCGGCATGCGGCTCGAGACGATCTCGCCGAAGGAGGAGGCCAAGTTCGCGCTGCTCGGTTCGCTGGATCTTGTCGACCCCGCCTATGACTTCGCGCTGGTGATCGACATTGGCGGGGGCTCGACGGAGCTGTCGTGGATCGACGCGAAGTCTGCCGCCTCGAAAGGCGTGAAGGGTTGCGCGACGCGGCCGCCCATTCTTGGCTGGGCGTCCTTCCCCATTGGGGTTGTCACGTTGAGCGAGACGTTTCCCGATGGCGACCGCTACACGCAGATGGTCGATCATGTCGCTGCGATGATGAAGGCGAACGATGCGGCCACGCGCTTCGGCCCGCTGTTCCGCGCGGGGCGCGGACAGCTGATCGGCAATTCGGGCACGGTCACAAGTCTGGTTGCGGTTCATCTTGGTCTCGATCGCTATATTCGTTCTGTGGTTGACGGGTCGTGGGTCGACAGTGTCGAACTCGGGCAGACCATGAAGCGACTGTCGGATGCGACGCCGGAAGAGCGCGCGAACGAGCGATGCCTCGCCGATGGCCGCTCGGAGCTGATGCTGCCGGGCCTCGCCATCCTTGACGCCATCTTCCAGATCTGGCCGTCGAGCCGCGTGCGCGTCGGCGATCGTGGCCTGCGCGAGGGTATTCTCCTCTCCATGATGCACGGCGCCTCCGATGCGCAACGCCGGCAGGGCGGTCGTCGCCCGGATGGCCGTCGCAATGGCGGGCAGGGTTCGCAGAAGCCTGCCGCCGCCCCGCAAGGAACTCCCGAATGACCGTCGAGGAAGACGACAAGGGCCGTCGTCGCTGGAAGCCACCGGTCGATACGCGGCCGCAGATGGGGCAGCGCACGACGGCGAAGAAGGAGAAGGTCAGGAAGAAGACGCTCTCCAAATCCTCACGTGACTGGGTCGATCGCCAGCTGCGCGATCCGTATGTGCGGCTCGCGCAGGAAGCCGGGTATCGCGCGCGGGCGGCGTACAAGCTCAAGCAGATCGACGAGAAGTTCAAAATCCTCAAGAAGGGCGCCCGCGTCGTCGACCTTGGCTCGGCGCCGGGTGGCTGGCTGCAGGTGGTCGAGGAGATGGGCGCGGCGCGTGTGGTCGGCATCGATCTCCTGCCGGTCGATCCGGTCGGCAACGCCACCATCTTCATGGCCGACATCGCCGAGCCCGGCATGACCGACAAGATGCTGGCGGCTCTTGGCGACACGCCGACGCTCATCCTTTCCGACATGGCCGCCAATACCGTTGGTCACAAGTCGACTGACCACTTGCGGACCGTGGGCCTTGCCGAGTTTGCCGCGAACTTTGCCATCGAGAACCTCGTCAAGAACGGGACCTTCATCGCCAAGGTCTTCCAGGGCGGCGCGCAGGGGACACTGCTTGAGCTGCTGAAGACCAATTTTACGGACGTCCGCCACTGGAAGCCGCCAGCGAGCCGGCCCGAGAGCCCGGAGACGTTTGTGATCGCGCGAGGATTCAAGGGGCGGGCGTAGGCCCGCAGTCGGACTGACTGATGCCATCCGGGATGCTGTGGTCCTGGGTCTCCAGACAGGTGGAGGGCCCGGGGACGCGGGATGCCCCGCGTGAGTTTGGCGTCGCTGTTTCCAGCGCTACCGGTAGATAAAGGAAAGCGCGGATCCCGCGTCCCCGGCAGGTGTTGGATCGGTGGCCTCGAACAGCGGTATTGTCCCCCGCTTGACGTGGTTTGCCTCCGGCGTGCGGGTCGGGCTGTTCAGACCCGATCCCCGGAAACGCGAGGTTTGACCAGACCTGGGTTTGACCTGCTGCAGCAGGTCTGTCACCGCTGCAGCCCTCGCGTGCTGCCGAGGCTGTCACCTTTCGGCTTGGCACGGACTTTCACGCTCACCTGCATCGACCCCGCGCCGTTGAACAGTTGCGCGACTGCCCTCCTGCGGGATGGATGGAGCCATCATAGGTCCGGCGGAGAGGTGTAGGATTGGGATATACAGAATCGGCTGGTCTCAACCGCGCAAGCTGTTGAGATTGTTCAGATCACGTCGAAAATCGTATGTGCAGAATCGGCCGATCTAAATGTGGCGGAGGCTCTCTCAACCCGCATCCTCCGCGAAGGCGGGGGTCTGGTCAGTGTGCGGAGCACACTCGGGTTGCGGGTCCGCACTGCGTGCGGAGACTGGATCCCCGCCTTCGCGGGGAACGCGTGCCAAGAGGCACGCTTCCAGCTCTCTGATTGTCATTCCGGGCGGAGACGCGAAGCGTCGGAGACCCAGAACCCAGGGGCTGCGAGATCGGTGCGCGGGGCTCCTGGGTTCCGGGTCTGCACCCGGACAACGCTTTGCGTTTCCGTGGTCGCCCGGAATGACAGTGAAGGGGTTGGGCGTATTCGCGGCTTTGCCGCAACTGCCGGCCCTTCGAGACGCCGCCTGCGGCGGCTCGTCAGGATGAGGGCGCCCGGCGGTCCAGAGGTCAGCGCAGCTTCAGGCGCGCGAAGGTTGTCGCGACGTCCCATTCAGCGATGGCGGCAAACTGTTCGTCTGCGCCCAGGGGGAGTTCGCCGATACCGACGGTGTACATGTTGCCTGCGCGCAGGTTGGCGATCATGGACGCGCCGTCCTCGATGCAGGCCGCATGCTGGGGCAGGGCGCCGAGTGCGGCGCAGGCCAGGGCGTAGATTTCGCCGCTCGGCTTTGGCGCGGCCTTGCCGGGATCGGCGACGAAATCGACGAGGGGTTGCAGGCCGATGCGTTCCAGCACGAGGGCGGCGTTCATGCTGGCGGAGGCGATGCCGATCTTCATGCCGAGTTCGCGGCAGCGCGTCAGCGCGGCGTGGGCACCGGGGAAGGCGTCGGTTGGCTGGAGGCCTTCGATCAGCTGGTGATAGCGCTCGTTCTTGAAGGCCATCAGGGCTTCGCGGTCGGCAGGGTCCATTGTGACGTTGGCGTGGGTGAGGAGGGCGGTGAGGGCGGAGGGGCGGGGGGTGCTGCGGGTGGCGTGCAGGGCGGCGGCGGAAATGGGGACGCCAAAGCGGGCGGCAGCGTCCGCCCATGACTGTTCGTGCCGGACCGAGGTGGAGGTCAGGACGCCGTCGAGGTCGAAAATGGCGGCAAAAACACCGGCTTGCATGGGACGAACTCTTGCTGTCCGGGAGAACTGGTGGCGCAAGGGGCGGTGCGCCGCAAGGCTGCTTGCGAACCCCACTTCACAAGCGCTGGGAGAATCGATAGACGGGTCTATGGAACAGCACCCCTCTTCAATTCGCATCCGCCAGGCCATCACGTTCGACGACGTGCTGCTGGAGCCCGGTCCGTCCGAGGTTATCCCCGGCGACGTGGATATCCGCACGCGCCTGACGCGGGAAATCAGCCTTAACGTACCGATCATCTCGGCCGCCATGGACACGGTGACCGAGGCCGGGCTCGCAATTGCCATGGCGCAGTTTGGCGGCATGGGCGTGATCCACCGCAACCTGTCGCTTGAGGAACAGGCCGAGCAGGTGCGCCGCGTGAAGCGGTTCGAGAGCGGCATGGTGGTGAACCCGGTGACGGTGACGCCGGACTACACGCTGCGCCAGTTGCGGGTGCTGAAGGACCGGCTGAAGGTTTCGGGCATTCCGGTGGTGGAGCCGGGGCCGGAGGGCGTTCCGCGCAAGCTGCTGGGCATCATCACCAACCGCGACGTGCGCTTTGCCGACGACGAGAACATGCCGGTGTCGGAGCTGATGACCAAGAAGGTCGTCACCATTCGCGTTGGGGCTGACCCTGCCGAAGCGCGCAAGCTGCTGCACAAGAACCGCATCGAGCGGCTGATCGTGATCGACGAGGAAGGTCGCTGCGTTGGCCTTCTGACCGTGAAGGACATGGAGAAGAGCCAGGCCAATCCGAACGCGTGCAAGGACGAGCAGGGGCGGCTGCGCGTGGCGGCGGCGTCGACCGTTGGGCGATGCCGGGTTCGAGCGTAGCCAGATGCTGATCGATGCGGGCGCGGACGCCATCGTCATCGACACGGCGCATGGTCATTCGCGTGCGGTGCTCGATGCGGTCGAGCGGGTGAAGAAGTTGTCGAACCGCGTGCAGGTGATCGCGGGCAATGTCGCCACGGGCGATGGCTGCAAGGCTCTTATTGATGCGGGGGCTGATGCGGTGAAGGTCGGCATTGGGCCGGGCTCGATCTGCACGACGCGGATTGTTGCGGGCGTTGGCGTGCCGCAGCTGACCGCGATTGCGGATTGCGCCAAGGCGGCGCAGTCGACCAAGACGCCGGTGATCGCGGATGGCGGCATCAAGTTCTCGGGCGATTTCGCGAAGGCGCTCGCGGCCGGGGCGTCGTCGGCGATGATGGGCTCGATGCTGGCGGGTACGGAAGAAGCGCCGGGCGAGGTGTTTCTGTACGAAGGCCGTGCGTACAAGGACTATCGCGGCATGGGTTCGCTCGGCGCGATGGGGCGTGGGTCGGCGGATCGCTACTTCCAGAAGGATGTCTCGCAGCAGAAGCTGGTGCCGGAAGGCATTGAGGGGCAGGTGCCGTTCAAGGGACCGATCAGCCCGATCCTGCACCAGATGGCCGGCGGCCTGCGGGCGGCGATGGGCTATACGGGATCGAAGACGATCGCCGAGCTGCACGAGAAGGCGAGCTTCATCCAGATCACCGGCGCGGGCCTGCGCGAGAGCCATGTGCATGACGTGAAGATGACGCGCGAGGCGCCGAACTATTCGCTGCAGAACGGGTGATGACGGCGGCCGTCTGGCGTCGCCGGGCGCGTGGGGCTAAGAAGGCGCCATGAAAGACCAGCTGTTCATCCTTGCCGCACCGTTCGCCGATGGCGGTTTCGAGTGGTATTGCAATGACTGCGCGACGCTGGAAGGCGCGCTGCTGAGCAATCCGCACTGGACCGACAGGATCGACGTGCAGCGGATCGGCTTTGCGCGACCGCGTCAGCCGATCATCGACCTGGTCGGGCCTGACTGGCAGGGCTGTCCCATGCTGGTGATGGACAAGGCGCGCGCGCCGGGCGACGCGATCATCGTTGGCGAGTTCGCCATCCTGCAGGACGTGCGGGCGATTGGCCGGGCGCTGACAGATCGCCATGGCGGCGTGGGGCCGCATCCGTGATGCCTGTGACTCAAAGTGCGCGGACCTTCCTCCCCCGGAAAGGGGGAGGCGCTGCATGCGTGGTGCTTCAACGTGCGCAGAACAGGCGGGGGTTACTTTGTCCGGCGAGCGTGGAGGGAAGAGACCCCCACCTGATCTCGACCGACCAACCTTCAGCGAGCGTTGCGCCTCCCCCTTTCCGGGGGAGGGGTTTCCGTGGTGGTGGCGTAGATGCGTGACGGCGGAAAAATTCAGGCGGCGATCGAGGTGCTGCGCGATGTGCTGGAGCGGCGCACGCCAGTGAAGGAAGCCGTGCGCGACTGGGGGAAGAAGTCGCGGTTTGCGGGATCGCGGGATCGGGCATGGATTTCCGGGCTGGTGGTCGATGCGCTGCGCCGGAAGAATTCGATCGAGCATGCGATGCAGGGAACGGGCGCGCGCGTGCTGGCGCTTGGCGCGCTGAAGCATGCGTGGGGCTGGGACGTTCGCAAGATCGAGGAAGCGCTGAAGGACGAGCATGCGCCGGCTGCGATGAATGCGAAGGAGCGCGAGGGCGTGCTTGCTGGCGCCTGATCCGTCTGCGCCGGCGCATGTGCGCGGGGATTATCCGGAATGGCTCGCGCCGCATCTCGCGCGCGCATTCGGGCCGGATGCTGTGCCTGAGGCGATGGCGATGGCGGCGCGGGCGCCGATCGACCTGCGGGTGAACACGCTGAAGTCGGATGCGGAGAAGGCGGGGCGTGCGCTGGAAGGCGTGAAGGCGCGGCAGATGCCGGAGCTGCACAACGGATTCCGGATTCCGGCGGCTGACAGTGTGGAGCGCGGCGAGGCGGTCGAGGCGATCCCGGCTTATTCCAAAGGCTGGGTCGAAGTGCAGGACATGGGCAGCCAGATCGCGGCGGCGGTGAGCTGTGCGGCGCCGGGCGAGCAGGTGCTGGACTATTGCGCGGGCGGCGGCGGCAAGACGATCGCCATGGCGGCGATGATGCAGAACAAGGGACAGATTTTCAGCCACGATATCGATGGGCGGCGGTCTGTCTGCACTGATCCCGCGGATCGAGCGGGCGGGCATTCGCAACGTGCAGCTGCGCCATCCGAAGGAGAACGCGTCGCTCGACGATCTCGAGGCGAAGATGGATCTCGTGATGATCGACGCGCCGTGCACCGGTGTCGGCACGTGGCGGCGCAAGCCGGATGCGAAATGGCGCGTGCAGCCCAACGCGCTGGAAAAGCGGATCGGCGAGCAGGCGATGATCCTGCGGCAGGCGTGCAACTATGTGCGGCCGGGCGGGCGGCTGGTTTATGTGACGTGCTCGTTCCTGATGGAAGAGAATGAGGATCAGGTTGCGAGCTTTCTCGCTCGACCGGAAGGATTTTCGGATCGAGGATACGGCTGAAGCCGCGATCAAGTCAGGGCAGTTGACCGAGAAGGGCGCGGCGCTGGTTCGCAAGTGCCGGCGGCCGGATGGCTCGGTGCGCCTGACGCCGCGCACGGCGGGGACGGATGGCTTCTACGTGGCGGTGATGCGGAGAGCCGGGTGAGCCACTTTGCCGATGAAGCTCGCAAGCCGTTGCCGGATGGCGTGACGCTGAAGCCGGACCGGAGGCGATGGCTGCTGACGTTCCTGATCTGCGTCGGCTTCGTGGCGACCGTGGTGTGGATCGGGCCCGAGAAAAACGTGGTGCTGTTCTGGCTTGGCGGAGGTTTCTTCGCGATTGGGGCGTGCATTTCCGTGCCGCTGATGCTGGGTCATGGCGGAAGCCTGGTGCTGGATCGCGAGGGCTTTGTCTGCAACTCGCTATTCAAGCCGTTCCGCCGCGAGTGGCGTGAATGCTCGGCCTTCTATCCGGTGCGGATCAGCTACCGGAAGTTCGTGGGCTTCACGACACAGCAGGACGAGGCGGCCCACCCCGAACTTGCCGCGTTCAATCGCAGGAAAGTCGGCGCTTCCGGGATGCTGCCGGATACCTATGGGCTCGGCGCGGAGAAACTGTGCGACCTGATGAACAAGTATCGTGCGCGGGCGCGAGGCGATCAGGATTAGGTCGCAGGATTGATCGCCGGGGAGTATTGACGCCAAGGCCGAACCCCTTCTATTTCCGCCATGGCGAGCAACACCCCCACACCCCTTTCATATGATTCCAACGCTCACGAGCGGGCGCTGATTATCGATTTCGGTAGTCAGGTCACGCAGTTGATCGCGCGGCGGCTGCGCGAGATGGGGGTCTATTGCGAGGTCCACCCCTACAACCGGGCCGAGGCAGTGATCAAAGCGGGGTTCAATCCCAAGGCGGTGATCTTCTCCGGCGGGCCGGACAGCGTGACGCGGGACAAGTCTCCGCGTGCGCCGCAGGCGGCGTTCGATCTGGGCGTGCCGATCCTGTCGATCTGCTACGGCCAGCAGACGATGGCGGTGCAGCTGGGCGGTGTGGTCGAGGGCGGGCACGCGGCGGAGTTTGGCCGCGCCGATGTGGAGATCAAGCAAGCCTCGCCGCTGTTCGAAGGCTTCTGGGAAGTCGGCAAGCGCTATCCGGTGTGGATGAGCCATGGCGACCGCGTCACGCAATTGCCGGACGGGTTCAAGGTGATCGGCACGTCGGAGAACGCGCCCTACGCCATCGCGGTGGACGAGAAGCGGCGTTACTACACGACGATGTTCCACCCCGAAGTGGTGCACACGCCGGATGGCGCGAAGCTGCTCTCCAACTTCGTCAAGAAGATCGCCGGCATGAAGGGCGACTGGAGCATGGCCGCGTTGCGCGCCGAGCAGGTCGCGAAAATCAAGGCGCAGGTCGGCAAGGGGCGCGTGATCTGTGGGCTATCGGGCGGCGTCGATTCATCGGTGACGGCGGTGCTGATCCACGAAGCGATTGGCGACCAGCTGACGTGCGTGTTTGTCGATACGGGGCTGATGCGCGCCAACGAAGCGGACGAAGTCGTGAAACTGTTTCGCGGGCACTACAATATTCCGCTGGTGCATGTCGATGCGGGCGAGATGTTCCTTGGCGGTCTTGCGGGCGTGAGCGATCCCGAGACGAAGCGGAAGTTCATCGGCAAGACATTCATCGATATCTTCGAGGCGGAGGCCAAGAAGGTGCAGGGCGCGCAATTCCTGGCGCAGGGCACGCTTTATCCGGACGTGATCGAGAGCGTGTCGTTCGATGGCGGGCCTTCGGTGACGATCAAGTCGCACCACAATGTCGGCGGCTTGCCGGAGAAGATGAACCTCAAGCTGGTCGAGCCGCTGCGCGAGCTGTTCAAGGACGAAGTGCGGGCGCTGGGGCGCGAGCTTGGGATGCCGGAATCGCTGATCGGGCGGCATCCGTTTCCGGGGCCGGGCCTCGCGATCCGCATTCCGGGCGAGATCACGCCGGAGCGTGTCGCGATCCTGCAGAAGGCCGATGCGATCTATCTCGACGAGATCCGCAAGGCGGGTCTTTACGACAAGATCTGGCAGGCGTTTGCCGTGCTGTTGCCCGTGCGCTCGGTGGGCGTGATGGGCGACGCGCGCACGTACGAAAGCGTGCTGGCGCTGCGCGCGGTGACGTCCACCGATGGCATGACGGCGGACTTCTACCAGTTCGACATGAACTTCCTCGGCCGCACGGCGACACGCATCATCAACGAGGTGAAGGGCGTCAGCCGCGTCGTCTACGACGTGACGAGCAAGCCGCCGGGGACGATCGAGTGGGAGTGAGGCGGGACGGCGTGATCACCGCCCCGCGCTTCAGCCTTACGTAGCCAGAAACGCTTCCAGCTGGTCGAACGTCTCTTCGAAGCCGCCGGTGCTGCCGGACTCCATGGCGGTGTCGAGCGCCTCTTTCGAGGGGTAGAGGTCGCGCATGACGAGCAGCGTCTTGCCGTCTTTTTCCTCGAACGTGACCGTGGTGACGGGGCCGGCTTCGCCACCTTCTTCGTTCGTCCAGACGAGGCGGGAGGGCGGCGTCACTTCGAGATACTTGCCGAAGAACGGCATCGGTTCCGGCGCGTAGTCGGGATGGCTGAGCATCAGCTTGTAGCCGCCGCCGGTGCGCGCATCGATCTCGCAGGAATGGATCGTCATGTTGTAGGATTTCGGCGTCCACCAGCGCTTGAAATGCTCGGGGTTGGTCCAGGCCTCGAACACGATGCGTGCGGGGGCGTTGATCGTGCGTGTGACGGTTGTCTCGCGGTCGGACGTGCGCTCCATCGTCGTGAGGTTCCTGCCCGCGACGTGATCAGTCTTTTCGTTTGCGGCCATCGGCCTTCTCCTTCTGTTTCATGTCCTCGACGACTTTTTCCAGCTCATCGAAGCGTGCGTTCCAGAGCTGGCGGCGTTTCTCGATCCACTCCGCTGCTTCCTCAAGACCACGCTGGCCGAGCTTGCAGGTGCGCACCCGCCCGACCTTCTCCGTGGTGACGAGCCCCGCCTGTTCCAGAACGCCGACATGCTTTTTCATGCCGGTGAGGGTCATGTGGAATTTGTCGGCAAGTTCCGTGATGGAGGCGTCCGAACGTCCGAGCTGCTCCAGAACGCCACGCCGGGTGGCGTCCGAGAGGGCGGCGAACGAGGCATCGAGGCGGGTGGCGTTATACTGAACCATGTAGTTCAGTGTGTAGCGCGCGCATTCCGGGTTTGCAAGAGGTTGCGGCCGGTCCTGTCTCTTAGTCCGCGCGTTGGACACGCTCAGCGACATTCGCTACTGCCGGGGCGACTGTCCGGCCAATGGGTCCGGCACGATTGATGGGGAGTGGCGCCGTGACAGCAGCCGGCCGCGATACCGCCAGATCACATGAGCGCCGCGTGAAGCGGTTGGGGCGGCGCTATGGCGTCAGCCTGATGAAGTGCGAGAAGCCGATCGGCAAAGTGCTTGAGCATGGCGGCTACATGCTGCGCGAAGACGAGACGCGGAAGATCGTGATGGGCAACAAGGGGTATGAGTTCTCCGCCACGCTGGAGGAGGTCGAGGCATTTCTTGAGGCGCAGCCGACAGGTCGCGAGAAGGACTAGGTCGGCGCTGGCGGTTGTTTCCTGAATTCGCCGAGCGAGCACGTTCCGCCGTCGTTCAGGACATGGATGATCTGCAGGTTCGAGCACACGCTGTTGCCCTGCAGGTCCCACGCAAAGCCACGTTCGGTGGTCAGGCCCGGGCAGTGGTGATCCATGTGGTTCACCCAGACATCGCCATTGTTCATTTCGAACTTGATGTCCTGATCGCTGAGAATGGTCTGCTTCTTGATCTGCTGCGGATTGATGCAGGACTCCGCCCTGCTGGTGAGGGTCGTACCGGCGGCCGGCGCCGACGCTGGCGAGGTGCAGGCGGAGAGCACGGCCGCTAGCGCCAGGGCGGCTCCGATATGAAGGCAGCGTTGCATGGGATAACTCCCTGTTCATGTGGGGTGAAGCTGCGCCTGTCCGCAGGCTTAGGCAATCACTCCGTTTCATCGCCGGCGGCGCTTGCTCTTCGCGCCTGCAAAAATCTTCGTACTGCGGGGTCGCGCTCAAGGCCAACCGCAAGATCGTACGATTTTGCTGCTTCAGCAGTAGCGCCCAGTTGGCTCAATAGTTCCGCGCGCGCCGCCCAATACGGTTGATAGGTCGCCAGTTGTGGCTCGTGCTCTGCGTTGGGCATGGCCGCCAATCCGCTCGCGGCGCCCGCGACCTTCGCCAAGGCAAGCGCGCGGTTGATTCCCACCACGGGAGACGGCGCAATTGCGAGCAACGCATCATAGAGCGCGACGATCTCGGCCCAGTTGTCCTGGCCCGTTCAGGCGGCGATGCGCGTGCGCTGATTGCAGTGCGGCTTCGATCTCGTATCGTCCGAGTTCAGCCTTCGTGCCTGCGCGCCGGATCAAGGCGTCGGCTTCGGCAATCAGAGCCGTGTTCCAGAGGGCGACATCCTGTTCGGCTAGCGGCACGTAGTCGCCAGCCGCATTGCGTCGCGCCGGGCGTCGCGCTTCGGCGTGAAGCATCAGGGCGGCAAGGCCCAGCGCTTCGGGTTCGTCGGGCATCAGGTGGACCGCCAGCCGGGCGAGAAAGAGAGACTCGCCGGTGAGGTCGCGTCGCGCGGCGTCGGTTCCGGCTGGGTCGGTCCAGCCTTCGGAGAAGGCGGCGTAGATGGCGTCGAGCACGGCAGACAGGCGATCTGAAAGCTCTTCACGTGGCGGGATGCTGAAGGGGATTCCCGCGGCGCGGATCTTGTCTTTTGCCCGCACGAGACGCTTGGCCATTGCGGCGGGCGAAGACAGGAAAGCCGAGGCGATCACCTGCGCGTTGAGGCCGAGAACAGTCTGCAGGATCAGCGGCGCCCGTATGCTCTCATCGATGGCGGGATGGGCGCAGGCGAACATGAGCGCGAGACGCTGGTCGGGTATCTCCGCCTGTTCCACTGCGCCGAGCTCCTCCTGCATCAGCTGCACCTGAGGCGTCGCGGCGTCGCCTGTCTGGCGCCGGCGCGCCGCATCGATCAGCTTTCGGCGCGCGACGGTCATCAGCCACGCTTCGGGATTGTCGGGCGGGCCGGATCGCGGCCACTCCGTCATCGCGGCGGCGAAGGCGTCGGATAGTGCGTCTTCAGCTGCGCTCACATCGCGCGAGCGGGCGGCGAGGAAGGCGACGAGCTTGCCATAGCTTCGGCGGGCGACAGTCTCTGCTGTCTCGGCTGCGTCGCCTTCTCCGGTGCGCATCGCTACATCGACCAGACCGGGCGGACTTCCATCGTGCCGTGTGCTGCGCCCGGACAACGCGCCGCCCAGGCGATGGCGTCGTCGAGATCCTTTGCTTCGATCAGGTAGTAGCCGCCCAGCTGTTCCTTGGTCTCGGCGAAAGGACCGTCCTGAACCTTGGTCTTGCCGCCGGTGATGCGGACGGTGGTGGCGTCGGCGGTGTCGCGAAGGCGATTGGATCCGAGCAGGATGCCAGCCTTGCGGAGGGCGTCGGTGTAGGCGGTATAAGCGTTCATACCTTCGCGCTGAGCCGCCTCAGGCATTTTATTCCAGCCGCCTTCTTCAGCGTAGATCATCAAAAGGTATTGCATGCGTGTCTCCATCGCATTCATGCGCGCGCGTCATGCGTCGCTGGCACATTGACGCGTGGGCCAGCTTCATCTGGACATCGCTCCAGCAAAAAGTCGAGAATTCCCGGATGAGCAAAGCAAACGTCACGATTTACGGTCTCGCTACCTGCGACACGACCCGCACGGCTCGCAAATGGCTGGACGCCAAAGGGGTTGCGCACGCCTTTCACGATGTGCGGACGGACGGGCTGACGAAGGGGCTGGTCGAGGGGTGGGTGAAGCAGCTCGGCTGGGAAAAGGTGCTTAACAAGGCCAGCACGACCTGGCGCGAGCTGCCGGAGACGGACAAGGCCGGGCTGGACGAGAAGAGGGCTGTCGCCCTGTTGCTGGCCAATCCCACGCTGGTGAAGCGGCCGGTTCTTGATCGTGGCGGGGAGCTTTCGGCGGGGTTCAAGCCAGCGGCGTATGCGGAGCTGTTTGCCTGACTCTACGGAGCCGCTTGGGCGCCGCAGTCCGGCCGGTCTGCATGACGTTTATGTTACGGATCGAAATGGGCGCGGCGTGGTGAACAATCTGCGCTGAGAGGCGTTTTAGTCGCACCTGTCCATTAAGATGATGAAATGCCGCAGGGGGATGGACGAAACGTCCGAGCCCCCATATGTAGGCCACGCAAACCCCACCCAACGATCAACCGTTGATTCCGAAAGCCTAGATGCAACCCAAAAATTCGACGTTTGCTGAACGGCAGGCACTCGCCGCCGCCGCGAAGAAAGCCCTTCTCGAAAAATTCAAACCCAAGCCCATGGTCCAGGCGGAAGTCCTGATCGACCACGAGGCGGAGCGCAAAGAGCGCACCGAGGCCATTCGCGCCCAGCGCGAAGCCGAGCGGGCCGAGCGCCAGCGCGCACGCGAAGAAGCAGAGGCCAAAGCCGAAGCCGAACGCATCGCCGCCGAGGCCGCTGCCGAACAGGCCCGGATCGATGCCGAGCTCAGCGTGGACGCCCTGAAGCGCGCCGATCGCAAGGCCCGCAAGAAAGAAGTCAAGGAAGCCGCCAAGGCCAAGAAGGAAACGCGGTCCTCGCCGTCTTCGTCGGGCGGTGGCCCGCGCGAAGAGCGCGCTGTGGACCCCTTCGAGGAACACCGCCGCTATATCCAGAGCCTCGAGCGTGGTCGCGAACGCCGCCGCGCCTGATCCGGGGTTGCTCCAGTTCGGACAGACATCACGGCCTCCGGTTCATTCCGGGGGCCGTTTCGTTTTCGGGATGGCCTGACGTTACGGGAAGGCATGGTTCGGGAAGTTGGGGCATCGTGGATTGCCCCGGCTCGCAGGCTTTGCTCTGATCGACCTCGGGTGGGGTGCGTCGGGCGGAGTGCGAACAATGGACCTCTGGTATCTCGTCGCCTTTGGCGGCGGCCTGGTCGTGTTCTTCGGGACCCACCTTTATTCGACATTCCGCAGGCGGGATGGCGGGGGGCTGGTGGGCTGGATGGGCGAGGGGCCCTACAAAGGCCTCTACTCCCTCCTGACTCTGGCGGGCTTCGTCGCGCTGGTGTGGGGCTATGGCAATGTGAAGCCGTGGATATTCCTGGCTGACCCGCCGAGCTGGATGCGTCACATCACGATGGCGCTGATGCTGCCGGCGATCATCCTGATCGTGTCGGCGTATGTGCCGACGGGATTCATCAAGAAGGCGGTGAAGCACCCTATGCTGGTGGCCGTCAAACTGTGGGCGTTCGCGCACCTGCTGGTTAACTGGGATGTCGGCTCGCTGATCCTGTTCGGGTCTTTCCTCGCCTTTGGCGTGATCGACCGGATCGCGCTGAAGGGCCGTGGCGACATTGGCGCGGCAGCGGCCGAGCCCAACGTGCTGGGCGACCTGATTGCGCTGGCGGTGGGGGCGGCGCTGTATGCCCTGCTGGTTTACCAGCTGCACCAGATGATAACGGGTGTGGGCCTGCTGGGCTGATCCCCGCTGGCGGGATGGCGATTGCGCCGGCGCCCGGGGGGCCCTAAGCAGCGCCGAGCCAGAAAGAGGCGTCCCGATGTCCGCCCAGACCCAGTCTGCCCGCAAGACCGTGCGCGACATCGCCGCCGCCAAGGGCGCGACGCCGCTTGTCTGCCTCACCGCCTACACGGCGCCGATGGCCGCCCTGCTGGACGACACGTGCGACATCCTGCTGGTCGGAGACAGCGTCGGCATGGTGGTGCACGGCCTGCCGACCACGGTGGGCGTCACCATGGACATGATGATCCTGCATGGCCGGGCCGTGATGCGCGACCTCGAAGCGGGCGTTCGTCGTGGTCGACATGCCGTTCGGCTCCTACGAGGCGAGCCTCGAGCAGGCGTTCATGAACGCGTCGCGGATCATGCAGGAAACCGGCTGCCAGGCCGTGAAGATCGAGGCGGGGGAATATGCCGCCGCCACTGTCCGCCATCTGGTCGATCGCGGCATTCCGGTCATGGCGCATGTCGGGCTGCGGCCGCAGGCGACCAATGTGGATGGGGGGTTCAAGGCCAAGGGCCGTACCGACGCCGAGCGCAACCGGGTGATTTCCGAAGCTCTGGCCGCCGACGCGGCGGGATGCTTTGCGATGGTGATCGAGGGGGTCGCCGAAGACCTCGCAGCCCAGATTACGGGCCAGGTCGCGTGTCCCACGGTTGGCATTGGCGCCTCGGCGACCTGTGACGGGCAGATACTTGTTACGGACGACCTGCTGGGGATGTTCGAATGGACGCCCCGATTCGTTCGGCGCTATGCAGATCTGAGGAATTCCATAGCGACTGCTGTGGACGGATATGCCGCAGATGTCCGCTCGCGTGCGTTTCCCGGGCCAAAAGAGATCTACACCCTCAAAAAAGCGCCATAATCCCAACGGCCCTTCCTGTCCTCAACGGCTATGGCGAATTGCGGGGGCGGTCGGCCCCGGCTAGGTTGCCCCATCATCCGGAGCATATACCAGCGTGAACGACGTCTTTAAGGAAGTTGAAGAAAGCCTGCGCGAGGAAACCATCGGCAGGTGGTGGAAACGCTGGTCGCCCCTCGTCTACGGGGCGATTGCCGCGGCCGTAGTCGGCGTGGGCGTCTACGAATTCATGCGGTCGCAACGCGCCGACGCGGTCAATCGCGCGGCCCTGACGTATGACGCCGGCTTCGTCGCGCTCCAGGCGGGCGATCTTCCGACGGCGCGGGCGCGTTTTTCGGAGCTGAGCAAAAGCGACACGGGCTTTGCGGTGCTTGCCGGCAACATGCTGGCGCGCGTCGAGCGTGACCTCACCAACGATCCTGCTGCGATCGAGGGCTATCTCAAGGCCGCTGCCACGACCGACAAGGGCGTGCTGGGCGATCTGTCGATCCTCAAGCTCGGCTATCTCAAGGCGGACACGTCGACGCTTCCCGAGCTTCAGGCGGCGCTGAAGCCGGTGCTCGACAAGGAAGGCCAGGTCTCGCTTCTCGCAAAAGAAATCATCGCGGCGAAGATGCTCGCCACGGGCGACGTTGAAGGCGCGCGTGACCAGTTTGAAGCGCTCAGCGTCGACCTCGACTCGCCGCAAGCCATGCGCCAGCGCGTGCAGCAGGTTCTCGCCACGCTGCCGGCGCGCGCGGTCAATCTCGACGCGCCCGCAGCGGCGCCTGCAACCACGACGACGACACCTGCAGTCACGCCGGCCACCACGCCTGCGCCAGCCGCACCAACCGGGCAGCCCCAGCAATGAAGTCAGTGATGCGTTCAGTTCTTCTCGCGCTTCCGTTCGCGGTCGTGCTCGCCAGTTGCAACAACGGTCCGCCCATTCTTTCCGAGGAAGAGAAGGCCGCGCGTATCACGATCAATCCGTTCCAGGAGAACCTGACGCCGGATCCGGAACTGGCTGCATTGCCGGTTGAACTGCCGGCGGCGGCAGCGGCCGCAAACTGGCTGCAAGCGGGCGAGAACTCGACGAAGTCGCCGGGTAATGTCGATGCCGCTCCGGAGTTCAAGGAAGCATGGCGCGCCAACATCGGCGAAGGTTCGGGCGAGACCAAGCGCCTGGTTGCGGCGCCGGTCGTCAAAGACGATCGCGTCTACACGATCGATTCCGCGCAGAAGATTACCGCTACCGAAGCCAGCAGCGGTCGCCGCATCTGGGAGATGCAGATCAAGGCCGGCAACCCGCACTGGGACGAGTTCTCGGTCGGCGGCGGTCTTGCGATCACGGGCGACAAGCTGATCGTCGCGTCGGGCTTCGGCTTTGTCGCGGCGTTGAAGCTTTCAGACGGATCGGAGATCTGGCGCCGTCCGGTCGAGTCGCCGCTGTCGAGCTCGCCGGCCATCATGGGCAACCGGGCTTTCCTGACTTCAACCAACAACGATTTCTACTCGATCGACACCGACACCGGCGAGATCATCTGGAACGATCAGGCGCTGTCGGAAACGGCGCGCGTGCTTTCCTCGCCCAGCCCGGCGGTGAACGCAGACATCCTCGCGGTCGGCTATTCGTCGGGCGAGCTGATCGCCTACCTGCCGGCCAACGGCCGCCGCCTGTGGACCGACACGTTGACCACGACCGGCCGCTATACGCCGCTGTCGGCGATCAACGACATCGCGGGCAAGCCGACTATCCAGGACGGCGTGGTTTACGCCGCCAGCCATTCCGGCGTGCTGACCGCCATCGACGCCCGCTCGGGCGCGCGGATCTGGAGCCGGACCTTTGGGTCTCGCCAAGGACCCGTGATTGGCGGGGATTACCTGTTCGTGGTCGGGACGGACGGGATGGTTGCCTGTTTCAACAAGGTTACCGGCAAACTCGCCTGGAAACGGGCATTGCCCGAGTTCAAGGACGGTAACCGCGAGAACCGCATCGTGTGGACCGGCCCCTTGATCGCCTCGGGCAAGCTGGTGGTTGTGTCTTCCGACGGGGATGTCCTTGCGCTTTCCGCCCAGAACGGCGAGACGGTGTCCGAGCTGAAGCTCGGCCAGAGCATTCTCGTCGAACCCATCGCCGCGGCCGGCAAGATTTTCATTCTGACCGACCAGGCAAATCTGGTCGCGATCAAGTAGGCAGGCCAGGGCCTGCCCCTGGAGTATTCCCATGACGCTGAAGGTGGCCATCGTCGGTCGCCCGAATGTCGGCAAGTCGACCCTGTTCAACCGGCTTGCTGGCCGGAAGATCGCAATCGTCGACGACCAGCCTGGCGTTACACGGGACCGCAAGGAAACGACGGGGCGTCTCGGCGACCTCGACATGATCCTGATCGACACGGCGGGATTCGAGGACGTCACTGACGAGTCGCTCGAAGCGCGCATGCGCAAGCAGACCGAAGTCGCGATCAGCGAAGCCGATGTCACCGTCTTCCTCTATGACGCCCGCGCAGGTGTGACGCCGATCGACGAACGGTTCGCGCAGCTGCTGCGCAAGTCGGGCAAGCCGGTCGTGCTGGCGGCCAACAAGTGCGAGGGCAAGCAGGGCGACGAGGGTCTCATGGAAGCCTGGCGTCTCGGGCTTGGCGATCCGGCGCCGATCTCCGCCGAGCATGGCGAGGGCATGGCCGATCTGTTTGAAGCGCTCGCGGGCGTTCAGACGAGGCTCGAAGACTCCGGCCAGTTGCTGAAGCTGGAACCTGAACTTGAGGATCAGGAACCGTTCGATCCGGATGCGGAAGCGCCGCCCGAACCGAACAAGCCGATCCGCATCGCTTTCGTTGGTCGTCCGAACGCGGGCAAGTCCACGCTGCTGAACGGCATTCTCGAAGACGAGCGTTTTATCACCGGACCCGAAGCGGGCATCACGCGCGATAGCGTGACGGTGGCCTGGCACTGGCGCGAGAAAGAGATCCGGCTGGTCGATACCGCCGGTCTGCGCAAGCGCGCCCGCGTGCAGGAAAAACTTGAGCGCGCGTCCACGATGGAGACGACGCACTCGATCCGGTTTGCCGACGTTGTCGTGCTGGTCATGGACCCGCGCGATGCGTTCGAGAAACAGGATGTGCAGATCGCGAACCTCGTCATCCGCGAGGGGCGTGGTCTCGTCTATGCGATCACCAAGTGGGACACCGTCGATACGCCGTCGGAGGCTCGCAAGGAGATGGACCACCAGGCGTTCGCACACTTGCCGCACGCCGCGGGAACGCCGCTGGTGCCGGTGTCGGGCGTCACTCGCAAGAATCTCGACAAGCTGATGGATGCCTGCCTGAAGGTTCACAAGGACTGGTCGGCGCGGATCAAGACGCGTGATCTGAACGACTGGCTGCTTTACGTGACGCAGAAGCACCCGCCGCCATCGCCGAACGGCAAGCGCATCAAGCCGCGCTACATGGCGCAGATGAAGACGCGCCCGCCGACGTTCGTGCTGATGGCGAGCCGTGGCAACGAGATGCCGGATACGTACAAGCGCTATCTGCTCAACGAGCTGCGCGAGGCGTTCGACCTGCCGGGCGTGCCGCTGCGCCTGATCGTCAAGCAGGGCAAGAACCCGTTCGCGGACAAGGACTAGTCAGCCCCTAACCCTTGAGGCGCTTCGCGAAGACGAGGCGTTGGCCGTGCTGGGTGAACTCCGGCGCGAAGTAGGGCGGCAGGGTCGCGGCGACTTCCTGCGGAGTAGGCAGGGTCAGCTGGTCTTCGCCGGGCATGGCCTTGAAGCGCATTTCGGTGCGCACGGCGCCGGGGTCGAACAGGTTGACGCGGATCGGCGTCTTTTCGATCTCGTCGGCATAGCAGGCGATCATGGTTTCCAGCGCGGCCTTGGTGGCGGCGTAGACGCCCCAGAAAGCGCGGGGGCGCGGAACGACGCCTGACGTCACAAACAGCGCGCGGCCGGCGTCGCTCATGCGCAGCAGCGGGTGGACTGCGCGGATCAGGCGCCAGTTGGCTGTGAAGTTGGTTTCGAGCGTTTCGGCGAAGCTGGAGGGGGAGATGTTCTCCAGGGGCCCGAGCGTGCCGAGCGTTCCGGCATTGCCCATCAAGCCATCGAGGCGGCCGAAACGGTCGAGCAGGGCGCCGGCGAGGCGGTCGATGGCGTTCACGTCGCGCAGGTCGAGCGGGATCAGCGTGGCGTTCTTGCCGGTGGCGGCGAGGATCTCGTCGTCGAGCTTGGTCAGCGCCTTTTCCGAGCGGGCCGTGGCGATGATGTGATTGCCGGCTTTCGCCAGCTCAAGCGCGGCGGCGCGGCCAATGCCCTTGGAGGCGCCCGTGACAAGAATGATGCGTTGGTCGGTCATGGGCGGCGGATTAGCGCAATTGGGCGAGAGAGGCCATGGGGTGCGGTTCGAGCCGCTCGCATGGACGCGTAGCGGGGGTCATGCTCGTTGGCATCTGGACAAGACGAAAACGGTCCAGAACCACTCGTCGGGTTCACTGAGAGGCGCTCTTCTGCGGAGCTGCGAATGCGGTTAGAATTGCGAGCAGATCGGGGGATTTTTGCATGACGCGGCTACTTCGACTGCTCGCAGCGGCTTGTTTGGTGCTTGCGGGAGGTTGCTCGCCGGGGCGCGAGGCGGCGGCGCCCGCCACGGTTGCGACTGAAGTGGAGCAGCGATCAGCCAGTCCGCCGGTCGATCCTGTGGGAGTAGTTGATCCTAAGGCGGAAGCTGGCGCCGTGGCGACTGACGCAGTGATTGGCCCTGACGAGGCGAGCCTGAATGCTGCGTATCAGGCGTGTCTGCAGCGTCCTAAGGCGCCGGCGCCAATCAACGAAAAGCCGCCGACCAATGCAAAGGGCTGGTACGCCAACAAAGGCCGCTGCCTGGGCTGCTCGCTGGGCTGGTGGCAAACGGGCGAGCCCGTGGCGCTGCGCGCCGAGCCGGACGACAACGCCGCGCAAACCGCAACCGTCCCGGCGGGCGTCTGGCTGTACGCGCAGGAAACGATTTCGTTCATGCCGCCTTCGCGTGGCATTGTTGTGAAGTCGAGCGAGTACTTCAAGCAATGCGCGACAGTCTATCATGTCTTCATGGACCAGGACGAAGAGGACTCCTGGGACACCGTGTGGCAGCAGGGCGAGTTGCTCAGCTACGTTGAAGGCGAAGAAAGCAGTGGCGTCATTCACTGGTTCAACGATCCGTCCACGGCGGATCCGGGCTGGAACAAGGGCGATGGCTGGTGGACCCAACTGAAGGGGCTCAACGGTGAAGCCGGCTGGACCTGGGTGAACTATCGGGAGAACGCGTTCAGCTGCAAGTACAGCCGCGATCCCGAAGAGGTCTGCGTTTCGAAGCCCAAAGAACCGCCGCCGGGCGTAACGCCCAGCCCGCCATGACACTGCCTTCAGCATACTGGCGCGTGGAAGGACGACTTCGCTAGTCGTCCAGCAGGGAGAGCTGTTGTTCCTTGGACGCCATGTCGTGGTCGCGGTCGACGAGGGGCGTGGGGTAGTCGCCCGTAAAGCAGTGGTCGGCGAACTGGGGCAGGCTGTCGTTGCGCTTGCCGGCGCCCATGGCTTCGTAGAAGCCGGGCAGCGAGATGAAGGCGAGACTGTCGACTTTGAGGTAGCGCTTCATTTGTTCGATCGACATCGAGGAGGCGATAAGTTCGTCCTTCGAGGGCATGTCGATGCCGTAGAAGTCAGGGTGCTTGATCGGGGGCGAGGCGACGCGGAAGTGGATTTCGGCGGCGCCGGCGTCGCGGATCATCTGGACGATGCGTTGCGAGGTGTTGCCGCGCACGATCGAGTCATCGACCAGAACGACGCGCTTGCCTTCGAGGATCGGGCGGTTGGGTGCGTGCTTGCGCGAGATCGAGCGCTGGCGGCCGGACTGCGTCGGCTGGATGAAGGTGCGGCCGACATAGTGGTTGCGGATGATGCCGAAGCCGAACGGGATGCCTGACGCTTCTGCGTAGCCGAGCGCCGCCGGGTTGCCGCCATCGGGCACGGGGCAGATCAGATCGGCGTCGACATGGCTTTCGCTGGCGAGAATGCGGCCGAATTGCTGGCGCGTCTCGTACACGCTGCGGCCGTGCATGATCGAGTCGGGGCGCGCGAAGTAGACGTATTCGAAGATGCAGGGCGTCGAGCGTACGTTCGGGAACGGTGTGAGGCTTTCAACGCCGTCCTTGCCGATGACGACGACTTCGCCGGCGTCGATATTGCGGACGAAGGATGCGCCGATGGCCTCCAGTGCGCAGGTTTCTGAGCACAGCACTGGCGAGCCGTCGAGTTCGCCGAGCACGAGGGGGCGCAGGCCCCATGGGTCGCGTGCGCCCATGATCTTGTCGTTGGTCAGCGCGACAATGGCGTAGCCGCCGTCGAGCTGGCGCAGGGCGTCGATGAAGCGGTCTTCGAGGCGATTGCGGACAGAGCGGGCGGTCAGTTGCAGGACGACTTCCGTGTCCATGGTGGACTGGAAGATCGCGCCGTTCTGCACGAGGTCGCGGTGCAGGGCGCGCGCGTTGGTGAGGTTGCCATTGTGGGCGATGGCGAGGCCGCCATGGGCGAGGTCGGCATAGATCGGCTGGATGTTGCGGAGGACAACGCGGCCCGACGTGGAATAGCGGTTGTGGCCGATGGCGGCGCGGCCGGGCAGGCGGTCTATCGCGCCGCTGTCGTGGGCAAAGTTATCGCCGACGAGGCCCATATGGCGCTCTGAGCGGAACGTGCCACCCTTGCTGTCGAAGGTGACGATCCCGCAGGCTTCCTGTCCGCGATGCTGGAGGGCGTGGAGGCCGAGGGCGGTGAGGACGGCTGCATCGTCGCGACCGAAGACGGCGAACACGCCGCACTTGTGACCCATCCCGTCCTTGCGTCCGGGACCATCATCGAAGTCGTTATCCCAATCCGTGTCGTCGGCGTGATCAGGACTGGCCAAGTTTGCCTCCGGGGCGAGGGTACTGGGACGACTACCGACAGGTCGATTTGATCGGACCGGTAAACAGCTCGATCACGCTAGTCAGGCCGCCCCCAATCAGGTTGGCAGCGGCGTCTAGGTATGGGTACGTGTAGCTCTTGGCAATCTCTGGCGGCTCTCCGCCGCGGCAAACCAGCAGATGCATCAGCACGATGAAGCCGATGCAGGCCAGCAGGCCCTTTAATGCGCCCAGTCCAGCGCCGGCAAAGCGGTCAAACGCGCCTATTTCCGGAGATTCGTTGATAAGGCGCGACAGGCGCGAGCCGAGGAAAGCGGCGATCACATAAGCAGCGATGAAGCCCACCAGGAAAAGGATCAGCGCCGGAACAACGGACGGCTGGTCAGGCGACATGATCTTTTTCAGGGGCGCCTCGCCAAGACTCATGGCGAACCAGGCCACGATCAGGCCGACAACAAAGGCGATCACGGAAATCGTCTCGCGAATCAGGCCGCGTCCGACGGACATGACGGCTGACAGCAAGATGACGGCAATAACGACGACATCGAAGACCCAGGGGGGCATCGTGCAGACCCTCTACTCGGACCCCCCGCCTAGCACATCCACGAGGTCCTGAAGTCTGGATAACCCATGGACGGTCATGCCGTCGACCGTGTCTGGCGCCCCTGCCGGCACAAAAGCTGTCGTAAAACCAAGGCGTGCTGCTTCCCTTAGTCGCGGTTCTATGCGGCCGACCGGGCGAATCGCCCCGGAGAGGGCAACCTCGCCGAAAAACACCGATCCGCGGGGGAAGGATTTGTCGAGGAGGGCGGAGGCGAGGGCGGCGGCGGCGGCGAGGTCTCCCCCCGGTTCGGCCATGCGGTAGCCGCCGGTGACGGCAAGGTAGACGTCGCGCATGCCGAAGCGGAGGCCGCAGCGGGCGTCGAACACGGCGAGCAGCATGGCGAGGCGGGCGCTATCCCAGCCGACGATGGAGCGGCGCGGGTTGCCGGCGGCTTCGGGACCGGCGAGGGCCTGCACCTCGGCGAGGACGGGGCGTGATCCCTCCATCGCGGCGAAGACGGCGCGACCGGTGGATTCCGCTTCGCTGCCGGCGAGGAAGAGGGCGGACGGGTCGCGCGCGGCGGTGAGGCCGAGTTCGCCCATCTCGAAGACGCCGATCTCGTCGGTGGGGCCGAAGCGGTTCTTGACCGAGCGCAGGATGCGGAACTGGTGGCCGCGCTCGCCCTCGAAATAGAAGACGGCGTCGACCATGTGTTCGAGCACGCGAGGGCCGGCGATCTGTCCGTCCTTGGTGACGTGGCCGACGAGGATGACGGCGGCGCCGGTCTTCTTGGCGAAGCGCGTCAGCTCCTGCGAACAGGCGCGGACCTGTGCGACGGAGCCCGGGGCGGCTTCGAGACCGTCCGACCAGAGCGTCTGCACCGAGTCGATCACGACGACTTGCGGCGCTGCGGATTTGAGAGCCTTGAGAATGGAGCGGAGGTCGGTCTCGGCGGCGAGCTGGACATTGGCCTCGGAGACGCCGAGGCGGCGGGCGCGGCCCTGAATCTGCGAGATGGCCTCTTCGCCGGAAATGTAGATCGTCTTGATGCCGGCTTTTGCCATCGAGGCGGCGGCCTGCAGGAGAAGCGTGGACTTGCCGATGCCCGGATCGCCGCCGACCAGCACGGCGGAGGCGCGCGCGATGCCACCGCCGAAGACGCGGTCGAGTTCATCGATGCCGGTTGAGAGGCGGGGCGGCGGAGGTTCGGCGCTGTCGAGGGGGGAGAACTCGACATAACCGGTGCGCGTTTTCGTGCCGGAAGCCGGGCGCAGCAAGGCCGCCGGGCGGGGAGCTGATGGATTCCTCGACCAGCGTATTCCACGCGCCGCAGCTTTCGCAGCGCCCGGACCATTTGGAATGGGCGGCGCCGCAGGACTGGCAGACATAAGCGGTGGTTGATTTGGCCATGGCGTTCGGTAGCGGCTCTGGACCGGATTCGTCCAGCGATCTCGTCAGGTGGCGCCCGTAGGGAAAGGGAATGCCGCCAAAATAGAGGTGCGGCGCGTGCGCCGCCGCCCTACAGTTCGGGGAAAAGAAGAGGAAACGCTCATGGCGATCGATTTCGAGATTCCCGCAGAGGCGAAGGCCGTCCGCGAACGCGTGCGCCAGTGGGTGCATGATGTGTGCATGCCCGCGGAAAAGCGCCTGATCGACGGCGGGGACTACAAGACCATTCTCGCCGAGCTGCGCGACGAAGGCGCGGGCGCAGGGCCTGTGGTGTCCCTTCATCCCCAAGGAGCATGGCGGCATGGGCCTTGGGCCGCTCGCCAATGCGCTGGTGCAGATGGAACTGGGCGAAAGCATGCTCGGCGCCTTGTCGATGAACACGCAGGGCCCAGACGACGCCACCATGATGACGCTGCTGGAGTACGGCACGCCGCACCAGAAGGAGAAATTCCTCAAGCCGTTGCTCAATGGCGAAAAGCGCATCTGCTATTCGATGACCGAGAAGGCCGCGGGCGCCGACGCCACCGGCATGCAGACGCGCGCCGAGCGCAAGGGCAATGACGCCTGGGTGCTCAACGGCGAGAAATGGTTCTCTTCTGCTGCGAGCGTCGCCGACATCGCGCTCGTCATGGCGAAGACCAATCCCGAGGCGCCGCGCCACAAGCAGTTCTCGACCTTCCTCGTCGAGCTGCCCAACCCCGGCTACAACATCAAGCGCGACATCCACACCATGGCGGTCGAAGGCCCGCTATCCGCAGTGCTCGGCCACACGCACTCGGAGATCGAGATCAAGGACCTGGAGGTGCCGGCCGAGAACCTGCTGGGCGGCGAGGGCGAAGGTTTCTCGATGGGCCAGCACCGGCTGGCTTACGGTCGTCTGCGGCACGGCATGCACAACGTCTCGATGGCGCAGCGCGCGCTCGACATGGCGACCGAGCACGTCGTCAACCGCACGACCTTCGGCAAGAAGCTGGATGAGCGTCAGGCCGTGCAGTTCATGCTCGCCGAATGCGCCAGCCAGATCTACATCGCCCGGCTGATGCTGCTGCACATCGCCTACAAGGCCGAGCACAAGATGGACATCAGGCAGGAGAACGGCATCGCGAAAGTCTATCTCGCCAACATGGTACACAAGGTGGTCGACACCGCGATCCAGCTTCATGGCGCGCTCGGCTATTCGCGCGATACGCCGCTGGCGGCCTGGTACACCCACATCCGTTCGCAACGCCTGGTGGACGGGCCGGACGAGGTGCACCGCTGGACGACCGGTCGCAACGTGATCAAGGCGTTCAAGGAAACGGGCACGACCGCCGGGGCCTGTGGCGGTGACCTTCTGTAGGCGGCCTAATCCTGCGATTTCGGCGGTGCGGCGGAATCCGCAAAACCGGGGCTGCCGGTATGGCTGAATTGTGCCAGATTTCAGCTTCATGACGCTCACGAGGATTTCGAGCGTGGATGGTTAGAGAAATCCTGACATGACGCCCGCCGAACGCCATGTTGCCTCCGCATGCGACCGGAGTAGTTTCAAAAGCACTCGCCAAAAGGACACGTCATGACCCGCTACAACAGCATCATCGAAACGGTTGGCCGCACGCCGGTGGTGAAGATCAACCGGCTGGCGCCCGAGGGCGTGAACATCTGGGTGAAGGTCGAATCGTTCAATCCGCTGGGGTCGGTGAAGGATCGCCTGGCGCTGGGCGTGATCGAGGCGGCGGAGAAATCCGGCGAGCTGAAGCCGGGCCAGACAGTGGTCGAGATGACCTCGGGAAATACCGGGATCGGCCTTGCGATGGTGTGCGCGGCCAAGGGCTATCCGCTGGTGATCGTGATGCCGGAGAGCTTCTCGGTCGAGCGGCGCAAGCTGATGCGGTTTCTCGGCGCCAAGGTTCTGCTGACGCCGGCGGCGTTGCGCGCGACGGGCGCGATCAACAAGACGATCGAGCTGGCGAAGGCGCATGGCTGGTTCATGACGCGCCAGTTCGAGAACGAAGCGAACCCGGCCTATCACGAGAAGACGACAGGCCCTGAGATCATCGCGGACTTCAAGGATATCGGGCTCGACTATTTCGTGACGGGCTTTGGCACTGGAGGCACACTGAACGGCGTGTCGCGCGTGCTGACGCGGGAAAGCCCGCGCACCAAGATCGTGGTGTGCGAGCCAGCCGATGCGCCGATGCTGTCGAGCGGGCAGTCGCAGCAACGCAATCCGGATGGCACAGCGGCGGCGGGTCACCCGGCGTGGAAGCCGCACCCGATGCAGGGCTGGTCGCCGGACTTCATCCCGAAACTGGCGGGTGAGGTCGACCTGTCGCGCGTGCACAAGATCCTGACCGTGTCGAACCCGGATGCGATGCGGTGCAGCCAGGAGCTGGCGCAGAAGGAAGGCATCTTCGTCGGCATCACGTCGGGCGCCACGTTCGCAGCGGCAGTCGAAGTGGCCAAGACGGCGCACAAGGGCGCCAACGTGCTCGCCATGCTGCCGGACACGGGCGAGCGCTACCTCTCGACGCCGCTGTTCGCCAACGTGCCGGCGGAGATGACGCCGGAGGAGCTGGCGATCGTGAAATCGACGCCGTATGCGCATCCGGTTCCGGCGGCTTAGGGCGTTTCTCCAGCCTACCATGTCGTTTTTTCGCGAGCGCGTTCCGACGGGACGCGGTAAAGCGGGCGCATCGGAAGGGTGCGCCTATGAGTGATGAGCCCAATGCGCGGCTGTTTGCGGATATCGCGCGGTACGCTGCCACGCGCCGCGCGGGCGATGCGACACGCGCGCATGCGCCTGAAGCAACGTATGCCGAACAGGTCGAGCGGTTTCGCATTGCGCTGAAGGACGATGGCGTTTCGGGCGACGAGGTGATCCGCGAGCTCATCACGCTGGCCGAGCCGGGACTGGCCGCGATGACGGGGCCGCGCTTTTTCGGGTGGGTGATCGGCGGCAGCAATCCGGTTGGTGTGGCGGCCGACTGGCTGACCGCGATCTGGGGGCAGAACACGGCCAACCATTTCGCGACGCCTTCAGCGTCAGCGGTGGAGGAAGCCTGCAGGCTTGCCTTGCTTGACCTGATGGGCTTGCCGATCGAGGCGTCTGTCGGGTTCTCGACGGGCGCAACGATGGCGAGCTTCACCTGCCTTGCGGCGGCGCGGGGCGAGGTGTTGCGTCGGGCTGGATGGGACATCGAAGCACAAGGCGTGTTCGGCGCGCCGCTCGTTACCGTCGTTCTGGGCGAGGAGGCGCATTCGACGATCTTCGCGGGACTGAAGTATCTCGGCTTCGGCGAGCGCAACATTGTGCGCGTGGCGGTGGATCGCAATGGCGCGATGATCGCCGGCGCGTTTGCGGAGGCAATGGAGACATTGTCGGGGCCGGTGATCGCTATCGCACAGGCGGGACACATCAATTCCGGCGCGTTCGATCCGTTCGGCAAGATTGCGCAGATCGCCGAGGCGAAGAATGCGTGGCTGCATGTCGATGGCGCGTTCGGCCTGTGGGCGATGGCGACGCAGACGCATCGGCATCTGGGCGAGGGGCTTGAGCTGGCGGACTCATGGTCGGTCGACGGCCACAAATGGCTGCAGACGCCGTATGACAGCGCCTATGCCATCGTGAAGGACCGCGAGGCGCACCGCCGCGCGATGCAGATTTCGGCAAGCTACCTGCCGCCTTCCGGCGATGATGTACGGACGCCGTCGGACTATGTGCCGGAGCTGTCGCGGCGGGCGCGTGGATTTGCGACGTGGGCGATGATCCGGCGGCTTGGGCGGCGCGGTATTGCGGAGATGGTCACGCGGCATTGCGCGCAGGCGCGGCTGTTCGCGCAGAAGCTGGGCGAGGCCCCCGGCGTCATGGTTATGAACGACGTGGTGCTGAACCAGGTGGTCGTGCATTTCGGCAGTGACGCGCAGACGAAGGCGGTGGTCGCGCGGGTCCAGGCGGACGGCGTATGCTTTGTCGGCGGCGCGGAATGGCGCGGCAAGCAGGTGATGCGGATCTCGGTGATCAACGAGAATACGACCGAGGCAGATGTGGATCGCTCGGTGGAGTCCATGCTGGCGGCGTGGGACGCGGTGCGGCGCGCGAACTAGCGCGCGACGAAGCACCAGAGGCCGGTACAGATGCCGAACGCGAATTGTACGGCGAGGTCGAGCAGGCCGCCTATCGCCAGGATCGGGACGCCGACCCAGAGGAAGGCCAGCCAGATCGCCATGGGCGTAATCCGGGGTTCCGGCAGGCGGTGGCCGGCGATGGTCTGGATGGCGGTGCGGGCCATGGGGATTCCTTCAGCGCGTTCACCAATTGGGAGCGGAAAGCGCTAAGAATTGACGAATGAGTTGCGCGGGCCAACTTGTCATTGAGTGGAACCAGACGTCGCGGAGCGACTGGGATGCGGCACATGCCGTGGGTCTCGGCAGCTATCAGCAGGACTGGGCGTATGGCGTGGCGCTGAAGGCGACATCGCCGGGCGTGCATGTGTTGCGCGCGGCGGTGCGGCGGGCGGATGGCGCGATCATCGCGCTGGCGCAGGTAACGGCGCGGGCGTTTGCGCTGGTGGGTCGGTTTGCGCTGTGCACGCATGGGCCGGTGTGGGTCGGGACGATTTCGGAGGACGAGAAGCGGGAGGCTTATCAGCTGTTCAAGCGGTCGCTGCCGCAGAGATGGCCGCGACTGCTGGTGCTGACGCCGGACGAGACGGATGCGCCGAAGAGGCTGAAGCGAGTGATGACGGGCGATGCGACGGTGCTGATCGACCTGACACGCGACGAGGCTGCGTTGCGCGCGGACATGGAGTCGAGCTGGCGCAACAAGCTGTCGAAGGCGGAGCGGTCTGACCTGCAGGTGCAGAAGGCGGGCGTGAAGCCGGCGCAGTACAGGTGGCTGCTGGAGGCTGAGCAGAAGCAGCGGCAGAAGCGTGGCTATCGCGCGATGCCGCTGGAAATGACGGAGCGCTGGCAGGACGCGAAGGCCGAGGGCGCGAATGGCGACAAGGCGGCGGGGCTCGCGGTGTTTCGCGCGGACCTGAAGCGCGATGCGGCAGCGGGGATGCTGTTCCTGATCCATGGGAAGCGCGCGACGTATCATGTCGGGTGGACCAGCGATGACGGGCGCGCCAACGCGGCGCACAACCTGATCCTGTGGACGGCGATGAAGGATCTTCGCGCGCGCGGCGTTCAGGTGCTGGACCTTGGTGGCGTCAACACGCAGTCGGGCGCGGGGATTGCGCGCTTCAAGCTGGAGGCGGGCGGGAAGGTGTTGTTGCGCGCCGGCGGGTTTGTTTAGCTGCTGGTGAGCGCTGAGAGATTCACCCCCTCCTGTCCTCCCCTTTCAGGGGGAGGGACCTTGCGGCGGCGCCGTTCTTCAGCCGGTATTCTTGCCCATCATCATGCCGATGAAGGCGCCGAGCTTTGGCGGCTGGCCTGTTCGCAGGAGGCTGGCCTGGAAGAGGCGTCCGAGCAGCAACATCTCTATCGCGATGAAGGCGGCAAGCATGGCGCCGGTGCCCAGCACTTCGACGGGGTTCACGCCTGTGCCGAGGCGGGCGAGCATCGCGAAGGGCGTGTAGAGCGGTATCCAGGACATGATGGTCGGGAAGATGCCGTTAGGTTGCTGCACCACCGAGAGCATCATGAAGATGGTCGGCAGCATGATGAGCATGATGACGGGCATCAGATAGGCCTGCGCGTCCTGCAGCGAATTCGAGAGGGCGCCGATCGCCAGATAGAGCATCGAGATGATGAGGTAGCCGGCGAGGAAATAAAACAGCATGGCGCCGAACATCCAGGGCTCGATCGCGGAGAGCGATGGCTTGACGATGTCGGCCACCATGCCCTGCACAAAGAAGGCAGCGCCGACGGCCGCGCCGACCCAGACACCCAGGATGGTGAGACCGATGGCGCCGAGACCCAGCAGCTTGCCGTACATCAGGTCGGCGGGGCGGATGGTGGCGAGGATGGATTCGAGCAGCTTGTTGGAGCGTTCCTCGATCACGCCCTGCAGCATCATCGAGCCGGTGGTCATCACGGTGACGAGCAGCAGGTAGACCATGACGAGCGGAAGCGCGGAGCGGATGATCACCTGCTCGCGGCCGCCGCCCTGGGGCGGGGCGCTGAGATCGATGGGCGTCGCAATGTCCATGATGTTCGCGGCGGCTTCGGGCGTGAGGCCGCTTGCCTGCAGCGCCTGTGAACGCTGGATGCGGGTGATCTCGTTGCGGACGTTGTCGATCAGCCCGGCATTGGGCGTGCCGTTGGTCCACATGCGCACGGGCGTAGCGGCGCTGGGCGAGGCGGGAATATAGGCGACGAGGGCGAGCGGGCGCTTGCCATCGGGTGTGTCGATCTCATCCTGCAGTTCGTCGGCGAGCGCCCTGGCGATGGCGTCCGGGCCGTCAGCTGGATTGATGCCGGACGGCAGGGCTGCGCGAACATAGGTGGGCGGGTCGAGGTCGTAGACGGGCGCGTCTTTCGGCAGGCTCGGCTTCACGGCGGCCATGGCTGCGGGGACACCACCATCCGTAACGAACTGTTCGATCTGGGCGTCGGTGAACCAGCGGCCGCCCTTCGCCCAGACGGCGTTAGGGTCGACATGACCAAGATCCCAGCGTTGGGCGTAGGCGGAGAAGCCGCCGAGTTCGTTGCGCTGATAATTCAGGTTCAGGCGCCGGTCGATGGAAGACTCGAACTGGCCCGAGGCGTCGACGAGGACGTAGGCGGAATTGAGCTGGGGCCTGAAGAAACGTCCCGCAATCTGTGTGCCCGCGATCACGAGCGGCAGGACGAGCAGCATTACCCAGAAGCCGCGCGTGGAGGCGATCTGCTTGTACTCGCGGATGGCGACGAGAAGGATGTTCTTCACGAGACGGTCTCCTGCTCGGGGCCGACAAGATGGATGAAGACGTCGTGCAGGCTGGGGCGGTGGCTTTCGAAACCGCGCAGCGCGAAGCCGCCGGTAGTGCAGGACTGCAGCAGCTCGCCAGGCGTCGCGCCGGGCTTGAGGGCAACGTCCCACGTGCTCCAGCCATCTTCCGCGCCGGAGCGTTTCGCCGAGATGACGCCGGGCAGGATGGAGGGATCGTTCTGCGTTGTCAGCGTGAGGCGACTGGGCAGGGTGGCGCGCGCCTGCTCCTGCGTGCCTTCGAACACTTTCCGCCCGCGCGCGAGCAGGACGATGCGGCTGGTGAGGCGTTCGGCGTGCTGCATGATGTGGGTCGAGAAGACGACGGTCGATCCGGCATTCGCCATTTCCAGAACGAGATCTTCCAGAACCTTCTGGTTCACGGGGTCGAGGCCGGAGAAGGGTTCGTCGAGGATCAGCAGGCGTGGCTTGTTCACCATCGCTGCTGCGACCTGCACTTTCTGCGACATGCCCTTGGACAGTTTCTCGACCATCGACTTGGTCCACTCGCCGAGACCGAAGCGTTCGATCAAGCGCTCGGCTTCGCGTTTGGCGTCGGCGGCTTCCATGTCCTTGAGGCGGCCGAAATAGACGATGGTGTCGAGCACGGTCATGCGGCGATAGAGGCCGCGCTCTTCAGGAAGGAAGCCGATCTGTGACGCGTTCTCGCGGCCCGGCTTGCGACCGAGGATTTCGATCGAGCCGGAGGAGGGGCGAATGATGTCGAGCGCCATGCGCAGGCTGGTCGTCTTGCCCGCGCCATTGCCGCCGAGAAAGCCGAAGATGCCGCCTTCGGGTACGGCGAAGGTGAGATCGTTGACCGCGGTGAAGTCGCCGAAGCGCTTCACGACATTGTCGAGTCGGAGGATAGACATGCGCGCCCCGTTATGTGGCCGCTGAAGCGGCTCTTGCTGCCCGTATCGGGTTGGGTTGTGGCAGGTGTCTCTGATGGGAGCAAGGTTGGCGAGCCCGCGCTCGTCCTTCGACGGACGGCCCTTCGGGCCTGCTCAGGATGAGCGCTCCGGGAGTGCTGCCCAAGTAGCGCTCATGGTGAGCAGCGACCGAAGTGAGAGTCCGTCGAACCACGAGCGCGTGCTTCCGGATATCAGAGTGCCGGCTGGATCGGGCCCTCGGCGCGGCCGTGGACGAACTGTTCGACGTGGGCGTTGCCGGATTTGTCGAGGTCGCTGACGGGGCCGCGCCAGATGATCCGGCCTTCGTGGAGCATGGCGACTTCGTCGGCGATCTTGCGGACGGATGCCATGTCGTGGGTGATGGTGACGGCGGCGGCGCCGAGCGCTTTCACCTGTTCGACGATGAGGTTGTTGACGGCGTCGGCGGTGATCGGGTCGAGGCCGGTGGTGGGCTCATCGAAGAAGATGAGTTCGGGGTTGGCTATGATGGCGCGCGCGAGGGCGACGCGTTTCTGCATGCCGCCGGAGAGTTCGGCGGTGCGGAGGTCGGCGGCGGAGGCGGGAAGGCGGACCTTGGCGAGATTTTCGATCGCGCGCTTCTTCGCTTCGGCGCGGCTGACGCGATCGCGATAGAGCAGGGCGAAGGAAACGTTTTCCCAGACGGTGAGGCTGTCGAACAGCGCGCCGCCCTGGAACAGCATGCCGGTGCGGCGGCGGATGTTGTCGAGCGCCTTCCGGTTGGAGACAGGTTCGCCATCGAAGCGGACTTCGCCCTTGTCTGGCGTCATCAGGCCGAGCGCACATTTGATGGTGACGGATTTACCCGTGCCAGAGCCGCCGATGATGACGAGCGACTGGCCGGCGGCGACGGTGATGTCGATGCCGCGCAGCACCTGCTTCGGTCCGAACGCCTTCTGCACGTTGCGCAGCTCGAGGATCGGCTTGGTCGAGAAATCCATCACAGGCCAATCCTCACGAAGATCGAAGTGAGAATGTAGTTGCTGGCGAGGATCAGGACCGCTGCGCCGACGACGGCGAGGGTGGCGGCGCGACCGACGCCGCCGGCGCCGCCTTGCGAGCGGTCGCCCTGATAGCAGCCCATCAGCGAGATGATGCCGCCGAAGACCGCCGCCTTGATGAGGCCCGACCAGATGTCGTTGCCGGTGACGAAGCTCCACGTGTTGCGAAGGTAGAGAGCGCCGTTGAAGTTTAGCGCGCCGACGGCGACGAGCCAGCCGCCCAGCACGCCGATGATATCAGCGACGAGGACGAGGATGGGCAGCGTCGCGATGCCGGCGATGACGCGGGGCGCGTAGAGATAGCGTTCCGGCTTGGCGGAGAGGGTCAGCAGCGCGTCGATCTGTTCGGTGACGCGCATGGCGCCGATCTCTGCGGCGATGCCGGCGCTGACGCGGCCCGCAAGCATCAGGCCGGCAAGGACAGGGCCGAGTTCACGCGTAATGCCGAGGACGACGATGTTGGGGACGAACTGCTCGGCATTGAAGCGCGACCCGCCGGTATAGATGTTGAGGGCGAGGGCCGCGCCGATGAAGACAGCGGTGAGGCCGACGACAGGCAGCGAGTAATAGCCGATCTTGATGCACTGGCGCAGGACCTCGCGCAGGTAGATCACCGGCGTGAGGCAGGCCAGCAGCACGCGGCCGGAGAAAGACGCGATGCGTCCGATCTCGCGGAAACCGCCGAGGACGGTTCGGCCGATGAGCTGGAAGGGGCGGAGGGGGAGGGGGAGGCGATGAGACGTCATTCGGCCCCCGAATAGCGCCGGTCGAGGCGGGCGCCCAGCCGGGTGAGAATTTCGTAGTCGATTGTGTTCATTGCGCCCGCCACGTCTGCCAAGTGCATGTTGGGGCCGAGAAGCTCGATTTCATCCCCCGGCGAAACGGAAAGTCCTGTGACATCAACGACGATCAGGTCCATCGAGACCCGGCCGACGATGGGGCGCTTCTGGCCCTGCACGAAAACGCTGCCCGAATTGGAGGCGCTGCGGAGATAGCCGTCAGCATAGCCGAGCCCGATTGTGGCGAGCTGGCAGTCCGCTTCCGCCGTCCATGTGCACCCATACCCGACCGTTTCGCCCTTGCGGGCGTCGCGGACCTGCAGGACGGGGGCGGTGAGCGTGACGACGGTGTGGGGAGCGGAGCCCTCAGCCGGCGTCGGACCGCCGCCATAGAGGGCGATGCCGGGGCGGACCTCGTCGAAATGGTAGTCCTTGCCGAGATAGACGCCGCCGCTGGCCGAAAGGCTGGCGGGGACGCCGGGCCAGAGCGCGCGGGCCTCGGTGAAGCGGGCGAGCTGGGCGGCGTTCTGGTCGCTGGTCTCGTCGCCACAGGTGAGGTGGCTGATCAGGCGGCTCGGCTTTGGTAGCATGCGTGCGGCGGCGGCCCAATGCGCCTGCGAGACGCCGAGACGGTTCATGCCGGTATCAATGTGGAGCGCGGCGGGACGAGGCTGGACGTTCGACTCGATCCACAGGTCGATCTGTTCGAGATGGTTCAGGACCGGCTGAAGTGCATACATCTGGAAGAGATCCAGCGTGTCCGCCGCGACGCCGTGAAAGACCAGAATCTCCGGAGCAGGCCCGAGTTCACGACGCAGGGCCGCGCCCTCCTCAGCCCAGGCGACATAGAAGCGTGAGCAACCCGCTTTCGACAGGGCCGCAGCGGCCTGCTTTGCGCCCAGGCCATAGGCATCGGCTTTTACGACGGCTGCGGCGTAGGCCGGATCAACGCGGCGCTGCATCATCCGCCAGTTGGCGACGAGCGCGTCGAGGTCGATGTGCAGCCTGGCTACCATGTCCCTTCGCTAGTGCGATTTTACGCACAGGTGAAGCGCTCTATTCCTCGCCATCCGGCAGGAAGCTCTTGGGAGCGGCGCCCGAGAATTGCGGTTTGCGATCGGACGAGAAGCCGCCGCCACCGGTGTTGCCGCCGCCGGTGTTGTCATACGAGCGCGCGAGGTCCGAGAACTTGACCCGGGCCGGGTTGAAGCCAACCTCCACCTTGCCGATCGGGCCGTGGCGCTGTTTCGACAGGATGATCTCGGCGACGTTGAACTTGGCGGCCATCTGGTCTTTCCACTCCTGGTGACGCGGATCGCCTTCGCCGGGCTCCAGACGTTCGAGGTAGTAGGCCTCGCGGTAGATGAACATCACGACGTCTGCGTCCTGCTCGATGGAGCCCGATTCCCGCAGGTCGGACAGCTGGGGCCGCTTGTCTTCGCGCTGTTCGACGGCGCGCGACAACTGGGACAGGGCGATGATCGGGATCGCGAGTTCCTTGGCGAGCGCTTTCAGCGTCTTGGTGATCTCGCTGACTTCCTGCACGCGGCCATCGCTCTTGCGGCCGCCCGACATGGTGATCAGCTGGAGGTAGTCGATGATGAGCAGGTCAAGGCCGGTGGTGCGCTGCAGGCGGCGGGCGCGGGCGGCGAGCTGCGAGATCGAGATACCGCCGGTGTCGTCGATGAAGAGGGGGATGCCCTCCATCTGTTCGGCGGCGTCGCGAATGGCTTCGTAGTCCTTTGGCGTAAGCTCGCCACGGCGCATCTTGTCGGACGGAATGCCGGAGACGTCGGCCAGAATACGGCTGGCGAGCTGGTCGGACGACATCTCGAGCGAGAAGAAGCCGACGACTGCGCCTTCGTCTGTCTTCATCTGGCCGCTCGGCCCCGGCGAACGGCGGCAGTTCTTGGCGGCGTAGTAGGCGATGTTGGTGGCGAGCGCGGTCTTTCCCATCGAAGGACGCGCGGCGAGGATGATGAGGTCCGACTTGTGCAGGCCGCCAAGCTTGCGGTCGAGTTCGGAGAGGCCAGACGGCACGCCGGCGATCTTGCCGTCGCGCTTGTAGGCGGCGGTTGCGGTCTGGATCGAGGTGGTGAGGGCGGAGTTGAACGACTGGAAGCCTTGTGCGCCCGCACCGCGTTCGGCGAGCGAGAACAGTTTGCGCTCGGCGTCCTGGATCTGGATTTCGCCGGGCTCTTCGATATCGCCCTTGGTGGCCTTCGAAACCATTCCGGCGCCGATATCGATCAGCTCGCGGCGCAAGCGACAGGTCGTGGACGAGGCGGGCATAGTCGACGATCTCGGGGCCGAAGGCTGCGGAATCCAGCAGGTCGGCGAGATAGCGGGCGCCGCCGATTTCGGTGAGCTTGCCGTCGCGCTCGAAATGCTCGCGCAGGGTGACGCCGTCGGCGATGCGGCCGTTGGAGATCAGGCGGTCGAGAACCTCGAAAATCGCTGAGTTGGCAGGCGCGTAGAAGTCGCGCGGCTTCAGGATGTCGGAGACGCGCTGGTGCGCATTGTTGTCGAACAGGATTGCGCCGAGCACGGCCATTTCGGCCTGCGCGTTGTGCGGCTGGATCGTCTGCGGAGTTGGGAGTTCGTGGTCTTTCGCCATGGGGCCCTCTGTAGGGCAAACGATCCTGCGAATCGCGACTTGATTCCAGATATCCTCAGCTTGGTTTTCGCTGTTGATGGCGACGCGAAACCTACTTCCGGCCGAGCCAGGCTGCGACACCGCCGACAAGAACTCCAAGCAAGACAGCAACAAAGCCGTAGATCAGGCCGTGTTGGCGCGAGAGATCGAACAGGGTGGCGTCGAGGCCACTTCGCGCAAGCGTGAACGCCTGCCGGGATTCCCCGACCACCCGACCATCCCGGAATGCAACGGCGCGTACCGTGTATTCCCCAGGCGGCGCGTTCTTCGGCAGATCGATGGTGGCGCGGCGCAGGCCACCTTCGAAATGGCGGAACTGCGTATTGCCGAAAGTATAGAGACCCTGATCCATCTTGAGGTTGACGAACGCCGCGCGCCAGTCGGGCAGGTCTGGCGACATCAACTGGTTGAGGTTTGGCAGGGCGGTGGCCTGCGCGTTGAGGCCCGCCTCGATCATCGTGTCTTCGGACACGGTTGAAGCGACGACTGGCTCCGCGCCGAGGGCAAGCACCAGAGGGGCCGCGACGAAGTCGATTGTCTGCTCGCCGGATTTCGTGGCGCGGATCATTTTCTGCGGAGCCATAGGGCCAAAGAGTCCGACCGCGATGCCCGATGTTTCATTCTCCGGTTGGGGTATCGAGGCGAAGACGATGACGCGGCTGTCGGAATAGTTCACTTCGACGTCGATCCTGTCCTCGGAAATGCCAGCCGCCATCAGTGGGCGATCCGCGCCTTCAAGGCGTTGGGCCGTCGCCGGGACAGCGCTGAGAGCGAGCATCGTTGCGAGGATGGCGAACCGTTTCACCGCGGCTCCTCCAGCCGGTATTCGGGGTGCGGCTGAACGTAGAGTTCGTAGACGAGGCGGCCGGCGATGCCGAGCACGAGCAGGGCCAGGAGCAGGCGTAGTTGTGCGGCCTTGAGACGTCGCCCGGCCATTGCTCCGTAGCGCGCGCCAACGACGCCGCCGATCATCAGCATGGCAGCGAGGACAAGATCGACCGTGCCGTTGAAGGTCGCTTGCAGGAAAGTAACGTAGGCGGTGAGGAAGATGATCTGGAACAGGGATGTGCCGACCATGACCCGTGTGGGCACGCCCAGCAGGTAGACCATGGCCGGCGCGAGGATGAAGCCGCCGCCGACGCCGAGGATCGCCGCCAGCATGCCGACGAAGAAGCCGATGCCGATCGGCGGCAGGATGGAGATGTAGAGGCCCGAGCGCGGGAAACGCCGTTTCATCGGCAGGCCACGCATCCACGCGCGTAGCCGCGTACGCCGGCCGGGATCGCCGCCAGCCGACGAGCGCAGCGCCCGGATGCTCTCCCAGGCCATCAGTGCGCCGATCACGCCGAGGAAGACGATGTAGAGCACCGCAATGGTGGTATCGACCACGCCAAAACGCTTGAGAAGGCTGAATACGCCGACACCGATGGTCGATCCGCCTAGCCCTCCCATAAGCATCAGCGAGCCAAGGCGCGTGTCGACCTGTCCTTCGCGCCAGTGTGCGGACACGCCGGCGATCGAGGTGGCGAGGATCTGGTTTGCCTGGGTGGAAACAGCCACGGCGGGCGGGATGCCGTAGAAGATGAGGAGCGGTGTCAGCAGGAAGCCGCCGCCAACGCCGAACATGCCTGACAGGAAGCCCACCAACATCCCGATCACGATCAGGATCAGCGGATCAACCGCGACCTGAGCGATGGGGAGGTGAATCAGCATTTTCCATTACTAGGCGCGTCTCGTCCGCGCTGAAAGCGCCAGATTGAGCCTAAAACGCAATCGTTCGTGCGCGGACGGGAATAGCCCTAGTGCGCGTCGCTGAGGCTGGCGGCGCGTAGCTGGCGCAGCAGGGAGACGCTCGCTTCGCCCGTGACGGGCAGGTCGTTCGCCCGCTCGAACTGGCGGATCGCCTCGGCCGTGCGGGTGTTCATTTTGCCGTCGGTCGCGCCCGGCGTGTAGTTGAGGCGTTGCAGGAGGCGCTGGGTCTCGGAAATCTGCTCGGGCGAGGCCACGTCCCACGAGCGACGGCCGAATTCGCCGTTGGCGCGCGGGATCGAGGGTTTCGGGTTGAAGGCGCGGGCCTTGCGCTTGATCGCCTCGGCCTGGGTCGGCTGCATGTCGCCCAGCAGGCCACGCGCGCGACGGCTGGCGTCCTGGTCTCCGGCGCGGCCAGCGACTTCGAACCAGTAGGCGGCTTCCGACTTGTCCTGGCTGAGGCCGAGACCCTGCTCGTAGAGAACTGCGAGGTTGTACTGGCTGTCGACGAGGCCGAGGTCGGACGCGGTGCGGAACCACTCGACAGCGGCGGCATAGCTCTGCGGGCCGGCGTCGCCCTCGGCGTAGAACACTGCGAGGTCGTGCATGGCGAGGCGGTTGCCGCCGATTGCAGCTTTCTCGGTCCACGAACGCGAGGCAGCCATGTCGCGCGGCACGCCTTCGCCGCGTTCGTACAATTTCGCGAGACGGTACTCTGCCATGACGAGGCCGCGGGTGGCCGCTTCCTTCAGCATCTGAACGGCCTTGGCTTTCTCGCCGGACGCCAGCAGTTCGAGCGCGGAGTCGTGCAGGGCAACCGGATCGCCCGCGCGGACGGCGTCGGCGAGGGTAAGCGGAGCGGCGTCGGACGTTTTGAGCGCAGGCGTCTTGCCAGCCGGCGCCGATGCGGCGGGGCGCCGTCGCCGGCTTGGCGGCTGGCCGCTTCAACGACCGGCGTCGCGGCGGGTTCGTCGTGCGGCGCCAGAATGTCGGCGCCGGGATCGGCGTGGTCATCACCAAACAGAACGGAATCATTGACGCCAGCAGCAGCGATCGGGGCGGCGGGGGCGGCGGGGTCGAGCTTGGCGAAGTCGTCGTTCTGGCCATCCTGCTTGCCGCGCATGACCGTGAAGGCGGCGCCGCCAGCGACGGCAACGGTGAGGACGGCGGAGGCGATCAGCGGGCCCTTGCCGATGCCCTTGCGGCCGGAGCCGATGGACGGGTCAATGCGGCGGCCCTGACGCGCGGCGCGGCGAGCTTCTTCGAGATAGCTGGCGGACAGGCGCTCGCGGCCTTCGTCCGAGGGCAGGTCAGCGATGAAGGTCTCGGCTGGCGCAGTGGCGGGGCCGAGGAATTCGTCATCGGCTTCGAGCAGGTCTTCGATGCGCTGTGCGGGCTCGCCACCGATGGGCTGCGCGGCGATCGGAGCGTCGTCGAACAGGTGGGCGTCGCGCGGATCGGAGGCTCGGTCGAAAGGCGGCGGCTCGACGCCGACAATGTCGATGGTCTCCGGCAGCGTTCCGGCGCTGTCGATGGCGGCAAACACCGCGTCGGAAATCGGATGCGGCGTGTGTGTCTCGGACTCGTCATCGAGAATGATGAAGTCATCCGACAGGATCGGAATGTCGCGGGTGACTTCCGGTTCAGCCGGACCGCGGCGGCCGTCTTCCATGCCTTCGAGCCGGCGCGCAAGCGAGGAGACCGTGTTCTGCACCGGCATCAGCGACGCAGCCGCGTGCTCGACGCTGTCGTCCATCCGGCGCTGCACTTCGGAGATGACGTCGGAGAGGCGGGCTTCGTAGTTACGGCCGCTGTCGGCAAGACGGGCTTCGAAGGCGCGCTGCGAGTCCTGCGCCTGCGATTGCAGACGCTCAACGGCGCGCGCGACCTGTTCGCCGATCTGGCCAATGGCTTCGGCGCTGCGGCGTTCGCTTTCGCGGACGCGCTCGTCGAGGCGGTCGGCGAGACGCTCGACTTCGGTATTGTCGAGCGGGCGGGTTTCGAGTGACGTCTCGTTGATGCGATCGTTGAGGCGCTGAACGCTTTCGTCGTGACGGCGCTGCAGGCGCTCGGCGACCAGTGAGACCTGTTCGCCAACCGCGTCGATGGCGCCGGCGCTGCGTTTTTCGAGCGCCTGAAGCTTGTCGTCGACGACGGTGTTGAGGCGGCCGATGTCGCTGCGCGTCGTCGTTTCTACAGCGCCGAGGCGGGCGTCGATGGTGTTGGCGAGATTGGCGATCTCGCGCCGGACGTCGTCGATGGATTTGTGGTCGCCACGCGATTCAACGGCGCGGAGGCGTTCGTCGACGGCGCGCGACAGACGGTCGACCTGCGCGCTCATCGCTTCGATGGCGTCGGCCTGACGGGCTTCGGAGACCTGCACCTGTTCCTGGATCTGGCGGATCGAGCGTTCGATGCGCTCGGCCTTCTCCGGGTTGCCGGAACGGACAGCGTCTTCGAGGCGGCGCTCCATGTCGGCGCGCATGGCCGTCATCGGACGCGTCATGTCTTCCGCAAAGCTGTCGAGACGCTTCTGGAACAGCTGCTGCAGGTTGTTGAAGTCTTCCTCGGAGCGACCGCCGCCGCGCTGGATGCGGTCGTCGATCTCGTTGACCGCGCGTTCGAGCACGTTGACGGCGGTGTCGCTCTTGCGCTCGGTGCGGTTGACGCGATCGGTGATGCGGCTGACGGCTTCGCTCAGCGTCGTCATCGCTTCGCGCGTCTTTTCCTCGATGGCGTCGACGCGGTCGATGACTTCCTTCGTCATCGCGCGTGAGCGGGTGAGGTTGGACTCAAGCGCGCGTTCCATGCGCCAGGTCGTGTCGCCCACGGCGCGGTCGGCCTTGGTCTCGAACAGTTCGAACCGCGAGGCGGCGTCGGAGATCTTGGCGATGCCGGCTTCGATGCGGCGTTCAGCGGAGGAAACCTTTTCCTCGATCTGGTCGATGCGGCCGGTGATGCCCGCGGAGTTCGTGCGGACGGCGTTGGAGACGACCTGATCGACTGATGCGGCGATGTCGTCGACGCGGGAGGCGACCTGGCCCACCTTCTCATCGAACAGGGTACGCAGCTCGTGCTGTTCGCGTTCGGACTCGCCGAGGCGGCCCTGCAGCGTGTCGGCGAGGCGGGCAAGCGAGGATTCGAGCGCCTTCATCCCGTCGAGGGAGGCGCCGCCACGGTTTTCGGTCTCGAGCGTGTCGATGCGGCTGCGCAGGGCAGTTTGCGTTGATTCAATCTCGCCCATGGCGCGGGTGACGCGCTCGAGGGCCATGAGCTGGGCTTTGCCGGTCGCGTCCACCTTGCCCATCAGGCCGAGGATCGACTTGTCGATTCCCGAGATCGAGCGGGCCGAGCGGGAGGTGGAGGCTTCGAGGCGCTGGGCGAGCTGGTCGATTTCCTGCGACATGCGGCGCAGGTCGCTGTCGGCCGAGGCGCGGGGGAACGGGTCGGCGAAGTTGACGTCCTGGAACTCGCCCTCATCGCCTTCAAGCAGAAGGGAATTCAGGAACTGGCCGAGGGTCACGCCCTGACGCTGGGCGCGTTCACGGGCAACCGACCGCGCTTTCGGGTCGATTCCTTTCACACTCCAGGGCGCCTGACTCATATCCCACTCCGTATCGAACCGCGGAGTTCCCGTGATTCTAGACCGTGTGTCAGTTGGCGATCAGGGCCTTAAATCCGCGTTAAGCATAATTCACGGCCTTCGCCCTAAAACCGGTATGTGGACAGATTGACGCTGGGGGTACGTAACGTTACGTATTACTGAGCGTTAATTCAAAGACGCCGCCTGTGCTCCCCCACAGAGCTAACAATGACGGGAGGCAGAGTTTGAAAACGTACACAATTAGCGAACTTGCGCGCGAATTTCAGGTGACGCCGCGTGCACTTCGTTTCTACGAGGACAAAGGGCTGTTGCAGCCCACGCGCGACGGCCTGAACCGCGTCTATTCGGCCCGCGACCGTGCCCGCCTGAAACTCATTCTGCAGGGCAAGAGCGTCGGCTTCTCGCTGTCGGATATCCGCGAGATCCTGGACCTCTACAACCATGAGGGTCACAGGGCGCAGCTGAAGCTGTCGCTGAAGAAGTCCCGCGAGCAGGTGAAGAACCTCGAGAAACAACGCGAGGATATCGAAGCCGCTCTCGATACGCTCCAGAAGGGCGTGAAGTGGACGGAAGAGAAGCTTCAGGAACTTGGACCGGGTCCGGACGTGGAACAATCGGCGCGCGCATATGAGCGCGTGGCGCGTGCCGGTCTCGGTGGCGACGCGGCTCATCTCGACAGCTGACGCAAAGTCAGTCTCGACGACTCGTCGCGTGGTGATATGACGCCTGAGTCTGGTTGCCGGTTGCGCTGGAATAGCGCGCCGGCAACCACATCAGCGTTCCCGCCCAGACAGTTAGGTGAGGTTACATGCCCAGATATCAGGCGCCGCTCAGGGACATGAAGTTCCTGCTCAATGAAGTGCTTGAGATCGGGATCTTATTCGAACCTGCCAAGATTTGCCGATGCGCCGGCCGATGTGATCGACGCGGTGCTCGATGGCGGCGCGAAGTTCGCCGAAGAAGTTCTGCAGCCGATCAACGCCATCGGCGATCGTCAGGGCTGCAAGCGCAATCCCGATGCATCTGTAAAGACACCGGACGGTTTCCCGGCGGCCTACAAGCAGATGTCGGAAGACGGCTGGATGGCGATCTCCGCCGACCAGCAATGGGGCGGGCAGGGCCTTCCCCGCGTTGTTTCAATGCCTTTTCTGGAGATGTGCTCGTCGGCCAACATGGCCTTCTCGATGTATCCCGGCCTGACGCGCGGCGCGGCTGAAGCGATCCAGGAAGGCGGATCGGACGAGCAGAAGAAGATCTACCTGACCAACATGATGACCGGGAAATGGTCCGGCACCATGAACCTCACCGAGCCGCAGTGCGGCACGGACCTCGGGCTGATCCGCACCAAGGCGGTTCCGCAGGCCGATGGCACGCTACAAGATCACGGGCCAGAAGATCTGGATTTCCGGCGGCGAACAGGATCTCGCCGAGAACATCATCCAGCTCGTGCTCGCGCGCATCGAAGGCGGGCCGGAAGGCATCAAGGGCATCTCGCTCTTCATCGTGCCGAAGTTCATGGTCAACGCGGATGGCTCGCTCGGCGCCCGCAACGCGTATGAGTGTGGCGGCCTCGAAGAGAAGATGGGCATCCACGGCAACGCGACGTGCGTGATGAACTATGAGGGCGCGACCGGCTTCCTCGTCGGCGAGGCCCACAAGGGCATGCGCACCATGTTCGTGATGATGAACGAAGCGCGGCTCGGCGTCGGCATGCAGGGACTGGCGCAGGCCGAGGTCGCGTTCCAGAACGCGGCCGACTTTGCGCGCGATCGTCTGCAGGGCCGCTCGATCACGGGCGCCAAGGCGCCGGACAAGCCTGCCGATCCGATCATCGTGCACCCCGACGTGCGGCGCATGCTGATGGACATGAAGGCGTTCACCGAGGGCGCGCGCGCCTTCACCTACTGGACCGCGCTGCAGGGCGACCTGCTGCATGTGTCGCCGGACGCGATGGTGCGCGAGAAGGCGGAAGACCGGATGTCGTTGCTGACGCCAGTCATCAAAGGCTTCCTCACGGATCGTGGTTTCAAATACGCGTCCGACGCGCTGCAGCTGCATGGCGGCACGGGCTACACGGTCGATCAGGGCGTCGAGCAGTTCGTGCGCGATGCGCGGATCGCGCTGATCTATGAAGGCACCAACGGCATCCAGGCGCTGGACCTCGTCGGCCGCAAGCTGGCGGCGAATGGCGGCCGGGCGGTGTTCGGCTTCTTCGCGGATCTCGAGGAGTTTGCTTCCAGCAACGAAGCCGACCCGCGCATGAAGCCCTATGTCGACGGCGTGCGCTCGGCGGAAGCCCAGCTCAAGGAAGCCACGATGTGGCTGATGCAGAACGGCATGTCGAATTTCGACAACGCCGGCGCGTCAAGCCATGACTATCTACAGCTTTTCGGCCTGACGGCGTTCGCGTTGATGTGGGCCAAGATGGCGAAAGCCTCGCTGGCGCATGAAGGAAGCGGCGACGCCTTCTATTCAAACAAGCTTGCTACTGCACGATACTTCTTTGAACGGGTCTTGCCTGACGCCACGTCACATCTCGCAAAGGTAAAGACAGGCGCAGCGCCCGTGATGGCGCTTGGCGCGGACGCATTCTGACGGTTCGCCGCCAGACCGGCGACCGCCCGTAGGCCCTGCCGGGCCAGGTTTTCAAAAGGAGGCCCCTGATGGCCGAAGCCTATATCTATGACGCCGTTCGCACGCCCCGCGGCAAGGGCAAGAACACCGGCTCGCTGCATGAGATCACAGCGCTGCAGCTGGGCACGCAGGTGCTGAAGGCGATCAAGGAGCGCAGCGGGATGAAGGACACGTCCAAGATCGACGATGTGATCTTCGGATGCGTGACGCCGATCGGCGAGCAGGGCTCGGACATCGCGCGCATCGCGGTGCTGAATGCCGACTACTCGGAAACGACGGCGGGCGTGCAGGTTGACCGTTTCTGCGCCTCGGGCCTCGAAGCGTGCAACATCGCGGCGGCGAAAGTCATGACCGGCGAGGCCGACATGGCGATCGGCGGCGGCGTGGAAGCCATGAGCCGCGTGCCGATGGGATCGAACGGCGGCGCCTGGGCGTCGAACCCCGAGATCGCGATGAAGTCCTACTTCGCCCCGCAAGGCATCGGCGCGGATCTGATCGCCACCAAGTACGGCTTCTCGCGCGATGACGTTGATGCGTATGCCGTCGAGAGCCAACGCCGCGCGGCGGCCGCCTGGAAAGCCGGCCGCTTCTCGAAGTCGGTCATTGGCGTCAAGGACCAGCTCGGCGTGACGATCCTCGCGCACGACGAAACCGTGCGCGGCGACACGACGATGCAGACGCTGGCGGCGCTCAGCCCCTCGTTCGAACAGATGGGCGTGATGGCGTTCGATGACGTCGTGAAGCAGCGCTACCCGGAAGTTGAAAAGCTGAACCACGTCCACCACGCCGGCAACTCGTCGGGCATCGTGGATGGCGCGTCGGCCGTGCTGATCGGCACCAAGGAAGTTGGCGATGCGCTCGGCCTCAAGCCGCGCGCGCGCATCAAGGGCTTTGCCTCGATCGGCTCGGAACCGTCGATCATGCTGACCGGCCCGTCGCTGGTGACCGAGAAGCTGCTGAAGAAGCTCGGCATGACGCCGGAAGACATCGATCTGTACGAACTCAACGAAGCGTTCGCTTCGGTCGTGCTGCGCATGATGCAGGCGCTGAACATTCCGCACGAGAAGATGAACGTGAACGGCGGCGCCATCGCCATGGGCCACCCGCTCGGCGCGACCGGCGGCATGATCCTCGGCACGATGCTCGACGAGCTGGAGCGGTCGGACAAGGAAACCGGCCTCATCACGCTCTGCGTCGGCGCCGGCATGGGCACGGCCACGGTGATCGAGCGCGTGTGATGCAGATCGGCGAGGCGAAGATCAGCGCTCTTGTCGTCTCGGCGCTCACGGGCGTCGGGCTGACCTTGCTGCTGAACCAGGGCTTTCGTGACCTGGGCTTCGCCTTGTCGATTGCTGGCCCGGTGGCGCTGGTGATGGCCGTGGTGCTGTTCCTGTTCGCCAACGACAACGTCAAGAAACGCGACGACGCGTCGTCGCCAAATCAGTCTTCCCTCAAACGGGATTCCAAAGGCAACTGACATGAAACTCGAAACCTTCGGCTGGGATGTGGACGCAGATGGCATCGCGACCGCCACGTTTGACGTGCCGGGCCGTTCAATGAACACGCTGACGCAGAAGGCGGTCGCCGACCTTGCCGCCATAGCTCAGGAAGTTGCGACCAACGCGGCCATCAAGGGTCTCGTCATCACCTCAGGCAAGACCAGCGGCTTCTGCGCCGGCGCGGATCTTGGCGAGCTTGGCGGCGGCTCTGGCGCGGGCGCTGCGGGCGGAGATCCGGAAGCGCAATTGAAAGCACAGTTCGAGCGCTCGTTCGGCATGAACAAGATCCTGCGCGCACTCGAGACCTGCAAGAAGCCGGTGGCGTGTGCGCTCAATGGCCTCGCGCTTGGCGGCGGTCTCGAAGTTGCGCTGGGCTGCCACTACCGCATCGCGGCCAGCGACAATCCGAAGCTTCAGCTCGGCCTGCCGGAAGCCAAGGTTGGCCTGATGCCGGGCGCCGGCGGCACGCAACGCCTTCCGCGCATCATGGGTGCGCAGGCGGCCGCTCCCTTCCTGCTGCAGGGCGACAGCATGACGGCAGAACAGGCCAAGGCGAATGGCGTGGTCAACGAACTCGCGCCGACGTCGGAACTGGTCGCCAAGGCCAAGGCCTGGTGCAAGGCCAACCCGAACGCCAAGGCGCCGTGGGATGATCCGAAGTTCAAGGTTCCGGGCGGCACGCCGAACTCGCAGCAGGGCTCGACCGTGTTCACCTTCGGCTCGGCCATGCTGGCCAAGCAGACCTGGGGCAACTTCCCGGCGCAGAAGCATATCCTGTCGGCCGTCTATGAAGGCCTGTCGGTTCCGATCGACGCCGGCCTGCGCATCGAGAGCCGCTACTTCGTCAAGACGCTGATGACGCCGGAAGCCAAGGGCATGATCCGCTCGCTCTTCCTGTCGATGCAGGACCTATCGAAAGGCGCGTCGCGCCCGGCCGGCTTCCCGGCCTACGAAATCAAGAAGGCCGTCGTCGTCGGCGCCGGCCTGATGGGCGCGGGCATTGCCTATGTGCAGGCCAAGGCCGGCATCCCGACCATCCTGCTCGATGTGAGCCAGGAGTCCGCGGACAAGGGCAAAGCCTACTCGCAACGTATCGTCGACAAGGACGTGTCGCGCGGCAAGCTGACGAAAGAGAAGGGCGATGCGCTGCTCGCCCTGATCACGCCGTCGACCGACTACTCCCTCGTGAAGGGCGCGGACATTGTCGTTGAGGCCGTGTTCGAGAACGTCGAACTGAAAGCCAAGGTGACGGCGCAGATCGAGGAACATCTCGGCGATACCGCCGTGATGGGCACCAACACCTCGACGCTGCCGATCACGGGCCTCGCCAAGGCGTCGAAGCGCCCGGCCAACTTCATCGGCATCCACTTCTTCTCGCCGGTCGAGCGCATGGGTCTCGTCGAGATCATCATGGGCAAGGAGACGACCCAGGAGACGCTCGCCAAGACGATGGACTACGTCCTGAAGATCAAGAAGACGCCGGTGGCGGTGAACGACTTCCGCGGCTTCTACACCTCGCGCGTGTTCGGCACCTATCCGGAAGAAGGCATGACGATGCTGGGCGAAGGCATCGCGCCGGCGATCATCGAGAATGTCGGCCGCATGGCCGGCATGCCGATGGGGCCGCTGGAAGTGTCCGACTCCGTCGGCATCGACACGATGCTGAAGATCGGCCGCGAGAGCGCCAAGGTGTCCGGCAAGTCCTACGAGCAGAACCCGGTTGGCGATCTTGTCGCCTGGATCGTCGACACGCAGAACCGCGTCGGCCGCAAGGCGGGCAAGGGCTTCTACGACTACAACGAAGCCGGCAAACCCTCGCGCCTCTATCCGGACATCGGCAAGAAGATCGAGATCAAGACCAAGGAATGCCCGCCGGAACTGAAGGTCGAGCTGACCAAGCGCTTCCTCTATCGCCAGTGCGTTGAGGTCGCCCGCTGCTTCGAGGAAGGCGTCATCCTCGATGCGCGCGACGCCGACGTCGGCTCGATCCTGGCGTGGGGCTTTGCGCCCTATACCGGCGGCGTGTGCTCGTACATGGACCTGAAGGTCGGCATCAAGACCTTCGTCGAAGAGTGCGATGCGCTGGCCGAGAAACACGGCGAACGCTTCCGCCCGAACGCCCTGCTGCGCGAGATGGCCGCCAAGGGCCAGACCTTCTACTCGCGCTTCCCGCCGAAGGATCAGAAGGCGGCTGCGGCCTAAGCAATCTTGTACTGCACAAATTCGAATTGGCGGAGGCGACGTTGCAATGCGCCATGTCCCTCCGACCAGCTTCAAAATTCCGGATCGCTCGACCTGTACTCCTCGCCAACGACGCGCGTGTAACCGACCGTCTGGTTGTCGATCCAGCACACGTCGGATGCGCCCCAATCGGCGGGTGGCCAAGCCCTGTCAGGGATTGCCTCGAACGCCAGTTTCGGCGTTCCGTCTCGAACCTCATACACGTTCGAGCACTGTGCGCGAGTATCCGGCAGCAAGGTCGGTCGCCGCTGCAGACGAACCGCGATCCATCTGGCGAGAAAAGCGGATAACCGTAAAGTCTCCTGCATCATCGCGGTCTTGCGATCCAGCAGATGCCAGGTGTTGCCTTCGCCAAACTGTTCGCGAATGCTCAGGAAGCGCCCGCCCGCCTGCAGGTCGATGGAATTGAAACAGTCGGGACATTCGACCACGATCTTTTTTGTCGTGCCGTTCAGCAACTTGGTGCCGAGGCCTTCCGCCTTTCGCGTAACCGAGACTCGGATTTGACGTGCTGAGTTCGTGCTCCCAGAATATCGCGCACTCCTGAACGTTGCCGAGCGTGGGGCACTCGAAGCGACCTTGCACTTGCGTAAGGAGCCACCTGCGCAGAAGCGCCGCCGTGGCCGAAGGCTGCGCCCACGGCGGTTGCGACGATTGCGGCGAACCCGAATAAGCGATGAGAGGGCAATCTATTTTCCGATGTACGTCTTCAGGAACTCGCCAAGCTTCGTCAGCATCAGGCGGCGGCTGTCATTGTCCACCAGGCTGTGGTCGTCGCCGTCGATGCGGACGAATTCGACCTGCTTGTTCGCGCGCTTCAGGGCGTCGTTCATGAGCTGGCTCTGCTGGACGGGCACAGTCGTATCCGCCACGCCGTGAACCAGCAGCACCGGCGCCTTGAACCGGTCGGCGTGCAGGGCAGGCGAGACGGCGTTGATGGCCTCCCGGTCGTCGTTGGGATCGCCGATCAGGAACTGCCAATACACAACCGAGGCATCGTCTTTCCCGCGCTCCCGGCGCTCGGTGAGCAGCATCTCGCGCAGGTCGGAGACGCCGGCGATGGCTGCAACACACTTGTACATGTCCGGCGTGCTGGCGCCGCCGGCCAGCGCGGCATAGCCGCCATAGCTCCAGCCTACGATGCACATCCGGTTCGGATCGGCCCAGCCCATGCTGGCCAGAGCGTTGGCGCCATCCGTGATGTCGTCCTGCATCTTGCGGCCCCATTCGCCGTGACCGGCCTGGGAGAACGTCTCACCAAAACCCGCAGATCCGCGGAAGTTGGGTTGCAGCACCGCGTAACCTTCATTGGCGAGAAACTGCGCCATCCAGTCGAAACCGACAGAGTCGTAAGACTCCGGTCCGCCGTGCGGCATCACGACCAGCGGCAGGTTCTTGCGCGCATCGGCCGCGACGCCGGTTGGCCAGGTGATCAGGGCCGGAATGGTAAGGCCGTCGCGCGCCTTGTACTCGACGGTCGTCACTTCGCCGACATCCTCCGGCTTGATGTCGGGCCGGGCGCTCGCCATGAGCATGAGAGACCGCGTAGCGCGATCATAAAGCAGATAGCGCTCTGCATCCTTGCCGCCATCAGCGAAGAACAACATTTTGGACCAGTCATCCGACCATGACGTCAGATAGACAGCGGAGCCGGCAAGGGCCTTCAGCACGCCGTTGACATCCGCCTCGATGCTCGCGTCCAGCATGTCGTAGCGTGGGAACATGCCCGAATAGCGGACGCCGTAAACGACACGATTCAAGTCTTCGATGACCTCGACCACTTCGGCGTCCGCGCGATCGAACACGGGACCTGTGATCGCGCCGTCCGTGACCGACATCGTGTAGAGCGACAGGAACTCGGTGTCTTTCGAGTCGACCGTGTAGATGGATTTGCCGTCTTCCGAGAGCCCCATCACGCTGATTTCCGGCAAGGGCGTTTCCTTCCGGTAGATATCCTTCCAGTCGCCATTGGGCTGGTGCCCGCGCAAAATGTGCTGAGACGATTTCTCCGAGAAGTCTTCGCGCAGGATCACCCTGCCGGTCCTGTCGACCAGGTAGTCGACGGAGTTGGAATTTCCGCGACCGCCATCGGCGCGTGCACCCTTGCCGCTTTCCAGCGGCACCTTCAGCAGATCGTAGCCCGGTTCCTCCGCGCCTGAACCCATGTAGGCCGGCATGAACACGTCCTTGCCGCCAGGCGCGACGCCGAGGATGTGACCGAGACCAGACTGGGCCGGGAATATGTTCTTCGTGCCGCGCAGAAGCTGCACACTCTGGCCGGTGGCAAGGTCGAACGAGAGCGCAGCGGAGAATTCGTATCGTCCGCGGAAACCAAATGTGCGCGTGTCTTTCGACGCGATCAGCACCACGTGATCATTCCCGACAAAGTGGAGATACCGCGCGCGCGCCGTGTCGATGCGGGTTAGGGGCGTTCTGGTCTTGGACGCCAGGTCGAAAATGACGAGGAGGTCGACGCCTTCCACCCGCTGGAGATAGGCGATCTTCTTGCCGTCCGGGGACAGTTCCATCGACCGGACGCGCGGAACGTCGCCGAAAGCCTCGAGCGGCGGCTTGGCCAGCGCGAGTGGCGGGCTGGCGGCCCAGAGCAGCATTGCGACAGCGACGATCGATTTCAGGCGCATCATTCCCCCGGTTGATTTGCGAGCGTACCGCATTTAGGTCGCGGCACGCCAACGCGTGTCCTATTTCCCGACATGCTTTTGCAGGAAGTCCCTGATCGCCGTGAGCGCCTTGTTGCGGCTTTCCGGAGCGACGAGGCCGTGGTCGTCCTTGCCGATGCGCAGGTATTCGACCGGCTTGCCTGCGGTTTTCAGCGCTTGCTCCATGATCTCGCTCTGGCGTTCGGGAACGGTGATGTCGTTGCCGCCGTGAATTAGCAGAACCGGCGCCTTGAACTTGTCTGCCTGACGCGAAGGCGAGACGGCGTCGATTGCCTCGCCATCGCGGTCGGGATCGCCGATGACGCTGGTCCAGTAATTGTACGCGGGCGAGTCCGCGCCGCGCTCGCGCTTTTCCCAACCGAGCATGCTTTTGAGATCCGACACGCCGGCGATGGCGACGACGCACTTGTAGAGATCAGGCGTCAGCGCCCCGCCTGCGAGCGCCGCGTAGCCGCCATAGCTCCAGCCGACGATGCAGGTGCGGTTGGGGTCGGCCCAGCCCATCGTCATCAGCGCCTTGGCGCCGTCGGTGACGTCGTCCTGCATCTTGCGGCCCCACTCGCCATAACCGGCCTGCGCGAACTTTGCGCCAAATCCTCCGGAGCCACGGAAGTTGGGCTGGAGGACGACATAACCTTCATTGGCGAGAAACTGAGCCAGCCAGTCAAAGCCCACGGAGTCGTATGACTCCGGGCCGCCATGCGGCATCACGATCATGGGCAGGTTCTTGCGGGCGTCGGCTGCGACGCCGGTCGGCCATGTGATGAGGGCGGAGATCGGCAGGCCGTCGCGGGCCTTGTATTCGATCGAGATGACTTCACCGATTTCGCCCGGCTGTATGTCCGGGCGCGAGTTCGAGATCGTCGAGAGCTTTTTCGCCGCGCGGTCGAACAGCAGATAGCGAGGCGGCTGCACGCCGCCCTCGGCGTACAGCAGCAGTTTCGACAAGTCGCTCGACCAGGACGCCAGCGTGACCGAAGCATCCGGCAGCGCTGCGATCGCACCTTTCAGGTCGCGATTGATGGCCGGGTCGAAGAGTTCGTAACTGGGATAAAGCCCCGAATACGAGACGCCGATGACGACCTTGTTCTCGTCGCGGATGATGCCTTCGATCTCTGCATTGTCGCGTGCGTGCAGCGGGCCGGTGAGCGCACCGTCGGCCAGCGAGATTTCGTACATTTCGCCGAAGTCGGAGTTGCCGTCCTTGATGGCGACCAGCGCGCCATCGTGTTCTGCAAATCCGGCGATCCTGAAAGTCGGGTCCTTGGTCGTCTCGCTGTAGATCACGCGGGCCGCGCCGTTTGCATCGATCGCCCGGACTTCATAAACGCCACGCGCGCTGCTGAAGTCAACGCGCGCCACGGCGTTGGCCTTGTTGTCCATGATCCAGTTGACGGTCGTGCCCGTGCCGTCGCGGCCTGCCACGCGAATGCCCCGGCCCGTGTCGAGATTGACCTTGACGAGATCGAGCGACGGCTCGCTGCCGAGTTTCTCCATGTAGGCCGGCATGTAAACGTACTGACCGCCGGGATCGATTCCGACGATGCGGCCCAGACCTGACTGGTAGGGGTACAGATCCAGCGACCTGATCAACAGCTGGACAATCTTCTTCGTGGTCAGGTTGTAGGCGAACGCTGCGGTGTCCTCGTACTTGTTCGTCGCGCCGAGGTTCGATGTGATCATCGACGCGTGCAGCAGGATGTAGTTGGACCCAACCCATCCCGTCGCGCCGGCTTTGACATCGGGGATACGGATCAAGGCTTCGTTCTTGCCCGTTTCGATGTCGTACTTGGCGAGGTAGTCCGCGCCGTTGACCCTGTTGATGTAGGCGATCGTTTTCCCGTCCGGGGAAATCGTCGCGGCGCGCACAGGCGGCGCATCGCCAAAGGCTTCCAGCGGCGGTTTGGCCAGCGCGGATGGCGCGCTGGCGGCCCACAACAGCGTTGCTGCGGCGACGATCAGGATCAGGCGCATCATTCCCCCCGGCTGATTTGCGAGTCTACCGTACTCAGGTCGTGGCTGCTGGAAAGCCCCACTTAGCAGATTGACGGGCCGAAACGATCGGCGTGATTGTCGGGAGCGAGAACCGGGAGTGTTCACAATGCTGATACGTCTGGCCGGCGTGGCTCTGGCAGTGCTTTTTTCGACCAGCGCCGCGCGGGCGGATGTTACCGCCAAGGCGCCGGATGGCTTTGTCATCCATATTGCGACTGTTGTGAAACTGAACCGCGATGACGCGTGGGCGCGGCTGGTGGATATTGGTTCCTGGTGGAACAGCGCCCACACCTATTCCGGCGATGCGAAATCGCTGAATCTCAATGCGGAAGCGGGCGGGTGCTGGTGCGAGACCTGGAGTGGCGGAGAAGTGGAGCATGGCCGGGTGGTCGCCGTGATGCCGCGTAGCCTGCTGCGGGTCAGCGCGGCGCTGGGGCCGTTGCAGGACATGGGCGTCAGCGCGGCTCTGACCTTTCAGCTCGCGGATGGCGCGGAGGCGGGGACGACGAAACTGACGGTCGACTACAAGGTCAACGGATCGAGCGTTTCTGGTCTCGACAAAGTCGCTGCAGCTGTTGACGGCGTACTGAGCGAGCAGGTGGCGCGTTTGGCCGCCGGCAAATAGCGCAAACAAAAAGGGCGCTCCGGAGAGCGCCCTTTCCGTATTCGATACGTAATCGGATCAGCCCGTAACCGGACGCAGCGTGACGACGACGCGGCGGTTCTGCGAACGCTTGGCTTCCGTGTCATCCGGGAAGACGATCGGCTGGGTTTCGCCGAGACCACCGGTTGCGATACGCTGGGCGATAACGCCTCGACCCTGCAGATACGTGCCGACCGATTGGGCGCGTGCGTAGGACAGGTTGAGGTTGGCTTGCGCTTCACCTTCCGTCGACGCGTGACCGATGATGTCGATCGTTGTCTTCGGATAGAGGTTGAGCGACTCGGCAACCTTGTCGAGCACAGGCGTGAACGACGCATCGAGCGAGGCAGAGCCTTTCGAGAAGGTCACGTCAGACGGCATGACGAGGTTGATGCTGCCATCGGGCATGCGCTGAATGCCGATGCCGCTAGCGGCGACCTTGCGGCGCATATCTTCTTCCTGGCCGTCCATGTAGCGGCCGATCGCAGCGCCGGTGAGCGCGCCAACCGCGGCGCCAACAGCAACGTTGCGTCCGTCCTTGCCGCCGGCGAACACGCCGCCGATGCCGCCAACAACAGCTCCGATGCCGGCGCCGGTCGCGGTCCTGCCCCAGATGGATTCGCCCGTGACCGGATCAGTCGCGCAAGCCGTCAACGACAGCGCCGTAAGCGCAATCAGAAAAGTCCGTTTCATCGATATCTCCCTTAACGTCCGAATCGACACCCACGTCCATTCGCGCCGATGTAACTCGGCGACCATATGGGCACAAACGCGGTCACAATGCATCGGTTGCGCCTTTGTTGGTTCATGACGAATTCATCACGACACGCGGCAAGGGCGGGCCGGCGTGTGATTTCATCCACAGGGCGAATGCTACTGGAGGGGCTGCGGCTTTGCAGCCACGGGCGGGTCCGGGTGAAAGATGATCGAAATCAGCCCGGTACGTCTCCAACTTCGCGTAACCGCGTGATGCTGATCACAGTTTCTGAGGGCTCCCCACGGTAAAGGGAAGTGCTAGTCTCTTGAGTCTGGTCGCCATCCTTCGGGGTCACGCGGGACGGCAGGTAGCGAGGGTTCACGTGAAGCCGAGACTTTCCGGCCGAAGGATCGCATTGAGCATCGGTCCGGCTATCGCCGCCATGCTCGTGGCCGGTTTCGTCCTCACCGGGTGCGGGGACAATGCGGGCCAAGCCGCCCCTGGCGACCCGCAAAACGCTGGATCGGGCATCGGGCCGAGCGGGTCTTCGACCGCGACGGGCGATAGCGAGACCGTCGGCGGACTGACCGCGGTGTCTGCGACGGGACCTCTCGACACCACCACCTGGGTTTTGCCGCCGCCATTCTCGGCCGCCGGCGACGAGCCCTTCTGGCGCATGGAGATCGTGGACGGCTGGTTTTCGTTCAAGCGGTCCGGCCTGCGCGCGATCGAAGAGCCGCTGGTGCAGCCGCGCAAGGAAAACGGCGCCGACATTTTCGATACGGGATCGCTGAAGGTCGTGATCCTCCGCGAGGCTTGCGAGACCGAGCAAGGCGGCAAGGGCGAGTTCTCCGCGAAGGTCACGTTCGATGGACTCGATTTCGATGGCTGCGCGTTTGGCGGCCAGAGCAGCAATGCGGCCTCAGCTGAAGCGGCGACGGTTGCGGAATCCCTGACGCCGATCGATGCGTGTCTTGCCAAGCTTGGGCAGCCCGCCATCGCCACCGCGATCTATCCGCGTCAGGATGGCGAGCAGACGGCGGTCGCCATGCGGGCCAAGTCGGGCGCGTTCTACGAGTGCGTCACCGAGCAGGAAGGCACGTCGGTCGTATCGCTCGATGCGCTTGACCAGGGCGGTCAGCCGTCATGGATGAACCGGATGCGGTTCCTGCGCGACGGCGTCAAAGCGGCTGCCTGCACGGACGCGGAAGATGTGCGGGTTGGCGACAAGGTGGTTGGGCGGCTGCTCGGCAAGTCCTGCAAGTTCTGACGCAGACTTATTTCCACGGCTTGTAGATATCCGGTCCCGTGGGTCGCATCACGGGCCGCGCAACGACGGGTGTCTGGATCGTGCGCGCGCTGATGCTGGTCATCATTGGCAGCGGAGCTGGCGCCGGGATTTGGCGTTTCACGAAACTCTCGGTTTTGCCGAACGAGGCGAGCTTCGGCTTCGCCGGCGGGTTCAGCGGTGGGGTCGAAACTGCGGAGAGAGGCTTTGCCGACACCGGTTCGGCGCCTTGGGCGAAGCGGTGGGCGCGGTTGGCCATTTCGGAGACACGCGAGGCAAAGGTGCCTTCGCCATCGGGCCAGGCGATCGCGGCCAGCGCATCTGGTTCGGCGCGTTCCAGCACGCGGCCGTCGGCGCGAAGCAGGCTGACCATGGGCGGGGCGGGTTCGAGCTCGACCACGTAGCCTTCGGTCTCGAGGCGGGACGTGTCGCGATCGCCCATCCGCCAGGCGAGGGCGCCGGCGTCCGTGAGTTCGTACAGCTTGCGAATAAGCTGCTGGGTTGAAGCGTGCACCATAGATCGAGCCCCCTGGCCGGATCGAAGCATGGGCGCCGGACTTGGCAGGGTCAAGCCTGTGGAGGCCTGCCAACGCGCCGGGCGAGCAAGCGGGACAGGGTTTTTGCGTCCTTCGTCTCGCATTCCCAGATCACGGCGGGTTTCCAGCCCTGTCTCCGGAGTGCAGCGAGCGTGACCCGGTCGCGGGCAATGTTGCGGCTGATCTTGGCGGTCCAGTAGGCGCGATTGGCCTGCGGCACGCGTGCGCCGCGTGGGCAATCGTGGCCGTGCCAGAAGCATCCGTGGACGAACAGGGCGACGCGGCGGGCGGGGAAGACGAGGTCTGGCTTGCCCGGCAGGTCGTCGCGGCCGAGGCGGAAACGCAGGCCGATTGCGTGGGCGGCGCGGCGGACTTTCAGCTCGGGTTCGGTGTCGCGCGATTTCACGGCGCGCATGACGGCCGAGCGTTTCGCGGGATCGTAGACGTCAGTCATCTGTCGTTGCGGCTATACTTCAGGCCGCCGCTCGCGTCGCGCTGCCGGTGGCGAGCGGCGCGAGCAGGTGTTCGCCGAGCCAGCGGACGACGGGGACGGAGACGCCATCGCCTGCCACCTTCAGGCCGTTGGTTTCGGAGGCTGGCAAGCGATAGGCGTCGTCGAGGCCCATGAGGCGCGCGGCTTCGCGGGCGAGAACGGGGCGCAGGCGGGCGCGGCCATTTTCGGTGACAAGCAGCAGTTGTTTCGATGAGCCGCCGGATGGCGTGCGCAGGCAACCGGCCATGCCGTCGTAGCGAATCTCGGCGCGCTGGATGCGCGTCCCGTTCTCGATGCGGATGCGGCGGAAGACGGCGCCGGCCTGCCAGCGTGGATCGGCGAGTGCTGTCTCGACACGCTGGCGATGGAGCGGCGCCATTTGCGACATCAGTTTTTGTGTGTCGGCTTCAGAGCGCCAGACATTTTCCGGCGGGGCGCGATCGAGCAGCGAGGCGAGGTCGGCGTTGCGGCGTGTCGGGTGCGGAAGACGCCACCAGACCCAGGCCATGTGCGTGGTGTCGGAGAAATGTTCGACGGCGGCGCGCAGCGCTGGCGGGTGATAGAGCGGATCGGGTTCGTCGCTGACCAGCGCGGGATTGATCCGGCCTTTGTGGGCGATGATGAAAAGGCGCTGCCGGGATTGCGGCGAGAACAGCGCGGCGTCGATCAGCATGGCGCCGACGCGGTAGCCGGCGTCGGACAGTTCGTTGACCAGCGAGGCGAAGTCGCGGCCGCCATGCGAGGAGAGCAGGCCGGAGACGTTCTCGATCGCGAGCGTGCGCGGGGCGCGGTCGCCCAGCTTGCCGATGACATTCCAGAAGCCCCAGAAGGCGCCCGAGCGCGGGGCGTTGAGGCCGCGTCGTCCGCCTGCCAGCGATAGGTCCTGACAGGGGAAGCTGGCCCAGGCGAGGTCGGCGGTGGGGAGGGTGGCGGGGGTGATGTTCCAGACATCGCCCTGTTCGATGCGGGCTTCCGGATAGTTGGCCCGGTAGGCGTCGCACTTCATGCGGTCGAGATCGTTGGCGAAGGCGCAGTCGAAGCGGTTCGACAGGCCGGTGTGCGCCATGCCGCCGCCGGCGAAGAATTCGAGGAAGGAGGGGCGGCTCGTGGGCATTGAGGGAATTGTGCCGTGATTCGGGTGGGAGCGGGCATGGGGATGCGGTCTCGCAGGTGGGACCCGCGAGGTGGGTTGGGGTTGATTTTGAGTGTGAGCGAACGCAGCGGCGGTCCGCGTGCGCGCGAGCGCACGCAGCCCCCTCCGTCACGCGACGAAGACGTCGCGCGCCACCTCCCCCGCCTTGCGGCGAGGGAGGACTTCGAGAGCGTTGCAAGGGGCGCGCGAACAGGCGCGCGGTGGATGCGGACGCGAGCTTCGCGTTCGCTGATGCGATACTGCTGACGCGGTGCGTCGACGTACGCGCGGACGATGGCCTCAGGTTCGCGTAGGCGCGGCGGTAGGTTCGGAAGCGCTTGCTCGAGTCTCGGGCCAGTCTGCGGGCGGGGATGAATGCGCTGAACGTCACGAGGCGATGGTTCCAGCCGAGGCGGCGATAGGCCTGCGCCGGAGGGCGAAGGCGAGGCGCGCCTCGGCGTGCGCGAGCAGGAGCGGGAGTCGTCGAAGCGCGGACCTGCGGACCTTCTTTCCGCGCATGGCGCGGCGCCGCTGGTGATCAGGAGGATCATCAGCGGCCAGAAGCTGAACATGACACCCAGGAAGGCCGGGACGTCGCGCAGCAGCCAGATGGGCCAGCCTTCGCGTTTCATGGCCGCCACTATACGTGCGCCCGGAGCCCGGCCGATTTGCCGAACGCCAATCCACCCTATTTTTCGCGCAAGTCATTGAGATTGCTGGAGACGCGGAAAAGCGGGCTGCTGTGTAAGTGCGGATCTCATCCAACAAAATGAGGTGTAACTCTCGTCGCGTCGCGCGGTTGTCATCCCGGCCGCAGCGCAGCGGAGAGCCGGGACCCATTTGTCGACCGATCGCGGTGGAGCGATGCGTCCCGGATAGCGCTACGCGCTTCCGGATGACAAGTGGTGGATTGGTTTGCCGATCGCGGTTTGCGCCTCGCGCAAAGGCTGGATCCCGGCCTTCGCCGGGAACACGGACCTGAAGGTCCGTTTCCAGTGAGTGAGCTAGTCGAACATCTTCGAGATGGATTCGTCGTTGGCGATGCGGCGGATGGCTTCGGCGATCAACGGAGCGAGGGAGATGGTGCGGATCTTCTTGGACTTGGCGACGTTTTCGGAGGCCTGAATGGTGTCGGTGATGACAAGCTCTTTCAGCTGGGACTTGTCGATGTTGGCGGCGGCGCCGTTGGAGAGGACGCCGTGCGTGACGTAGGCGGCGACTTCCTTGGCGCCCTTCTTCAGGAGCGCGTCGGCGGCGCCGATGAGCGTGCCGCCCGAGTCCGTCATGTCGTCGATCAGGATGCACTTGCGGCCTTCGACGTCGCCGATGATGTTCATCACTTCGGACTCGCCGGCTTTCTCGCGGCGCTTGTCGACGATGGCGAGGTCAGCTCCGAGGCGTTTGGCGAGGGCGCGGGCGCGGACCACGCCGCCGACGTCCGGCGAGATGACCATGAGATCCTGCTTGCCGTACTTGCGGAGGATGTCGTCGGCCATTTCGGGCTGGGCGAAAAGGTTGTCGGTCGGCTTGTCGAAGAAGCCCTGGATCTGCGCGGCGTGGAGATCGACGGTGACGACGCGGTCGGCGCCGGCGATGGTGATGAGGTTGGCGACGAGCTTCGCCGAGATCGGCGTACGGCCGTCGGTTTTGCGGTCCTGACGGGAGTAGCCGAAGTATGGGATCACGGCGGTGATGCGACGGGCGGAGGCGCGGACGAGCGCATCCATCGTGATGAGCAATTCCATCAGGTGGTCGTTGGCGGGAGCCGACGTGGACTGGATCACGTAGACGTCCTGGCCGCGGACGTTCTCGTTTACCTTCACGAAGACTTCGCGGTCCTTGAAGGTCTTCACCTCGGTATCGGTGAGGCGCATGTCGAGGCGGTCAGCGATTTTCTGGGCGAGCAGCCGGTTGGAGTTGCACGAGATGAGTTTCATCTGCCCGCTCTCTCAAAATGCCGCCCCTGAAAGGTCTGCACAGGGGGCTCCCTCGGCGTCACGCTTCTGTCGCAGAATCGAGCGGGCCGCAATCGCGGTGAACAATGATTCCGCCGAGTTGTCTGGGGAGTGTTTTCGCAGCCACCCACGAACCTAAATGCCGCAGATTGGCAATTGGGCAGCGCGGAACGGGTTGTTGCGACAGGGGTTTCGCGCGATCAGCCGAGCAGCATGATGCCGGTCATGTTGCGTCCGCAGTCGCGGTCGCCCGCCTTCACGGATGCGCGATGGGAGAAATAGCTCTCCGACTGGGTGAGTGTGTCGTCGGTCAGCGCATCCATGTGGGCGACGCCGAGGCGGGCGAGGCGACCGAGGCAGTAGCGCTTGAGATCGAAGAACTGACGGTCGGCTGCGCCGGGTTCGAACAGGGTTTCGGCCCATGGCGTTGCGTTGAGGACGGCGTCGGCGAGGTCGGGGCCGACTTCGAACGATGCTTGCGACAGGCACGGACCGACGCCGGCCGCCATGTGTGACGGGTCGCCGCCGAGCTGGCCCATGGCTTCGACCGCAGCTTCGATGACTCCGCCGACAGCGCCGCGCCAGCCGGCGTGGATCGCGGCGATGACGCCGTTGTGCGGATCGCAGATCACGATGGGCGCGCAGTCGGCCGCGAGCACGCCGAGGAGAAGGCCGGGGCGTTTGGTGACGAGGGCGTCGCATTCGGGACGTTCGTTCGGCGCGTAGGCGTGCTCGGTGATGACGGCCTTGGCGGAATGGATCTGGCGCGGGCTGGCGAGTTTTTCGGGCTGCGCGCCGAGGGCGTGGCAGACGCGGCGGCGGTTCTCGAGCACCTTCTCGGGTTCGTCGCCCGAGCCGGGCCCGCAGTTGAGCGATTTGTAGACGCCGGTGGAGACGCCGCCGACGCGGCCGAAGAAGCCATGGCGCACGTGCATGGTGAAGCGCTTGAGCGCGGGGACTTCTTCGTAGGGCGGGCGGGTGTCGGTCATTGCGTTGAAGCTACCATGACATGTCAGAAGCCCGGAGGCGTTTCGGCGCCGGGGGGCGAGAGCGCGACGACCTTGAAGCGGGTTCCCATTTCATTGGGCGAGACCAGCTTCTCGACGGCGGCGCGGATTTCGGCGGTGTGATCCGGATTGACGCGCTGGAGGTTCTCCATGCGCTGGCGGGCGCCGAGGCGGGCGAGGAAGTGCTGCTGCGTGACGGGGCCGTGGACGGCGAGCCGTTGCTGGTCGCAGAGGCGGGCGAGGCGAGGGAAGTCGACGTCGGCGGTGAGGTCGGTGGCGCCCGGATCGGAGAGGGGCGGCACCTGACGGCCGGAGGCGTAGGCGCGCAGCGTGTCGGTGGGTGAGTGATCGTCGGGGCCGTAGTCGATGACCAGGGCGCGGCCGGGATGCTCGCGGAAGCGGCGAGCGATGGCGTCGGTGAAGCTTTCGAGGGCGGGCGCGGCTTCGACCTGGTCGCCGATGGGCGTGAGGTGCGGCGGCAGTTCGGCGGGCGGGCCGAGGCCGAAGGTGAGGTCGCCATTGCGGTCGATGCCGACCTGGCGTTCGCGCCATCCGGCGCCATCGCGCACGAACTGGCGGATGGCGAGGCAGTCGAGGAATTCGTTGGCGAGGATGATGGAGGGGCCGGGCGGCACGGCGTCGAGGTCTTCGTAGTGTTGCGGGCTGTATCTCGCGAGGCGCGTGGATTGTTCGTCGCGCAGGGCGGGGCTGGCTTCGACGAGCGCGATCTGCGCGGCTTCGAGGAAGCCGGGGACGGAGGCGGCGGCGCGCAGGGCGTCGGCCATCATCACGCCGCGGCCGGGACCGAGTTCGATGAGATGGAAGGGCGTCGGCTTGCCGAGCGACATCCACTCGTGCGCGGTCCAGAGGCCGATGAGTTCGCCGAAGACCTGCGAGGTTTCGGGCGCGGTGGTGAAGTCCACGTTGAGGGCGGGGCGCGTGGCGTAATAGCCCGCGCGCGGATCGTGCAGGCACATGAGCATGTAGAGCGAGACCGGCATCGGTCCGTTGACGCGGATGGTGTCGATGATCCTCGTCCTGAGGTCGCTCATTGCGCGCTCCGGCGCGTTACGCTCACGCCGCCTTCGCTTCGCCGCCGCCGGGCGCCCCGCTGCGGGTGGCGCGCCAGATCAGGAAGGCGCCGGCAAGGATCATCGGGATGGAGAGCAGCATGCCCATGGTGAACCATTCCGGCATGCGGCCCTGGGTGAAGTTATCCGGCTCGCGGAAGTTCTCGACCAGCGTGCGGCAGAGCGCATAGCCGATCAGGAAGATGCCGGCGACGAGGCCGGGTTTGCGCAGGAGGCGGAAATGCCAGACGCAGACATAGCAGATGCCGAACAGCAGAAGTCCCTCAAGCGCGGCTTCGTAGAGCTGGCTCGGGTGGACGAGCGGCTTGGCGTCGACCGGGCCCCACTGGCGCGTCGCCCAGTTGTAGTCGGGGAAGCGCATGCCCCACGGCGCGTCGGTCGGACGGCCATAGAGTTCGCCGTTGATGAAGTTGGCGATGCGCACAAGGAAGATGCCGATGGGCGCTGCCGCGCACGCAACGTCGCCGAGACTGAGCACGGGAATCTTGCGGATCCAGGCGGTGGCGAAGACTGCGGTGACGGCGCCGAGCAGGCCGCCATGGAAAGCCATGCCACCTTCCCACATGCGGAAGATAAAGAAGATGTCGCCGTTCGGTCCGAACAGTTTTTCGGACTCGTACGGGAGCGTGTAGAACAGGATGTAGCCGATGCGTCCGCCGACGAGGATGCCGATCATCGCGTAGAAGGCGAAGTCGTCGATGTCGGTGCGCTGGAGCGGTCCCTTCTCGGTCTCACCCCAGAGGCGGCCCCGTGTGACGATGCGAACGGCATACCACCAGCCGGCGAGCAGGCCGAAGATGTAGCCGAGCGCATACCAACGGACCGGAAAAGCGCCGAGATGGATCGGCCCGAGCATCATGTCCGGCAGCGGAATGGTGAACGCCGCAGGGTCGATCCTCGGAAAAGGGATCTCCAGGGGAAGAAACATGCAGAATTCCTGTACGCCGCAGCAGAGTGGAGTTCGGGACTTTGTAATCCCGGCCTCTATGGGCCATATAGATACCGGCTCCAACAGCCGGGTCTACCATAGAGGCGCATAATGCAGTCCCGTAACGCGTTCATGGACGACATTTCCCGCGTAATGCAGGGCGCTGCGGGTATGGCGCAAGCTGCCAATGACGAGGCGAAAACGCTGTTTCGGTCGATGGCGGAGCGGATTGTGGCCGACGCCGATCTCGCCAAGCGCGAGGAAGTGGAAGCTCTCAAGACACTGGCGCGAAATGCGCTGGAACGCGCAGAAGCGCTGGAGAAACGCGTGGCCGAACTCGAAGCCAAGCTGAGCGGCGCATAAAGCCGATTCTTATCTCCAATCCCTTAACCATGCTGCCATTGTAGACAGTGGCAACGACCTATAGCGTTTCAATAGAAACCGGGCTTGCCCGTGATTCTGGGAGGACCAGATGTCGCAACTCCACTCTCACTCCATGATGGAATCCGACGGAGCGATGGACCTCGTCGAGCAGACCGTGCTCGGCGCGGGCTGGGCCTGCGAGCGGACCGAGGAAGGTCTTATCCACTGCGCCTCGCAAACCAAGTGGGGCGAGTTCGGCGGCATGTTCGCCTGGCGCGATGAACCTGCGTCGCTGACATTCTCGCTGACGCTCGACCTGCGCGCGCCGCATGTGAAGCAGTCGGCGATCTCGGATCTGCTGCGCCGGATCAACGAGCGGCTGTGGCTCGGTCACTTCGATTACTGGAATGAAGATGGCGTGGCAGTGTTCCGTCACACCATTCCGATGCTCGACCGTATTGCGCCCGATCCGGGTGAAGTGGCGGCGATCCTCGCGGCGGCGCTCGAGGCGGCTGACCAGTTCCTGCCGGCGTTCAATTTCGTCGTGTGGGCCGGCAAGACGCCGGAAGAAGCCGTGACGGCTGTCGTCTTCGAAACGCACGGCGAGGCGTAAGCTGTGTCACAGGCGTCTGCAGGCCAGGCGTCTACCGGTCAGACTGGAAAAGGTGTGTCCGGACCTTCGGGGCTGAAGCACGCTGTTCTCGTTGGCGCGGGCCGCATGGGCTCTGCCATGGCGCGCGGCTGGTTGTCCGATCTTCGCGCTGCGGGACTGGAGCGTCTGTCGGTGGTCGAGCCGTCGCCGGACGACGATGTTGTCGAGGCAGCCGAAGAGAACCTCATCGCGCTCAATCCCGCGCCGGAGCCTGCCGACATTGTCGTGCTGGCGGTGAAGCCGCAGGGGTTCAGCGCGTCGGCCGAGGCGCTGAAAGCGTGGGTGGGACCGGATACGCTGGTGGTCTCGATCATGGCCGGTGTCACCATCGCGCGGATCGGGCAGGCGCTTGGCGTGACGAAAATTGCGCGTGCGATGCCGAATACGCCGGGCGCCATCGGCATGGGCGCGACTGCGTTCGCGTTGTCGGACACATGCAGCGATGCGGAGAGCGTTGCGACGGGCAAGCTGCTTGAGCCGCTTGGGTTGGTGATCGGCCCGATCGGCGAAGACAAGATGGATGCGGTGACGGCGGTGTCGGGCTCCGGCCCTGCCTATGTGTTTCTGCTCGTTGAGGCGCTGGCTGCGGCGGGCCGATCGGCGGGACTTGGCGAGGCGACCGCGAATACGCTGGCGCGCGAGACGATTGTTGGCGCGGCGGCCTTGCTGGGAGAGTCTTCGGAGACGCCGGCTGAATTGCGCAAGGCGGTGACATCGCCAGGCGGCACGACGGCGGCTGCGCTGGACGTGCTGATGAGCGCGGGCGGCTTGCCGGACCTTATGCGCAAGGCGGTTGATGCAGCTGCGCGGCGCGGAGCGGAACTGGCGCGCGAGGCAGAGAAGAAGGGTTAGTCTTCTTCTTCGTCCTTCAGGCCTTTTGGCTTTTCCGTATCCAGCGGCAATCTGAGTGTCGCTTTCAGCCCACCCAGTTCGGACTTGCTGAGCGTGACATCGCCGCCGTGGGCGCGGGCGATGTCGCGGGTGATGGTGAGGCCGAGGCCGACGCCGGAGACGTTCTGGTTGCGCGAGGCGTCGAGGCGGCTGAAGGGGCGGAAGGCGTCTTCATAGTTCTCGATTGGAATACCGATGCCGTTGTCTTCTACGGTGATGACGCCCTCGCCCAATTGCGAAGAGATCGAGACGCGGACGAACTTGCCGTGGTCTGCGGCGTTGTTGGCGAGGTTGGCGATCGCGCGCTTGAGCGCCAGCGGGCGGAGGCGCATCGGAACGGGCGCAGGCGCGAAGAGTTCGAGCTGGGTGCGGGCGGCGGCGGCGGCGACGGCGTCGCGTGTGATTGCGGTGAGGTCCGACAGCACGGGTTGTTCGCCTTCCTCGCCGCGCGCGAAGGCGAGATAGCCATCAAGCATGCGCTCCATCTCGACGATGTCGTTCTTCGCCGGGGCGGTGTCGTAGTCCTTGGGCGCCAGCGCGAGTTCGAGCTTGAGGCGTGCAAGCGGCGTACGCAGGTCGTGGCTGACGCCGGCGAGCATGGCGGTACGCTGGTCGGCATAGCGACGGATGCGGTTGCGCATGCGCAGGAGCGAGCGGGCGGCCTTGCGCACTTCGAGCGCGCCGGATGGCTTGAAATTCGGCATGTCTTCGCCACGCCCGAAGGCGTCGGCGGCCCATGAGAGTTGCAGGATCGAGCGGACCTGGTTGCGCAGGAAGAGATAGGACGTGATCAGCAGCAGCACGCTGAAGGCGACAGTCCAGACAATGAAGATGTGGGCGGTGATGATGATCACGCGCTTGCGATCCATCCGCGCCTCGTACTGGCCGCGCGAGCCGAGCACACGGATGGTGAGGAGGTCGTTGGGCATGTAGCGGAAGGCCCAGAGGCGGTCGCCAAAGCGTATGTTGAGTTCGTCGCTGAGCTGGTCGCAGCAGGCGTTGCCTTCGGGCGGCGCCAGCGTTTTGACGCCGGGCGTGAAGGTCAGTGACATCAGGCCGGCATTGTTCATGCTGCTGGCGAGGCGGTCCCAGTCTTCCGGGTATTGCTCGTGGTGGCTGATGACGAAGGCCAGCTCTTCGGCCACGGCGCGCGAGAGCTTGGCGTTTACCGTTTCGACGTGCGTGTAGAAAAAGAACAGCGTCATCGAGACGACGAAGACGATCATCGGGACGATGAGGATCAGGATGTTGCGAGCGTTGTAGCCTCGCGGGGTGTAGTCGCGCAGCCGCATCCTATTCCCCGGTCAGCCGGTAGCCGACGCCGCGCACGGTCTGCAGGTGGACGGGTTCGCGCGGGTCGCGCTCGATCTTGCGGCGCAGGCGCGTGACCTGGACATCGACCGAGCGTTCGACGCCGGCGGCGGTGAGCATGGCGAGTTCGTGTCGCGAGATGGCGGCGCCGGCGCGGGCGGCGAGGATGGAGAGAAGCTGCGTCTCGCTCTCGGTGAGGCGGACGAGGCGGCCATCCTTGCGAAGCTCGCCCTTGTTGACGTGAAAGATCATGCCGGCGAGCTTGAGTTCCTCCACCGGTGCTTCGGGCGCGGCGCGTTTCAGGATGGAGGCGATGCGCAGGGTGAGTTCTTCCGGCTCGAACGGCTTTGGCAGGTAGTCGTCGGCGCCGAGCTTGAGCCCCTCGATCCGCTCGGACGCCTGACCGCGCGCGGTGAGCAGGATGACGGGCGTGTCGGACTTCTTCTCGCGCACGCTCTTCAGCAGGGAGAGGCCATCCTCGCCGGGCATCATCACGTCGAGGATGACGAGGTCGAAGGTCATGGTCGCCATCAGCTTGCGGGCGGAAGCAGCGTCTTTTGCCGTGGTAACGTCGTGGCCTTCACGGGAGAGGTAGCGCTTCAGCAGGTCGCGCAGGCGGTCGTCGTCGTCGACGGCGAGGATGTGGCTGCGGTGCTGGTTCACGACTCGCCCCGGGTGCGCGTGAGGTCCGACAGCATGCGGCGGGCGCCGGTGACGGCTTCCGGGCCGGCCGAGAGGAATGCCTGGCGCAGGGCGTTGCGGCGGCGCTCGGTGGCTTCGCGGGCGAAGGTCATGCCGGAGGGCGTGAGAGTGACGAGACGGCGGCGGCGGTCGGCCGGATCGGTCTCGCGCGTGACGAAGCCGCGTCCTTCGAGCTGGTTGAGATTGCGGGCAAGCGATTGCTTGGGGGCGCCGAGACGCGCGCGAAGATCGCCCACATCCATGGGACCAAGGTCGAAGACTTCCTGCAGCACGTCCATTTCAGGGGCTGAAATGGCAGCCGCGGCGCCCGCGGTTTCGGCCAGTTCGGCCAGCTTGCGCGCAGCCGCACGGATCAGGGCGGCCCCCTCGTTGAGGTCCTGATCGCGCAGATATAGCCGATTATCACCGCCGGAAGCGGTTATAGCGGGCGCAATTGGCGCGGAATGGGGTCGGTTGACAGGCATGGCCACGACCGGACAATGAAAGAGCAGGACGCGAAACTCAAGCCACTCCCATAGGCTCGGCGTCCGCCAAGGACGATAGAAATGGCTGCCCCTTCTGCAAATTTTGTCCCGTATGACGACCGTGACGGCTGGATCTGGCTGGACGGCCAGATGACGCCGTGGCGGGACGCCAAGATTCACGTACTGACGCACAGCCTGCATTACGGCTCCTGCGTATTCGAGGGGGAGCGGGCCTATGAGGGCAAGGTGTTCCGGTCGAACGGACCACTCGAAACGCCTGCACAAGTCGGCCGAGCTGGTCGGCTACAAGATGCCCGTGCCGGTGGCGGAGCTGGATGCGGTCAAGCTCGAGCTTATGAACAAGAACGGGCTGGAGAACTGCTATATCCGGGCGTTCTCGTGGCGTGGCTCGGAAATGATGGGTGTCGCGGCCCAGTCGGCTTCCATCCGCACCTGCGTGGCGATCTGGGAGTGGGGCAACTACTTCGCCGACAAGAACAAAGGCATCCGGGTGACGATGTCGGACTGGAAGCGTCCCGTCGCCGGATACGATTCCGTCGGCGGCGAAGGCGGCCGGGCTCTACATGATCTGCACCATGTCCAAGCACAAGGCGGAGGCCGAGGGCTTCTCGGACGCGCTGATGCTGGATTATCGCGGCTATGTGGCGGAGCTGACCGGGGCGAACGTGTTCCTGATCCGCGATGGCGCGATCCACACGCCGACGCCGGACTGCTTCCTCAACGGTCTGACGCGTCAGACCGTGATCGAGCTGGCGCGCGCGCGGGGCTTTGAAGTGATCGAGCGGCACATCACGCCGGAAGAACTCTCGACCTTCTCGGAGTGCTTCATCACGGGGTCGGCGGCGGAAGTGACGCCGGTGGCCGAGATGGCGGGGCATCACTACAAGCCGGGCAACATCACCGGCACGCTGGCGGATGATTACAGCCTGCTGGTGCGCGGCAAGATTTCGCTTGAGCAGATCCGGGCGCGTGCTTCGGAGTAGCGCTCGCTATTTCAGTGTCGCGAGCAGGTCGCTGATTTTCACCGACACGAAGCGGATCGCTGAATCGGCGACGCCGTAGGGGATGAGCAGGCGCTCGCCGACCTTCAGCGCGCCGCAGGTGTAGACGACGTTGGGGACATAGCCTTCGCGCGTTTCGTCGACCGGCGTCAGGAAGGGCTCGATCGAGCGGCCGAGCAATTTCGACGGGTCCTTCTTGTCGAGCAGGGCCGCGCCGATGGAATACTGACGCATGGCGCCGACGCCGTGGGTCAGCACCAGCCAGCCTTCGTCGAGTTCGATGGGCGAGCCGCAATTGCCCATCTGCACCAGCTCCCACAGGTATTTGGGGCCCATGATGCGCTTGCCGTAATTCCAGACGAAGCGGTCGTCGGTCTGCATGAAGTAGAGCGACTCGTGATCCAGGCGGCCGATGGCGGAGTAGCGGCCGTCCAGCTTGCGCGGGAAGAGCGCGAGACCCTTGTGCTGGGCCGCAGCGCCGCGCAGCGGCGTGAGCTGGAAGGTCGAGAAATTATCGGTCGTCAGCATTTCGCAGCCGACCTCACGGCCGGAGTACGCGGTGTACGTGCCGTAGTAATGGTGCGAACCATCGTCCTCCGTGAACTTCACGAGGCGGAGGTCTTCGAGGCCGTTGCGTTGCGCCTTGGTGATCGGAAAAATCACGGCGCCCGACAGGGGCGAAGACTCATGGCGTTTCACCGTGACAGGGCCGTCTTCGCCGTCATGACCTTCGGGCGAGGCGGCAATAGCGAAAGGAGGCTCGGGCCACAGGGAGAAATCGCCATCGGGCATGGCGACGCCTTCGCGGAACGCGATTGACGAGATGTGACCTTCTCCGACGGTGCGGAGCGACAGGACAAACTTCACCGCGCCATCGCGCATGCCCGACTGGTCAGGGTGCGGCACGATCGAGGGGTTCATGACGGCGGCGGCGGAGTAGGAATATTCGTGGCTGAAAAACGCGCCCAGGAGTTTCGCGTGTGCGTCGCTGACATTGTCGAGATTGCCGATCATCGAGCGGATCTGATTGAAGCGATCGAGGAAGATGGCGTGCGTCTGCCAGTGACGGCCGAAGAAGTCGCTGTCGACGCGGGCGAGGTAGGCGTTGCACTCGGCATCGCTTAGAGCGAGCACGGTTTTGGCAATGCGCTCCGCGCGGTTCATTATCCCGGACGCAGTGCCGCGGGGCTCGGCGGAAATGCTGAATGGTCTCAGCACCACCTGCGCCGGATTGGCGGCGAGTTTTGTCTCGAAGTTCCGGATGTCCATATTCGTTCCATCAGCGTGCAGTTGAGGGAGCGGCTTTAGCCAGCAGCAGTGGGGGCTCCGAACAGTCCGCGACGTACTGAAGCGGCAGCAAGGAGATAGCTCAGGATGGATTCTGCGCCATGGTTGCGGTTCAGGCCGTCGACCGTCAGGCCATCGCAGCATATTCCGTCGGAGGGGCGGGCAAGGGCGACGCCGTGGACATTGCGGCCACCGAACCATTCGAAAGCCTGACGCGCGGCGTGTGCGTAGCGCGTTGCGCCGGTGGCTCTCCAGCCTGCAAGGCATGCGTCTACAGTTGCGAGCGCCTCGATCGGCTGCTGATCGAAATGAATGTGGTTCGCGCTGGTTTCGGCAAAGGAGCTTGTCGCGACAGGGGCGAAGAAGCCGTGGGCCGACAACTGACGCTTCATCAGCCGGTCAAGCGTCTCGATGCCGGCGGACAGCATGTCAGGGTCGTGCAGGCGTTCGCCGGCGAGGATGAGCGCTTCGGGCAGTCTCGCATTGTCGTAGGACAGGTTTGGTTCAAACCAGCCATGGTCGTTTGCGCCGTCCTGAGCGCAGCGGACGAGTTCGCCGACAGCTTCGGCAATGAGCCTGCGGGATTCGGATTCGCAGATGACTGCATGTTCGGCGGTAAGCAGCGCCTTGACCAGAAGCGCGCGGGAGCGGAGCGATGTCCACGCATGCATGTGCTGGATGACTTCGCGCGCCAGGTCGCTAGCCCAGTCGCGCAAGTCAGCTTGCGGCCAGTCGCGTGCGACGAGGCAAAGCGCCTCAAGACGCGCGGGCGCAGCAATCGTCCGAGCCGCCTTCATCGAGCCAGCGGCGATCGAAGCCCATGAAGTTGCGGAAGCGGCCGCTTTCGGGATTCCATGCGTGGTTGAGGAAGGCAGCGCACGAAAGGCCGAGCTTCATCGCGGCGGGATCGAGCGGCCCTTCCGCGGCGAGGCGCGCAATGAGGCTGAGCGCGCGCGCATTGTCGTCTGTGCAATAGCCGTGGCGACGATCGGGTGCGCCGAAGCGCGAGTGCTGCATCACGCCGCAATCGTCCGACATGCGCAGGAGGCCGTCGAGTTTCGGCCGTGCGAGGGGGATGAAGGCTTCTTCCTTGCGACGCTCGTGCGAGGTCAGGCAGGCAAGGGCAAGGCCGGTCGTTTCCTGCGCGACCTTGCGCCAGCGCGAAGGCTCGCCTGCATTGTAGGCGCGGTGAGCCATGGCGTCGCGGCGCTCGTCGTCGGCGAGCAGGTCGATGATCTCGCGCGTGAAGGCGCGGGTGTCGTTGAACGGGCAGATCACGCCGACGCCATCAGCCAGCGCTTCCTTGGCATGCCAGTAGGGTGTCGAGATGACCGGTTTGCCCAGAGCGATCGCATAGGCCAGCGTGCCGGACGTGACTTGCGCCTCGGTGAGATAGGGCGTGACGTAGAGATCGGCCGCCTGCAGCAGGTCGACGAGTTCGGTGTCGCCGACGAAGCGATTGATGAAGCGGAGGTGATCGACCACGCCAAGCGAACGCGCGAGCTCGATCAGGCGGTCGCGATATGCTTCGCCCTCATGCTTCACCAGATGGGGGTGAGTGGCGCCCACGATCAGGTAAATGGCGTCCGGGTGGCGATCGAGAATGGCGGGCAGGCCGCGGATGATTGTCTCGAGCCCCTTGTTCGGCGAGAGCAGGCCGAACGTCATGATCACCTTGTTGCCAGTCAGACCGAGCGGGGCCTTGAACGGGTCGGTCGCGGAGAACGGGCGCTCTGGCGCGCCGTGCGGAATGACGTGGACCTTGGTGGGGCCAGCGTCGTGGACACGCTCGAGGATGTCGGCGCCCATTTCCGTCATCACGATGACGGCGGACGAGATACGCAGGATTTCGTCGAGAACGCGTTTCTGGTCCGGGTTCGGATTTTGCAGCACCGTGTGCAGCGTCGTGACCACGGGCATACGGAGCCGGCGAAGCAACGCCAGGATGTGTGAGCCGGACTCGCCGCCGAAGATGCCGAATTCGTGCTGCAGGAAAACGACCTCGACGCCGGAGCGGTTCAGGTCGTCGGCGGTTTGCAGATAGGCCGAGATATCATCCTGCGGAACGATATGCGTGACTTGCTGCGGATAGACGTGGTTGCCGCCCTTGTCTTCCATGACGACGAGGTTCCACTCGGTCCGGGGAAGGGCGGCGCGCAGGTTTTCGAAAGTGTCGCGGGTGAAGGTGGCGATGCCGCATTTGCGGGGCGGGAAGTTGCCGATCATCGCCGCGCGCTTCAGTCTCGGCCGAATGGCTTCCGGCTGGGCCGTTTGTAGGGTGCGCACGATGGCAGTCGCCGAGTCGAAACCCATGGGCAATCCTTGCATGCGAAGGTCGTGACCCACCCCGTTTGTTCGAACGCTCGCAGGCGCAGCAGGTTCCATTGCGGAAGGGGGCTCAATGACGAGCTCACCCATGTGCGCCGAAGTCCAGACGAATTGAGATTTTCTCGCTATTGCAGCTCTTTGACGCCTCAATCCGCCAAAGCGGATGCAGTCATGTCCGATAAAAGGACTCGCGGCTCAGGTTTAGAGCGCCGCAGCAATTCGCGCGGATTGTTCGCGCAACACATCGAGATCCGCGGGTTTGCCGCCGTGGTGGGGCTGGAGGGGGAGGTTGGCGTAGCGGGGGATGATGTGGACGTGGAGGTGGAACACGGTCTGCCCTGCGGGCGCGCCATTGAACTGGGTGACGATGACGCCGTCGCAGTTGAAGGCCTTTGTAACGGCCTTGGTGATTTTCTGGACTGAAGCGAAATAGGTTCCAAGGCGATCAGCCGGGAACTCCAGCAGGTTGCGGGCGGTGGTGTTCTTCGGGATCACGAGGCAGTGGCCCTGTGATTGCGGGAAGATGTCCATGAAGGCGAGGACATGCTCATCCTCGAAGATCTTCACGCACGGCGCCTCGCCGCGCAGGATTTTCGCGAAGATGTTGTTGCCGTCATAGTCGCCAGCAAGGCTCATCAGAACCCCTCCTCTTCGTGATCTTCCGGTTGCTGCAGCTCCCCTTTGCGGAACGGGGAGTAGGCCTGCAGCGCCTCTATCCCTTCCTCGACCGCCGCGCGTTCGTTGTCGAGATAATCCGCGACGGCCCTGCGCAAACCACTGTGAGCGATCCAGTGGGCTGAGCGGGTGAGGCGGGGTTCGTAGCCACGCGCCAGCTTGTGTTCGCCCTGTGCGCCGGCCTCGACGCAGGCGAGGCCCCGCTCGATGGCGAAGTCGATCGCCTGATAGTAGCAGATCTCGAAATGCAGGAAGGGGCGCTCGACCGAGCGGCCCCAGTAGCGGCCATAGAGCGTGTCCGAGCCGATCATGTTGAGCGCGCCGGCGATGGGCTCGCCTTCATCCATGGCGAGGATCAGCAGGCATTTATCGGCCATGCGCTCGTGCAGCAGGCTGAAGAATTCGCGGTTGAGGTAGGGCGAGCCCCATTTGCGGCCGCCGGTGTCCATGTAGAAGCGGAAGAAGGCATCCCAGTGATGCTCGCGGATTTCGTCGCCCGTGACGCGGATGATCTCGAGACCTTCCTGTGCCTCGCGGCGTTCGCGGCGGAGCGTCTTGCGCTTGCGGGACGAGAGCGCGCCGAGGAAGTCGTCGAAGGTCTTGTAGCCGCGATTGATCCAGTGGAACTGCTGGTCTTCGCGCAGGAGCAAGCCAGCGGCGCCGAGTTCGGTCCACGTCTGTTCGTCGAGGAAATTGAAATGGGCGGAGGAGGCGCGCGATTGCTTGCCGACTTCGACCACGGAACCGGCGAGCGCGCTGCGGATGGCCTGAGCGTGGGGGCCGGCGGCCAGAAGGCGGCGGCCGGTGACGGGGGTGAAGGGGACAGCGCAGAGGAGCTTTGGATAGTAGCGGCCTCCCGCACGATGCAGGGCGTCGGCCCAGCCATGGTCGAACACGAACTCGCCGCGCGAATGGGCTTTCAGGTAAAGCGGGGCGGCGCCGACGAGCTTGCCGGTCTGGTCGTGGGCGAGCAGGTGGCGCGGGGTCCAGCCGGTATCGGGTTGGGCGCAGCCGGATGATTCAGCAGCTTCGAGAAAGTCCCAGTCGAGGAAGGGGTCATAGCGTTCGCCCGGCGGGTTCGCGACGGCGTTCCAGGCAGAACGTTCCACGTCCGCCATCGCGTCCGCGACGGAGAGAGAAAGCTCGATCCTGTCCGCTGCGTCGTCCGCCAAGGGCTTCCTCGGGATGGGGTGAGACAGACTATATCGGTGTTCCGCCGGGGATTGCGAGGGCCGGGTTCAGCCCCTCGAATATCGGCGCGGCGCCGTATCTCCGGGCAATTGAGAGGTCGCGCTCGGTGCGGACTGTCCATGTGACGAGCGGGCCGGCGTCGCGGGCGGCGGCGAGCGAGGAGTGGTGCGGGGCAATGTAGGCGCAATCGAAGTCGCGAGCGCGCTTGGCCTTCTGGGCGACGCCGTCGGGCCCGAGATCCGAGAGCGGCTCGATCAACTGGCCGATCTGGCGCTCTGGCATCAGCGTCGTCATGCGCCAGACGCTGGGTTCGTCGAAACTCATCAGCGTGGCCGGGGCGGGAGACTGGTTCATGTATTCGATGATCAGCGGAAGGATGCGCCGGTTTGGCGGATCGATCTTGACCTCGATCAAGGTAGGCAGGCCGTCCATCGCCTCCAGCGCTTCGCGCAAGGTGGGAATGCGCGAGGCGTCGGGCAGGCGGAAGCCGCGCAGTTCGACGAAGTTGATTTCGCCAACGACCTTGGGCGAGCCGCACAGGCGTTCAAGCGTGGCGTCGTGGAAGACGATCAGCTCGCCATCACGCGTCATGCGGACGTCGAGTTCGACCCCCAGGCCAGCGGCAGCGGCGGCGCGGAAGGCGGGAACGGAGTTCTCGGTGACGCCTTCGCCCCATAGTCCGCGATGGGCGTAGGCATAGCGGGCAAGATCGATGCGCGCGGGCGCCATGTCGATCAGGCGAATTCGACGACGGCGTCCACTTCGACGGCAACTCCCATCGGCAGGACGGGGCAGGCGACGGCGGAGCGGGCGTGGCGGCCCTTGTCGCCGAACGCTTCGACCATCAGGTCCGAGCAGCCGTTCACGACTTTCGGAATATCGATGAAGTCGTGCGCTGCATTGACGAAGCCGCCGAGTTTCACGATGCGCGTCACACGCTCGAGATCGCCGAGGGCCGATTTCATCTGGGCGATGAGGTTGATGCCGCAGGCGCGGGCAGCCTGCTGACCCTGCTCAAGCGTCATGTCCTGGCCGAGGCGGCCCTTGATGAGGCCTTCCGGCGTGACGCTGACCTGGCCTGAGATGAAGAGAAGATTGCCGGTGATGACGAACGGAACGTAGTTCGCGACGGGTGGGCGAGCGTCCGGAAGCGTAACGCCAGCGGCGGTGAGACGGTCGAGTACGGACATGGGCGTGGCTCCGCAGAATTGCAATGCAGCTGGCGTGTAGCCGTCCGGCCGCTTCGCGGCCAGCCCCTAGAAATCAAACGCGACCGATACCTCGATCGTGTCGCCCGGCTTGATCTTCTCCTTGCGGCGGACGTCGGCCTTTACGGGCAGGAGGAAGGCGTTGCGTTTGGCGTCCTTGAACAGCGACGTTTCCCAGCGACTGAGGCCGGTGCGGGCCTTCACATGAAAGGAGCCGAAAGGCTTGAGCTGGCCGGTGGTCAGTGTCTGGATGCGTTTCGACAGGGCAGCCGGCAGCGTCACGAAATGCCACGCGCCGGTGCTTTCCTGCGTCCAGACTTTTGCCCGGAAGGTTTCATCGAGCGTCAT